>JAQSCO010000056.1:10296-106383 GCA_029945445.1 Lacunisphaera sp. | reverse complement strand
ATTTTGAGTCCACTGCGTCTGCCAATTCCGCCACCCGGGCAATGAGCGAGGCGCGAACCAAAGCCGGCGCGCCGGCAAAGTAAACGCTGATTTTTCCCGCGCCGGCCGCGCGCTACTGCGCAGCGGCCAGGGTTGGGTGGCCGCCCTGCCGATAGACAGTGCCGCCTTTCATCACGAAACTGACCTTCTCAAACTGGGTGGGGTCGCTGAGCGGATCGCCGGGGGCGGCCACGAGGTCGGCGAAGCGGCCGGGCTGGATGGAGCCGATGCGGTCCGCCGCGCCGATCAGGTCGGCGGCGTTGCGCGTGGCGGCGAACAGGGCGTCGGCCGGGGCCATGCCGCAAGAGATCATCAGGCCGAAGTCCATGGCGTGGTTCCCCTCGCCGAGGTCGGTGCCGTAGGCGATGGCGACGCCGGCCTTGAGGGCCGCGGGGAAATTCTTCTTTGGGAAGAGGTCGTTCGCCAGCTCCTTGGCGGCGGTGCCGGGCGCGAGCAACTCGGGGTGGTCGCGGGCGGCGGTGTAATAGACATCGAACACCGCCAGCGTGGGCACGAGGTAGGTCTTGTGCTCCTTCATCAACGCGTAGGTCTGCGGCGTGGCAAACGATCCGTGCTCGACCGAATCCACGCCGGCGCGCACTGCCGCCTCGATCGCGCCCGCGGGATAAATGTGCGCGGCGACTTTCAGGCCGAGCGCGTGGGCGGTCGCGACGGCCACGCGCATCTCCTCGTCGGTCATGAGCTGCTGGTGGGGATTGTCGCCGGTGGAGGCGATGCCGCCGGAGGGCATGATCTTGATCAGGTCGGCGCCGCGGCGGCGGTGCTCGCGTACCCGGAGACGCGCCTCTTCGGGCGTGTTGACGATGCCGTTGGTCCAGCCCGGATGACTCAACCCGGCATCGAGACCGCTCTGCGGATCGCCGTGGCCGGCGGTCGGGCCGAGCGGTTCGAGCGACACCCACAGCCGCGGGCCGGCGATCTTGCCGGCGTTGATGGCGTTGCGCACGGCGACCGTGTCGTCGCCACCCCCGACATCGCGCGCGGTGGTGAACCCCTGCTGCAGCATGGCCCGACAGAACACCGCCCCGTCGAAGGCCCGGTCGATGTCGGAGTGCGTGAGCCAGTCCTCGGTCGAGTTGACCTGACTCGGCAGTTTGCCGGCGATATGCACGTGACAGTCGATGAAGCCGGGCATCACGGTCTGGCTGGAGAGATCGATGATCTCGGCCCCGGCCGGCGCCTGGAAACCCGGCGCGACAGCCGTGATGCGGTCGTCGTGGACGAGGATGGAAACCTTGTGCTGCGGCACGGCGGAAACGCCGTCGAGCAAAGTTCCCGCATGGATGACCAGGTCCTTGGCCGAAACGGTGCTGGCGAACACGGCCGCCGCAAGCGGCGCGAGGCCGCGGGAAATTAAAAACGCGACGCGCATGGGGTCGCGAGCAGACGCCCGGGCCATTCCCCCGTCAACGAGATTTGCCCGGGCCCGGCGCTTAAAACACCCACTCGGCGATCAGCAGCCGGATCTCACTGACCGCGGCCTCGATGCCGGCGAGCGTCAATTCCGACAGTCTTTCGCCGTGCCCAAATTTCTCCGCCGGCACTTTCAAAAGCCAGGCCGCCGGCGCGCTGCCGTAAAGTTCCCGGGCCATGGCCAGCAGCGCGCCTGGATCTGCCGCGTGGGTGGTGATCTTGGCCGAGTCGGCCGGTGCGATCCGCTCCAGCTCCACTTCGCGGGAGGTATCGCTGGTGGCATCCACGAACACGACCGACACCGCCTCGGCCAGCTCGGCCGCGAGCTCGGGCGTGAGCTGCCGGCAGGCCATGACCCGAACCCCGGTGATGCCGAGTGCTCCAATTCTTTCCGCGACGAGCGGCCCGGCCGCGTCGTCCTGCCGCAGGGTATTGCCGTAACCGATGACCAACAGGGTCGTTTCGGTGTGGGTGCTGGGTTTCATGGGAACGGCGGATTCAGTCGCGTTGGATTTCGTGGAGCAGGCTGCCGTCCGGGCCGAGCAGGCGCACCTGCAGCGCCATCTGCCCGGCCGCGTGCGTCGAGCAGCTCAGACACGGGTCGTAGCAACGGATGCCGTGCTCAATCCGGTTGAGCAGCGGCTCGGGAATCGTGGTCGTGCCGGCGGGGATGTAGGCGCGCGCGATCTGCGCGACGGTGCGGTTCATCGCGAGGTTGTTGTTCCCGGTGGCGATGATGAGGTTCACCTTCTGGATGAGACCGTGCTCGTCCACCCAGTATTCATGGAAGAGCGTGCCGCGCGGGGCCTCGCTCACGCCCACGCCGTGCAGGTGGTTGATGCCGGCGTCGGACCGGATGTGCGTGCGGAGCAGGTCCGGATCCTTGAGATACAGCTCGATGCGCTCAAGGGCGGCGAGGATCTCGATCAGTCGCGCATAGTGGTAGAGGAAGGACGACGTGACGGCGCCGCGGCCGAACGTGCGGAAGTTCGCCAGCTCGGCGTCGGCCTTCGGTGTGCCGATAAAATTGCAGATGTTCAACCGCGCCAGCGGACCGACGCGGTAAAGCCCGCCGTGCAGGCCGAGCGGCTTGTAATAGGGCGACTTGAGGTAGGACGACTCCTGCACCGCCTCGCCGATGTAGCTGGAATATTCCTTCGGCTCGATCTGGTCGGCCACGACCTGGCCGGTGCCGTCGCTGAACCGCAGCTTGCCGCCGTGATGCTCCCACTCGCCGCGCGGGCCGACGAGGCCCATGAAAAGCGACGGAAAATTTCCGAAGGTTTCGATCTCGCGCTGGTGGGTCGAGAGCACGCGCTTGAACAGGTCGAGCGCCACGCCGGTCGTCCGATACGCCTCGGGCAGCCACGCGCCGATGCGGTCGAGCGCAGCCTGGTCCACCCCGCTGCGCACGCCACCGGGCACGGCCCAAGCCGGGTGGATTTTCTTCCCGCCTAAAATCTCGATGATCTCCTGGCCGAACTGCCGCAGGCGGATGCCGGCGCGGGCGAGGTCGGGGTTCGCCGCGATCAGCCCGAAGACATTCCGCGACGCCGGCGGCGTCTCCCAGCCGAGCAGGAAGTCGGGCGCGCTGAGGTGGAAGAAACTCAGCGCGTGGCTCTGCACGATCTGCCCGAGGTTCATCAGCCGCCGCAGCTTTTCCGCCGCGGTGGGCACGCGCACGGCAAGAATGGCGTCGCCGGCCTTGGCCGAGGCGAGCAGGTGCGAGACCGGGCAGATGCCGCAAATGCGTGCCGTGATACCGGGCATCTCCGCCAGCGGGCGGCCCTCGCAGAACTTCTCAAAACCGCGGAACTCCACGACGTGGAACTCGGCGTCGGCCACGTGGCCGTCCTCATCGAGGCGGATGGTGATCTTGGCGTGACCTTCGATGCGGGTGACGGGATCGATGACGATGCGGCGCGTCATGAAAGGCGGAGGGGTGAGGGGGCGGGCGCGGGGCGTCAGCCGAACTTGAGTTGCGCGCCGCTGAGGGCGGGCGTGTGGTCGAGGAGGTTGGAGAAGAAGGCCTTGATGCGCGGGGCGGACGGCGGACAGCCGGGCAGGAAATGTTCGACCGGCACGACATCGTGCACGGGCCGGACCTTGGGCAATAACCGCGGCACGATGCCCTCGAGGCCGGGCTTCACCGGGTTGGTGTCCGCCGCCTCGATGTAGGCGCGCTGGAGGATCTGGTCGACGTTCGCCGCGCCGAGGTAGTTGCGCAGGGACGTGACATTGCACGTCACCGCGCAGTCGCCGAAGGACACAAGGACCTTTGTCCGCGCGCGGACCTTGTGCAGCAGCTCGAGGTTGTCCTCGTTGCAGACCGCCCCCTCGATCAGGCAGAGGTCGACGCCCTCGGGGTATTCCTTCACGTCGGCGATCGGGCTGTAGACGAGCTCGATCCGGCCGGCGAGATCGATCAGGAACTCATCGAGGTCGAGGAATGACATGTGGCAGCCGGCGCAGCCGCCCAGCCAGACGGTGGCAACTTTTATACGGTCCATTGCTGTTTCTCCCGGGCGTTGACGATGAATCCGAGCTTGGATCGGTCGCGGACGCTTTCCCCGGCGGTGTCGCCCTTGTGGAAGAGCGCGCCGGTCGGGCACGCGAGGACGCACTTGCCGCACGATGTGCAGGTGGTCGAGTCGCCCCATGGCTCGTTGAGGTCCGAGATGATGCGGGACTTGGTGCCGCGGCCGGCCACGTTCTTGGTGCCCGCGCCCTCGATGTGCCAGCAGACCCGCACGCAGCGCGTGCAGAGGATGCAGCGGTTGTGGTCCATGCCCATGAACCGGTGCGAGGCGTCCACCGCCCACGCCGGGTTGCAGTAGTCGTAGCGGACGTGGTCCATGCCGAGGCCGTAAGCCAGGGCCTGCAGTTCGCAATGGCCGTTGGCCACGCAGACGGCGCAGATGTGGTTGCGCTCGGCGAAGAGCAGCTCGAGCGTCATGCGGCGGTATTTGCGCAGCCGCTCGCTGTCGGTCGTCACCTCCATGCCCTCGTAGATGCGGGTGGTGCAGGCCGGCAGGAGCTTCGCCGTGCCCTTGACCTCAACGATGCAGAGCCGGCAGGCGCCGACGTCATAGACGCCCTCGAGGTGGCACAGCGTCGGGATGGCGATGCCGTTGTCGGTGGCCGCCTGCAGGATGGTAGTGTGGTTCTCGGCGCTGACCTGCTTGCCGTCGATGATGAGTGTTTTCGCAGCCATAATGGTCCGGGGTGGTCAGGCCTTCGCCGTGAGCGGCGGCGCGGCATGGAGCTCTGGCTGAAGCAGCTCCTCGTATTCGTTCCGGAAGAAACGCAGCGTGCTCAGCACGGGGTTCGGCGCAGTCTGGCCGAGGCCGCAGAGGCTGGTGTTCCGCACCATGTCGCAGAGCTCCTCCAGTTTCGCGAGATCCCGGGCCGTGGCCCGGCGGGCGAGGATCTTTTCCAGCAGTTGGTGCATTTGCACCGTGCCGGCGCGGCACGGGATGCACTTCCCGCACGACTCGTCCATGCAGAACTCCATGAAGAACCGCGCCACGTCGACCATGCGCGTGGTCTCGTCCATGACGATCATGCCGCCCGAACCCATGATGGAGCCAAGCTTGGTGAGAGACTCGTAATCCACCGGCGTGTCGAGGTGCGGCGCGGGGATGCAGCCGCCGGACGGGCCGCCCGTCTGCACGGCCTTGATCGCACCCCCGGCGGGCGCGCCGCCGCCCATCTGCTCGACGATCCTGCGGAGCGGGGTGCCCATCGGCACCTCGATCAAGCCGGTGTTCCTGATCTTGCCGGCGAGGGCGAAGACCTTCGTGCCCTTGCTCTTTTCCGTGCCGATGCCGGCAAACCAGTCCGCACCCCGGCGGAGGATGGGCGCGACATTGGCGAAGGTCTCGACGTTGTTGATGAGCGTCGGGCAGTCCCACAGGCCACGCTCGGCCGGAAACGGCGGGCGGGGGCGGGGCGTGCCGCGCTTGCCCTCGACCGAGGCCATGAGCGCGGTCTCCTCGCCGCACACGAACGCCCCCGCGCCGATGCGGATGTCGACGTTGAAGTTGAACGGCGACTCGAAGATGCCGCTGCCCAACAGCCCCACCCGCTTCGCCTGGCGGATGGCATTCTGCAGGCGGCTGATGGCGAGCGGATACTCGGCGCGCACGTAGATGAAGCCCTGATCCGCCCCGACCGCGTAGGCGGCGATGGCCATGCCCTCGAGCACGAGGTGCGGGTCGCTCTCCAGCACGCTGCGGTCCATGAACGCGCCGGGGTCACCCTCGTCGGCGTTGCAGATGATGTATTTCTTCGCGCCGGGGGATTTCGCCACGGTGCCCCACTTGAGGCCGGTCGGAAAGCCCGCGCCGCCGCGGCCGCGCAGGCCGCTCTTCACGATCGCGTCCACCACCTCCTTCGGGGCCATCTCGGCCAGCACCTCGTGCAGGGCGAGGTAACCGTCCGCGGCGATGTAGGCCTCGATCCGCTCCGGGTCGATCACGCCGCAGTTCGCCAGCACGATCGCTTCCTGGAGGGCGAAAAACGGCGAGCCCGGGTCCGCTTGCGGCAGGGTGCATTTGCCCCCGCGGAGGGCCGCGATGATGGCCGCGGCGTTGTCCGGGGTGACCTTGACATAGAGTGTGTTCGCCGGGTCGGCCGCCACCAGCGGGCCCTCGCAGCAAAGCTTCATGCAGCCCACGCCGCGCACCTCGACCTCGCCCTGCAGGCCGGCCTCGCTGACGGCCTTTTCCAGGCGCTCCTTCACTCCCTTCGAGCCCGAAGAGCTGCAACTGGCGGCCAGGCAGCAGCGCAGGACGATCCTTTTCCGCGCGGCGAGTTCCGCGTCCTTGGTTTGCTGGAGATCGTTCAGGGTCATGGGGCCACCCACTGGTTGATTTGGGCCAAGGTCGTCTCCGCCGTCTGCCGCGGTGTGACGGTGCCGTCATAGACGACGGCCGGGGCGATGCCGCAGGCGCCGATGCAACGCGCGGTGAGCAGGGAGAGCTTGTTGTCCGGCGTCGTCTCGCCGGGCCGGATGTGCGTGCGCCCCTCCACGGCCGCGAGGATCTTGTTCGCGCCCTTCACATAGCAGGCCGTGCCGAGGCAGACGACGCAGGTGTGCTCGCCCTGCGGCTTGAGCGTGAAGAAGTGGTAGAACGTCGCGACCCCGTAGACGCGGCTCGCCGGCAGCTTGAGCTGCCACGCCGTATAGCGGAGCACGTCATCCTCCAGGTAGCCGAACAGTTCCTGCGCCTTGTGCAGCACCTCGATCAGGGCGTCCTGCCGGTGCTGGAACTTCTTGATGTGCGCCTCAAGGATCTTGTAGCGCTTGTCGCCGGCGAGCAGCGAGGCGAAACGGACGGCGGCCTGGGGCTTGGGCGGTGCGAGCACGGTGGTCATGGGAAAATCGCTGGTTGCGCCGTCCGTGTGGCGTGGGCCCGGCACTCCCGGGGAGAAACCAAAAGGGGCCCCGCCCCCGCGGTGACACCGCAAGGCGCTGGATTGGCCTGCTTAAGGGCCGTCGCCCCGGCCGGCCTGAGAGCCGCCCAGTTCATGACATGATCACAAACTAACACCCCGCCGCGAAAGGGTCTTGTCACTCCTTGCGCAAAGCTCGGCATATCTTGTGCGCGCGGCAAAACCCGCCTTGTCGCGCGCCCGCGGCGCCCTACGCTGGCCTCATGCCCGACTTTCGCGCCTACACTCCCTCCGCCACCGCCGACGCCGTGGAAATCCGGCTCACGCCCGAGGAGAGTCATCACCTCGTCACGGTGAACCGCGGCGGGCGCGGCGATCCCGTCACCGCCTTCGACGGTCATGGCCGCGAGTGGCTCACCGAGTGCATCGACCCGAGCAAGGGCGGCACCGTGCTCCGCGTGAAGGAATCACGGCAGGCGAAACCGCGGCCCTACGAGATCACGCTCGGCCAGGCGTTGCCCAAGGGTTCGACAATGGACGATATTGTCCGCCAGGCAACGGAGGTCGGCGCCGCCCGCATCGTGCCGCTGCTCAGCGAGCGCACGCAGGTGCACCTCGACGCGGACCGCGCCGACAAGAAGATCGAGAAATGGCGCACCGCCGCGATCGAAGCCGCCAAGCAGTGCGGCAATCCCTGGCTGCCGGTGATCGCGCCGCTGCAGCATTACGCCGCCTTTGTGGCCGCGGCGAAGGACTACGACCTGAAGCTCATCGCGAGCCTGCATGCCGGAACGACCACCCTGAAAAAATCCCTCGCCGGCTACACCGCGAAGCACGGCCGGGCGCCACGCAAGGTGCTCTGGCTCGTCGGCCCCGAGGGTGATTTCTCACCGGGCGAGATGACGGCGGCCATCAGCGCGGGCTTCCAGCCGATCACGCTCGGTCCGCTCGTGCTCCGCAGCGACACGGCGGCCGTCTACGCGCTGAGCATCCTCAGCCACGAACTGCAAGGCGGGTAGAAAACACAAAGCCGCCCGGCAGCAAAGAAGACCCTTCGCTTCATTGCTCCTTTGTGTTCCTCAGGCTTTCGGGGACGCGAGATACTTCGTGACGTCGTCACCGGACACGCGGCCGCCGGGGCCGGTGGCCTCGATGGTGGTGATGGTGGCAGGATCGAGACCGGCTTCCTGCGCCATCTTGATGGCGCGCGGCGTCCAGGTAAGGCTTGAGGCCTGAGGCTTGAGGCTTGAGGTCGGAGTGGTGGCGGGCGCGGCGCCTTTCACTTCAAGATGCTTCAAGGTCTCGTCGGCTGTCTCCAGACGGAACAGCGACTGGCCCGATGATTTCACGTCGCCCGGCCTGCCGTTGACCGCGGTGATGGTGCCGTCGGCGGGCGACTCGAAGTCGAAGGCGGACTTGTCGCTCTCGAGCTCGGCGAGCTTCTGGCCCTTGGCGACTATGGTGCCGGGCGCGACGACGATGTTGATGATGGTGAGCTCGCTCACCGTGGCGCCCATGGCGGGCATGGGCACGTCTATGATGAAGGTGGACATGGGGGATACTTTTGCCGGCCAAGATGGGCAGGATGGCGTCGCGGTCAATTCGGTAGGGGCCGTTGCCCTCAACGGCCCTGAGAGGGCGCTTGAGGGCAAGCGCCCCTACCCTAAACGCGCCCGGAGGTCGCGTTCCACCTCAACTGCGCACTGCATGCCACACCTTGAGGCACGAATCGATCAGTGCCGGCAGCTCGGCGGTGGGAATCTGGTTCGGGCCGTCGGAGATCGCCTTCTCGGGATTCGGGTGCGTCTCGATGAAGAGGCCGTCGGCGCCGGCCGCGAGGGCCGCCTTGGCCAGCGGCGGCACGAACTCGCGGCGCCCGCCGGTCTTGCCGCCGGCCGCGCCGGGTTGCTGGACGCTGTGGGTGGCGTCGAAGATCGCCGGCGCACCGAGCGCCTTCATCTGCGCGAACGAGCGCATGTCGACGACGAGGTTCTGGTAGCCGAAGGTGGTGCCGCGCTCGGTCTGCCAGATTTCCTTCGCCTTGCCCTGTTTCAGTTTGCTGACGACGAACTCCATCTCCTGCGGCGAGAGGAACTGGCCCTTCTTCACGTTGACCACGCGCCCGGTCGCCGCGGCGGCGAGCAGCAGGTCGGTCTGCCGGCAGAGGAACGCCGGGATCTGCAGCACGTCGCAGACCTTCGCGACATCCGCCGCCTGCTGGCGCTCATGGATGTCGGTCAGCACGGGAAACCCGTAGTCTTTCCTGATCAGCGCGAGCAGCGCGAGGCCTGCCTTCAGGCCGGTGCCGCGGTCGTTGCGGAGCGACGTGCGGTTGGCCTTGTCGAAGGAACCCTTGAAAACGATCTTCAGCGCCGGGTGCTGCTTCGCGATCTTCGCCAGCGTCTCCGCGACGGCGCGGCAGACTTTCTCATTCTCCAGCGAGCACGGGCCGGCGATGAGGAGGAGCTTCTTGGGATCGAAGAGCATGACTTACTTCCGTTTCTTCTGATTCTTGATCGCGGCGGCGATGAAGGCGGCGAAGAGCGGATGGGCCTGGTTCGGCTTCGACTGGAACTCCGGATGGCACTGCACGCCGAGGAACCACGGGTGGCCCTTCAGCTCGGCGATCTCGACGAGGCCGCGCTTGGGATTCCAGCCGCTGATGATCATGCCGGCCTTCTCGAGGCGGGGCAGGTAGTCGTTGTTGACCTCGAAGCGGTGGCGGTGGCGCTCGGAGACGGTGTCCTTGCCGTAGGCCTTGCGCGCGAGGGTGCCGGGCTTGAGTTTGCAGTCGTAGGCGCCGAGGCGCATCGTGCCGCCCTTCAGGACGACGTGGCGCTGCTCGTCCATCAGCGCGATGACCGGGTGCGGGGTCTTCACGTCGAACTCGACGGAGTTGGCGTTTTTCAACCGCAGCACGTGGCGCGCGAACTCGATGATCGCGACCTGCAGACCGAGGCAGAGACCGTAATAGGGAACGCGGTGCTTCCGCGCGTAGCCGGCGGCGGCGATCTTGCCCTCGATGCCGCGGTCACCGAAGCCGCCGGGCACCAGGATGCCGTCGAGCTGCTTCAATTTCCCGAGGCCGGCCTTGGTCTCGAGGTTCTCGGCGTCGATGCGGATGATCTTCACCCGGGCGTGGTTCGCGATGCCGGCGTGGCTGAGGGATTCGTAGACGGACTTGTAGGCGTCCTGCAACTCGATGTATTTGCCGACGACGCCGATCTTCACCTCGTGCTTCGGCGTCTTGATGCGGCGGACGACCTCGGCCCAGATGTTCTTCGGGTTGGCGCGGTTCTTGAGGCCGAGCTGGTTGATCACGAGCTGGTCGAGGCCTTCCTTCTGCAGCATGAGCGGCAATTCGTAGATGGACGACTCGACGTCCATCTCCTCGATGACGGCCTTCGTGGGCACGTTGCAGAACATCGAGAGCTTCTCGCGCATCTCGGGCGTCATCGGGTGGTCGCAGCGGCAGCACAGGATGTGCGGCTGGATGCCGATCTCGCGGAGCTTCGCGACGCTCTGCTGCGTGGGCTTGGTCTTCAGTTCGCCCGCGGCTTTCAAATAAGGAATCAACGTGACGTGGATGAAAACGCAGTCGTGCGGCCCGACCTCGAGCGCGAACTGGCGCATGGCCTCGAGGAACGGCAGGCCCTCGATGTCGCCGGTGGTGCCGCCGATCTCGGTGATGAGGACGTCCACGCCCTTGCCGCCGCCGTAGATGCGTTTCTTGATCTCGTTCGTGACGTGCGGAATCACCTGCACGGTCTTGCCGAGGTAGTCGCCGCGGCGCTCCTTGGCGATGACAGCCTCATAGATCTGGCCGGACGAAAGGCTGTTCGAGCGCGAAAGTTTGCCCGACGTGAAGCGCTCGTAGTGGCCGAGATCGAGGTCGGTCTCCGCGCCGTCATCGAGCACATAGACCTCGCCGTGCTGGAACGGGCTCATCGTGCCCGGATCCACGTTGAGATAGGGGTCGAACTTCTGGATGCGCACCTTGAGGCCGCGCATCTCGAGCAGGGCGCCGAGCGCACCCGCCGTGAGCCCTTTGCCCAAGGAAGAAACCACCCCGCCCGTGACGAAAATATACTTCATCGCCCATGGACAAAAACCGGCCCCGAACCATACACAAGAAAAAGGTGGGCCGGGGACAATTCCTGCACTGAAAAACAGAGAAAATAGTTTGCCGCTCCCCGGCCCCGGCGCATGGTGCCCTGGTGCAGTCCAAACCCTCCCTCCTCGCCTGGATCACCTGCGACGGCGTCCACATCGACCCCGCTTCCGGCAAGCACACGATCCTCGGCGTGTTCTCGAACATCAAGGCCCGCGCGTTCCCCGTCGTGCACCCCTACATGGTGTGGTTCCTGACGCTGACCGACGTCCAGCCCGGCGTGCACAAGATCAAGATGTCGATGGGCCTCGATCCGACCAACCCGGCCGAGCTCCTCCACCGCGAATTCGAGTCCCAGAGCCCGCTGCACCGCATCAACCTCATCAACGAGCTCCGCAACCTGCGCTTCGAGCAGCCCGGCGACTACTCCATCGTGATCGAGGTCGATGACGACCCGATCCTCGCCACCAGCCTGACGGTGAGCTGAGCCGCGTATTTTTCATCGTCCACCGTTCATTGTTCACCGTTCATTGCCGGATCGTGCAGCAATGAAGATTGAACAATGAAAACCGAACATTGAACAATTCCCCATGTCCCCGCACCAATTCGAACTCCTCGGCATCGGCAATCCCATCATGGACCTGCTCGCGCACGTCGACGACGCGTTCCTGCGCGCCCACGTCGCCGGCGACAAGGGCGGCATGGTGCTCGTCGACGAGGCCGACCTCACCAACCTCGTCCTCAAGCTCGGCGGCCAATACGCCATGACGCCCGGCGGCTCGGCCGCCAACGCCGTGCTCGGCGCGACCAAGCTCGGGCTCAAGACCACCTTCCTCGGCAAGATCGGCGGCGACATCACCGCGCAGGACTACCATGTCAACTTCACCGCCGCCGGCGGCGACGGCTCGCGCTTCAAGCGCACCGCGCTGCCCAACGGCCGCTGCCTCTCGCTGGTCACCGCCGACGGCCAGCGCACGATGCGCACGCATCTCGGCGCCGCCATGACGCTGAGCCCCGACGAAATCACCCTCGAGGACTTCCGCGGCGCACAGCACGCGCACATCGAGGGCTACCTGCTCTTCAACCCCGCGCTCGCCGAGAAGGTCGCCGCCACCGCGCGCGCCGCCGGCTGCACCATCAGCCTCGAGCTGTCCTCGTTCGAGGTCGTCAATATCGCCCGCGACTGGATCCTCGGCCAGCTGAAGCAGGGCGTGGATATTGTCTTCGCCAACGAGGATGAGGCCCGCGCGCTCTTCCAGAAGGATGCCTCCTACGATGCCTACGCGCAGAAAATCGCCGGCTACGGCGGCATCGCCTGCGTGAAGATCGGCAAGGACGGCGCGTGGATCGCGCGCGGTTCCGAGTTGCACCGCATCGCGCCGGTCAGCGTCGCAAAGGTCATCGACACCACCGGCGCCGGTGACGCCTGGGCCGGCGGCTTTCTCTACGGGCACTTGCGCGGATACTCGCTCCCAGCCTCCGGCACGCTCGGCTCCGCCCTCGGCGCCGAGTGCGTGCAGCACCTGGGCCCGGCGATCCCCGAGATGCGCTGGCCCGGGCTCCGGGCGCTCGCCCAGTCGCTAAAGCAGGGTTAATCCCCGACGCGGCATTTCGCCGGCTTGCAGGAAACATCGGCCGGGGCCACTGTCTCAACAGAACGCCCCCGATGAAGACCGCCGGCTCCATCCTGCTTTGCTTCGTCGTAACCGGCGCGCTGTCAGCCGCGGAATCGGCGGCGCTGTCAGACCGGCTCAAGGCGGAAGTCCGCGCGAACCTGCCCGCCTACACTCCGCCCCCGGCCAAGCCCGCAGACACCCCGACCGCGGCCGGCGCGGCGGATCCCGACGTGCTGGTGCTGCCCAAGCTGATCGTGAAGGAGAAACGCATTCCCACCCATGATCCCGATGTGTGGCGTAGCGAGCGCGACATCCAGCAAAGGGCCATGCAGGCCTACCAGGACTCCATGACCCCGCTGGAGTGGGCCCTCAACAGCTGGTTCGTGCCGCTCTTCTCGGCTCCCGCGTCGGTCCGGGCCCGCGCCGCCTATCGGGAAAACAAACTCACGGAGGAATTGAGCACGATGGCGTACCTCGCCGAGATCGGCCAACGGGATGACGCCCAGATCTCGGCCGCCGTGAAAACCGCCGTGGGCGAAATGCAGAAGGCTGACGACTGGCAGAGCCGCCCGGCCGGCGGTAAATAACCGCGAAGATTTGTGTCGGCATGACGGGATACTTTCGGCCTTATGGCTGTCCTATTCCCTGAGATGAAACCGGCCCTGCTTCTGACCCTCTGCCTCGCCACCACCGTCGTCCAAGCCGAGGAGCCCGCGTCCGCCACCCCGCCGCCGGCCGCGCGGCGGTTCGTGATCGCACCGGCCGACTCCGCCGTTTCCCCGGCCCAGCAGGAAGTGACCGCCAAGCTGCCGAAATATGACCCCAACGCGCCCAAGGAGGTCAAGTCGACCGGGACCGTCGGCACGCCGAGCCCTGACGCGATCGAGCTGCCCAAGATGACCATCCGGAGGCCGCGGGAGCGCCCCCGGCTCGCGCCGGTGGACGTGCTCACTAACAAGGCGCTCGAGGAGAAAGCCGGTGCGCTCGACAGCAAGCTGCTGAACAAATTCACCCTGCCCGGCTGGATGGGCGGGCAGACCGCCGCCGAGCGCGCCCGCGAGGAGCAGCGCCTCGCGGAAAAGCAGGAGTTCACCCAGGACGTGAACACGATCGCCAAGGTGGTCGGCGTCACCGATCCCGCGCAGGCCAAGGCGCTGCGCGACGCGGTCGCCAAGCCCTGAGGGGTTCTTTCTTTGGTGGCTGCGGCTTCCAGCCGCAGAGTGCGGCACGGCCCGGGCGGCGGACTTCAGGAATTCCGCAAATGACAATTGCGCGCCCGCTGTTCTGTGCTTTGTTAGCGGCCCGACCGACCCGCGCGGCGAAATTCATCATGGCTCAGACTGAAATTTCCATCCTCCGCGAATTGCTGGGCCGCGAGTCCGGCCCCGTGTCCGGCGCGCGCATCGCCCAGCAGCTCGGCATCTCGCGCGTCGCGGTCTGGCTGCAGCTGCAGAAGCTCACCAAGCAGGGTTTCGTCTTCGCCGCGGCGCGCAGCCTGGGCTACCGGCTGGTCAAGACGCCGGCGCAGCTCCACCCCGCGCTGGTCCACGCCTACCTCAGCGGCCGGCCGCGGCCGCCGCACCTGGTGTGCCTCGATACCGTGGACAGCACCAACAGCGAGGCCGAGCGCCAACTCGCCGCCGGCAGCCCCGTGCCGCTCGTCATCCTCGCCCGCCAGCAGACCGAGGGCCGTGGCCGGCAGGGTCGCACCTGGCACAGCCCGGCCGCCGGCAACCTATATTGCACGTTCGTGTTCCGGCCCAAGCTCGAGCCCGCGCGCCTGCAGGACTTCACCCTCTGGATGGGGCTCAACGTCTGCGAGCTGGTCTCCAATTTCTGCAAGATCGACCCCGGCCTCAAGTGGCCCAACGACCTGCTCCTCTCCGGCCGCAAGGCCGGCGGCATGCTCACCGAGGCGCGCGTCGACGCCGACCAGATCCGCGACCTCGTCTTCGGGCTCGGGCTCAACCTCAATGGCCGCGCCGCCGACCTGCCGCGCGAGGTGTCGGCCACGGCCACCTCGCTCGCCGAGGCGACCGGGGCCCCGGTGGACCTGAACCGCTTCGCCGCCGCGCTCATCGGCCGGGTGCTGGGCGCCTATGCCTCGTTCGTCGAGGGCGATTACCGCGACAAGTTCGCCGAGCTCTGGAAACGCTACGATGTCCTCCGCGGCCGGCCGGTCAGCGTCGTCCAGGGCACCCGCACCGTCACGGGCACGGCCACGGGCATCGACGACGAGGGCTCGCTGATTGTCCGCCTCTCTTCCGGCCGGACGGAACGCTTCCGCGCCGGCGAGGTCACGCTGGGGAAGCAGGCCGCACCCGCGGCCTGATGAGCAGGCTTGCCCGCGGGGATGTTTCCCCGTGTAAATGGCCTGCGCAACCGCCTGCATGGCCGAACTCCCCGACATCACCATAGAGGTCTCCCATCTCGTCAAGACCTACGGCCCCCTCACCGCCGTCAACGACCTGAGCTTCGCCGTGAAGCGGGGCGAGATTGTCGGCCTGCTCGGCCCCAACGGCGCGGGCAAGAGCACGACGATGCGCATCCTCACCGGCTACCTGCCGGCCAACTCCGGCTCGGTCCGCATCTGCGGCCTGCCCGTCGCCAGCCAGCCCGAGGCCACCAAGCGCCACATCGGCTACATGCCGGAGAACAATCCGCTGCCCGAGGAAATGCGCGTGTCCGAATACCTCTGGTTCCGCGGCCGCCTGAAGGAAATGCCCCGCGCCAGGCTCCGCGCCCGCATCGACGAGGTGCTCGAGCTCTGCGACCTCAAGCGCAACCGCCACCGCATCCTCGGCCGCCTCTCCAAGGGCAACAAGCAGCGCGTCGGCATCGCCGAGGCCATCCTCGCCGAGCCTGCCGTCATCATCATGGACGAGCCGACCATCGGCCTCGACCCGCACCAGATCATCATCGTGCGCGACCTCATCGCCAGCCTGCGCGGCCGCATGAGCGTCATCATCTCCTCGCACATCCTGCCCGAGATCGAGGCCACCTGCGACCGCGTGCTCATCATCAACAGCGGCCGCATCGTCGCGCAGGGCTCGCCCGCCGAGCTGCGCCACGAGATCTTCGGCCACACCAGCTACCGCCTGGAAATGGCGGGCGACCGCGCCGGGATCGCCGCCGACCTCGCCGCCCTCGAGCCCTCCCTCAAGGTCGCCACCGTCGGCGACTGCGGCCCCGACGGCTTCTGCGCCGTCACCCTCCAGACCGATGCCACCGCCGACCTCGGCGAGAAGCTGCTGGCGGCGCTGCCGGCCCGCGGCTACCGCGTGCGCTCGCTCAGCCGCACGCAGCCGTCGCTCGAAGACGTCTTCCTCGCCGCCACCCGCCGCAGCTGGGACGCCCGCCTGCCCGACAAGAAAAACCCCAACGGCGACAACCGCCCGCCTTTGCCGAAGGCCTGAAGCCATGCGCCACTACTTCACCATCCTGTCGCACGAGATCCGCGCCCTGCTCTACAGCCCGAGCACCTACATCGCCGCGGTGCTCTTCCTCGTCGTCATGGGCTTCATCTTCGCCAGCATCCTCGAGGTCTACAGCAAGGCCCCGCAGGAAACGCCGCCCGCCGCCATCTTCTTCCAATTGTTCATGATTCCCGTGCTCTTCATGGTGCCGCTGCTCACGATGAAGTGCTTCGCCGAGGAGCGCCGCCTCGGCACGCTGGAAACGCTGCTGACCACGCCGGTCAGCACCGCCGAGGTCGTGCTCGGGAAATTCACCGCGGCCTACCTGTTCTATATGCTGCTCTGGGCCTCGACCCTGGGGTTCCACTATATCCTGCAGATCTATGCCCGCGACACCCGCTTCCTCGACGCCGGCCCGCTCATCGGGGGCTACCTCTTCATCGCCGTCAGCGGCCTGCTCTTCGTGGCCATCGGCGTGCTGGCCAGCGCGGTCACGCGCAACCAGTCCGTCGCGGCCATCCTCAGCTTTACGCTGCTGTTCGGGCTGATCATCGGCCTGCGCTACGCCAGCGAGCTCACCCCGCTGAACCACAGCGTGCTCAGCCCGCTCAAGACCGCCGTGGACTCGCTGCAGATTGCCAGCCATGTCGAGGACTTCACCCACGGGGTCGTGGACACGCGCCAGGTGTTCTTCTATCTCACCGGCGCGACGCTCGCCCTTCTCTTCAGCATCCTCGGCGTCGAGGCCAAGATCCTCGGCAGCTGACGCCATGCACCTCGCCGACAGCTTCCGCGCCGCCCGCTGGATCCGGTTCATCAACCTGCTCCTGCAGGCCGTGCTGTTCCTCGGCCTTTTCGGCGGGCTCAACTACATCGCGCAAAACCACCTCCTCCGCTTCGACCTCACCGCGAACCGCCGGCACTCGCTCTCCGCCGAGACCAAGTCCTACCTCGATCAGCTCGAGCGCAATGTCAGCATCACGGTCACGCTGATGCAGGACAGCGACAACGAGGAGCTGCTGCAGGTCTACCGCGACATCAGCGGGCTGCTCCGCGAATACACCTACGCCACGTCGGCGGGCGCCAAGGGCCGCGTGACCGTCGAATACCTCGATATCTACAAGTTCCGGAAACGCGCCGAGGAACTCGGCCTCGATCAGCCGAACGTCCTCCTGCTCACCTGCGACGGCCACCGCCGCGTGCTCACGATCGGGGACTTCTACCGCACCAAGGAGCGCCGCCGCCAGGCCTTCCTGGGCGAGGCCACCCTCACCGCCGCCATCCTCGATGTCTCCAGCCCCGTGAAGAAAAAAATCTACTTCCTCTCCGGCCACGGCGAGATGCGGACCGACGACCTCGACCCGGTGCGCGGCCTTTCCCAGCTCCGCGACGAGCTCCGCCAGCGCAATTTCGACATCCTGCCGCTCGACCTCAACCTCACGCACAAGATTCCCGACGACACCGCGCTGCTCCTCCTCGCCTCGCCGCAGGGCCGCTACCAGGCGTTCGAGGAGGAGCTGCTGCGCAATTACCTCACGACCCGCGCCGGCCGCCTCATCCTCCTGCTCGACCCCGGCCGCCCGCTCGGGCTCGAGAACCTCCTCTTCGACTGGGGCGTCATCGTCTACGACAACGTCATCATCGATCCCGACCCCAGCAGCCTCACCGAGACCAACGATCTGCGCCTCTGGAATTTCCTGCCCGATCCCGGCAGCCATATCACCGACCAGCTCATCAACAACGTCCTCCCCGTCCTCGTCGGGCCCGCCCGGGTGGTCAGCGATGATCTCGGCCGCCCCGAAGACGACGGCCTCAGCGTGAAAAAGCTCATCGCCACCAGCAAGAACGCCTGGGGCGAGACGAACTACCGCCAGCGCGTGCCCGCCGAATACACCCCCGGCCAGGACCTGAAGGGCCAGCTCGGCGTCATGGTCATCTCCGAGCGGCTGAAGCCCGCCAACAATCTGCCGCTCAGCGTGCGCGGCGGCCGCCTCGCCGTCGTGGGCACCGCCGACCTCGTGACCAACAACCGCATCTTCAATCCGGGCAACCTCAACCTCTTCCTCGCGACCGTCAACTGGACCGTCGACCGCGACACGCAGCTCAACATCCCCGCCCGCCCCATCCAGCTTTTCGCCCTTACCCTCAGCCAGGAGGAACTTGTCCGCCTCCGGCTCGGTCTGCTCCTCGTCGTGCCCGGCGTCGTCGCCCTCCTCGGCTGCATCGTTTACTGGACCCGCCGCAACTAACCGCCTTCCGCGACCCCGCCCATGCGCTCCAAAGTCACCGTCGTCCTGCTTTTCCTGAACGTCGTCCTCTTCTTCTACATCTTCCAATATGAGGAGAAGTGGAAGGCCGAGCTCAAGACCCTCGAGGCCCGGCGCCGCGTGCTCGGGCCCGAGGCCGCTTCCATCGATTCGCTGGCGCGCACCAGCCGCACCGGCGTCACCGTGAAGATCGTCAAGCGCGGCGAATCCTGGTGGCTCACGCAGCCCTACGACTGGCCGGCCGACCAGAACGCCCTCCACCGCATCGTCAACGAGCTCCAGTTCCTCGAGCATGAGACCAGCTTCGCCGTCGCCGACCTCGCCAAGAGCAGCCAGACGCTCGCCGATTACGGGCTCGAGCAGCCGGCCCTCACGCTCACCTTCACCGCCGCCGGCCAGGCCTACACGCTGAAGATCGGCGACGACACCAAGATCGGCAACCGCCTCTACGTCCTCTCGCCCGACGGCGCCCGCATCCACGTCGTCGGCCGCAGCCTGGCCGACAGCATCAACCTCGGCCTCGAGGAGCTGCGCGCGCCCTCCATCTTCAGCATCCCCGTGTTCGAGGTGCGCTCCCTCAACGTCCAGACCGCCGCCCCCTCCAACCTGAAGGTCCGCCTGCGCCGCGACGCCGCGAGCCGCTGGAGCTTCGAGTCACCCATCAACGCCCGCGCGAGCAAGAGCGCCGTCGAGGTGACCCTCACCACGCTCATCAACAACCTCATCGCGAAAAATTTCCTGGATGCCGCCAATCCCCGGCTGGAGAAGGCCGGGCTCGAGGCCCCCGCGCTGCGCGTCACCCTCGAGGGCAATGCCCGCCGCGAAACGCTGTTGATCGGCAATCCTTTGCCCGGGAATGCGGCGGAGCGCGCGGTGCCCGGGACAAGCACCGGCCTGCCCGCCACAGGCTCGGCGCCGGCTGGGCCGGCCCCCGCCGACGGGGAATATTTCGCCAGGATCGAGGACAAGTCCGCCGTCTTCACGGCCGTCATTCCGCAGCCCCTGATCGACGTGCTCCGCGCCGCCCAGGAGGCCCTGCGCGATCCCCGCGTGCTCGACTTCGAGCCGGGCACCGTCACCGCCGTCACCCTCACCGCGCCCGGCCAGCCGGAGCTCGGGCTGCAGCGGCTGGAGGCCGCCGCCGGCGCGAGCACGGGCTGGCAGGTCGTCACCCGCGTCGCAGGCCAGGCGCCCCTCACCTCCACCGCCGACACGAAAACCGTCGAGGAGCTGCTGCAGAAAATCTACCTGCTCGCCGTGCAGGTGATCGACGGTCACCCGAAGTTCCTCAGCGACGCGCCGTCCGCCGCGGACCTGGAGAACTGGGGCTTCAACCGTCCCGAGCGGGCCTTGACGCTCAACCTCAACACCGGCGGCGGCGTCCGCGGCAACGAGCCGTCCACCCTCACGCTCCAGGTCGGCGTCTCGCCCGACAAGCCCGGCCTCGCGTTCGCCCGCGTCACCAACGCGCCGTTTGTCTACCAGATCCTGCCCGACATCATCGACGAGACCCCCGCGCTGGCCCGGCACTACCGCCAGCGCCTGCTGCGCGAGCTGCCCGAGGGCGCGCGCCTCACCGGCCTCACCCTCACCGACCTCGCGACGAACACCCCGCTCATCGCCAAGCAGATCGCCGAGGGCGACAAGAACTGGGACGCCGTTTTCGCCGCGGAACCCGAGGCGCGCCGCCGCGCCTTCGTGGCCCTCGTGCCGCAGCTGCAGACGCTCCGGGCCAAGCGCTTCACCGCCGAGCTCTTCAATCCCGACCACGCCGACACGCCCGCGGGCCCGCGCCCGTGGAAATACCGGCTCGACGTCGCGCTCTCCTTTCCCGGCGCCAACGCCGCCGCGCAGACTTCCACTTCGACGCTCTTCCTGACCGACCGGCTCGGCGGCACCACCCTGCTTGCCGGCTCGGCCGAGTTCGGCGGCGTGGTCTTCGAGACCACGCAGGAGCTGCTCGACGCGTTCTTCGCCTTCACTTACCTCGAGAAAAACGATCCCGGCCCGGCGAAGGAGCCGGTGGTCCCGCCGGAAAGCCCGAAGCCCGCGTTGCCGGCCAAAAAGTAAACGGCCCCTCCCCCGTGCCCTCCCGCCCCCAGTCATGGTTCAGCACCGGACTGCGCTTTTGCGGCTCCTGCCTGACCACGCTCACCTGCTGGGCGGTGTGGCTGGTGCTCGGCGCGACGCTCGCCGGCCTCAGCTATATCAGCGCGGCCAAGGAGCTGCCCGTGCCCGGCTTCGTGCTGCGCCGCGTGGAGGCCGAGCTGGCCCGGGCCAACCTCGGCATCAAGTTCGGCCGGGCCCGGTTCGACCCCACCGGGAAAATCCTGCTGGAGAACGTCACGCTGCGCCTCGCGCAGTTCGAGGAACCGCTGATCACCAGCCGGCTCGTCTACCTGCGGCGCAGTTTCTGGTCGGCCCTGGCCGGCCAGCCGCTGCCCGATGAGATCCGCCTCGAGGGCGCGGTGCTGCAGCTGCCCGCGATGCTTTCGCCCAGCGGCACCGCCGAGCCGCTTATCCGCGACCTCGCCCTGACGCTGCGGCACGACGACCACCTCTGGCAGGTCGACCAGTTCACCTGCCGCGTCGGCCGGCTCACCGTCACGGCCCGGGGCGAGCTCACCGTGCCGACCCGGCCCGCCGGCGCCGCGCCGCTGTCGCCTGAGGAAGTCACCACGCGCTTCCTGCAGGTCAGCCGGCGGGTGGCGCTCGGGATCCACCAGCTCGACACCTTGGACGACCCGGCGCTGGCCGTGCGCCTCGACAGTCCGGCCGGCGTCGGCAACACCGCCCGCCTGCTGCTCACGGTCCAGTCCGCCCGCGAGCCGTGGGGCCAGCCGCTCGTGCTCGGGCCGCTGGCCGCCACCGCCACGGTGCGGCTCGACGGTGCCGGCGCCCGCCCCGTGCGCCTGCATGTCGCGGCCCGGCACGCCGACTATCGCGGCAATCTGGGCATCGCGGAAAACGTGCGCGCCGTGTTCACCGCCCAGGTCGACCCGGAAAAATTTTCCGCCCGCCTGACCGAGGCGGTCCTCACGACCGGGCGCGTGACCGGCGACGGCGAGGCGGCGCTCGGCCCGGTGATCCGCGCCGACCTTGCGCACTGGCCGGACGTGACGGCCGCCGTGGCGGTGCAGCTGCGCGGGGAATTCCTCGCCGCCGAAGTGGAGGCCAGGCTGGCGGAGCAGAGCGCGCGCGTCCGCGCCGAGGGCCGCGGCGCGCCGGAGTTCATCAACCGCGTGCTGGCGCGGCACACGCCGCGCGCCGCCCCGTATTTCGTGTTCGGCGACCCGGTGGCGTTCCGCGCCGAGCTGGTGTTCGAGCCCGGCTGGAAATTCGCCAGCCTGGCCAGCCGCGTGAGCGCCGGCCGGATCGACTCACACGGCGTGAAGATCACCGCCGCGCGCGGCCGGGTCGACATCCGCGGCATGGATTTCCTCGCCCATGACTCGCGCGTCGAGCTCGCGGACAATTTTGCGACCGGGTCCTACGGGATGAATTTCGCGACCACGGACTACCGCATGCTGCTCACCGGCCGGCTGCGCCCGCCCGAGATCAACGGCTGGTTCCACGGCGACTGGTGGCTGAATTTCTGGAACGAACATTTTAGCTTCCCCGCGGCCCCGCCCGCCGCCGAGGTCGATGTGTCGGGCCGCTGGCGGGACCCGGTGGGCACGGTCTATTTCGGCCGGGCCGACACCGGCGCCGCCACCGCGCTTGGCGGGGATTTCGAGTCGGCGCACACGCTGATTTTCCTGCGGCCGAATTTCACGCACGCCCTCGAGCTCACCGCCACCCGCGCCGGCGGCACGCAGCGGGTCGCGGGCACATTCAAGCGTTTCACCGACGCGGTCACGCGCGAGACGAACCGGCTGGAGTTCACCGCCGACTCCACGCTCGACGCCGAGACCTACCGCCGGCTGGGCGCGGGCAAGGCGGATGCGCTCCTCACCAGCCTCAGATTCACCACGCCGCCGCAGGTGCGGGCCCAGGGCGCGATCGAGGGCCGCTGGCCCGGCGCGATCCCGAACTACCGCTTCACGGGCCGGGCGGAAGGCGGGCTGACCTTCTACGGCTTCCCGCTCGACACCGCACAGGTCACGGGTGGCATGAGCGGGGCGGATCTCCGGCTCGATGACATCCAGTTCACGGTCGCCGGCGGCACGGGCGCGGGCAAGGCGTCGCTGGATGGACCGGTGGATTTCCGCCGGCTCGGCTTTGATGTGCACGTCAACGGCGCCGACCTCGCCCGCACCATCCGCGCCGTGGAGATCTACCAGGCGAACCGGGCCGGCGTGAAACCCGGCCCCGTTTCCGAGAGCAAGTTCATGAAGCGCGCCTCGGGCGGCCGGCTGGATGTCGCGCTGTCGGCGATCGGCGAGCCGGGGGACCTCGCCAGCTTCACCGGCAACGGCAACGCCGCACTCACGGGCACCGAACTCGGCGAGATCCACCTCTTCGGCCTGCTCTCGCAGGTGCTGAGCAAGCTCTCGCTGAATTTCTCCTCCCTCAAGCTGGACGCCGCGCGCACGAGTTTCCGGATGGAGTCGGCGCGGCTGCACTTCCCTGACTTGAAGATCACCGGACCGAGCGCGGTCATCGACGCCCATGGGGACTATCGGTTCACGAGCAACGCGCTCGACTTCACGGCGAAGTTCAAGCCCTTCGAGGAAAACCGCAACCCCCTGACGGCTGTGCTCGGCATCGTGATCAACCCCATCACCAGCATTCTCGAGCTGCAATTGAGCGGCCCCTTGAGCAATCCCGACTGGTCGATTGTCGTCGGCCCATCCGCGCCCCGCCCGGAACCAGAACCCCCCGCCACCAAACCTGCCGATCCGCAGGCCAAGTCCGAAAATTTAAGCGCCCCAAAAGGTTAAGAAAGATATCTGCCGGGACCCACCACCGCCTAATCCCGAATCATATAGGTGAAAACCCCTAAAAACACATTGCCTTGGGGTTTCGTGCTCCCTAGCAACTGAAGGGCACTAATCACCGCATGTCTCCCGCCCTTCAAACGCGCCAGCCCTGGCTGCATTACGGCTACCTGACACCGTTCGCGCTGCTGGTGCTGTTCGGGATGACGGTGTGGTGGGGCTGGGTCGACGGCCATGTCACGCTGGTCCAGCCGCGTTCCTACGACGCCGCCCTGCCGGTCAATGCCTGCGCCTGCATCATCCTCATCGGGCTGACGCCCATCGTCCTGGCCTTTGGCTGGAAATGGAGCCGCCTCGCGGCGGCCTTGGCGGGCACGGCCGCGCTGCTGGCCTGGGCGACGCTCATGCAAGGCCCGCTCAACCGGGATTTCGGCATCGACGATCTGCTGGTCAACCATGAGTCACTGGTGGCGGGTCAGCACATCGGCCGCATGCCGGCCGCGCTGGCCGTAGTTTTCATCCTAGCCGGCCTGCAGCTCATGTGGCTCTCGCTGCGTCCCGCCGATCTTCGCCGGCCCATGCTGATCGCGCTGCTCGGCTCGCTGTGCGGCGCCTATGGGCTGACCGGGCTGCTCGGCTACCGCACCGGCCTCAACTCAGTCGAACTCTGGCAGGTCTACGCCAGCCTCGGGCCGCACACGGCCCTCCTGCTCATCGTGCTCGGGGCCGGCCTCACCTGGCTGGCCGTGCAGGACAGCCACGCCGGCCAGGGCGCCACGCCGCGCTGGCTCTGGATGCCCGTGGTCGTCGGCAGTGTCGCCGTGAGCGTGACGTTCTGGGTCGCCCTGCGGCAGCGCGAGCTCAGCTACACCAACGGCACCACCCAGCTCACGATCAACAACATCGCCGCGCTCTTCAGCGGCGAATGCGAGGCGCACATCGAGAGCTTCGCGCGCACCGCGAAACGCTGGTCGCAGGCCGCGAACCTCACGCAGGCCGAGTGGGAACACGAAGCCGGCGATTTTGTGCGGGACTTTGACGGCTACAGCTCGGTCCAATGGATCGACCCGGGGCTGCGCACCCGCTGGCACTGGCCGCACCTCGGCAACGAGGACATTGCGTTCTACGACCATGCCGGCCACCCGCTGCGGCGGGCCGCGATCGAGGCCGCGCGCTCGTCCCTCGCCTACGCGGTCGCCGCCCCGATCGAGTCGCCCCTGCAGGCGCCGACCTTTGCCGTCTACGCCCCCATCGTGCGCGGCTTCGCGACCGACGGCTTCATCGCCGGCGAATTCTACTACGATAAATTTTTCGACGTCATTGACCGGCGCCTGAACCTCTCGCGCCGCTACCAGCTGAGCGTCACGGTCTACAACGCCGCCGCGCCCCCCGCCGCCAACCGCAACCTCAAGGTCTACGAGGCCATGACGCCCGACGAGAACCTCGACGAGCGCCTGCGCCAGTCGGCCGTCTACAATCTCTTCAACCAGCGCATGAGCATCACGCTGGTCCCGCGGCCCGCCTTCCTCGATTCCAACCGCCAATACCTGCCCGAGCTCGCGCTGTTCTCCGGCCTCGGCGTCAGCCTGCTCTTCGGCCTCGTCGTGAACCTGGCGCAATCCGCCTTCCTGCGCCAGCGCGCCGCCGAGCGCACCAGCCAACAGTTGCGCGAGGAGAACGAGGAGCGCCGCCGCGTCGAGGCCCGTCTCAAGGCCACCGACGAGCGCCTCAACCTTGCGCTCGATTCCACCCAGGTCGGCGTCTACGAGTGGCACGTCGAGTCCGACCACGTGTTCTGCACCCCGAGCGTCTGGAAGATCATCGGCTACGATCCCGGCGGCATGCCGGCCACCGGCGACGGCTGGCTCAACCTCCTCCACGCGGACGACCAGCCGGCCGTGCGCGCGGTCATCGACGCCCATTTCCGCGGCGAGACGCCCTTCATCGAGATCGAGCACTGCATCATCCACGCCAACGGTGAGTCGCTCTGGGTCGCCCTGCGCGCCAAGTGCACGTCGTTCAGCGCGGCCAAGCGCCCGCTGCGCGTCCTCGGCACCATCCAGAACATCAACGCCCGCAAGCGCGCCGACGAGGCCCTCCGCACCAGCCAGGCCGAGAGCCGCAAGCTCTCGCTCGTCGCCAGCAAGACCGACAACGCCGTCATCATCACCGATGCCGAGGGCCACATCGAGTGGGTCAACGAGAGCTACTCGCGCCTCACCGGCCGCCGCCTCGCCGAGGTCGCGCGCCACCCGCTCACCGCCCACCTCGCCGGCACCGACGCCGACCCGGCCGCGGTCACCCGCATCACCACCGCGCTGTTCGAGCGCGAGCCCGTCACCATCGACGTCGTGCAGCTGGCCACGGGCGACCGCCGCTTCTACGTGCACCTCGACGTGCAGCCGGTCATCAGCGACGAGGGCCTGGTCGAGAACTTCATCGCCATCGAGACCGACATCACCTCGCGCGTCGAGACCGAGCAGTCCCTCCGCCGCGCCAAGTCCGACGCCGACGCCGCCTCGCGCGCCAAGTCCGAGTTCCTCGCCTCGATGTCGCACGAGATCCGCACGCCGATGAACGGCGTCATCGGCATGACCAGCCTCCTCCTCGAGACCGAGCTCACCGCCGAGCAGCGCGACTTCGTCAGCACCATCCGCACCAGCGGCGACTCGCTGCTCTCCATCATCAACGAGATCCTCGATTTCTCGAAGATCGAGTCCGGCAAGATGGAGATGGACAACCAGCCCTTCGAGCTCGCCCAGTGCGTCGAGGAGGCCGTCGACCTCTTTGCGCTGCAGGCCGCCGCCAAGGACATCGAACTCGCCTTCCACATCGAGTCCGCCGTGCCCCCGGTCGTGCTGGGTGACACCACCCGCCTGCGCCAGGTGCTCGTCAACCTGCTGAACAACGCCGTGAAGTTCACGCCGCGCGGCTTCATCACGCTCGAGGTGGCCGCCACGGTCCAGCCGCACCCGCCCGGGGTCGAGGCGGGCCTCGTGCTCAATTTCTCCATCACTGACACCGGCATTGGCATCCCGGCCGACCGGATGGATCTGCTCTTCAAGCCCTTCAGCCAGGTTGACGCCTCGACCACCCGCAAATACGGCGGCACCGGCCTCGGCCTCGCGATCTGCGAGCGCCTCTGCCAGCTCATGGGCGGCAGCATCGAGGTCGAGAGCACGCCCGGCGTGGGCTCCCGCTTCCGGTTCAGCATCCTCACCAGCGCCGTCCACCTCGCCGAAGCCGGCGCGCCGCCAAGCTTCCCGCCTCTGCCGGCCGGCATCGTGCTCGCCGTGGATGACCAGGCCGTCAACCGCGCCATGCTCGCCGACTGCCTCTCGACTTGGAACCTCCGGCCCCGCGTCGCCACCACCGCGGCCGAGGCCCGCCAGCTCGCGGAGTCCGCCCGGCTCTCCGCCGCCATCATCGACCAGGTCCTGCCCGATGCCTCCGGCCTGGATCTGGCGCTCGAGCTCCGCACCCGCTACCCTTCGCTACCGATCGTCATCCTGACCCCGTCCGGCGAAAGCGCGCGCCGCGAGGACAGCCGGGACCCGCTCATCTTCCGCCTGCCCAAGCCCCTCAAACCCTACGCCCTCCACGAGACGCTCCGGCACATCATCGTCGGCCCCGCGAGGGTGGACAGCAACGCCCCGACGCCGGCCGATCCCGTCGCCCGCCTCGCCGATACCATTCCCCTCGGCATCCTGCTGGTGGAGGACAACCCCGTGAACCAGAAGGTCGCCCTGCGCTACCTCGACCGCATGGGCTACCGCGCCGACACCGCGGCCAACGGCCTCGAGGGCGTCCAGGCGGTGCGCGACCACGACTACAAACTTGTCTTCATGGACATGCAGATGCCCGAGATGGACGGGTTGCAGGCCACGCGCGAGATCCGCGCCAAGATCGCGAAGGAACGCCAGCCCGTCATCATCGCCCTCACCGCGAACGCCATGCAGGGCGACCGCGAACGCTGCCTCGCGGCCGGCATGGACGACTACATCACCAAGCCCGTGAAGATCGACGACATCCAAGCCGTCATCACGCGCTTCTTCGGGCCGACGAGCCCGGGTTGAGCGTTGGCGGGCCCGCGGCTCTGCGGGCCGAAATTGTCACCACGCGGGCGCTGCAAGTTTCATCCGCGCTTTTTAGCTTTCTCGTCGCACGCCGCCGCGCACACTCGGCGCATGCCCACTCCCCGCATCCGTTTGGCTGTTCTCTGTCTTCTGTCTTGTGTCCTCTGCTTCGCCACCAGCGCTTCGGCGAAGCTGACCGCCCTCGTCGGCGGCCGGCTCATCGACGGCTGGGGCGGTGCCCCGGTCAACAGCAGCGTCATCCTCATCGACGGCGAGCGCATCAAGGCCGTCGGCACCACTGAGACGCTCCCGGTCCCCGCCGGCGCGGAGGTCATCGACTGCCGCGGCCTGTCGCTGCTGCCGGGCCTCTGGGACTGCCACGTCCACACGATGCTGCTCGGCCACTCGGACTACACGCATTGGGACGCCACCTACCCGAACCGCCTGGAAAAGGAAATCATGCCGGCCGCCGCGCACCAGCTGCTCAACGCCGGCATCACCAGCGCCGTCGACCTCGGCGCGCCGCTCGAGGCCAGCATCAACGTCCGCACCCGCATCGCCAAGGGCGAGATTCCCGGCCCCACGCTCTACGTCTCCGGCCCGTTCATCCAGCACGAGCCCTACCCCGGCACCGAGGTCTTCCGCTGGGGCGTCAAGGGTGCCGACGATGCGCGCGCCAAGGTGAAGAAACTCGCCGACGCCGGCGTCAACGTCATCAAGCTCATTGACCAGGACCAGATGACGGGCGAGGAGATCGAGGCCGTCGTCACCGAGGCCCACGCGCGCAAGCTCCCCGTCATCGCCCACGCCCACCGCCCCGACGAGATCCGCCTCGGCCTCAAGTATGGCGTCGACCGCTTCGAGCACACCGGCCTCGCCACCGCGCCCGAGTATCCGGCCGACATCCTCGCCGCCATTCAGGAGCGCACCGCCAAGATGTCGCTCGGGCCGCTCTACTGGTGCCCGACCATCGAAGGCTTCTTCAACTACGAATACACCGTCGCCAACCCGCTCCACCTCGAGGACACCGGCTGGCAGCTCGACGTCCCGGCTGACATCGTCGCCGACATCAAGGCCTCCGTGAAGCACCCCGGCTGGCTCGCCTATTACCAGATCACGCCGCTGCGTGCGAAGACCTCCGCCGCCAAGTTCGCCCAGCTCCAGAAGACCGGCCTCGTCCTCCTCATCGGCACCGACTCCGGCATCCCGATGAAATTCCACAACCAGTCCACCTGGCGCGAACTCGACATCTGGGTCAACCAGCTCGGCGTCGACCCGATGACCGCGATCCGCGCCGCCACCTACTGGCCCGCTGTCTCGATGAAGGTCGACCAGGACTACGGCACCGTCTCCGAGGGCAAGTTCGCCGACATCATCGCCGTGAAGGGCGACGTCCTCCGCTACATCAACCTCCTCCAGCGCGTCGACCTCGTCATCAAACACGGCCAGCGGTTTAAATAAAGTAGGGCGAGTCATCCCGACCAGCCGTTCATGTAGAGGGCCCGCCTCCACGAATCACATCAACCCAATCAGCTTCCGCATCTCCCCCGCCCTCGCCGGATCGCCGGCGAGATTTTTCATTTCCAGCGGATCGTTCGCGAGATCGAAATACAGCCACGGCGTTCCGTCCGCGTTCAGCACCAGCTTGTGTTGTGCCGACCGGAACCCGCGCCACGCCTGCGGACACTGCCGCGGAATCTCCGTCGCCGTCGGCATCGAGATGGCCGCGCTGTCGCGCTTGCAATGCCACTCCCGCCCCTCCGCCCAAGCCACCGCCATGTGCGGCAAATCCACGAGACTGACCGGACGCTGATCCTCTAGCCCCTCGCCTTTAGCCTTTAGCCCCCGAATCAGCAGCGGCACGCGCACTGATTCCTCATACGGCCATGCTTTGCGAAAGAGCCCGTGGCCTCCATGCATGTCCCCATGCACCGACGTGAACACCACGATGGTCGCCGACAAATCCACCTCGGTCATCAGCCGCCCGATGGCGCGGTCCGTCGCCTCGATGTGCGCGTAGTAGCCCGCCAGTTCCTCGCGGGCCTTCTTCTCCACGTCACCGCCCAGCGGCACATTCGCGCGCAGCTTGATCTCCGCCGGCTTCACTTCGGCCACATGCGGCGCCGGCGCATGATAAGGCGGATGCGGCGCCTCCAGGCTCACGACACAAAAGTATGGCTTCCCGCCTTCCGCCTCCCGCCTCCCGCCTTTCCCCACCCACTCCGCCGCGCGCTGCACCAGCACATCGGCCTGGTAACCCTTGAAATGCTTCGGCTCCGGCAGCCGCGTCCCATGCAGCCATGGATCATTGAGCAAAAACCCGCTCTCAAATCCTTCCCACATTTCAAAACCCCCGCGCCGCTCCGGCGGCACAATCATCCTCGCATGCGCCTCCCCGACGAACGGCGCCGAGCGGTCGCGCTCCGCCAGATGCCACTTCCCAAAAAAAGCCGGCGCATACCCCCGATCCTTCAACGCATGCGCCACGGTCCGCGCGTCCTTCGGCAACGGGTCCCAATAACCGCTCACGCCGTTCTCCGGGCCCAGCTTCCCCGTCAACAACGCCGCCCGCGCCTGCGGGCCCAGCGGATGCGGCGTGACGGCCTGCGTGTAATTGATCGCCTCGCTCGCCAGGCCATCCAGCCAAGGCGTCCGCGCATTGGCATCCCCCGCATACCCCGTCGCCTGCGCCCGCCATTGGGTGGTAACGATCCACAATATATTTGGTTTCGCGGCCATGAGAATACTCCGCCCAAAAAAGCACAAACCCCCGCAAAAGCGAACCCCGCGTTGCCGCCCCCCGCAATCCCCCGGCCCGATCCTTTGTAATATAATACGTTACAAGCGGCGGAGTCAGCCCGCGTGCTGGGTCAGCGCAGAAACGGCTGTTTCTGTTGGCAGGCAGCGACCCAGCACATGAGCAGGAGGGCCCGCTCGGCATCGAGGCAAGCCGACTCCGCCTTCAAGCAATCGTGCACCCGCTGGCGGGGCAGGTTCAGCAACCGCGCGAGCTGAGCCTTGCTGCCACGCCGGCGCAGGTAGGGCTGCGCCTGCTTCACCAGTTCGTTCCACAATGGCGTGTTCCCGCCGGGGCGGAGCGTTGCGCCGATGCGCTTGCGGTAACGGTGCCGGACGGCGCGCATGCCCCGGCGGGCGGCCTGCTCGGCGGCCTCCGCCAGGATCAGCACCAGGCCGCCGGTGAACTCCAGACTGCGGGGCAAAGCGGTGGGATCATTCTTCATGGGGGTGGGAAGGGACGCGGGTTGCTTGTAATATAATACGTTACAAAGGACTCGGGGCGGTCACGGGTGATCCAACGGGCTGCGCACGCCGAGCCCGGGTTTTTGCATGACGTGGAGGTAAATCTGCGTCGTCTCGACGCTGGCGTGGCCCATCAGCTCCTGGACGGTGCGGATGTCGGTGCCGCCCTCCAGCAGGTGCGTCGCGAACGAGTGCCGGAAGGTGTGCGGCGTGACACGCTTGTTCAACCCGGCCTGGGCCGCCGCCCCTTTCACCGTGCGCTGGAACGACGTATCGCTGAGGTGGTGCCGGCGGGTCACGCCCGACGCCGGATCACGGCTCAGCTCGCGCGCGGGGAACAGCCACTGCCATTCCCAGCTGCGGCCGGCCTTGGGATACTTCCTCGCCAACCCCTCCGGCAACCAGACCCCCGGCACCTTCGCGGCACGATCCATCGTCCATTGCTCCCGCAGGCGCGCGAGCCGCTCCCGCAGCGCCGGCACCAGTTTTTCCGGCAACACCGTCACCCGGTCCTTGTCGCCCTTGCCGCCGAGCACCTGCAGGCGCAGCCGGTCCAGGTCGAGGTGGTGCACCCGCAAGCGCAACAACTCCATCAACCGCAATCCTGCGCCGTAGGCCAGCTCCACCATCAACCGCGGGGTGCCCTCGAGCTGCGCAAACAACGCCTTGCACTCGCCCTGGCTCAAGACCGTGGGCACCCGGCGGCGGGCGGCCGGCCGCGTGAATTCCATCTGCCCGAGGTCGCGATGCAGCGCCTCCTGCATCAGGAAGACCAGGGCGTTGAGCGCCTGCTTCTGCGCCGAGGGACTGGCGCGACCCTGCACCGCCATCTCACTCAGGAACGCCGCCACATCGTCGCCCGAGGCCGCATCAGGCGAGCGCGGCGCAAGGAAGCGCGCAAAGCGCACCGACCATTCACGGTAGGTCTGTTCGGTCCGCCAGAGGAAATGGCGCTCACGACTCGCCTTGATCAACGCCCGTTCCCAAGGCTCCGCGCCGAGGTCGCCTGCCGCCAGCGGCGGCTCCATCGGCCGCCAGGTTTTGCGTTCATCCCGCGGGGCGGGATTCCCGGCCAGCCGGGCGGGCCCCACCCGGCCGGCGCGTTGCCCCTCCCGGTAGAACCAGCGCAAGGCCTCGCGCGCCGGGCCCGTCGTCTGGCGCTCGCGGCCGGGCAGATACTCGCGGGCGAGTCCGGCCGTCACCGGCGCGTGTCGCGCCTTGCAAAACCGGAGGAAGGAAATGATCTCCCGCTCAAAAGCCACCCTGACCCCGGGTTCCAAGCCGGCACATGCCAGCGCCTGCTTCCAACCGGGAAATGAAATCGGGCCATGCTCCATAAGAGTTGGCCCGTTGTAAAAAGTGAGGCTTTTGCCGGGACCCGCCGCAATCCCAAAAACATGGCCACCAAGTGTCCGTCCTTGAGAACCAACGACTTTTCTGCTCCGGTGCCCTCAGCGGGCCTGTAAATAGTGAGCTTTTATCCTGAATCTGAATAACACTGTTAGGCAAAAATATATCTATGAAAACTAAGTTCCTGTCTGTGTTTTGGTTCCTCTTTGTGATCTGTGCGCTACCGGCCACGGAGAAAAGGGTCGAAGATGATTTATCGATTCGGCGTATCATCGCTGAACAGGTGCGAGCGTGGAATATCGGTGATGCAAAGGCATTTTCCGCGAATTTTTCCGATGAGGGTAGCTTCACCAATATTCGTGGGAGCGTTTTTTATGGTCATCAAGCGTTCGAGGAAAGGCACGCCGAGATCTTTGCCACGTTTTTTCGTGGCAGCAAATTGGCGATGTCGGCGGACAAAATTCATTTTGTCCGTCCAGACATTGCGATCGTCGACATTTCTACAGAGGTCAGCGAGCTGAAGGGCATGCCGCCAGGCGTGAAGACGGCGACCGACGGTAAGATTCATACGCGACTGCAAGAGGTGTTCGTGAAGGAACCGACTGGATGGCGCATAGCTTCGTATCACAATGTCGATATCAAAGAATGAAAAAACCGCCTAACCAGGCGCCAGAGCCAACGGCCCCGAGCGGCCGTGGCTCATCTTGAACGTTCGGCAAAAAACAAAATGAAAACTACCTCAATAGTCTATGCGCGGCATTTCGCCGCTTTCGTCGCGTTCATACTTGTATGCGTTACCACAGCTCGAGCTGATGACCTCGGCTGGATCGAACGCTCGAGCGTCCAGGACATTCTAAAGCAGTTTGGCTATCCAGGCCTCACCGTCCTCGAAGGCACGAAGACCTCCCGCGAAGATCCAAAAGACGGGCCAGGGTGGTATATCTCCGCACGCTGCAAAGGCAAAGATGGTGATTACGTCGCTCGCCTTTGGATCGCCACGGATTGGAAGAAGGGCCGTGTCATCTCGTGCGCAAAGAGGGAATGAAGATGAAGAAGACATTCCTTACTGCTCTTCTAGCGGTTTCCACATTTAGCATCGGATATCTTATGGCTCAATCATCATCATCCATCCTCGACGAGTCGCTGGCGCAGATACGAAAAGACGTCGCCAGCTATCCAAAAGAAAAGAGAAGCGTTTATGTGCGCGGGTTACGGGAAGGTATCGACACATGCATTTTTATGCTTCCGAAAGGTCAGGCAGAAGAACTGTCGAAGAACCCAAAGCTCCGAGACTTTCTTGATTTCTTGGACAAGAACTAAAAAGCCGAACAAGGCGCCAGAGCCAACGACCATGGCTGTCACGTCTCGTGCTCCGAGCAGCACGAGCCGCGCCAGCCACGGTCGTGGCTCATCTTTGACGTTGGGCAAAACAACATGAAGATCTCGGCTCTAATTTTATGTCTAGCGGCGTTGTGTCTGGCGTCATGTATTGGCCCTGGCTACGCGAAGTATTCGCCCGATGACGCCGCCAATCACACAGTCTTTGCGCTCGATGTCAGTTATCTCGCCGATTCGACGAAAGGCGAGTGCTTCGACGTCGCTAGTCTGAATGAAATATCCCTCGATAAGTTTGTTGATCGCAGGATCGAGCGCACCAGCGACGGTAAACTTGCGAAGGTTTTTGTCCTGATTTCGCCCGGACGCTATAACGCAGTTTTACGGTATACTAGAAACGCGATGTATATTGCCGGCAGAGACTTCTGGTCAGCTAGTGTTTCAAAGGAAGTAAGTCTCGCGGCCGGTATTTATACAGTCCAAGGAAAGGTCGATGGCGATTTCGTTTATCTTTGGTTAGCCGATTCCTCTGGTCATCAAGTGACTGAACCCGAAAAGGCACAGATCAAAAAGAGTCCTAGGACGATTCACGTCATTATACCTATTCCAGTTTGAAAACCACGGAGCCCAACCAGCCGCTAGAGCGCAATGCCTATGTCTGTCACGCCTCGGGCGGCGCCCGATTCGCGCCAGCCACAGGCATGGCTCACCTGTAACGATCGCCGGAAGAATGATTAAGCGCACCCAGATTACGTTTTTAGCCTGCGGGGAGTCGTTCCGCCCGTCGTCTGTTACAGCGCCGTTTTCGAATCGCGAGGACCCCGGCGACATCGGCAGCAATGGCCGCTATCGAGGGAAGCCTCTACCATCGGGTTCGGCCAGCTTCGACGTCCCAGAAAAAGAAAAAGATGGTATCCGGTATTTGCACGCTTTGGTCTACCCGCTTCTGCCCATCCTTCGCGCCGCGGGTGCGACAGACTTCACGGTCAGTATCACCTACCATTACGAGGATCAGTGCGCCTTAGGATTCGATCCTGAAGAGACGCGCATGCTCGCTGATTTCGAATGTCCGGTGCATGTTGACTGCTGGCCAGAACAAGAGGCGATCCAGCCACCACAGACAACGACCGGGAGCTCTGCTCCCAGTCGTGTCTGAGTTCAATCGTTAGGCAAAGGAAGAGCACATGCCATCGATCACTGATCCTGCCGGTCGCACGCTTATTTTCTGCGTGGTGGCGCTCGTCGCGATTGTGCTCGGTTTCGCCGAGTCACTGTTCTTCCACTTTGTTCGAGATGCGAAAGTGAAGAATAAGGTTCATGCCCTTTTTGCCGTCGGAAGCGGCGCAGGGTTTTTCCTATTCGCTGGTTGGGCTTTCGCGTGGATGCCTCCGATATTTATTTTCGTTCTGCCCATCGTCTGCTTTGTCACCTATCTTCATTTGCGGACGCCGAAATTTTGTGAGAGCTGCGGGCGCCCACTTTACAGGGGGAAGCCCTCGATGGATGTTGTGCATTCTTGTCCACATTGCGGCGCGGCTGTTGTGCAGAAATTCGGAAGCTCGATGAAAAAAGAGCCTAACCAGCCGCCAGAGCCAACGGCCCCAAGCGGCCGTGGCTCATCTTAAACGTTGGGCAAAAAAAGCTTCGCGATGCCGCAATACCAAGAACAGTTTCCAAAAGGTTCGACTGTGCGGGTGAAAGATTCCGCGGCTCTTGCGTCGTTCAAGAAAGAGTGGTGCTACCACAATCCTCTTCAGGACGCTCAGCTTGCTTGCGCCGGAAAAGAAGGAAAAGTTTCCGCCGTGAGTTTTTATCACGGTGGCGATGTGCTCTATTCCATCGAAGCGATGCCAGGTTTGTGGCACGAGCAGTGCGTCCAGATTGCCACATGAAAAAAGAGCCGAACCAGGCGCCAGAGCCAACGGCCCCGAGCGGCCGTGGCTCATCTTGAACGTTCGGCGGATCAGAAGAGGCTTGCTGAAGGCCTTCGGGCTGGCGCGGCTCAAACCTGCTTCGCCCGCACGATCTGGTCCCAGTCGTAGACGCCCTCGATGGTGCTCGCGGGCGGCACGATCAGGTATTCCTTCTCGTTCCAGTCGCCTTGCAGCAGGTTTTCGATGAGGCGGATGTTGCCCTCGAGGCGGATGCTCTCCTTGCCCGCCGCCTGCGCCTTGGCGGCGAACTGCTCCGCATAGCCGAGGTGGCTGGTCTGCGGCAGGTCGATGAACACCGCCCGGTTGTCCCCGTGCGCCGGGTTCATTTCCGCCCAGATGAACTTGGCATCCTCCTCGCCGAACTTCGCGACCAGCGCCCGGTAGGCGTCGCCGGACTGCACGCCCGTCTGGCCGTCATCGCTCGTGCGCAGGAAATAGCTGCCCCGCTCCAGGTAACCCGCCGACGAGAACGGCGTGCTGGGCGCCTGGGAGAAATGCTCCGCATACTTCGCCCGCGAGCCGAGCAGGATGGTGCAGCAGTCGTGGGCGCGCGGCATGACCAGCCGGGTGCGGCGGGCCTGCAGGCCGACCGTCGCGTTGCCGCACAGGCCGAAGAGCAGCAGGATGGCGTCGTAGGTTTTTCCCGATGCCTCGACCGCGTCGATCTTGCCCTGGATCAGCGCCCGCAGGCCGGCGCTGCGCGCGTGCTCGCCGAGCTCGGTGTATTCCGGGTCGATGAGGTGCGGCGACCGCGCGATGCACCAGGAAGCCTCGCGCTGGAAGACATTACAGGAAATCAGTTTCAGGTGCATGGAGGGATGGGTGTGGCATCGGCTTCCAGCCGATGAGGCTCGATCATAACTGCGGCTGGAAGCCGCCGCCACTTGAGTGCTGACATTCGTGTCATTCGCGTGATTCGTGGGCAACTCTGCTTTCTCAGAACGCCTCGCCGCGCAGGAGCTGGTGCTTGCGGCGCATGTAGTGCTCGAAGTTTTCGAGCGACACGTCCGGCGGGACGAGGTGGTCGACGGTCGGGATGAAGCCGCCCTCGGCGATCAGCGGCCGGAACGTCCGCAGGTGGGCATCGATCGCGGCAAAGTCCTTCGCCAGCTCGCGCTTGTCCACGCCGCCCCAGAGACGCAGCTCGCGGCCGAACTTTTTCCGGATCGCCCGCGGATCCATGTCGGACGCACGCTCGAGCGGCCAGATGGCGTCAACCCCGGCCTCCATGAGGTGCGGGATGATCAGCTCACAGTTGCCGTCCGTGTCGACCACGAGCCAGCGCACGCCGGCCGACTTGTAGAAGGCCACCAGCCGCTTCATGTGCGGCAGGATGAACTCGCGGTAGGTGGCGGGGCTGAGCAGCGGGCCGTTCTTCATGCTCAGGTCCTCGTTGAGGAAGACGTAGTCCGGCTTCACCCCGCCCTCCAGCAGCGGCCGCGAGGTCTCGATCGTGAAGTCCGCGATGAACTCCATCATCTCGTGCATCATGGCGGGCTCGTCATACCACGCGTAGCTGAGATTTTCCGTGCCCATCCACTCCCGCGCCCGCCAGTAGAAACCCAGGGTGCTGCAATTCTTGCCGAGCACCAGCGGGTGCGACCGCTGGGACCAGCCGGCGAGGTTGAATTCCCGCCAGTAGGCCGGGTAACGGTTGGGCGAGGACGCCCGGAAGCGCTTCTTCAGCTCCTGAAAATCCGCCGGCGTGGACACCGGGAAACTGAGGTATTCGTCCATGCTGGCGCGCATGCCCTCGGCGGAGCCGGTGATGAGCGCCTTGGAGATGACGCCGTTGGCGCGCTGGATGATCTCGGTCTCGCCGTCGCGGCTGAGGGTCTTCTCCTCGTAGGGCGGCACCATGTCGAAGCGCACGTCGATGTATTCGCGGGGGTCCATGGCCCAGCGCGCCTCCCCGGTGAACCAATCCCAGTTCAAATCGTCGGCCGGCAGCCCCTCGGCGCGCCAGCGCTGCTTGGTCTGGACCCACACGCCGACCTCGTGGTTCGGCACGCGGTCGACGGGCGAGTAATTCATGCAGGCATGGAAACGTTCGAGCGGGGTCATGGGAAAATGGCGGCAGGCCGTGGGTTTAGTTGCGGCTCACCCAATTTGTCCATCGCGCTGCAGCTGGATGGCGTGCCTCGGCAGGTGGAACCCGGGTCAGCGGTGTGATCAGAATTGAACCGGCCCCGTGCCCGGTGCATTGATGGCGCATGACCCCGATCGAACGCGTGCGCCGCACCCTGCGGGGCGAACCGGTGGACCACCTGCCCGCGCAGCCGATGGGCATGATGTTTTCCGCGAAGCACGCGGGCATGACGTTCACCGACTACACGAAGGACGGGCGCCGCATGGCCGAGGCCCAGCTCAAATTCGTGGCGGACTACGGCGTCGACTGCCTGCTGACCTGCTCCGACCCCGCGCGCGAGGTGATCGACATCGCCGGTGACGGCAGCGTGGACTGGTTCCCCGACCAGGGGCCGGTGATCAACGAGGAGCGCGCGGCGCTGACCGCCAAGGAACGGCTCGAGACCTTCCGGCTGCCCGACCCGCTCGGCGGCGGCCGCATGCACGACCGCGTGAAGTCCATTGAGCTCATGCGCTCGGCCGCCGGGCCGGACCTGTCGATCGTCGGCTGGGTCGAGGGCCCCCTCGCGCTCGCGGCCGAGCTGCGCGGGCTGAACAACATCATGATGGATTTCGGCGACGACCCGGCGTTCGTCCACCGGCTGCTCGCCTTCTGCGCCGACGTGGCCATCGCCTACGCCCCGGCGCAGATCGCCGCGGGCGCCGACACCATCGCGATGAGCGACGCCGCCGCGAGCCTCATCGGCCCGGAGCTTTACACGAAGTTTCTCTGGCCCGAGCAGAAACGCGTGATGGAAACGCTGCGGCAAAAGCATCCCGGCGTCATCCGCCGCCTGCACATGTGCGGCCGCACCGACCCGCTGCTCACGCAGATGCGCGAGGTGCCGGTGGACATCTACGAGATCGATTTCCCGGCGGACCTGAAGACCGCGCGCGAGCGCCTCGGCCCGGACCGCGTGATCGCGGGCAACGTCTCCACGGTGACCGACCTCCTGCAGGGCACGCCCGAGCAGGTTTACGAGGCCTGCCGGAAGTGCCACCAGATCAGCGGCCGCTACCACATCGTCAGCGCGGGCTGCGAGCTGTCGCCGCTGACCCCGCCCGAGAACCTGCGGGCGATGCTGGCCTACGCGCGGGAGCATCAGCCCGGGGACCATGGTTGAGCGGGCGGTGTTCATGGGAGCATGAGCTGGTCGATGTAGGCGTCCTCGAAGCCCGGCTGCAGGTTCAGCTCGATGGACTCGAGCCGCGCGCACGCGGCCTGCATCTCGGCGAGGAGGCTGCGGTCGTTGAGCGCCAGGAACGCGCCACCGAGCGACGTGTTGCCCACCACCTTGATCTGCGCGGGCGTGAAGCCCGGCAGCAGTCCGCAGCCGATGGCGTGCTCCAAGGACAGGTGCAGGCCAAAGCCGCCGGCGAGATAAAGGGTGCGGACCTCGCGCGCGGTGATGCCGAGGAGGCCGAGGAGCGTGTTGATGCCGGCGGCGATGGCGGCCTTGGCCTGCAGCAGCCGCGCCACGTCCACCTCCGTGACCCAGATCGGGCCCGACGCGCCGCGGTCGTGCAGCCGCAGGCGGCGGCCATACTCACTGGCCTCCACCCACGGGCCGGCGCTTTCCACGAAATCGGCCGTGAAGCGTCCATTTGCCTGCAGGATGCCGGTGTGGCGCGCCTCGAAGAGAAAATCCACGTAGGCCGAGCCGCACAGCCCGAGCGGACGCGGCGCCTCGCCGATCACGCCGAGTTCCGCCTTGAACGGCTCGCGCTGCAACCGCACGCGCTCGATCGCCCCTTGCACGCCGCGCACGCCGCTCGTCAGCCCGGCGCCCTCGAAGGCCGGGCCGGCGGCGGTGGCGCAACCGAGAAATTTTTCCCCGACCTTGGCGATAATCTCACCGTTCGAGCCCACATCGACCAGCAGTGCCGGGCCGTCGTCGTAGAGCAGGCCGGTCGCGACCATGCCCGCCGCGAGGTCGGCCCCCACATAGGCGGCAGGACCGGGCAGCAAATGCACTTCCGCCCCCGGGCCGCCGAAGGTCAGGCCGAGGTCGCGCGGCGCGAAAATGCGATGCTCGAGGAATACCGGCCGGAAAGGATGCACGCCGAGCGGGCTCGGGTCCACGCCGGCCAGCAGGTGCTGCATCGTGGTGTTGCCGGCCACGGTCAGGACGCCGATGTCCGCCGGCGCGAGGCCGGCCTTCCCGCAGGCTTCCTCCAGGAGCGGCTGGATGGTCTCCGCCGCCACCGCGCGCTGGAGTTGCGCCACGGCGGCGGCGCCCGACGAGCAAAATTGGATGCGCGTGACCACGTCCTCGCCGAACTTGATCTGCGCGTTGAAGGACGAGGCCTCGGCGAGCACCCGGCCCGTGCCCAGGTCGCACAGCAGGAGCGCCACGGTCGTCGTGCCGACATCCACCGCCGACCCGAAGCGCGCACCCGCCGGCCCGAGCGGCTCCTGCGCCCACGGGACATTGATGCGGAATTCCGAGACGACCGCCGGCTCGTGCTTGAGCAGCGAGCGCGCCGGCACGGTCAGCGCGGCATCCTGCCCCAGTGAAAGCTGGAACTGGCAGGCCCGGACCTTGGCGCCGTCGGCCGCCTGGATGGTCGCGCCATCGCTCCGGCGCCGGAGTTCGCCTGAAGTCAGCTCCACTTCGCACCCGGCGCACAGGCCGCGGCCGCCGCAGCGGGTGTTGAGCGGATGCCCGCGGCGGGCCAGCAGCTCGGTCAGAGGCCGGCGCTCATCGCCGGGCGTCAGGCCGATCTCGGAGCGGCCAGCAGGTGTTTCAAGCTGAAGGTGAGCGGTCACGGATAGCGGGTTGATTTGGTCTCCGGCGGCATGGTCTCGGTCCGGCCAGGATGGATGGTCGGACAGGCCCCGGCCCCGAACAACGTCCGGGGCATGTAGTTTATGGGAATAGATGTGTGCAAAGCGAGAAGCGAGCCGCCTTCTGATTTGCTTCGCGCCCGGGCGTCTTCTAGAAGGAAGCATGTCCCTCCTCACTGATCTCAGCATCGCGGTGGCCGCCGGGAAGCGTCCCGACACCATCCGGCTCACCCAGGAATTGCTGGCGGGCGGCACTTCGCCCCAGGACGTCGTCGAGCAGGGCCTCGTGCCCGGCATGGCCGTCGTCGGCGAGCAGTTCCGCCGCAACGAAATCTTCGTGCCCGAGATGCTCGTGGCCGCGCGCGCCATGAAGGAGGCGCTCAAGCTGCTCGAGCCGCTGCTCGCGCAGGCCGGCATCAAGCCGAAATACACGGTGGTGATCGGCACCGTGCAAGGCGACCTGCACGACATCGGCAAGAACCTCGTCTCCATGATGTGGAAGGGCGCGAACTTCGCCGTGGTCGACCTCGGCACCAACGTGAGCGCCGAGCGCTACCTCGCCGCCGCCCGCGAGCACAACGCCCACCTCGTCGGCCTCTCCGCCCTGCTGACCACCACCATGCCCGCGATGAAGGAGACCGTGCGCCTCCTCAAGGCGGCCAACCTGCCCAACGTGAAGATCATGGTCGGCGGCGCGCCCATCACCCAGGCCTTCGCCGACGAGATCGGGGCCGACGGTTATTCGGCCGACGCCGGCAGCGCCGTGAGCACCGCGCTGCGGCTCATGGGCGAGGCGGCCTGAGCGCCCCACCCCTCCGGCCGGGGGCGGCGGATCGCCTCCGCGGAGGATCATCATCATGTCGCGCGCCTACTTTCTCGAACTCGCCGCCCGGCATCTCCGCATGCCCATCGGCGCGGACCTCGGGCTGCACCAGCACCATGATCCCGCCGCCCTCCTGCTCGACGGCGCGCGGCTCGGCGACGTGATCGCCGAGGCGGCGGTCAGCTTCGGCACGCCGCTTGCCGACGCCCGCGCCAGCGCAGGCCGCAGCAATCCCCGGGCGTCGTCAAGCGACGCCCCTACATCCACGATTTGTGGATCAGAAAATCGAGGCCACACCTCAATTTGACATGACCTCCCGCGAAAAAGTCCGGCGCGCCCTCGCCCACCAGCCCGGCCCGGTGCCCGTCGATTTCGGCAGCACGGGACTCACCGGCATGCACGTCAGCTGCGTCGCCGCCCTGCGGGAACACTACGGCCTGCCCCGGCACCCCGTGAAGGTCAGCGAGCCCTTCCAGATGCTCGGGGAAATCGAGGACGACCTGGCCCGACTCCTCGGCTCCGACTGCACCGGCGCCAATGGCCGCGGCACCATGTTCGGGTTTCCCGCCGAGGACTGGCACGAGTGGCGCGCGCCGTGGGGCCAGGAAGTCCTGGTGCCCGGGGGCTTCCGCCCGCGCGAGGAAGCCGGCAACATCTATCTTTTCCCCACCGGTGACCCGACGGTGCCGCCGAGCGGCCACATGCCGGCCGGCGGGTATTTTTTTGACGCCATCGTGCGGCAGCAACCGATTGACGAGGACAAGCTCGACCCCGCGGACAACTGCGAGGAGTTCACGCTCCTGGCCCCCGAGGACCTGGCGCACTGGCGGCGCGAGTTCGCCCGGTTGCAGGGCGAGACCCGCGCGGTGGTCTCGGGCATCGGCGGCACCGGCTTCGGCGACATCGCCCTCGTGCCGGCGGCCTTCCTCAAGCACCCGCGCGGCATCCGCGATGTCACCGAGTGGTATGTCTCGCTGATCGAGCGGCGCGATTACGTGCATGCCATCTTTACGAAGCAGTGCGAAGTCGCGCTGCAAAACCTCGCCACCTTTGCCGCCATCGCGGGCGATACGGTGGACGTGCTCTTCCTCTGCGGCACCGACTTCGGCACGCAGACCTCGCAGTTCTGCTCGCCCGCCACCTTTGACGAGCTCTATGCGCCGTATTACCGCCAGGTGAACGACTGGGTGCACCGGCACACGAAGTGGAAGACCTTCAAGCATTCCTGCGGCGCCGTGCGGCCGCTGATCGACCGCTTCATCGCCTGCGGCTTCGACATCCTCAATCCCGTGCAATGCTCCGCCACGGACATGGACCCCGGGCGCCTCAAGGCCGATTTCGGCGACCGCCTCGTCTTCTGGGGCGGCGGCGTGGACACGCAGCACACCCTGCCCTTCGGCACGCCGGCGGCAGTGCGGACGCAGGTCACGGAGCGGCTGCGGGCTTTTTCACCCCATGGCGGCTTCGTCTTCAACACCATCCACAACGTCCAGGCCCGCACCCCGGTCGAGAACATCGTCGCGATGGTCGACGCCATCCGCGACTTCAACGGCACCCCCGCATCCTCCCCATGAACGCCCGCACCGCCCTGCTCCGCCAGGAACTCGCCCGCCGCCCGCTGCTCTGCGACGGCGCCACCGGCACGCAGCTCCAGCTGCTCGGGCTCGCGCCCGGCGCCTGCGGCGAACTCTGGGCGGTGGACCATCCCGAACGCCTGCAGCAGGTCCACCAGGCCTATCTCTCCGCGGGCGCCGATCTGCTCACGACAAACACCTTTGGCGGCACGGCCGGCGTCCTCGGCCCGCACGGGGCCGGCGGTCGCGTGCGCGAGCTCAACGCCGCCGCCGCGCGCCTCGCGCGCCGGATCGCCGGCGAGCGCGCCTGGGTGCTCGGCGATGTCGGTCCCTTCGGCGGCATGCTCGAGCCGCTGGGCGAGTCGCTGCCCGACGATGTCGCCGCCGCGTTCCGCGAACAGATCACCGCCCTGCTCGAGGGCGGGGCCGACGCCATCCTGGTCGAAACCATGTCCGATCCTGCCGAGGCCGTGCTGGCCGTGGCGGCCGCCAAGGCCTGCGGCGCGGCCCTGGTGTTTGTCACTTTCACCTTCCAGCAATCCCCGCGCGGCTACCGCACGATGCTGGGCACCAGCGCCGCCGAGGCGCTGGCCGCCGTGCTCGCCGCGGGCGCGGACGTCGTGGGGGCCAATTGCGGCACCGCGCTGTCGCTGGCCGACTACGAGAGACTCACCGCCGAGCTTGTCGCCGCGGCCCACGGCCACCCGGTGATCGTGCAGCCCAACGCGGGCTCGCCCAAGCTCGTGGATGGCAAGATCTGCTACGACGAGTCGGCCGCGCAGTTCGCCGAGGCTGCGCCCCGTTTCCTGGCGGCCGGCGCGCGCATCGTCGGCGGCTGCTGCGGCAGCACGCCGGCGCACATCGCGGCCATGGCGAAGCTCGTGCGGGGCTGACCCCGGGCTCAGCGCCCGAGGTATTTGTCGCGGCCGCGGACGAGCGCCTCCATCTTCCGGTCGGCGACCGAGCGCTTGAGCATCCAGAAGCCGCAGTCGGGGTGCACCCATTTCACGCGGCCCGCGCCCACCTTCTTCTCCACCGCCTCGATGGCGGCGGCGATCTCGTCCGCGGTCTCGATGTGGTTGACCTTGATGTCGACGACGCCGACGCCGAGGGCGATCGACTTGTCGATCTGCTTGAGGGCGTCGATGTCCGCCTTCGGGCGATGCGCCAGCTCGAGCACGAGGTGGTCGCAATGCAGGGCGTTGAGGAATTTGATCAGCGCGGCCCACTTGCCGGCCTGGATGGTCTGGCCGCCGTAGTTGCCGAAGCAGAAGTGCACGGCGCGCTCCGTGCCGGGGCTGATGGCGTCGAGCACGCGGTTCATCGCCGCAGCCGCCAGCGGGCCGTCGGCGGGATTGCCGGGGATGTTGGCCTCGTCCACCTGCACGCAGGCGGCGGGCAGGCCGGGCATCTGCGCGGCGAGGACGTCCGCGACGGCGAGCGTGAGGTCGGCGAAGTTGCGGTAATGGTGGTCGAGCAACGTGCGCGCCAGCATGTAGGGGCTCGTGACGGTAAACTTGAAGGCCCCGCCCGACACCGCGGCGGCGCGCTGGCAGTCGGCGAGCAGGTTGAGCGAACCCTCGCCGAGGCGGCCCTCGACGACGCCCGCCGGCTTGCGGCGGAAGCCCATCGGCGAATGCCGCGCGAATTCCTCGCTGACGGTGCGGCCGACCACACCCGAGACGTTCGCCATCGGGCGGATGAAATACTCGATCATGCCGTTTGTGTCAGGATGGTTGACGTCGAAGCGGTAGAGTTCGCCGTCGGTCGGCAGGTCGATGCCGGCCTGGCGCTGGATGTCGAACACCACGCGCGTGGCGTCGATCACGCCCTGCTCGCTTGGCAGTGCGGCCAGCCAGTCCGGCACGGGATAGGAGCCGACCGTCGTCGTGAGGATGCGCGGCGATTTCGGGCTGCCGGGCCCGACGGGCTTGGCGGACTTGGACGGCGCGCGCGCGGCCGCGGCGGCCTGGGCGCGCGCGGGCTTCGCGGCGGCGGGAGAGGTGACGGAGCTGTCAGAGGGCAGGCAGGAATCGCACATGGGTGGGTTGGGGTTGGTAATGAAATTCAGTCGTGGGTGCCGGCGGTCAGCCAACGGCGGAGTTGTTTCTGGAAGGTGTTCGCGAGGGTGTCGCCGGGCATCACGAGCACGCCCCACCCGCCGCGCGCCGGATTGATGGGCACCTCGCGCGGCACCTGCATCTCACACATGCGGCGGTCCTCGTCGAGCACCTTGATGGCGAATTCGATCTGCGCCTCGGGCGGCGGGCCCTGAAAGCCGGGCGAGATGGCGAGCGACCAGAAGCAGGTGCAACTGTCGCGCGTGTTGGGCGACGGGATGTGCACGAGCACGCGTTCGTCGCCGTCCGGAAAACTTTGCCGGATCGTGGTGAAATTCGGGAGGTGGCCGCGCTGCTTTCGGTGGTGCGCGCTCTGCAGCTTGCCGGGCAGCTCGTGCGTCGATTGGAGCGCGGGGAACGGCGCGTCCATCTGGTAGCCGCCGTCCAGTGTGGCCTTGATCTCCATCCCGCGGATGCGCGGGTCGGCCGAGACGCCGAGGGTGCCGCTGTGGGCGAAGGCGAAATGCGACATGTCGAGGTAGTTTTCCACTTCGCGCCGCCACCCGGCCGCGAAGGCCATCGGCGGGCCCAGCCGGTAGGCCCAGCGCGGGTCCTCGAACTCGGGCACCAATGGGAGTTCGTGCACCAGCCCGTTGGGCAGTGCGGCCTTTTCAAGTTTCACCCAGACAAAGCCGTAGCGCTCCTGCACCGCGTAGGTCTTCAGGTGCGACAACGCCTGCTTTTCCGCGTTCGGCTCGAGCAGCGAGGGGATCGACTGGCACGCGCCGCCGGCGTCGAAGCGCCAGCCGTGATACGGGCACATGAGTTCGCCGTCACGGATGCAGCCCTGCGAGAGCCGCGCGCCCTTGTGCGGGCAGGCCACATCGGCAGCCAGCACGCGCCCATCGGCAAAGCGTGCGATGACCAGCTCGGTCTCGAGCAGCGTATAGCCCGTGACCCTGCCCGGCGGCAGGTCGGCGGAGTTGGCCACAGGTTGCCAGGTGCGGCGGAGGATATGGAGGGGGAGGTCTTCGGTCAGTTGCATGCGTGGAATAATAATATCAGAGCCCGGGCACAGCCGGATCGTCGCCGGTGGTGAGCACCTGGCCGTCGAAGATCACGGCCTTGGGGCGGCGGAGATTTGCCACCGAGCCGAGGACGTCGTGCGGGGTCAGAAGGAAGCGCGCCGCCGCACCGGCCGTGAGCCGCCCGAAATCGCCGGCGTAGCCCAGCCGTTCCGCGCCGGCGCCCGTGGCACTGCGGAGCACCTGCGCGACGGTGAGGCCCGCGCGCTGCATCAACTCCAGTTCGGTGACCAAACCCCACCCATGCGGCACGCCATGGGAGCCGGCGTCGCTGCCCGCCACGACGCACACGCCAAGTCCGACCGCCCGGACGAGGCTGCGCGCATGACCGTCGAGGATGCGCTGGAGGTTGGAGCGGATGAGATCGCTCCAGCCGAGCGCGCCGGCGGCGTCGACCTGGAACTGCACGGGCGCGAGGGTCGGCACCCACGCGGTGCCGCGATCGCGCATCTGCGCGAGTTGCTCGTCGTCCACGAAGTAGCCGTGCTCGACGCTGTCGACCCCGGCGGCCAGGCAGTTGGCCACGCCGTCGCGGCCGGAACAGTGGACCATGGTCTGCCGGCCGCGGGCGCGCGCGGCGGCGGCGAACTCCGCCAGTTCCGGCGCGGGCATCTGGGGCGCGGCGGTGACGGCCCCCTTCTCGAAGTTGATGATGCCGGTCGCGATCAGCTTGATCCGGTGCGCGCCGGCGGCGATGCGCTCGTCCACCGCACCGGCGGGGGTCCCCTGCTCTTCCATCGGCCGCGACATGAACGAGCCGTAGCGGCCCTGGTGGTTGATCGCGGCGCCGGGGGCGTCCACGTAGGGCATGAGTCCCGGCGCGCGCGAACGATAGCGGGCCTGCAGGCCGAGGCCGACGCCATGCCGGTCACCCGCCTCGCGCACGGCCGTGACCCCGAGGGCCACGAGGCGCGCGAGCCGGGCCGCGGCGCGGTTTTGCAATTCGTCCGCCGGGAGTTGCAGGTAGACCGCGCGCTTGGCCGGCTCGAGTTCGCCGCCCTCCAGGAAGAGATGCGTGTGCGCGTCGGTGAGCCCGGGCAGCGCGGTGAATTCCGGCAGCACCAGGTCCGGCTCAATCTGGCCGGGGCGCAGGATGGCCGCAGCGGGGGAGACGCCTCCGGCATGCCGGATACGGGCGCCGTCGTAGACCAGGTGGGCATCGCGCAACACCGTGGTGTCGCGGCCGGTGAACAGCCGGCCGACGCGCAGCCAGACGGGTTCACCCGCCCGCGGCGTGAGCGCAGGCGCCAGGACGGAGAGTTCGGCGGGTGGCGCGATCATGCCTTGGTGCAGGCGGCGCAGATTTCCATGATCTTGTCGGTCTGCCGGTAGCCGGCCTCCTCCAGTGGTTCGCCGTTCACCGGGCGGCCCGCCTCCAGCGCCTCCTCCAGCAGGGCAATGAGCGGGTCGTCGTCCGGCAGCGGCGTGGAGTTGGTCTCGACATTGGCGAGCGCGAAGTCGAGGCCGGCGCGCGCGGCCAGCGCAAGGTAGGCGCGCTCGAGCCGGGCCTTGACCGCCTTCGGCGTGCCCCAGGCGAAATTGGACAGGCCGACGGAAAAATGCAGGCCGCGCAGGTGCGGGTCCGCGCGGCACAGGCGCATCGTGTCGAGGCCGAGGTTGACGAGCCCGCACGTGTCGGCGCTGACGGGCGCCAGACCGGGGTCGACGATGATGTCGTCGAGCGTGCGGCCGCCCTTCGTCACCAGCAGGTCGACGAAGCGCCGCACCGTCTCGTAGCTCTGCCGCGGATCGAGGCTCTGGCCCGAGCCGCCGCCAGGCAGGAAAATCTCGGACGCCATGACAATGCAGCGCAGGTCGTGCTCGCGGATCAGCTCGAGGCTCTCCTTGATGTGGTGGCGCGACGCCGCGAGGGAATTGAAGAGCGGCTTGCCGCGGCACTTCGCGCGGTCGAACACCCGAAGGGCGACGCGGTGGTATTCGAGGCTGGGGTTGTCGAAGCTCAACGGCACGTCGGTCGCGGCCTGGATGGCCGGGATGACGCGCGGCAGGAACTCGAGCATCTCCTCGGTGCGCACGGCCACGCTCTGCGTGCCGTCGAGGTTGAGGTTGACGAGCTCGGCGCCGGCGTCGCTCTGGAGCTTCGCGAGGCGCTGGTAGCCCGCGACGTCGCGCGCCGCCCACGCCCGGCGGCCGCGGGCGTAGGCGTTGTTGATCAATTCACCAATGATGCGGATGCGGGCGGGATGGCTCATGAGATCGGGGGGACGGGCGGCGGGGCGGCGGGGGTCGGGGCGCGCTTGGCCAGGTGATCGCGGTGGTGCCAGGTGTTGGCCCAGCTGGAGGTGCCGCGCAGGTCCTGATCCTGCAGCACCGGGGCGTGCGCGAGCAGGGCGCCGGCGCGCCCTTCGTATTTCAGGCGATCGTAGGCGCGGGACCAGATGCACTCGAAGTCCTCGACCTCGCACCGGCCGTCGCGCGTGCCGCCGCAGGGGCCGTTGCGCTGGTTCTTCGCGCAGGCCGACTCCGGGCACAGGAAGGCGATGTCGGGCAGCGAGCAGTCGCCGCAATCCTTGCAGCCGAACATCGCGCCCTTGCCCGCGCGCTCCGCGAGCCGCAGCAGCGCCGGGCCCTGCCGCGGGTCGCGCGCCCCGCCGGTCAACCAGGCCCCGAGCGACCACAGGCCCCGGCCCTCCGTGAACATGAGGCGGTGGATGAATTTTGAGATGCGGTAGGCCGCGGTGACGTTGGGCGTCGCGCGCCGCAGCGTCGCGGCATAATCCGGGTGCAGGCGCGCCGGGTCGGCCAGTCCCGTGGCGGGATCCTCGGCGTAATGGAAAAACTCGCCCGGCCGCGAGAAGCGGATCTCGCGGGCGAAGCGCTGCCAGTCCTGCGGGCCGAAGCTGCGCTCCAGTTCGAGCACGCGGTCGACCTCGGCGATCGTGTGCAGGCCGCCGAGGTAGACGCCCCGGTAACCGAGCCCGCGGTAGATCGCGATCTGCCGGGCCGCGAGTTCGACGAAGAAGGCCTGGCCGCGGTCCGGCGACGCGGCGTGGCGCTCGCAGAGCGCGGCCAGCTCGTCGGAGAGGACGACCCCCGGGATCTTCTGCGCGCGGAAGCGCCGCGCGACGCCGGGGTTCAGCAGGAAGACATTGCCGATGAGCGGCACCCCGCCCCACCCGCGCTCCCGCAGCCAGACGATGAGCTCGTGGATCTTGCGCGAGTCGTAGCCGATCTGGTTGATGATCCAGCGGGCGCCGCACTGGAGCTTCTTCTCCAGCTTCAGGAGCTGGGGCATGACCTCGTTCTCGTGCAGCTTGAAGTTCGTGACGACGCAGCCCGGGTAGAACGCGGTCCCCGCGAGGCGCGAGGGCAAACTGGCGCCCGGACGCGTGACATCGACACCGGCGTTCATCTGCCCGAGCAGCGTGAGCAGGCCGATGGAATCAAGGTCGAAAACCGGCTTGGCCCCGCCGTGGATGCCGAGGCCGGAGTAGTCGCCCGACAGGACGAGCAGGTTCTGCAGGCCCTCGCTGGCGAGGTGCCACGCCGTGGACTCAAGCCCGTTGCGGTTCTGGTCCTTGCAGGAAAGGTGGACGACCACCTCGCGGCCGGACGGGCGGATGATCGCGGCCAGCGCGGCAGGCGCGAGCTGGGGATTGCCGCCGGCGTTGTCAGTGATCGAGACCCAGTCGACGCGCCCGGGCGCCGCCAGCTCGCGGGCGAAGGCGACCGTCCGCGCCGCGCGCGTCCCGGCCAGCGTGCCGCGGGTCGAGACCAGCTCGACCCCGACGACGAAATCGGTCGTGCCCTCAAGTTTTTCGCGGAGCGTCATGGCGGCGGGGAGGAAAGGCCGGGCCCGGCGCCGTCGCGGCAGGCGCGCTTGATCGCGAGGATGTTTTCGGTCGGCGTGCCGTAGGGAATGACCCCGGTGCCCAGGATGAAGCCCGGCCGGTCGCGGCCGCGGCACACCTCGCGCAGAGCGACGGCGTGGATTTCGTCCGGCGTCGCCTCCGCGATGAGCCGCGGCGACACATTGCGACGGAAGGCACGGCCCGTCTGTCCGCAGACCGCGGCCCAGGTGTCGAAGTCGGCGGAGAAATCACACAGCAGGTTGTTCGCGCCAGTCCGCGCGAGCAGCCCGGCGATGCGCGTGGTGTCGCCGCCGATGACCAGTGGCAGGTCGCGCACACCCTGCGTCGCGGCCCACCGCACCAGTTCCTGCGTGGCGGGGAGGACGAATTCCTCATACATCGCGGGCGAGATCATGGCCGGCGACGCCTGCGAATCGAAGACAACGAGCTCCACGCCGGCGTCGAGGTAGCCCCGGGCAAACGCCTTGATGATGCGGCCGGCGTAGGCGAGCAGGCTGTGCACCCACTCCGGCTGGTCGAGGCACGCGAGGAAGACCGCCTCGGCGCCGACCAGCGAGGTGGCGAGCGAGAACGGCCCGGCGACCGCGCCGCGCAGCCAGATGGCCTGGCCCAGCGCCCGGCGGACGTCGCGCGCGGCGGCGAGGTTGACGGGGAGGCGGCCGTCCTTGAGCGGATTCGGCAACGGCGCCTTCATCAGATCGGCGCCCACCGGCACGATGTGCCGGTCGGGCCGGATACCCGGGATCGACGCATCATCGCCCTCATAGAAAGTGACCGGGCAGCCGAGGGCCTCGGCCTCGAGGTTGTAGACATCGACGCCGATGGTCAGCGCGTCGGGCCCGATCGCCTCGTATTCCGCGAGCAGGGCGCGCGTGAGGAGGCCGGCATCGCGGGAGATCGCGGAGGGTGTGCGGCCGATGAACCAGCCCTTGTGCTCGTAGATGGCGGGCAGGAAGGGCGGCACCGTTGGCGGCGCGGCGCAGCGCAGCACCGATGCGATTTCGGCGCGGGTGACCGGGGGAGGCGCGAGAGGGGGCATCATGCGGCGGTGGGGACTCCTGACCCTACCACGCGGCCAACCGGGTGTCTTGGCACGGGGGGCTTGCAACGATTGGCAGATCGGGCAATTTTTCCGGATCGTGAAACTCTCCCGCCCGCTCGCCATCACCATGCCAGCCTACGGCGTGCGGTTTGCCGAGAGCGTCCATGCCCGGGACTTTCGCATGGCAGAACGGGCGGACGCCTACCACAAGCTGATCTATGTGCTCGCCGGCAGCGTGGAGCTGCGCGAGGAGGGCCGGCCGACGATCGAGGTCCGGGCCGGCAGCGTCCTGCTGCTGCCCCACCAGCTGCGGCACGCCATCCGCGACCGCGAACCTTCGACGCTACTGCTGCTGTGCCTCGACGCGAAATTCCTGGCGACTGATCCCGACCTCGGCCGCCTGTGGGCGGACCTGGCGAATATCCCGGGTCGCCAGCTGCAGCTGAGCCGCCCCAGCCGGTTCCGGCTGGAGGCGATGTGGCGCCGCGCCATGGTGGAAAGCCGGGTGCTGCCGACCGGCGCCACCTTGGCCGTGCGCAGTCTGGCCGCGCAGATCCTCATCCTGCTCACCCGGATTCCCGTGCTGCACCGGACGGACAACGCCCGGGCGCGCGTGGCCGCGGTGCTCCGGGAAATCGACGAGAACTTCCACGACGACTGGAACCTCGACCGCGCCGCGATCCGGGCGGGCTTGTCGCGCCGCCAATTCAGCGGCCTTTTCCGCACCGTTGCCGGGAAATCCTTCCGCGAACACCTCACGGACCAGCGCCTGACCCATGCCGCCCAGCTGCTGGAGGCTGGCGAACACTCGATTCTGGGCGTCATGTTCTCTTGCGGCTTCAATGACGTCTCGACGTTCTACCGCCAGTTCCAGGCCCGCTTCCGGCTCCCGCCACAGGCCTGGCGGCGACGGCCGCGGCCGGCCCGCGGCAAACCGGCACCCACCTTGGCCATGTAATTAATGGGATTTGTTTGGTGTAACTTGGCGCCGAGGCGGCTTTGCGGTTGCCAAGAAGGGGGGCGATTTAAGCCTGCCCGAAGCCTCATCCAATACCATGTCCTCCCTGTCCGCCCCCCTGGCCCTGAAGCTCGTCAATCATCCCGCGTCGGCCGAGCCCGCGGAGATCACCGCCGCCCTCGAGCTGGCCAAGCTGACCGGCGCGCGCACCGGCGCCACCGGCCCCGGCGTGACAGTCGCCCTCGCCTGGCGCGGCCTGCCGGCCAAGCTGCCGTCGCAGGCCAAGGGCTCCACCGCGTGGATGTGGCTGCGCATCGCTGACGACGGCACCGGTGAGATCTGCGCGACGCACGGCTCGTTCCTGTTCGCCGCGGTGCGCCTGTTCGCCACCAACGCCAGCGACCTGACCCGCGAGAAGCTCGCCGCCGGCCTCTGGCTGCCCGCGACCTTCGGCTGGCACCGCCCGCACTGGGACGCCTGCTACACCCAATACTGGCGCAGCGCCCGGAAGTTCGAGCCGGAACGCTATGTCGCCTCGCTCGCCGAGGCCGGTTTCACGCACTGCGAGGTCAACGGCCTGCAGGCGCACATGCCCTACGAGGACACGGTAGCCCACGAATACTACCCGCAGTTCTACACCTACGCGCCGGGCTTCAACCATTTCGTCGACACGCCGCTCACGCAGGGCGTCTGGCCCGCGCACTACCTCGACGCCAACCTCAACCACCTGAAGCACCTCGCCGACCTCGGCCGCCGCTACGGCCTGAAGCCCGGCGTGTGCATGTTCGAGCCGCGCACGCTGCCCGAGCGCTTCTTCGCCAAGCACCCCACCCTCCGCGGCGCGCGCGTCGACCACCCGTTCCGCTCCCGCCTGCCGCGCTACACCATGGCGCAGGACCACCCGATCGTGCAGCGCCACTACCGCGAGGCCCTGCAGAAGATCATGCGCGCCGTGCCGGACCTCAGCTACATGTCGGTCTGGACGAACGACAGCGGCGCCGGCTTCGAGCACACCGCCTCGCTCTACGTCGGCCGCAATGGCGGCCCCTACATGATCCGCGAGTGGCGCAACCACGACAAGGTCGCGCAGGCCGCGGGCGAGAGCATTGTCCGTTACCTGAAGAATCTCCGCAGCGCCGCCGCCGGGCTGAACCCGGACTTCGATGTCATCCTCCGCATCGAGCCCTTCAAGGTGGAGCACGAGCACATCAAGGCCGGCATGGGCGGCCATGTCACCTGGGAGGCGCCGTCGCTCCTCGTGCGCGGCTACGACGTCCCCTACGCGCACCCGAAGTATCCGGAGAACCGCGCCGTCGCCGGCAGCCTTTTCCACACGACGATGGACCCGAAGGAAAAGGAGACGCTCACCGCGTCCCGCGCCGCCGGCGTCGAGCCGGTCATGCACTACTCGGCCTCCGGCGTGATGAACCACGAACCGCTGCTCGGCCTGCCCTTCCCGCGTCTGCTGCACGCCAAGCTCATGGCCATGCGCGAGACCGGCCTCAACCGCATCAGCTGCCTCGGCGGCCTGACCAACACCGCGCAGGCCCCCTACTGGCCCAACCCGGCCGTGCTTCGCGCGGTCCAGTTCTTCCCGGCCAAGCCCGTCGAGGAGGTCCTCACCGATTTCGCCACGACGCTCGTCGGCGCCGCCCAGGCCGCGAGCCTCACGTCGGCGTGGCAGGAATTCGAGGAGGCGTTGCTCTGGCAGCCGATGGTCGGCCTCTACTGCGCCTTCGGCTTCTGCTGGCAGCGCACCTGGGACCGACCGTTCGTGCCCGACGTCGAGGCCGTGCCCGCCGCGGACCGCCAATACTACGAGCGCCACGGCTGCTTCCAGCACAACAACCCGGGCCTGATCGACCTCGGCAAGGACGTGCTCTTCGACCTCATCACGCGCGAGTCCGGCGCCAAGATGGCTGCCGACATGGACCAGCACGTGATCGCGCGCCTGCGTCCGCTTATCGCCAAGCTCGACGCCCAGCTCAAGGGCCTCACCGCCAGCCCCGCGCAGGTCGTGCTCACCGATCTCCGCGACCGCGTGCGCGCCTACCTGCACTGGGTCACGACCCTCCGCAACGTCTGCGCGTGGTGCGAGTGCGTTTACGGCTACCTCAACGCGACCGACCCCGCCACCAAGGAGGCCTGCGAAAAGAAACTCCAGACCGCCATCGACCTCGAACTCGCCAACATCCGCGGCCTGATCGAGCTCCTCGAGACGACCCCCTCCGAGGTGCTCGTGCTCTCCGGCGTGGCCGAGAACACCTTCTTCTACGGCGAGAACCTCGTTGAGCACCTGAAGACGAAGCTGCGGCTGACGGAAAAATACCGGCACCACAAGCCACGCATCGACAAGGACATCTTCTGGCGCCCGATCCCCGGCGCAACCTGGCCCGAAGGCTGGGCCGCGACGAGTCCCTGAAGCAGGGCGCGGACTCCGTTCCGCCCCGCGGGGACGAAAGGACACGCCGCCTTTCCCCACCAAATCAATGCCCCCGCACGCGCCGCCGGTAATCCGACGGCGTGAACCCGATCTCCTGCTTGAAGGCCTTGGAGAAGTGGAACACGTCGCAGAAGCCGAGCGTGTCCGCGATCTGCTTCAACGAATAATCCCCGTGGTAGATCGCCGCGCAGGCCCACTCGAGCCGGCGGCGCTTCTGGTAGCGGCCGGGGGACTCGTGCGTGAGCTGGACGAAGCGCTTGCGGAAATTCTCATAGTTCAACCCCACCAGCGGCGCGACCTCCTGCGGCGCCAGCCAGCCCGCCGCGCCGCGGTCGCCGAGCAGGCGCAGGCTTTTCTCCAGCCAGGTATCGCGGCCTGCCTGCCGCGTGCTCTCGGCGTCGGCCGCGACCATGTCGGTGATCACGTGCAACAGCCGGCCGAGCGCGCGCAGCGGCGCACCGGCGCTGTGCAGCGGCTCGCTTTTCACGACCTCGTGCAGGCGCCGCCGCCAGTAGTCCATCGCGCCGAGCCGCAGCACCGGGTGCTCCGGCGCCAGCAGGCCCTGCGCGCGCCACAGCTGGAACTGCGGCCCGTCGAACACGAAGTAGATCTGCGTCCACTCGCTCCCCGGCAGCGGCCCGTAGGCGTGCGCGATCTCGGGGAACACGAGCACGACATCGCCGGGGCCGAGCTCGAGCTTCGTGCCGCGCGCGTCGCGGTAGTAACCGCGGCCCTCGACCATCAGCACCAGCGTGAAGCGTCTCAAAATCCGCATGCCCGTCGGGTCGATGCCCGGCACGTTGCGCAGCAGGCCGGCCAGCTCGATCTCACCCACGGGAGTGCGGAGCGGGCTCTGCAGCCAAGGTTCGGAGCGGTATTTCGGGGCCGGGGGCACGGGCCCAAAATTTACATGACTTCTCCCACTTCAACCATTTAATCGGACCCCATTCGCGGCTATTGTCATCCCATGAGCACGACCACGACGCTGCCCCAGCTCTATTCCTACGGCCACGAGCTGGAAATGACCGACGACAAGGTCGGCCTCCTGCGCGACTCCACCGACGCCGCCACCGACCGGGAGGAACTGCACCGCCGCTTCGCCGAGGACGGCTACCTCTACCTGCCCGGCTACCTCGACCGCGACGAGGTGCTCGCCGCGCGCGCCAGCCTGACCGACGGCCTGGCCGCCGCCGGCGTGCTCGACCCGGCCCACCCGACCATCGACGGCGTCTGCCTCCCCGGCGCCGGCTACGTCTTCAAGCCCGAGCTCACGAACAACAACCCGAAGATCCAAAACCTGCTCTACTCGGGCCGCCTGCCGGAATTCTACACCAAGTTCTTCAACGAGCCCATCCGCCACTACGACTTTACCTGGTTGCGCGCCATCGGCCCGGGCAAGGGCACCAACCCGCACTGCGACCTGCCCTACATGGGCCGCGGCACGCACTCGCACATGACCTGCTGGGTGCCCTACGGCGACATTTCCTTCACCCTCGGCGGACTCATGGTGCTCGAGGGCTCGCACAAGCGCATGGACCTGCTCGAGAGCTACGTCTACCGCGACGTCGACGCCTTCTGCGAAAACAAGCCCAAGCAGGCCGAGGCGGCGAAGGCCGGCAAGTGGGCCTTCACCGGCACGCTCTCGCACAACCCGCCGGTCGTCCGCAACAAGTTCGGCGGCCGCTGGCTCACGACCGAGTTCAAGGCCGGCGACTTCATCACCTTCGGCATGTTCCTCGTGCACGCCTCGCTCGACAACCGCACCGAGAACCGCCTGCGCATCTCCAGCGACGCGCGCTACCAGCGCGCCAGCGAGCCCATCGATGAGCGCTGGGTGGGCATCAACCCGCCGGGGCATACTACGGCGGGCAAGCGGGGGCGTATCTGCTGAGCGAGAGTCTTTTATAGGCCCTATAGGTCTTATGGGGCCTATAGGGCCTATATAAAAATACCCATGGTCGCCCCCACTTCCCCCACGTCCGCCCCCTCCGCCACCGGCCGCATGGCCGCCGTGCAGGACATGGCCCGCCTCCAGCGCGTGCTCTTCGAGGTCGAGCGCGAGTTCGTGCGCACCGCCACCACGCTCATCTACCGCGTCGGCGAGCCTGAGCTGAAATATCTCCTCTGCCAGCACGTCTGGGAATCCGCCGGCCACGCGCGCTTCCTCCGTGAGCGCGGTCGCGAGCTCAGCGGCTTCGGCACCGGCGAAAGCGTCCGCCCGGAGCTCCGCTCGCTCTTCACCGAGGCCGTGATGCCCGCCGACGGTTATGTCGCGCTCGCCGGGTTCTACCGCGTGCTCAAGCCCGCGCTGCTCGCCGCCTACCGCCACTACCTCTCGGCCACGCACCACCTCGCCGACTGGCCGTCGCGCAAGCTCGTCGAGGAATTCATCGCCGACGAGGAACGCCACGCCCGCGAAATGGAGCCTTGCCTCGGGACCGTCGACGCCACCGCGTGGATCGCGCATCTACGCCATGCCCTCGCCGCCCACGGCGGCCTCTTCGGCGACCAACCACGCTCCCCGCTGCCCACTGGCTTCGCCTGGGAATCGTCCGGTCGCCCGTATGCCCATCCGGCCACCTGCAACCGCGGCAAGTATCCGACCTGCTCCAGCGTGTTCAGCCAAGATCCGGACGAGACCCCCATCGTCCGATCCTGGCTCGTCGACCCCAAGACCGACGCGCGCGTCATCCGCCTGATGGTCTACGTCTGGCTGATGATGGAACTGGATGCGGTCGACTACCTCGCCACCATCTTCATCGACACGCCCGATGCCCCGTTCGACCTGCACCACGACATGGCGCGCCACCTCTGGGACGAGTCCCGCCACAGCCAGTTTGGCTACCGGCAGCTGCCCAAGCTCGGCGTGGACCTCATGACGCTCGAGCACTCGCTCGACCTCTACAACATCCTCGTCCAGATGCCGCCGCACGAGCGTTACGCGATGATGACGATGGAATTCGAGGCCGGCAGCTTCCCGACCAAGGCCCTCGTCATGGACCGCGTGCGCGAGTTGAACGACTTCGAGGCCGACACGCTCCTCGCCTTCGACCGCAACGACGAGCAGAACCACGTCCGCTACGGCCACCGCTGGCTGCCCGAGATCATGACGCTGTGCGGCGACCCGCGGCCCGTCGAGGAATTCGTCAAGGCCACGCAAGCCCGCTTCACCGAGGTGGCCAAGGTGCACGGCAATCGCACGCCGCACGCACTGCCGCCCGAGCGCCGGCTGACCGGCAACAAGATCCTGCAGCTGGCCGGGGTGGTATGAGGTGGCACGCGACCTCCGGCGCGTTTGTGCTGCGCCCGTCTGCCAACCCGTCCGTCCCGTGGAGGGCTCGCGTCCCTGCGAGCCGGCCCGCAGAGACGCGGGCCCTCCAGCCATCAGGCGGGATCAGCGATCCCGCCCAGCCGTTTTAATTTTCATCCATTTTCAGAATGATTCCTGTCGCCCAACCCGCATAGTTGCGCTCACTTGGAGATTGCCGCCCCGCCGGCCCCGTTCGTCCTTTTCATGAAAACCTATCGCGCCGCACTTGTCGGCACCGGCTCCATCGGCGACGCCCATGTGCGGGCCGTCGAAGCCACCCAGGGTCGGGTCACGCTCATTTCCGCCGTCGACATCGATGCCCAGCGGGTCAGCGATTTCGCGCGGAAGCACGGCATCCCCAGCCACCACACGGATTACACGGCGATGCTGGCCAAGGAGAAGCCGGACATCGTCCTCGTGGCCACCCCGCCGGCGCAGCACATGACCATGAGTATCGCCGCGATGGAGGCCGGCGCCTGGGTCCTGTGCGAAAAGCCGCTCTGCGGCTCGCTCGCCGAGCTTGACCGCATCGAGGAGGCTGAGAAGCGCACCGGGAATTACACCGCGTGCATTTTCCAGATGCGCTTCGGCTCGTCCACGGCGCATGTCCGCCGCCTGGCCGACCGCGGCCTGCTCGGCCGCCCGCTGGTGGGCGTCTGCCACACCCTGTGGTATCGCGACGAAGCCTACTACGCCGTGCCGTGGCGCGGACGCTGGGAGACCGAGCTCGGCGGACCGACCATGGGCCTCGGCATCCATGCCATGGATCATTTCCTGCACCTGATGGGCGACTGGAAGGATGTCCGCGCGCTCGTCACCACGCTCGACCGCGCCATCGAGGTCGAGGACGTCTCCCTCGCCCTCGTCACCTTCGCCAGCGGCGCCGTCGGCTCCATCGTCAACAGCGCGCTCAGCCCGCGCCAGGAGACCTACCTCCGCCTCGACTACCAGAAGGCCACCGTCGAGCTCACCCACCTTTACAGCTACACCCGCGACAACTGGAAGTTCACCCCCGTCCCGCCCGCGCAGGAGGACGACCTCCTCGCCGCCTGGCAGAACTTCCCGCCGGAAGTCGGCGCCACGCACGGGACCCAGCTCAACGCCCTCGTGGCCGACATGGACGCCGGCCGCCGCCCGCTCACCTCGGGCCACCAAGCGCGCCAAACCCTCGAGCTGCTCACCGCGATCTACAAATCCGGTTACACCGGAGAGATCGTCACCCGCGGTTCCATCAAGCCCGGCGACCCCTTCTACGCCACGCTGCACGGCCACAAAGCCCCCGCCCGCACCAAGGGCCAGCGCGCCGCGAACGGTTGAGCGCCCCCGCCATGATCCGCGAGGCGCTCGCATCGCGCACGCTCACCGGCTACCTGTGGGACAGCCGCGACCGGCTTTGGCGCGGCCTCGGCTTGGCCTTGGCGCGTTCCCTCGCCATCGCCCCGTGCCCCTGGCTGTTCCAACGGATGATCGACGTCGCCGTGCCCGCGCACGACTATGGCGCCGTCCTGCAGCTCGCCGGCGTCTTCGTGGGTCTGCTCGGCGTCCACTACGTCTGCTCCGTCTGGGGGGCCAATGAGATCGCGAAGGCCATGGCGCAGATGATGGTCGAGCTGCGCAGCCGCCTGTTCTTCAAGCTCCAGTTCCTCAGCTTCGGCTACCTCGACCAGCAGAAGACCGGGCGCCTCCTCTCCAAATACGCCTTCGACACGCAGAAGGTCGAGGCGCTGCTCTACAACGTCCTCAACCAGTTTCTGCCGAACATCCTCTATGGCGGCAGCATCTTCGTCATCCTCGCCATCCTGAACTGGCGCCTCGCCGGCGTGCTCGCGCTCGTGCTGCCCGCCTACGGCATCGCCAAGTATTACTTCTTCGCCCGTATCCAGGACAGCAACCGCGAGGCGCGCGTCGCGCAGGAGAAGCTCACCGGCACCGCCAGCGAATACATCTCCGCGCTCCGCCTCGTGCGCAGCTTCGGCGAGGAACGCCAGGCCGAGGCCGATCTCGACCGCTCCAGCCTCGATTTCGCCCGGCAACGCGTGCACCAAAGCTACCTCAACGCCATCTTCGGCACCTTCTGGTATGTCAGCAGCCAGGTGATCGCGCTCATCGTGATGGCTGGCGGCGCCCTGCTCGCCATCCACGGCACCCTCTCCTTCGGCACGCTCTTCGCCTTCGTCGCCGGCCTGCCCATCGTGCTGGGCCCGATCCAGGCTTTCGTCGGCCTGAGCGAGCAGTTTTTCATCGGCCGCGAGAGCTACGGGAGCATCAAGGAGCTCATCGACTCGGCCTACGTCGAGGAATGGCGCGGCACGAAGCGCGTTGCGCGCCTCCGCGGCGAGATTGTCTACGAGAACGTCGCCTTCTCCTACCCGACCGCGCCGGACCGCCGCGTCCTCCACGGCATCAACCTCCACCTGCGTCCCGGCGAGCACATCTCCTTCGTCGGCCCCTCGGGTTCGGGCAAGAGCACCCTGGCCAACCTCCTCCTCGGCCTCTACGCGCCCGGCGCCGGCCGCATCCTGATCGACGGCGTGCCGCAGGCCGAGTGGGACATGCGCTGGGTCCGCCGCCAACTGGCCGTCGTGCTGCAGGACAGCCTCCTCCTCTCGGGCACGATCGCGGAGAACCTCCGCTTCGCCCGCGCCGACGCCACCGACGCCGAGATCCGCACCGCCGCGCAGCAGGCCAATGCCGAGGACTTCATCGCCCGCCTGCCGCAGGGCTACGCCACGCCTGTCGGCGAACGCGGCGTCACGCTCTCCGGCGGCCAGCGCCAGCGCCTCGCCATCGCCCGCGCCGTCCTGCGCAACCCGCCCGTGCTCATCCTCGACGAGGCCACCTCCGCCCTCGACTATGAGAGCGAGCGCCTGATCCAGGAGGCCCTCGACCGCCTCTCCGCCGGCCGCACCGTCATCACCATCGCCCACCGCCTGAGCACCATCCGCAACGCCCACCGCATCATCGTGCTCGCCGCCGGCCGCATCACCGAGGAAGGCGACTTTGCCACCCTCACGGCCAAGGGCGGCGCCTTTGCCCGGCTCGTGGCCGCGCAAAATACTGGCGACGGCTTTCTCCGTCCCTAAGCTCTCTCCCCATGAAAACCCCCGCCTTCATCACCGCGCTCCTGTTGACCGCCGTCATGGCCTCCGCGCAACAGACTTTCCCCGGCCTCAAGTCCGTCCTCTCCGCCGCCGAGTGGAAGCGCGCCGGGCTCGACCGCCTCTCGCCCGACGAGATCGGCGTCATCGACGCCGCCCTCATCCGCCACCAGTCGGGCGCCACCGCCCAGCTGCAGACCGAGCTCACCGCCGCCCGCTCGATCGCCACCGCCGTGGCAGTCGAGCAGAAGAAGGGCTTGCTCCAGCGGTTCGGCCTGCCGGTGTTCGACGACGCCGACTGGCGCACCCTGCCGCCGCTCAAGGCGAAGTTCGTGAAATGGGAGGGCGGCAACCGCTTCAAGCTCGACAACGGCCAGGTCTGGGAGGGCTTTGAACCGATCACCTACGATCTCGTTGGGAAGGAAATCGAGATCCACGCCCGCCCCATGGGCCAGTTCGCCCTCGTCGTCGACGGCGTCAACACCACCCTGCGCGTCATGCGCCTGCGCTGAGGGATTGCCCACGAATCACACAAAAAATAATTCTGCCGGAATCATTGGCGTCCATTCGCGTGATTCGCGCGCAATCTTTGCGCTGATCTCATGCTGACCCTCGCCAACGCCGACCTCCGCGTCGACCTGCTCGATCCCGCCGCGGAGCACTCCCGGCTCGGGCCGCGCTACTGCTGGGGCGGCTACATCTGGCAGGTGCACGACGTCAACGTCGGCGCGCTCCTGACCGGCCCCGAGTGGCCGGTCGTCGACCCCGCGCCGCACAACGGCCAGGGTTTGCCGGAGGCATTCCGCCACAGCACCACGACCGGCGAACCGCTCCTCTGGGACGGCGCGCTCGGTCTCGCCCCGGGCGCGGGTGCGCTTGGCCGCGACGCGTCGGGCGACATCACCGTCACCACGCCGTGCACCTGGCATATCGAGCTCCAGCCCGCCCGCATCGTGTTCCGCACCGCGCAAACCGTCGGGCGCTGGTCCTACGCCTTGGAGCGCACCGTCGAGCTGCACGGCCGGCAGCTGCGTTCGCATTCGCGCCTGACGAACCGCGGCGCCGCCGCGCTCGTGCTCGAGTGGTTCGCGCATCCCTTTTTCGCGCTGCAGGCCGACGGCCGCCTGGGCATCACGCTGCCCGTCGGCACGACAATGGCGATAAACCAGGGCTACACGCTGCTCGGCCGCGAGTTGACCATGCCCCGCGCCTTCATCGGCGTGCACGGGGGCCATCTCGAGCAGCTCGGCCTGCCCGCCGGCCAGCCCTTCGCCGCCGAGTTCTCCCATCCGAAGCTCACGGACCTGCGCTTTGCCACCGACTTTGCCCCGTTCAAGTGCGTCCTCTGGGCCAACGGCAACACCCTCTCGCTTGAGCCCTTCCTCGCCCTCCACCTCGCCCCCGGCGAGTCACGCGAGTGGACGCTGACTTACGACTTCGGGTCCCCCAAGTCTTAGTATACTATTAGTTGACATCAAGGCGTTGGTGCCGTTGTCAACTAATAGTATACTAAAGCTCGGGTCGGCGTGCTGGACGGAGCGCGGCCTCCGGACGCGCTGGGGAAACCCGCCCGGAGGTCGGGTCCCCCTTCTTTGCCCTACGGCTTCCTTGCCAGCTCCGGCACCGGCTCGCCGATCACGAGCGCCCGCACACCGTCCGCGCGATAGAGCCAGCCCTGGCCGGCCTCCAGTGACACCCGCCCATTGTGCAGCCGCGCGACCGCGGTGTTGCCCAGCGCAAGCACCGTCTCGGTGGGATTGAACTGCAGGTAGATTTTGATCTTGCCGGCGCGCCCGTCGAAGTCGGCTTTCGTCTCCGGCGCCGGATGGTGCGGGTTGATGACCGCCGGGAAGATGCCGAGTGACTGACGGCTCGGGATTTCCGCAACGGGGAAGTCGTTCGTCGTGCCGATGAGCAGCCCGGCCACGTTGGCGCCGGCGCTGGAACCACCGTAGGGCACGCCCGCCGCCACGCGCGCGCGGATGAGCTCGAGCTGGCCCGTGCGATAGAGGTCGCCCAGCAACACAAAGGTCTCGCCGCCGCCGATGAAGATGCCGTCGGCGCTTTCGAGCAACGCCTGCTGCCCCGCCGGATCGAGCCGGTGCAGCGATTGCGCCTTCGCGCCGTTCAGGTGGGTGAAGGCCTCCTGCAGCCGCACCTCCATCTTGTCGCGCTCGGCGGGCAGCGAGGCGTTCAGCACGAGGGCGACCCTTTTGCAGCCGGCGTAGTGCGTCCGCATCACGGCGAGCGTGCTGTCGGCAAAATGGTTTCCCTTCATCATGTTGCCGCCGCACACGAGCACGGAGGGCGACGCGGCATGGACACTGGCGGCAATGAGCAGGAAACAGGGCAGCAGCAGACGGCGAAGGAAGTGCATGGGAATGACCGCAGCAGAGCAGATTTTCCCCGGCGCTCAACCCCGCAGGAAATTTTCATAAAGATTCATTTTGCGCGGCCGGCCGCCGGCCCAATCTTTGCCCCATGGCTTCCCCACTGCCCCGCGTCGCCTTCGCTCTCGCCCTGGCCCTGGGCTCGACCGCCTTTGCGGCCGAGCGCGTCGTCGACCTGCGCTACGGCATCCCAACCTGGCACCAGCCGCTCGGCGTGCCGGACGACTGGCACAAGCCGATGGCCAATGAACGCGGCGCGCTTCTCTATGACTTCGGCCCCGGCCCCTATGTGCAACCCTCCACGACCGTCGAGGCCACGGCTGCGGGCGAGCCGTTCAAGTTCGAGCGCCAGGAGTGGGTCGACTCCCCTCGCCTGCCGGTGGTCCGCTCGCTGCTGAAGCGCGGCGCCGACTCGATCGAACTCACCACCCTGGCCCTGCCGCCAGCCACGCCCGCGGTGTCCAACGGCCGCGCCGAAAAATGGGAACGTCTCGACGGCATCACCGGCGCCCTTGGCTGGGCGAAGCCCGCGGCGGATGTCTCGCCGGAATTCCGCAATGTTGCCTGGGGCGTCAACCGCCCCGTGCGCTACCGTTTCCGCGTCCCGCCGGGCGCGGCCAAGCGCGTCATGCTCGGCTTCTGCGAGAGCTACAAGCTCCGCCTCGGCGACCGCATGGCCGAGATGCACGTCGAGGGCGCGCCGATGCTGACGCTTGACCTCGCGCTCAACGCCCCGCTCAACCAGCCGCAGGTGTTCCTCTTCGACGCCAGCGACGCCGACGCGAACGGCTGGATTGACGTCACTGTCATTGCCCCGCAGGGCCACGATCCGAACACCACGCTCGCCACCATCGCCGTCTACCCGGCCGGCCTCCGGCTTTGGCGCGCCGAACTCATCGCCGGCTCCCTTGATCCCAAGGACCGCGCCGAACTCCGGATCGCCTGCGGCACGGAGCCGCGTCGCGAGCCACCGCGCACCGACCTGATCCACGCGAAGTATTCCGGCTCGGCGCTCCCGGTGCTGAACATCAAGACCGGCCGCGGACTCGCGACGGAAGCCGACGGCGTGGTCACCGATGGCGGCGCACCCTTTCTGTTGACCCTGCCGCGTGCCGCGAAGTCCGATAAGACCGAGACCGGCTGGCGGCTGGAATTCGCCCCCGGCACAACGGAGGTCACCGCATGGATCTTCTCCGGCTCGGCCACCGCCGACGATGTCTCAGCCGCCCGTGCGCTCACCCCGGCCACCGCGCTCGCGCAAGCCCGCGACTACTGGACGAAGGCCGCCATCCCTTACGGCCGCATCACGGTCGCCGACCCGAAGGTCCAGGCGTTCGTCGACGCCTCAATCCGCACACTCTGGCAGGCCCGCGAGAACATCAACGGCCAGTCGCAGTTCAATTCCAGCTTCACCCTCTACCGCGGGCTCTGGGCCGGCGACGCGGTTTATGTGACGAACCTTGCCGCGATGCTCGGCGCCTCCGCGACGGGCCGGCACACGCTCGACGCGCTCTTCTCCCATCAGAACGCCGAAGGCATCATCGACGAGCTGCACCCGCAGAAAATCTTCCGCACGACCGCCGAGGTGCTGTGGGCGGTCGAGCGCGACGCGCAGATCAGCGGCGACTGGTCCTACGCCCGCGCCAAGTGGCCGCAAATCCTCCGCGGCGTGGCGGGCATCCGCGCCTTGCGCGACAGCACCCTCGCCCATCCCGACGCGCCCTACGCCGGCATGCTGCCGCCCGGTTTCAGCGACGGCGGCATCCTCGACATCGGCGCCGAGTATTCGTCCGTCTATTGCACCATCACCGGCCTGCTCGCCACCGTCCGCACCGCGCACGCGCTCGGCCACGAGAAGGAAGCCGCCGAGATCGCGCAACTCGCGGCCGAGTTCCGCACGGCCTTCGATAAAAGCCGCCAACGCGACCAGCGCCGCGATGCCCACGGCAATCTCTACCTGCCGGTGCGCGTCGGCTTCAAGGGCGTCGACCCCATCCCGCAACTCACGCAGTGGGCGGTGTTGGACGCCCACCTCAACGGCGGCGGCTGGCTGCCCTCCGACCACGAGTTGCTGACCGGGACGCTCGCTGTGCTCGAGTCCGTGGAGAAACAAGGCCTGCCCGTCAGTCTCGGCTGGATGCCGGGCGGCAACTGGGCCGGCATGGGCCTGTTCATCGCCTTCCAGCACCTCGTGCTCGGCCACGACGCCAAGACCGCCGACATGCTCTATGCTGCGGCCAACCACGCCGCGCCGCTCGGCACCTGGGTCGAGGAGCAATCCCTTATCGGCGAGCCCTTGAAGCTGGCCGGCGACCAGCCGCACGGTTTCGCCTCCGCGATGTTCGCCCACCTCACCGGCGCGATGCTCGCCTACGACCGCGACGATACCGTGCACCTGCTCGGCAGCGTGCCCGCCGAGTGGCTGCACGCCGGCGCCGTCAACCGCCTCGACCACTGGCACACGGCCGCCGGCACCGTGACCCTCGCGCTCACTGTCTCCGCCGACGGCCGCACTGCCACGCTCAAGGTCGAACCCATCACTTACGCCGGCAAAAAAATCCGCATCGTGCTGCACACCGCCAGCCTGACCCGCGCCGGTTTCGCCGCGAAGGACACGGTGATCGAGCTGCCGCCCGGCCAGCCGTTCACGCGAACCTTCAGCCGCTGATCTCGCCGGGCCGGATAATTTGTAACGTAATACGTTACAAATTTCCGACCAACTCCCGGATTGCCGCTACGATGGCATCCGGCGCTTGACGCACGATATCATGTCCGGCGCCGGGCACGATGCGCAGATCCCCTCGGGTTGAGAGCGCCGCATGCCTTCGCTGCAGCGCATGCCAGCCGCAGGTGAGTGCATCCCGGGTGGCAGCACTCAGTCCGGCTGGCATATCCGGCTGACCCGCTGCCAGCACTCTCAGCGGCATGCTGCCGAGACCCCGGATCCCAGCAATCGCCGCGCAGCTCTCCGTCCAGACCGGGCCGAATCCCAGCAGGTGTTGCTTGAAGGCCAACACCGCCGGAGTTGGCGGTTCACTGTCCGGAATCGCCGCCAGCGCGCTGGGGCCCTGCTCCGGATGCGAGGCGTCAACCAGCACCAGCCCGGCGAGCATTTCCGGGTAACGGTGCGCATATTCCAGGGCCGCAAAGCCGCCGAATGATGCCGCCGCGAAGACATACGGCGGGGCGACCCCGGTCGCCGCGAGCGCGTCCAGCAGCTCCCCCACCAGCAGGTGCGGATGGGAGAGAAATCCCCGGGCGGACTTAAACACCAAGACCGGGGCAAATACCGCCACCGCATCGCGCAGCGGCGCGCACGATTCGTCGAGGATGACCGTCGGCCGTGGCATCGACATTTCCCGTGGAGGCGACCGCCGCTCAGCTCCCGATCACGAGCACGGCCTTGAAGAAGATCAGGATGAACCCGACGAGCCCGCAGCAACCGAGGAAGCCGAGCATGTCCTGCCGGTCCCACTTCGTGAATTCCCAGTTGGACTCGGGAAAGAGCTTGGTGTGGTCGAAGCGGGTCGGGTTGGCGTAGCCGGCCTCCACTTCGCGGGCATCCTCCTCGAGTGTCGCCGCGACCGGCGTCTTCATGCGGACATGGAAGCGCGCCACGCGCGCGGGGTCGGTCGGCTGGGTGAGCCGGCTGGCGATGAGCAGGATCAGCAGCGGCAGCAGCGCGTCGACGACGTAGCGCGTCGTCATCAACTGCGCCCCGTTGAAGCCGGCGACGTCCACCCCGAGCACCGCGAGCAACCAGACCTCGGGGCGGAACAGCCCCCGGCCGGTCTTGGGCGACGTCGGATCCTTGGGATCAAGGCGGACCACGCCTTCCTCGAAGTAAACCGAGACCGGTTCCGTGCGCTGGGTCACCGGGATGAGCTCGCCCCCGGCGCGGGCGCGGCCGGCGGCGACGTCGGCCACCGTTGCGCGGGCGTCGACCGTCACCAGCCGCTCGCGGGTCATCAGCGTGAGCGACGCGGACTGCGCCAGCGAAGGCACGTTCGGGACGGCCCAGGGAATGAGCGCGACCAGGATCACGGTGGCAATCACCTGGATGCGCACCGCGGCCTCGGTGAGACCGCGCCAGAGGTAAATCAGGGTGATCGGCACGCCCCAGATGACGAGCAGGACGATGGCGAACTTCAGCAACGCGATCACGCTGTTCAGGTAGAGCCCCACCGCGATGCCCAGCGCGAGGACCACCGGCACGGTCAGGCGGGCGATGAACATGTAGTGCCCCTCGGATTTCCCGGGGAAGAGCGGCTCGTAGAGGTTCTTCACCACCAGGCCCGACAACACGACGGATTGCGCGCCGAGCAGCGCCAGCTTTCCGCCGAGGATGCCGATGATCATCACGCCGATCAGGCCCACGGGCAGCAGAGAGCGCGTGAGCAGGCCCCACACCTGGTCGGGGTCGGAGAGGTTCGGCCCGAACAGCGCGAGCGCGATCAGGCCGCAGTAAGCCCACGCGATGGTCACGAAGCGCTTGCTGAAGCCGCCGGACACGGCGCCAAGCCGCGCGGCCATCTCGTTCTTGGCCGAGCCACCGATCGTCATGCCCGCCTGCGAGCCCACGATGCCGACGAACTGCACGAGCAGGAGCGCACCGATGGAATACCAGGTGTATTCGCTCAGCCCGCCCCCGCCGAACAGGTTGAACATCACGTCCGGCACCTTGGCGTGCAACGCCCCGAAGCCGCCGAGTTTCATCAACCCGAATGGAATCAGAATCACCGAGATGAGGATCACGAGCACGGCCTGCAGCGCGTCGACCACGGCCGACGCCTTCAGGCCGCCCAGCATGACGAACACCGCCACGAGGGCCGAGGACACGAGGTAGAAGATCACGGGCCTGAGGTAGGTCACGTAAGGCTGCAGTTCGCCCCGGTCGTAGTAATTCTTGAGCACGTCGTAGCGCGCAGCCTTGGGTTCCGCGAGCGGCGCGGCCGTCCGTTCCTTCCGCAGCTCCGTGAATTCCCGGAAATCGTCGACCATGCGCTGCTCCGCCACCGAGTAGATCGCCTGCTCCTTCACCATGAGCGGCTGGAGCGTCTTGAGTGCCACGACGTTGCCGCCTGCGATGGCCACGATCGCCATCATGATGGTGGTGATCGCATACAGCGTGGCGAGAAAGCGCCGGCCGAAGCGGTCCTCGAACAGGTCGGCCATCGTGGTCAGCCGCACGCGGCGGAACCACACGGCGGTGAACCAGTAGTAAGGCGTCAGAAAAAGCGTGATGAGCGCCAGCCACGCGCCGCCCGCGCCCTGCCGGTAGACGGAACTCGAGGTGGTCGTCGCCTGCCCGGGATCGGCCATGCTGCCGAAGCTGAGGAAAAACTGGAACCACTTGCCGAGCGAGCGGCCACCGAGGAAGAAATCACCCTGCCCCTTGACGCCATGCGCCAGGACCTTGCCAATGCCGAGGACGGCAAGGATGTAGAGCACGATGATGAGGGCGTCGATCCAATGGAGGCCGAAGAAATGCATGGGGCGGGGAGTTGGGGTATTGGACTTGTCGGAGAAAAAGGCGCGGGGCGCGAGCCCGCATCAGGGAAACGGCCAGTAGCCGGTCGCCTGCATCCGGCGCTCGAGGCCGAAGGTCGTGAAGAGCTTCTGCGTGTCGGCGGGCGAGCGGCGGAACGCGCCGAGCGAGGCATCGTCCGCGAGGGCGAGGACGACATCCCCGATGATCGCCGTGGAATCCACCACGATTTGCGCCGGCAGTTTGTCGATGGTGTCGGCGAAGTCGTGGTAGTAGCGCACGGACTCGCGCGGGATCGGGGCGTTGAAGGTCACGGCCCGCACGCCGGCCAGTTGGTAGGGCGTATGGTCGCTGCCGAACCAATTGATGTTCTCGACCCCCTTGGGGAGCCGGCGGTCGCCGCGGGCGGCGTTCCAGCGCTCCAGCGCCGGCACGAGGGACTCGTCGCCCAGCGCGTTCACTGCGATCGGCACGCCGACCATGTCGAGGTTGATCATCGCCACGACGGGCGTGGCGCCGAGAGCGGTCGCGGCGTGGCGCGAGCCCCACAGGCCCTGCTCCTCGCCGTTGAACCACACGAGCTCGACTGTGCGCGCCAGTTCGCGGCCGCGCAGCCACTGCGCCAGCGCGAAGAGCTGCGCCGTGCCCAGGCCGTTGTCCAGGGCGCCCTGCCCCAGGTCCCAGCTGTCGAAGTGTGCCCCGACGATGACGCGCTCCGGCGAGCGACCCGGGAAGACCAGCCGCAGGTTCGCGGTCTCGACCTCGCGGCAGCGCGACTTGGTCTCCATCCGCACCCGCACCGGCCGGCCGCGCGCGAGCAGGCGCTGAAGCCAGGTGCCCTCTTCCTGCGTGATTGAATACACCGGCAACGCCAGCGCCTCGCCAACGAAACTGCCCGTGCGCGCCAGCAACTGCCCGCCACCCTCGCGATCAGTGAAAAGGATCCCACGCGCACCGTGCTCGACGGCGATCCGGGATAATTCACGCATCGGCAAGGCCGCCGCCGGACTCAGCAGCACGATCTTGCCGCGCATGTCCGCCGCATAATCCCCCGTCCCGCCCGCACCGATGTCAGCCACGTCGGCGTCGAACGCCGCGTGCGACTGAGTGTAACTGAGCGCCGCCACGCGCAGCGGCCGGGCAAACGGGGCCAGCAACTCGACTGAATCCGCCCCACGTTCCCAGCCAGGCAGCCGGAACGCGTCGATTTCCGGCTTCAGTCCGAGCGCCCGCAATTCCGAAGCAAGCTGTTCCAGTGCGGCGCGGTTGTTGGGCGAGCCCGTCAGCCGCCCGCCGAAATCGTCGCACAGCCGCGTGAGCATCGCATGCGCAGCCCGGGCGGAGTCGTCGAACGTCGCCACGGGTGCCGCCCGCGTGACGAGAACGAAGCTAAGGAATGAAATCAGGATTCGCGCAGCCATACCCGCATCTCCCCTTCGCCCCGGTTGGCCCACAGCGCATACGGTACCGCGCGGAGCGGCACCGTCACCGGTGCGGGCGTTTCGATTGAATATAGCTTGTCGCCTAATGGCGTGCGCAGCGCGCTGCCCTCGATGATCACGCATCCGCCGAGCACGTCGGGCGCGGCACGCGCCTCCAGCTTGGCGGCGCGCGGCAGGCTCAGCGCCGAGAGCTGCGGACCGTTGTCCACCTCCTCCACGCAATAGACCACCGGGCCGCGCTGCAGCGCGACCTGGCCGGCCGCGGCGAACACCCGCGCGTCGGCACGCACCCGCTCGACGGGCATCGGCAGGTCGAGCACCACCCGGTCACCTGATTGCCACACGCGGCGCAGCCGCGCGTAGCCGGAGACATTCTCAATTTTCTGCGCCACACCGTTCAGTGTCAGCCGCGGCGCCCGGCACCAGCCGGGCAGCCGCAGGTGCAAGGTGAACCCTGCGGCCGGCGCCGGATCAATGCGAAATTCCACTCGGTCCTGCCAGGGATATTCCGTCGCGACCTGCACCGTGCCGCCCTTGAACCGCGCCGTCCCGCCGGCGTAGAGGTGCACGGCCAGCCCGTCGACCGTTTGCGAATAAGCGTAATCACCGAGCGACGCAAAGAGCCGGGCGACATTCGGCGGGCAGCAGGCGCAACCGAACCACGGCACGCGCTGCGTCCGGACGAGGTGGCACTCGTAGCGGCGCTTGGCGACGGCGGGCACGACCTCGAGCGGGTTGACGTAGAAAAAAGTCCGGCCGTCGAGCGCGAGGCCTGCGAGCACGTTGTTGTAGAGCGCGCGCTCCATGACGTCGGCGTATTCGCCGCGCAGCTCCAGCTCGAGCAGGCGCCGGGCGCACATGACCACGCCGATGGCGGCGCAGGTCTCGGCGTAGGCCCGGTCGGGCGGCAGGTCGAAGGGTTCGCAGAATTTCTCGCCGTAGGGTTCGGTGCCCACCCCACCGGTGACATACATGTGCCGTTGGACGATGGCGGCCCAGAGCGCGCGGCTTTGCTCGGCCAGCGCCGCGTCCGGCCGGTCGCGGGCCAGGTCGATCATGGCCGCGAGCAGATACATCATGCGGACGGCGTGGCCGACCGGCTCGGTCAGCTCGCGCACCGGCCGGGCCGCCTGCAAGGTTCCAAGTCCGTCGTGGTGCATGTGCCACGGCAGTTTGCCGTCTTCCCCACGGCGCCGGGCCTCAACCTCAAAGTAGTTCGGCGACCGGCCGCGCTGCTCGATGAAGTAGAGCGCCAAGTCGCGGTAACGCTCCACGCCGGTGGCACGAGCGAGCTTCACCAGCGCGAGTTCGATTTCCTCGTGGCCGCAATAGCCGGGCACCTGTTCCGGCCCGGGGCCGAAGGTGCGGCCGATCAGGTCGGCCAGCCGGCCAACGACGTCGAGCAGCGTGCGTTTTCCCGTGGCGGCGAAATGCGCGACGCCCGCCTCGATGAAGTGGCCGGCGACGTAGAGCTCGTGGCAATCGCGCAAGTTGGCCCAGCGGTTTGCCGGCTCGACGAGCTGGAAGTAGGTATTGAGGTAGCCGTCGGGCCGCTGCGCCTTCGCGATGGTGGCGATGAGCCGGTCGAGCTCAGCGGCGAGCGCGGCGTCAGGATGCGTGGCGAGCCGGTAGCTGGCGGCCTCGATCCACTTGGCCAGATCGGAGTCCTGCCAGAAGAGCCCGTGGAATTTCCCGGGCTTCTCGCCGGCCGCGACCTGGAAGTTGTGCACGCAGCCGCTGCGTTCGGCGCCGGCGATGCGGTCATTCAACGCTTCCCACTGCCAGGGGATCACCGTGTCGCGCACGAGCTTCGCCCGCCCGGCGAGGAAGCCGTGGTCGAAGGCGACCGACGGCAGGGGCAGCGACGTGGGGTAACTCATGCGGGACGGCAGCCTATTCGGGCCTCACGCGGTCGGTGATCGTGAGCGTGTTGAAGTCCAGCACGCGCTCGAGCCGGCCGTGGGTGATGGTCAGCTTGCGCGAGTCTTTCTCGGCGTTGAGGTGCGGGCCCTCGAAGAGTTTCCATTTTGAATAGTCGATCTTCTTGCCGTCAACCTGCGGCGCCTCGCCGAAGGTGCAGGTGATTTCGTGGCCGCGCAGCGTCTTCAGCTTCACCGTCGGCACAGAGTCCATCTTGAATTCGAGCGGCAGCGCGACGATGGCGGCCTGGAAGGCGGCGAAGTCCTTGAACTCGCCCGCACTGGCGGCCTGCACGATCGTGCCGTTTTTCAGGTGCGGGCTGACGAGGAGCTTGTCGCCCTTGTCGCCGCGATCGACGCGCTCCCACTTGTAGCCGACGGTGGAGGGCAGCTGCTTGTAGCCGAGCAGGTGTTCCCAATGGAACGCCGCGAGCGGCCGGTAGGCGAGATAGGTGCTGCCGCCCTGCGCGAAGATCCAGCCGGACTTATCCTCGGTGACGTTCGCGAGGTCCTTCGAAAAGAAGCCGTTGACGCGCGGGTAGCGCGTGCCCGCGGGGATGTCGTAGAGCGCAACCACGGTGTCGAGGTCCTGGAAGACGCGCTCGTAGGGCGAACCGCCGAGGATCTTGTCGGGCACGTCGTAAGACGGCTTCCCCTGGGCGGCGAGCAGTTCGAGCATGTGGTCGGGCAGCTCGGTGAAGTAAGTCTGCATGACTTGGGCGGAAGCGTAGGGATGCGCCGAGAACATCGTGTTGTGCACCCCGCGCGGGTCGGGCACGGCCCACGTAACGTCCCAGACGTGCGTCTGGATCGGATCGGCCATGCCCCCTTGGTAGGAGCCGACCGCGTAGTCGTGCCGCATGTAGTTGGTCTTGTAGACGGGGGCCATCAGCACGTCGCTGTAACGCCAGCGGCGGCGACTGCGCTTGAGGTCGTGCTGCAGGTAATCCTGCGACCGGTCGTTCGCGAGGCGGAAGACGACCTCGGGCACCTCGTAGTTGGCCGCCGCGACCGCGAACCAGACGCCGAACCCGCCGTAGCTCGGCGGCGGCGGCGTGTTGCCGAAGCACTGCCAGCTGAAATACGACGAGAGCGCCATCCAGCGCTGGATCACCGAGGTGTCGTCGGTGCGGGCGTTGGGGCCGCGCAGGACGCCATTGAGCGTGTTCTCGGCGAGGTCGGCGAGCAGCCAGTCGAGCTTCATGTGCCCGCGGATCTTCATCTCCGGGTCACGCGCCCAGGTCGCGAGGTAGAGCATCGGGATGGCATATTCGCCGATGTAGTGCGTCGGGTTGAACTCGCCCTGCCCGATCGTGGTCGCGAGATCCATCCAGTGGATGAGGTAGGCGCGCGCCTCGGCGTTGTTCTCGGCGGAGCTCTTGCCGTTGAACCAGCCCGCCGCGGGATCGTTGGGGTAAAGCTCGGTCATCAGGTAGAGCGACGCGTAATACATCGCCCAGTGGTTCTCCGTGTCGCCGCGCATCGGGAAATAGGTGCGCCACGCGTCACGGATCGCGGCCTTCGCTTCGGGCGTGAGTTGGTCGCGGCCGAGGTAGGAAATCGCGGTCCACGGGAACATCCAAAACATGTCCTGGCTCTGCGGGACGCTCATGAGCTCGACCACGCGGGCGGAAACGGCGGCGGCGTCCTCGCGGCGCGCCAGCTTCACGGCGATCTGCCCCGCGGCGAAGGTCGCCGGATCGCCGGGCTTGATCGAGTCGACATACCACTGCAGCACTTCGTTCGCGCGCGCGACGTAGGCGATGCGCCGGGCATCGGTGGTGTAATCAGCCGGCGGCACGGGCATCGGGCCGGTGGCGGACGGTTGCGCCAGCGCCGGGCCGGCCAGCACCGCACAGAGGGAAAGGAGGGAGAGAATTCGTTTCATGGTGGTGGGCGACGTGCTCAGCGGCTCGGCTTGGGCACGAAGGTGAAGGTTTGAATCGAGGCGCCCTGCATGCCGGCGACCGTGCGCCAGGTGCGGCCGGAATCGCCCGAGACGTAGAGTCCCTGGCCGAAGATCGCGGCGTAGATTTCACCGCTGTCGGGATCGATCGCCGTGCGCCAGACGCGCGTCGGCTCCGGCAGGCCGGCGTTGCGCACGGTCCACGTCGCGCCGCCGTCTTCGCTGAGCAGCAGACCGTGGCTCCAGCTCCCGATGGCGAAGCGCTTGGCGTCCCGCGCGTCGAAGGCGACGTTGTAGAGCGCCTTGTCAGAGGGCACCCCGTCGATTTTCTTCCACGTGGCGCCGCCGTCGCGCGAGAGCAGCGCACCGGCGCTCTGGGTGACGGCGATCCAGAGCTTCGGATCGTGCGGCGACTGCTGGATGTCGTCCACGGTCTCGGTGGTGACGAGGACGCGCTGCCAGGAATCCGCGCCGTTCTCGGTAACGTAGAGGCCCGACTCGCAGCCGATGAACACCCGCCCCTTCCGCGAGCGGTCCGACCGCACGACCTGCGTGTATTTGCCGCGCTCCGGCAGGCCTTTCTCGCGCCGCTGCCAAGTCTGACCGCGGTCACGGGAAACCACGATGCCATCGGGCAGGCCGGTGTAGACGGTGTCAGGCTCGTTGAAATCGACCGCGATCGCCTTGGGCTCCGTCTCGGCCCAGCCCGTGACGAGCCGCCAGGACTTGCCGCCATCAAGCGTGCGCAGCACGCCGCTCAGGCAGGCCACGTAGATGACGTTGGCGTCGCGCGGATCGAAGGTCGCCGAGGCGGTCAGCGGGTAGTTGACGCCGATGTGTTTGAACTCGTCCACGCCCGAGCGCACGAACAGGCCGTTGGACGAACCGTCCTTCGAGCCCATGACGCGGCTGCCGTTGTTGAAGGCGGCGCAGAGGTATAGGTCGTGCTGCACAGCGGCGCCGGCCTGGCCGGCGAGCAGCGCCAGCAGCATGAAAGCGGTTGTGAATTTTGTCATGGGGAAGAGGGTTAGGCTCAGAGATCGCGCGCCGCCGCGCGCAGGGCGGCAATGACGCGCCCGGCCTCGGCGTAGGAAGTGAAAACGTGGGTGGAAATGCGGACCGCGCGGAGGTCCTGCTCGGTCACGGGGCGGCAACGCAGCCGGTGTTTCCCGAGGAGGTAGCCGAAAAGTTTCCCGGCGTCGGCCCGGGCGTGACGGATGGTCGTGATCGACGCCCGCAGCTCGTCGCTGCGGGGTGTGAGCACCGTGATGCCGTCAATCCTGCCGAGTTCGTCCGCCAGCTGCGTCGCCAGCTCGCGCCCGTGGGCGGCGATGCGGTCGCGGCCGATCTGTTCCTGCCATCGCACGGCCGCGGCCAGGCCGGCGATCAGCGCGGCGTTGCGCGTGCCGTATTCATGGCGGGAGGCCGCGCCGAAATATTTGATCTCACCCGGCAGCTGCGGCAGTTCGCCGGAGTAGGCCCCGATGCCCGTGGGCGCCACGGCCTCAAGCCGGTCGCGCCGCAGGTAGAGCACGCCGGTCTCATGCGGACCACCGAGCCACTTGTGGCCGCTGAAGGCATACGAGTCGCAGCCGAGCGCGGGCAGATCGAGCGGAATCATGCCGGCCGCCTGCGCGCCATCGACGTGGAACCAGATGCCGCGCGCGCGCGCGAACTCGGCGATCGCCGTCACAGGGAAAACGAGACCGGTCGTGCAGGTAATGTGGCTCACCTGGATGGCCTTGGTGCGCGGCGTCACGAGGGCGCGGATGCGCGCGAGGTTGCCTTCGGCGCTGGTGGCATCCGGCTCGAACACCCGCACCGTCACGCCCCGCAGCTTCGCCTGGTTGAGCCAAGGGAAAGAGCCGCCCGGGTGCGCGTGGGTCTCGAAAATGACCTCGTCGCCAGCGGCGAGCGCGAGCCCGGACGCGATGATGGAATTGCCCTCGGTCGCGTTGCGGACGAAGCAGACTTCCTCCGGCAGTGCGCCGATGAAACGCGCCATCGTCTCGCGGGCCGGCTCGAACAGATTGTGACCGGTCTCGGAATGCTCCTGCAGCTGCCGCGTCACGGCTTCCATCGTTTCGAGGACCGGCCGCGACACGGGCCCGAGACCGCCGGTGTTGAGATAGACCGGATCGTCGAGCAACGGATACTGCGCGCGCACGGCCCGCCAGAAGGCGTCGCGGTTGGCTTTGTCGAACACCGGCAGCGCGTGCTCCGCGGCTAAGGCCGGCGTAAAGCCCGCCAGCGCGCCGAGGGCGCCGGCGCCGAGTCCCTGCAGGAAGGTGCGGCGGTCCACGCTCATGCGTCGGTGAAAGTGAGCGTGTGGTCGACCGCGAGTGAGGCGCCGGCGGCGAGCGGGAGGTCGCGCTCATATTGGAATGGCAGCGCGGCGAGCGGATTGTTCCGGCGCACGAACCAGTGGAGCGGACCGGTGTGGTTCGCGAAACGGATGTTCACGCGGCGCAGCGTGGTGTCCTTCTGCCCGTGCCATTCCATCCATGAGGCGGGGGCGCCATGGACGGCCTTCTCCCCACTCAGCCCGCCCTCGGCGAAGATCCCGATCGTGTCGTCGAGGTGATCATCGAGCAGTTCGCGCGCCCCGCGGAACTGCAGGCCGCTGTAATGCGAGCCCGTGAGGCCCTGGTTGGAGTGATACTGGCCGAGCGAAAGCGTGCGCGGCGTGACATTCTTCAGCGTCGCCGTCCAGCGCAGCGTCCAGACCTGCGGCGAGGTAATGGTGAAGGCCAGCGCGCGTTCCTCCTGCAACAGGAGTTCGTTCGTGGCACCGACCCGCCAGTCGAGCGTGTGCGCGAGGCGGGTGGCGCTTTTCTCCAGCCAAGCGGTATGGTGCTGGCCGCCGTGATCGCCGCGCATCCGGTAGCCGTCGGCTTTTTGGTAGGTGCCGCCGCCCCAGAAATTGTGGCCGGAGAGACCATTGATCGTGAAATTCAGTCCGTGATGCCAGCGGTGGTCGTTGGGGCGGAAGTTCGTGAGCAGCTCGCCCGCGAGCGTGTTGACCGGATGCGCGTAAGGCCGCGGCGATTCGTCGGCCGCGGTGTCCGGGCGGTAAACATAGCGCAGCAGCAGGCCGCCGCCGGCGCGATGGATCTCCACCGCCCGTTCGCCGTCCGCGCGAAGTTCAAGGCCGGGATTCATTTGAGCGGGATCGTGAGGTTGATCCCGCCGCCGGGGAACACATGGCGGGAACCATCGGGCAGCATGACGTCAACGGGAGTTCCCGCCGGCGCCGAGGCCTCGAGGGTGAAGCGGTCGTCCGCGACGCGCCACGCGACCTCGATGAGACCGCGCGGCGTGCAGACACTGCCCCTCGCGTGCGTGAGCCCGCAGCAGTGCGGCACAATTGCGATGCGCGCAAAACCGGGCTCCGTGGGCGTGATGCCGAGGATGCGCTGCTGGAACTCAAGCACCGGATGCGCCGACCACGCGTGGCAGAGGGAGCGCCAGTAGCTGTTTTCCTCGACGAAGGTCGAGAGGCCATAGCCGACAGACTCGTGCCACGGACCAAGGTGCCGCGTCAGCTCGTCGGAGCGGCCGCACTTCGCGAGCGCGGCGAAGCCGGTGTGCCACCAGAAAAAGGAACCCGGCGCGAGCTTCGCGTCGTTGGGGAAGCGGCGCATGATGATCGCGCGCTCGCGCTCACCGGCGAGGCCCGCGACGATCGCCCACGCGTTGCCATACTGGCTGACCTCCGGACCACCGGGCCGGTCGAAGTAGAGGCCCTCGGTCTCGGACCAGAAAAGCGCATGCGCCGTCCGGCGCAACGCGGCCGCCTCGGCGGCCAGCGTGTCGGCCTCGGCGGTGCGGCCCAGGTGCCGCGTGAGCCACGCGGCCTCGTCGAGTGCGTTGATGTATTGGGCGGAGTGGATGCAGGTCGCGCCGGCATCGGCGCCCGGCACCACGCCGCGCGGCCACCACGGGCACCAGTCGGTGATATTCCAGAAAGGTAACTTCGCCGGCAGGCCGTCCGCGCCGGTGTGGCGGCGATACCAGTCGAGCACGGCGCGCACGCCGGGCTGCAGGTCCGCCACCGTGGCGCGATCGCCGGTGCAGAGGAAGTAGTCCCGGATATTCGTGATCCAGTGGATGCTCCACGCCGGGATCACCTGCACGAGCCGCGATGGAAAACGCGACTGCGTGAGCCCGGCGGGCAGCCGTGACCAGTCGAAATGATAGAGCGCCTGGCGGCTCAACCGCGCATCACCCGTGGTGAACAGCGCGAGCTTCGACGTGATCATCGTGTCGCCGGCATACTGCATCTGCTCGTAATACGGGCAGTCCTCGAAAGTCTCGTGCGAACACATGCGCATCGTGTGCAGGCCGACGCTCCAGATTTTATCGAGCGCGGGATCGGACGACGCAAATGAGGCGACCGGATGATACGGATACGCCGTGAAACGTTGCTGCACGGCGCGGAGCGTGAGCGGCTCGCGGCCGACGGTGATCTGCAGGCCGACGTAGCGAAAGGCGCGCCAGTGCAGCGGCTCGAAGGTCTCTGCGTGGCCGGCCGGCTCCCAGATGTCGCACCAGCCGGTGACCTTACCCCGGCGGTCGAAGGTCCAGCCGGTGCTCTCGTCGGCAAAGTGCGACGCGAGGTTGGCGAGCGACTGCTGCTTGCCGAGGAGTTTCGCGCCCGGCGTGCCCCACGGCAGGCGCAGCGCCTCGGCGTAGGTCAGCCGCACGGTGCTGCCCGCGCCGCCGCTGGCGGCGAGATGCGGGAACGCCGTCGTCAGCGCGCCCATGTCGAGCACGAGGTCGACCTTCTCGCCCGGCGGCAGTGTAAGCGGCGCGGAACCGGCGAGCAGTTGCCGCCACGCGGGAGAAATCGCGCCCCCGCCGGCGGCGTAGGCGTCAGGGAATGGCGCCGGCGCTCCCTCTTCCAGCAGGGGGATCATGCGCGGCATGAGTCCGTAGGGACTCGCCGGATCGCGGCGGTTCTCCAAGAGTTCGGCCTTGTAGAGCACGAGTGCCGCCGACCATGAACTGTCGTCGAAGTCCGCGGAGTTCCAACCGGCCGGCACGAAAGCGGAGAGGCGATGCTCGAAATAACCGAGATAACCCTCGAACGTGGTGTTCTCGTTTTGAAAACGATGCCCGTGGTCCACGGCGACGCGCCACTGGGCGTCGGTCTGCAAATCAACGAGCACCGCGCCCGACTGGTCCGTCACCGCACCCTCAAGCACGAAGCCCCCCGCATAGGTCATCACCGAGCACGGCGGCCCGAGAAAGGCCGGCCGGTGCGCGACCCGGGACATGTCGAGGACGATCGCCGCGAGGACGTTCGGGCCGCGCCGCAGATGCGGGGTCATATCGTAGGTATCGTAGAAGTGGTGGTTGACGTCGCCCTTGGCCGGGCCGCGGCCGAGGCAGGTGCCATTGCAGTAGAATACATACCGGCTATCGGCGGACAGATGGACGGTCAGCGCCGCGCCCGCCGGGTCGGCCACTACGAAAGTGCGACGGAAATAGCGCACCTGATAGTGCGAGGGCGAGGCCTGCCCGGCCGGCGGGACGGCATGCGTGCCTTCCGCCGACCAGATCCACGAGGCGCGCTGAACAAAAGGCTGGGGTGACATGACAGGGAGAGGGGCAACGCCGGCGGGGTAACCAAGCCTAGACAGGGCGACCGACGTCAGTCCGTGCAAAAATGGTCTGGCCTTCGCTCATTTTTCAACATCTCTTTTCATATATTTTCAGGATCTTTATGAAAATTGTTTCAGCCCGGCCCCGCCTGATTATCTGTGCCCACACCTGGTCGATGGTCGGCTACCCCACCCCGCGCCGCGAGTGGTCGGTCGAGCGCAAGCTCTCCGCCATCAAGGCGGCCGGTTTTGACGGCGTCGCGGCCTACATCACCCCCGAAATCAAGGCCGGCGCGGACCGGCGCGGGCTGAAACTGCTGAGCGGCTTCGATTGCGGCGACCTGAAGGTGGCCCGGAAGCGCCTCGAGGAGCAGCGCGCCCTCGGCGTGCACTTCATCAACATCCAGCTCCTGAACCACGACACCCTCCCCGCGCCGGCGGCCGCCATGGCGGTGAAGTTGATCAAGCTCTCGCGCGAGCTGGGCCTCGGGGTGCACATCGAGACCCACCGCGACACTGCGACCGAGACACCGGAGAAATTCTCCGAGATCGCCCGGCGCTACCGGCGCGCCACGGGCAAGACCATGCCCGTGACGTGGGACCACTCCCATTTCGCCGTCTCGAAGCACGTCATGCCGAAGGATTATGCCGCCCGGCTGCTCCGGTGGCCGCGCGAGATCCAGCAATCGCAGCTGTTCCACCTGCGGCCCTTCAACAGCCAGCACTGCCAGGTGCCGGTGACCAACGGGCGCGGCCGGCTCACCCCCGAATTCGCCGACTACCTCGCCTTTGTGGAGGAACTCTTCGTCGTCTGGCTCCGCGGCCCGCGCCCGGGCGGCGAGCTCTGGGTGTGTCCCGAGATGGGCATGAGCCATGGTTATAACGTGAGCACCAATCCCCCGGTCTGGCCCGATGTGGTCCGCAGCCGGAAGGAATTGCTCGGCGCTTGGCGCCGGGCCCTGCGGCGGACGGTCTGAGGGTTTATTTTCAGCGGATAAGGCTGAAAATCGCTTGACCACGCGGCATCATCTTTCATTAATTTCCATGAAAGTTTCAGAACGGGCCGACCTTACCCCATGTTGATCACCGAAATTGCCCACAAGGCGCGTGTCTCCCCTGCCACCGTCTCCCGGGCCATTAACCAACCGCAACTTGTCGCGGCCGACAGTCTCGCGCGCATCCGCGCGGTGATGCAGCAGCACAATTACGTGCCGGCGCCGCTCAACCGCCGCCGCGGCCCCAAGGCCCACCTGCCCGAGCAGCGCCGCATCGGCGTATGGTTCGTCGGCGCCAAGGCCAACAACCCGAGCCTGAACTGGTTTCAGGACCAGCTGCTGCAGGTGCAATCCACCGACCCCCGCTACCGCGTCGATCTGCGCGTCCTGTTTTCCAACACCCCGGGCGAGTTGCCCCGCACCATCGCCAGCGAGCAGCTGGACGGCGTCATCGTGCAGGGCATGGAACCCTCGGCCGAGTGCCTCGCCCAGTTGCGCGTGACGCCGAACGTCTGGTTCATGACCCGCCGCTCGCCCGCCTATCCCGGCGACTACGTCGAGCCGGACAACGAGGAAAACGGCCGCCTGGCCGCCGAGTATCTCAAGGAGCGCGGCCACAAGTCCGTCGCCCTCATTTCCACCGATCCGGATTACAGCGCCATCGTCCAGCGCATCGCGGCCTTCGTCGCCCGGGCCGGCGAGCTCGGCCTCACGGTGCACTCCATGCTCGGCAAGGCGAATCCCGGCGGCACCAGCTACCTGGAAATCGCCCCGCTGCACGGCGAGAGCGGCACCCTCGCGCGCGGGCTGATGGATTGCACGCCGAAGGCCACGGGGCTCTACCTCCCGGTCGACCATTTCTGCGGCTCCTTCTTCCGCGCCCTGCGCGAGGCGGGCAAGAAACCCGGCCGCGACTTCGAGGCCATCCTCGGGAACTACAATCCCGTCATCTACCACAACCTCGACCACTCGCCCGCGGCGATCGACATCAACCTGCCCATGCTCGTGCGCAAGGTCGTCGACCACCTCCTCTGGCGCATCGAGAACCCCGAGGTGCGCGGCCGCATCGGCATCACCGTCTCCCCCCGCCTGCTGACCCCCGAGGCCGCCCACGGCCTGGCCAAATAACCCCTTTCCCGTCCCCTGAGCCCCTCACCGGAGTTCTTAACCGGAAACTACAAACCACCAATGAGCATGAAACCCAACCATACCCCCCTCGGCCGCGCCCAGAAATATCTGGCGCTCGGCCTGGCGGCGTTGCTGACCACCTCCGCTGCGACCGCGCAGTCGGGTGACGACGCCCTCCGCCGACTCCAGGAAGAAAATGCCGCCCTGCGCAAGCGCCTCGCCGCGCTCGAAAGCCCGACGGCTCAGCCCGCGGCGCCCGCCGCCGCGGCATCGGCGGCCCAGCCCGCCGCCGCCCGTCCGTCCCTTGCGGCCGAACCCACCGACCGGGATGTCGTCGTGCTCTCGCCCTTCCAAGTGAAGAGCGACAAGGACTACGGCTACCTGAAGACCAACTCGGCCACGGCCACCCGCATCGGCACCGAGATCCAGAAGGTGCCGTTGAACATCTCGGTCATCTCGGAGGAGTTCCTCAGTGATACCGGCATGAAGGATATCCAGGATGTTCTCCGTTACCAGAGCTCCTCCGCGGGTGATGGTCGCATGGGCATCCTGCAGCCCGCGACCGGCTTCACGCCGTCGGGCAACATGTCCCTCCGCGGCTTCCCGATCAACTCGCGCCTGCGCAACGGCCTGCTCCGCTACAACGCCTACACCCTCGACAACGTCGAGCGCGTGGAGGTCATCAAGGGTCCGGCGGCCATTTTCTTCGGCAATGCCTTCCCCGGCGGCGTGATCAACTACGTCACCAAGCAGCCCTCGTTCGCCAAGATCCCGACGTCCCTCACCTGGTCGTTTAGCGGCTACAGTGACCGCATCGGCGGCCTGCGCGCCACCCTGGACAACAATACGGTCCTGTCCGACAAGGCGGCGCTGCGCGTCGTCGGCGCCTGGGACAATGGCATCGGCAACGCCCGCTACGAGCTCCAGCAAGGTTACTCCGTCAACGCCGGCCTCACGCTGGTGCCGCTCAAGAGCGGCCGGCTCAAGATCGCCATCGAGGGCGAAATCCTGCAGCGCCTCCGCAACCAGGACGACGACTCCTGGCGCTGGCCCTCGCAGTGGTTTGCCGACTACAAGAACCCCCCGGCCAACCTGATCGCCATCTCCGGCGTGGCCAATGCCGCCGCCTATCAGGCGCGCATCCTCAACGGTCTCGGCACCTGGATCGCGGACGTGCGCAATGCCGCCGGCGACCAATACATCCCGCTCTGGACGCAGCCGCTGGAACACGGCGCCTACTACACCGACAAGGGCGGCACCGTGATCCACGACGCCAAGTTCAACTACTACGGCGTGGGCTCCTACTCGAAGGATGAGAACTCCACCTTCTCGGTCGTCACCGACTTCGCGGCGACCGACTGGCTCGACATCCGGCACTCCTACACCTCAGTGCAGTCGCGCTTCGACCGCCTGATCTCCGCCGCCAATCCCTATGCGGACCAGGTCCGGTTCAGCACGATCGGTGTCACGGCCCAAGGCTATGACATCGACGCCTATTACCACCAGCTCGACCTGGTGTTTAAGAAGAAATTCGCCGGGATCGACAACAAGCTGCTCGCCGGCGGTTTCTACGGCCAGACCTACAATTCCTTCTACGGCAGCGTGGGCGCCAATGCCGCGGGCACGACGCAGTTCCCGTTCTTCGGCAACTTGCCCGGCGCCTTCGACAAGCCCGACGAGGGCTACGTCTCGCCCATTCCGGTGGCGCTCCGCAGCACCACCTTCGGCCCCAACGTCGCGCAGGAGTTTATCCGCAACCGCACCGGCCAGATCCTGACCCCGATGGAGATTTTCTCCCTCTACGATCCGGGCGTGCACATCTCGCCCGACATCCGCCGCATCGGTGAAATCTCCCGCGGCCTCGTCGACCACTCCCGCCCGAAGCGCGAGGAATGGTATCTCAACTGGCAGGCCACCTCAATGAACGACCGCCTGACGACATTCCTCGGCTACCGCCAGGAGAAGATCTCGACTCCCGGCCAGCTCGTGGCCGTCAACCCGCCGTGGTTCATCGTCCCGGATAACGCCCTCAATGTGATTCCCCGCGCCGACTGGGTGACCTATGGCCTGAACGAGGTCTTCTCCCGCGCCCGCGTGGTCAAGGGCACGTCCAAGATGATCGGCGCCTCCTTCGAGGTGAAGAAGAACATCAACGTCTACGCGAGCTACTCGCAGACCTTCCTCCCCTCCGGCGTCCAATACCTCGGTGGCGACACCGATCCCGCCGTGGTCAAGAATCGCGCCATCCTGCTGGGCCTCAATCCCGACACCGAGTATGCCCGCGTCCTCGCCGACGGCTTCCTCACCGAGATCAAGAACGAGAAGGGCAAGAACGTCGAGTTCGGCGTCAAGGTCTCCACCGACGACAGCAAGATCGTCGGCACGATGTCGGTCTACCGCGTGACCCGCGAGAACCGCAACGTGGACGACACCCAGCGCCAGTTCGACGAGCCGCTGAACTACCTCCTCCCGAACAAGCAGGGCTCGGCCAACCGCGTCATCCGCTGGTTCACGGCTTCCGCCACGCAGGAGACCGAGGGCGCCGAGTTTGAGGTCATCTGGACCCCGCGGCGCAACTATCAGGCCGTCGTCTCCGGCGGCTGGATGTGGCGCGCTGAGACCGTCTCCGACCCCAGCTTGAACGTGTTGCCGAACACGAGCGCCGGCACGATCATCTCCCGGAACATCATCTTCGGGAATCGCCTGGCCTACGCCCCCGAGTATCGCCTGAACGTGTTCAACAAATACACGTTCAGCGACAACTTCATTGGCGAGCATGGCCGCGGCTTCAGCATCGGCCTCGGCGCCCGCTACGCCAGCGAGATCATCATCTCGAACGACCAGAACTTCAACGCGGCGCGCGGTGGCATCACCGCCGGCAACTACGTGGTCTTTCAGACCGTGTTGAGCTATCCGTTTGAAGTGCTGGGCTACAAGATGACCGGATCGCTCGCCATCGACAACCTGACGGACAAGGACTACTCGGAGGGCAACTTCTCCCTGGCCGACCCGCGTTCGTTCAAGTTCTCCCTGGGCATGAAGTTCTAAGCCTCGTTTTATTCACCTGATTCGCCAAGGGCGGAGGCTTCCTGCCTCCGCCCTTTTTTCTTCCCCCGTCCAACCGCAAACCTCCCGCATGTCCGGCCTTTTCCGCCTCCTCCTGCTCACGTTGCTCGCTGCCGGCCCGCTGGCCGCCGCCGACCTGTCCGCCAAAGCTTCAGCGACGGCGGAGAGCCCTCTGGCCGGCACCTGGCGCTTCAACGCCGCCCGCAGCACCGAGCTCAGCCCGTGGCAGGACTACACCCTCACCCTCGCCGTCAGCGGCGACACCGTGACCATCTCCCGCTCACTCGGCTCCGGCCGCCGCGCCTTCGCCGACACCATGACGATTGACCTGTCCCGCCCGGACCGCGTCATCCCCGTGACCATGTGGCCCGACAACCGCCACCTCGGCGCCTACATCAGCGACGACCACGCCAAGCGCGTCCGCGCCGAATGGCTCGATGACGGCCGCATTCTCCGCCTCCACACCGACCTCGTCCTCGCCACGCAGCAGGGCGACCGCGCGGTCAACATCCTCAGCGACTACAAGGTCTCCGCCAACGGCGCCGTCCTCACGCTCACCGAACTCCGCAGCACCCGCAACCGGCCCGTCGTTTATGTCTTCACCCGCATCCCATGAGGTAGGGCCGGTCTCCGACCGGCCGGGCCAGTCAAAGACTGGCCCTACTGTCCGCACCTGCCTTCTCGCGATCGCCTTGCTCCTTTGCGTCCACCCTGTCACCGCGCAGCCCGCGCCGGCGAAGGTCGCCCATGCCCCGGCCACCGCGACCCTGATCCCGCTCTCCGAAAACTGGCGCCTGGACGGCGACATTCCCGTCCACGCCCTGCTCATCTCCCTGCAGGGTCTCGCCAACCGTGACGAGCCGCGCGTCTACCTCGAGTATCCGAAGAGCTGGCAGTGGGAGATTGTCCGCCCGCTCATCGGCTTTTTGGAAAAACGTCACGGCGTGAAGTTCGACCGTCTCAAACTCGATGATGCCGAGGCCGCGCTCGCGCTCTACGCCAAGTATGCCAAGGGCGTCGTTGTCTGGGACAAGCAGGTCCGCTCCTCCCTCATCGTCGCCTTCACCATCGCCGGCGTCGAAGACCTCGTGGTCGTCACCGAGGACCAGCTCGCCCTCGCCGCCGCGCACGGGCTCCGGCCCGTCGTCGACCTGCGCGGCCGGTTCACCGGCCAGCCCGACCATGTCATCTACCAGTGGGCTTACGATAATTACTGGGCGCGTTGCTCGCGCGACTACTACGTCGTGATGGGCGGCCACGCCGGCGCCGAGATGCAGCCGGGCGTCGCCGACTTCGGCATCCGGCAGCGCGCGTTCTTCACCGACCTCTCCGCCAACCCGAAGCACCCCGAGGAACTCGCACTCCTTAAAAAAATCCTCAGCCAGCAGCACCCCGCCAGCATCGTCCTCGGCTGGCATTCCTACGGCAAGGACACCGAGGGCCAGCACACCACGCTGGTCGGCAACTACGGCCTCATCATGGAGGGCCTGCACAACCTGCCGAACGTCTCGTTCACCTCCCAGATTCCGCTCACACCCGGGTTCAAGTTCACCAACAACCACCACCTCGCGCCGGACGCCAAGCTCACCGCGGAGAAAAAGGTCTACGTCTGCGCCGTCGCCACCGACGCCATGGGCATCGGTGCGTGGACCAAGCCCGGCCGCGGCAAGATCCCCTACACCTGGCAGGTGCTCATGAACTGGGCGTGGCTGAACCCGCCCGCGCTGCAGTTCTTCTACGAGGACAAGTCGCCCAACGACTACTTCATCGGCGGCCTCTCCGGCCCGGGCTACATGTATCCCAAGGCGATCCCCCCCGACAAGTTCGCCGCGCTCGCCGCCATCGGCCGTCCGCTGATGCAACAGCTCGATCTCCGCATCCTCGAGATCATGGACTACTCTGAGGGCAACCGCCACGTCGGCAACACCGACCTGCCCAAGGAACTTGTCGACCGCTACTACGCGCAATACCCGGACGCCCTCGGCTTCATCAACGGCTACGGCACGGCCCGCACCTTCGACCTGCGTGACGGCAAGCCCTTCCTCAGCTACGATTATTACCTTTCCATCGAGCGCCCCGTCGAGGAAGCCGCCGCCGACCTCGAGGAACTCATCCAGCTCAACCCCACGCGTCCCTACTTCCTGCTCATGCACGTCCGCGAATCCAACTCCGTGGAAAAGGTCGCCGCCATCCTCGGCCGCCTGAGCGAGGCGGTCGAGGTTGTCCCGCTCGACGTCTTCCTCAAGCTCGCCGCGAGCGCCAAGACCTACCGCACCCACTACCAGCAGCCCACCGACGCCATCGACCGCAATCCGTGACCCACGCTCATCCCACAAAACTGATTCTTAAATGTAGGGCTGCCGCTTGTCGGCAGGCCGCTTCCGTCCGCGCCACCCGGCCCGGCGACAAGCACCGGCCCTACAACCTTCCGCCATGCGCCTCCTCCGCCCGTTAACTTTATTCCTCCTGCTCGCTTCCACGGTTCTCGCCGCCTCGCCGCTCGCCGGCCGCTGGCGGCTCGACGTCGCGCGCAGCACCGCCCTCGACGGCTGGACCGCGTGGGACCTTGTCATCGGGGTCGACGGCAGCCGAGTCACCCTGCAGCACGACATGCAGTGGCGCGCCACCAAGCGCACCGCCACGAACACCGTCGACACCGCGGCGCCGTCCGTCGTGCCGGACTTCTTCCGGGTCGAGCAGCGTCACATGGCGCTATATCCGGCCAAAGGCGGCACGACCGCCGTCCGCGCCGCGTGGCTCGACGCCGGCCGCACGTTGCGCGTCGAGGCCGACACGCCGATCGAGATCTCGCAGGGCCAGGCGCTCATGCGGATCTACGAGGAATTCCGCCTCATCGAGGGCGACGGTGCCCTCGTCCTCATCGAGCTGCACAGCACGCGCCCGTCACCGCTCGTCTACCGTTTCACCCGGGTGACCGAAACATCCAAATGAACCTCACGCTTCCCAAAGTAGGGCCGGTCTGTGACCGGCCCGGCCAGTCGAAGACTGGCCCTACAGCCCTGATGCGCCGCCTGATTCCCCTCTTCGTTGGCCTCATTATTATCGGTGCCGTGGCCCCTTGCCGCGCCGAAGTCCCGCCCGGCGGGACGAAGGCTGGGTTCGTCATGCGCTGGAACCTCGACTGGCAGGTCGCCGGCGGCCTGCCCGAAAAAGTCCTGCTGCTCAGCCTGCAGGGCCTCGCCAACCGCAACGCGCCCCAGCTCTACATCATCCACCCGCCGGAATACCAGTGGGAGATCACCGCCCCGCTGTTCTCCTTCTACGAGCGCAAGCACGGCGTGAAATTCACCGCGATCGCCACCGCCGAGGACGCGCTCACCAGGTTCGCCACCAGCGCCAAGGGCTATGTTGTATGGGACCCATCGGTCCCAGCCACCATGAACGTCGCCTTCACGATCTCCGGCCTCGAAGACGCCCTCGTCGTCACCCCCGCGCTGATCCCCCTCGTCGAAAAGCATGGCCTCAAGCCCATCGACGATCTCCGCGGCCGCTACCCCGGCCAGACCGACGCCCAGATCTACACCGACGCCGTCGCCCGCTACTGGGCGCGCTGCACCCACGACGCCGTCATGCTGATGGGCGGTCACGTCGGTGCCGTGCGCATGCCGGGCATGGCCGACTGGGGCGTGCGCCAGAAAATGTTTTTCCACGATCTCTCCGCCAACCCGAAGCACCCCGAGGAACTCGCCCTCGAGCAAAAGCTCTACTCGCAGCTCACACCCGGCGCCACCGTCTTCGGCTGGCATTCCTACGGCAAGGACACCGAGGAACAGCACACCACGCTGCTCTCCAGCTACGGCCTCAAGATGGAGGGCCTGCACAATCTCCCGAACCTGAGCTTCAACTGCCAGTTCACGTTCACGCCGGGCTTCAAGTTCACCAACCACGGCCACGTCGCCCTCGACGCCCGGCTCACCGCCGAGGCGAAGGTCTACATGGCCTTCGTGCAGTCCGACAGCATCGGCATCGGCGTGTGGACCAAGCCCGGCCGCGGCCAGCTGCCCTTCGCGTGGCAGGTCACGATGAACTGGACGAAGTTCTCCCCCGCCGCCCTCGAGTATTTCCACGAGAGCGCCACGCCCAACGACTACTTCATCGGCGGCCTCTCCGGCCCGGGCTACATGTATCCCAACCACATCCCGGCCGACCGCTTCCCCCTCCTGATGAAGGAGGCCAACGAGATGATGACCGTGCTGGACGAGCACGTGATGGAGATCATGGACAACTCCGCCGCCGACGGCAACGTGGGCAACACCGACCTTACCCAGGAGACGGTCGACCGCTACTACGCCGCCTTCCCCAACGTCATCGGCTTCATCAACGGCTACGGCCCGGCCCGCACGCGCGACCTGCGCGACTCGCGCCCGCTGCTTTCCTACGACTACTACATCGATCCGCGCCGCCCGCGCACCGAGGTCGGCGCCGACCTGAACGAACTGATCGCGCTCAACGCCAAGCGCCCCTACTTCCTCCTCGTCCACGTCCGCGAGTCCAACGACGTCAACAGCCTCGTCGAGATCGTCAAGCAGCTCGACGGCGCCGTCGAGGTCGTGCCGCTCGACGTGTTCCTGAAGCTCGCCGCCAGCAGGAAGACCTACACCACCCGCTACCAGGACCCCGCCGATCCCAAGCATTTTCCCGGCTACAATAAATAACCCCGCCCACCCATGAATCCCACCACCCGCCGCACCTTCCTCAAGACCTCCGCCACCCTCGCCGCGGCCCTGCCTTTTGCCCGGCTCCCGCTGAATGCCGCCGAGCCCGCCGCTCGTGAAACCGCCCCGGTTGCCACCAACAAAGGCCTGCTCTTCGACGCCGCCGACCTCCCGCGCATCCGCGCCAACACCCGGCACCCGCGCTTCGCCCAGCTCTGGAAGGAAATGACCGGCGCCGATCTCGCCGACGACACCGACTTCCTCGAGCACAAGGTTCGGTTCAACAACCATGTCGCGGACATGATGCGCTGCCGCCAGATCGTAGAACGTTCCTCGTTCGTCTACGCCGTCAACGGCGACGCCGCGCATCTTGCGGTCACCAAACTCGCCATCCGCAAGCTCCTCGACTACCCGAAGTGGGACTACTTCCTCGAGGGCGGCAAGACCGTCATGGGCCTCCAGCGCGCCTCCGAGGCCACCATTGCGCTCGCCTACGCCCTCGACTGCCTGCGGGGCACGCTCACCGCGGCGGAAGTCGCCGCGATCGAGGAGAACATCGCGACCAAGGGCGCCCCCGCGTGCTACACGACGCTCTACGGCATGAAGTTTCCCGACCGCGTGAAGGGCTGGGGCTTCGACCCGGAGGACGACTATCCGCAGGCCTTCCGCGTCAGCCTCGCCCGCTGGCCGCTCATCCTCAACGCCACCAACCTCAAGGTCATCCCGACCGCCGCCCTCGGCATCGCCGCCGTGCTCCTCCACGGCCGCCACCCGCAGGCCGAGCAGTGGCTCGACCTCGCCCGCTCCAGCGCGAAGGCCTTCTCCACGATGTATGGCGCCGACGGCGCCTACGACGAGGGCGCCAGCTATTGGGGCTACACGACGCTGCACATGGCCATCTTCGCCGAGACCCTCTGGCGCCGGCTGGGCATCGATGACCGGGGCCTGATCAACTACCCCGGCACCATCCGCTACGCGCTGGCCTTCGCCATGCCGACCAAGGGCGAGGGCTTCGACCCGACCCACGGGCCGCGCAACCTCGCGGTGCCGACCATCAAGGTCGACCCGGCCAACGACATCGTGAATTTCAGCGACGCCCTGACCGCCAGCGACGTTGCCATCGCCTCCTGGGTGGCCCGCACCCACCGCGATCCGCTGTCGCAACATGTCGCCCAGAACATCGGCAGCATGAAGTCCCACTTCGGCCTGATCTGGTTCGACGAAGCCGCCCCCGCCGCGGCCCCCGCGCCGGCCTTGCTGGATGCCCGCCTCTCCAACGACATCGTGGTTTCCCGCACCGGCTGGACGGCGGAGGACGGCGTCGTCGCGCTCCGCAGCGGCGGCCCCGCCAACCACGAGCACGCCGACCGCAACAGCGTCATCTTCAAGGCCCATGGCGAGCGCCTCTTCCATGACCCGTTCCGCGCCGGTTACTCCTACACGACGCCGCGCTGGAAGCTCCGCCTCACCACCGCGCACACCGCCCTCCTCATCAACGGCTCGGGCCACCAATACCACGACGGCCACGAGGGCACCAACGCCTCTTGGGCCTGGGCCCGCGTCCAGTCCTTCCGCACCGGCCCAGGCTGGATGACCGTCACGAGCGACGCCACCGAGGCCTACGCCCTCGTCCTGCCCGAGGCGCAGCGGGTCGACCGCACTGTCATTTTCCTGAAGCCCGACGTCCTCCTGCTCCTCGACCGCGTGACGCTCGCCACCGCCGAACCCGTCCAGTTGCGCTTCCAGGTGTTCAATGACGACGACCACGGCAGCTGCACTGCGGCCGCCAACGGCTTCACGATCACGCGCCCCTTCGCCAACCTGCGCGGCACCATCCACTCCGCCGGTGCCGTCACCTGCGCCACCGGCCGGCACGACCTGCCGGAGACCGAGGGCGTGCACCACTTCGTCGAGGCCGTCTCCGCCGCCGCGACGGGCCACGAACTGCTCACGGTCGCCACGGCTTTGCCCGGGAATCCGGCGGAGCGCGGAGTTCCCGGGACAAACACCGGGCCGGCAGCAGCCGGCAACGGTGCCGGCGGCGCGCATGGCACACTCGCCGTCGTCCGCGACGCCACCGGCTGGCGTGTGACCGGCATGCACGCCGGCCAGAAGGTGAACGTCACGATCAACACGGCCGACACCGTGCCGGCCATCACCATCGCGTGAATTTGTATTCCTTAGGTAGGGTCGCCGCTTGTCGGCGGACCGGTATGACTGGTAGGGGCGCTTGCCCTCAAGCGCCCTTCGAAGGGCCGTTGAGGGCAACGGCCCCTACCAAATCAGGTCCGGCGACAAGCGCCGACCCTACATTCAAGTCCATCCTCTAACCCCATGCCCGCCTTCAACCACGTCAACGGCGCCGACTACACGCTCATCGCGCTCTATTTCGGCATCGTCATCTTCGTCGGCTGGTATTCGTCGCGGAAGAACCAGAACACCGACGACTACTTCAAGGGCGGTGGCAAGATTCCGTGGTTCCTCGCCGGCGTGTCCAACTGGGTGTCGGGCTTCTCCGCGTTCATGTTCGTCGCAGCCGCCGGTTTCACCTACCGCAACGGCCTCGGGGCGGCGGTCGTCTTCACCGCGGCGACCTGGGCCTATCTTGTCGGCGCATTCTACTTCGCCTCCCGCTGGCGGCGCGCGCGCATCAATTCGCCCCTCGAGTTTCTCACCCGCCGCTTCTCGCCGTCGACGACGTATTTCTATTCCGTGACCGCCGTGGTGCCGCAGATCATCGGCATCGGGCAGGGTCTCTACATCCTCTGCATCTTCGTCGCGACCGCCCTCGGCTTTGCCAAGGAGCAGCACGTCTTCCTCGGCTACACCTTCACCGGGCTCGAGGTCACCATGATCAGCATCGGCATCGTGATGATTGTCTACACGGTCATCGGCGGACTCTGGGCCGCCGTGCTCAGCGACGCCGTGCAGGGCGTCATCATCCTCGTCACCTCGCTGCTCATCATGCCCGTGACCTTCCGCTACCTCGGCCAAGGGGAGGGCCTCGGCGCGGGGTTCGCCAAGCTGTGGCATGATGCGCCCGCCGGTTATTTCGGACTCAACGGCCAGACCGGCCAGCCGCTGTTCCTCCTCTGCTACGCCGCCGCCTCCATGCTCGGCTACAACGTCGCCTGGTGGCAGGTGCAACGCTACCAGAGCGTGCCCGACGAGCGCAGCGCGCGGAAAATGGCCCTCCTCTGCGCCGGCCTGTCGTTCTTCGGCCCGCTGCTCTGGATCCTGCCGGTGATGGGCGCGCGGGTGATCTTTCCCGACATCGCCTCGGTCTGGCCGCAATTCGCCGCGCCCGAGGAGGCGTCGTTCGTCAGCCTCGCGCTGCTGCTCCTGCCCCACGGCATGATCGGCTTCGTCGTCGCGGCCATCCTCTCGGCCACGCTCGGCCAGGCGAGCGACGGCTTCAACTGGCTCGCCGCCACCACGACGCGTGACATCTACGTTCCCCTGCGCAAAAAGGCCGGCCTGTCCGTGCCCTCGGAAACCCACCAGATGCGCGTCGCGCAGGTGACCATGCTGGTCATCGGCGTGCTCGGCATCATCGCGGCGCTGTTCATCGCCAAGACCGGCGGCGCCTTTGACTTCGGCCTGAAATATTACTCGCTGACCGGCCCCGGCTTCATGATGCCGGTGCTGCTCGGCATGGTTTACCGCAAGACCCCGTGGTGGTCCGGCATGGCCTCGTGCGTGGCCGCGTTCGTGGCGGCCTTCGGCTTCATGGCGGCCGGCGCGTTCCCGGAGCACGTCTACGAGCGCAACATCCTCACCGCGATCATCGGGGCGACCGTCGTGTTTGTAATCTCCGCCTTTTTCTACCGCGCCGACGACCCGCGCAGTGCCGAGTGCCGCCGCTTCGACACCGACCTCCGCACGCCGGTGCCGATCGATCCCGACCTGCCCGTCGGCGGGCTCCGCGACTACCAGATGCTCGCGATGGTGAGCGTGCTGCTCGGCCTCGTGCTCATCGCGTGCGTCGCGCTGCCGTCGTCGCCCCTCGCCCCGCCGGCCATCAACCTCGTGGCGGGCGGCCTGCTGTTCGTGATCGGCGGCCTGCTCTGGCGCGCTTCGAAACCGGCCGCAACCAGAAGCTGAAAAATCTTTCTCACCGGAGGTAACGGAGGAAACCGAGTGACTGGGATCTGATTAGCCCTCTCCGTTAACTCCGTTGCCTCCTGTGAGTGTCCTCCTTCATATTCACTGACAGCCTCCATGCGCCTCCCCGCCCAGCTCTACCGGCAGTTCGACGCCGATCCCGCCCGCACGGTGCCGGGCGAGGGCTACGGCGGCTGGCACACGGTCGATGTCGAGCTCGCCCCGCCGCACACCGCGCTGGTCGTCATGCACGCGTGGGACTGCGGCGCACCGCCTGAATACCCCGGCTGGCGCCGCGCCGTCGAATACACGCCGCGCGCGACGAAGATTCTCGCCGAGGTTTTCCCGCCGCTGCTGGCCGCCGTGCGCGCCTCGCCCCTGCCGGTCTTCCACGTCGTCGGCGGCGGCCAGGACTACTACTCGCACCTGCCCGGCTATCGGCGCGCCTTTCAGCTCGCCGGCGGCTCACCCTCGCCCGCCCCGGTGCCGCCCGATCCCGTCTTCAACGAACTGCAGCGCGTGCGCACGGCCCAAGGCTCGCCGGGCGCGCACAACGTCGCCGACATCAAGGCGGGTTTTGCCCGGCTGGATTTCGCCCCGGCCGCCCGGCCGGTGGGCGACGAGGGCGTGGCCGAGAACGGCGAGCAACTGGCCGCCCTGTGCCGCGCCCAGCACATCAATCATCTCATCTACGCCGGCTTCGCGCTCAACTGGTGCCTGCTCATGTCGCCGGGCGGTATGGTGGACATGAAGCGCCACGGCTGCCTCTGCTCCACGATCGCCGAGGCCGTCACCGCGGTCGAAAACCGCGAGACCGCCCGCGAGGAACGCGAGAAGCAGCAGGCGCTCTGGCGCGTGTCGGTCGAGTTCGGTCTGGTTTTCGGTCTCGAGGATTTCTTGCGCGCACTTCGGTAGGGCCGGCGCTCGTCGCCGGGCCGCGGCCTGCCGACAAGCGGCAGCCCTACAGTAAACTCATTTCTCCCCCGGCAACGTCACCGCCCGCAGCCGCCAGCCGGTGGCGAAAAACAGCTCGCCGCCGATGATCGGCCCCACGACGTCGATCGCCTCGGGGTCGGCCGCGGTCAGCCAGACCGTGCTGTCGCGCGATTTCGGCGTCGAGTGCTGCCAGACGCGCTCCACCTCGCAGGTGCCGGGCTTGATCCTGAAGACACAATGTGCCGTCGCGCCATAGACCGTCCCGCTCGCCGCCGGGCGCAGCGCGAAGAGCCCGTGCCACGAGACCGGCCCGTATTCCTTCGGCAGCCAAGCGCTGGCAACGACCGCGCGCTTCGCCGGGTCGAGCAGCACCAGACGGGGCGTGATCTCTGGCGCGCCCTGCGAAATGATGTGGTCACCGCGACCGATGAGCGCGTAAACGAGCCCGCCGCCCGCGGGCGCCAAAGAGCAAACGTCCGCGAGGTTATCGAGCCCGAGGTCGCCCGACCACACGAGCCGGTCCGCCTTCGGCTCCCACAGCGCAAAGGCGCCCGCGAGCCGCTGCACCTTCGCTCCCGTGCCGCACTCGATGCTCAGGCCGATGAGGATCTGCTGCTGCTCCGGCAGCCACAGGAGCGCCGCCGGCGAGGTCTCGGGCACGATGGCGCGGTGGGACTTCTTCTCACCGCTGCGCGGGTCGAACCAGGCGAGCGTGCCGCCGACGAGTCCGTAGTCGGGACCCGCGCCCAGCCAGATCCGGCCGTCGGGCGTGGCGAGCATGGCGTTGGGCCGGTAGCCGATGGCGTCGAGCCGGCCGAGGTCACGCGGATTGTCGGCGGGCTCCGTGCCAAAGTGCAACGGCCGCGCCGGATCGTAAACCGACAGCCGCGCCTCGGGATAGGACGCGAGATAGATTTTCCCGCCCACGGTCGCCAACGAGTAGGCTTCGCCCATGGCCATGCTGTGCTTGCCGAGGTCGGCGAGTTCGCGGCCATCCGGCGTCGCGGTGAACAGGTGGTTAGGCATGTAGCCGCTGCCGTAGATCCTCCCGCCGGGCCCGGGCTCCATCACATGCAGGTTCGCGCCACCGCCCTGCCAGTCGAGCGTGAGCGTGCGCGGGGCAATACCCGGGTCGGTATTCGTGAGCTGAATTTTTCGCGGCGCCCCGGCGCCGACGTCGTTGTCGTCCAAAAATCGCGCCGTCCAGCCGCCGGGCATCACCAGCGGCGCCTGGTAATGGTGCGTGTAGGCCGAGTGAATCCCGGGCAGCTCGGCTGGCGCAGAGTCGACCGCCGTGAGCTTCATGCCGTCGACGCGGAATTTCCCGGCATGCGAGTCGAGATACAGTAGGTGATCGGTGCCTTTGAACAATTTGAGATATCTCGTCTTGTCCGTCGTGTCGGTGATGGCCGGCCCGACCTCGTGGTGCTCGCCGGTCTTGGGATCGATGACGATGAGATGCGGCCGCACGACCTTCACGAGCGCAGCGAGCGAGCCGTCATCGCCCGCGAGCGGATAAAGGTAGTTGTCGGTTTCGTCCATCCGGCCGAACCGCGTGAACACGCTCGTCGCCGGATCAAAGCGCACCAGCCGCGCGCCGTTGCAGGTGCCGATGAAGATCGCGCCGTCGGGCGCCTCGGTGATGCCGGTCGGGAAAATCGCGTCGTCCGGGTCGATCTTGCCCAAGTCTTCGACGCCGCGTTCCGGATGCGCCGGATCAAAGCGGTGCAGGTGTGCGTCCCACGCCGAGCCGATGTAAAGAAAGCCCGTGCGCAGGCTGCGAAACGACGCCGTCGGAAACGTGGACGCCGCGCGGTCCTTCACTGCATACTGCGTGCAGTGCCCGGTGGCAAAATCCACGTCGGCGACAAACAGCCCGCCATTGTTCTGCCCGAACGAAATCAAAATCGAGGGTTTGCCGTCGGCGGTCGCCCCCGCGTGGAGCCGCCCCCAGTTGACACCGCGCACTGGGATGCCCAGATCGCGGACCACCGCCGGTTCCGCCGCCGCCAACCCGACCGCACCGAGAAGGAGTAGCCCGCAACGCATGTCAGAGAAAAGGCGAATCCCAGCATTGCCGCAACCGGTTTCCCCAGCTACCGATTGCATGAATTTTCAGTCCGCCTTCCGCCTTCCGCCTTCCGCCTCATGCCTCAAGCCTCCTCCCCTCTCGC
>JAQSCO010000056.1:0-10196 GCA_029945445.1 Lacunisphaera sp. | reverse complement strand
TCCGCCTTCCGCCTTCCGCCTTCCGCCTCATGCCTCAAGCCTCCTCCCCTCTCGCCTTACACGGCGGCCCCAAGGCCGTCACCGCTACCAAGCCCGCCCACCACCGCTGGGGCGCCGCCGAACTCGCCCGCCTCACCGCGATGGTGGACCAGCCCTCGCTCTTTTATTGGAAGGGCCCGCAGACCGAGGCCCTGCTCGCGGAGTTCCGCCGCACCTACCCCTTGCAGTGGTGCATGCCCTGCTCCTCTGGCTCCGCCTCGCTGCACATCGCCGTCGCCGCGCTCCAACTGCCGCCGGGCTCCGAGGTCATCACCTCGCCGGTCACCGACATGGGCTCCGTCATCGGCATCCTCTACCAGCAGCTCGTGCCGGTGTTCGCCGACATCCACCCGCACACCTACAACCTCGACCCGGCCGACGTCCGCCGCCGCATCACCCCGAAGACCAAGGCCATCATGGTCGTCCACCTCGCGGGCAACCCAAGCGAAATGGACGCGCTCATGGCCATCGCGCGCGAGCACAACCTCTTCGTCATCGAGGACTGCGCCCAGTCCTGGGGCGCGGCCTACCGTGGCAAACCCGTCGGCCTCTTCGGCCACCTCGCCTGCTACTCCTTCAACGAATACAAGCACGTGAGCTCCGGCGACGGCGGCATTGTCGGCACCAACGACGCCCGCTTCGGCCCGACGCTCAGCAAGTGGGGCGACAAGCACTACGACCGCGTCACCGGTGGCCGGAATCCGGAAACCCTCTCGCCCAACTACCGCATCAGCGAGCCGCAGGCCGCCGTCGCCGCCGCGCAGCTGGTTAAATTGCCGGACATCATCGCCGCCCACATCCGCCTCGGTTCGCGGCTCCTGCACCACCTGCAGGAGTTGGCGCTGCCCGGCGTCGTGCTGCCGCAGATCGACCCGCGCGACACGCACAGCTTCTGGTTCTGCCTCCTGCGCCTCGAGCCCACCCGCTTCCGTTGCACGCGCGACGAGTTCGTCACCGCGCTGGTGGCCGAGGGCGCGCACGCCGCCGCCGGCTACATCCCCAAGCCGATGTATGCCTACGCGCTTTTCCAGAACCACAATTTCTTCGCCGGCCGCTGGCCCCTGCGCGACGCCGGCCTGACGACGATGGACTACCGCACCGTCAAATGCCCCGTCGCCGAGACGATGCTCACCGAAGGCGTGTCGCTCCCGATCAGCCCCGCCATGACCGACGAGCTGATCGACCAGACCGCCAGCGCCCTCGCCAAGGTCGCACGACACTTCGCAGTTTAATTTGTAGGGGCGCAGACTTGCTGCGCCCGCTCGGACCACGCCACCCCAAGGGCGCAGCAAGACTGCGCCCCTACGCCCGAACCATCCAAGGTGGAGCGCGACCTCCGGGCGCGCTTTCAGGAAATACGCCCAAGAAAACCCGTCCGGCCTGCCGGCCGTAGCTTTAGCGAAGGCTGGAGGCCGGGTTCCACCTAGACTCCCAGCCACCGCGCCAGATTCCCTGCCGCGATCGCCGCAAGCTTCGCCTTCGGCAATCCTGACGGATCCAGCTTCGCCCGCGCCGCTGCCGTGATCAGGAACGGCGTGTGCGAAGCAAAGCACAGCTGATTCGCCGGCACTTTCTCCAGCAGATACTGCATCGTCTCATGCCACTCGGCGAAGGAGAGGTCGGCCAGCAGGCGCGGATGCTTCGACAACAACACGCGCACTTCGCTGCTCAGCAGGCCGCTGGCGAGCACGCGCAGCTTCGGGTGGCGTTGCACCAGCGTGCCGACGTCGGCTGGTTTCACCGGCTTGATCGTCATGGCGTGGTATTCGTGCCGATGGTCAATGAGCCGCACCTGCACGATCAGGCGCAGCTTTCGGCGGACGAGCTCTGCCGCGAGGTCGTCCACCGCGCGATGGCTCAAACGGTAATTGTGATAGGCCGGCAGCAGCCGCACGGCGCGCACGCGCGGGTCGGTCGCGACGACCGCCAACTCCTCGCGCCAGTTGGCCAAGGCCGGATTGATGATCGGCACAGGCACCAGTCCCTTCATGCCTTCCGTGATGCGCAGCAACTGGTAGTTGGCCGGATCGGGCTCGGGCGCGAAGACCGCCTCAAGCGGCGACACCAGCGCCCGGCCGATGCCGTGCGCGCGCAGATGCGCCGTCAGCGTGCGCGGCGTGTGCTCGTCGAGGAAGGCGAACGGCCAGCGGCCCGTCCAGGTGTTGGCGTCAAAGTATTTCATGCGGATCTATGCAGAAGTGATAGCCCACGAAACACACGAAATGACACAAAATAAAAACGACAAGGAGGGTGGAGATTCGCCGATCATCGGCCTGTGAGAGACTGTTTGTTCTCTTCCTCATCTGCATTCGTGTGTTTCGTGTGTTTCGTGGGCCAACTGCCTTGCTCGGCTATTTCATGGCAGACGCAGCAGCGCGCGGGCGTTGTCATGGAGGATTTTCTTCTGCGTGGCGGTGTTGAGCCGCGAGCCCGTGATGCGGGCGAGCGCCACGCCGAAGTCGCGGATCGGCGCGTCCGAGCCGTAGAGCACCCGCTCCGCGCCGAGCTGGGCGACGGCGTATTCGACGATGCCGGCCTCGGGTGCCGCGCCGGAGGTGTCGACCACGACATTCGGGCAGTCCTTCACCGCCAGCACCCCGCGCACGCCGCAGCCGGTCAGGTGCGCCATGATAATGCGCACCTTCGGGAAGCGCCGGGCCAACGTCGCGACGTCCTCCGGGTCGGTGTGGAAGCTGCGCTGTTTGATCTTGGTCATGCTCCACGCGTGCTGCAGCAGCGGCAGCCCGTGCTTCTCGGCCAGCTCCATCAGCGGCCGCATGCAGGCGTCGCGGGCGTTGTTGGCGATCTCAAGCTTCAATCCCCCGAAGCCGCGGGCCACGCAGCGCGCCGTCTCGCGCCGGACTGCACGCTCGCCGAGCGTCGGGTTCAGGTGGCAGAAGCCGGTCACGAAATCCGGGTAGCGCCGCATCAGCCAGAAGGTGTCGTCGTTGATCTTCCGCAGCTGCTCCTCGGTCGGCGAACGCCCGTAGGCGAGCACGTCGCCGAGGCACACCAGATGCCGGATCCCGTGCTTCCGGGCCCGGGCAATCAGCTCATCCGCGCCCTTGCGGTCGCGCCGGTCGTCGCGCAGGATCGGGTGCGTGTGGATATCGATGGCTCGCATGAAATTTCAGGGTGATTGCGCTTGGCTTTACGTACTGTGCTGGAGCGATATAGTGCTGACAAGTATCCTCTCACGCAAAACGCCGTCCTGCTTCTGAAAATATGCCCGCTCTCCCCAAGACCGACCGCGAAATCGAGCTCCTCCTGTCGACCCCCACCCAAGGCGCCACCGAGGCCGTCGCCCAGCTGCCCGGCGATTTCATGGTGCTGGGCGTCGGCGGCAAGATGGGCACGACGACCGCCGTCATGCTGCGCCGTGCGCTTGATGCCGCCGGCCGCAAGGACGCCACCGTCACCGGCGTCTCGCGCTTCACCCGCGCCGAGGCCCGCACCGAACTCGAGGAGCTCGGCGTCCGCACCCTGCCCTGCGATCTCGCCGATGCCACTCAGGTCGGGGCCCTGCCCTTCGCGGACAATGTGCTCTTTCTCGCCGGCCAGAAATTCGGCACCGACAGCGCCCCGGGGCTGACCTGGATCCAGAACACTGTCATGCCGATGTTCGTCGCGCAGCGTTTCCGCGACGCGCGCATGGTCATCTTCTCGACCGGCTGCGTCTACCCGTTCGTGCCGGTCACCGGCCCGGGCGCGACCGAGAGCGAGCCGGTCGCCTTCCTCGGCGAATACGCCAGCACCTGCGTCGGCCGCGAGCGGGTGTTCGCCCACTTCTCGCAGGAATACGGCACGCCACAGCTGATCTACCGCCTCAACTACTCGGTGGAGCTGCGCTACGGCGTGCTGGTCGACCTCGCGCTCAAGGTCCAGTCGGGCGAGCCGGTCGACCTCACGATGGGCTGGCTCAACTGCATCTGGCAGGGCGACGCCTGCGCCCGCGCCATCCAGAGCCTGGCCCACACCGCGAGCCCGCCGAAATTCCTCAACATCACCGGCGCGGAGAAGCTGCGCATCCGCACGCTCGCGGAGGAATTCGGCCGGCGCCTCGGCCGTGCGCCGGTCCTCACCGGCACGGAGGCCCCGACCGCCTGGCTCGCCGACGCCAGCGAGTCCGTGCGGCTCTTCGGCGCGCCCGAGATGTCCGTCGCCGACATGATGGACCTGATCACCGGCTACCTGCAGCAGGGCGGCCGCCTGCTCGGCAAACCCACCCACTTCGAGACCCGCAGCGGCAAGTTCTGACCATGAATCTCCGTTCCCACCTTCTCGCCGGCCATGTCATCCCGGCGCACCCGCTCGCCCTCGATCAGCAGCGGCGGTTTTCTGAAAAGCACCAGCGCGCCCTCGCCCGCTACTATTTCGCGGCCGGCACCGGCGGCATCGCCGTTGGCGTGCACTCCACGCAGTTCGAGATCCGCGAGCCGCAGCACAACCTCTACAAGCCTGTCCTCGAGCTCGCCGCCGCCACCATCGCCGCCGAACTGAGCCACGCGCCGCGCGATTACGCGATGATCGCCGGCATCTGCGGCCTGACCGCGCAGGCCGTCGCCGAGGCCGAGCTGGCGCGCTCCCTCGGCTACCACGCGGGTCTTGTCAGCATGGCCGCCTACCAGACCGAGCCCGAGGCCGTGATCCTCGCGCACGTCGCCACCGTGGCGAAGACGATGCCTGTCGTCGGCTTCTACCTGCAGCCCGCCGTCGGCGGCCGGGTCTTCAGCTACGCGTTCTGGCGGAAATTCGCCGAGATCCCCGAGGTCGTCGCGATCAAGATCGCCCCGTTCAACCGCTACCAGACCATCGACGTCGTCCGCGCCGTCGCCGCGTCCGGCCGCGCCGACATCGCGCTCTACACCGGCAATGACGACACCATCGTGGCCGACCTGCTCACGCCCTTCACCTTTCCGCTCAACGGCCGCCCGGTCACGCGCCACATTGTCGGCGGCCTGCTCGGACACTGGGGCGTGTGGACCCAGGCCGCGGTGCAGCTCTTCCGCGACACCCAGCGCGCCGCCACCACGCCGAAGATCGACGCCTCGTGGCTGGCCCGCGCCAACGCCGTCACCGACATGAACGCCGCGCTCTTCGACGCGGCCAACCGCTTCCGCGGCTGCATTCCCGGCATCCTCGAGGTGCTCCGGCGGCAGGGACTCGTCGAGTCGGTGCACTGCCTCAACCCGGCGGAAGTCCTTTCGCCCGGCCAGGCCGAGGAACTGACCCGCGTCTGCGCCGCCTACCCGGATTTGACCGACGACACCTTCGTCGCGGAACACCGCGCCCATTGGTTGCGCTGACCATGCCCGCCCTGCCCACACCCCGCTCGTGCGAGGAACTCCTCGCGCTGCTGGTCTCGTTCGAGACCGTCAACGAGACCATGGGCGGGCCCGCCGGCGGTGAAGGCCGCCTCGCGGCGCACCTGGAATCGCTCGCAACCGCCTGGGGCCTGTCCACCCGCCGCTGCCCCGCCGGCAGTGCGACCGGGAATTTCAACCTGCTCATCACGTCCGAGGTCGCGCCCGGCGCCGAGTGGCTGCTGTTTGAGAGCCACCTCGACACCGTCAGTCTCGAGGGCATGACCGTCCCGCCGCTCCAACTCACGGTCGCCGGCGACCGCCTGCACGGCCGCGGCGCGTGCGACACCAAGGGCTCCGGCGCCGCGATGCTCTGGGCGCTCCGCGACTACGCGCAGCAGGCCGGCCGCACGCGCAACGCCGGCCTCATTTTCTCCATCGACGAGGAGGCCACGATGACCGGCGCGCAGGCCTTCGCCGCGACCGAGTTGCACGAGTTCAAAAAACTCCGCGGCATCATCGTCGGCGAGCCCACCAACCTGCGGCCCGTCGTCGCGCACAACGGCGCTCTGCGCTGGCGGACCATCACGCGCGGCACCGCCGCCCACTCGGCTGATCCGGCGAAAGGCCGCTCGGCCATCCGCGCGATGATCGAGGTCATCGCGGCGCTTGAGACGAAGTTCATCCCGCTCGCGAACCGGCCGTTCCCGCTCACGGGCCAGGCGGCCGCCAGCATCAACGTCATCCGCGGTGGCTCGGCCGTGAACATCATCCCCGACTACTGCGAGATCAGCTGCGACCGCCGGCTCGTGCCGGGGGAGACCGCCGCGCAGGTGCTGGCCGAGCGCGACGCCGCGCTGGCCGGGCTCGCCGTCGAGCACGACAGCCAATACCTCGCCCCGCCGCTGCCGCCGGGCAGTTCCGCCGCGCTCCACGCGTGGCTGCAACCGGCCTTCGCCGCCGCCGGCCTCGACGGGACGGCCGTGGGCGCACCCTACGCCACCAACGCCAGCCACTACGCCGCGGCCGGGGCCCCGGTGCTCGTGCTCGGCCCCGGCGACATCGCCCAGGCCCACACCAAGGACGAGTGGCTCGCTCGCACCGAACTCGCCCGGGCCACCGCACTCTATAGCGCGCTGCTGCGGCTGCCGGTATGATCGTTTCCGCATGAAATTCATTCTCGCCTGTCTGGCGCTGGCTACCGCCGGCATTTCGGTCCACGCGTCCGCCCTGCCCACCCTGCCGACCGAACTCATCGAGCGGGCCGTGCGCCTGAAGGCCCCGCGCTGGAAATTCGTCGCGAAGGTCGTCATGCGCGAAATCCCCGAAACCTTCGCCCTGCAGGTCACCGCCATTGCGGCCTTCCAGGAGCCCGGGCGCCTCGTCGATGGCCGGACGCTCGCCACGCATCTTGCCGATAAACTCCGCTCCATCCTGGTCACGCCACGCCCCACGCCGCAAGCCGACGGCAGCACCAACGAGCCTGAGGCGCTCGGCGGTATCGGCGGATGGACGCACCACGTGCCGGCGCACGTCCTCCTGCTGGCCAAGCGCACGCCGGCCGTCTGGGCGCAGCTTTCCGCCGACGAGAAGGCCCGGGCCGACTTGCTGATGCAGGCGCTCGCGCTCGCCGCCCACTTCTGCCTCGACGACGACAACGACTATTATCTCCGCCTCGACGGCTGGTCGCTCAACCACAAGACGTGGAACCCGAACATCGCCGAGGGCTACGCCGATGTCATCGTCGCCGCGGCGCTTTACTTTGGCGCGGACGAGCTGAACGCCGTTTTCAAGGGCTTCGATTTCGACCAGTTCATCGCGCGGCTCGACGCCGCGAATTTCCAGAACATCAGGCGCGGCTGGACGTGGACGCCGGCGATCAAGGATCTCATGATGCACGGCGGTTCGATCGCCGTGCCCGCCGACCAGACATTCGCCCAAGGCGTCATCTCGCGGGGGGCCGGAGTGAGGAACGATTTCACCCTGCACGGCGACTCGCTGCACGAACCCTGGCTGATCTTCCGCGGGCAGGCCCTGCGCATGTTCTCCAAGGCGGCCCGCACCCGCGTCGAGGTTGGCAACGGCCCGACCACCACTTCCCACCTCCTCCACGACCTATCCGGCGCCGAGGTGTCGCCTTGGGAAGGCCAGATGGGCATGTTCTGTGAATTTGAGACCACCGATTGGAACGGCATGCGCACGAGCCTCCAATATGCCTACGAGGGCGCGATGATCGTCATTCCCACGGCCGTCACGCTCAAGCTCGTCGGCGCGTGGGATGCGGAGCGCGGCGGCGACGTCTTGGAGCGCCGCCTGGGCGTCGGCATGGCCGACCTGCTCTTTAAGGCCCGGGAAGGGTACCTCGGCTACTCGCAGGCTCATTTCTACGAGACGCGCTGGGAGAAGAACCTCCAGCCGATGGGCGGGGATTTCATCGTCGGCCTCTGGCAGACCTACTTCGCCCCGCCGCCGCCGCCGTCGAAATAAACTCACCTTGGAGGGCCGGCCTCCTGGCCGGCCGCGGTCGGTCGGGAGACCGACCCTCCACCCAAGATTCTCCTCCACGTTCTCAGGTCTCAGGTTTCAAGTCTCAGGTTTCTCTTCCCTCCCCCATGGCCCTGCAACCCCTCTCCTCCTCCGTCGAAATGCGCGCTGGCCGGCCGACGCTCATGCTCAACGGTGTGCCGCACGCCCCGCTCATCTACGCGCTGACCGACTGCCCCGGCGGCCGCTGGTCGTGGGAGGAAGTGCCCGGCCGTAACATCGCGCTCTTTGCCCAGCAGGGGGTCCGGCTCGTCCAGCTCGACCTGTGGATCGAGCAGATGATCGCCGAGCCCAACGGCAGAATCGATCTCACGCTTGCCCAAAAGCAGGTTGCCGGCGCGCTCGCGCAGAATCCCGACGCCGCGATCATGTTCCGCCTGCACGTGAACGCCCCGCTCTGGTGGGTGCAGCAGAATCCCGACGAGTGCGTGGGCTACGCCGACGTGACGGCCGAGGAGCCCCCGTCCTGGGGCCTGCAGCGCCGCGTCGGCCCCGATGGCGGCCGGCCGGTGCGTGCGAGCTTCGCCTCGCTCAAGTGGCAGGAGTGGGCCCACGCGCAGGTCACCGATTTCTGCACGCGCTTTGGCGCCACGCCCGAGGGCGGCTCCGTGTTCAGCCTCCAGCTCGCCAACGGCCTTTACGGCGAGTGGCACCAGTTCGGCTTTCTCCACCACGATCCCGACACCGGCGTGGCGGCCACCCGTTCCTACCGCACCTGGCTCAAGGCCCGTTATCATGACGACGCCAGTCTCGCCCGTGCCTGGAACCGTCCCGGCTCGCGCCTCGATGCCGTGACGGCGCCCGACTCGCCCTCGCGCGAACGCGCCGACCTCGGGCCCTTGCGCGACCCGCGCAAGCAGCAGGACCTGATCGATTATTTCACGTGGCTGCACAGCACGATGGCCGATGCCCTGCTCGGGCTCGCCGCCAACGTGAAGCGCTCGTGGCCGCGCCCGATCGTGACCGCCGCGTTCCAGGGTTATTTCTACGGCCAGTTCGCCCGCAACGCCGCCGGCAGCCACCTCGCCCACGACCAGATCCTCGCCTCGCCGCACCTCGACTGCCTCTGCTCGCCCGCGTCCTACACCGACGGCGTCCGCGCCATGGGCGGCTCGGGCCACGGCCGCGGCATCACCGGCGCCGTGCGCCGCGCCGGCAAGCTCTGGCTCGACGAGAACGACCACGGCACCTTCCTCGTCGGCTGCCCGTGGGACAAAAACTTCCACAGCACGCTCGAGGACGACATTGCTTACATCCGCCGCAACGCCCTGCTGCCCGTCCTGCGCGGCGGCGGCCAGTGGTGGTTCGACTTCGGCATGATCGCCGGCACGCCGGACTTCGCCAGCCAGGGCAACATCGGCTGGTGGGACCACCCGCGCCTCGCCGCGGAGATCAAGGCCGTCCACGCCGTCGCGCAGGCGCGGCACGGCCAGCCGTTCCTCCGCCCGGCCGACGTCCTCGTGATCCACGATCCGTGGTCGTTCCGCCACACGGTCGCGCAGCGCTGGTCACTCGAGGGTTTCAAATTCGGCGACCAGCCGCCGGTCGGGCCGAATCCGTTTTCGGGCCGCGGCATGGATGGCTTGCTCGAGGGCCTCTATCGCTCCGGCCTCGTGTTCGACGAGGCGCTCATCGGCGAGATTGCCACGATGGACCTCTCGTCCTTCAAGCTGATCATCTTCGGCTCGACCGTGGTGCTCGACGACACGCAACGGCAGGTCATGGCCCAAAAACTGGCGAACGGCGGCCGCCACCTCGTCCTCACCGGCTACGCCGGCTGGAGCAACGGCCGCGAGATCGGCAGCGGGCTCGCGCAGGCCGTCAGCGGCATCCCGACTTCGGGCCGCGACCTGGCGTTGCCCACCTCCGTCCTCCAGCTTGATGGCGCCACCGAGAACCAGGTGCTTGAGCCGCCGAAGCATGTGCCGGCCTACGATGTGTCCGCGGCGCAGGTCGCCGGCCGCTGGGCCGACGGCAGCATCAGCGCCGCGTGGCGCCAGACGCCCGCGGCCACGTGGTGGGCCTTCGGCCTTGCCCCCGTCGCCCCGTCCGTCCTCCGCGCGCTCGGCAAGCGCGCCGGTTGCCACGTGATCAACGAACACGACGACGCCACCCTGCTGGGCGACGGCCTGCTGATGATCCACACGCTCGCCGGCGGCCCGCGCACGTTGCGCCTGCCCGGTGGCAGGGCGCTGGAGGTCAAGCTGCCGCCCCGCAGCACGACGGTTTACGACGCCCAGACCGGCGCGGTGCTGCTCGGGTGAATTGTATTTGTAGGGGCGTCGCTTGACGACGCCCGTTGCGTCCCGT
>JAQSCO010000055.1 GCA_029945445.1 Lacunisphaera sp. | reverse complement strand
GTTGTCCTTTACGCTCTCGACGCATCGATGCATTCCGGTAGATCAAGCCGCAAGATGAACGCCTCCGGAACGATGCCCACATGGCAGCAAGACTGAATTCCGTCCAGGTGCTGAGGGCCGTGGCCGTCCTGATGGTGCTGCAGGTGCATTTGTTCCCGGAATTTCCCTATTGGGGGCGACCCTTGGACGGCGGGTTCGGCGTCGATCTGTTTTTTATCATCTCGGGCTTTGTCATTGCCGGCAGTCTGGCCCAGGTCGAATCGAGGACTGGCGCGGTTCATTTCCTGATCAACCGTTTTTCCCGGGTCGCCCCCTACTATTGGCTGGTCACCCTGGGCCTCGCCTTCGGCCTCGCGCACATCGGCTATCCGGTCGAGCGCGAAAAGCTCCTCCGGTCCCTGCTGTTCTACCCGATCGACCCGCACCCCATTCTCGCCGGGGGATGGACTCTCTGCCACGAGGCATTTTTCTATGTTTTCTATGGCCTATGCGCGCTGGTTCTCGGCAAGGGATTGGTGCGCCTGACCACCCTCTTGTTCCTCATCGTGCTGGTGGCCGTTCATTTTATTCCGGGTCACTCCTACCCGCTGGAATTCCTGAAATCCTCGATGAATCTATACTTCGTCGTCGGCGCGGCCATCAGCATGGGGGGCGAACGATTGCTGGAGGTTTTCCGCCGGCCGTTTGCCCTGCCGGCGGCGGTCCTCCTGATGCTCGTCGCCGCGCTCTACTGCGGATCGCGTGGTCTGGGCGTTCCCACCGCGCACGACTTTTTTCTGAGCACGTATGCGCGCGATGTCGTCGATATTCGCGTTTCGTTCGTGCAACCGGGTTTCCCGCGAGCCTTCGTCTTCGGGCTCCCTGCCGCGCTGCTGTTGCTTTGCTGCTTGGCGCGAGAAGACTTGTTCAAATCTGAAAAATGGAGGTTCTGGCTGAAGATCGGCGACGCCTCATATTCGATCTACCTCTTGCAGGGGCTTTTTTTGACCCTCGTGGTCATCAACGTCGCCAACCACCGGCCGCTGTCCCGGTTGCTGATGCTTGGCGTCATCGTATCCGTTTCCATCCTGCTCTCCCGCGCAGTCGAAGCCCGGCTGATCCGCGCCACAAAATGGCTGCTGAAGTTGTTGGTCCCGCGCCGGAGCTAGCCGCCCGCGAACACCGGCCGGAAGCCGGCCTCGGCCAGGATCTGCGCGATCTTCTCGCGCTGGTGGCGACCGACCAACCGCCCTGCGCCTCGTGCTGGGCGAATGCTTCCTTGGCCAGACGCGCCGCAAATTCACCACCGCCACAAGCGAACTCGACGCCTGGGCCGAAACCAGCCAAACCGACGACGCTGCCTAAACTGGAACAATTCATTTGAACCACGAACGGACCCGCCGCGCCCCGAATGAAACCCCAAACTCCAATTCAGATCACCATGCGTTGGCCCATCGGCCGGGTCCCCATCTTGGAAAACCTCTCTGATGATCCGTGTGCCTTCGTTGTTTTTCACTGCCTGGAAAAGGTTAAGCGATGAGCCGCCCCCCAAAATCCACCCGCGCAACGCCGCCGCCGAAGACTACACGGCACCTGATTCTCATCCTCGGCGATCAGTTGAACGCGGACGCCGCGGCCTTCGACGGCTTCGACCCCGCGCAGGATGGCGTGTGGCTGGCCGAAGTCGCAGGCGAATCGACCCACGTCACCTCGACCAAGCCGCGCATCGCGATCTTCCTCGCCGCGATGCGTCACTTCCGCGAAGCGCAGCGAGCGACCGGGAGGCGGGTCACCTACGTCACGCTCGATGATCCGGCCAACACGCACACCCTCGGCACCGAGCTCGCCCGGGCCGCGGGCGCCCTGCGGCCGACCAAGCTGATCATGACCGAGCCCGGTGAATGGCGCGTGCGCGCCGAGCTCGTCGCCGCCGCCGCCAGGCTGGACGTGCCACTGGAGATCCGGGCCGACCGGCATTTCCTGTGCAGCGCCGAGGAATTCCGCGCCCACGCGGAAGGGCGCAAGCAGTTGCGCATGGAATTTTTTTATCGCGAGATGCGCCGCCGCCACCGCGTGCTGCTCGACGCCACCGGCGAGCCCGAGGGCGGGCAGTGGAACTTCGACCACGACAATCGCGGCCGCTTCCCGCAGGGAGGCCCGGTCGGGTTGCGCGCGCCCGTAGCCTTTCCGCCTGATGCGCTGACCGCCGAGGTGCTGGCGCTGGTGCGGACCCGCTTCGCCGCGCATCCCGGCGAACTCGATCATTTTGACTGGCCGCTCACGCCCGCGCAGGGACGGGCGGCGCTGCAAGATTTCATCGCGCACCGGCTGCGCGATTTCGGCACCTATCAAGACGCGATGTGGACCGACGAACCATGGCTGTATCATTCGCGACTCTCGGCGGCGATGAACCTCAAGCTGCTCGATCCGCGCGAGGTTCTTGCGGCGGCCGAGCAGGCCTACCGCAGCGGCGCGGTGCCGTTGGCCGCCGCCGAAGGGTTTATCCGGCAAATCCTCGGCTGGCGCGAATACGTGCGCGGCATCTACTGGCTGCGGATGCCGGACTACGCGGCAACCAACGCCCTGCGCGCCGAGGAGCCGTTGCCGGAGTTCTACTGGTCCGGTAAGACCGACATGGCCTGCCTGCGCGCCGCGATTGGGCAGACGATGCAGCACGGTCACGCCCACCACATCCAGCGACTGATGGTGACGGGGCTGTATTCGCTCCTACTCGGCGTGCGCCCGGCGGAAATCTGCGCCTGGTATCTGGGCGTGTATGTGGATGCGGTCGAGTGGGTGGAGCTGCCCAACACGCATGGCATGTCGCAATACGCGGACGGCGGGCTGCTCGCCTCCAAGCCCTACGTCGCCACCGGCAACTACATCGCACGCATGAGCAACTATTGCGCGGGCTGCCGCTTCGATCCCGCCAAGCGCACCGGCGACGACGCCTGCCCCTTCACCACGCTCTATTGGGATTTCCTTCACCGGCACTCCCCCCTGCTCGCCGCCAACCAGCGCATGGCGCTCCAGGTGAAAAACCTCGCGCGCATCGGCGCGCCGGAGCTCGCCGCCATCCAGGCCCGCGCCGCCGCCATCCGCGCCCACGGTGGCGCGCCGCCGTCGGCCGGCGGCCAAACCAAGCTAGCCCTCAAAGCGACACCCCGTCGCCGGAAATAAGCTATGCCCAAGATGCGGAAAAAATCCGACCTGCCCGTGAAAACCTGCGCCGCGTGCCGTCGGCCATTCCGTTGGCGAAAAAAATGGGCCAAAGTGTGGACCGAGGTGAAGTACTGTTCCGACGCCTGTCGCAGCCGACGCCCCTGAGCGTTCGGCCATAAATATGGTTGGAGGCAAGGTTGCGCGCGACCTCCGGGCGCGCTTGATCTCCGCAGCCACCCCGGAGGGCCAATCACCTTTTTCAACACTAAGCAATTTTGCCCAGGAGGAACTTCACGCTTCCTTGCTACACCCTTTTCACTTCCTCCCGAAGTCTGCTCACTTTCAGGCTTTCCCTCAGCTCCTCTTCTCAGTTTTTCCCAGCGTTTAGTTCCCCATTTTTCCCGGCTTGGTTCCTCACCGCGTGTTCGCCCTGCTGCTTGCGTTTCAGATCGGTTCCCGTGACCAAGGGCGACGCGCATTCCCTGAACTAAGCTTGAGCCAATCGGGTCTTATCCAATAGCATCACTGCCATGCCCTATCTCCTCATCCTTTTGCAGCTTACCGTGGCCCTGGGAATTCTGAATGTCTGGCTGCTTCGCTCGGGCCGGGCGACGCCGTATCGCGGTGGTGCTGCGAAGACCCTGCGCGAGGAATTCGCCGCTTACGGGCTGCCCTTCTGGTTCATGTGCTTGGTCGGCGTGCTCAAGGTGGGACTGGCGCTTGCCCTCTTGGCCGCTCTCTGGTTCCGCATCGTGGCGCAGCCGGCTGCCCTCGGCCTCGGACTGCTCATGTTGGGGGCGTTCGTCATGCACCTCAAAGTGAAAGACCCGGTCAAAAAAGCGCTTCCTGCCATCGCCGTGCTCGCGATGTGCACCGCCATCGTGCTACTGTAACCCACCCGTCGGTCAGAACGCGGCCCAACACAGGTAGGCATTCAGCACCAGATAAAGCAGCGCCGGTGTCGTCTGGGGCAGCGAGTCTTTGATTTTGATCCGGAACCCGACCGCCACCAGCATCATGAGGGCAAGCCCGCCGGCTGCCGCGCGCCCCATCCAAGGCTGGCTCAGGCCGACAACCAAACCGATCACCGCGCTCAATTGCAGTGCGCCGACCAGCGCACGCTGCGGCCCAAGGCCGTAGCGCTCGAATTCCTTTCTAATGTAGGCCGATAGGAAACACGCCGAGCCGTAGCCGAGGAAGGAGACGGCGGAGAAAAGGATCAGGGCGAGATTCAATGGCGAAGACTTACAACATCTTTGAGCGGGCGCATACCTAATTCCTGCGGGAGCGCCTGCCTTGGGCGCATTTTTTTCCCAAGGAAGTTTTTGCACAACCACGCCGGAAACGCGGGACCTCGCCCGCTGGGCCGATGCCCGGCTCAGCGGGCGCTCGACACATTCTCGCTAATAAACCCCTACCCCGGCGTCTCAAGTAATTTGATAATCCAGTTTCCCAGCAGTTAGCCTATCTCTCTCATACTGCGGCCGGCTTACCCGCCCGCGAACACCGGCCGGAAGCCGGCCTCGGCCAGGATCTGCGCGATCTTCTCGCGCTGGTCACCCTGGATTTCGATGTCGCCGTCCTTCACCGTGCCGCCGCAGCCGCAGGCGTTGCGCATCTTTTTGCAGAGCGATTCCTTTTCGGGCAGGCCGATGCCCACAAAGCCGGTGACAATCGTCACGGTCTTGCCGCCGCGCCCGGCCGTGGTGCGCTTGATATCGACCCGGCCGCGGTTCCGGGGATTTTCGATCTTTGATTTCAGTTTTTCGATTGGTCTGGCCGCCGCCGCGGGCAACCCGGCGCCGCTGAGGCCGGCGAAAGGATTGCTGCCGAGCGCGCCGCCGCCGTCGGTCGGGACTTTGTCCAGTGGAGTCATGGTGTGATTGGATTCCTGGTGGGCTCGCGGCCCTGCGAACCGCGGCCCACCGGGACGTGGGCCCTCCATTGAAATGCTAGGCGTGGCCTCCGCCGCAACCGCCCGGTGGCGAGGCCGGCTTGGCGAAGCCGCTGTCGCCGCCCAGGTAGGCCAGCGCCTTGGCGTAGCTGCGGCCCTCGAGAAAATGCACCAATTGCGGAGGCAGCTCGCCCCGGTGCGCCGCGAGCAGGGCCTCAACGTCGCTGAGGGCGGCGGAGATCCCCGGCCCATCAGAGTTCTTTATCCCCGCGGTGAAGCGGATTAGCGCGGCTTTGATCTTGGTCTCGGTCACGGAAGGGCGGTGGGTTTAAGTTCTATTTATCAGGAGGTAACATCCGAATACTGATCTTTTCAAGCCAGGGCTGCACGGGTTGAAACAACTTGCGGCAGTAGGAGGCGGGTGCTCCATTCAACCTTCCACCTCACCCGCGGAACACTTTATTCCATCCACGCAGTGCCCATCCCTTCTTCCCCCATGAAACGCGACAATCTCTCCACCGGCGCCAACGCCGTCGTGGTCGAGGAATACTACCAGCGCTGGCAGGACAACCCCGAGTCGGTCGACCCGACCTGGCGCGCCTTTTTCCAGGGTTTCTCCCTCGGCTCAGACGGCAAGGCCCTCCAGTCCGCCCCCGCCGCCGGGCTCGCGGCCGACAGCCTCAAACAGTCGCATGTCCACTACCTCATCAGCGCCTACCGCGCCCTCGGCCACCTCCAGGCGCACCTCAACCCGCTCGATGCCAACCCGCCGCCACCCGCCCCGAAGCTCTCGCTCGCGCAGTTCAACCTGAGCGACGCCGACCTCGACACGGTCTTCGACACCGGCACCTACCTCGGCGGCGGCCAGCTGAAGCTCAGCGAGATCGTCGCCGCGCTGCAGGAGACCTACTGCGGCCACGTGGGCGTCGAATACACCCACATTCAGGACCCGGACGCGCGCCGCTGGCTGCAGGAGCGCATTGAGTCCACCCGCCTCCAGCCGAAGTTCACCAAGCCGCAGAAGCTCCGCATCCTCCGCCGCGTCCATAAGGCGGAGCTGTTTGAGAAATTCCTCCACACAAAATACGTCGGCCAGAAACGCTTCTCCCTCGAGGGCGGTGAGACCATCATCGCCGCGCTCGACGCCGTTATCGACCACTGCCCCGAGCACGGCGTCGACGAGATCGTCATGGGCATGGCGCACCGCGGCCGCCTGAACGTCCTCACGAGCGTGATGCGGAAAAATTTCGACGTCCTCTTCGAGCAGTTCTCCGAGAATTATATTCCCGACACGGTCGCCGGCGACGGTGACGTGAAGTATCACCTCGGCTACGAGTCCATCCTGACCACCACCTCCGGCGCCAAGGTCGAGGTCCGCCTCGCCGCCAACCCCTCGCACCTCGAGATCGTCAACCCGGTCGTCGAGGGCAAGGCCCGCGCCCGCCAGCGCATCCGGGGCGACATGACCGAGCGCCGCGCCGTCATGCCGCTGCTCATCCACGGCGACGCCGCCGTCGCCGGCCAGGGCATCGTCTCCGAGACGCTCCAGTTCTCCCAGCTCCCCGGCTACCGCACGGGCGGCACCGTGCACTTCGTCATCAACAACCAGATCGGCTTCACCACCGACCCGATCGACTCGCGCTCGACGCGCTACTGCACGGACATCGCGAAATCCATCGAGGTGCCGATCTTCCACGTCAACGGCGACGACCCCGAGGCCGTCTGCCTGGTCGCGCAGCTGGCGGTCGAGTTCCGCGTGAAGTTCAAGCGCGACGTGTTCGTCGACATGTATTGCTACCGGAAGCACGGCCACAACGAGACCGACGAGCCGTCCTTCACCCAGCCGCTGATGTATCGGCAGATCGCCGGACACCCGCAGGTTTCCACCATCTACACCCAGACGCTCACCGACAGCGGCGCGATCACCGCGACGCAGGGCGACGAGATCAAGGCCGAGTATTCCGCGGCGCTCGACGAGAGCCTCACCAAGGCCAAGACCCGCGAGGCCACCAAGGCCGAGAAGCGCAAAAGCGCGACGACCGCCAACCCCTTCAAGGGCTCGACCGCCGTGTTCCAGCCGGCCTACTCGCACGCGCCGGTCAATACCGCGGTCAGCGCAAAGGTCATCGACCGCATCTGCGCGGGCCTGACGACCGTGCCCGCCGGCTTCAAGGTCCACCCGAAGATCCAGCGCTTCATGGATGGCCGCGCGGCCGCCCACCAGCACCACGGCCCGTTCGACTGGGGCCTGGGCGAGGCCCTCGCCTTTGGTTCGCTCCTCCTCGACGACACCCCCGTGCGCCTCAGCGGCCAGGACTCCGAGCGCGGCACGTTCACGCACCGCCACGCGGTGTTCATCGACAACGAGACTGGCGCGAAATACAAGCCGCTCAACCACCTCGCGGACAAGCAGGCTACGTTCTGCGTCTACAATTCGCTCCTGTCCGAGGCCGCCGTGCTGGCCTTCGACTACGGCTACTCGCTCGACTACCCCAGCATCCTCTGCCTCTGGGAGGCGCAGTTCGGCGACTTCGCCAACGGCGCGCAGGTCGTCATCGACCAGTTCCTCGCCGCCGGCGAGTCGAAGTGGCAGCGCGCCACCGGCCTCACGCTCCTGCTCCCCCACGGCTACGAGGGCCAGGGCCCCGAGCACTCGTCGGCGCGCCTCGAGCGCTTCCTCCAGCTCTGCGCGGAGGACAACATCCAGGTCGCCAACCTCACCACGCCCGCCCAGCTCTTCCACATGCTGCGCCGGCAGACCATGCGCGACTTCAAGAAGCCGCTCGTCATCATGTCGCCGAAGTCGCTCCTGCGCCATCCGGGCGCCGTGTCGTCGCTCGAGGACTTCACCAAGGGCGCGTTCTCCGAGATCATCGACGACCCGGCCGCCCCGAAGAAGGCCGACCGCATCATCCTCTGCTCGGGCAAGGTCTACTACGACCTGATCGACTACCGCGAAAAGAACCAGGTCGAGGGCACCGCCATCGTGCGCCTCGAGCAGCTCTACCCGCTGCACCGCAACCGCCTCACCGAGCTCGCCGACACCTACGGCCGCGACGCGCGGCTGATCTGGTGTCAGGAGGAGCCCGCCAACATGGGCGCGTGGACCTTTATCGCGCCGCAGCTCGAGGAAATCTTCGGCCGCAAGGCCGTCTACGCCGGCCGCGAGGCCGCCGCCTCCCCCGCCGTCGGCGTGCTCGCGCTGCACCGCATGCAGCTCGCCACCTTCCTCAAGAAAGCCTTCACTGGCTGACTTTCCGCCACTCACCTGTAGGAGGGGCTTTACGCCCCGACCCGCAGCGCGGCATAAATCCAATCGGGGCATAAAGCCCCTCCTACACTCTCCCTCCCTCCCATGGCCATTGAAGTCAAAATCCCCCCGATGGGCGAATCCATCACCTCCGGCGTGCTCGCCAAGTGGCACGTCGCCGACGGCGCCATCGTCAAGAAGGACCAGCCGCTCTTCGAACTCGAGACCGACAAGATCACGTCCGAGGGCACCGCCGAGGCCGCCGGCCGGATCACCTTCAAGGTCGCCGCCGGCACCGACGTAAAGATCGGCCAGGTCGTCGCGACCATCGACGAGTCCGCAACCGCCACTGCAACCCCCGCAGCGGCTGCGGCGATCGAAAATCCAAAATCGAAAATCGAAAGCACCGAGTCCCCCGCCGTCCGCCGTCTCGCCGCCGAAACCGGCATCGATCCCGCCTCCGTTTCCGGTTCCGGCAGGGCCGGCCGCGTCACCAAGGGCGACATGCTCGCGGCGACCGAGGCCAAGCCCGCTTCGCCTGTGGCGAAGCCACTGGACGAACCGCGCCGTAGCCCGCAGGGCGAAGGCGGGCAGCCCGCGTCAACCGCACGTCAGACGCGCACCAAGATGTCCAAGCTCCGCCAGACCATCGCCAACCGCCTGGTCTCCGCGCAACACGAGGCCGCGATGCTCACGACCTTCAACGAGTGCGACATGACCGCCGTCATGGAACTGCGGAAGAAATACCAGGACGACTTCGTGAAGAAGAACGGCGTGAAGCTCGGTTTCATGAGCTTCTTCACCAAGGCCGTCGTCCACGCGCTCCGCGAGGTCCCCGCCGTCAACGCCCGCATCGAGGGCGACACCATCGTCCAGAACCATTACTACGACATCAGCATGGCCGTCTCGACCGAGAAGGGCCTCATGGTCCCGGTCATCCGCCAGTGCGACACGCTCGGCATGGCCGACGTCGAGAAGGCGATCGCCGAGGCCGCCAAGAAGGCCCGCGACGGCAAGATCGCCCTCGCCGACCTCGAGGGCGGCGTGTTCACGATCACCAACGGCGGCATCTTCGGCTCGATGCTCTCGACCCCGATCCTCAACGCCCCGCAGAGCGCCATCCTCGGCCTCCACGCCATCAACGAGCGCCCGATGGCGGTCAACGGCCAGGTTGTCATCCGCCCGATGATGTATCTCGCCCTCAGCTACGACCACCGGATCGTCGACGGCAAGGAGGCCGTCACCTTCCTCGTCAAGGTCAAGCAGGCCATCGAGGATCCGGCGCGCCTCATCGTCGGCGTTTAAATCACCTAACCTTTCACAGGAGATAACGGAGCAAACAGAGTTCAACTCTCTCCGTTCTCTCCGTTTCCTGCTGTAAAATGTCTTCAGAAAATTACGATCTCGTTGTCATCGGCGCCGGTCCCGGCGGCTACGTGTGTGCGTTCCGCGCCGCGCAGCTCGGCCTGAAGGTCGCCCTCGTTGAAAAGCGCGCCACGCTCGGCGGCACCTGCCTCAACGTCGGCTGCATTCCGAGCAAGGCCCTGCTCCACACCAGCGAGCAGTTCGCCTGGGCGAAGCACCACGCCGCCGAGTCCGGCATCAAGCTTGGCTCCGTCGCGGCCGACCTCGCGGCCATCCTCCAGCGCAAGGACGCCGTCGTGAACAAGCTCGTCGGCGGCGTCGGCCTGCTCGCCAAGGCCCGCAAGATCCCTGTGCTCACCGGCACGGCGTCGTTCAGCTCCCCCACCGTGCTTGCCGTCAAGGGCGACCAGGGCGTGACCGAGGTCACCGCCAAGCACTTCGTCATCGCCACCGGCTCGGCGCCGGTCGAGCTGCCTTTCATGAAGTTCGATGGCACGACCGTCGTCTCGAGCGACCACGCCATCGCCTTCAGCGAGGTGCCGAGGAAAATGGTCGTGGTCGGCGGCGGCGCCATCGGCCTCGAGCTCGGCTCCGTCTGGGCGCGCTTTGGTGCCGACGTGACCGTCGTCGAGTTCCTGCCGAAGATCATCGCGACCTTCGACGACGACATCGTCCGCCACTTCACGCGCCTCCTCCAAAAACAGGGCCTCAAGATCGAGGTCGGCGCCAAGGTCACCGGCTTCATCGCGCCGTCTACGGGTGTAGGGGCGTCGCTTGACGACGCCCGCACGGGCGCGGACAAGCCGCGCCCCTACGGAAAGCTGCTCGCGGAACGTGATGGCAAGAAATTGGAATTCGAGGCCGACAAGGTCCTCGTGGCCGTCGGCCGCCGCCCCTACACCGACGGCCTCGGCCTCGACCAGGCCGGCGTCGAGCTCGACGACAAGAAGCGCGTCAAGGTCGACGCCCATCTCCGCACCAACGTGAAAAACATCTGGGCGCTGGGCGATGTCGTCGCCGGCCCGATGCTCGCCCACAAGGCCGAGGAGGACGGCGTGGCTGTCGCCGAGTGGATCGCCGGCAAGGCCGGCCACGTGAATTGGGACCTCGTGCCGGCCATCGTCTACACCGAGCCGGAGGTCGCCTCGATCGGCCTGGGCGAGGACGCCGCCAAGGCCCAGGGCCGCGCGATCAACGTCGGCAAGTTCAACTTCGCCGCCAACGGCCGCGCCATCGCGGTCGGCGCGACTGACGGCTTCGTCAAGATCATCGCCGACGCGAAGACCGACCGGATCCTCGGCGCCCAGATCCTCGGCACCAACGCGGGCGAGATCATCGGCGAGGTGGTCACGCACATGGAATACGGCGGCAGCGCCGAGGATCTCGGTCGCACCATCCACGCCCACCCCACGATCAGCGAGTCGCTCAAGGAAGCCGGGTTGGCTGTGAGCAAATCCGCTATTCACGCGTTGTAAGCCCGGCGACTTGTCCGCCGTAGCCTTGGCGAAGGCGGATACACGCCCTGTAATTTCGCCGCCCACAGTCCGACTTCCCTTGCCGCGCCCGACCGGGCGCGGTTTTTTCTTCCACCGCATGACCGCCCACCTCACCCACCGCCGCGCCGTCGGCCTGATGCTGCTCTCCGCGGCGTGCTTCACGGCAACCGTGCTGCTTGTGCGCGCCCTCGGGGAAATGGGCTACGCCAACATCTGGCTGGTCTCCTCCGCCCGCTTTGTCGTCGGGCTCGGCCTGATCAGCGCGGTGTATTGGCGGGAGTTCCAGCCGGCCCACCTGGTCCGCAGCCGCAAGCTCATCGAGCGCGGCGTGACCGGTGGCATCGGCGTCTACCTGACCTACCTGGCCGTGGTGAAACTTGGCGCCGGCCGCGCCACCTTCATCGGCAACACCTATGTGATCTGGGGCGCTTTGCTGGCGGCGTGGATGCTGCGGGAAAAACTGCGGCCGGGTGTGCTGCTCGGCGGCGCTGCGGCGCTGGGCGGCCTCGGGCTGCTGACCAATGTCTTTTCCACCACGGCCCACCCGGGCCCCTACGACCTGGTCGCCTTCATCGGCGCCCTGCTCTCCGCCTACGTGGTCGTCACCATCCGTCAGCTGCACGAGACCGAGCACACCTCGACGATCTTCTCCGCCCAATGCGCCTATGGCCTGGTCATCTGCGGCCTTCCTGCCGTGCTGACGTACCAGCCGCTGCCCCCCACCGCCTGGGCCGTGCTGCTCGTCGCCGGTGTCACCGCCGGGATCGGCCAGCTCACGATGACCCGCGCCTTCCGCGACCTGCCCGTCGCCGAGGGGTCGCTCATCCAGATGCTCGTGCCGCTGGGCATCGCGCTCGGCGGCATGGTGTTTTTCGGCGAGCGCTTCAGCGTGCACGAGATGATCGGCGCCGCGCTGATCCTCGGCGGCACGGCGTTCACTGCCGTGCGGAGCGCGACGACCGCCAACGCCGAGGCGGAGTGATTAATGCTGAAGGTAGGGGCGCGCCTTGTGCGCGCTTGATCTAATCCGGGCGTGGTCAAGCCACGCCCCTACAAAGCTCTCCCCTTTTTTCGTGTCCATTCGTGTTCATTCGTGGTTACTCCCTCCCCGTTCATGAAAAAACTCATCCTCTGGGACATCGACGGCACCCTCATCGTCTCGCACGGCGCGGGCGTCCGCGCCATGGAGAAGGCGCTGACCAAGCGCTTCGGCGTCACCTGCGACCTGCGCAAGATCGACTGGGCCGGCCGCACCGACAGCTGGATCACGGGCGAGGTTTTCCGGCACGTCGGCCTGCCCGACACGCCGCAGAACGCCCATGATTACCTCGAGGCCTACCTGGAGTTGCTGCCGGCGGAACTGCGCGCCGGCCCGCAGGGACAGGTGCTGCCCGGCGTGTTTGAATTGCTCGAGACGTTGCACCACCGCAAGGATCTCGCCCAGGGCCTGCTGACCGGCAACCTGCGCCGCGGGGCGGAGTTCAAGCTCACGCACTACAAGGTCTGGCACTACTTCGAGTTCGGCGCCTTCGCCGACGACAGCCCGCGCCGCAACGACCTCGGCCCGCACGCGCTGCGTCGCGCGCAGGAGAAGCACGCCGTCGAGTTCTCGCCGGCGAACACCTTCATCATCGGCGACACCCCGCACGACATCGAGTGCGGGAAAGTCATCGGCGCAAAAACCATCGGCGTCGCTACCGGCCGCTACAGCGTGGCCGAGCTGTCGGCGCACGCGCCGACGGCGGTCTTCAAGGATTTCGCCGACACCGCCGCTTTCCTGCGGGTGGTGGACGCACCGTAGCGCGGTTACTTCTTCAGCGAGTCAACCGCCGCAACCTTCCCATCGCGGAACTCCACACGGATTTTCTCGTCGGGATCATAGCCACCGGTGGACATGGCCACGCCGCCGCCGACCGACGAATGCCGCCCGCCCGAGCCCACGCCGAGGCCAATGCTGAAATGCGGACCATGGTCCTGATAACCCCAGACCTCGGTATCGCCGTTTTCGCTTCGGCGCGTGAACACCCGGTCGGGCTCGCCGAGCGCCAGCTGCACCATTTCCGGCGTGAACCCGACGTCCACCTGACCCGCGCGGATCTTTTGCTGCACCGCGGCGGGCAATTGATCAAAGGCCGCGCGGTGGCGGGCGATGCGCGAGTCGGGGGTGGAGCAACCCGCCAGCAGGGCAATGGCCGCGCCCGCGAGCAGGACGGGGAGGAGGCGCCTGGTGTAATTTTGTTTGCTGAGCATCGGAGGGACCGGAATAACGACAGCCACAAACCCCGCGGGTTCGACCCACGCACAATCCGACATGAATAAATTCACCATTGCCATCGGTTCCGACCACGCCGGCTATGCCTACAAGGAGAAGATCAAGGCCTGGCTGCTCGCCGAGGGCCATACCGTGCGGGACTTCGGCACCAACTCCGATGCGCCGTGCGATTATCCCGACTTCATCCGCCCGGTCGCCGAGGCCGTGGCCCGCGGTGAGTTCGAGCGCGGCATCGTGCTCGGCGGCTCGGGCAATGGTGAGGCAATCGTCGCCAACCGGGTGAAGGGTGTCCGCTGCGGCCTTTGCTGGAGCGAGCAGGTCGCCATCTGGAATCGCTCCCACAACGACGGGAACTGCCTTTCAATCGGCCAGCGCACGGTCTCCGAGGAGGAGGCGCTGAAGATCGTCAAAGTGTGGCTTTCGACCGCGTTCGAGGGCGGCCGGCACTTGGCCAGGATTCAGAAAATCGATTTGGGTTAATGAGTTAGGCGGTTAAGCGCTAGGCGTATATAATAATTTGACATGCTATCATATCGCATCAAAGTATTTGGATATGGGAACACGACACCGCGGCTTGATCGAAGAGATCAATGCGCTCAACGCATTCATCAAGCTGCAGCGCGCCGCCGAGTCTGTGTCAGTCCGGGTTCATGCCGTGCTGCCCGGTGAACTCACCGTCACCCAGTTTGGTGTCCTCGAGGCCCTGCATCACATCGGGCCGCTCTGCCAGAGCGAGCTCGCCGAGAAGCTCCTCAAGAGCGGCGGCAATCTCACTCTGGTAGTCGATAACCTGGAGAAGGCGGGCTACGTGACACGCGAGCGTGATCCAGCCGACCGGCGCTTCGTGGTCGTGAAGCTCACCGAGAAAGGCCAGGCGTTCATCGCGGTGCTTTTTCCCAAGGTGGTCGCCAACGTCACCCGCGAAATGGGTGCCCTTTCCTCCACCGAGCTCCTGGATCTCGGGCGTCTCTGCAAAAAGATCGGTCTCCGTGGCTGATTTGCTTTTTTGTAACCTATACTTTAACATCAAAGCTTATGAAAGCACAAGTAACCGGTCTCCACCACATCACCGCCATCGCATCTGACCCGCGTCAGAATCTTGATTTCTACACGAGCGTCCTCGGGCTGCGCTTCGTGAAGAAGTCCGTGAACCAGGACGATCCGGGCACCTACCATCTTTACTATGGTGACTACGCCGCCTCGCCCGGGACGATCCTGACGTTCTTCCCATGGGCCGGCCTGCGTCGCGGACGCCCGGGCACGGGGCAGGCCTACGCGACCGCCTTCTCGGTTCCGGCGGGTTCGCTGCCGTTCTGGCAGGCGCGCTTCACCAAGCTGGGCGTGAAGCAGCAGCCCGTCGAGTCGCGCTTCAACGACGAGGCCCTCCCCTTCGCCGACCCGGATGGCCTGCGCCTTGAGTTGGTCGCGACGAGCGAAACCGACTCGCGTCCCGCCGCCCCCTCGAAGGACGTGCCGGCTGAATTCGCGATCCGCGGCTTCCATGGTTCGACGCTCGCGCTCACCGACGCCGCGGCCACCGCCGCCGTGCTCACGGAGAGCATGGGCTACAAGCTCGCCGCGCAGGCCGGCCATCGCGCCCGCTACATGGCGGCGGCAGGCGGCCCGGGCACCTACGTTGACTTGCTGACCGACCCCGCCCTCCCGCGCGGACTCAACGGCGCGGGCACGATCCATCACGTCGCCTTCCGGGTCGCGGACGACGCCGCGGAAGTCTCCGCCCGCGACATCCTCCTCCAGAGCGGGCTGCAGGTCAGCCCGGTCATCGACCGTGCCTACTTCAAGTCGATCTACTACCGCGAGCCGGCCGGCGTGCTGTTCGAGATCGCGACCGACGGGCCCGGCTTCGCCATCGACGAGCCGCTCGACCAGCTCGGCACCATCCTCGGGTTGCCGCCACACCTGGAACCGCACCGCGCCGCTATCGAGGCAGCGCTGCCCAAACTCACCTGACCATGTCCGCCCTCTCCTATCATCATCGTTTCGAACCCGGCACCGACCCGTCCACCCCGCCGCTACTGCTCCTGCACGGCACGGGCGGCGACGAGCACGACCTCATCCCGCTCGGGCAAAAGCTCTCGCCGGGCTCGGCCCTGCTGAGCCCGCGCGGTGACGTGAGCGAGCACGGCGCCTGGCGCTTCTTTGCGCGGCTCGCCGAGGGCGTCTTCGACCCGGCCGAGGTCACGCGCCGCACGCACGCGCTCGCGGACTTCATCGCCGCGGCCGCGGAGCAATACGGGCTCGAGCCCGGCCGGCTGACGGCCGTCGGCTTCTCCAACGGGGCGAACATCGCGGCCACGCTGCTACTGCTGCGCCCGGAATCCCTGGGCGCCGCCGTGCTGCTGCGCCCGATGGTCGTGCTCGAGCCGAAGCAGCTGCCCGACCTGAAGGGCCGCCGTGTGCTCATTTCCTCGGGCAATTTCGATCCGATCGTGCCGAACGACCACCCGGTGCGTCTCGCGGAGATGCTGCGCCGCGCCGGCGCTGGCGTGACCTTGCACCCGCATGCGGCCGGCCACGGGCTCGTGCCCGCGGATATGTCCGCCGCGCGAGGGTTCTTCCAAGCCCGGCCGTGAACAGGCCGGTAGTCCATAGGCATTAATCAGCCGGCCGGACCCGCGGGCCGAAAGTTTATACTGGAAGACTCCGCGGACGGCCGGCAACTTCCGGCTGAATGAAGTTCCCTCCCACCCCGGCTTTGTTCACGCACCGGGACCTGCGACTTTCCGATTTGGGCCAACCCGAGAGCCTGCTGCGCACCTACGCCTGGATGCAGCTGGCCCGGACCGGCGACAACCGCATCCTCGACCTCTTCCGGCAAGGCCTGATCCGCGGCACGGTGACCGGCGGCCAGGGCAATGAGGCCCTGATCGTCCCGCTTGCCCTGCTCGCCGACAAGGCGATCGATGTCGTCTCGTTTTCCCACCGCGGTTTTGGCGGCCACCTGATCTGGAGCGGCCACCTCGGCGACCACCTTTGCCAGTATTTCGCCAACAGCGGCAGCCCGACCAAGGCCCGCGAGGGCAACATCCACCACGGCGACCCGGCCAACCGCAGCCTGCCGATGATCTCGCACCTCGGGATCATGCTCTCGAACGTCGTCGGCACCACCGATTCGCAGCGCCGGCTGGGCCGGCCCGCCGTGGGGTTCGCGTTTTTCGGCGACGGCTCCTCGAGCACCGGTGACGTCCACGAGTCGCTCAACCTCGCCGCCGTGCTCTCGTCGCCGGTGGTCTTCGTCATCGAGAACAACAAATACGCCTACTCGACGCCGATCTGCGAACAGTTCGTCTCGCCCAACCTCTTCGAACGCGCCAAGGGCTACGGCATCGAGGGCTTCGCGATGGACTGCAGCGACCCGGCGCACGTCCTCCAGACGCTCGGCCGGGCCATCGAGCAAGCCCGCACGAAATGCCGCCCGGTGCTGATCGAGGCCCACACTTTCCGCCTGCGCGGCCACGCCGCCTACGACACCTGCGACTACATGGAGCCCGGCGAGGCCGAGGCCATCCTCGCGCAGGACCCGCTGCCGAAGTTCCGCGCCACGCTCGCGGCCGCCGGCCATGGCGCGCGCCTCGACGCGATCGACGCCGAGGTGCACGCCTTCACCGAGGCCACCATCAAGGCCGCGATGGCCCTGCCACCCGTCTCGCCCGCGGGCATGGCCGAGGAAGTCTACGCGCCCGCGGCCGCGCCCATGCCGTGGAAGGCCGAGCCGGTCGCCGCGGAAAAAATCACGATGGCCCAGGCCATCAACCTCGGCCTGCGCAAGATCCTCACCGAGCGCCCCGAGTCCGTCGTGCTCGGCCAGGACATCGGCCACTACGGCGGCGCGTTCAAGGTCACCGAGGGCCTGGTCGAGGATTTCGGCCGGCCGCGCGTCTTTAGCACGCCGCTCTGCGAGTCCGCCAGCACCGGCTACGCGCTCGGTCTCGCCGTCAACGGCCACCGCGCGATCGAGGAGTTCCAGTTCGCCGACTTCGCCACCGAGGCCACGACGCAGATCGTCCTCAACGCCGCGACCTACCACTTCCGCGCCGGCCAGAAGTGCCCGGTCGTCTTCCGTTTTCCCTGCGGCGGCGGGCTGACCTTCGGCTCGTTCCATTCGCAGGAAATGGAGTCGGCCTTCCTCTCCTTCCCCGGCCTCAAGGCGCTCTACCCGTCGAACCCGCAGGACGCCTTCAACGCCCTGCTCGCGGCCTACGAGGACGACAACCCCGTGATCCTTTTCGAGCACAAGGCGCTCTACCGCCACGGCAAGCATCCCGTGAAATGGGACCCGGCCTACCGCGATGTCTGGTCGCCGGCCAAACTCCGGGCGGGCGACCACGCCACCGTCGTCACCTATGGCGAGATGACGCTGCTCGCGGGCGAGGCCTGCGATTTCCTCGCGGGCGAATACGAGAAGACCTTCGACCTGTTCGACCTCCGCGCGCTCGCGCCGCTCCGGCTCGACGCCATCAAGGCCTCGCTGGCCCGCACCGGCCGGCTCGTGGTCATTCACGAGGGCCGCCGCACCCACGGCTTCGGCGCCGAGCTGGTGGCGCGGCTGACTGAGGAGCACTTCAGCGCGCTCAAGGCCGCGCCGCTGCGCATCGCCGCGCTCGATCTGCCCGTGCCGTTCGCCCCCGAGCTCGAGGCCGCCTACCGGCCGAGCCGGGACAAGATCGTCGACGCCATCGCGGCGTGGCTGGGCTGAGCGAATTGCGGATTTCGGGTTGGCGATTGCGGATTGCCCACCCAAGCTCCTCCGTCGTGGCCAAGTCCAAACCCCAAATCCGCAAACCGAAATCCGCTGTCCGCAACTCCGCGTGGGCCGCCATCCGGCTGTTCGCCATGGACGTGGATGGCGTGCTGACCGACGGCACGGTCGCCATCTCGAGCGACGGCACCGAGACGAAGAACTTCTCCATCCTCGACGGCATGGGCATCGTGCGGCTGCACAAGGCCGGCGTCGCCGTCGCGTGGATCTCCGGCCGGCCCTCCGGCGCCACGACCGCCCGCGCCACCGAGCTGCGCGTGGCGCATGTCATCCAGGGCCGCACCGACAAGCTTATGGCACTGCAGGAACTGGCCAGCCAGCTCGGGCTGGCCGCGGCGCAGGTCTGCTACATGGGGGACGACGACATCGACGCCCCGGCCATTGCCTGGGCCGGCCTCGGCGCCGCGCCGGCCGGTTCGATGGCCACCGCGCTGAAAGCCGCCGATTACGTGCCCGCGCGCCCCGCCGGCCGCGGGGCCGTGCGCGAAGTATGTGAACATATCCTGGCCAGCCGCGGTCAATGATTCGCGCGTGATGCCTTTGTCCAAGAAATTCCTGCTGCTGCTCCTGCCCGTGGCGGCCCTCGCGGCGACCACCCAGGTCTCGACCGACAAGCCGGTCATCAACTTCCGCCTGCCCACCTTCACGCCGGAAGGCCACCGCTCCTGGCTCGTGCGCGGCTCGGAGGCGCGCTTCTCGGCCAAGAACCAGATCGAGATCCGGGAGCTGACCCTGACCATCTACACGGGACTGGTCGACGAGAAGATCGAGACGATGATCCTCAGCCCCGCTGCCCGCGTGCAACCTGACGAGTCGCTGGTCACCGGCCCGGGCACCATCCGCGTGATCAACGACGACTTTGAGGCCAGCGGCGTCGACTGGCGCTACATCCACAAGGAGAAAAGGGTTTCCATCAACCAGCACGTGCACGTAACCTTCCACGCCGAACTCAAGGATTTCCTGAAATGAACCGCCCCGCCCTCCTCCGTCTTTGCCTGATGGGCGCGAGCCTGCTCGCGACGCTCCGCGCGCAGGAAGTCCAGCCCACCGTCATCGACAGCGAGCAGCTCGACATGCGCAGCACGGACGCCTTCACGACCTTTGTCTTCAGCAAGAAGGTCGCCGTCACCGGCACGAACCTCAAGCTCACCTGCGACCGCCTCGAGGTCATCACCACCCGCAAGGGCGATCCCACCGCCACCATCGGCAAGCTGGGCCGCTTCAAGTCGCTCATCGCCGAGGGCAACGTGCACATCGTCCAGTCCGACCGGGAGGTCGCCTGCGGCCGCGCCGAGGTGCTGCCCGACGACGACAAGATCATCCTCACCGACCATCCCGTCGTGAAGGACCTCGCCAACGGCGCCACCGCCACCGGCCCGCGCATGGTGCTCTACCGCGGCGAGCGCCGCGCCGTCATCGAGGGCGCCGAGGCGGATCCTTCCCGCATCATCCTGCCCGCGATCAAGGACCTCGGCTTCGACCAGGGACCGAAACCCGCCACCCCGCCGGCCGAGGCGCCGAAGAAGCCCTGAGCATGGAGCCCATCACGGAGATCCGCACCGAGGGGTTGGTCAAGGTCTACGGCCAGCGCCCGGTCGTGAACGGCGTCAACCTGCGCGTCGGTGCCGGCGAGATCGTCGGCCTGCTCGGCCCCAACGGCGCGGGCAAGACCACCACCTTCTACATGGTCGTCGGCCTCGTGCCCGCGACCTCGGGCCACGTGTTCATCAACGGCCAGGACGCCACCGATCTCCGCATGCACCGCCGCGCGCGCCTGGGCGTCGGCTACCTGCCGCAGGAGGCCTCGATCTTCCGCAAGCTCACCGTCGAAGAGAACATCCTCGCGATTGTCGAGACACTGCCCGTCAAGTCCGCGGAGCGCCCCGCGCTCGTCGCGCACCACCTCGGGGAACTCAGCATCAGCCATCTCGCCAAGCAGAAGGCCTACACCCTCTCCGGCGGCGAGCGCCGCCGCCTCGAGATCGCCCGCGCGCTCGTCACCCGGCCGCGTTTCCTGCTCATGGACGAGCCCTTCGCGGGCGTCGACCCCATCTCCGTCGCCGAGGTGCAGAAGATCATCCTCGAGCTGAAGCAGCGCGGCATCGGCGTGCTCATCACCGACCACAACGTCCGCGAAACGCTGCGCATCGTCGACCGCGGCTACATCATCCATCAGGGCAAGGTCATGACCGAGGGCTCCGGCGACTTCCTGATCAACGACGCCCAGGCCCGCGAACTCTACCTCGGCAAGGATTTTAACCTGTAGCAGTGAGCCTCGAGTAGTGGGTAGCGAGTAGAGGCTTGTTGCCGCCTGTTTCTTCCCCTACTCACTACCCGCTACCCACTACTCGCTACTTCGAGCCCCATGCCCACCAAAGCCATCCACGGCATCACCGTCGCGCATTTCTACGAGACGTATCGCGAAAAGCTGCTGCTCGATCTCGTGACCGGCGAGGCCGGCCTGCACCGGCTCATCCGCGAGGGCTCGATCAACCGCCCCGCCCTGGCGCTCACCGGCTTCTTCAAATATTTCGCGAACAAGCGCCTCCAGGTCTTCGGCGCGGCCGAGATGACCTACCTCAAGACGCTCACCCAGCGCCAGCAGGTCGAGATCTTCGGCGAGATGACCAAGCGCGGCATCCCCGCGATCGTCCTCACGCGCAACTACATTGCCACCCACCCCATGCTGGCCGTCTCCGAGGAGATGAAGCTGCCCATCTTCCGCACGCCGTTGATCACGATGAATTTCGTGAACGCCGCCACGCTGTGCATCGACAACGAGTTCGCCCCCTCCTCCACCGAGCACGCCACCACCCTCGACATCAAGGGCATCGGCGTGATGATCCGCGGCGACAGCGGCATCGGCAAGTCCGAGTGCGCCCTCGCCCTGATCGAGCGCGGCCACTCGCTCGTCGCCGACGACCTCACCTGCATCAAGCTGCTCGACGAGCGCGAGCTCTCCGCCAGCTCCCGCCCGCTCAACCGCGGCTACATGGAGTGCCGCGGCATCGGCATCATCAACATTGCCGACATGTTCGGCGTGAAGAGCATTCGCCTCGAGAAACGCATCGACCTCGTCGTCTCCCTCCGCGAATGGTCCGCGGACGTCATCGAGGAGCGCACCGGCCTCGAGGAAAACTACTACGACATCCTCGGCGTCCGCGTGCCGCACATCGAGTTCTATGTCCGGCCCGGCCGCGACATCGCGCGCCTCGTCGAGGTCGCCGCGCTCGTGCAGGCGCTCAAGAACATGGGCCACGACCCCGCCAAAACCTTCAACGACCGGCTCATCGCCCACATGGCCGAGCAAAAGACCCCGAAGGCCGCCAGCCACAAGGTCGCGAACACGCATTCGCCGTTCGATGCGCCCGAGAAGCACGCCGGCGATCCCGGGGCCGAGAACGCCTGAGATTTCCCGACTGCGCGGGCCGGGGCTTCCCGTTTCCGCCGCCGCCTGTTTTACGCCCACCCCAACCTAACCTCCCTGTGCCCCGCCTCGACCAACGCACCGCCAGCCAACTCCGCCCCCTCACCTTCGAGGCCAACATCGCCCCCCACGCCTCGGGCTCCGTGCTCATCGGCTTCGGCGCCACCCGCGTCATCTGCGCCGCCACCATCGAGGCCAAGGTGCCGTCGTGGATGAAGCAGCAGGGCGTCAAGGGCGGCTGGCTCACCGCCGAGTATTCCATGCTGCCCTACAGCACGCTCGACCGGAAGGCCCGCGACATCGCCAAGGGCAAGATCGACGGCCGCACCGTCGAGATCCAGCGCCTCATCGGCCGCTCGCTCCGCGCCGTGCTCGATTTGGAAAAACTCGGCGAGCACACGCTCTGGATCGACTGCGACGTCCTCCAGGCCGACGGCGGCACGCGCACCGCCTCGATCACCGGCGCCTACCTCGCCGCGCGACTCGCGATCCAGAAATTGCTGAACGCGAAAAAAATCACCGAGAACCCGCTGACCGACTCCGTCGCCGCCGTCAGCGTCGGCCTGTTCAACGGCGAGGCCCTGCTCGACCTGAACTACCTCGAGGACAAGGACGCCGCGGTCGACGCCAACGTCGTCATGACCGGCCGCGGCCAGTTCGTCGAGGTCCAGAGCAGCGGCGAGGAATCCACCTTTTCCCACGAGCAGCTCGAGCAGCTCCTCGCCCTCGCCAAGACCGGCCTGGCGGAACTCACCGCGCAGCAAAACGCCTTCCTCGAGCTGTATCTGGCCTGAGCCCGCGGAGCTGCACTTCTTTCCCATGCATTATTCCATCCCCGTCCGTCTGTTCCGCCTTGCCCGGCTCGCGCTGGGTGGGGTTTTGCTCGCCTCCCCGGCGTTTGCCGCCACCGCGGCCGACGCGCCCGCTTGGATTGCCAAAAGCAACGCCAACGCTCAGGTGCTCGTCGACGGCATTGCGAAGCTGAGCCCCGAGTTCGCCGGGCGCCTCGGCGTGAAAGGATACGACGACAAGATCGCCGACCTGGCACCCGGAGCGGAGGACCGCACCCGGGCGATGCTCACGACCGCCCGCGACGAGTTGGCCAAACGCGCCCTGTCCGAGACTGACCCGCGGGTTCGCCAGGATCTTGAGATCCTAGCCAAATCCGCCAGCGACCGGCTTGAGACCGACGCCCTGAACGAGCACCTCGTCCAGCCCTACGCGGATGTCGCCCAGCTCATCTTTTTCGGGGAATTCAGCCTGCTGGACGACCAGATCGATGCCGCCCGCCGGCCGGCCGCCCTCTCGCGCCTCAGACGCTACACCGGCTTGGAGCCCGGCACCAGTCCGGCCACCGAACTGGCCAAGGACCGCTATCTGGCCAAGGCCGGCGACCCCGCCTTGCTCCCGCCTTATACGGGCGAGCTCCAACAGCATCTCTCGGCGATTCCGCAGTATGCCGCCGGCATCCGCCAGCTTTACGGCAAATACGGCATCGACAAGCTCGACGGGGCCCCGGCGGCCCTCGACGCCCTCGACGCCCAGCTCAAGGACTACGCCGATTGGATCCGCGCCACCGTTCTTCCCAAGGCTCGTGCCGATCACCGCCTCCCGGCCGAACTCTACGCCGATAACCTCAAGAACATCGGGCTCGACATCGCCCCGCAGGAACTGATCCAGACGGCCCAGCTGGCTTTCACCGAGATTCGCAATGAAATGAATTCCCTGGCCCCCCTCGTGGCGAAGGATCACGGTTTTGCCGACAGCGACTACCGGGCAGTCATCCACGACCTGAAAAAGGAGCAACTCGGCAAGGCCGACGTCGAGCCTTACTATCACACCGTGATCACGGCGATTGAGGCCATCATCCGCCGCGAGAAGATCGTGAGCCTCCCGGACCGGCCGCTGAAGATGCGGATCGCCTCCCCGGCGGAAAACGCCGCGCAACCCGCGCCGCACTACCAACCCCCGCCGCTGATCGGTGCCAAGAACGAACAGGGCGTCTTCGTCCTCACGACGGGTAACGCCGATGCCACCGGCAAGCAGGTCGGCTTCGACGACTTCACTTTCAAGGCCGGCGCCTGGACGCTGACCGCCCACGAGGGCCGGCCGGGCCACGACCTGCAGTTCGCGGCGATGGTCGAGCGCGGCGTGTCGCTCGCGCGCAGCCTCTTCGCGTTCAACAGCGTCAACGTCGAGGGCTGGGCCCTCTACGCCGAGGCGGAGACGAAGCCTTACGAACCCCTCGACGGCCAGCTCATCGCCCTGCAGCTCCGGCTGATGCGGTCCGCCCGGGCCTTTCTCGACCCGATGCTGAACCTCGGCCTGATTACCCGCGAACGCGCGCTCGAGGTGCTCATGAAGGATGTCTGCCTGTCCGAGGGGATGGCCAACCAGGAAGTCGACCGCTACACCTTCCGCGCCCCCGGCCAGGCTTGCGCCTATTTTTACGGCTACACCAAGCTGATGCAGCTGCGCACGGCCACCGAGGTGACCTTGGGCGCCAAGTTCGACCGCCAGGCCTTCAACGATTTCATCATCGGCCAGGGTCTGTTGCCGCCCGAAGTCCTCGCCAAGTCCGTGCGCGAGGACTTCATCCCCGCGCAGTTGAAAAAGTAGCTCCGGCCCGAATCAGCCGCCCGCCCTCCGTCGCCTTTGGCGAAGGAGGGTCAGGCGCCGGCCGACCCGGCCTGCTCCTTGAGCTTCGTGAAATTGCCTTCCTCGCAGTTGCGCACGAAGCCCTCGGTCACCGACTTCAAGTCCTCCCACCGGCGGCGGATGGCCTTCGCCTCTTCTTTCGTGATGGCGCTGTCCGCCGCCGCCACCGCGATGGCCCCGAGCATGTCGGCGAATTCCTGCACGATCTTGTTGGTGGACGGAATGAGCTGCTTCGCGTCGGGCTTCACCTTGGGATTGTTGATGAAAAAACCGCCGGAGCGCTCGCACACCCACTGGGCGATGCGCTCGTCGTTCGTGATGCGCAGCAGCTGGTCGAGGCGGTCGAGGGGATTGAAGGCCCCGCTGCCGGCGCCGTCGTCGGGTGGCTCGGCCCATTTGTAGATGAGCGAGAGGGACAGGCCCATTTCGCCGGCGATCTGTTTCGCGCTGGTCTTCTTGAGGACCTCCTTGAGCAATTCGTGCGATTGCATACGCGGACATCGTGTTGCCGGCCGGGCAGAAGGCAATCCCGGCTTGGCCCGCGGTCGCCGCCCAAGAGGATCGGGCCCGCCACTCTCCTCCGGCTTCTTTTTTGTGTCTTTTTGCGCCTCTTTGTGGCTAAACATCTTCTCCTTCCTCCATGAATATCCACGAGTATCAGGCCAAGGCGTTGTTCGAGAAATTCGGTGTCGCCGTCCCCCGCGGGGTCGCGGCGCGCATGCCCGCCGAGTTTGAATCCGCCCTCTCCACGCTTTCGCACGACGGCCCGCTCATCGTGAAGTCCCAGATCCACGCCGGCGGCCGCGGCAAGGGCACCTTCACCGACGGCTTCAAGGGCGGCGTCAAGTTCGCCAAGTCCAAGGCCGAGGCGCTCGATTTCGCCAACAAGATGTTCAACAACACCCTTGTCACCGCGCAGACCGGCCCGGCCGGCCGCAAGGTGCAGACCGTCTACTTCACCGTCGCCTGCGACATCAAGAAGGAATACTATCTGGCCATTCTCCTCGACCGCGCCACTTCGAGGCCGGTCATCGTCGCCTCCACCGAGGGCGGGGTCGAGATCGAGACGGTCGCGCACAAATCCCCGGAAAAAATCTTCAAGATCCACGTCGACCCGTCGGTCGGCCTCATGGGCTACCAGGCGCGCGAGCTGGCCTTCCGGCTCGGCTTCACCGGCGAGGTCTTCAAGAACGCGGTCAAGCTCATCACCGGCCTCTACCGGATGTATTGGGAGACCGACGCCGCCATGGTCGAGGTCAACCCCCTCATCGTCACGCCGGACAACAAGGTCCTCGCGCTCGACGCCAAGGTGTCCTTCGACGACAACGCCCTCTTCCGCCACCCCGACATCGTCGCCCTGCGCGACCTGAACGAGGAGGACTCCAAGGAGATCGAGGCCTCGAAGTTCAACCTCTCCTACATCGCGCTCGACGGCAACATCGCCTGCCTCGTCAACGGCGCCGGCCTCGCCATGAGCACGATGGACATCATCAAGCACTACGGCGGCAGCCCGGCCAACTTCCTCGACGTCGGCGGCGGCGCCTCGAAGGACCAGGTGCAGGCCGCCTTCAAGATCATCCTCACTGATCCGAACGTGAAGGGCATCATGGTGAATATTTTTGGCGGCATCATGGACTGCAACACCATCGCCACCGGCGTCGTGGCCGCGGCGCGCGAGCTCGGTCTCAAGATCCCGCTCGTCGTGCGCCTCGAGGGCAACAACGTCGTCGCCGGCAAACGGACCCTCGCCGAGTCCGGCCTCGCGATCGAGTCCGCCACCACGATGGCCGAGGCCGCGCAGAAGATCGTCAAGCTCGTCGCCTGAATTTTATCTTACCACGAAGAACACGAAGCTCAAACCGCAGAATTTCACTTCGTGACCTTCGTGGTTAAAAATTAACTTCCCCCATGTCCATCATCGTCACTGAAAAAACCAAGGTCGTCGTCCAGGGCATCACCGGCGAGTTCGGCGCCCGCCACACCAAGCTCTCCCTCGACTACGGCTCCGCGATCGTCGCGGGCGTCACGCCCGGCAAGGGCGGCCAGTTCTTCGAGCACGGCGCCCACCGGGTGCCGATCTTCAACACCGTCGCCGACGCCGTCGCCGCCACCGGCGCCACCGCCTCGGCCGTGTTCGTGCCGCCGCCGTTCGCCGCTGACGCCATCCTCGAGGGGGTCGACGCCGGACTCGAACTCTGCGTCGCCATCACCGAGGGTATTCCGATCCGCGACATGATCGAGGTGAAGCGCGCCATGCTCGGCCGCCAGACCCGCCTGATCGGCCCGAACTGCCCCGGCATCGTCACGCCCGGCACCGGCCCGGACTCCGCCGGCGGCTGCCGCATCGGCATCGCCCCCGGCTATATTCACAAAAAGGGCCACGTCGGCGTCGTCTCGCGCTCCGGCACCCTCACCTACGAGGCCGTGTTCCAGCTCACCTCGAAGGGCCTCGGCCAGACCACCTCGGTCGGGATCGGCGGCGACCCCGTCAATGGCACGTCCCACCTCGACGTCATCAAGATGTTCAACGACGACCCCGACACCTGGGGCATCATCATGATCGGCGAGATCGGCGGCAGCGCCGAGGTCGAGGCCGCGCGCTGGGTGAAGGCGAACTGCAAGAAACCGGTCGCCGGTTTCATCGCCGGCGCCACCGCTCCCGCCGGCCGCCGCATGGGCCACGCCGGCGCCGTCGTCGGCGGGGCCGAGGACACCGCTGCCGCCAAGATCGCCGTCTTCAAGGAATGCGGCATCGAGAACGCCGTGACGCCGTCCGACATGGCCGACGCGCTCATCCGTGCCGCCCAGGCCCGCGGCGCCAAGCTGGCGTAATGGCTCAATATCACTGTCTGCAACCTGCCTACTTCTCTGGCTTCTGGCTAAACGTCCACCTCCCAGCAGCGCAACAATGGAACCCTCCACCAAGTCATCAGAGGGAAATTCGCTGGATCGTCACAACGCATCATTGTTTGGGCTCTATGTTGGTGCTTGGGCGGCGGTGTATTATATCGCCCACATTTTCGCCTGGCCTTTGCTCGGCAAGGGTGTGCCTCCAAGCATATTCGTTGTAGCTCTTGTAGCTTTCTTGGCTGCGCTGTTGGTCGGTGGGATTGCGTTCATTTGTGCGCTGCTCTTTCAAGGCGCTCTCGCAAGAGCTAAGGGAGCTGCAGTTTCTACGACGGAGCCGATCGGCATAGGAGGATGGCTCATAATCGCTATCCTTGGAACCATGGGAGCTATCGTCGCCACAGCTTATGGGCTATATGGGAGCTACCAAAGACTTTCCGATCACGGCTACAATTTAGTATTTAATCAGCAGGGTGATTTACTGCAGAATGAGCGCATCCTTATTTATGTAGCAGCCGTTGTTAGCGCCTCAGCTATCGTCGCTGGGCTTGTTGGGCTCCGTCGAATCTTCACCTCATCGCCAAAAACGGGTATGACGATGATTGTTCATTCCGTCTTCGTGGTCTTCGCATCCGTAGTTGACGTTCTACAGGATCAACTCGTAAGTCGGCATTTACATATCGAACGTTACAATCCAGACGCATATACGCGGTTCGTATCCATCTTATTTCTAGGAGTGATCGGAATCGGTTATTTTATAAAATCCAAACGGGTGCGCAACACGTTCGCGAAACAGCACGCAACATCCGGCTAATTGACGAGCCAGCCTGATCCACCGTAGAGATCTTTGTGGGTCGTGAACGACCAAGCAAGAATTCCTAAATTCGTCTTGCGAATATGGAAATCGAAATTCCTCAATGACGCCATGAGCAAGCCGAAGTTTTGTGTAGCGCTAAACATCTCACGTCTTTACCCGAAAGATATAGACTATTGGAAAAACGCATTGCTTGAGATCTGCGACATACTGGCCGGCAGCCACGGAATAGTCATTGAGGGCTTAGTAGGAGCATTTGTGGTAGGTTCGGGCGATGCCCCAGAGTTCTTCTTGATTTCCTTGCCGCTCGATCTAGCCGACGAAGGCGATGCTCTGAAAATTACTGTCCTCGAGAGCCAGCTGCGTGCGCTAATAAGAAAGTATGCACTAAACTAGGATGAGTCATACGGAGCTAGGCTGAGGAATTTGATCTTCACCGCCGCCTCCATCGCGTGACCACGATATTCAGATTCACCCGGCAGCGAACCATCAGAACCGCTTGTCATAGTCGGAGTGGGAACCGATCCACTCCCAGACGAACTCGCTGCCAATGAACCGGCCGATGGCGCGGTAGTGATCTCCAATCCGCACCGACCAGTTGGGCTTGCCGATGGGCTTGAAATGCAGCGACGGGTGAAACGAGTTGGCCTGCCAGAGCCGGTAATTTTTGCGGGCAACGACCTTCACCTCGGCGGGCAACATCTGATAGAGCCGCCAGAATTCAGGGGTTCCGCGGCTCGGGATTCTCACGACTTGTCCAGAATATCGTCGAGCGGCTTGGCTTGGCCGGATTTGTAGGCGTTGGCCGCTTCCTCGTTCAACCCCGCAAACTTGCCGGACTTGGCATCGGCCTTCATCCGTCGGTCCCACTCGTCGTCGGTCCAGCCGCAGAGTTCAGCCACCAGCGCGGCCCGCTCCTCCAAGGGGAGCTGCTCGATGGCCGACTTGATTTCCTGCACCGTGCTCATGGAAACAACGATGCGTAGCAAGATGCCCTTGGCAAATCGGATTTAGACAGCTTTTCGGCCTAATCCCACTTCCGGTTCACCGCGGCACGACAATCTCCAGCTTCACCTTGCAGCCCAGGGCCGCCGCGGTGCGGGTCAGTGTCGTGAGCGTGATCGCGGTGTTCGCGGGATCCATGATCCGGTTCAGCGCCGCGCGGCTGGTCTCCAGGGTCGCCGCCAGTTCGGACAATGTGAGCCCGCGGCGCTCCATCTGGCGTGACAGGGCCGCGGCAATCAGCTGCTTCAACCGCGCCGCTTCCGCCTCCCAATAGATTCCTTCCTCGCGCAGATGCTCGGTGGATTTTTCTTCGAAACGCAGCCGTTTGTCCGGGTTCATGCCGGCATTTTTCCATGACGGAGATTGAATGGCAACAACGGTGTATCAATAAAGATACGTTTCCAGCAAATACCTCACCCGCCCGGGTCGCTAACTCGTCCATTTGCAGACATTTCCCCCGACGCGGCCACGAGCCGGAAACTTTCCGAAGATTCTTCTGGCCTAGGCCGCGATGATTCGCACAGTCGGCGTCGCATCAGGAAAGGATCGGCTGGCAACAGCCGGTTCTGCCAACCGGGTCTAGGAGTGATCACGGTGGTTTCGAGTGACGCAAGTCACCCGGATGTGAGAGGGGTCAAACCCTCTAACAAAAAAACTCCTCCAAAAAAGCGAAAAAGCCGCCTGATGCCCTCAGGCGGCTTTTCGTTTTCAGGAAAAACCCTGATGCGGGAACGATTAACTAACCATCAACCGCTCACGCATCATGTCTGCCAACCTCATCACCCTCGCTTCACTTCGCATCAGCGAAGCGAATCCGAATCACCACCTCTGGAACAACAACGGAACGTGGTTTCTGCACTATACGGTCTACCCGACCCCCTTCACCAAGGAGCGCATCCGCCGCTCCCTCGGCACGAAGGATGTCAAGGTGGCCCGCGACCGCCGCGACCAGTTCTTCGCCCACCTGGCGAAGCAGTCGAGCGGCCCGGCCGTCACCGCCGCCCCGGCCCTGGCCGGTGCAGTCGCCGTTGCCTGAGTTTTTTGCCATAGAAAATCACCGGAGGCACGCCGCGAGGCGTGCCTTCTTTTTTTGGGAAAGATTCATACTGGAGGCGGGGTGCCCCCACCCCGCGGGCCATGGCGGACGAGGGCGTCCGCCCTCCAATTACGGGATCCGCAGCTGCATCCCGACGCGCAGGGCGCTGGAGCCCTGCAGCACGTCGCGGTTCGCGTTGTAGATTTCCTGCCAGCGGTTCGCCGTGCCGTAGTAGCGCATGCTGATGCGCGAAAGTGAATCGCCCTCGGTCACCGTGTGGTAGCGCACCTCGGCGCCCACCGGGGCGGTGCGCACGGTCGGAATCGGCGGCGGGTTGCCGGCCGCGAGGGCCGCGGCGGGCGTGCCGAGCCGCGCGGCGGAGGCAATCTGGTCGAGCGTGCCCTGCGCCTGGGAGAGCCGGGCGGCGAGCGCGCTGTTCTGCTGCTGGAGCTGGGTCAGGATGGTGGCGCGATCACGTTCCTGCGCGACATTGCCCTCCACGAGGCGGGAATTGGCGTCGCGGGCGCTCTGCAGGTCGCGGCGGGCCTGGGCGAGCTGGGCGGTGAGTGCGTCGATGTTCTGCTGGGCACTGCGCTCGGCATCGGCCTTCAACTGTTCCAGGCTGCCGGTCGTCTGCGACAGGCGGGTGTTCTCGGCCTTGCTGGCCGCCACTTGCCGGCGGAGGTCGGTGCGCTCGTTCTCGAGCTTGGCGTTGGCCTCGGTCAGCTGGGCTACGGAGGTGTTGTGCGACTCGGCGGCCTTCTCGGCCTCGGTCGCGCGACCCTGCAGCGCCGCGAGGTCGGCCTGCGCCTTCTCCCCCGCCTGCTTGCTGGCGATGGCCTGCGAAGTGGCGTCGGCGTTCTCCTTCTGCAGGGTGTCGATGTCCTGCTGCGCCTTGAGCAGTTGCGCGCCGACGGCCTCGAGGCGTTCCTGCAGCGCGGCCTTCTCGTCGGACAGGCCGGGCAGCACGGTGGCGACCTTGCGCGCGTCCGTGAGCTGCTGCACGAGGGTTGCCCGCTCGGTGGCGAGGCGCTGGTTGTCGTCCACCAGCTTCTGATTCTGCCGGCGGGCCTCGTCGCCCGCGGCGGCGAGGTCGCGGACTTTGGCTTGCAGCCGGTCGAACTCGTCCTGGTCGACCGTGGGGGTCTCGGACTGCTTGGCGTTCATGAGGGCGCGATTGGCCTCGGTGAGTGATTTGTTGGTGTCGCGCGTGCGCGCGAGCTGCGCAGCTATCGTCCCGACCTCCTTGGCGGCATTGCCGCGCTCGTCCTCGATCTGGCCCTCGAGCTCCTTCACCCGGCCCTGCAGGGTGCTGATCTCCATCTTGTAGGCGTCGGGCTGGGCGGCGGTGACGGCCTGCGACTGGGCGGCCAAGGCGGCGGCGGTGGACTTTCGGGCGTTGTCCAGGTCCTTTTCGAGCCGGTCATTCGCCGCGGTCAATTCAGCCACGGTGCCATTGAGCTTCTCGACGCTCTGGTTTGCCTCGGCCAGCTCGGTCCGGAGCTTCGTGGTGTCGTCGCCGCTGCGCGTGCGGATGGTGCGGGCCTCCTCCAGCTGTTTTTCCAGCCCCGCAACCCTGGCCTGCGCCTCGTTGAGGTCGCGCCGGTTGCTGTTCATGAAGCCGGTGAGCTGATCGTTGTCCCGGGCCAGCTGCTCGGCCTTGGCCTTGAAGGTGGCGGCTTCGCCGGCCGCCGGGCGGAGGCGGCCGTTCTCCTCGCGCAGGGCCGCGACCTCCGGGGCCGTTTGCTGGGCGGCCGCGAGCTGCTGCCGGAGGTCGGTGAGCTGGGTTTTTACGGCGATGAGTTCCCGCTGGGTGCGGTCAGCGGCGGCGGACTGCTTTTCCAACCGGTCGTTGGCGGCGGTAAGCTCGGCCACGGTCGCTCCGCTCTTTTCGAGGGCTGCGTTGGCCTCGGCCAGCTGCTGCTTCAAATCGTCGAGCGCGGCGGTGTTGCCGGGGGCCGGCTTCTGCTGCGCGTTGCGCAAATCGGTTTCCAAGGTGGCGACGCGGGCCTGGGCCTTGAGGTAGCTGCTGTGCTCGGCGGCGACCTTGTCCGCGAGCGACTGTTTCTCGCGCACCGCCTGCTCCGCGCGGTCCTGCGCCTCGGCCAGCTGTTGCCGGAGCGGCCCGGTCTCGCTCGAGGCCGCCTTGCTCGTGGCCTTGGCGGCGAGGGCTTCCTCCGCCTGGCGGACGCGCTCGCCGAGCGCGGTGCTGTCGGCCGCGAGTTTCTGCGCCGTTTGCTGCTGCGTCCCGAGGGCCGCGGTGGCCTCAGCCAGCTGTCGGCCCAGCCGGGCGTTGTCCTGCGCGAGCTGGTCGGCCTTCGCCTGCAAGGCACTGCCGCCAACCGCTGCCTGCTGCGTGGCGGCGAGCTGCTGCTCGGCCCGGGTGAGTTTGGCCCGCAGGTCCGTCGTCTCGACGCCGGCGGCCTCCGCGGCGGTGGTCTTCTCGTTGACGGTCTTCTCCAGTGACTGCGACCACTTCTCCAAGTCGACCTTCTCCTTCTGCAAGGCCTGCACCTGCTGCTGCCACTGGGCGGCGGTCTGCTGGGCTTCCGCCAGCTTGGGCCCGAGGGAGCTGTCCGGGGAGGCCGCCCCGGGGTGCTTTTCCAGTTCGGCCAAACGGGCGGTCAGCCGCGCATTGTCCGTCTGCAGGCGGGTGGCTTCCTGTGTCGCCTGCGTGGCCTTGCTCGTCAGCTGGCCCAACTGGTCGCTGGCCGCGTCGGAAGACTGGCGGGTGGAGCCCAAGAGTTGGATCTGCTGGTTGAGGCGGGTAATCTCGCTCCGGGCCTCGCGCAACTGGCTCGCCAAGTTCTCCGCGTCGCTGACCGCGGCGTCGCGCTGGCTCTGCAGCCGGTCGTTATTGGTGCCGACCCGCTGGTTCTCGGTGCGCAGTTCGGCGCTGGCGGTGTTGTCGGTCGCGGGCTTGCCGCCCGCGCCGCTGCGCAGGGCGCGCAGCTGCGTGTTGAGTGACATCAGCTCGCGGGTGGAACGCTTCACCTCGTCGTTGAGGCGGGCGTTGTCGCGCTGCAGGTTGGCGATGACGGAGTCCTTGTCCCCGCCTTGGAGGGGATATTTGCCGCTGTCCGCCCCGGCCCCGGCGGCGGGCTTGGGCGCGGCGGCGAGGGTTTCCTTTTCCTTCTGCAGGCGGGCGTTGGTCTCGGTCAGTTCCTGCTGGGCCTGCTGCAGCTTGGCGAGATCGGCCGTCGCCTGCCCGAGCTTGGCGGTCAGGCCGGCGAGCTCGGCCCGATGCTTGGCGGCATCGTCGGCGGGCGCCGGGGCGGCCTTGGCCCGGGCGAGCTCATCCTGGGCATCCTTCACCTGGGCGGTCAGGATCTTGGCCTCGCGCTCGGCGGTTTCCTTGTCGACGGTGAGGGCCTGCACCTGACCGGAGAGCCGGCGGCTTTGCTCGCGCAACTGCTCGATGAGCTTCGCGCCTTCGGTGTTGGCGGCCCGGTTGCCGAGTTCCTGCTCCAGCCGGACCTTTTCGAATTCGAGTTTCTGGTTGGCCTCGGCGAACTGGGTGTTGGCCTGGGTGGCCTTCTCCAGGGCGGTGGCCAGCTCGGCCACGCGGGTGGCGGTGGCGTGGTCGGTCGTGGCAGTCGCCGTGGGCTCGGCGCGGGTGGCGGCCGCCGGCGGCGGTGTCTTGCCCGCCTTGCGCTCCTCCAGCAGCTGGTTCGCCGCCGCGAGCTGCTCGTTGCTCAGTGACTTGCGGACGAAGTCGCGCGCGTCGGAATTGGCCCCATTCGCCGCCGCGAGGCTGAGCCAGAAAAAGGCCTGGACCGGATCCTTGGCCAGGCCGCCGCGGCCCTCGGAAATCATGACGCCGTAGTTTTTCTGGGCGGCGGCAAAGCCCTGCTCGGCGGCGGCACGGTAGAACTGCGCGGCGACGGTGTCGTTCTTGGCCACGCCGCGGCCGTCCTCCAGCAGCAGCCCGAGGTTGTATTGCGCACGGGGAAAGCCCCGGTCGGCGGCCTGCTTATACCAGCGCGCGGCCTGCATCTCGTCCTTCTTCACGCCCCGCCCGGCCTCGTAGGCCACGCCCAGGCTGAACTGCGCCTCGATGAGGCCCTTCTCGGCCGCCTGCTTATACCAAAGGTTGGACTCAAACAAATCCTGGCCGACCCCCCGCCCGGTGGCATACATGTTGCCGACATTGAACTGCGCGGCGGCGAAGCCCTGTTCCGCAGCCAGCAGGTAATACTTGAAGGCTTCCCGGTCGTCCGCCGGCACGCCGCGACCGAGCTCGTACGCGAGGCCGAGGTTGAACTGGGCCGGCGCAAAGCCCTTCTCCGCCGCGCGCCGATACCACGTGAGCGCCTCGGCGAAATCCTGTTTCAGCCCGAGCAAGGCATTGGTGCAGGCATTGCCCATGACGGTGAGCGCCTCGAGGTCGCCCTGGTCGGCCTTGGCGCGGATCTGCGCGAGGTCACCCGCGGGAACGGCCGTCTGCGCCCGGGCCGCCGGCAGGCCGGGGCTCCCGAAAAACACGGCCGCGGCCAAAAGCAGCCACAGGGCGTCAGGCCGGATGGTCCGGGGGGAAGCGGCGGAGTTGCTCACGCTCTTAGGTTAAGGATAAAACCCTACACGGGAGCAAGGCCGCATCGACCATCCCATGGATAATCTTTTTGTCCGGCGGACAGAACGTCGCCAGCGCACCCGAGAGCCGGGCCGTGCCGCCCACGACGAAATAATACGGGCAGAGCCGCAACCGGCCGGCCTTCGCCACGGCCGCCGCGGGCGCGCCGTCCTTCGGCTGGTCATAGACCGCATGCGTCACCCGCATGGGCTTCCGGTATTCCTGGAGAAGGTGCAGGTTGGTCGGGGCGAGGGCGAGCGCCTGCTCGACACCCTGCTGCCACTCCTCGCGCGAACAATCGCTGCCGAGGATGACGCTGCGCGCGCCCCACGCCGTCTCGTGGAAGCCGGAAATCTTGATGATGAGGTCGCGCTCCTTCTGCGAGGCGCCGGCGAGCTCGCGCCAGTCGTTGAGCATCCGGCCGCCGATGCGCGGACCATCGAGCACCGCGCCGGGCGGGAGCGGCGCCGGGTCCATCACCCAGGATTGCGGGATCAGCGACTGGAGCAGCTTGCGGCTGCGGGCGCTGAGCGTCTCGGCCCAGAACTCCGCGAGCAGGTGGTGATGGAACAGCGCCATCGCCAGCTTCTCCTCCTGAAAATGCCGCATCGGCGGCGCAATGGCCACCGCCCCGCTCGCCCATGCTTCCATGATCTCGGCCGCGATGCGCACGTTGGCCCAGTCGAAGAGCTCGAAGAAGCGGTAGATGATGTCGATTTTCTCCGGCGTGCCCTCGACATCGAAGAACAATTCGCCGCCGAGCGGGAAGACATCCTCGGGCCGCATGCAGAACACCCGGCGGCCGAGCCGCTGGAGCTGCTCCGACAGCCATTGCATCTCGGGCCGGTAGGTCGCGGCCTCGTCGCTCACGAGGATCGCGATGAGGGGATTGCGGATGCCCGGCCGCAGGCCGGCAAGGGACTGGTGGAAATTCTCGGCCATCGCACCGCCCGCGCCGAGCACGGCCGGGTCGGTGTCGCCGCCGTAAAGTTTGTTGAGGAAGGCCGTCAGCCCGATGCCGCCGGGCACCGAGTCGAACTCGGTCAGCGCGAAGCCGTCCGCGGTCAGCAGCAGGTCGGGCCGCAGGACCGTGGGGAACAAGCCGCGGTTCTGCGCATGGCGCGCGTGCGCGATGAGCGCGGCGGGTTTGCCGCGGTCGAGGTAGTCGGCCACCCACGGCGCGAGCAGGGGCTTGTTGCGGAGGAGATTCTTCCCGGCGACAGAGCGGAAGTAGAGCGTCTCCAGCGCCTGGTGAAACTCGAGGCACGCGGCGCCGATCTGCTCCAGCTCCGCGACCTGCGCGGGCGTGAGCGGCCAGGCCTGCGGCGACAGCTGCCACGACTTGTCCTCGAACAGCGACTGGGCGCTGAAAGCGGAGCGCAGGGTTTCTTGGGAAAGGTCGGGCATTTTGAACAGAGGACAGATTACAGAAAACAGAGGACAGAACTCCGCCGGCCGGAAAACACAACCTGTTCGCTGTCCTCTGTCATCTGTGCTCTGTGTCTAGTCATCCATCTGGATGTCCTTGTTGCGGTGCCGCGGGCAGCCGGCGCGGAGCCAGCCGTAGATGAAGCGGTCGAGGTCGCCGTCGAGCACGCCCTGGGTGTCGCTCGTGCTGACGCCGGTGCGCAGGTCCTTTACCATCTGGTAGGGCTGGAGCACGTAGCTCCGGATCTGGCTGCCGAAGCCGATCTCACCCTTCTCGCCGTAGAATTTCTCCATCTCGCTGCGCTTGTCGTCGAGGCGTTTCTCGTAGAGGCGGGCCTTCAGCACGTTCAAGGCGGCGGCCTTGTTCTTGATCTGCGAGCGCTCGTTTTGGCAGACGACCACGATGCCCGAGGGCATGTGGGTGAGGCGCACGGCGGAGTCCGTGGTGTTGACGCCCTGGCCGCCCTTGCCGGAGGAGCGGTAGACGTCGGTGCGGATCTCGTCCTCGGGAATGTCGATGACGATCTCCTCGGTGATCTCGGCCACGACGTCGACGGCGCAGAAGGAGGTGTGGCGGCGCTTGTTCGAGTCGAACGGGCTGATGCGCACGAGGCGGTGGACGCCGCGCTCGGCCTTGGCGTAGCCGTAGGCGTTCTCGCCCTTGATGAGGATGGTGGCCTTGGAAATGCCCGCCTGATCGCCAGGCTGCACGTCCATCAGCTCGACCGAGAAGCCGCGGCGCTCGCACCAGCGCGAATACATGCGGAACAGGATGTCGGCCCAGTCGTTCGACTCGGTGCCGCCGGCGCCGGCCTGAATGCTGAAGATGGCGTTGTTGCGGTCGAACTGGCCGGTGAGGAAGGACGCGATCTCGAGCTTGTCGAGCTCCTCGACCATCACGGTGACGGAGGCGTTCAGCTCCTTGGCGTATTCCTCCTGCTCGGCCGGGGTGGACGCCTCGATCAGCTCGACCATGACGGCCGCGTCATCGAGCCGCTTCTGGAAGGCCACGAGCCCGCCGATGGTGCGCTTCAGGCCGTTGACCTTGGCGATGTGCTTCTGGGCGCGCTCGCTGCTGTTCCAGAAATCCGGGGCGCCCATCTCCGCCTCCATCGCCTCTATCTCGCGCTGCTTTTGTTCGACGTCAAAGAAACCTCCATAAGTAGCCGGCGCGCTTCTTTATGTTCTCAAGGTGGGAAAAGGTTTCGGGTGCGATCATGGAAGCCCCCACCCTTGGCACCGCCGCCGCCTCCGCAAGCGGAAAGTCCGGGCCGCCCCGCGGGGACGCAAAAAAGCCGCCCGGGCGTCCGGACGGCTGGCAAAAAAGGACGATCCGCCTCAGGCAAAGGCGCCCGCGAACCATTTCTGGTAATGCGCGCCCACGACCGGCATGGGTTTCTGCTGGCCGTTCACCGCGGCGATCAGCCCCATGATCCAGAGCACGAACAAGCCGATGGCAACCACCGGCCCCACGAGCACCATGACCAGGTTGACCACGGGGATGAACGCGATGATCATACAGGCAAACCACACCACCACGGCCGTGATGAGCAGCCCCAGGGTCTGGCGGAGATGGTAGGTGCCGAGCGCGGTCTTTTTGCTGCTATGCATGACAATCGCGATGATGAATCCGATGATCGTGATGTAGGCGAGGATGGCGATGGTGCGATCCTCGGTCGCGGGAGGCGGGGTCTCGGGAGTAGTGGTCATAGCTGGTGGGGTTTGTGTGTGACTGACCTGGGCTGCCAGACTAGTCAGACTTACCGGCCGACGTCAACGCCCCGTGCGAGCCTCCATGGCCACGGCGCTCAACCCCGCAGCGTGCCGGCGGCTTGCTCGGCCAGGAAGCTGGCGTAAGTCGCCTCCACCCCCGCGCGCAGCCCGATGCGGGCCTGCCAGCCGAGCGCGGTGAGCCGGGAAACATCCATGAGCTTGCGCGGCGTGCCGTCAGGCTTGGTCGCGTCCCACACGATCCGGCCCTTGAAGCCTACCACCTGCGCCACGATCTCGGTGAGCTCCCTGATGGTGACGTCCGTGCCGGTGCCAACGTTGACGAGGTCGGGCGGGTTGTCCATTTTGAGCAGGAACGCGCAGGCGTCCGCAAGTTCATCGACGTGGAGGAACTCGCGCTTCGGGGAACCGGTGCCCCAGGCGCCGACCTCGGGCCGGCTGGCGGCTTTCGCCTCATGGAACTTGCGGAGCAGCGCCGGCATCACGTGCGACCTTTCCAGGTTATAGTAGTCGCCGGGCCCGTAGAGATTCGTCGGCATCGCCGAGTGGTAGACCACGCCGTGCTGCTTGCGGTAATACTCGCAGAGCTTCAGCCCGGCGATCTTGGCGATGGCGTAGGCCTCGTTGGTCGGCTCGAGCGGGCCGGTGAGCAGGCTGCTCTCGGGCATCGGCTGCGGGGCGAGCTTCGGGTAGATGCACGAGCTGCCGAGGAACAGCAGGCGCGGCACGCCGGCGGCGTAGGCGCCGTGGATGGTGTTCGACGCGATGGCGAGGTTCTCGAACAGGAACTCGGCGGGATAGGTGTTGTTGGCGAGAATGCCGCCGACCTTCGCGGCGGCGATGATCGCGCCGTCCGGCTTCTCCGCGGCGTAGAACGCGGCGACGGCCGCCTGATTCGTGAGGTCTAGCTCCCTGCGGGTCCGCAGCAGCAGGGTCACGCCCGGCTCGCGCTGGAACCGGCGGACCAGCGCGCCGCCGACCATCCCGTTGTGGCCCGCGATGAACAGTTTCATGCGAAAGGCGACTTCGTGGGCGCGGGCAGCGCGGCGATCTGCGCCTCGCGCTTGGCGAGCTCGAGGTCGGCCTCGACCATGATCTTCACCAAGTCCTTGAAGAGCACCTTGGGCTGCCAGCCGAGCTGCCGCTTGGCCTTGGCCGGGTTGCCGATGAGCAGCTCGACCTCGGCCGGGCGCTCGTAGCGGGTGTCGTGCTTGACGTATTTCTTCCAGTCGAGACCGAGCAGACCGAAGGCGACCTCGCAGAACTCCTGCACGCTGTGCGTCTCGTTGGTCGCGACCACGTAGTCGTCGGGCTTGTCCTGCTGGAGCATGAGCCACATCATCTCGACGTATTCCTTGGCGTAGCCCCAGTCGCGCTTGGCCTCGAGGTTGCCGAGGTAGAGCGAGTCCTGCAGGCCGAGCTTGATGCGCGTGGCGGCGCGGGTGACCTTGCGGGTCAGGAACGTCTCGCCGCGGCGCGGGCTCTCATGGTTGAACAAAATGCCGTTGCTCGCGTGGAGGTTGTAGCTCTCGCGGAAATTCACGGTCAGCCAGTAGGCGTAGACCTTGGCGCAGCCGTAGGGCGAGCGCGGCCAGAACGGCGTGGTCTCGGTCTGCGGCACCTCCTGCACCTTGCCGAACATCTCGGACGAGGAGGCCTGATAGAAACGCGTCTTCTTCACCAGCCCCGCCTCCCGGATGGCCTCGAGGATGCGCAACGCGCCCTGCCCGTCGATGTCGCCGGTGTATTCCGGGATGTCGAACGACACGCGCACGTGCGACTGGGCGGCGAGGTTGTAGATCTCGTCGGGCTGGAGCTCGTAGAGCAGCTTCACCATCTGCACGGCGTCGGCGAGGTCGCCGTAGTGCAGTGTCAGCTTGGCGCCGTTGGCGTGGCGGTTGAAGTTGAGGTGGTCGATGCGGCTCGTGTTGAACGTCGACGCGCGGCGGATGATGCCGTGCACCTCGTAGCCCTTGTCGAGCAGCAGCTCGGCAAGGTAGGAACCATCCTGTCCGGTGATGCCGGTGATCAGGGCTTTTTTCATGGAGGAAATGAGCTAGATAAAACTTCGGGCGGCAGGCAAGCCCGGCGCTTAGCGCTCCGTCTCGGCTAGAAAGCGCACCAGTTCGCCTTTCCACAACGCCGCGACCGTGTGGCTGCCGTGGCCGCGGGTCTTGTCACTGAGCGGGATGATCACCGCGCGGCCGCGGGTCACGCGTTTGATCTCGCGCTCGAGGATGCCGAGCTCCGGCGGGTTGATCAGGTCGTCGGCCGAGTTGACGGCCAGCAGGGGCGCCTTGATTTTCTCCAGGCCGGGGTTCGGGTTGTAATCCGCTGAGGCCTCGAGCGCATACAGGTAGTCGTTCGCATCGCCGGTTTTGAAGTAACTCGTGACAAACGTGTCGAGCGCGGCGTCGGTCTTCGCGAGCGTCGGTGCCTCGGCCTGCCGCAGGACCGGATTGCTGCTCATCAGGTAGAGCATCTCGGCGCCGGTGCGGAGCGACTGGGGTTGGGACATATATTCGCCGCCGACCCACTCGGGGTCATGGCGGATGGCATCGATGGCCAGGCGCCGCCAAGCACGGTTGCGGCCCGAGATCTGCGTCGGCAACGAGGCCAGCGGCATCAAGGCGTCCATGAAGTCCGGGTAGGTCTCGCCCCAGAGCCAGGTGTGCATGCCGCCCATCGAGGTGCCCATGACGAGGCGCGCATGGTTCACGCCGAGGCCCTCCGTCAGCAGCCGGTATTGCGCTTCCACCATGTCACGGTAGCCATAATTCGGAAACTTCGCGTGCCGCCCGTCGCTCGGCTTGCTGGATTTGCCGTGGCCGATACTGTCGGGCAGCACGATGAAATACTTCGCCGCATCGAGCGGCTGGCCCGCGCCGAACAGCTCGGGGGCAAAGGTCGGCGCCAGGAACTGCGCGCTGCTGCCGGTGGTGCCATGGGTGATAAGAACGGCGTTGCGCACGACGCCCGCCGCATCGCGTCGCGGGGTGCCGATTGTGCGGTAATGGATGCGCAGCTCCGGCAGCGTCTCGCCACTGCGGAACATGAAGTCCTTGAGCACGAAATCGCCCTCGACGGCCGCCGGGTAGTCGGCGGCCAGCCCGGCGGCAGCCGCCGCCAAGCCCAGCCACAGAATGAGTCGCTTCATACCCTGTAATCTAACAAGTCGGCGCCAGACGCAAAGCCCCAATAAGCCGCGCCGCTATTTCGCGGGCGGCGGCACCACGGCGATGCACTCCACCTCGACCTTGGCGCCGAGCGCGAGCCCGTTGGCCCCGAGCGCGCTGCGGGCGGGCAGCGGCCCCTTGAAATACTGCACATAGACCTCGTTGAACGCGGGCCAGTCTTTGATGTCCGCGAGAAAGACCGTGACCTTGACGACGTGATCCAGCGACGAACCGTGGCGCTCGAGGACGGCCTGCATGTTCTCCAGCGTCTGGCGCGCCTCGCCGGCGATGCCGCCGGGAGCAAGGTTGCGCGTACCGGGCTGGTTCCCGATCTGGCCGGCGGCGAAAAGCAGGTCCCCCACCCGCACCGCCTCCGAGAACGGCAGGGCCTGGCCGTTGAGCGGCGCCGACGGATAGCGGACGACCTCGGGCGCGGGCGAGCTGACGCAGCCGCCGAGCAGCAGGACGAGCGTGAGGCCGGCAAAGGTACGCATAAAGATGAACTCAGCCCAGGCTGGCCAGCAGGCGCTTCAGCTCGGCCTGCTTGGCCTGCTGGTCGGCCAGCTGCTTCCGCGCGCCCTCGAGCACCGCGGGCGGGGCCTTGCTGACGAACGCATCGTTCGACAAACGCGCCTGCGTGCCGGTGATGTGCTTGGCGATCGTCTCAAGTTCCTTCTTGAGGCGGACCCTCTCGGCCGCGGGATCGCCCTTGAGCTGCCGGATGAGATTCCACGAACCGAACGCCGTCACGATGGCCGGCGCGTTGGGCGACATCGCGCCGCGCGTGATGGCGCCGGCGCCGGTCAGGCGCTTCAGCTTGGCCATGTTGTCCTCGAGCACCTTCCAGTGCGCGGCGCTGGCCTCGACCACGAACTCGGAGTCCCGGCTCGCGGCCTCGCCCTGCTCGGCCTTGAAGGCACGCACCTGGGAAACCACGGCTTTGAGCTGGCCGATGACCGCCGCCGCCGCGGCGTTGAGCCGCAGGCCGCGGCCGGCGAGCTGCGAGGGATTGTCGAGGTGCGGGTCGCGCATCAGGAACGTGCCCTCGGCACCGTAGCCGAGCAGGTGCCAGAGTTCCTCGGTGATGAAGGGCGTGAAGGGGTGCAGCAGCAGCAGTGTCTGGCGCAGCACGAGGTCCTGGATGGCGAGGCAGTTCGCCTTGGTCGCGGGATCCTGCAGCTTGGACTTCGAGACCTCGACATACCAGTCGCAGAAATCATTCCAGAAAAACCCGTAGATCGCCTGCACCGCCGCGCTGAACTCGAAGTTGGAGAAGCTGTGGTCGACCTCGCGCGTGGTGGCGAGCAGCCGGTCGAGGATGGCGTGGTCGTCGCCGTCGAACTTCGCCGGCTCCAGCCGCATGAGGATGGCCCCGAGCGTGGAGTTGTCGGCCATGTCGCCGCTCATCTGGCGGAACCGGGCGGCGTTCCAGAGCTTGTTGCAGAAATTCTTGCCGCCCTCGATGCGGTCTTCCTGGAACCGGATGTCCTGGCCCTGCGGCGCGATCGAGATGATGCCGAAGCGCAGGCCGTCCGCGCCGTAGGTCGCGATGAGGTCGAGCGGGTCGGGCGAGTTGCCGAGCGACTTGGACATCTTGCGGCCCTGCTGGTCGCGGATGATGCCGGTAAAATAGACGTGCTTGAACGGGATGCGCCGCTCGAGCGGCTCGCCGGGGCGGACGAACTCGAGGCCGGCCATGATCATGCGGGCGACCCAGAAGAAGATGATGTCCGGGCCCGTCACGAGCGTCGTGGTCGGGTAGAAATAATTGAAGCCGCTCTGCTGCATCGCCGCCTTGTCCGGCCAGCCGAGCGTCGCGAACGGCCAGAGCCAGGACGACGCCCACGTGTCGAGCACATCGTCCTCCTGCACCCAGTGTTCCTTGTCGGCCGGGCCCTCGAGCGAGACGTGCACCTTCTGCGGATCCTGCAGGTCGGCCTCGGTGAGCTTCTCCTTGTCGAGGCCCTTCGCATACCACACGGGAATGCGGTGGCCCCACCAGAGCTGGCGGCTGATGCACCAGTCCTGGATGTTGTCGAGCCAGTGCAGGTAGACCTTCGACCAGCGGTCGGGATGGAACTTGATGTGGCCGTCGCGCACCGCGGTCTTCGCCTCCTCGACCTTCGGGTAACGCAGCCACCACTGCCACGTCAGGCGCGGCTCGATCGGCACGTCGGCGCGCTCGGAGTAGCCGACGTTGTTCTCGTAGGGCTCCTCCTTCACCAGCGCGCCGGCTGCCATGAGCAGCTCGGCGGCCTTCTTGCGGCCGGCAAAGCGGTCGAGGCCCGCGAGCCCCGGGCCGGCGAGCTCGTTGAGCGTGCCGTCGGGATTGAGCACGTCGACCGGCGGCAGCTTGTGCCGCGAGCCGATCTCGAAATCCACCTTGTCGTGCGCCGGCGTGATCTTGAGCGCGCCGGAGCCGAACTCCTGGTCCACCGCCGCGTCGGCGATGATGGGAATCTGCCCGCGGTTGAGTGGGCGCCAGACTTTCTTGCCGACCAGCTTCGCGTAGCGCGGGTCGTCGGGATGCACGGCGATCGCCACGTCGCCCGGGATCGTCTCGGGCCGCGTGGTCTTCACCTCAATGAACTTGCCGGGTTTGTCCACCAGCTCGTAGCGCACCTGATACATGAAGCCCTTCACCGGCTTCATGATCACTTCCTCGTCGGACAGCGCCGTGAGGCTGGCGGGGCACCAGTTGACCATGCGCTTGCCGCGGTAGATGTGGTTTTTCCGAAAAAGGTCGACGAACACCCCGAGCACCGCCTGCGAGTAGTGCGGGTCCATCGTGAACTGCGTGCGGTTCCAGTCGGCCGAGGCGCCGAGCGCCTGCAGCTGCTGGAGGATGATGCCGCCCTTCTCCTCGCGCCAGGCCCAGACCTTCTCGAGGAATTTTTCGCGGCCGAGCGTGTGGCGGGTCTTCTTTTCCTTGCGGAGCTCGCGCTCGACCACGGCCTGCGTCGCGATGCCGGCGTGGTCGGTGCCGGGCAGCCACAGCGCCTCGCGGCCCTCGAGCCGTGCGCGGCGGACGAGGATGTCCTGGATGGTGCAGTTGAGCACATGGCCCATGGTCAACACGCCCGTGACGTTGGGCGGCGGGATCATGATCGTGTAGGGCGCCTTCAGGGGATTGGCCTTGCCCGCGAAGCAGCCGGCGGCCTGCCAGGCGGCATACCACTTCTTTTCGACTTCGCGCGGTTCGTAGCTCTTGGTGATCGGGGCCATGGGTCAGTTGGAGCCGGACAGTGAAAGGCCCCCACGCTGGTCTGCCAACCAATTTCACAGGAGGAAACAGAGGGAACCGAGGCCCACCGTGAATAATCTTTCTGCGTTCCCTCAGTTTTCTCTGTTACCTCCTGTGGGGAGATTTTACCGCATCTCCTCCAGCTCAAATACAAGTTGGTTGCGGGCGCCCGGCGGCAGGGGCAGGAAAAACGCCGGGGCCAGGGCGGCGGCGGCCTCGTCGGACAGCAGGAATTTGAGCAACAACTGCAATTCCGCCGCCGCCTCGCGGCGGAAGGTCACCTGGAGCGGCAGGCGCAGCGGATAGTTGCCGCGGTGCACCTGCTCGGGGGTCGGACCGAACGCCGGGTCCGACGGGCTGGCGGCCAAAGACAGCACCCGCAACCCGGGCAGCTCCCCCGCCGGCAGACCGATGACGCCAATGCTGTTGTCCGTCGCCTGCAGGCGCTGGATGACCGCCTCGGGCGTCGCGGCGAATTCCAGCGCCGGCCGCGCTGCGGCCCCGGCCAGGATCACCTGCTGAAAAAGCGGGAAGGCCAGCCCGGCCGAGGGCGCCAGCGCGCGCAACGCGATCGGGCGTGAGGTCCACGCACCGATCAGATTCAGCTCGCCCCAGCGGGTGAAGGCTTCGCCGGACGACCCGCTGAAAATCCCCCGCAGTTGCGGTATCGTCACCTGCTTCAGCGGCGACGCCGCAGACACGACGACGGCGGCCACCTGGTAGGCGATGACGCGGCTGGTCAGCGCGTCCGCCGGCGGATTCTCACCGGCCGGCAGCAGGAAGAGCCCGAGGTCGGCGCGCTTCGCCGACAACTCCTCCGCGCCGGGGCGTGTGCCGCGCAGATCCAGTTTCACCGCCACGTCGTTCTGTTGGGAGAACAGGGCGACGGCGCGGGCGAAGTCCGGGCCGAGCAGGTCCGAGCCGACGACGCGGATTTCCGCGGCCGGTCCGGCCACGGCCAGCAGGAGTCCGACGACATAGCTACCTTGCCGGATCCGGGTCACATTGATCCCGCAGCTCAATGCGGTCAGTGGCCCGTTGATTCGTATTGTTTCCGTCCGCCTGACCAAAGGCGGCGTATCGCAACTGCTGTTCTGGGCGGGGTGCCCCCACCCCGCGGGTTATTAGTCGCATTTGCTGCGGGGTGAGGGCACCCCGCCCACAAATACCGGATCCTTCGCTACGCTCGGGATGACCGGAGGTTTTCATCCGCGGTCCACCACGTCGAGCTCGGGCCACTCCGCGATCTTGCGGTGCAGCGTGCGGCGGCTGATGCCGAGCAGCTGCGCCGCCTTCGTGCGGTTGCCGCGCGACTTCATCAGCGCCTCCTTGAGCAGGCGCTTTTCGTTGTCCTCGACGGAATACGGGTTGACCGGCGTGCCGGTGACCATCACCGGCGGCGGCGGCACCTCGCCGCGGAACTTCGGCTCGAGGTCGAACTCGCTCACCTTGCCGCCGCGGCGCAGCACGACGGCGTTCTCGGCGAAATTCCGCAGCTCGCGAATGTTGCCGGGCCAGGGATAGGTTTGCAGGTAGCGCATCGCGCCGGGCTCAATCGTGATCGCCTCGTAGCCGTTCTCCTTCGAGTAGACCTTGATGAAATGCTCCAGCAGCACCGGAATGTCCTCCGCGCGCTCGCGCAGCGGCGGCGTGGTGATGCGCACGACGTTCAGCCGGAAGAACAGGTCCTCGCGGAACTTCCCCTCCTTCACCAGCTGCTCGAGGTTGCGGTTGGTCGCGGCCACGAGGCGCACGTCGACGGTCATGGTCTTACTGCTGCCGATGCGCTCGAAGCTCTTCGTCTCGATGAAGCGCAGGAGCTTCACCTGAATCTCCGGGCCGATCTCGCCGATCTCGTCGAGGAAGACCGTGCCGCCGTCCGCCGTCTCGAAGCGTCCCTCGCGCTTTTCCGTCGCGCCGGTGAACGACCCGCGCTCGTGGCCGAAGAGCTCGCTCTCGAGCAGTGCCGCCGGCAGCGCCGCGCAGTGCACCGCCACGAACGGCAGGCGCGCGCGCGGGCTCGCCTGGTGGATGGCCTGCGCGATCAGTTCCTTGCCGGTGCCGGTCTCGCCCTCGATGAGGATCGTCGCCTTCGACGGCGCCACGAGCTTCACGCGCTCGATCACCGCGGCGAGCTTCGGCGAGTGGCCGACGATGCCCTCGACGTTGAACTTCTCGTCCAGGCGCTCGTGCAGTTGCTTCACCTCGACCTCGAGCGTCTTGGTCTTGAGCGCGCGCTGGATGAGGATCTCGAGGCGCTCGATCTGGACGGGTTTGGTCAGGAAATCCACGGCGCCGCGCTTCATCGCCTCAACCGCGGAGTCGATGCTGCCGTAGGCCGTCATCATGATGACCGCGGGCTTGTTCGGCAGCGCCAGAGCCTTGTCGATGACCTTGAGACCGCTTTTACCCGGCATGCGGAGGTCGGTGATGATCACCTCGAACTCCTGCGCATCCATCAGGTTGAACGCCTCGTCTGCACTCGCCGCCACCGACACGTCGTAATGCTCCTGCAGGGCCTGCTGCAGTCCCTCGCGGGTGTGCTTCTCGTCGTCGACGATCAATACGCTCGGCACCATGCCGGTATGAAGTCTGCGCCCTCCGCCCCGGTCAACGGGAAATGAGACGAGGTGGCACACGCAATTCTGCTGTTGTCGTGGCCGCCTCAAGTGCCTTCCTACGAGCTCATCGTTCCCCGCCTCGCTGTAACCCCATGATGCGCCTCCTTCTTTCCCTGCTTCTCCTCGGCTCGCTTGCCCTGCCCGCCCAGGCGGCGAGCAAGGCCAACACGATCAACCTGCGTCCCGGCGACGTGATCTACGCCCGCTTCGAGTCCAACGGCAAAAAGATCAAGCTGGCCGGCGCCACCAAGGAAAAGGACGAAGCCGCCCAGATAATTTTCACGCTGACCCGGGACAAGGAATCGCTGGACCTCAAGCTCAAGGTGGAGAACAAATTTCCCAAGGATTTCGTCTGCGAGGTTGTGCTGCGGTCCAAGCGCCTCGACCGCGAGTCCCCCGCCGAGGTGCTGTCCGTGGTCGGCGGCAAGCTGGCCTTCGAGACCTTCTCCGCGTTGACCGATGAGCTGATCGTTTCGGGCTTCAAGCTGGAGCGGTGAGCCGGGGCGGGCTCCCGCCCAGTTTCCCGCTTGCGACCGAAACTCACGCGCATAATCAGGTTGGAGTGAGCACCGTTCAGGAAATCGAAGCCGCCATCACGAGCCTGCCGCGCGCCGAGACCCGCGAACAACGCCTGCGCACGACCATCGCATGGGCTACTGAAGGCAGGAAACGGAACTGGAAATACGAGAACTGCTGACCGGCATCACTTGTAGGAGGGGCCATACGCCCCGATGGTCGCGGGGTAAACCCGCTCCTACAGGACAAGCCAACCGACCAAATGCCCGCCTCCAAGGACCCCCTGCACGGCGTCACGCTCGAAACGCTGCTCACCGAGCTCGTTGCGCACTACGGCTGGCCGGTACTCGCGCGCCAGGTCGAGATCCGCTGCTTCATGTTCGACCCGAGCATCACCTCGAGCCTGAAGTTCCTCCGGCGCACCCCGTGGGCGCGCGCGAAGGTCGAGGAAATCTACCGCCGTCACCGCGCCGTGGCCGGGAACCCTTGAACCCGACCCAGTCCACACCGCTGCCGCCTTCAATCCCATGAAAAAAATCCTGCTCTCCCTCCTCGCCTTCGGCGCCTTGCTGGCCGCCGCTTCCGCCGAAAAAATCAACCTCGGCGGCGGGAAGGCCGCGGTGCTCACGCTGCCCTCGGCCTGGAAAAGCGCTGACTTGGGCCCCGACACGCCCGCCGTCGGCCGGAGCGTCCGCTATGTCACCCGGAACGACAGCAATGACGAGGTGCTCATCACCCTGCTGCCCGCCCAGGACGAGCACATGGGCGATGTGGAAAACCTCCGGGCCATGGCGGAGATCGCGACTGCGCAGTTCGTGTCCGGCTCCGTCGAGGGCAAGGCCGACTGCAAGGAGACCAGGTTCGGCGGCGCCCCCGGCCTGACCGTCACCTTCACGGACGCCGACCTCGTCGGCAAGCCGAGCACCAAGGGCGACTACAAGGCGGTGACCTGCTGCTTTTTCTACCTCGGCGGAAACATCATGGTCACCGCGACGATCTTCACCGACGACGCGAAGGGCCCGGCCCACGCCGAGGCGCTGCACCTCGTGAAGTCGCTGTCGCTGACCCAGGCGAAGGATAAGATCTGAGGCTTGAGGGTGGAACGCGGCCTCCGGACGCGTTTGCTGTCTTTGCGGATCAGGCCAACCCGTCCGGAGGCCGGGTTCCACCACACTCAGCTCTGCAGCATCCGCACCCGCCGGTGCTTCTGCGGGAACTGCAGGGTCACGACGGTGCCCTTGCCTTCCTTGCTTTCGATGCCGACGTGTCCGCCGTGGTCGCGCATGATGCGCTGCACGATCATCAGGCCGAGCCCGTGCCCGCCTTCCTTGGTCGTGTGGTAGGGTGAGAACAGTTTCGCGAGGTCCTCGGTCTTGATGCCGCCGCCGGTGTCGGCGATGAGGATGAAGACCGAGTCGTCGTCCGCGCGGACCTTGATGCTCAGCTTCCCGCCGGCCGGCATCGCCTCCATGGCGTTCTTCAGGAGGTTGAAGAAAACCTGCTTCAGCTGGTTGCGGTCGGCCATGATGACCGGCGTGCTCGCGGGCAGCTCGCCGTCGATGGCGAGGCCGCGGTCCTCGATCTCCTTGCCCTGGAAACGCAGCACGTCCTCGATGACCTCGACGACGTTGACCTCGGCCAAGTCGGGCGGGCGCGGGCGGATGGCCTCGAGGAAATTCCGGATGATGCCGTCGAGCCGCGTGACCTCGTCCTGGCAGATGCGGATGGACTCCTCGAGCGACGCGGCCTCCTTCGAGCCCTGCAGCTTCTTCAACTTCCGGCCGATGAGCTGCAGGTGGATGGTAAGCGAGTTGAGCGGGTTGCCCAGCTCGTGCGCCACGCCGGCGGCGAGCAGCAGGATGGAGGAAATCTTTTCGCTCTCGATCAGCTCGGCGGTCGATTTTTTCTCCGAGGTGATGTCGGACAGGATGATGACGAAGCGCGGCGCGCCGCCCTCGCCCTCGCTGAACGGCACCATGTAGAGCCGCACGACGCGCGGCGCCGGGTAGGACAACTCGAACTCGCGCGTGATGATCGGCGCCCCGGCCTCCGGTCCGCCGGCGCGGTCGATCCCGAGCGAGGCCCGCAGGCCGGGGACCAGCCGCCACAGCGTGGCCTCGGCGCCGGCCTCGGCCTTGAAGCCGATGAGCTTGGCCGCCGCGTCGTTGGCGTAGTCGATTGTCCCCTCCGCGGTGATCACGAGCACGCCCTCCTGCAGGGTGTTGAAAACCGTCTCCAGCAACGCCCGCTCGCGGGCCAGCCGCTGCACGAGCGTGCGCAGGCCCGCCGGGTCGAGCCGGTCGAGCCGGTCGAGCACCTTGTCGAGCGGGTTGGGTTTCTTGCCGGACATATTATCTGCGTGTCATTCTGAGCGGTATGGAGGGTCGGTCTCCCGACCGACCGCGGCCCGTCGGGAGACGGGCCCTCCAACTGACAGGTAACGAAAGTCGACAGTTGGATTTCATTCAACTAAACAACGTCAGCTGGCCCTCAAGGTCGCGCGGCTGCGCGAAGAGCTTGCGGAGAAAGCTGTCGCGGTGCACCGCGCTGCGGCCGCGCTTGAGGATGGCCTCGCGGTGCTCCTCGGTGCCGTAGCCCTTGTGCTGCGCGAAGCCGTAGCCGGGGTGCGTCTGCTCGAGTGCGTCCATGAGCCGGTCGCGCGTGACCTTGGCGATGATCGACGCCATCGCGATGCACAGCGAGCGCGCATCGCCGCTGACGATGCCCTGGTGCGGATACGGGAAATGCCGCAGCGGCAGGCCGTCAACGAGGATCCGGCACGAGACCGTGGGCACGAAGGCCGCCTTCTCCGCCTCGCTGGCGAAGAGGTCCGGCTCACTCTTCAGCTGGAACGCCGACGGTGGATAAATGCCCTCGAGCGCCCGGCGCATCGCGAGCTTCGTCGCGCCGAGGATGTTGACCGTCTCGATCTCCGCCACGTCGGCCGTGCCGAAGGTCGCGTGGATCTGCCCCGCGGCGACCAGCTCCTCGAACTCCGCGTAAAGTTCCGCCCGCTCGGCGGCGGTGAGTTGCTTCGAGTCATTGACGCGGCCGGACTTGGACACGGCCCAGCGGCCCTCAAGGAATTCCTGCGTGACCAGCACGGCACCCGCGACCACCGGGCCGGCCAGCGCGCCGCGCCCGGCCTCGTCCACGCCGATCAGGCTGGCGAAGCCGCTGAGCTGCTTCAGGTCGAATCCGCGGAGTTGCCGGCGTTTGGCCATCGGTCGTCAGGGGAAATTCAGCGCTTCCACTCGGTCTTTTCCTTCGGCACGGGGAGCGGCAGCTCGTCGAGCTTGCCGGCGGCCGCGACGACCTCGTAGCAGGTGCGGAAATGGAGCTTGGCGAAATCGCGCAGCGCGCGCGCGCCGAACTTCTCGATCAGCACCGATGCCTGCGCCTTGGCCTGCGCGCCGGCGCCTTTCTGGAGCTTGTCCCCGAACTCGCGCGACAAGGCGTGCATCGCGCGGACAAATTCGGCCCGCGCGACGATTGACGCGGCCGCAACGACCGGGTCCTCCTCGGCCTTGGTGCGCATGGCCAGCTTGAAGCGCTCGAGCCCTTTCTTCTTCAGCACGCGCTGGACGAGCGGCTCCTTGGAAAACTGGTCGAGCAGGCCGCGCGGCACCCACTTGCGCTTCAATGCCGCGTCGAGCGCGTCGGCGTGGTGCTCAGCGAGCAGGCGGTTGAGGCTGGCGAAGGGCCGGCTCATGACGCGGTTGTATTCGGGCATGGTCATGTAGCGCGTCTCCACCACGACGCCAGGCGTGTCGCGGATGAGTTCGTCGAGCTTGAGGATCTGGGTGTCGACGATGGTCTTGCTGTCGCGCACGCCGGCCTTGAGCCAGGCCTGCACCGCCGCCTCGTCGGCAATGACCGTCGCCGCCACCACCGGCCCGAAGAGGTCGCCCTTGCCGCTCTCGTCGAGCCCGGCGTGCGCCTCGAACCAGTCCGGGTGCAGCACCTCGTCGTAGCCAAGCTTGGGCGTGCCCGTGACCTCGGACTCGATGACGTTCTGCACGAAATCCTCGGTATCCTTGCCGGCCACGACGACCTTGCCACTGGTGTAGGCCGTCACGTTGACCTTGGGGCCCTTGAACGCGAAGCGCGCGTAGGGCACCTCGACCTGCTCCCAGTGCTTCGCCGCGGTGGCGGCGCGGAGCTTCGCCATCTGCGCGTCGTCGAGCTTGATGGTGTAGGTGGTGATCGCCTTGGGCTTATCCTCGGCGTCGTCGGACCGTTTGGGCATGCGGATTAGATGGCCATAAAATGACACAAAAACACACAAAAAATGACAGCGGACTTCAGTTGTTTGGCTTTTTGTGCCTTTTTGTGACTCTTCGTGGCTAAACCCTCTTCGGCTTCACTGATTGCCTCGCGGCAGCCCTTCCAGCAGGTGCTGCACGCTTGGTATCGCGTCCACCACCGCAAGCTGCCGTGGCGCGACGCCCCTTCGCTCTACAAGACGGTGGTTTCCGAGTTCATGCTGCAGCAGACACAGGTCGCGACCGTGCTGCCCTACTTCGACCGCTGGCTGCACGAACTGCCCGACTTCACCACCCTCGCCTCCGCCCCCCATTCGAAGGTCATGAAACTCTGGGAAGGCCTCGGTTACTACTCCCGGGCCCGCAACCTGCACCAGCTCGCGCAGGCGCTCGTCGCCATGCCCCGGCCACCGCGCACGCCGGCCGAGTGGCGCGAACTGCCCGGCATCGGCCCCTATACCGCGGCGGCCGTCACGAGCATCTCGTTCGGCGAACCGGCGGCCGTCGTCGACGGCAACGTCGTCCGCATCCTCGCGCGACTGACCGGCGAGGGCCGGCTCTTCCGTGACGGCACCGAGGCCGTGAAACATTTCACGCCGCTGGCCGATGCGCTCGTCATCGGCTCGGACCCGGGTGAGCACAATCAGGCGATGATGGAACTCGGGGCGACCGTTTGCCTGCGCGCCAATCCGCAATGCCTCATTTGTCCCGTCGCGGAATTCTGCGCCGCGCGCGCCGCCGGCAGCCAGGCCAAGCTGCCGCGCCTCAAGCCCAAGCGCGTGGAGCAAATGTTCGTAATACGAACATTCAGCCTGTATCGCGGCCGGCTCCTGCTCCGCCACGGCCACGCCAAGGCGAAACGGCTCGCGGGAATACTCGAGCTGCCCGAAGCCTCTGATCTGGCCGTGAAACCCGCGAAGAAATCCCTCCTCGCCGTGAAGCGGCGCACGATCACGCGTTTCCAGATCACCGAGTCTATCTACGCCGTGCCGCCGACCGCGGCGCTGCGGAAATTGATCGCGCGGAACGAGGCGCTGGAATGGGTGTCGTTGCAAAAACTCGCCCACGTCACGTTGTCCGGCCCGCACAAAAGATGGATCGGCGAACTAACCGCATCCGCCCCATGACCAAAGCCATCACAATTGCGGGCGGCGGTCTCGCCGGCCTGGCCTGCGCGATCCGGCTGCAGGAGCGGGGCGTGCAGGTGACGGTGCACGAGCGGAAGTCGTATCCGTTGAAAAAAGTCTGCGGGGAATTCCTGTCTCCCGGCGGCTGGCAACGCCTGCAGGAACTGGGCGCGGAACCTTTCCTGCCGCAGGCGCCCACCGAGCTGCGCCGCGTGCGGTTTTATGCGGATGAATCCCATTCGGTGGATTTCGCCCTGAAACCGTTTGCGCTCGGGCTGAGCCGGCACGCGATGGACACGGCCCTGGCCCGGCGCTTCCAGCAGCTCGGCGGCACGCTGCGGGAAAACAGCAAATACGAGGGCGAAGCCGACGGCGTGACCGTGATCGATGCCCGCGGAAAACCGGGCCTGCCCGGCGAGAGCGCGTGGGTCGGCTGGCGGGCGTATTTGCCGGCCGGCGCCGCGCCGACCGACTTTCAGTCCGTGGACCTCGTCATGCTGCCCGTGCCCGAAGGCTACTGCGGTTTTTCCCGGATCGAGGACGGCCGCTACAACGTCTGCCTCGTGGCCCGGACGCCGGTGGTGATCAACCAACTCCTCGCCAGCCACCCGGTGCTGGCCGGAATCGCCGACCGGCTGGAGCCCTTCGCGGCTATCGCTAGCTTTGATTTCCGGAATTATCCGGGCCCCGGCCGCCTGGGCGACCGCCGGAGCGTGTGGCCGCCGCTGGTGGGCGACGGCATGAGCCGCGCGTTGTCGGCCGGGATGGAGCAGGCGCAGGCCCTCCTCGAAAACCGCCCGCCGCGGCGCACCTCCACGCTGGGTGGTTTTATTTTGGCCAAGAGCCTGCACACCCTGATGATGTCGGCGCCGCTCCGTCAGGTGGGTCTGCGGGTGACGCGGGTCTATCCGCGGATCGCCGAGAGCCTGTTCCGCACAACGCGTGTCGGCTGAGTAACCGAACCACGCCGCGTTCAGCGGCCGAACCGGGCCGCGACGAGTTCCTCGACGCGTTTCTTGGAGACCAGCACTTCCTCGACGGTGAGGCGCGGGCTGAGCTCGATGACGAGTGTGTGCTCTGGTCGCCAGAAGCTGCTGACCATCTCGAAGTCGATCTTGCCCGTGCCGATGGCGTGGTGGTCGCGGCCCTCGGGCGTGACGTCATGCAGGTGGAAGCCGATGGCGTTGGGCGCGTTCTTCGTGAGGTGCTCGCGGTGGTTGAGCAGGCACATGTCCTGCTTGATCTGCGCGTGGCCGGTATCGTGCCAGTAGCCGCAGGCGTTCGGGTTGGCCATCAGCTCGATCAGCGCCGGGTGGTCGGCGTCGAGCGGCAGTTCCTCGAATTTCTCGCGGTTCTCGAAGCCCAGCTTGATGCCTTTCTGCTCCGCGTAGGGCAGCAGGTCGGTGAGGCCCTGCCGGGTGTTCGCCCAGTAGGGCGGCATGCGCTTGCCGAGCCGGGCGAGGGATTTCGCGAGCACCTTCTGGTAGGCGGCGTCGGCGGCCAGGTCCGCGCCCTCGTGGGATTCGAGATAGCTGTCCACGGTGCGCGCCGGGTTGAACCAGAAGAACTCGGTCGAGCCGAGGTGCAGGACGACCTTCTTCGCCTTCACCTGGTGGGCGAAGTCGATGGTGCGCTTGCTCTGGCGCAGCCACTGGTCGCGCTCGCGGGCGTCGAGCGACGACGGCATGTAGAGGTTCGGCGCGGCGTGCATGACCCCGGTCGGCAGCGGGCAGAAGTTATGGCAGGAGGCGACCTTGACGACGCCGTCCTCGACGGCCTTCAGGATGCCCGGCACGAGGATGATCTTGATGCCGTGGCTCAGCTCGACCCACTCAAAACCGAGGCCCGCCATCTCCTGCAGCATCTCGTAGCCGTCGGCATGACGGTGCGAGCACCAGCAGGAGGAAAGGGCGACGATGGGCTTCATGCGGCTGCAGCCACTAGGACAGGACGCCCCGCCCAAATCAAGCATGGGGGAAGGGATAACACCGTTGCCGGCTGCTGCCGGCCCGGTGCATGGCCCGGGTTCTTGCGGTGCAAAACGCGGGCATGAAAAAGCCGCGCATCCGAGGACGCGCGGCCGGCAAAGGGAGACGGAACGGATTACTCCGCGTAGCGGCGGCGCAGCATGGCGGTGAAGGCCATGACCTTGTTTTTGCGGCGCTTGCGCTCCGAGGGCTTCTCGGCATAGCGCTTCATGCGCACATCCTTGATGATGTTCTCGCGTTCGAGCTTCTTCTTCATGCGGCGCAGCGCACGATCGATCGGCTCATTCTTGCGCATCTTGATCTCAATAGGCATGTGAAATGGAGTGGTTGGCGTTGTGGAAAACGAGCAACAAGCCATCCGCTCCGGCGACCGTCAACCCCTATTTTTTTGCACCGCCGGAGGCGCAAATCCTCCCTCCCCTGCGCCGGGGCTAAACGCCGCGGGTGAATAAGTTTACGCTTTCGCGCTTGCCCGCCCCAATCGGCCGGCATCCCATCAACTTCCGTGGCTTCCGCTGACCAGAATTTCGTCCATCTCCACGTCCACAGCGACTACAGCCTGCTGGACGGCGCCTGCCGCATCGACCGCCTGATGGACCGCGCCTCGGCGCTCGGCATGACGTCCCTCGCCCTCACCGACCACGGCAATCTTTACGGCGCGATCGAGTTCTACAATCAGGCCAAGGCGAAGGGCATCAAGCCGCTCGTCGGCTGCGAACTCTACCTCGCCGCCGGCTCCCGCCTCGAACGCACCGGCCGGTCCGACGAGGGCAAGAGCATCTTCCACCTCGGCCTGCTCGCCCGCGATCTCACCGGCTACCAGAATCTCCTCAAGCTCGTCTCCGACGCGCACCTCAAGGGTTTTTATTACAAGCCGCGCACCGACTTTGAGACGCTCGCCCGGCATTCCAAGGGCCTCATCGGCTTCACCGGTTGCCTCGCCTCGCTCGTGCCGCAGCACCTGCTCAACGACAACTACGAGGCCGCCCGCCAGGCCTGCGGCCGCTTCGTGGAGATCTTCGGCCGCGAAAACTATTTCGTCGAGATCCAGGACCATGGCATTCCGGAACAACGCAAGGTCATCCCCGGCCTCCTCAAACTCGGCGAGGAATTCGGCCTGAAGGTCATCTGCTCGAACGACGTCCATTACGTCAACTCGGCCGACGCCGGCCCGCACGACACCCTGCTCTGCATCCAGACCGGCTCGAAGATCGCCGAGGAGAACCGGATGAAGTTCTCCGGCACGCAATTCTACCTCAAGTCGCGCGAGGAAATGAGCCGCGTCTTCAGCGAGGTGCCCGAATCGGTCGCCAACACCCAGCTCGTCGCCGAGATGTGCGACCTCACCATCCCCTTCCCCAAGGGCTCCGAGCGCTACCCGAAGTATCCGCTCCCCGCCGAGGTGAAGACCGATCGCACCGGCTACCTCAAGGAACTCTGCATCGTCGGCCTCAAGCACCGCTACGGCGTCGATTACGCGAAACCGGAAAAGGCCAAGGACCAGGCCCTGGCCAAGGTCCTCCTTGAGCGGCTCGACTACGAAATCTCGATCATCGCGAAGACCGGTTTCGTCGACTACTTCCTCGTCGTCTGGGATTTCATCGACTGGGCCAAGCGCCAGGGCATCCCCGTCGGCCCGGGCCGCGGCTCGGGCGCCGGCTGCATCGTCGCCTACCTGCTCGGCATCACCAACCTCGACCCGCTGCGTTTCAAGCTGCTCTTCGAGCGCTTCCTCAACCCCGAGCGCGTGTCGCCGCCGGACTTCGACATCGACTTCTGCATGCGCCGTCGCGGCGAGGTCATCGCGTACGTCCGCCAGAAATACGGCGAGCCGTGCGTCGCCAACATCATCACCTACGGCACGCTCGGCGCCAAGATGGTCATCCGCGACGTCTCGCGCGTCCATGACCTGCCCTACGCCGAGGCCGACCGCCTCGCCAAGATGATCCCCGACGAGCTCAACATCGAGCTCCAGACCGCGCTCGAAAAATCCGCCGAGCTCCGCAACGAATACGAGAAGAATCCGATCGCGAAAAAGATCATCGACCAGGGCCTCGTGCTCGAGGGCATGGTGCGCAACACCGGCAAGCACGCCGCCGGCATCATCATCACCGACCGGCCGCTGGAGGAGTTCGTCCCGCTCACGCTGCAGGAGGGCGACATCACGGTGCAGTATGACATGAACGCGGTGGGCAAGCTCGGCCTGCTGAAGATGGACTTCCTCGGCCTCAAAACCCTCACCGTCATCGCCGACGCCATCGACAACGTCCATCGCACCGCCGACCCGAAGTTCGACATCGAGACGGTCGGCTTCGAGGACCCGAAGACCTACGCCCTGCTCAACTCCGGCCGCACCACCGGCGTGTTCCAGCTGGAATCCGGCGGCATGCAGGCGCTCTGCCGCCAGATCGGCCTGTCGTCGATCGACGAGATCGTCGCGCTCATCGCCCTCTACCGCCCCGGCCCGATGGAGTGGATTCCCGACTACGTCCGCGGCAAAAAGGACCCGAGCACCGTCCAGTTCCCGCACAAGCTCCTCGAGGAAGTCTGCCGCGAGACCTACGGCGTCATGGTCTACCAGGAGCAGGTCATGGAGGCCGCCAAGATCATCGCCGGCTACACGCTCGGCGGCGCCGACATGCTGCGCCGCGCCATGGGCAAGAAGGACGCCGATGCCATGGCGAAGGAGCGCGCGAAGTTCGTCGAGGGCGCCGCGAAGGTGAACCAGATCGACGCCAAGACGGCCAACTCGATCTTCGACATCCTCAACAAATTCGCCGGCTACGGCTTCAACAAGTCCCACTCCGCCGCCTACGCCGTCCTCAGTTACCAGACCGGTTTCCTCAAGGCCAACTACCCGGTCCAGTTCATGGCCGCCATGCTCACCTCCGAGCTCGGCAACTCGGAAAAGGTCGCGCACTTCGTCGCGGAGTGCGAGGCGATGGGCCTCAAGGTCCTCGGTCCCGACGTGAACGAGTCGCGCACTAATTTCACTCCGGTGGCGTTCCGCCTTGTAGGGGCGCCGCTTGACGGCGCCCGGGCGTCGTCAAGCGACGCCCCTACGTTCAACGCCATCCGCTTCGGCCTCGCCGGCATCAAGGGCGTGGGCGAGCAGGCCGCGGTCAAGATCATCGAGGAACGCGAGGCGAACGGCCCGTTCAAGGACTTCGCCGACTTCACCACGCGGGTCGACACCCGCGCACTCAACAAGCGCGTGCTCGAGCATCTCGTGAAGACGGGCGCCTTCGACTTCAGCGGCGCCGCGCGCAAGCAGCTCTTCGACAGCATCGACTCCGCCATCGCCGGCGCGGCGGCCCACGCCCGCGACAAGGCCGCCGGCCAGCACTCCTTCCTCGATGCGCTCGCCGAGGAGCCGCCCGCCCGAAATGGAGGCGGGGTGCCCTCACCCCGCAACGGCAGCACCGTCCACACGACCACCGCGGCCGACTTCACCTCGGCCGAACGCCTGCAGTTCGAGAAAGAGCTGCTCGGTTTCTACGTTTCCGGCCATCCGCTCAATGCCTACGCCGGACTCGCCGAGGCGCTGTGCACGCACACCGAGGCGTCGGTTTTGCTCGAGGGCGATCGCATCGAGTTCCGCCTCGCCGGCATCATGAGCGGCATCAACAAGAAGCTCTCGAAAAAAGACAACCGCCCCTGGGCGTTCTTCAACCTCGCGAGCAAGCAAGCCACGATCTCGGTCAACATGTATGCCGACGCCTACGAGACCTACGGCAAGAGCCTCGGCGAGAACCAGCCGGTCGTCGTGCTCGGCACCGTGATGAAGGGCAACGACGGCGCGCGCCTCAACGTGAAGGAACTCTACCCGCTCGACGGTTACCTGCCGGCGAACGTGCGCAAGGTCACCTGGCTGCTCGATCCGGCGCACGCCGGACTACCCGACTTCCTGCAAAAACTCCGCACCGCGATCAACGCCTCCGGCGGCGAGACCCGCGTCGAACTGGCCTTCCTGTTCGAGAACCGCGTGGCCCCCATCGCCGAGGCGCCGGCCAGCCTGAACTGGCGCGTGACGCCGGTCGCCTTCCAGGAGCTGCGCTCGCACCCCGCCGTCGCCGGCACGCAGATCGAGGCCCGCCGCGTCGAACTGAAGGAAGTGAAGCGCTGGGGCAACAAGCGCGGCTAACCTCCCGGCCAGCGCGCAGCCAAAGTTGGTTTGACCGCCCGCTCCTCCGGCCGTTTTCTCGGTGGGCGGGCCAAGCCTATCCCTTATGTTCACCGATTCCGTGCGGCGGATAATTGCCGCCTGCTGCATCCTCGCCGGCTCGGCCACCCTCCTGCTGGCGGCGGAGAAATCCGTGCCGGCAACGCCCGGCGAGATTCCGGTGGAGTATTTTTTCCGCCCGCGGGCCCTGAAGTCCGCCAGCCTGAATCCGGCGGGCACGCACGTGGCGGCTTTGACCCAGGACCACGTCAAGGACTACGCGTCGCTGGCCATCTTCGATCTCGCGGGCAACACCATGAAAGGCATCCACGGCAAGACCGACCTCAATATCGGCGCCAGTTGGTGGATGGGTGACGAGCGCGTCGTGTTCACCATCATCAAGGACAACCACTACGCCTGGGGCCTCTACGCGGCGCCGCGCGATGACCCGGGGCGCGTCACGGTCTTGAATTCCTTCGATGTCATCGAGGTGCTGGGTCGCCCCGCCGCGCGCTCCGACAATCTGCTCGTTTGGGTCCGCAAGTCGGCCCGCAACGACGGCGACGACATCGGCCTCCTCGAGCTGGACCTGCGCCGCAACCAGAAGGGAGCGGGCGACCCGTGGAATATCCGCCGCTCGATCGCCCTCCCCGGCAACTGCACCGGCGTGTTGCGCTGGTTCCGCGACCGCGCGGGCGAGGTGCGCTACGCCCTCGCCCACACCGACGGGGTGTTCCACCTGTTGCGGTTGGAGCCGGACGGCAGTTGGTCCAAGCCGAAGATCAACCTCGATGTCGACCAGCCGCTCGGCGTGGATGCGGATCCGAACGTGTTCCTCGTGGCGCACCGCAATGAAAACGGCGACTGCGAGCTCCTGCGCCTCAACCTGACCGACGGCACGCGCGGCCCGGTGCTGCACCGTGATGACAAATACGATTTCAGCACCGGCCGCCTGCATTACAGCGGCAATGACCAGACGGTCATCGGCCTTTCCTATGCGCAGCAGGCGGCGACGCAGATCTGGTTCCAGCCCGAGGAGGAGTCGCTGCAGCTCAGCATCGACTCGGTGCTGCCCGCCGATCACATCAACACGATCGTCAGCCGCAGTCGCGACGGAAACAAAATCCTGCTCATCAGCTCTTCCGACCGGCACCCGGGCGCACTCTACCTGCTCGACCGCACTAATGCAAAATTGAAGGCCCTCGCCCAACTCGCCCCCTGGCTGCCCGAGAAGCTCATGGCACCGGTCCGGCTGATGACCTATCGCACCCGGGACGGCCTGAAGCTCGACGGCTACGTAACGCTGCCGCTGAACCACGACGAGGCCCGCCCCGGACCGATGATCGTATTGCCGCATGGCGGACCATGGGTGCGGGACAGCTGGGGCTACGATGCCCAGAGCCAGTTCTTCGCGAGCCGCGGCTACATTGTTTTCCAGCCCAACTATCGTGGCTCCGCCGGCTACTCGCCCGAGATTAGCAAGGCCCAGCAATTCGAGTTCCGCAAGATGCACGACGACGTGACCGACGGCGTCCGCGCGCTGGTTGCCGCCAAGATCGCCGACCCGGCCCACCTGGCGATCATCGGCTCGAGCTTCGGCGGCTACCTCGCCCTGTGCGGCGCGGCCTACGAACCCGGCCTGTATCGCTGCGCCGTGACGATCGCCGGTGTCTTCGACTGGGAAACGGTGATGAAGCAGGACCGGCAGAACGAAAATGATTTCCGCTATGCCTGGCTGCGCCGGAACATCGGCGACCCCAAGCAGCAGCGCGAGAAATTCGAGGCCATGTCACCCTACCATGCGGTCGCGCAGATCAAGGCGCCGGTCTTTGTCATCCACGGCAAGGAGGACACCAACGCCGACACCGATCAATCGCGCCGGTTGACCAAGGCCTTGAAGCAAGCCGGTGTGCCCTACGAAGCATGGTTCATCCCGGACGAAGCCCACGGCTTGGCCGAGATGAAACACCGCGTCGAGCTGTTCACACGCATCGAAGCGTTCTTGCAGAAGAACCTTTGAAAGACTCTGCTGCCGAGGTGTCCACCTCCGCCGTCCTCAATAACGCCGCCCGCATCCTGAAGCTGGTGCAAACCGGCACGCCGGCCGACCAGGCGTTGCGCGACTCCTTGACGCAGGACCGGCACTTCACCGCACCCGCCGAACGCCGCGGCATCAGCCGGGCCGTGTTCACCTATTTCCGCTGGTGGCGCTGGCTCGGCGAAAGGGACTCGCTCCAGAAGCAACTGACCGCCGCGCTCGAACTGCAGGCGCGCTTCGACAAAAATCCGGCGGGCTTCAAGACCGAGGCCCTCGCCGCGCGCGCCGTGCCCGATTGGCTGAAGGCGGAGATGGATGACATTCCCCCCAGCTGGCTGCCGCAGCTCCAGCGCGATCCGCCGCTGTGGATCCGCGCCAAGGCCGGCACCGGCGTCGAGTTGGTGAAGAAGCTCAGCCACTTCACCCCCGCGCCGCAGTCCGCCGACGCGCTGCGCTACTCCGGCCTGACCGACCTTTACCGCACGAAGGAATTTCAGGCGGGCGAGTTCGAGATCCAGGACCTCGCCTCGCAGCTGGTCAGCCTCGCTTGCGCACCGCAGCCGGGCGAGACGTGGTGGGATGCCTGCGCCGGCGAGGGCGGCAAGACGATGCACCTCTCCGACCTGATGCAGAACAAGGGCCTCATCTGGGCCAGCGACCGCTCGCTGCGCCGGTTGGCCAAGCTCAAGGAGCGAGCTGCCCGCGCCAAGGTCTTCAACTTCCGCGCCGCGCCCTGGGAGGGCGACGCCAAGCTGCCGACGAAGACCAAGTTCGACGGCATCCTCATCGACGCGCCGTGCACCGGTGTCGGCACCTGGCAGCGCAACCCGCACGCCCGTTGGACAACCACGCCGAAGGATGTCGGCGAACTCGCCGCCGTGCAGGCGAAGCTGCTCAGCAATGTCGCCGGCTCGCTCAAGCCCGGCGGCCGGCTCGTCTACTCCGTCTGCACGCTTACCCGCGCCGAGACGACCGGCGTCGCCACGGCCTTCACTGCCGCGCATCCGGAACTCGCACCGGTTTCGGCCCAGACGCTCTGGCCGCACGAGCTGGACGCGAACGGCATGTTCATCGCGACATGGCGGCGGAAATAACCAAAGTCGACGGTGCGACCGTGCGCGATGACTTCAATGCCATCAACGCGGTCCTGCACTACACCCGCGCCGCGCATTTCATCGGCCTGTGGAAATCCGAGCGCGAGCTGATCACGCGCTACCTCCCCGACCGCAACGCGCGGCTGCTCGAGGCCGGCTGCGGCGCCGGCCGCGTGACCGTCGGCCTCTGGCACCAGGGTTACCGCCACCTGACCGGCTTCGATTTCGCCGCCGAGCTCGTCGAGCAGGCGCAGAACCTGGCCAACGAACAGGGCCTCAAGGACCTCACCTTCCTCCAGGCCGACGCGACGCAACTGAGCGCTTGTCATATATTATATGACAAACTGTTCGACGGCGTGCTCTTCATGTTCAACGGGCTGATGCAGATTCCCGGGCGCGAGAGCCGGCGCGTGGCGATGCGGGAGCTGCACCGCGTCTGCCGGCCGGGCGCGCACTTCCTCTTCACCACCCACGACCGCGAGGATCCGAAGGACGTCAAGGAATGGGCGAAGGAGGCCGACCGCTGGGCGCGCGGCGAGCAGAACCCGCGGCTGCTGGAGTTCGGCGACCGTTACTTCTCCGACGAGAACGGCAACACCTTCATGCACTTGCCGGACCGGAAGGAAATCTTCGAGGACCTGGCGGCCACCGGCTGGCGCCACATCCACGACCGCACGCGGGACGAACTCGCCAGCGAGACGCCGGCCGTCCGGAATTTCTCCGACAACTGCCGGTTCTGGGTCGCGCGAAAGGGCTAGCGGAATCCGGCCGCATGGTTAGCGTGCCCGGATGAAGTTCCTGCCCGCCTTGGCCCTCCTCACCGCCGTCGCGACGCTGCACGCCGAGCCGGAATACCCGAAAATGGGGCCCGACCTCTACGACACCGTGGCCGACGGCAAGGCGCAGATCGCCGCCGCCCTGTCCACGGCGAAGGCGGACCACAAGCGCGTCCTCGTGAAGCTCGGCGCCAACTGGTGCATCTGGTGCCGGCGGCTGAGCCACACCTTCGAAACGGACGCGGCGGTCGCGAAAGTCCTCCAGGCCAACTTCGTGCTGGTGCTGGTCGACGTGAACCACCGGGAGGGCAAGCAGCGCAACGACGTCGTGAACACCCGCTACGGCAACCCGATGGCGCAGGGCCTGCCGGTGCTCGTCGTGCTCGACGAGGACGGCCACCAGCTGACGACCCAGGAGACGGGCGCGCTGGAGGACGGCAAGGCGGCGCACGACCCGGCCAAGGTCATCGCCTTCCTGCAACGCTGGGCGCCGCGGTAGGGCGGATTATCCTTCAATCCGCCGTGAACAGACGGCGCGTTCGGGATGACGCGCCCTACTCTTTGAGCTTCGCCTCGAGCGCAGCCTTCGCCGCCGGCCACTCCTCGGCGAGGAGGCTGAATATCGCCGTGTTGCGCACGAAGCCGTCGAAGCGCAGCTGGTATTTGCGCAAAATGCCCTCGAAGGTGCAGCCCAGCCGCGCGATCGCCGCGCGGGACCGGGCGTTGCGCTCGTCGGTCTTCAGCTGCACCCGCCAGGCCCCGAGGTCCTCGAACGCGTGCCGCAACTGCAGGTACTTCGCCTCCGTGTTGACGGCGGTGCGCTGCGCCTCGGGCGCGATCCAGGTGTTGCCGATTTCCAGCCCGTGGTTGACCCGGCGGATGTCGAGGTAGGTGGTCGCGCCAACCACGCGGCCATCGCTGAGGCGCACCGTGGCCCAACCCACGTCGGTGCCCGCCGCCTGCCCCTTCAGGATCGCGTCGAGCCACTTGGTCATCGCGCTTTCCTCGCCGAGCGGCGGTGTCACAAAATAGCGGAAGGTCTCCGGGTCGCGCGCCGCGTCCAGCAGCGCCGGCAGGTGTCGGCGTTCCAGCGGCTCGAGCCGCACGTGGCGGCCGGTCAGCAGGACGGGCTTGGGCTCGAAGGCAGGAGACATGCGGCCAGCATGCCGGCCGCCCCGCCGCGCCCAAGCCCAAATCAGTTCCGCCCCGGCACAGCCGCCTGCCGCGCTAATACCAATTTGTCTTTCTTGCGCCCGTCCGGCCTCCCGCCATGTTGGGCCCATCATGTCCTCGCTGCTCACCGACCGCTCCCTGCTGTGGATCGGCGCCCTGCTTTATCTCGCCGGGTTCCTGACCGGCCTGGTGGCGCTGACCTGGCGGCAGCCGCGCCCGGGCCTGCGCACCATCCTCAACACCCTGCTGGTCGGCGGCTGGGGTTTCCAGATGGCCGGCCTCTACGTGCGCGGCCTGGCGGTCGGCGGCTGCCCGCTGGGCAACACATTTGAGATCGTCCAGTTTGTGGCCTGGTCCGCGATGGTCGTTTATTTTTTCGTCGGCGCGACGCTCCACGTCACGCTGCTGGGACTCTTCACCGCCGGCTACGCCGCGACGCTGGCCCTCGTCTCGCTGCTGGTGCCGCATTGGGACCTGACGCGCGGCCTGAAGATCTTCGGCAACAATCCCTGGATCGAGCTGCATGCCGCGCTGGCGGTGTTCAGCTACGGCGTGTTCGGCCTGCTGGCCATCACCTCGCTCATGCACGTGCTGCAGAGCTGGAACCTGAAGCACAAGCGCCTCAACGGCCTCTTCTGGTTTCTCCCCTCGGTCGTCCAGCTCGACCAGATCAACTTTCGTGCCCTGACCCTCGGCGTGCTCCTCCTCACCGTCTCCCTCGGGGTCGGCGCCAGCTGGTGGGTGCGCGACACGGCCTCCGTCGACGTGCCGAAGCTCACGGTGACGATCAGCGTGTGGGCCGCCTACCTCGCGATCGGCCTGCTGCGCTGGCGGGCCCGGCTGGTCGCGGTGCGCTTCGCGTGGGTCTGCCTCGTGATGTTCCTCATCGCCCTGCTCTCACTCGGGCCGGTGAACTCCAGCCGGCACCACCAGGTGCCCCTCACCCCCCACCGCTGACGATGGCCGCCACGCCCGTCCTCTTCCTGCTCGGCGCCACCCACCGCACGGCGTCCCTCGCCGTGCGGGAGAAGTTGTCCTTGGATGACACCCGCGCCGCCGCCCTGTCCGCGAAGCTGCGGGCGATGCCCGACGTGCGGGAGTTCACGCTCCTCAACACCTGCAACCGCGTCGAGCTCTACGGCGTGGCGCTCACGCCCGGGACGATCGACGCCCTGCACGCCGCGCTCTGCGAGACGACCGGCTGCACCCCCGCGGAGCTCAACGGCGCCGGCTTCACGCGGCATAACCATGAGGCCATCGCGCACCTCTTCGCCGTCGCCTCCGGCCTCGACTCGCAGATCGTGGGCGAGACCGAGATCCTCGGCCAGGTGAAGCAGGCCTACGACGCGGCGCTCGCGCAGAAGTCGACCGGCCCGGTGCTCAACCGCGTTTTCCAGAAAACCTTCCAGGCGGCGAAGCACATCCGCACCACCACCGGCATCGGCGCCGGCCAGATCAGCATCGCCACCGTGGCGGTGGACCTCGCCGGGCGCATCTTCGGCGAGCTCACGACGACCAAGGTCCTGGTCGTCGGCGCCGGCGACATCGGGCTGAAGACCGCCCAGGCCTTCCAGAGTCGCGGCGCCGCCTCGATCACCGTCGCCAGCCGCACTCTCTCCAACGCCGAGGCCGCCGCCGCGCAGACCGGCGGCTGGGCCGCCAGCCTCGCCGACCTCCCCGAGCTGCTCGCCGCCGCCGACATCGTCGCGAGCTCGACCTCCGCGCCCGGCTTCGTCCTGACGCGGGACCTGGTGGCCGCGGCCATGAAGCGCCGCGCCGCGCGGCCACTGTTCCTGATCGACCTGGCGCTGCCACGCGACGTCGACCCCGCCGCCGCCGAGCTGGCCAACGTCTTTGTCTACAACCTCGACGACCTCGCCAAGATCGCCGAGACGAACCTCGCCCAGCGCGAGGCCGAGGTCGCGCGCTGCCGCGCCATCCTCGCGGAGCGCACCGCGGCCCTGTGGCCGCAGGTGGCGCAGTCGCTGAACCGGCCGGCGGGTTCGTGAACGGGGGATGGAGGCGGGGTGCCCTCACCCCGCAAGACGGCAATCGATATCGTGCAAGGTGCCCTGAAACAACCAATCGGAACTTTCCACGCAAAGCCCCTGCCTAACTGGGTTTTGCTGAACATAAGTCCATTTCAAGCGATAGGCTGCCCGCGAGCGCACAAAGTGATCGAAGTAGTCCCCTTGCCAGACCGGTGGAGTAATGGCTCTGGTTATAGCCAGCTGGCGGGACGAAATTGATTTCCAACTTTTTATCCAGATGGCCAAGGGCTTCGCCTCGGGACCCGGAACAGCGAAAAGATGAAGGTGATCGGGCATTAGCAAATAGTGGCCCACATACCATCCGTCCAAAGCCGCGGATTTTGACCAGATTGCCTTCAGAATATCGTGAGAGCTTGCGGTTGCGAGCAGAAGGTGCCGGCCAGCCGTGCAAGTGGTGATGAAGAGTAGCGGCTGTTTGCTGAACGACGGTAGATGCGGAAGATGCATGATGCCCTGCGGGGTGAGGGCACCCCGCCTCCAACAAATCTTTCGTTCAGCCGCGCACGCGCAGGCGCGCGCGCGCCAGGGCGGCGGCGAGCTCGGCCACCTTGATGGGTTTCGGCAGATAGTCGTCCATGCCCGCGGCGAGGCACTTGTCGCGATCGCCGGGCATGGTGTTGGCCGTGAGCGCAATCAGCCACGGGCGCGTGGCATGATCCGGGTAATCGCGGCGGATCTGCCGCGCGGCCTCGAGGCCGTCCATCACCGGCATGTGCAGGTCGAGCAGGATGACATCGTAGGGCTGGCGCTGCAGCGCCTCGATCACCTCGGCCCCGGTGGCGGCCACGTCGGCCCGGCAGCCGAGCGAGCGGAGTTGGTGCAGGCTGACCTTCAGGTTCACGGGGTTGTCCTCCGCCAGCAGCAGGCGGCCGGGATGCACCGGCTCGACCGGAAAGGCCGGCGTGCTGTCGCGGACGGCGACGGGCGGGAGGGCGACGGTGCTGCCGTTGGTGCGCCAGAAAATCTCCACGAGCGCGTTGAAGAGCTGCGACGGCTTCACCGGCTTGGTGATCACGGCGTTGAACTGGCCGTCGGTGTTCTCGCGCCGGCCGAGGCCGGAGAGCAGCACCATGGGCAGGCTGGAGTAATCGTGCAGCGCCCGGATGCTCTGCGCCAGCGCCAGGCCCGTGACGCCGGGCAGTTGGAGGTCGAGGATAGCGACGTCGATCTTTCCGAGGTGGCGCAATTCCTCGAGCGCGCAGGCCGGGGAGGCTGCCGGCAGCGGCTCCATGCCCCAGTTGCGGGCCATGTCCGCCAGAACGCGCAGGCTCGTGGCGTTGTCCTCCACGATGAGCACACGGCGGCCATGCAGGCTCTGCCGCGCCCCGGCCGGCGCGGCCGGCAGGCCCAGGACCACTTCCTGCAGGCGCAGGGTGAAACTGAAGGTCGAGCCGTGGCCCACCTCGCTCTCGACGCTGATGCGCCCGCCCATCAGCTCCACCAGGCGCCGGCAGATGGCGAGGCCCAGGCCGGTGCCGCCAAAGCGGCGCGTCATCGAGGCATCCACCTGGCTGAACGGCTTGAACAGCCGCTCCATGTGCTCGGCGGGAATGCCCATGCCGCTGTCCCGCACGGCGAAATGCAGGTCGACGCCCGTGGTGTGCCAGGCCAGCGCCTTCACCGCGACGCTGACCTCGCCCTGCGCGGTGAACTTCACGGCGTTGCCGACGAGGTTTACGAGCACCTGCCGCAGGCGCGTGGCGTCGCCGCGCACGACCTCCGGCGTGCCCTCGGCGATCTCGTAGAGCAGGTCGATCTTCTTCTGCGCCGCGCTCGCGGCCAGGAGATCGAGCGTGCCCTCGAGGCAGTCGTGCAGGGTGAAATCGGTCTGCTCCAGCTCGAGGCGGCCGGACTCGATCTTGGAGAAGTCGAGGATGTCATTGATGATGGTCAGCAGCGCCTCGCCGCTCTGGCGGATGGTCGCGGCGGTGTCGCGCTGCTCGGCCGTGAGCGGCGAATCGAGCAGGAGGCTGGCCATGCCGATGACGCCGTTCATGGGCGTGCGGATCTCATGGCTCATCATCGCGAGGAACTGGCCCTTGGCGGTGTTGGCCTTCTCGGCGGTCTCCTTGGCCGCGCGCAGCAGCGCGGCCTGGCGTTTGCGCTCGGTGATGTCGAGTTGCAGGCTCATGTAGCCGGTGCGCTCGCCGCGCTCGTTGGTGAGCGGCTGGGTTTCCAGCTCGACCCAGACCTGGCGGCCGTCCTTCCCGTAGTGGAGGATTTCACCCAGGTAGGGCCGCCCCACTTCCGCCGCCAGGACCATCGCCTCGAGAGTTTTCGGGTCCGTCTCGGGCCCGATCATGAAGGAGACCGGCGGCCGGCCCTTGATTTCATCCAGGACGAAGCCGAACATCCGCGTGAAACCGTCGTTGATCCATTCCACGCGCCACTCGGCGTCGGTGAGGATCACGCCGCTGGCGGTGCGGCTCGCCACCAGGGCCAGGCGCTGGGATTCCCACTGGGCGCGACGCAGGTCGGCGGTCATGCCCTCCGCCAGCTGGAGGGCGCGGCGGCGGGAGTTGACCAGCGACCAGGTCAGGAACGCGCCGAGGGCGCTGAGGAGCAGGCCGCCCGTCAGCACGGCGAGGGGCAGCTGACGGAAAGTGGCGGCATCGAACTCCGGCCGCGTGTTGAACCGCAGGGTCCAGCGCCGGCCGTAAATGTCGAGCGGCTGCGTGCTGTTGAAGGTGCGGCCGGCAAAATCCTGCTCACTGATCTCCCGGTCCGGCCCCGGGGTGAGATGGCCGTCCATGTCGTAGAACATGTTGGCCAGGCGCGTGCCGGCGCCCTCGAACACCGCGAAGTCGAGCTGGTTGCCCGCGGTCTCCGCCACGCCCAGCATCAGCTCGTCGATGCGGATTGACGCATAGACCCAGCCCACGGTGACCCTGAGCCGTTGCTCGGGCGGGGGCAGCGTCACGCCCTTCTGGTAGACCGGCAGCAGCAGCAGGAAGCCGGGGACGTGCCTGCCGTCGTAATCGAGCCGGATGCGGCGCGAGAGGCTCATTTCGTTGCGCCGGGCGGCATCCTCCGCCGCGGTGCGCCGCGTGTTGCCGGAACCGATGTCGAGCCCGAGCACGCCCGTGTTGCGCTCGCGCGGCTCGATGCTGGTGACAACGTCGAGCCACTCGTTCGCGCCACCGCGCTGGACCTTGAAGTTCGCCTCGCCCTCCGCGCGGATGCGCCGCTCGAACGCATCCACGTCGCGGCGGGACACCCGCGTGATGCAGCCGAGGCCGACGACGCCGCTGTCGAGCTGCGCCGCGGCCCGCCGGAGGTAGACGGACCACTCGGAGGCCAGGACCTGCTCGCTGGCCAGGGGCAGCGCGGCCGCCCCGTGCAACAGGTGCGCCGCGGTGTTGAAGCGCTGGCGCAGCACGCCGGTGATGCGCTCCGCCAGGCGGTCGAACCGCGCCTGGGCCGTCGCCCGCATCTCGTCGGCGGCCAGGCGCCAGGCCACCACGGACAGCAGCGCCATCAGCAGGAACACCAGCCAGGGCAGCCAGGCGATGTGCTGGCGGACAAATGGTTTCACCGGCGGAAAGGACATCGGGAATATCTGTTTCGGCGGGCACGCCGAGGCGACTTTTTTCTCCACCTAACGTCAGGTTGGGCCGGCCGGCTAGGCCCGGCACCGGGCGCAGCCGCGCTCGAGTGCGGCGCGCAGCTCCGCGGGCTTGATCGGCTTGCTGATGTAGTCGTCCATGCCGGCGGCGAGACAGTGCTCCCGATCGCCCTGCATGGCATTCGCCGTGAGCGCGATGATCCACGGGCGGTCCGGCGCCGCCGGCCGCGTCTGCACCAGCCGGCGCGTGGCCTCGATCCCGTCCATCTCCGGCATCTGCACATCCATGAGAATGATGTCGTAGGGCTGCCGGCGCACGGCCTCGAGGACCTCCAGGCCGCTGGCGACCACGTCGGCGCGGAAGCCGAGGTTCCGCAGCAGGTGCAGCGCGACCTTCTGGTTCACGGCGTTGTCCTCCGCGAGCAGGATGTGCTCGCCGCGGCTTGCCGCGGGGGCGGCGGTCGGGTGCAGGGAGCCGGTGCGCGCCACTTCCTCCTCGCGACCGCGCCAGAAGAGCTGCGCGAGCGCGTCGAGCAGCTGCGAGGGCTTGACGGGCTTGGTGAGGTTGGCGGCGAAGAGCTGGCCGGGGTCGTCCTGCCGGCCCATGGAGGAGAGCAGCACGAGTGGCAGCTCTTCCTGGGAGCGGAGCCGGCGGATTTCCCGCGCGAGCATGACTCCGTCCATCTCGGGCATCTGCATGTCGAGGATGGCGGCGTCGAACTGCTCGTTGGCCCGCAGCAGGGCCAGCGCTTCGGCGGGGGTCCCGACCGCGTGCGGCGTCATGCCCCAGTTGCGCGCGAGGTCGCTGAGGAGGCGGCGGCTGGTGGCGTTGTCATCCACCGCCAGGAGGCGGCGGCCCTCGACGCTGGTCTTGGTGCCGCCGGTGTAGAGGCGCGGCTTGCTGGCGACCGGGTGGGCCCGGATGGTGAAGCTGAAGGTGGAGCCCTTCCCCACTTCGCTCACCACCCACATGCGGCCCCCCATCATCTCGGCCAGCCGCCGGCTGATCACCAGGCCCAGGCCGGTGCCGCCGAACCGCCGCGTCGTGGACGCGTCCACCTGGCTGAAGGACTGGAAGAGCCGGTCAATCGCCTCCGCCGGGATGCCGATGCCGGTGTCGGTAATGCTGAAGACCAGCTCGAGCTCGCCGGCTGCCGCCGGCTGCGGCCGCACGGACAGCAGGACCTCGCCCTGCGCCGTGAACTTCAGGGCGTTGCCGAGCAGGTTGACCAGCACCTGCCGCAGGCGCGTCGGGTCGCTGCGGATGGTGCCCGGGGTCCCGTCGGTGATCTCATAAAGCAGGTCGATGCGCTTTTCCGCGGCGCGGGAGGCCAGCAGGTCGAGCGTGCCCTCGATGCACTCGCGGAGGGAGAACTCCATGCTCTCCAGCTCGAGCCGGCCCGACTCGATCTTGGAGAAGTCCAGGATATCGTTGATGATGGTCAGGAGCGCGTCGCCGCTCTGGCGGATGGTCTCCGCGTAGTCGCGCTGCTCGCGCGTCAGCCGCGAATCGAGCAGCAGGCTGGTCATGCCGATGACGCCGTTCATCGGCGTGCGGATCTCGTGGCTCATCATGGCGAGGAACTGGCTCTTCGCGAGGTTGGCCTGCTCGGCGGCGGCCTGCGCGGCCTGCGCCACCGCGTGCGCCCGCTTGACCTCGGTGATGTCCACAAGCGCGTTCAACTCCTGGGGCGGACGGCCGTCCGCGCTCTGGTAGACGCGGCGCGACAGCCGCACCCATGTCACCTCGCCACCCTCATGCACGTAGCGCTTGTCGAGGGTGAACCGGTCGATCTCGCCGCCGCGGAGCTGGCGCACCAGCTCCGCCTGGCGCGCGGCGTCCTCGGGGTGCGTGCGCCGGAGGAAGATGTCGGGCTGCGCGTGGGCCAGCTCGGGCGTGATGCCGGTCAGGCGGACGTGCTCGGTGTTCACCATGCGGGTGTCGTCCTGGCCGGCGATGGCCCACGAGAGCCCGACCGGCACCGACTCGAAGATGAAACGGAACTGGGCCTCCTGCCGCGTGAGCGCCTCCTGCGCCTGGTGCCGCTCGGTGAGATCCGCGATGGTGGCGATCTCCTGCTGGGTCGCGCCGTCCGGTCCGCGGTAGGCCTGCACCGTGAGCAGGCCGTGCATGACCGAGCCGTCCGGCCGCAGGTAGCGTTTCTCCAGTTTGTAGTGGTCAATCTCGCCGCGCTGCAGCCGCGCCGACTCGGCCTGCTGCCGCGCCCAGTCCTCGGGGGGCGTGATGCGCTCGTAGGTCCCGGGCTCCAGCGCCGCCTCGCGCGTCAGGCCCGTGAGGCGGAGCACCGCGTCGTTGACCCAGGCTTCCTGCCGGTCGCCATGCTGGATCCAGCTCACCCCGATCGGCAGCGCGTTAAGGATGAAACGGAACTGGGCCTCGCGCTGGGCGAGTTCATCCTGCGCGTGCCGGCGCGCGGTGCTGTCGAGCTGAATGGACATGAACCCCGTGACGGTGCCGGCCTCGTCCCGCAACGGCTGCATCTCGAAATCCGTCCAGATCTCGCGCCCGTCCTTGGCATAGCAGAGCATTTCGCCGTGGAAGTCCGTCCCCTTCTTCGCGGCCAGCGCTACGGCCACCAGCAAGCGGGCGTTCGTCTTCTCGCCGCGGATGAGATGCGGGCCGAAATGGCCGCGGGCCTCGTCCATGGTGTAGCCGAAGAGCCGGGTGAAGCCCTCGTTGATCCAGGTGACCTTGCCGTCCGCGTCGCTCAGGCCCACGGCGTTGGCCGTGCGGCTGGCGACCATGGCGAGCCGGCGCGACTCGCCCTCGGCGCTGCGCCACTGCGCGGTCATGCGCTCGGCCAGCTCGAGGGCCCGCCCGCGCGCGTTCACGAGCGTCCAGGTCAGCAGTGCGCCCAGCGCGCTGGCCACCAGACCGCCAATGAGCAACAGCTGCCCGATCAGGTGCTCGCCTTCGGGGTCGCCATCCTTCCGGATTTCCGCCCGCATCAGCCACCACGCCCAGGTCACCAGCACCAGGCTCGCGCCCAGCACCAGCACCGGCAGGAAGCGGCTGCGGCGGCGGCGCGGCGCATAGCCGGGAGGCGGGGACGGCAGCGGGGACATGGTCCCAATAAAGCCCTCTTGCCTGACTTAGGCCACAAATATTGCAGGCCGGACCGCGCCCTACAGCTGGCGGACGAGCCAGTCCGCGGCGGTACCCACCACCGGTTGCGCGAGCAGCGCCCGCAGCTTCACCGCCTGCGCCCGCGTGCGCTCGCGGCGCAACTCGTCCGCCGTGCATTCGCGCAACTGCCGCGCCAGCGCCCGCGCGGTCGCCGCGCCCTGGATGAACTCGGGATACATCGGCTCCTTGAGCAGCAGGTTCGCCATGCCGATGAACTCGACGCTCACCAGCATGCGGCCGAGCCAGTAGGTCAGCGTCTTCGTCTTGTAGACGACCGCGCCCGGGATGCCCGCCAGCGCGCAGTGCAGCGACATCGTGCCGCTCGAGGTCAGCACGGCCGACGCCGCGGTGCTGCCGGCGTTCGCGCGCAGCTCGACCGCGGCGGCCAGCGGCGGCCACTGCGCCAGCACCTTGCGGGCGGCGGCCAGGACCTCCTCGCTCGGGTAGAGCACGACCGCGCGCGCGTCCGGGTCGGCCTTGCGGAACTCCGCAAACCCGGCGAGCAGCAGCGGAAAGATCTTTGCGACCGCCTGCGTGCGGCTGCCGGGCAGCAGCAAAACGGGCCCGGCCGGGTCATGTCGCACCGGCGCCGAGTAGTCCGGCGCAAGGAACGGATGACCCACAAACTCGACCGGCAGCTTCGTGTCCGCGTAGCAGTCGGGCTCGAACGGGAAAATGACGGCCATGGCGTCGAGGTCGCGCGCCATGGAGAAGCGGCGCCGCGGTTTCCAGGCCCAGATCTGAGGCGAGATGTAATAGAGGAGCTTCACCTTGCCGCCACCCTGCACGCTCAGGCCGCGCGCGCGCAGTTGCGCCGCCAGCCGGAGGTTGAAGCCGGGATAATCCACGAAGCAGACCGCCCGCGGCTGGTGCGACGCGACCCACCGGAGCGTCGCATCGAACAGCGCCTTGAAGTAGGAATAGTGTTTGAGCACCTCGACAAAGCCGACGACCGACGTCGCCGTGAGGTCGTGCAGCAGCAGCGCGCCGGCCTTCGCCAGCTCCGGCCCGCCGAGCGCGCAGATCTTGAGGTTGGGATTTTTGACCAGCAGCTCGCGCACGACGCGCGCCGCGTGCTCGTCGCCCGAGTGCTCGCCGGCGACGATGAGGAGATCGACGGGGCCGGCCGCCGGCGCCGGCAGCGACTTTGGAGCAACGACCTTACTCATCCGCCTTCCCTGTCTTTGCTGTTTGTGGGCGGGGTGCCCTCACCCCGCGAGGCCTGGGCAGCGCACGCGATAACCCGCGGGGTAAGGGCACCCCCCCCACAAAGGAAGGATTCCTGCCGGGTGTTCCGTGTGTTCCGTGGGCTCACTTCTGGTTCTTCCGGATCTGGTCCGTGATGGTGATCGCCACCTCGAGCGCCGACTTGCCGAGGGCGCCGCCGACCTTCGGCTGCTTCGCCTCGCTCACGCTGTCAATGAAATGCGCCAGCTCGATCGCGAGCGGCTCGCCCTTCTCGATCGGGATCTCGTGCACGGGCACTGACTGGCCGTCGCCCGCCTTCGCGAGGCCGATCTTCAGCTTCAGGCCGTAGGCGATGATGTCGCTCTTCTTCACGAGGTGGCCCTTCTGGTTCATGAAATCGAGCGAGAGGTAGGCGTTGTCCTGGAAGACGCGGATCTCGCGGTTCTTCTTCAGGCTCATGCGCGAGGCGCTGAGGTTGGCCACGCAGCCGCTCGCGAACTCGATGCGGGCGTTCGCGATGTCCTCGGTCTTCGAGAGGACGTTGATGCCGACGGAGTCGATCTTGCGGATGGGCGACTTCACGAGCGCGAGGACGATGCCAATGTCGTGGATCATCAGGTCGAGCACGACGCCCACCTCGGTGCCGCGCGTCTGGTACGGCGCGAGCCGCTCGGTGGTGATGTATTGCGGGCGCCCCGTGTGCTTCTCGAGGTAACTCATCACCGGGTTGAAGTGCTCGATGTGGCCGACCTGCACGAGGCAGTTGTGCTTCCGCGCCGCCGAGAGGACCTGCTCGGCCTCCTCGAGGCTGGCGCAAAGCGGCTTCTCGATCAACAGGTGGCAGCCCTGGGCCAGCAGCGGCAGCGCGACGAGCGCATGCTTGTCGGTCGGCACGACAACGCTGATGGCGTCACAGGCCTCGCCGAGTTCCGCGATGGTGGCGAAGCGCCGGCAGTTGTGCTTCGCGCAGATCTCCGCCGCGCGGGCCTCGCTGGTCTCGAAGATGCCCATGAACTCGACATTGGGCAGCGACGCGTAGATGCGGGCGTGGTGCTGGCCGAGGGAGCCGACACCGGCGACGCCGCATTTGATCCGGGGTTTAGCCATGCGCGGATGCTCGATTCCTCCGGCGCACGAGGCAACAGCGATGTTGCCGCGGGACCGGCTCAGGGGAACCGGCGTAGCGCCTCGTCGGCGAACACGTTTGTGTAGGTCTGCCCGACTTTCACCGCCTGGTATTTGGGATTGGCCGCGGTGAGCACGCGCCACTCCTTCTCGGCGGCGTCCGGCGGCATGCGGCCGTCGGTGGCGAACATCGGGATCTCCTGCCGCAGGATCTTCAGGTAGGCGGCGCGGTCCTTGCCGGCGATCTCGTCGGGCATGACGGCCGCGATCTCCTCCGGCGTGTGCGTGTTGATGAAGCGCAGGGTGCGGACAAAGGCGCTGGCCAGGTGCTGCGCGATCTCGGGGTGCGCGTTCGCGCGCTCGGTCGTCATGTAGACCGAGGCCGACGGGAACAGGGCGCCGAAATACTTCCTCGTGCCCTCGACCGTGGTGAGGTCGGCCCAGACCGTGGCAACGCCCTCGCCTTCGTAGAAATCACCGTCGGGCACCGGCGCCACGACGAAGTCCGCCTTCCCCTCGCGGAGCGTGACGACGTTCTTCTCTCGGCCGTCGGTGCCGGTGCGCGTGTAATCAGAAAGCTTGAGCCCGCCGGCGAGCACGAGGTAGTTCGCCAGCGTGGTCTTGGACGAACCCGCGCCGCCGGAGATGAACCGGCTGCCCTTCAGGTCGGCGGTGGACTTGAATTTGTCCTTCGCCTGGTTGGCGACGAGGACCTTCGCGCCCGGCGTCATGCCCAGCGCGACGATCGTCTCGAAATTCCGGCCCTCGGACTGGTTGACCACGGTGTGGTGATAATAGGCCATCACGGCATCGACGCGCCCGTCCATCAGCATGTCGGCGGTGGTCGCGTCGTCGCGGATGTTCATCACCGTGACCACGACGCCGTCCGCCTTGAAATAGCCCAGCCGCTCGGCGAGGACGACGGGAAAGGAACGGATCTGCTTGATCTCGTCCACCAGCAGGACGATGCGGCCGGGTTTCACCGGCTCGGCGCGCAGGGCCGCGGCACAGAGGAGCAGGACCAGGGGCAGGAGAAGGCGGGGATGTTTCATGCAGCGGACAATCTGGCCCTTCAACATTAACCCCGCCTGAACGCTCCCTGAATTATAAGTCATCCACCGGGCCGGCCATCCGCGGTCACTTCAGCCCCGAGGGCAGGCGCGGCGAGGAAATCAGGTCCTTGAACTCCTGCCAGCGGCGCTCCGGGTCACCCGCGGCGCGGCGCTCGACGTAGTCCTCCACCATCTTCCGGCCCAGGTTGTAGTTGATCACATAGCTCCGGTATTGGTCGTAGAACCGGATCGACCGCTGCGCGCGCACCGGTTCCTGGAACGCATAGTGCGTGAGCCACGCCACGGTCTCGTCGGCCTTGATCTCGCCATTGAGGTAGCGGCGCGCGGCCTCGTTGCCGGCGAAGCCGAGCGCCTTCAGCAGGTCGAGGAAATGGTAATAGCCCGCCGCCTTGGCCGGATCGAGCCCCGCCAGCGGGAAAAGCACGTCGCGCTCGAAGGCGACGCGCTCCGCCCCGGGGAACGCGACATCGACGCCGTAATTGGCGCTGCCCTCGGCGATGAGCGACTGCGGGCTGAAGAGCGCATAGACGGAAAACTCGACCCAGCCGCGGTCGCGCAGGAGATTTTTCTCGAGCAGGGCGTTGTAGACGTGGTGGCCGGGGTAGCCCTCGTGCGCCGCGAGGTCTACGGCGCGGTCGATGTAGATGGGCAGCTCGGTGTTCACCTGGATGAGGCTGTGGAAATTACCCTGATACCAGTTGTAGCCGCCCCACGGCTTGCCGGTGACATACTCCACCGTGAAACTCTCGTTGGCGGGCAGCGCGATGTGCCGGAGGGTCCGCTCGCGCGCGGCCGCAATGGCCGCGCGGAAGACGGCGTCGACCTTGTCGGGCGGAATGACGAACTGGTTGCGGTAGGCCTGCACGCGCGCGGCGAGCGGGCCCGGGCCGGGCAGCGCCTTTTCCAACTCGCCGAGAATCGCGTCGAAGTGCGCGGCGGAATTGACCGGCGCCACAGCGTCGAAGACAAGGCTCGATTCCTCGTCGAAGGTGAACTTCCGGCCCTCGAGCATCTCGACCCGTGCCGCCATGGCGCGCAGTTGCTTGACAAGGTATTCCCGGCGCAGGAGGTCCAGCGCGGTGAAGCCGCTGGTGTTCATGGCGCCCAAGCCCGTGCGTAGCGCCCCGGCGTTCTCCTTGATCCTCGCCAGCGGCAGTTTCTCCACCTGGGCGGCCGTCCGCCACTCCGCCGGCCCGAAGTAGGCGTCGACGTAGTCGCCGTCATGCCCCCCGAGGGCGAGCGCGAGCTTCACGTAGGATGCGGCGATGGGATTCAGGTCGGCCGGCGCGGCCCGCAGAATGACGGTCAAGCCAAGCAGGCAGGACCATAGGAGACCGATACGTCGCATCGGACTTACAGGGTTGCCGCAAACCGGCCGTCGCGCAGCAGCAGCTGGCGCGCGGTCTTCTTCGCGTGGGCGGGATTGTGCGTCACGAGCACCAAGGCGGCCTTTTCCTCGGCGCAGACGCCGAGCAGGAGCTCGACGATGCTGTCGCCGGTGCGCTCGTCGAGGTTGCCCGTCGGCTCGTCGGCGAGGATGACGTGCGGGCGGTTCATCAGCGCCCGGGCCACGGCCACGCGCTGGCGCTCGCCGCCGGAAAGCTGCGACGGCAGGTGATGGCCGCGCTCGGCGAGGCCGACGCGCTTGAGCAGCGCCGCGGTGCGCGCGCGTTCCGCCGCCCCCACCCCGCCGATGACGCGCGCGCCCATGAGCACATTGGCGAAGGCGTCGAGCTCGGGGATGAGGTAATACGACTGGAAGACCATGCCGAGGAAACGGCCGCGGCGCGCGGTGAGGTCGCCGAGCGAGAGTTGGTGCGCGGCCTCGTCCGCCCAGAAGAGTTCGCCGGCGTCGGGCCGGTCGAGGCCGGCGAGGATGTTGAGCAGCGTGCTCTTGCCGGAGCCGGATTCACCGCGGATCGAAACGCTCTCGCCGGCGGCGACGGTTAAGTCCACGCCCGACAGCACCTCGAGCACGCGGTCGCCGCTCGGGTAGTTCTTGCGCAGGCCGGAGGCGCGGAGGACGGTGGCGGGATTACTCACTGCGCAACGCCTCCACGGGCTTGAGCTTGGCCGCGCGCCACGCCGGAATCAGCCCGGCGAGCGTCGAGGCGATGACGGAGAACACCACGATGATGACCACATCCTTCGTCTCGGTGTAGGCCGGCAGGTTGCTGAACTGGTAGAATTTTTCAAAAACGTCCTGCCCCATCGTGAAGCTCGCGATGAAATGCACGGCGGCGTTGCGGTAGTGCAGCAGCAGGAAGCCGAGCCCGAGGCCCGCGACCGTGCCGCCGACGCCGATGAACAGGCCCTGGAAACAGAAGCACGCGGCGACCGACCGCGCGCGGCCGCCCATCGCGCCGAGCAGGCCGATCTCGCGGGTCTTGCGGACGACCGTGACGAGCAGCGAGCTGGTGATCGAGAACGCCGCCACGACGACGATGAACGTGAGCAGGAAGAAAATCATGTTCCGCTCAAAGCTGAGCACGGCCTGGAAGTCGGCGTTGGCCTCGAACCAGGTCAGCGCCCGCGCCACCGGCGGCAGTACCCGGTTGAGCGCGGCCACGGCGGCATCCGGGTCGGCGCCGGGCTTGAGGCGGACGTTGTAGCCGTGGACCATCTGCCGCAGCCCGTAAAGATCCTGCATCAGGCGCAGCGAGCAGAGCACCGTGGAGCTGTCGAGCTGCTGGTGGCCGATGCGAAAGATGCCGGCGACGCGCACCTCGCGCGGCAGCAGGACCTCGTTGCGCTTCATCCGCTCGAGCATGAGCGGCGTGTAGAGGTCGAGCTTGTCGCCCACGTTGACGCCGAGCGAACCGGCGAGCAGGGAGCTGAGGATGACGGAGTCGTCGTCGAGGTCGTCGAGCGAACCCGCCGTCATGTAACGATTGAGCGGGATGACCTGCCTGATGCGCGCGAGGTCGAAACCCTGGATGACGGGGAACGCGGGCCGGTGCCCGTATTCGAGCATCACCACGCCCTGCGCGTACGGCGACGAGGCCGCGACGGCGGGCACGCCCGCAATCGCCGATTCCACCGCGGCGGTTGCCTCCATCGGCGAGCGGCCGCGGATTTGCACCTCGCCCTGGGTGTCGATGATCATCGTCTTGATCTGGTGGCCGAAGCCGCCCATGACGCTCGTCGACACCAGCATCAGCGCCACGCCCAGCCCGACGCCCATGATCGAGATGATCGTGAAGAACGGCAGCCGCCGGCCCGACGGGAAAAGCTGCTTCAACGCGAGATAAAGGGGCCAGGGCATCTTGGAGAGCGGTAAGCTTTAAGCGATAAGCTGTAAGCTCACGGTGCCAACCTGTTTCTGGCTTAATGCTTAAAGCTTATTGCTTATCGCCGGCCCCGGCAGATCCGGGCCGCAGCGAGGGAAAAAGGATGACGTCGCGGATGCTTTCGGCGCCGGTGAGCAGGATGCAGAGGCGGTCGATGCCGACGCCCATGCCGCCGGCGGGCGGCATGCCATGCTCGAGCGCGAGCAGGAAATCCGTGTCCATCTTCTGCTGATCCTCGCCGACCTGCGCCTCGAACATCTCGCGTTGCACGAACGGGTCGTTCTGCTCCGAGTAGGCCGGCGCGACCTCCATGCCGCCGATGCACAGCTCGAACACGTCGATCAGGCCGGCGTCCTGCTGGTTGAGCTTGGCCAGCGGGCACAGCTCCTTCGGCAGGTGCGTGACGAACGTCGGCTGGATGAGCGTCGGCTCGATCTTCTTGGAGAAAATCTCGTTGACGATCTCGAACGGCTGCCAGCCGGCATGGATCTCGAGACCAAGCTGCTGCGCGGCCCCGGTCGCCTTCGCGGCGTAGTCGGGCGTGGAACGGAGCGCGCTCAGCTTGAAGCCGACCGCCTCGTCGATGAGGTCGAAATAGCGCGCCTCGCGCCAGTCGCCGGCGAAGTTGATCAGCTGCCCGCTCGCGGCGTGCTTGATCTCGAAACTGCCGATGACGTCGCGGCAGAGGTCGGTGAAGATGGCCTTGATCAGATCCATCATGCCGCGAAAATCCGAATAGGCCTGGTAGACCTCGAGCATGGTGAACTCGGGGTTGTGCTTCCGCGACACGCCCTCGTTGCGGAAGATGCGGCCGATCTCGTAGACGCGGTCGTAGCCGCCGACGAGCAGGCGCTTGAGGCGCAGCTCGAGCGCGATGCGCAAATAGAAATCCGTCCCGAGCGCGTTGTGGTGCGTGACGAACGGCCGCGCCGCCGCGCCGCCGGCCACGCCCTCGAGCACGGGCGTCTCGACCTCAAGGAACTGCCGGTTCGCCAGCGTCGCGCGGATGCTCGTGACGATGCGGCTGCGCATCATCAGGCGGGCGCGGGACTCCTCATTGACGATGAGGTCGAGGTAGCGCTGGCGGTAGACCTGCTCCATGTCGGTCAGGCCGTGCCACTTTTCCGGGAGCGGCCGCAGCGCCTTCGCCACGAGCGTGTATTTTTCGACGCGGACGGTGATCTCGCCGGTCTTGGTCTTGAAGAGCGTGCCCTCGGCGCCGATGATGTCGCCGAGATCGAGTTTCTTGAAGGCCACGTAGGCCTCCTCGCCGACGACGTCCTTCTTGAGGTAGAGCTGGATCTGGCCCTGCTGGTCGAGAATCTTCACGAACTGGCTCTTGCCCATGTCACGGATGACGACGAGCCGGCCGGCAACCTTGACGGCGACGGCGTTGTCCTGGCCCTCGGTATGGAGCTTCATGGCGTCGGCCGAGAAATGCGTCTGCGCCGTGCTGGCGCGGAAGGGGTCGAAGCCCGCCGCGCGCATGTCCTGCAGCTTCTTCAGCCGCACGGCATACTGGTCGTGGGAAATGTCCGCAGGAATGTCGCTCATGGAATGGCGCAGGCTTGGCGGCCCGCCCAGCGGGGGCAAATGGAAAGTAGGCCGCCCGTCCCGCCTTCAGGCCGGGCCGTCGGCAAAGAGCAACTGGACCCGGTGGGCCCGTGCGGCCGCCTCGGTGAGATAGGTCAGGCCGTCAATCGGGCCGAGCACCGTGCCCGTGCGCCGGCACTCGTAGCGGCCGCGCCCGAGCGCGGTGAACTCGTCCCCGGTGTGGAGGATGACCTCATCCGGCTGCTCCGCCCCGAGCAGGAGCGGACCGTGCGCGAAACGGTGGTAGCCCGCCGGCAGCCCCGGCGTGGCGGGCTGCAGCGCCGTGACGGCCAGCGGAAAATCCAGCGCCAGCACGTCGCCGGCCACGAGCGTCAGGTCCGCCGCCATGAAACCCGCCGCCTCGCGCAACGCCACGGCCCGGCCCGCGTGCGCGAACGTGAGGCGGCCGGCCTTGACGCCCGGCGGCACGAGGAAGTGCCAGGCCAGGGCCGCCCCCGCCGGGCACTGCCGCACCGTCCACTCCACGTGGCCCGTGTGCGGATATTCGCTGCGGCACTCCAGCACGATATCGCCCCCCGCGAGGCGCAGCGTGCTTTCGCCGGCAAAATAGAACAGCTGCCACGCCGTGCGGCGGGCCGCGTCGAGCCTCACGTTGCCCTGGGCCGCGTGCGCCAGCCCCTCCGCCCCGCGCATCGAGCAGCACCACGGCGCCTCGAAGATCTTCGGGTGCGGCGCGAGGTGCAGCCGGCCGCCCGCGCCCACGCACAGGTCGCAACCAAAGCCGCCGTTCGGCCGCTGCGCGTAGCTGAGGGCGTTGAAATAAATCCGGTGCGCCGCGCGCAGATATTCCGGCTCGGCCGTCGCGGCCCAGAGCTGCCCCGCGAGCATGAACGAGTCCACCACGCCGCACGCCTCGGTCCACTCCGGCCGGCCGAACCAGTTGTAGTTGGCGAAATGCTCCGTCTCGGCGTGCGCCCGGTAGGTTTGGTAACGCGCCCGCACGAGCGCCAGCAGGTCGGGCCGCGGGTCGACCTCCTCCCACCAGCGCATGATCCCGCGCAGCGTGCTGAGCGTGGAATGCGTCTGCGCGCCGATCCGCTCGACGTCGAGCTGCGCGTAGCGCGCCAGCAGCGTCTCGATCAGCGCGCGCAACTCCGGGCCCGGGTCGAGCGTGTAAACCTGCGTCAGGGCATCGAGGGTGAAGAAAACCGTGCCGATGTCCGTCGAGAGGCCAAGCCACGGGCCGTCGTTCTTCACCGTCAGCCCGATGGCCTGGCCGGCGCCGAGCTTCGCCAACGGGTGGTCCGGGTAGGCCGCGTAGAGCGGGCGCGTCGGCAGCATGAGGTTCGTCACGACCGAGCGGATGACCGCCAGCGCGCGCGGGTCACGCTGCCACCGGTAATATTCGCAGAGGCCGCGCAGCAGGCCGTTGTGGCCGCCGACCTGGTTCTCGTCCGCCGTGCCGGCCGGGTGCACGGGCCCGATGTAGCCGCGCTCGTTGAGCGCCTCCGGCAGGCGCGCGATGATTTCCTCGAGGTAAGTCGGCTTGGTCCGCAGCGCCTGGCCCAGCAGCGACAACCCGAGGATGGCCCGGCCGATCCAGTCACCCGGCGCCTCGCGCGCCGTGGCGGCGTGCACCATCGCGTCGAAACGGAACGGCGCGTCGTGCAGCCGCGAAAAATTCAGCAGGGCGCGGCGGCGCAAATCGCCGGCCATCACAACATCCGCCAGGGGCAGCAGCGCGGGCATGCGGCCAGTCGGGCGGACAAATCCGTCGCGCGCAAAATGAAAGTGACTGAAAGATTGCCGCCGGCCGCGGGGCCGTACTTGCGCCCGGCGCGGTGTTAACCACACTGCCCACCATGCCCTCCGCTTCCCTCATGCCCGGACTGGTGACCCTCGATTGGGGCCGCACCGGCTACGCCGACGCCTGGCGGCGGCAGGAGGAACTGGTCGCGCGGCGGAATGCCGGCGAGGTCGGCGACACGCTGGTCTTCACCGAGCACAGCCCCGTTTTTACGCTCGGGCTGCGGCTCGGGGCCGAACAGAACATGATCTGGGACGCGGCCGAGCTGCAGCGCCGCGGCATCGAGGTCGTCCAGACCAACCGCGGCGGCGACATCACCTACCATGGGCCCGGGCAGATCGTCGGCTACCCGATCATCAACCTGACCCCGCGCAAGGACCTGCACGCCTATTTGCGTTTCATGGAGCAGGTGCTGATCAATTCCGTAGGCACACTCGGCCTCGCGGCCGACCGCCGCGCCGGCAAGACCGGCATCTGGCTTGGTTCGCGAAAAATCGCGGCCATCGGCGTCGCGGTGAAAAAATGGACGACCTACCACGGCTTCGCGCTCAACGTGAACACCGACCTCACGCCCTTCTCCGGCATCGTGCCCTGCGGCATCACCGACGGCACCGTCACCTCGATGGCCGCCGAACTCGGCCGGCCCGTCGACGAGGCCGAGGTGAAGCGCGTGCTCGCCGCCGAGTTCTGGCGCCAGCTGCCGGAGTTTTTTCGAAACCACGAATAAACACCCATTAACACGAATATGCGCCCAATCAGGTGCGCTGCTGGCCGTGGCGTGGGCTAAAAGCCCCTTGTCCTTCGGGTTCATTCGTGTCCATTCGTGGGGCCACTGCCCATGACACCCACCAACCGCAAACCCGACTGGCTCCGCGCCAAGCTGCCCGCCGGCCCCGCCTATCAGGCGACCCGCCGGCTGGTCGAGGACAGCAAGCTCCACACGGTCTGCCAGAGCGCGCAGTGCCCGAACATCGGCGAGTGCTGGTCGCGCGGCACGGCGACGGTCATGATCCTGGGCAACATCTGCACGCGCTCCTGCAACTTCTGCGCGATCCAGACCGGCCGCCCGACCGAGTTCGACCTGGGCGAGCCCGCCCGCGTGGCCGACGCCGTCGCCAAGATGGGCCTGCGCCACTGCGTCATCACCTCCGTCGCCCGCGACGACCTGAAGGACGGCGGCGCGAGCGTCTGGGCCGCGACCATCCGCGCCACGAAATACCGCAACCCGCAGTGCGCCGTCGAGGTGCTCGTGCCGGACTTCAAGGGCAACCTGGACCAGGTCGACACCGTGCTCGCCGCCAAGCCCGACATCTTCAACCACAACGTCGAGACCGTGGAGCGCCTGCAGAAGCCCGTCCGCGTGCAGGCCCGCTACGACCGCTCGCGCGCGGTGCTGCGCCACGCGAAGAGCCGCGGCTTCACCACCAAGACCGGCATCATGCTCGGGCTTGGCGAGACGCAGGAGGAGATCGCACAGTGCCTCCGCGACATCGCGAGCGACAAGACCGACATCCTCACGCTCGGCCAGTATCTCCAGCCGACGCCCCAGCACTGGAAGATCGACCGCTGGGTGCCGCCGGAGGAGTTCAAGCACTGGAAGGAGTTCGCGCTCGCGGCCGGCCTCGGCACCGTCGAGAGCGGCCCGCTCGTGCGCTCGAGCTACCACGCCGACGAGCAGTCGTTGAAATACACCGGCGTCGAGCACCTGAACACGGCGAACACGCTGGCTAATGCCTGAGCGACGGTGGGGGCGGGCCTCAGATTTCCCTCGCGGAAATCCGCGGCCCGGCTAATTTTTTGAGGGCAAAACCACCCGCATGGAAACCAAGAAGAAAATCGTCGAGAACTGGCTGCCGCGCTACACCGGCGTGCCGCTCAAAAACTTTGGTCGCTTCATTCTGCTGACCAACTTCGACCGCTACGTCGAACAGTTCGCCCACTGGCACCGCGTGCCCGTGCACGGCCGGAACAAGCCGATGACCAGCGCCACCGCCCACGGCATCACCATCATCAACTTCGGCATGGGCAGCGCGACCGCCGCGACGGTCATGGACCTGCTCAGCGCGATCAAGCCCGAGGCGGTTCTCTTCCTCGGCAAGTGCGGCGGACTCAAGCATCGCGCGAAGATCGGCAGCCTCATCCTCCCCATCGCCGCCATCCGCGGCGAGGGCACGAGCAACGATTACTTCCCGCCCGAGGTGCCCGCCCTCCCCGCCTTCGCGCTGCAGAAGGCCATCTCAACCGCCATCCGCGAGCACAAGAAGGACTACTGGACCGGCACCATCTACACCACCAACCGCCGCGTGTGGGAGCATGACGGCGACTTCAAGAAATACCTGAAGAAAGTCCGCGCCATCGCCGTCGACATGGAGACCGCCACCATCTTCATCACCGGCTTCGCCAACGAGATTTCCACCGGCGCCCTCCTGCTCGTGTCCGACGAGCCGATGACCCCCGAGGGCGTGAAGACCGAGGAGAGCGACCAGGACGTCGACAACAAGCACGTCTCGATGCACCTGCGCATCGGCATCGATTCGCTCAAGCAGCTGATCAACCGCGGCGTGACGGTGAAGCACCTGAAATTCTGAGCGGAAGTTTTTTGCCACAAAGAGGCACAAGAATCGTTTGTCCTGCCGTCGATTATCACCCGCGCGCCTCTAGGCGCCTTGCGCGAAACATCCGCCGCCAGCTTCTTGTGACTTTTCGTGGCTAAACCCTGCCTTGGTGCTAATCAGGATCTCGCATGCTCATCCGGATCAAAGGCGCGATTTCCAACTGCTACCTGCTGCTCGGCGAGCGGCCGGTGCTGGTGGACACCGGCGCGCCGGGCGATCTCAAGCACATCCTCGCGGCGTTCCGCGCCTACGGCGTCGAGCCGGCGCAGCTTGCCCTCATCCTGCTCACGCACGGCCACAGCGACCACGCCGGTTGCGCGGCGGAACTCAAGCGTCGCAGCGGCGCGCAGATTGCGCTGCACGCCGGCGACGTCGCGCTCGTCCGCGGCGGCCGCAACGGCGTGCTCGCCCCGCAGGACACCATGGGCCGCATCGTGCGGCCGTTCGTCGACGAGGAATACGAGGCCTTCGAGCCCGACGTGGTTTTTCGCGACGGCTTCTCGCTCGAGCCGCACGGCGTGAAGGGCAGCGTGATCGCCACGCCGGGACACACGCCCGGCTCGGCGTCGGTCGTGCTCGGCAGCGGTGAGGCCGTCATCGGCGACGTGCTGCGCGGCAGCCTCGTCTGGCCGAACAAGGCCCGCGACCACTACTTCTGCAACGACCCCGAGCTCAACCGGCGGAGCATCGTGCGGCTCGCGCGCGAGGGCCTGCTGCGCTGCCACCCCGGCAACTTCGGCAGTTTCCCCGGCTCGGAGCTGCACCGTTTCCTCAGCACCGGCACCGGCGAGGTGTTCGAGCTGTCCGGCCGACCGGTGTAAGCAGGAAAGCGCCAAATCCCAACCTCCAAGCTCCAGGGAATTTCCAATTTCCAGTTTGGAATCCTTGTCCGTTTCTCTGGAGCTTCGCGCCGTCTCACGGCGCGACGTCCACCCAGAACGGCGCGAAGACCTCGGTGCCGCCGAGGTTCACTTGCGCCCAGATGGCGTAGCGGCCGGGCGCGGGGATCGTGACCTTGAAGTGCAGCTCGGGCCGCAGCGCGTCGGGCGCTTTCGCCAGGTCCACTTCCGCCGGGTGCAGGTGCGCGAAGCCGCTGCGCGTCTCGTCGAAGGCCACGAGATGCGCGAAGGCGCCCATCACCGGCTGCAGCGGCACGGGTTGCTTCACTGTGCCCGGGCTCTGGATGCGGAAAGCCAGGTCCGCCGGCTGGCCGGCACGAAATACTTTCGGCACGACGAGTTCGAAGTTGAACCCGCCGTTCTGCCACCGGGTGCTCGGCTCGCGCGTCACGACCGGCACGGTGCCGGGCACGGTGAACTCCGCCACGCCGTAGAGTCCGCGCGACGTGGCCGCAGGGGTGAAGTCGGCGAACACGCGGTAAAGCCCCGCGCGCTGCGGCGCCATCGTGAAGACCCATTCGCCGGCGCGCCGGCCCGGCTCGGGGTGGAGGTGCTGGTAGTCGTTGAGCGTGGGATCGACGACCAGCAGGTGGAGCTTGCGGGTGTGCGCGACGAGCAGATCCTCGGGCGCGATGGGTTTGCCGCTGGCCGTGCGCAGCGTGAGCGTGAAGTTCGCCGGCTGGCCCCGGGCGGGCGCGGCGGCGCTCTGCAGCGAGAGCACGATGGGCGAACGCACCTGCACCACGGGGATGAACTGCGGGTTCGCGGGATCGCAGAATTCGAGCGAACTCTTGTCCGCCCCCTTCCCCTCCACCCGGAAATCCATGTGGCTCAGGTTGGTCCCGGTCGGCAGCAGGCGCACCGCGAGGTAGACCGCAAGCGCGGCGGCGGTGATGATCGCGATCTGGCGGTTCTGGCTCATGGGTGGAACGCGCTCATTCCTTCTTCAGCCGCCGGACAAAATCCTCCGGCGTCCACATGCTGCCGTCCATGCGGTAGATGATCTTGCCCTGCTCGTTGATGAGCACGGTGGCGAGCGTGTGCTTGATGGTGTCGCCCTCGAACTCGCGGATGACGCCCAGCTGCGCGAGCAGGTGGCGCACGGCGGCGTCGGGGCCGGTGAGGAACGACCAGTTCGACAGGTCGATGCCGCGCACCGCGGCGTACTCCTTGAGCACGCCGGGCGTGTCGTATTCCGGGTCGAGCGAGAGAGAGACGAGTTCGAAGTCCTTCGCGCCGGCCGCCCGCGCCGCCTTCTGCAGGTCCATCATACGCAGCGTGGCGGCGGGGCACATGGTGGCGATGGGGCAGCGGGTGAAGATGAAGTTGAGCACGACCTGCTTGCCGCGGAACCGGCTGCCCGCCACCGCGCGCCCGTCCTGGTCGAGCAGGGTGAACTCCGGCAGCGCCTCGCCGATCTCGCGGTAGGCCTCCTTGCCGCGCATCGCAGTGTCCTGCGCGAGGGCCTTGGCCGCGGCGTCGAGGGCGCGCGCCGTCGCCTCGTCGTCCGGCCAGATTTTTTCCAGATACATGCCGTCGTCGCGCTGCACCAGTTCGGCGCGGATGTGCTGGCCGGGCTGGGCGATGGCAAGATCGCCCTGGCTGACCTTGAACTCCATTGTCATGCGCGGCATGAAGCCCTTGATCTCGTCGTGCGTCACGATGAGCACGCGGCGCCCGAGGTCGGCCTTCACAATCTCGCCCTTCAGCGCGTAGCGCTTTTCGGCCGGGGCGGCGGTGACCGCGGGGGTCGCGGCCGGCTGCTTGCCGCAACCGGCGCCGAGCGCCCCGAGGAGTATTAGCAAACATGTCGCGAGGCGTGGCAGGGGCGAATAACCGGGCTTCATCATGGAGACACATTTGCCAGACACGGAAATTGTCAAAAGGTTTGCGCTGCATCGGCCCGGAGTATCACTTGCCCGTTTCCCGACCACCCACGACGAATGACCAACCGCACCAAGTCCTACCAGCCCGCCCTCGCCTGGTTCGCCGCGCTCGGCAGCGCGTGGGTGTTCGTGCTCGTGGCGCTCGGGGCCTTCACAACCAGCATCGGCGCCGGCATGGCGTTTGCGGACTGGCCGCTGTCGAACGGCTCGGTCAACCCGCACGGCTGGCTGGAGGAGATCGACAAATTCGCCGAGCACTCGCACCGGCTGAGCGGCACGATGATGGGGCTCATCACGATCGTCCTGGCGTTCTGGCTGCACCGCCGCGAGGAGCGCCCGTGGCTGCGGAAACTCGGCGGGTGGGCGCTGGGCATCGTGATTTTCCAAGGTGTCCTCGGCGGCACGCGCGTGCTGTTCGATCGCGTCCATGTCCCGGGCTTCGAGATGTCCTTCGGCCAGATGTTGCGCATCCCGCACGGCGTGCTGGCGCAGGTCTATGTGGGCGTGCTCTTCGCCATCGCCGCCGGGCTGTCGCGCCCGTGGATCGAGAACACCCTCGGCACGGCCAGCCCGCGCGTGCGCCGGCTCGGCTGGTGGTGCGCCGTGCTGCTGTTCGTGCAACTGACCATCGCGGCGACGATGCGGCACAACTACGCCGGCCTCGCCATCCCGACCTTCCCCTATTCCACGGCCGACGGCGGCTTGCTGCCGGCGGCCTGGGACTACCGCGTCGCGCTGCAATTCGCCCACCGGATCATGGCGGCGGCCATCGCCCTCGGCGTGGCGGCCTACGGCCATTTTCTCCTCCGCGACAAGGCGCTGGCGCCGGTGCTGCGCGGGGCGAGCTTCCTGCTGGTCGGGCTCGTCGCCGGCCAGATTTACCTCGGTGCGCAGATCATCTGGACCGGCCGGAGCGTCTACATGACCACGGGCCACGTCATCCTCGGCGCCCTGACGCTGGCCGTGACGTTCGTGGTGGCCTTTTTCACCCACCGCGGCTCGATGGAGCCGGCCAATCCATGACCCACACCGAGCAGCAAGTTCCCGCCGATCTCGCGGCCCCGGTCGGCGCGACGTGGCGGCATTACCTCGAACTGACGAAGCCGCGGCTGAGCATGATGTCGGTCATCACGGCGCTGCTGGGCTATCTGGCGGCGGTGCCGTATTCCTTCTGGGACTGGTCGCGGACCTTCTACGTCGTGCTCGGCACCGCGTGCTGCGCGGGCGGCGCGGCGGCGCTCAACATGTATATGGAGCGCGAGACCGACAAGCTGATGAAGCGCACGGCCGACCGGCCCATCCCCGCCGGCATCGTGGCGCCCGGCTCGGCGTTCGTGCTCGGCTGGCTGCTGAATGTCGCGGGGCTGGCGGTGCTGTTCAAGTTTGTGAATGGTTTGTCGGCGTTCATCGCGCTCGCCACCATCGTGGCCTACCTCGCCATCTACACGCCGGCCAAGCGCTGGTCGCGCTGGAACACCGAGATCGGCGCCATCAGCGGCGCGCTGCCGCCGATGATCGGCTGGGCCGCGGCCGGTCGTTCCAACCCCCTGCTCGGCTGGATCCTCTTCGCCATTCTCTACACCTGGCAGCTGCCGCACTTCTTCTCGCTGGCCTGGACCTACCGCAAGGATTACGCCGCCGCCGGCATGCCGATGCTCTCCGTCACCGACCCGAGCGGCGTGAAACTGACGCGGTGGACGTTCATCTGGACGGTGCTGCTGGTGACCGCGAGCGTGCTGCCGACCCTGCTGGGCTACTGCTCGTGGTATTACTTCGCCTTCGCCGCGGCGCTCGGCCTGTGGATCCTGAAATCGGCGTTCAATTTCCTGAACCCGGCGATCCGCGAGACCGAGGCGCGCCGGCTGTTCTTCATCACGCTCGGCTACCTGCCGCTGCTGCTCGGCCTGCTCGTGGCCGACCGGGTGATTTTCAAACTGTGATGAGTGATGTGTGACAAGTGACGAGACCCGCCTCGTCGCTCGTTCTTACTCTTGTCACTGATCACCTGTCCCTTGTCCCTTTCCTCCCATGACCGTTTCCGACATTCCCACGCTTAACGCCGCGCTCAACGCCACCGCCACGGTGCTCATCACGACCGGCTTCGTCCTGATCAAACTGGGCAAGAAAGACGCGCACCGCGCCGCGATGCTGACCGCCGGCGTGGTTTCGGCCCTGTTCCTTGTCGGCTACGTGACGCACAAGGCGCTGATCCGCGGCGTGCACACGCCCTTCGGCGGCGAGGCCCCGGCACTGCGGGCCTTCTACTACACGATGCTGATCACCCACATCGTCCTCGCCATCGCCATCGCCTACCTCGTGCCGCGCACGTTCCTGTTTGCGATCAAGGGCGACTACGTGACGCACAAGAAATGGGCGAAGGTCACCTTCCCCATCTGGCTTTATGTATCGGTGACGGGCGTGCTGGTGTATTTCTTCCTGTATATCTGGTGGCCGGCGCGGCCGGTGGGATGAAAAAAGGTGGTCGCCGATTTCCATATCGGCGACTCGCCGCGTCGGTGTGGAAACCGACGCCCACCAAAGAAAAAGCCGGGCGCAGGGCCCGGCTTTCGTGTTTTGAGCGGAATGGTGCCCGTTTACTTGACCACCATCACGCCGGTCATGCCGGAGAGGAAGTGGGCGGGAAAAGTGCAGACGAAGTGGTATTCGCCCGGCTCGGTCGGCGCCGTGAACTTGATCTCGTCGGTCTGCTTCGGCCCGAGGAGCTTGGTGTGGGCGATGACCTGGTCGGCGAGAGCGGCCGGGATGTAGTCGGTCGCGGCGGCCATGACGGCAGCGTCCGCGAAGGCCTTCGGATCGACACCCTTCTTCAGGAGGACCCAGTTGTGCGCCATGGCGGCCTTGGGCATGTTGCCCATGTTGGTCAGGGAGACGGTGACCTCCGCACCAGCCTTCACCTCGAAACGGGTGAGGTTGTATTTCATGCTGTCGTTGGCGGTGAACTCGACCGGTCCGGACGCGGCGTTGGCGGTGACCGCCGGGGCGGTCGACTCGTTTTTCGGGCCGCAACCCGCGAAAAGCAGGCTGGCCGCACACAGGGAAAGGAGCAGTGGGTATTTCATACGACCGGGACTATCGCACAGGGGACGGCCAGGTGCAATCCCGCAGGGCAAAGTTCATGCAAGACTAATGCTCCGCACCGCGGCCTTAATACCCGGGCCTCCCGGCGGTTTTTTGCGCGGTTTTGTGGTTGAAAAGGGGGGTATTTTGCAAACTGTCGCCGAACTCACCTGCCGTCGCGCAAAACGCCACTGGCACCACTGTCACCCATGACCCGCCCACGCCTCGTCCACCGCAATATTTTGCGCCTTGTCACCGCCTCGTTCGCCGGGCTCAGCCTGGCCCTTTTGTCCGGCTGCAAACTGGTCGATGCCGTGCACCAAATCTTCAGCCTCAGCGGCCCGCAGTCCACGATGGTCACCGCCGGTCCCGTCGCCAAGAGCCAGTGGGACCTGTTCATGGTCACGGTCTACGTGACGACCTTCATTTTCATCGTGGTCGGCGCCGTGCTGGCCTACGCGCAGATCAAGTTCCGCGCCAAGTCCGAGGCCGACGAGCACGCCGAGCCGCCGCCGCAGGGGCACGGCAACCCGTTTGTGGAAATCGGGCTCATCGCCGCCTCCGTTTTCCTGCTCGTCATCATCGCCATCCCCACCCTCAAGGGCATCTGGTATACCCATGACGTGCCGGACGAGGATAAGGCCAACGCCATTGATGTCACCGCCACCGGCTACCAGTGGTGGTTCAAGTTCGAGTATCCGACCGAGATGGTGAAGCTCCCGGGCGGCGCCGGCGAAGCCCCGCTTGTCACCGGCAACGAGCTCGTCGTCCCTGCCGGCGTGCCGGTTCGCGTGCAGCTCCGCACCGTGGATGTCATCCACAGCTTCTGGATCCCGAAACTGGCCGGCAAGGTGGACATGATGCCCAACCGCGGCAATTTCCTGTGGTTCAAGGCCGACCACCCGGGCTACTTCTACGGCCAGTGCGCCGAGTATTGCGGCGAGTCGCATGCGATCATGCGCTTCCGCGTCATCGCCCTCTCCGCGCCCGACTACGCCAAGTGGCTCGAGAACCAGAAACAGGCCGCCCGCACCGTCACCGCCTCGTCGCTCGCCGCCGCCGCCGCGGCCCCGACCGTGCAGTTCGCCAGCATGAAGTTCGACGCGGGCGCGGCGCTCTCCGGCTCGCCCCAGTTCGACGCCGACCCGCTCGGCGCCTGGAAGGCGATGCAGAAGCCCGAGGCCGGCGAGAACGCCGCGCTGATCGCGACCGGCCGCAAGCTCTTCAATGAGAAAACCTGCGTCAAGTGCCACATGGTGCGCGGCCACGAGGGCATCGGCATCACCGGTCCCGATCTCACCCGCGTCGGCGCCCGTTCCACCATCGCCGCCGGCGTGCTGGAGAACACCCAGGACCTGATGCACAAATGGATCAAGGACCCGGAGTATTTCAAGCCGGGCAACAAGATGTTCCACGGCATCGGCGGCATGACCGGCTACATGGCGCCCAACGACAAGGGCGATCTGGTGCCCAACATCATCCTCAACGACACGGAGATCACGGCTCTCGTCGCCTACCTCCATAGCCTGAAGTAATCCGGCATCCACCCGCCCACTCCCTTTCCTCCCATGGCTGAAGCTATCGCAAAACACGCCTTCACCGGCGCCGGACATCCGCCCGCCAAGGCGACGTTCGAACTCATGGCCCGCCCGACGGCGAAGACCGGCCTCATCAGCTGGCTGACCACGGTCGACCACAAGAAGATCGGCATGCTTTACGGCGGTTTCGCCATCCTGTTCTTCCTCATCGGCGGCCTGGAGGCGCTGATGATCCGCACGCAGCTCATGGTGCCGAACAACCGCTTCATCGGCGCGCAGCTTTACAACGAGCTGTTCACGATGCACGGCACGACGATGATCTTCCTCGCGGTCATGCCGCTCAACGCCGCGTTCTTCAACCTGCTCATCCCGATCCAGGTCGGCGCGCGCGACGTCGCCTTCCCCCGCCTCAACGCCTTTTCGCTCTGGGTCTGGGTCGTCGGCGCCTTCCTGCTGAACGTCGGTTGGCTCTCGCACATCGTCCCGAGCTGGCAGTTCGGCGGCGCGCCCGATGTCGGCTGGTTCGGCTACGCCCCCCTCACCTCCAAGGTGTTCACGCCCGACCTGTCCACCGACCTCTGGGTCCTCGGCCTGCAGATCCTCGGCCTCTCGTCCATCGTGGCGTCGCTGAACTTCATCGTCACGATCATCAACATGCGCGCGCCGGGCCTCACCATGATGCGCCTGCCCGTGTTCTGCTGGATGGCGCTCGTCACGAGCTTCCTGCTCATCCTCGCCCTGCCGGCCATCGCCATCGCGCTGGTCGAGGTGATGTTCGACCGCAACTTCGGCACGAACTTCTTCGAGGTCTCCGGGGGCGGCCAGCCCATCCTCTGGCAGCACCTGTTCTGGGTGTTCGGCCACCCCGAGGTCTACATCCTCATCCTGCCCCCGATGGGCTACGTCTCGGAAATCCTCCCGACGTTCGCGCGCAAGCCGCTCTTCGGCTACCCGATCATCGTGTTCTCGGGTGTGGCGATCGGCTTCATCGGCTTCGGCGTGTGGAGCCACCACATGTTCACCACCGGCATGGGCGTGGTCGCGACGGCGGCCTTCTCCATTGCCACCATGGCCATCGCGGTGCCGACGGGCGTGAAGATCTTCAACTGGATCGGCACCCTCTGGGGCGGCCAGATCATGACGCGCGTGCCGATGATGTTCGCGCTCGGCTTCATCTGGATGTTCATGCTCGGCGGCTTCTCCGGCATCATGCACTCCGCCGCGCCGGCCGACGCCCAGCAGCAGGACAGCTACTTCGTCATCGCCCACTTCCACTACGTGCTCATCGGCGGCGCCACCTTCGCGCTGCTCGCGGCCATCCATTACTGGTTCCCGAAGTTTTTCGGCCGGATGGTGCCGGAGTTCTGGGGCAAGGTCTCCTTCTGGCTCATCTTCGTCGGCTTCAACTGCACGTTCTTCCCGATGCACTTCCTCGGCCTGAACGGCATGCCGCGCCGCACCTGGACCTACGACTCCAACATGGGGTGGAACGAGGGCAACTTCTTCGCGACGATGGGCGCCTACCTCCTCGGCCTCGGCATCTTCACCTACTTCGCCGTGCTGGTCTGGAGCTTCTTCAAGGGCCAGAAGTGCGGCAACGACCCGTGGGACGGCCGCACCCTCGAATGGTCCATCCCCTCGCCGCCGCCGGAGCACAACTTCGCGGCCATCCCGAACGTCCACGCCCGCGACGCCTGGTGGTATGAGAAGACCCACCAGGACGAGATCGCGGCCGAGAAGGCCGCGCACATCAAGGCCGAGGAATCCCACGGCGGCATCCACATGCCCGACCAGTCGTGGTATCCGCTCTTTGCGGCGGCCGGCCTCGGGCTCGCCGCGTTCAACTTCGCGCAGCTGCACCACCCCGTGATGATGATGGGCAACCAGGTCCTCTCCTCGCACCTGCCGCTCGCCCTCACTGGCGGCGTCATCATGGTCGCCGCGCTTTACCTTTGGTCCCTCGAGGGCCCCGGCGGCTACCACATCCATCTCGATGCCAACGGCAACGCCACCGAGTCCCGCGGCGACCACCACTGATGAGTAAAATGTGAGGGTGAAAGTGAAAGTGTCCTGAACCACCGCACCCGCCTTCAACCTCACTCTCGCCCCGCTCCTCACCTTCACTCTCACTCTCACTCTCACCTTCACTCCTCCATGAGCAGCCACGCGGCCACTATCGACCACCATCACGACGCGACGACGTCGACCGGCATCCCGAACAAGAAGCTCCTTTGGTGGGCCTTCCTTGCCTCGGACTGCATGTTCTTCGGCGCGCTGATCTCCACCCATCTCGTCTACCGCCTCAACCCGCCCCCGGGCAACGCGATCCCGACGCAGGTCTTCAACATCGAGCTCACGTCCTTCTCGACGTTCATCCTGCTCATGTCCTCACTGCTCATGGCGCTCGCGGTGAACGCCATTCAGAAGGGCAACATCCGGAGCACGCGCACCATGCTGCTCGGCACAATGTTCTTCGGCTGCATCTTCCTCGGCGGCCAAGTCTACGAGTTCGCCCACTTCGTCGCGGTGAAGAAGATGACGCTCTCGAACAGCATCTTTGGCTCCACGTTCTACACCCTGACCGGCACGCACGGCACGCACGTCGCCATCGGCGTGCTCCTGCTCGGCATGATGTATGTCCGCACGTTCAAGCCCGCCCACGGTGAGAGCGGCCTGCTCCGGAATTTCGCCCATCTCGCCGCCGTGTGTACCGTGATGGCCGTTTCCTTCATCTGGCTCGTCCCGAGCGGCATCGAGGCCATCTATGGTGCCCCCGTCGGCGAGCTGCTCTCGCACCACGCCGTGCCCTTCGGGATCGGCGCCGTTGCTCTGGCGGTCGTCTTCTGGTTCGCCCGCTCCGGCGGCGAGGTCGAGTTCGGCGAGAAGAACGCCATCGATGTCGAGGCCATCGGCCTCTACTGGCACTTCGTCGACATCGTCTGGATCATCATCTTCACCGCCGTCTACCTCCTCGAATACCTCTGAGTTCAGGCCTCTGGCTCTCAACTCTCCGCTCTCAACTCTCCGCTATTCCGCCCATGTCCGCCCCCGCCACCACCGCCGACGCCGGCCACCACGAGCCGAGCAAGTTCCATTTCTACATCGCGATCGCGATGATCCTCTCCGTCATCACCGGCGTCGAGGTCGTGCTCGTCTACCTGCCCATCGCCAAGTGGTTCGTCGTCACGGCGCTCGTCGTGCTCTCTGCCGTGAAGTTCATGTTCGTCATTTTCTTCTTCATGCACCTGCGCTGGGACAAGGTGTTTTGCACCATCCTGTTCTTCATCGGCCTGGTGCTCGCCGGCGGCACGATGTGGGCGCTGCTCCACCTCTTCGGCGCCGACGCCGGCAAGCCGCTGAGCGCCGCGGCCCTCGACTTCGCCCGCCTGACGGTCGGCTGAGATTCGACCCCGGATGAACTTCCGTGTTTTTCTACGTCCTGCCAGGCTCAAGCCACTAGGCCGCCTAACTCTCCTGGCCGTTCTGCTCAGCTTCACGGTTTTCCCTTCGGCCTGGGCAGTGATCGTTTTCACGGACGTGGTTGGCGTTGGAGCGGGTGGTCCGGACAAGATTTATGTCGACTTGGGGGAGTCGGGCGCAGGCGGATCGGCCAGCAACAGCTTTTTTGCCGCGACGGATTTCCAGTTGTATATGTTCGCCTCGAACAACTACCGCCCGCTCATTGAGGGATTAGGAGCCAGCATCGCCTCGGACAATGGCTGGGCCAAGAATTTCAGCTTCGGATCATCCATTAGCACATCCGACAACGGCTCGCTCTTTCTGAATGATCCGTCTGGGAGCAATCCCAACTGGGCGTATGGCACCCGGGGCTACCTGGGGGTGCAGTTTACCGCCGGCACCAACGGCCTCGTCAACGGCTGGATCGACGTCCTCTACGGCCCGTATCTCACCGTCTACGGCTTCGCCTACGAAACCTCGGGCGGGCCGATTGCCGCCGGGGCCACGGCGATTCCCGAGCCGGCGACTGCCACCTTGGCCGTGGGCCTGCTCGCCGCCGGGGTGGTGCTCTATCTAAAGCGCCGTGAGCAGGCCCGGGCGGCCTGACCTCTGCAGGGCCCTGCCTGCCAGCTTGCTCGTTTCCATCTCAAGCCGCGCCGCGCGCGCGGCTTTTTTGTGCCCTTTTGTGCTTTTTGTGGCTAATTTGCCCAGGCTGCATTCCTCCTGACCCATGATCGACTGGACCCACTGGCACAATGAACCCTTCCTGATCGGCGGGCTCATCTTCCTTGGCTGGCTCTACGCCATCCTGACCGGCCCGCTGCGGTCTCGGCTCGACGCCCATGCGCCTTACCCGCGGGCCCAAGCCATCAGGTTCTACATCGCCCTCGTCATCTTCTACCTCGCGGTCGGCTCGCCGCTCGACCAGCTCGGCGAACGCTTCCTGCTCAGCGCCCACATGCTGCAGCACCAGCTCATCATTTATCCGGCCGCCGTCCTCTTCCTGCTCGGGCTCCCCGACTGGCTGGTGCGGCCCGTCACCGGCCGGGCCGGGCTGCGGCCGGCCCTGCGCGTCCTCACCCATCCGGTGGTCTGCGGTGTCATCTACATCACGGTCATCACGGTCTGGCATATGCCGTCCTTCTACGACCTGGCGCTGCAGAACCGGCCGGTCCACATCGCCGAGCACTTCATGTTCTTCGGTGCCGCGCTGTTCTACTGGTGGCCGCTGCTGAGTCCCTCGATGGAATTCCCGTGCGCCAGCCACGCCTGGCAGATGCTCTACCTGCCCGCGGTCATCATCGGCATGACCCCGGTCTTCGCCTTCATCACGTTCTCGCAGGACGTGCTCTACCCGACCTACGAATACGCCCCGCGCATCGTTCTGTTCGGCGTCAGCATGACCGCCGCCAGCGACCAGCTGCTGGCCGGGGCGATGATGAAACTGATCGGCATGTCCGTCGCGATGATCGCCTTCGGCGTGAGTTTCTACCGCTGGTATCAGGCGGGCGACCATCTGGGGGAGAAGAAGTCCGCTGGGCGCCGCTCCGATGTCTGAGCCCGATTCAAGCTCTCCGGCACCGCACAAGCGGCGGCCACGCTACGCCGGGAAGAACCCGCGGCGCTTCGCGGAGAAATACAAGGAGCTCAGACCGGAACGTTACACCGACGACGTCGCCAAGGTCCTCGCCGCCGGCAAGACGCCGGCCGGCAGCCACCGGCCGATCATGGTCGGCGAAATTCTCGAGGCACTCGCGCTGCAGCCAGGCGAGGTTGTCGTGGACTGCACGCTCGGCTACGGCGGCCACGCGCGGGAGATGCTGGCGCAGGTTGCACCCGGCGGGCGCCTCATCGGCCTCGACGTCGATCCGGTTGAGCAACCCAAGACCATCGCGCGTCTCCGCGCCGCCGGTTTCGACGAGAAAGTCTTCACGCCGGTGCGCCGCAATTTCGCCGGCCTGCCCCAGGTGCTAGCGGAACTCGGCGTCGCGGGCGCCGCCGCCATCCTCGCCGACCTGGGCGTGTCCTCGATGCAACTCGACGACCCGGCGCGCGGCTTCACCTTCAAGGCCGACGGCCCGCTGGACCTGCGGTTGAATCCCACGCGTCCACCCTCCGCCGCCGAGTGGCTGGCCAAGGTCAAGGAAGCCGATCTTGCCGCCGTGCTCACCGAGAACGCCGACGAGCCCCGCGCCGACCTGCTCGCCCGCGAGCTCGTCATGCGGCGGGAACGGGCTCCCTTTACGCGGACCCGCCAGCTCGCCGACGCGATCCGCGACGTCCTCCGTCTGCCGAAACCCGGCAGTGACCGGGAACCGGACGACACGCCGGTGCGCCGCGTGTTTCAGGCGCTGCGGATCGCGGTGAACGACGAGTTCGGCGTGCTCGACCAGTTCCTGCGCCATCTGCCTTCGTGCCTGAAGTCCGGCGGCCGTGTGGCGATCCTGACCTTTCATTCCGGCGAGGACCGCCGCGTGAAACACGCCCTCAAGGCCGGCCTGCGCGACGGCGTCTACACCGCCGCGAGCGACGACATCATCCGCGCCGGTCCCGAGGAACTCCGCGCCAATCCCCGCAGCGCCTCCGCCAAGCTCCGCTGGGCCGTGCGGGCGTGAACCGCAGTTTTTGTAGGGCTGCCGCTTGTCGGCAGGCCGTGGCCCGGCGACAAGCGCCGGCCCTGCATTCCCGATCAACAAAAAGGGCGGACCCCGAAGGTCCGCCCTGCGCGATAAACTGATTCGGCACTCAGGCGCCGGCAGGAATCAGATCGTCCAGCGAGTCGCTCTCGGTGTTCACGTCGGCGAAGAGCCAGGTGGACAGGTAGCGCTCGCTGCTCGACGGGATGATGGCGACGATCTGCTTGCCCTTGTTCTCGGGCCGCTTCGACAGTTGGATGGCCGCCCACACGGCCGCGCCGGAAGAAATGCCGATCGGGATGCCGTCGAGCTGGTTGACCTGCTTCGACACCGGGCCGGAATCGGCCTCCTTCACGCGGATGACCTCGTCGTAGATCTTCGTGTTGAGCACGCCGGGCACAAAACCGGCGCCGATGCCCTGAAGCTTGTGCGGGCCGGGCGCGCCGCCCGACAGGATCGGCGAGGCGTCGGGTTCGAGGGCCACGATCTTCAGCGACGGCTTGCGGGCCTTCAGCACCTCGCCGATCCCGGTGATGGTGCCACCGGTGCCGATACCGGAGACGATGATGTCCACCTTGCCGTCGGTATCACGCCAGATTTCCTCGGCCGTCGTCTTGCGGTGGATCGCGGGATTGGCCGGGTTGGCGAATTGCTGCAGGATGAGGCTGTTTGGGATCTTCGCGGCGAGTTCCTCAGCCTTGGCGATGGCGCCCTTCATGCCCTTCGGCCCCTCGGTCAGCACGAGGCGCGCGCCGAGAACTTTCAGGAGCTTGCGGCGCTCCGTGCTCATCGTCTCCGGCATGGTCAGGATGAGCTTGATGCCCTTGGCCGCGGCGACGAACGCCAGCGCGATGCCGGTGTTGCCGGAGGTCGGCTCGATGAGGACGGTGTCCTTGGTGATCTTGCCGGACTTGAGGCCATCCTCGATCATGGAGAAGCCGATGCGATCCTTGACGCTGGAGAGCGGGTTGAAGAACTCGAGCTTGAGGAGGATTTCCGCCTGGGCCCCGTGGGCGGCGGCCGTGCGGTTGAGCCGCACGAGGGGGGTATTGCCGATCGTTTCCGTAATGTCGTTGTATATCTTGGCCATGATGGACGTGGGTTGACGGTTGGATGAAATTGGCAAGTTTAGTTAAGAACAGCTGAACACGGGAGGCAACTCCGGGGATTGTCTTAAACGGATCATTTCTCCGTGCCCCAGCGGCGGTGCAGGAATTTTTCCCAGGGGGAGAACAGGATCTTGTCCGCCAGGAGCCCGATCAGGACGATGACCAGCATGATGCCGACCACCTGTTCCATGGCGTTCAACTCGCGGCCGTAGTGCAGCAGGTGCCCGAGGCCGAAGCCGGTCAGGATGGTCACATAGATTTCCGCCGCCATCAGCGAGCGCCAGGCAAAGGCCCAGCCCTGCTTCATGCCGCTCACGATGAAGGGCAGCGAGGCGGGCAGCATGACCGTCACCCAGGTGTGCACGCCCTCCGAGCCCATCGTGCGCGCCGCCCGCACGTAGATGGGGTTCACATTCCGGACCCCGGTTTCTGTCGCAAGAATCACGGACCAGAGCGTGCCCATGACCACCACGAAGAGCATGGCGCCCTCGGTCTGCCCGAACCACAGCAGCGCCAGCGGCACCCAGCAGACGCTCGGCAACCCCTGCAGGCCGAGCGCCAGCACGCCGACCGTGTCGCGCAGCGCCTGCACCCGCGCCGTCAGGAAACCCAGCGGCAGCCCCGCCAGCAGCCCGATCACATAGCCGGCCAGCAGCCGCTTCATCGTCACCACCGTGCTGGACCAGAGGGAACCGTCGAGGGATATCTCCCAGAGGTAGCGGACCACGCTTTCGGGCGAGGGCACCAGCACGGGCGACCAGATTCTTGCCTGATAGGCCCAGTGCCAGGCGGCGATGAGCAGCACGAAGAAGAGCGCGGCGGTGCAGAAGCGTTTCATCAGATGCCGGCTCCGTGTTCCATCCGGTCCTTGAGCGCCCGGGTGATGCGCGTGGCGTAACCCGCGACCTCGACACTGTTGATGTCGCGCGGCCGTGGCAGATCGATCCGGAACTCCTCGCGGATGCGACCGGGATGCGGCGAGAAGAGTACCACCCGGTCGCCGAGGCTCACCGCCTCGCGCACGTTGTGCGTGACGAAGACGATCGTCACGTGCCGCTGCGCCCAGATGCGCTGCAGATCGCCGTAGAGCTGCTCGCGCGTGAGGGCGTCGAGCGCGGCGAAGGGCTCGTCCATCAGCAGCACGCGGGGGTTCGGCGCCAGCGCCCGCGCCAGGGCTACGCGCTGCTTCATGCCGCCGGAGAGCTCGTGGATATTGGCGTGCATGAACTTTTCCAACCCGACGAGCCTCAGGTAATACTCCGCCACCTCGCGCCGCTCGGGCTCGCTCAGCCCGGGCTTGCGCTTGAGGCTGAACATGACGTTGCCAAAGGCGTCCAGCCACGGGAAGAGCGCCGACTCCTGGAACATCATCATGCGCTCGCGGCTCGGGCCCTTCACCGGCTGGCCGGCCGTCACGACACTGCCCTGGTCCGGCATTTCCAGGCCGGCGATCATGTTCAGCAGCGTGGACTTTCCGCAGCCGCTGGGACCGACGAGACAAACGAACTCCCGCTCGGAGACCTGCAGGCTGATATCGTCCAAGGCGTGCACGCGCCCACGCGAGGTCTCAAACCATTTCGAGACCTTGTCGATCGCGAGCCGGGCGCCGGGCGGGGCGGAGAGTTCGGTGGCGAGGGTCATGGCCGGCGGGAGAGCAGGCGGTCGAGAGGGATGGCGTCGCGCAGGAAGCCGACGCTCTGGGCTTCGCCGACCAGCGTGGTGAACTGCGCCGGCGTGACCTGGTCGGTGAACTTCAGCCGCCGCCACGCGCTCGTGATGATGGTACCGGACATCTCGCGCCTGACCTCGGCGCTGAGGCCGGCGCGGACCAGCGCCCGCGCCTGCTCCGGCTGGGCGTTGAGCCAGGCCGTGAGCTCGACGTGCGCGGCGCGAAACTTTTCCACGAGGTCCGGATGCGCCTGCAGGAATTTCACGCTGCTGACCAGCACGGTCGTGATCGCGTCCGTTTGCTCAAGGAAAACCTTGCCGCCGGCCTCGAGCTCGAGGCGCGAGACCCACGGCTCGACGGTCCAGACCCCATCGAGGCGGCCCTGCTGGAACAGGCCGAGCTGGTCGGCGTTGGCCGTCGGGATCACCAGCACGTCGCCCCCGGTGAGGGTGACCTTGAATTTCTGCTGCACCAGCCACGCGCGCGCCGCGACGTCCTGGGTGTTGCCGAGCTGTGGCGTGGCGATTTTCTTGCCGCGGAAATCTGCCGGCGAAGTGATGCGGCCGTCGCCAGCCACCACCAGCGCCGCCCCACCCTCGGCGGAACCCGCGAGCACGCGGATCTCGTCGCCGCGCGAGCGGATGTAGGCGTTCAGCGCCGGGTTGGGCCCGACGTAGGTCAGGTCGATCGAGCCGGCAAAAATCGCCTCCATGGCGCTCGGGCCGGCGTTGAACGGATACCATTGGATGATGACGTCCGGCCCGAGCCGCTGCTCGAACCAGCCGTGCTTCTCGCGCGTGGTGTGGCTGCCGACGACGCCCTGAGCGTGTGTGACGTTCGGGAAATACCCGACGCGCAGCGTGATTTTTTCCGCCCGGGCCGCGATCGGACCAAGGAGCACGCAGGCAAGGGCAAGGGAGGACCAGAGTTTCATCGCTCAGATGGCGTAATCACCCAGCAACTGGTGGACGACGCCCTCGGTCGGGCTGGTGCGGGCGGCGCGCAAGCGGCTCGCCTTGGCTCCGCGGCGAATCACGGGCGCATCCGCCGCGGCACTGAACGGCAGCGGCAGGCCGCTGGTCACGAGCTTGCGCGTGGTGACCTCGACGACGTCGGCGAGCGTGTAGCGGTCGAGGATGGCGGCGATGGCGTTGCGCACGTCGAGCATGAGCATGCGCAGGCCGCAATGCGCCTCGTCGGGGCAGTTGCACGGTTCGTAGGCCGTCTGGCTGACGCAGCCGATCGGGGCGAGCGGGCCGTCGATGAGGCGGACCACCGAGCCGATGACGATTTTCGTGGCGGGCTTGGCGAGCCGGTAGCCGCCATGCTTGCCCCGCACGCTCTCGACATAGCCGGCCTCGCGCAGCTGCTGCATGATTTGCTCGAGAAACTTGACCGGCAGGTCCTCGGCCTTGGCCAGCTCGGTGACGCGGAGCAGCGAGCGCCCGACCTTGGCCGCGATGCCGAGGTTGATCAGGGAGCGGAGCGCATATTCGCCACGTTTCGAGAGTTTCATAGACGACTGAATGAATCTACATTGATTTAGTAGGAATTAAGCAAGCGCCTTTTCCCTAGCTCTTTGAATATGACCCGACCCTACAGTTTCAGCCGGAGACCGTCGTAGGCAAGCTGCACGCCGTGAGGGAGTTTTGCGCTCCACCCCTCGTGTCCGATCCGGTGGGTCAGATGAGTCAGGTAGGAGACCGGCGCCCCAATTTCCGCAGCCACCACGCAGGCTTCCGCAATATTCATGTGCGTCGGGTGCGGCTCCTCGCGCAAGCCGTCGAGCACGACCACGCCGGCGCCTTGGGCCAGGGCCACGGCCTCACGGGGCACCTGCTTGCAGTCGGAGTAATAGGCGAACTTCCGGCCCGACGATTTTTCCGTGAAGACGAGCCCGAGGGTGTTGATGCCGCCGTGCGGCAGCAGCGTGGAATGGATCGTGCCCTGCGGGAATTCCAGGACGGGCGGCATGTCGACCAGCTTGAACGCCGCGTAGCCCTTCGACACCGGCCGCTCGGTGATCGCGTAGGGAAACATCGCCTGCACGCGACTGATGCCCTCCCCCGTCGTATAGACCGTCAGCGCCGTGCCGCCGTGCAGGTCGCAGAAGCGCCGGAGGTCGTCCATCCCCGCGATGTGGTCGTTGTGGCCATGCGTCAGGATGAACACGTCGAGTTGCGTCACGTTCTCCCGCAGGCACTGCAATCGGAACTCCGGCGAGGCGTCCACCTGGATATGCAGGCCGTCCATTACGACATGGATGCTCGCCCGCGTGCGCCGGTTGCGTGGATCGGCCGAGGTGCAGACGGCGCAATCGCAGGCAATCATGGGCACCCCCTGCGATGTGCCTGTGCCGAGAAAGATGACTTCCATAATGCGGCCTACGAAATACAGCAAACCCGCGAAACTAAAGGCGAAAGGCGGGGGCGGGCCGGCGTAACGCCAAATGCAGTTGCGCGGCGGGTCGGCCGGCGCACACTGCCGGAAAATCACGCCTTCGCCCCGAAGATGCCTCTGGAAGAATTCAAAACCACCCTCGATTCATGGGTCCTGCGCGTCCTGACGCAGCCACCGGCCGGGCTGGGTTCCCGCCTGGGCATCATTGCTTCCCTCGTGCTTGGGATCGGCGCGATTGACTATTTGTCCGGCATCTGGATTTCGCTGCAGGTATTCTATCTGGTGCCGATCGCCTTCGCGGTGGCTTGGCTGGGATTCCTCGCCGCGTTCCTGACCTCGATCATCTGCATCATTGTCCGGGTGGGCGGCGACTATCTGCAGGGCGCACCCTACACCGTCCAGCCGAGCATCGCGTGGAATTCACTGGTCTTCCTGATGACCTACATGGTCGTCGCCTGGGGCATCTACCTGCTGGTCAATTTCCAGCGGGAGCTGGAAGAGCGGGTGCGGGCCCGCACCTCCGCGCTGGCCCGGGAGACTAACGCCCGCGAGCAGTTGCAGCAGGAATTGATCGAGCTCAGCGAGCGCGAGCGCCGCACCATCGGCAACGACCTGCACGACGGCCTCGGCCAGCATCTCACCGCGATGGCCTACGCCGCCCAGATCCTGAGCCAGCAGCTGGCCACGCAGCAGCATCCCGCCGCCAGTGCCGCGCAGCAGATCGTGCAGCTGGCCGAGGACGGCATCCTGCAATCGCGGCAGCTCGCCCGCGGCCTGCTGCTCACCGCCATCGAACCCGGCAGCCTCAACCGCGAGCTCGAGGAACTGGCCGCCAGCGTGCAGCGGCAGAGCGGCGTGCGCTGCTACTACGAGTCGGGGCACCCGCCCCTCGTCAACGACAGCACCACGGCCTCGCATATCTTCCGCATCGCCCAGGAGGCGGTCCGCAATTCCATCCGCCACGCCCATCCGACCGCGCTGAACCTGAGCCTGACCAGCGACAGCCAGGCCCTGGTGCTCTCGGTCAGGGACAACGGGCCGGGCCTGCCCGCCACGCCCGGCAGCAAGGCCGGTGTCGGCCTGCGCGTGATGGCGCACCGCGCCAAGCTCATCGGCGCCGATTTCACGCTGGAGTCCACGCCGGGCGAGGGCACGCACATCCGCTGCCGCGTGCCGCTGCCCAAGCTGCCGGCCCCGGCCCTCGCGGTATGAGCGCCCCGCCCACCCGGATTTTCATCGTGGACGACCACACGCTCGTGCGCGAGTGGCTGGCCAATCTCCTCCGGCAGGAGCCGGACTTCACCGTCTGCGGGCAGGCGGAAAACGCCCTGGCGGCCCTCGCCGGCATCAGTGCCGCCGCGCCCGAGATTGCGATCGTTGACCTCTCCCTGAAAGGCGGCTCCGGCCTCGACCTGATCAAGGACCTTCGTCAGCAGTGCCCGACCACGCAGGTGGTCGTGCTTTCCATGCACGAGGAAATCTATTTCGTCGAACGCGCCTTCCGCGCCGGGGCCCGGGGCTATGTCACCAAGCGTGATTCCACCCACCGCATCGTCGAGGCCATCCGCGCGGTGCTGGCCGGGAATGTCTACGCCAATTCCGGCCTGCTGGCCCAGCTGACCGAGCGCATGGTCGGACTGTCGGCGACCAAGCACCGGGGGCAGATTGAATCGCTCAGCGACCGCGAGATGGAGGTGTTCCGCCGGCTGGGCGCGGGCCAGGGCACGCGCAAGATCGCCACGGAGATGAGCCTCAGCATGAAGACCGTCCAGGCCTATTGCGCCCGCATCAAGGAAAAGCTCGGCCTCGCCAATGTGAGCGAGCTCGTGCGCGAGGCCGTCTGTTGGGTGGAGAAAAACCAGACCAGCTAGGCGGCGGGTTGCCGGTGTAGGGCATGACCCTACAGCCGATTCTGACCCGGCCTACTAGAGAAATCCCGGCCGGTGGTTTAAAGTAAGCCGTCGCCCCCACGCGATACCCCGGCCCTGCGGCCCACCCCTGTGCCGCAGTCTTTGAAAATCCCTACCCACAGCACCCGTGTCACCTCCCGCACCCTACGGTTTCCACGACGAATATTCGAAGAAACAACCCCACCGCCGCATTCTCCATGTCGTCTTCTCCTCCCGCATGGCCGGTTCGGAGCGCTACTGTGCGGATCTCGCCAACCGGCAGGCCGCCCTCGGTCACGAGGTGCACGTCGCCTGCACGCGCGCCTCGCCGCTGCGGCACGCGCTCGCCCCGGCCATCCGGGTTCATAATTTCGGCCGGTTCTTCCGCGGCCTGCTGCTCCGCCGCCTGATGGCGCGGCTGGAGCCCGACGTCTGCCACGGCCACCTGAGTGCCGCCTGCAAGGCGCTCGGCGGCATCCGCGGCCAGCACCAGTCCGTGGCCACGCTCCATGTCGGCTACAAGCCCCACCAGCACGCGCGGCTCGACGGCCTGATCTGCGTCAACCGGGCGCAGGCGGAAAGACTCGCCGGTTTTCCCGGCATGGCGCGCACGATCGCCAACTGGATGCCCGCCGCCCCGCAGGTCCTGCCCCCGGGCATCCGCGAGGAACTCGGTCTCGCGCGCGGAACCTTCCTCGTCGGCGCGGTCGGCCGGCTGCATGAAAGCAAGGGCACGGACGTGCTGGTCTCGGCGTTCCGCGCCGCGGCGCCCACGGACGCGGCGCTCGTGGTCCTCGGCGAGGGCCCGCAGCGCGCCCACCTGGAAAAACTCCGGGGCGGCGACCCCCGCATTCATTTCGTCGGCTACCGGCCCGTCGTGCACGGCTGCCTGCGCGACCTCGACCTCTTCGTCTCGCCCTCGCGCGAGGAAAGCTTCGGCCTCGCCATCGTCGAGGCCATGGGCACCGGCGTGCCGATCATCGCGACCACCGCCGAGGGCCCGGCGGAATACCTCAGCGACCAGCCCGTCGCGCTGGTGCCGCCGGGCTCGGTCGCGGCCCTGGCCGCCGCGATCACGGTCGCGCATGAACAGTTCCGGGCCGGCCGCCTGTCCCGCGTCACCTACGATCTCAGCCTCTTCAACCCGGCCGCGCGCATCGGCAACATCATGGATTTCTACGGCCATGTGATTGAGGCGAAGCAGAAGCAGCCGGTCGCGGCGCCCGTCCGCGAGGCCGCCATCGCCACATGATCCGCCCGCCCTGCAGCGATTTCTGGCAGGTCGGCCTGATCAACGCGCCGATCACGGCGCTGCTCGAGCCCGCCGGGGTGGGCTTGCCGTGGCAACAGCGGGTCACCTGGCTGCCCGATCCCGGCCCCTGGTGCTACCTGGCCGACCCGTTCGGGCTGCGGCGCCGCGGCGTCACGCACGTGTTTGTCGAGTCGTTCGACTACCGGACGAAGCACGGCGTCATCGAGCACCACGAATTCGACCCGAACCTCGCCTGGCGCAACTCGTCGGTGGTGCTGTCCCGGCCGTTCCACCTCTCCTACCCTTTTATCGTCCAGGACCGCAACGAGGTCTTCATGATTCCGGAATGCCACCACAGCGGCGAGATCACGCTTTACCGCGCGCGGGAATTTCCCAGCCGCTGGGTGCGCGAAACGACCCTGCTCGCCGGCGTGCCGGGCGCCGAGGCTTCCGTGATCAAGCACGGGGGCCTCTGGTGGATGTTCTTCACGATTGTCGGGCCCAAGGCCCGCGACCAGCGCGAGCTCCACGTGGCCTATGCGCAAAGCCTCACCGGACCCTGGCGGCTGCATCCGCAGAACCCCATCCTCGACGACCGCCGCGGCGCCCGGCCCGGCGGCACCCCGTTCGTCACCCGGGACGGTGCGCTGCTCCTGCCGGTGCAGGACTGCAGCCGGACCTACGGCGGTGCGCTCCGCTTCCTCTGCTTCACGACGCTGACGCCCGACGACCTCGCCTTTGAGCATCTCGCCCATCCCCCCCTCACCGGCGACCTTTTCAGTGCCTCGCATCCGGACGGCTGCCACACGCTGTCCCAATGCGGCGACCTCACGCTCGTCGACACCAAGCGCATCGTCCGCTCGTGGAGCCGTTACGCCATCGATCTGCGCCGGCGCGCGGCGCGGCTGGGCTTTGCCCCGGTGACGCGACCCCTGGCCGAAGCTTGAAGGCCTGAGGTAGGGCGGTGAGTCCCTTCACCACCGCGGCGCAGAACTGAATCCGCGCCCTGCCACCACGGATTGACACAAATAAATCCTCCCAGCTTGTCATTCTGAGCGCAGCGAAGTCTAGCCAGCAGGCTGGTAGACATCCAGTCCACTCTGTCGTCCGGCAACTTATGTGCCCTCGGCTCAACGATTCATCAGGAAGCGCCGCACCTCGTCGTGGTTGCCGATCATGACGAACTCCGCCCGGCTGCCCTGCAGCTCAAACACCACACGAAGATCACGGCCTACGCGGAACTCGTGGAGATTCCCACCCAGCTTGCGGACCCCAAGCCCGCCATGTCGATGAGGGTGGCCGAAGGCTTCACGCAACGCATCGCTGGCTCCGGCTACTTGCCGGCGCTGGTCCTGCGATAGTTGACGGGCCCGACGTCTGAACTGAGGAGAGAAATCAATCTCTAAGGGCGGCATTAAGATCTCCGGTGTAACGCGTCATCCGCCCGGCCCTGCGGTCACGCGCTGTTTGTGCATTCACTCTCTTCACAAAAGCCTTCAACTCCGCCTCGGTGACACCGTATTCGCGCTTCGCGTAATCGGAGTCCTCGGAGAACACGCGCACCGTCCGCAAGGCGACCACCTTGTCGCCGCACAGGATGCCGATGTCCTCCCCCGCCACGGCCCGCTTGAGCCAGTGGGTGAGATTCGCCCGCGCCTTGGTCGGAGAGAGAGTCGTCATATCAGCGCAATAAAGCCGTTATAGCGTCGCGGTCAAGCCTGCTGCCGTTCCGTACGCCGCAATGGCGCTACCTCCAGCCAGCCTGGCCCCGCACGCCACTATTGAGGAAATACTCAGAAACGTCATAAAAAAACTGCCTCGATCACCTGACGTCTTAGTGGCTATTTTTGCCAATCGAGGCGGCGGCATCGCCCAGACGATTGAGGTCCCCAATCACAACTTAGCCGGAGTCTGCGCTTTGGGGTTTACTGAGGTTAGCCCGCGCACCGTCTTCGTCGTCGGCTATATTGGAGAAAGACCCATAAGCGCGACCATTCCTCTGAAATTCGCGTAACTATTCGACAAGAAAAAGGCGCGCTCCGAAGAGCGCGCCTTGAAGTTGTTGGGAGGTTGGTGACCCGGACTTAGTAGTCCATGCCGCCCATGCCGCCGCCGCCGCCGTGGCCGCCGCCGCCACCCGGAGCTTCCTTCTTCTCCGGGAGGTCGGTGATCATGCACTCGGTCGTCAGCAGCAGGCCGGCGATCGAGGCCGCGTTCTGCAGCGCGGTGCGCGTGACCTTCGTGGGGTCGACGACACCGGCCTTGACGAGGTCCTCGTATTCACCGGTGGCCACGTTGTAGCCGAGGTTGCCCTTGCCGGAGAGCACTTCCTTCACGACGACGCCGGCGTCCACGCCCGCGTTGGCGCAAAGCATGCGGATCGGGTGCTCGATGGCGCGGCGCACGATCTGGGCGCCGAAGGCTTCGTCACCCTCGAGCTTGAGGGCCTCGATGGCCTTGATGGTGCGGAGGAGCGCGACGCCGCCGCCGGCGACGATGCCCTCTTCCACGGCCGCCCGGGTGGCGTGCAGCGCGTCTTCGACGCGGGCCTTCTTCTCCTTCATCTCCACCTCGGTGGAGGCACCGACGTTGATGACGGCGATACCGCCGGCGAGCTTGGCAAGGCGCTCCTGGAGCTTCTCCTTGTCGTAATCGCTGGTGGTCTCCTCGATCTGGCGGCGAATCTGTTTCACGCGGCCCTGGATCTCGGAGGTCTTGCCGCCACCCTCGACAATGGTGGTGTTCTCCTTGTCGACGGTGATGCGCTTGGCCTTGCCGAGGTCGGCGATGGTGAGGTTCTCGAGCTTGAGGCCGAGGTCCTCGGTGATGCACTTGCCGCCGGTGAGGACCGCGATGTCCTCGAGCATGGCCTTGCGGCGGTCGCCGAAGCCGGGGGCCTTGACGGCGCACACGTTGATCGTGCCGCGGATCTTGTTGACGACGAGCGCGGCGAGCGCCTCGCCCTCGACTTCCTCGGCGATGACGAGGAGCGGCTTGCCGGTCTTGGCGACCGACTGGAGCAACGGGAGGAACTCCTGCAGGTTGGCGATCTTCTTCTCGTGGATGAGCACGTAGGCGTCCTCGAGGACGGCCTCCTGAGCCTCCATGTTGGTGGCGAAGTAGGGCGAGAGGTAGCCCTTGTCGAACTGCATGCCCTCGACGACGTCGAGGCTGGTCTCGATGGACTTGGCCTCTTCGACGGTGATGGTGCCGTCCTTGCCGACCTTGTCCATGGCGTCGGCGATGATGTTGCCGATGGTCTCGTCCCAGTTGGCGGAGACGGTGGCGACCTGGCGGATTTCCTCGCGGTCATTGACCTTCTTGGAAACACGCGCGAGCTCGGCGACGGCGGCCTCGACGGCCTTGTCGATGCCGCGCTTGAGGTAGACCGGGTTGGCGCCGGCGGTGACGTTCTTCAGGCCCTCGCGATAGATGCCCTCGGCGAGCACGGTCGCCGTGGTGGTGCCGTCACCGGCGGCGTCGGAGGTCTTGGAAGCGACTTCCTTGACCATCTGCGCGCCCATGTTCTCGTAGGGATCGGGAAGCTCGACTTCCTTGGCGACGGTGACGCCGTCCTTGGTGACGGTCGGCGATCCGAATTTCTTGTCGATCACGACATTCCGGCCCTTGGGCCCGAGGGTGACCTTGACGGCGCGGGAGAGGATCTCGACACCGCGGAGGATTTTCTGACGAGCGGCCTCGTCGAACAGGAGTTGTTTGGCTGCCATATGATAAAACTAGTTTAGAGTTGAGTGATGAGAGTTGAGAGCGAAGCGGCTTAGCCGATGACGCCGAGAATGTCGTCCTCGCGGACGAGCGTGAACTTCTGGTCGTCGATCTTGACCTCGGTGCCGCCGTATTTGGAGATGAGGACCTTGTCGCCGACCTTCACCTCGAAGGGCGTGACCTTGCCGTTTTCATCCCGCTTGCCGGTGCCCAGGGCGATGACCTTGGCCTCCTGCGGTTTTTCTTTGGCGCTGTCGGGAATGATGATCCCGCCGCGAACTTGTTCTTTTTCCTCGATGTGCTGCACGAGCACGCGATCACCGATGGGTTTGATGTTTACTTTAGCCATATTGGTTTTGTCTGGTTGGGGTTGGAGGATGGGTGGATGAAAAGCGGGAACCCGTTCCCCTAGCAGGGAGCGGGTGCTCGCAAAAGGTTATTTCTTCTCTTCGTCGACGATCTCGACGTCGGCATCGACGACCTTGCCCTCGGTCTTCTTGGCGGCCTTGGGCTCGGAAGCGGCGGCCCCGGCGTCGGGCGCGGTGCCCGGCTGGGCCCCGGCGGCCGCCTGGGCCGCCTGCGCCTGCTGGTAGAGCTCGGCGCCGATCTTCGAGAGGTTCTCGACGGCGGCCTTCATCTTCGTCGGGTCGTTGGACTCGAGGTCCTTCTTGCCGTCGGCGATGGCGGCCTCGAATTTGGTCTTCAACTCGGCGGGAATTTTGTCGCCCGCGTCCTTGAGGGTCTTCTCGAGCTGGTAGATGGTCGTGTCGAGCTGGTTCTTCGCCTCGACGGCCTCCTTGCGCTTGGCGTCCTCGGCGGCGTTGAGTTCGGCCTCCTTGGTCATCTTCTCGACCTCTTCCTTGGAGAGGCCGGACGAGCCCTGGATGGTGATCTTCTGCTCCTTACCGGTGCCCATGTCCTTGGCGGAGACGTGCAGGATGCCGTTGGCGTCAATGTCGAAGGTGACCTCGATCTGCGGCGTGCCGCGCGGCGCCGGCGGGATGCCGTCGAGCTTGAACGTGCCGAGGTTCTTGTTGTCGCGAGCCATCGGGCGCTCGCCCTGCAGGACCACGATCTCGACGCCCGGCTGGTTGTCGCTGTAGGTGGAAAACGTCTGCGCCTTCTTGGAGGGAATGGTGGTGTTGCGCGGGATCATCGGCGTGGACACATCGCCCGCGGTCATGATGCCGAGGGTGAGCGGGGTCACGTCGAGCAGGAGCACGTCGCGCACCTCGCCCTTGAGGACGCCGCCCTGGATGGCCGCGCCGACCGCGACGACCTCGTCGGGGTTCACGCCCTGGTGCGGGGTCTTGCCGCCGAGGGTGTGGGCGATCTCGACGACCTTGGGCATGCGGGTCATGCCGCCGACGAGCACGAGCTCGTCGATCTTGTCGGTGGAGACGCCGGAGTCCTTGAGGCAGTTCTTGAACGGCTGGATGCAGCGCTCGAAGAGCGCGTCGCAGATCTGCTCCATCTTCGCGCGGGTGACCGCGATGTTCAGGTGCTTCGGGCCGGACGCGTCCGCCGTGATGAACGGCAGGTTGATGTCGTAGGTGGTGGCGGAGGAGAGGGCGATCTTGGCCTTCTCGGCCTCTTCCTTCAGGCGCTGGAGCGCCATCGGGTCCTTGCGGAGGTCGATGCCGTTTTCCTTCTTAAAGCTGTCAACGAGCCAGCCGATGATGGCGTCGTCCCAATTGTCGCCGCCGAGGTGGGTGTCGCCGTTGGTCGCCTTCACCTCGAACACGCCGTCGCCGATCTCGAGGATCGAGACGTCAAAGGTGCCGCCGCCGAGGTCGAACACCGCGATCTTCTCGTCCTTTTTCTTGTCGAGGCCGTAGGCGAGCGAGGCGGCCGTCGGCTCGTTGATGATGCGGAGCACCTCGAGGCCGGCGATCTTGCCGGCATCCTTGGTGGCCTGACGCTGGGCGTCGTTAAAGTAAGCCGGGACCGTGATGACGGCCTGCGTGATCTTCTCGCCGAGGTAGGCCTCGGCATCGGCCTTCAGCTTGCCGAGGACGAACGCCGCGATCTGCTGCGGCGCGAACTGCTCGGCCTTGTCGCCGACCTGCACCTCGACGTAGGCGTCGCCGTTCTTGCCGGCGACCACCTTGTAGGGCAGGTTCTTGGCCTCCTCGCTGACCTCGGTGAATTTGCGGCCGATGAGGCGCTTCGCGGAAAAGATTGTGTTCTTCGGATTGGTCACGGCCTGGCGTTTCGCGGCCTGGCCGACAACGCGCTCGCCGGTCTTGGTGAACGCGACGACTGACGGCGTCGTGCGCGCGCCCTCGGCGTTCGGAATCACCACGGGCTCGCCGCCCTCCATGATCGCCATGCAGGAATTCGTCGTGCCCAAATCGATGCCTAAAATCTTACTCATGCGCCCTATCCAGCAATGCCTGTGCCTCGGCCGGTGTTGATTCTTTTACTCCTGTAAGCCAATGCCTTAGGAAATACATCGAGGCGATCCATTCTCCCACCACCCATCGCTTTCGTGCCACCGTGGCACATCTATTTTTCGGCGTGTCCCACTGTGGCACGAACCTCGGGTTGATAATCCGGCGGCGGCGCCTACCTTTTATTCATGGAGACGTTGCATGTGCCCGAGACGGTGCCGGTGATGACGCTGCCCAACACCGTGTTCTTTCCGCAGGCGCTGCTGCCACTGCATATTTTCGAGCCGCGCTACCGGCAGATGCTGCGCGATGTGCTTTGCTCGAACCGGATTTTCGCGGTCGCGCGGCTTGATCCCGCCCAGAACGGGGCCGATGAGCCGCTGCCCTCCATCGCCTCGATCGGCATCATCCGCGCCTGCCAGAAGGCCGAGAACGACACGTCCAACCTCCTGCTCCAGGGCATCTGCCGCGTCGAGGTGAAGGCCATCGTCCGGGAGGCGCCCTACCGCATCATCGCGGTCAAACCGATCACGACCACGGCCGGCACGCACCACGCCGAGCTCGAGCTGCTGCGCTTCGAGGTCATGCGCCTGCTCAACCTCCGCCGCCGGCTCGGCACGCCGGTGCCGAAGGGCATGACGCAATTCCTCGAGAGCATCGACGACATCGACACCTTTGCCGACATCGCCGTGTTCAACCTCTGCGAGAACAGCGCCCTCAAGCAGCAGCTGCTTGAAACCCTCGAGACGCGCCGCCGGCTGCAGCTCTTTGCCACCGCACTGAAGGCCGAGATTGAGGACCAGCGCCTCCGCCGCAAGCTGCAGGGCCACCTGCCCGACGACCACATCGCGGATAACTAGCACTACTCCGTCAGGTTTGCTCACCCCAACTCACAAGAGGGGTGGTGCGCACCGACGGGGTGTGTCGGGAGCCTAACCGAACAGGGCTGAGTCCTCTAGGGATTTTCCGCTGGGTTCAGAATGACAAGCCAGCGCTTCACCGCCACTGCAGGACCTCGTAGGTCATCACCGGCTCCGAGCGGTTCTTGACCTGCTGGGGCCCCACGATCCGCACTTCGGCCCGGCCGGCCAGCTGGGCGTGGGTCTTGTCACTGATGAGGATCTGGCCGCCATGGGCGTGTTCGCGCAGCCGCGCCGCGAGGTTCACCGTGTCCCCCACCGCCGTGAAGTCCATGATCTGCGCCGTGCCCACGTTGCCCACGACGGCCGGCCCGGTGTGCAGGCCGAAGTTGATGGGCAGGCGGTGCGCCGGCTCGAACTGCCGGTGGAATTCCGTCAGCGCATCGCGGATGGCCAGCGCCGCCCCCACGGCCTGCCCGGCGTGCCGGGGGTCGGGCAGCGGCGTATTGAAGAGCGCCATGACGCCGTCGCCGATGAACTTGTTCACGGTGCCGTGATGTTGCAGCACGAGGTTCACCACCAGATCGTGATAGTGGTTGAGGATGCTCAGCAATTTTTCCGGGTGCATGTGCTCCGACATGCGCGTAAAGCCCTCGAGATCGGCGAACAGCACGGTGACCTCCTGCATTTCGCCGCCGAGCTTCACCAGCGAGGGATCCTGCAGCAGCCGCTCCACCACGTGTGGCGGGACATAGCGCTCGAACACCTGGCGGATGACGGCCTGCCGGTCGCGCAACGCGTCCGCCTCCCGCTTGGCTTCAAGCCGCTTCTCGATGCGGGCCATCAGCTCCTTCACCGCGAACGGCTTGATCAGGTAATCGTCGGCCCCGATGTTCAGGCCGCGGACGCGATCCTCGGTCTCATGGAGGGCCGTCAACATGATGATGGACATCCGGCTGGTCGCTTCCTCCGCCCGGAGCAGCTTGCACACCTCGAAGCCGCTCAGTCCCGGCATTTCCACGTCGAGGATGACCAGGTCGGGCATCTCCAGCCGCGCCTGAAGCAGGGCGGACGGGCCGTCCTCCGCGGCCACCACCTCATGCCCCATCGCGGCGATGATATCCATGATCACCTGCCGGCCGGAGGCGTGGTCGTCCGCTACGAGGATTTTCATGGCGCCGTTGTTCCCGCCACGGTTGCGGGCCCGCCCCGCGTAGTCGAGGTCGGATTGCCGCGCGGCCCAGTCAGGTGGCTGGCTTGCCAGCCGTAGCCGCCGCGAAGGCTGGAGCCGCTTGTCGGATTTGAACCGACGACCTACTCATTACGAATGAGTCGCT
>JAQSCO010000054.1 GCA_029945445.1 Lacunisphaera sp. | reverse complement strand
CGCAATCGACGCGGGCGTGCGCGCCGCGCTGGTAGGTGCTGAACTCGGGGTTCATCGCCTGGTGGCAGACCTGGCCGCAGAACTGGGTGGACTCCGCGTAGTGGTAGGTCTGGTAGCTGCCGAACGCGCTCAGGAGCAGGAACAGCACGCCCCCGGTGCCGAACAGCACGAGCAGGCGGCGCTGCCGGGGATTGGAAAAGTCCAGCCGCCACTTGTCGGGCACCGTGGCCGCATGCTTGATCGCCCAGCGGCGCTGCGCCCAGGCGCCGAAGAAGATCGTGATCAGGCCGACGATGAGAAAGCCCGGCGCGACGATGTAGGTGAAGATGCCGAGGTAGGGATTCTTCTCCCCGCTCGTGAAATCCATCCAGACGAGCAGCGCGAACGAGAAGAGCGCGCCGACGGCGAGGACGGCGCCGATGGCGCTGATCCAGTTATTGAAATGCGAGCGCGGCGACGACGGTTGGGACGGGATCGGCTGGGTCATGGCGTGGAGGTTAGCCGGACGTAGGGGCGCCGCCCGCCCCGCCCCTACAAAAAAGAAAGGCTCAGGCCTTGAGTTTGCGGATGTGGGCGACGAGGTCCTTGATCTCGTCGGCGGAGAGTTCCTCCTTGAATCCCTTCATGCGCTCCTTGCCGTCGGCCTTGACGCCTTCCATCACGGCCTTGCACATGTCCTCGTCCTTGAGCTCGGCCTGCACCTTGGCGTCGGAGTAGTCGCGCACCTTGAGCTTCTTGCCCTGCTTGGTCTGGCCTTTGCCGTCGGCACCGTGGCAGGAGGCGCAGTTGTTATCCCAGTTCTCCGCGGCGGGCGCGGCGAGCGCCACACCGGTGGCGAGAGACAGGACGAGGGTGGAGAGGGCGAGCTTGGTCGTGGTTTTCATGGAGAGAATAGATGGGCCGTGGAAACAGCCTGAGACAAGGCGGGTTTGCTGGCGACAGGATTTTATCGTCGGGGGGGCGTGGAGGGAGGCCGGGACAACCTTAGACCTTGAATTTGCGGATGTGAGCCACGAGATCCTTGATCTCGGCGGCCGAGAGGTCGGCCTTGTAGCCCTTCATCTTCTCCTTGCCCTCGACGGTCACGCCGTCGGTGGTGGCCTTGAGCATCGCGTCATCCTTGAGCTCGGCCTGGACGGCGGCACTGGTATAGTCGCGGAGCTTGAGCTTCTTGCCCATCTTGGTCTGGGCCTTGCCGTCCGTGCCGTGGCACGAGGCGCAGAGGTTGTCCCAGTTTTCCGCGGTGGTGGCCGCGGTGGCGGCGCCGGTCCCGAAGGCCAGCGCGAAGCCCGCGAGGGCGAGTTTGGTCGTTGTTTTCATGGGAAGGGAAATCGGTTCGTCGGGCCCCTGCAGAAAGTCCGGCCCGGGGCGGACCCCGGCCGGACTCGGCTGTGAATGGCTTACAGGGCCTGGGTGAGCGACACGTAGACCATCGGGCCCTTGAAGTTCGTATTGCCGCCCGTGGTGTCATTCTTGCTGTCGAAGTAGCCAACCTTGGCTTCGCCGAACAGGGTGCTGGTGAGCTTGCGCTTCACGACCAGGGCTACCGTGTATTCCTTCACGCCGGCACCATAGAACAGCGAGGCATTGGTCGGAACATTGTAGTTGCCCGCGCGGTAGAAGGTGTACTGCAGCGAGGCATCCGTTTCCTTGTCGACGACAAACCCGGTGATGAAGCTGCCGCTGGTGTAGTTGTTGTCCGCATTGCGCAGCACCTCATTGCCAAGGCCGCCCGCCAGCGGATAGGCGGTCTGGATCGTGTTAAAGACCACATTGATGTTCGCCTGCACGAACAGCTGCTTCGTGGGCGACCAGTCGATGGTCTCGCCGAAGTTGTAGTTCTTCGTGTCGTTGCTCTGTATGTTCGCGGTGCTGTCGATGGTGGTGTCCATCTTGCCGGTCTGCTGGATGAAGCGGCTCGTGAACGTCAGGTTGTTCTGCGCCTTCACGATCGCCGTGAGCTTGGTGCCCATGAACTGATAGCCCAGTACGAAGCCGGCGCCGGGGGTCGCCTTGTCGTAGAACCCGTTGGTGTGATCCTTGTAGAAGATCTCGCCGCGGAGGGAGACCGCCTGGTTTAACGTCCAGTTCGCGCCAAACTTGTAGTGGGCGTGGTTGATCTTCACGTTGTCGTCGCTGATGACCGGGGCACCGGCACCGCCACCCGTGGTGACGCCGGTGCTGTTGCCATACTCCGAGCCCGGCGAGTGCCGATAGTCGATGTTGCCGTAGAGGGAAAGGTCCTTGATGCCCGTGTAGCGGAAGGTCGCCTCCGGGATCCAGGACTTCTCGCTGCGGTCGGCGAGGTTCGCGGTCGGGACGATGACCGGAGTGACCGCCCCAGTGGTCTGGTTGATACTGTTGCTGGTGTAGGTCACCGAATTGAAGCCATCGACATCGGTTTTCTCATACTTGACCGCGAAGGTGCTGAAGAGATCGGCCTGGGGGTGGAACTTGAGGCCGAGGTTATAGGAAAAGACCTTCTCGTTGGTCTCGCCCTTGTCGGTCTTGTAGGAATACGGGGGCCGGCCACCGGCGCCGACAAAGCCACCGACGGCGGTCACGAGGCCGACGGCGGTCGGCATGTACTGTGTCATCTGGCGATCGCCGCCGATGTCGGCCGAGCCCTTCGAGTAAAGCACGCCGCCAAAGACGGTCAGCGCATCGGTGCACTTTGTCTCGAACTTGCCGGTGTAGCCGGTGGTCTTCGAGTCCAGCATCTGCCGGTCGTAGCCGCTTACCTGATTGCTGATGGTCTCCGGCGGGTAGATCTGCGGGGGATTGGTCGCCGAGCTCTGCCGCGGGAAGAGCTGCAGCTCGCCCGGGTAACGGTTCATCCAGCGGACGTCATTGCTCTTGGTGCTGTTGTGGACGATCTCGAAGTCCAGGTCGGTGTTGCCGACGGTGTGCTTGACCGCGCCGAGCCAGTTTTGCTGGCGCTCGTTCAGATTGATGTAGGACGGGACGAGCTTGCGGTTCGAGGAATACGGGTTCAGCGCGGAGGCACCGACGCCGTAATAGGCCGGAACGCCCGTGAAGTCGGTGTCACCCCAGATCGTGCTGTCCTTCTTGCCCGTGCGCTGCTCGTTGGTGTAGCGAAACTCGAACTTCGGGGCGTTGGGCCGCTCGATCTTGGCCTCGGCCCAGAACTTGGCGCGGTCGGTGTGCAGCCCGGGATTGACCAGCGTCATCCAGCGGTTGTTCAGGGGAAAGAAGCCGCCGGTGCCGTCGTAGAAGGTGCGGAACCGCTTGTAGCCCATCTCGAAGGTGCCGACTTCGTTCTTGGTGGCCTTGAAGGCCCCGAGGTAATCCTCGGCACCGCTGAGCGCGCGGCCGTCGAACGACACATTGGTGCTGTCGGACACATCCTTGGCGTAGTGGAGCGCCTCGATGCCGTAGGACCCGTTGGCCGGGGCCTGGAAGCGCCGCGCATAGGACGAATCCTTGCCGGTGACCGAAGGCACCAGGCCCGTGACCTTGATGTAGCTCTCGAAGAGCGGGAAGGCGTCGGCGGAGAGGGGGGCTTTGTCCGCACCGCGGGCGGGCCCGACGGTGAGGGCGAGGGCCAGACTGGCGAACAGGCTGGCACTGCGAAGGGAGGTGAAGGTGGTGAGATTCATGTTAAGTGTTCTCCGGTTGGATTAGTAGCGCATGGCCTTGCTCGCATTGGAGCCGTGGACATCCTCGTGGCAGCCGGCGGACCAGCAGGTGCCGTTCTGCAGGCGGGTGCGGTGATCCTCGCCGCCGGCCACGATCTTGCCGTCGCCCAGGACGCCGCCCGCGATGACGGACGGGTGCTCAAGGTGGCAGCGGAGGCAGAGGTTGGCGTCACGGGCGACCAGCATCTTCTGGTTCACGGTGCCGTGCGGGTTGTGGCAGACGGTGCAGCCTTCCTGCATGGCCTGGTGGGGGAAGAGGAACGGGCCCTTCTGCGAGGTGTGGCACTTCGTGCAGGTCTCGTTGGGGGTCTCGAGCTCGGCGCCGGTGCGCTTGATGACCTTGCCCTTGTGCGGGTCGTGGCAGTCCGCGCAGCCGACCTTGCCGGCGAGCACCGGATGGGCGTTCGGCAGGCTGAATTCGCCGCGCTTGTCGAGGTGGCAGGCGAAGCAGGTCTCGGGCGACTTGGCCGGGTTGATGATCGTGCCCTTGCTGCCGCCGGACTTGACGTGGACGGACCCGGCGCCGTGGCAGGCCTCGCAGCCGATGTCACCGGCCTTGGAATCCTTGAGCGCCAGGTTGCTGTGCGTCGCCCCATCGAAATGACCGGTCAGGTCCTCGTGGCACTGGGCGCACTTCTTGGTGCCGACGAAAGTCGCGTCCGCGACTTTCGGCGGGGCGATCACGGTCCGGTCGGCCATGACGCAGCCGACGAGGAGAAGGCCCCAGGCGGCGGCCCCTCCGAGAATTAGTGTGGTTTTGTTCCAGCGCGGTTTGAAGCTCATGACTGTAGCGGTTTTGGATTGGTCGAGTGAAAGACTGGGGGAATTTGGAGTTCTGGTTCTGGCTTAACGTGGTCAGTATCCCAGAATAACGGCCGGAACACTCCGCATGCCTTGCGGACGTGTATGCATGGTTTGCTCAGTTCTCGGACTGCATAAGTCGCTCATCTGGGCCGCCAAACTTTGTGGGCTCATAACGTGGGCTAATTTCAACACCGGCCAGTTGGCCCAGGTCTGGTTGGCATCAAAGTTGCAGGCCGTGATTTTCCGGGCAAGTAATAATTCGCCGGTGCTCACAGTCCGAGGAATTGGATCGCGCAGCCCGCCAGCAGGATTGTGCCGCCGGCCACCGCGTGGTTGTAACGTTCCAGTTTGCGCGTCGGCAGCAGGCTGATGCCCTTCGTCGCCAGCAGCACCACCACGAGCATCGAGCCGATCGTCAGCGTGCTGAAGACCGTCACCACGCGCCAGACATCCGGCCAGCTGTGCTGCGCGGCGGGATACATGACGAGCGGGATCATCGGCTCGCACGGCCCGAAGATGAAGAGCGTGAACAGCACCCAGGGCGTGAGCTTGAAACCGACCGTCTCGCCGTGCGGATGGGCATGCGCGGAATCGTGCGCATGCGGATGCGCGTGGCTCGCGCCCGTGTCGTGCGGGTGCGCATGGCTGTGCGCCTCGCCGCGCGTGGCGCGGTTCAGGCCCCACGCCAGGTAGACGGCGCCGAAGGCGATCATGGCCCACGCCGCCAGATTGCCGCGGAGCCCTTCTATATACTGCACGCGCTCCAAACCGTAGCCGAGCAGCACGCCGACGAGCGCCAGCAACACGGAACTGCCGACATGGCCGAGGCCGCAGAGCGTCGTCCAGAAAATTGTCCGCGCCGTGGACCACTGGCGGGCCCGCCCCATCACGATGAACGGCAGATAATGGTCCGGCCCGGCGAGCGTATGCAGGATCGCGACGCCGGCGGTGCCGAGCATCAGGACCGAGGCCTCAGGGGTGCTGAGGACATGCGCGTGGAATTCGGGGGTCATGCGCGGTGGGACCTAACCGCGGGCCACCAACCGGGCCGCGAGCGCCATGACGGTGTGCACGACTTCGGGCACGGCCTCCGCCACCGCGGGCGCGAGTTCGGTGCACATCGGCCGCACCTCCTGCACCGAGACGGTGAAGAGGTGGATCCGCGGGCAATGGCCCAGCAGGGCCGCCGCGGCGAAAAGGTCCTTCAGCCCGAAGTCATGGGCGCCCAACCCACGCGGAAGTTCGCCCACACATAGGGGCTGAAGGAAAGTGATGGTGCCGGCGGGCCGGCCGTCGCGCGTCGCGTCGATCATGATGATGTCCGCCGCGCCGTCGAATTCGCGGAGCAGGTTGATCCCGCCCGTGCCGCCGTCGAGCAGGCGCGCGCCGGGCACCGGCTCCTGCTGCTCCAGCGTGCGCAGCACGTGAATGCCCACGCCCTCGTCGCCCATGAGCAGGTTGCCCACGCCGAGCACGAGCACGCGCTCCCGGCCCGTGGCTTCCGGGCAGATGGCGGAGACTTCGCCGACGAGGGTGGAGTCGAGGAGTTGCATCAAGGGACGACCGGCTTGGTGCCGGCCTTGGGGGGCGGGGCGGCCGGGTGGGCCGCAGGCTTGTGGTGGGAGAATCCGGACAGGCCGATGGCCTGGTCGGCCTCGATCTCCTCTTTCTCCATGAACTTCCAGCCACCGACCATGGAGGAAAGCACGCCATGCCCCTCGACATAGTCATGATAGAACACGAGGTAGACGTGGATCAGCGTGAACACGATGAACAGCCACAGGGCCCCGTAGTGGAAGACGCGCAAATTCTGCTCGCTGCCGAACAACGGGACCATCCACGCGAACATCTGCGGGAACCACGAGTGGCTCATCGACGCGTAGAGCGCGAAACCCGAGAACACCTGGAACATCGTCAGCACGCCCGTGCCCATGTAGGTGAAATACGCCATCGAGTTGTGGCCGAGCGTATGCACGGCCTTGTTGCTCGACTGGAAAATGTCGACCCGCAGCACGGCGAAGATCTGCCGGATCTGGGGCTTCGTCAGTGGGAAGAAATTCCGCCAGTGCGTGTATTTGTTGCCGACCGACGCCCAATAGAGCCGGAAGAGGAAGTTGCACATGAACACGTAGGCCGTCGCGAAGTGCACGAAGCGGATCGTGCCGAACCAGTAGCTGTCGCCGGCCTCGGCCCCGCTGAGCAGGCCCGGCGGGTGCGCGATCAGGTAGCCCGTGGCGCCGAGCGCGATGATGCACGCGGCGTTGATCCAGTGGAACCAGCGCACGGGCTGCTCCCAGACGTAGACCCGTTGGTAATCGTGCGAGGCGTTCATGGTGGCCTCCGGGTCAGTTGACCACCAGTTCGTGCCGCGCGATCTCCTTGTGGTCCTCGTAGAGATGGACCGCGCAGGCGAGACAGGGGTCAAAGGAGTGGATGGTGCGGATGATTTCCAGCGGCTGCTGGGGATCGTGCACCGGGGTGCCGATGAGGGACGCCTCGTAGGCCGAGCGCTGGCCCTTCGCATCGCGGGGCGAGGCATTCCAGGTGCTCGGGACGACGAGCTGGTAGTTCGCAATCTTCTGGTCGTTGATGACGATCCAGTGCGCGAGCGCGCCGCGGGGCGCCTCGCTCGTGCCCACGCCCTTGCAGGTCGTCGGCCAGGAGGACGGTTCCCACTTCTCGCGCGTGAAAGTGCGCGTGTCGCCCGCCTTGATGTTCGCGAGGAGCTGGTTGTAGAAATCCATGCCCCAGCGCGCGGCGAGCTGCGACTCGATCGCGCGGGCCGCGGTGCGGCCGAGCGTCGAGAAGAGCACGGAGGCCGGCGCCTTCAGCGCGCCGAGCGTCGCGGTCACCGCGTCCTTGATCTCGGCGTTGCCCGCGGCGTAGCCGACGAGCATGCGCGCGAGCGGGCCGACTTCCATCGCGTGGCCCTTCCAGCGCGGCGTCTTGAGCCAGCTGTATTTGGCGTCCACATCGAGGTTTTCGTAGGGCGGCTTGGGCCCGGAATACTTGAGCTTCGTCTCGCCCTTCCACGGGTGCAGGCCGGCCGCCCCACCCTCGTATTCATACCACGAGTGGTCGATGAATTCCTGGATGCCCGTGTCGTCGCGCGGATCGACCGGATGCACGGTGGTGAGGTCGCGGCCGAGGATGGCGCCGCGCGGGAACTTGTAGCTGCCCACGTCGGCGAAGCCGTTCGTCGGCAGGTCGCCGTAGCAGAGATAATTCTCGAGTCCGCCGCCGATGCCGGCCCACTCAAGGTAGAACGGCGCGACGGCAAGCACGTCCGGGATATAGACCTGCTCGATGAACTCCTTGCCCTGCTTCAGCAGGTCGCCAACCATCGCGAGGCGCTCGGCGTTGATCGCGTTCGCCTCGTTGATGTTGATCGAGCACGGCATGCCGCCGACGAGGTAGTTCGGGTGCGGGTTCTTGCCGCCGAAGATGGTGTGGACCTTGACGATCTCCTTCTGCCACTCGAGGGCCTCGAGGTAGTGCGCGACCGCCATGAGGTTGGCCTCGGGCGGAAGCTTGAACGCCGGATGGCCCCAGTAGCCGTTGGCGAAGATCCCGAGCTGGCCGCTCTCGACGAACTTCGTCAGGCGGGTCTGGATGTCCTTGAAGTAACCGGGCGAGCTCTTCGCCCACTTCGAGACGCTCTGCGCGAGCGTCGAGGTCGCGCCGGGGTCGGCCTTGAGCGCGCTGACGACGTCGACCCAGTCGAGCGCGTGCAGGTGGTAGAAGTGCACGACATGGTCCTGCATGTATTGCGTGCAAAACATGATGTTGCGGATCAGCTCGGCGTTGGGCGGGACCTTGACCTGGATGGCGTCCTCGACGGCGCGCACGGACGCGAGCGCATGCACCGTGGTGCACACGCCGCAGACGCGCTCGCAGAACGCCCACGCGTCGCGCGGGTCGCGGCCCTTGAGGATGATCTCCAGGCCGCGGACCATCGTGCCGGCGCTCCAGGCGTCGACGATCTTGCCGTCCTTGATTTCCGCCTCGATGCGGAGGTGGCCTTCGATGCGGGTGACGGGGTCGACAACAATGCGGGTGCTCATGGGGTGCGTGGTTTAGGATTTGTGGTCGGAGGACCCGTTGTGCTTCTCGGCCTGCTCGGCGTTTTCGCCCGCCTGCTCGCCGATGCCCTCGCGCTTGCGGAAGTTCGTCATCACGGCGTGGACGGCGGCGCCGCCGACGGCCGCGGCCGCGGCGATGGTGCCGACCTTGTCCGCCGTGCCCTCGATCGGGAAGCCCGGCAGGTTCGGCAGGCGCTGGTAGAACGGCCCGTTGTCCCAGAAGTTCGCCTCGGAGCAGCCGATGCACCCGTGGCCCGACTGGATCGGGAAGCTCACGCCGCCGTTCCAGCGGATCGTGCCGCAGGAGTTGTAGGTGGAAGGACCGCGGCAGCCCATCTTGTAGAGGCAATAACCCTTGCGCGCGTTCTCGTCGTCGAAGCTCTCGACGAACAGGCCGGCGTCGTAGTTGGGCCGGCGATAGCACGTGTCGTGGACGCGGCGGGAATAAAACGCCTTCGGGCGGCCGAGGTTGTCAAGCTGCGGGATGGCGTCGAAGGTCAGCAGGTGCACGAGCACGCCGGCCATGACCTCCGCGATCGGGGGGCAGCCCTGGACGTTGATGATGGGTTTGCCGGCCAGGATCTTGTGGATAGGCTTCGCGTCGGTCGGGTTCGGCTTCGCGGCCTGCACGCAGCCGGAGCACGCGCAGTTGCCCCAGGCGATGATCGCCTTGGCGTGCTCGGCGCATTCCTCGGCGATGTGTTTCGCGGTCTTGCCGCCGATGCAGCAGTAGACGCCGTCCTCGGCCAGCGGCACGGAGCCCTCGATGCAGAGGAGATACTCGCCTTTGTATTTCGCGATCGTGTCCTGCAGGGACTTCTCCGCCTGGTGGCCGGAGGCGGCCATGAGAGTCTCGGTGTAGTCGAGCGAGATCTTGTCGAGCAGGATGTCGGCGACGATCGGGTGCGAACTGCGGATGAACGACTCGCTGCAGCAGGTGCATTCCTGGAAATGGAGCCAGATGACCGGGATGCGCTTCTTCGTCTCGAGCGCCTTCACCATCTGGGCAACGCCGGAGCTCTCGAGGCCGATGCAGGCACCCATCCAGGCGCAGAACGACAGGAACTCGCGGCGCGAGACGCCGCGGGCCTGCAGGTGTTCGTAGATGGTCTCTTCCTTGCGCTGCACGGGCAGCGTTTCAATTTCCGTCGGCATGGGTTGTAGGGGCGAGCTAGCCGGGCGTCCCGGCTAGTTGCTTCGCGTTTGGGGTTTAAGCTGCATGTCGCTTGGGGCGGGTGGCACCATAGCCGAAACGGAGCCCGCTCGGATATGCGTCCGTTGCCAATTGCTGCGCGCCGATTGGTGGAAATCCGCAGTTCACTGGACACCCCGGGTTGCGCGGGTGTTAACTCCGCGTTATGCACGAGGTCGGCATCATGGAGTCCACGCTCGCCGCCGTTCGCCGCGAGGCTGTCGCGCGCCACGCCGCGCACGTCGACCGCATTGTGCTCCGCATCGGCGTGCTGTCGGGCGTCGAACCCGACGCCCTGCGCTTCGCCTTCGAGGCCTGCGCGCCCGGCACGCTCGCCGCGGGCGCCGCCCTGGACATCGAGACCGTTCCCGCCCTCGCCCACTGCGCGACCTGCGACCGCGACTTCGCCGCCGGGCGCGGCTTCATCTGCTGCTGCCCCGAGTGCGGCGATTTTTCCGGCGACCTGCGCTCGGGCCGCGAGCTGGAGCTGCGCCGCATCGAATTCACCCCCACCACGCCATGAACCCCGAACCCACCACCGTCACCGAGGCCCCCGAGGGCTATCGTATCAGCGCCCTCAGTGGCGCCGCCACCCACTCGTCCCGCGCGCTCTCCGGCCCGCTCTCGGCCGAGATCGCCGCCGCCCTCTCCGCCAGCCCCAAGGGCGAGGTCGCCGTCCGCTCCGCCGACCTCAACCTGCCGCTGCTCGAGAAGAACGACATCCTCGCCGAGCGCAACCGCGGGTACTTCCTCGGCCGCGGCCTCGTCGCGCTCAACCTCGTCTCGTCCCCCGGCGCGGGCAAGACCACGCTGCTTGAGCACACGCTTGACGAGTTTGGAATGCAGACCAGGTGCGCCGTGCTCGTCGGCGACCTCGAGACCGACAACGACGGCCGCCGGCTGCACCGCCCGCATGCGCCCGTCGCCCAGATCACGACCGGCACCGTCTGCCACCTCGACGCCGGCATGATCGCCCGCGCCGCACAATCCATTGACCTCGACGGCGTGAAGGTCCTCTTCATCGAGAACGTCGGCAACCTCGTCTGCCCCGCGTCGTTCGACCTCGGCGAGCAGGTGCGCGTCGTGCTCCTCTCCACCACGGAGGGCGAGGACAAGCCGCTCAAGTATCCGCCCATCTTCAAGTCCGCCCACGTCGTCCTGCTCACCAAGGTCGACGTGGCCGACGCGCTCGGCTTCAGCCGCGCGCTCGCGGTGGAGAACATCCGCCGCATCGCGCCGCAAGCGCGCCTCATCCAGCTCTCCGCCCGCTCCGGCGAGGGCATGGCCGAGTGGTATGACTTCCTGCGCTCCCTCGCGCCGAAATCCTGAACCGCGCCCGTGGCGACACGCCGCCATGCCCCACCCACTCCCATTCACTGACGTGCTGCTCCGCGTGCGCGGCACGGTGCAGGGCGTGGGCTTCCGGCCGTTCGTGCACCGCACGGCGCATCGGCTCGGCGTGCACGGCTGGGTGCGCAACGATCCCCAGGGCGTCCTCATCCGCGCCGCCGGCGAGGCCGCACGCGTCGACGCCCTCGTCGCCGCGCTCGAGCATGACGCCCCGCCCGCCGCGCGCGTCACGGAGATCCGGCGCCTGCCGCCCGGTTCCGCCGAGCCACCCGTCGGCCCGGATTTCCTGATCACGGCCAGCCACCTCCACGGCGCGGCGGTCACCGCCGCCACGCCCGCCGACCTCGCGATCTGCGCGGACTGCCGCGGCGAACTGCTCGACCCGGCCAACCGGCGCCACCGCTACCCGTTCATCAACTGCACGCAATGCGGCCCCCGCTACTCGATCATCACCAGCCTGCCCTACGACCGCCGCCGCACGACGATGCGCGCGTTCCGGATGTGCCCGGCCTGCCGCCGCGAATACCTCGACCCGGCGGACCGCCGCTACCACGCCGAGCCCAACGCCTGCCCCGCCTGCGGCCCGCGGCTCACGCTGACCCTGGCCGGCGGCGAGGTGCTCGACCGCCGCGAGGACGCCTTGGATATCGCCGTCGCCGCCCTCCAGGACGGCCTGATCGTCGCGGTCAAGGGCCTCGGCGGCTATCACCTGATGTGCGACGCCACGAACGAGCGCGCCGTCGCCGCCCTCCGCGCGCGCAAGCACCGCGAGGAAAAGCCGCTGGCCGTCATGTTCCGCGACCTGCGCATGCTGAAAACATTCGCCCGCGTCTCGGCCGCCGCCGAGAAACTGCTCACGTCGCCGCAGGCGCCCATCGTGCTTGTGCCACCGCGCCCCGGCCACCCCCTCGCGCCCTCGGTCGCGCCGGACAACCCGTGGGTCGGCGCCCTGCTGCCCTACACGCCGCTGCACGTGCTGTTGCTCGCCGACGTCGACCGTCCGCTGGTCGCGACGAGCGCCAACCTTTCCGAGGAACCGCTCTGCACCGACAACGACGACGCCCGCGCGCGCCTCTTCCTCATCGCCGACCTCTTTCTCGACCACGACCGCGTCATCGCGCGGCCCGTGGATGATTCCGTTGTCCGCCTGGCCGCGCGCGCACACCCGCTCCTGCTGCGCCGCGCGCGCGGCTACGCGCCCGCCCCGCTCTCGCTGCCCGGCCGGCTGCCGGGTCCCGTGCTCTGCATCGGCGGCCAGATGAAGTCCACCATCGCCGTCGCCTCCGACGCGCAGGTCGTGCTCAGCCCGCACATCGGCGACCTCGGGAATCTCGCGACGCACCGCGTGTTCGAGCAGACCATCGCGATGCTCGGCGAGCTCTATGCGTCACGCTTTGACCTCGTCGCGCACGACAAGCACCCCGGTTACACCTCCACTCATTACGCGCAGCGCACCGGCCTGCCCTGCCTCGCGGTGCAGCACCATCTCGCCCACGTCCTGTCCTGCCTGCTGGAGCACAACCATCCCGCCGACGGCGTGCTGGGCGTCGCCTGGGACGGCACGGGCTACGGCGAGGACGGCACCGTGTGGGGCGGGGAATTCATTTTGCTGGGCAAGGCAGGCGCCGAGCGGTTCGCGCGGTTGCGTCCGTTCCGGCTGCCCGGCGGCGAGGCGGCGGTGAAGGACGCCCGGCGCGTGGCGGTGGCGCTGGCGCACGAGTTCGGCACGGGCGTCGCGACCCGGTTCGGTTTCTCGCCGCGGGACGCCGCCAATCTTCACACCATGCTCAACCGCGGGCTCAACTCCCCGGTCTGCACGAGCGCCGGCCGGCTGTTCGACGGCGTGGGTGCCCTGCTCGGGCTCGGCCGGCACAACTCCTTCGAGGGCCAGATGCCCATCGCCGTCGAGGCCGCCGCCGCACGGGCCGCGGGCCACCGGTCGGCCCTGCCCTTTGTGGTACGTCCGGCCGCGACGCCCGGCGCCCGGCTCGAGATCGACTGGCAGCCGGCCATCGAGCGCCTGCTGTCGCCGGGGGGAAATGCCGACGAACTCGCCGCCGCTTTCCACCGCGGCCTGGCCAAGGCCATCGTCGCGGTCGCGCGGCAGGCCGGCGTCGGCACGGTCGCGCTCACCGGCGGCTGCTTCCAGAACGCCCTCCTCCACTCGCTGACCAGCGACGCCCTCGCAGCCGACGGCTTCAAGGTGCTCGTCCACCGCCAGCTTTCCCCCAACGACAACTCCATCGCCGCCGGACAGGCACTCGCGGCCCTGCTCAATCTCACCACTGTAACCTTGCCCGGATAAATATCCTCACCGGACAAAACGGAGGCAACCGAGCTGAACCAATTCGACCTCTGTTCTCTCCGTTCCCTCCTGTAAATTCTTAATTCGGTTTCACCTCAACCCACTCCCACCATGTGTCTTGCCGTCCCCGGTAAAGTCGTCGAAATCGTCGGTGACGACCCCCTCCTCCGCTCGGCCAAGGTCAGCTTCGCCGGCGTCATCAAGCTCGTCAGCCTCACCTGCACGCCCGAGGCCAAGCTCGGCGACTACGTGCTCGTCCACGTCGGCGTCGCCATCAGCACCATCGACCCGGAGGACGCCGAGCTGACTTTCCGTTATCTCCGCGAGATGGGAGAACTCGACGGGCTCGACGTGCCGCCGGAGCATCAGGTAGGGGCCGTTGCCCCCAACGGCCCGGGTCGCTTGGGGGCAAGCGCTCCTACCTTTTCAACCCCCGCCCCGTCATGAAATACGTCGACGAATACCGCGACGCCGCGCTCGTGCGCAAGCTGGCCGACGCCATCGCGCGCGTCACCACGCGGCCGTGGACCATCATGGAGATCTGCGGCGGCCAGACGCACGCCATCGTCAAGTTCGGCCTCGACGACCTGCTCCCGAAAAACATCACCCTCGTCCACGGCCCGGGCTGCCCGGTCTGCGTGACCAGCGCGGACTTCATCGACCAGGCCATCGAGCTCGTGCTCGACCGCGGCGCCATCCTCTGCTCGTTCGGCGACATGCTGCGCGTGCCGGGCCACGGCATCGACCTCCTGACCGCCAAGGCCCGCGGCGGCGACGTGCGCATCGTCTATTCGCCGCTCGACGCCGTCACCATCGCGAAGGAAAACCCGGACCGGCAGGTCGTGTTCTTCGCGGTCGGCTTCGAGACCACTGCGCCCGCCAACGCCATGTCGGTCCTCGCCGCCGCCGCGCAGGACGTGACCAACTATTCCATCCTCACCTCGCACGTGCTCGTGCCGCCGGCGATGCGCGCCATCCTCGGCTCGCCGGACAACCGCGTGCAGGGCTTTCTCGCCGCCGGCCACGTCTGCACCATCATGGGCACGTCCGAATACGGCCCGATCGCCGCCACCTACCATGCGCCGATCATCATCACCGGCTTCGAGCCGGTCGACATCCTCGAGGGCATCCTGCTGTGCGTGAAGCAGCTCGAGACCGGCCGCGCCGAGGTGGAGAACGCCTACTCGCGCGCCGTCCGCGCCGAGGGCAACGTGCACGCCCGCAAGATTGTCGAGCAGGTGTTCGAAGTGGCCGACCGCGACTGGCGCGGCATCGGCGTCATCCCGCAAAGCGGGCTCGCCGTGCGCAAGGCCTATGCCGCCTTCGACGCGGCGAGGCGCTTCCGGCTCACCGCCTCGGGCCAGGACTGCGTCACCGAGTGCATCAGCGGCTCGATCATGCGCGGCGTGAAGAAACCACACGACTGCCCCGCCTTCGGCACGCGCTGCACGCCCGAGCGCCCGCTCGGGGCGCCGATGGTCTCCAGCGAAGGCGCCTGCGCGGCCTACTACCGCTACCGCAGCCGCAGCCCCGAAGCCGCGCCGGTCACACAGGCGGGTTAGCATGGGGCTGTAATATCTGCGGCCGGATATTGCACTGCGAGCACCGGGGAACAGCGATTTTTCGGGCTCACGCAC
>JAQSCO010000053.1 GCA_029945445.1 Lacunisphaera sp. | reverse complement strand
ACTTCCACGCGCTCGATCGCCGCGACCGGGATGGAGTTGAGGTCGACGAACGGCGAAGAGCCCGTCGTGCCACCCCCGAGCGGATACTGCGCGGCGCGGCGGCCATTGATCAGCACCAGCGTCGCCTCGGGGCCCATGCCGCGGAGCGAGATGGAAGTGGCGCCCAAGGGGCCGGAGGTGCCGGTGGCGTTGTTCGAGATCGGCACGGATCCACCGTTGGAGAACGAGATCTTCTGCAAGAGCTCGCCGGTGTTCTTGTAGCTCATGCGGTCGATCTGGCTGCGGTCGAAGGTGACGACCGGGAAGGTGGTCGCCTCACCGGCAGTCATGGTCATCGGGATGTGCGAGCCCGTGACCACGTATTTCTCCAGTTTGACCGGAGTCTCGGTGGTGGCGGGGGCCTGTTGGGCGAAGCCAGTGGCGGCGCAAAGGGAGAGGCAGGCGAGATACGCGTGCAGCCTCCCGGTATTCCATACGGAACGGGTTTTCATGGTGGGTTAGGTTGGTGTTAGCTGGTTTGGCCCGGTCTAGATGCACTGGGCCAAGCGGTTCTGTCGCCCGGCAGCAAAGGGCATATCTCGGGACAGGACAATCAATTTTACACCTGACGGTAACACGCAGGGTCCGTTCGCGGGGCAATTGGTTCCTAAGAGCTAGGTAATAATACCGGGTCGGGCGGCGCGTTGCATTCTGCGCCTGCTCCGGTCCGGACGCCATTTTCCGCGCCAGGCCACTTGATTGGTGCGCCGGGCCGCATCCGCTCCAAACCCGGCTCAAGCCATGCGGCGGTATTTCTGGGCCGGGATTTTTACCCGGTGGCCGCTGTCCAGATCCGTGAAAATATGCCAATGCGGGTCGCTGACGTCGTGCACGAAGACGTCCAACTGGTGGCCCGACTCATAGGAATACTCCTCCATGGCCAGGGCGTGGTCCTCGTGCTTGACGGCCTCGCCGAGTTCGCCGCTGTGCGGCTCCGTGATTTCAATCTTCCAGTTCATGAGCGGAAGGGGTTGGGGGTGGAAAGCCTTTCGCCGGTCATGTTGGCCTCCGTCCGCCGCGGGTCAAGCGCCCGGCCCGCGCGTCCCTTGCCAAGGACTGCGCCCTTATTGCGCGGGGACGGGCGCGGGGCCGCCGGTCGCCGCGGCATCCTTGCGGAAGGTGCGCACGGCGAGGTAGAGGGCGATGCCGGTCAGGATTGCGCCGGTGAAGAACGAGGCTCCCGCCATATAAGCGGGCTGATGCTCATCGACGGCCCAGCCGAGGATGAAGGTGCCGAGCAGCGGGCCCGGGATGCCCGCGAGGCTGGCCAGGCCGGCGTAGACGCCCTGCACCGCGCCCTGCTCGTTGGCCGGGACGTGCTTCGTGATATAGGCCTGCAACGCGGGCTGGCTGATGCCGGCGAAGGCACCGACGAAGAGGATCGCATAGATCATCCAGCCCTGCGTCGCGAGCCCGTAGCCGATCTGCGCGCAGATGGAGATGATGAAACCGGTGATGACGGCGCGCGTCTCGCCGATGCGCGGGACGATCTTCTTCACCAGCGTGGCCTGCACGAGCCCGGAGAGCACGCCGACGGACATGAGCGACAACCCGACCTGCATCGGCCCCCAGTGGTAGCGGGCGTCGGTGTAGAGCGCCCACGTCGACTGCAGGATGGTCTGCGCGAGCATCAGGATGAAATAGCTGCCGGCCAGCGCCAGCACCGAGGGCAGATGACCCAGGGCCATGAGCGCGCCGATGGGATTGGCGCGCTTCCACTCGAACTTGCGGCGGTTCTCCGGCTTCAACGATTCGGGCAGCACGAAGAAACCCCACAGCCAGTTGAGGGCGGAGCAGCCGGCGGCGACCCAGAAGGGGAGGCGGAGGCTGTAATGCCCGAGGAAGCCGCCGAGCACCGGGCCGATGACGAAGCCGATGCCGAAGGCCGCGCCCATCAGGCCGAACGACTGCGCGCGCTTTTCGGGCGGCGTGACGTCCGCGATGTAGGCATTGGCGGTCGAGAGCACGCCGGCGGTGAAACCGGCGATGACGCGCGCCGCGAACAGCCAGGTGAGATCCGGCGCGTTGGCCATGATCACGTAGTCGATGGCCGAGCCGGCGGTGGCGATCAGGATGATGCGGCGGCGCCCGAAACGGTCCGAGAGCGAGCCCATGATGGGCGCACCGATGAACTGCATCAGCGCATACGTGCTGATGATCCAGCCGTAGGCGTGCGAGCCCGCGGAGACATCACCACCCCGGAATTCCTTGACCAGCGAGGGCAGAACGGGAATGAGCAACCCGAAGCCCACGACCGAGAGGACGAGGGTGACGAAGATGAAGCTGACAGCCGGCTTCCGGGCGGACGGAGATTCCATGGCCGCCCAACACAAAGGATTGAGGCGGCTTTGGCGAGCCTGCCCTGACGGGCGGGCGATTTTCGTGATAATTGCTGGTGGCGGGACGATCAGTCCCGCGGGAGGAAGGCAGCGCGCCCGGTAACTCGCGGGACACGCAGCCCCGCCGCCATTTCATGTCGCCTAAGGGCCGGCGGATTCCACGCTCTGGTTCCACACCAGCTCGACACTGTGCAGGGCCACCACGCTGTCCGCCGCGCCGAAGTCAGGCTTCGCGGACTCGGGCAGGAAGAGGGGGGCGTTCTTCTGCAGCGGCAGGATCGCGATGGTGAGTTCGCCGTGCTTCAGCTCGGCGGCGTGGCGGCGCAGGCCGATCTCGAGCGGCCGGCCGTTGTAGAAGTCGTCGGTGATGAGCTTGCCGCCGATATAGACCCGGGCGACGTCACCGGTGTAGTTCAGGCGCAGGAGCATGTCCGCCGCCAGGTCGTCGTCGCGCGGCACGGTGATCCGCCACACCGCGGCGTCGGCGAAGTCGGCGTCGACCGGCGCGGCCGCGACGGGCTGTTGGATCTTCCCCGGGGCAATCTTGCGCAGCGGCCCGGCGGTCTTGATTTGTTCGTAGGCCACCGCGATCCGCGGCATGGGCGGGCTGATTTTCAAACCGAAGGCGAGGGAGTCGGACTCGCTGAGCACCGCAAGGCGCAGGACCTGCGTGGTGTCGCGCCGGACGTTGGACACGGCGGTCACACTGCCGGGCGCAAGCTCGTAGACCTTGCCGGCGTCATCCGAGGCGGTGGCTGCCGGCCCCAACGGGTCGACGTCGGGGCCGAAGCAGAACTGCGGGGCGAGGCCGTGCGTCGCGGCGAAATAGATGGTGCGGACCGCGCCCTCGTGGCGGATGGCCAGCGGCTGCGCCGTGGCCCAGCGGAGCGTGATGCCGCCGCCGAGGTCGAGGTTGAAGGGCCAGATGAAACGCGCGTCCGCCGGGATGCTGACCGGCGCGGCGGGGAAGGTGACCGTGGAGCCGTTGGCGAGCTTCAGCGCGAACTGCACGCCGTCCTTCGCCGGCAGCGCGCGGCTGCGCTCGTAGTTGTTGACGAAGACAAAGCCGCTTTGTCCGTCGGAGCGCGCGGCCCAGCGCAGCGTCGTGGTGTCGTCCTTGCCTTTGGCGCGCTGGTCGGGGAGCACGGTGTCCATGCCGGCGAGTTTCTGGCCGAAGTCGTGCAGGAAGAGGTGCAGCCGGCGCAGCATGAAATACTGCGGACGGACCTGGCCGTATTGCCCGAGCGCCGTCTGGAAGTCGTAGTTTTTCACCGGCATGTCATTCCAGTTGGTGATCGCCGTGGCCTGCTCCTCCATGAGCGTCGTGCGCTTGCCGTCGGGGTTCGTGCCGCCGTGATACATGTAATAGCCGGGCGAGATGCTGCCGGAGCCGAGCTTGACCAGCGTGGTTGCCTCGACGTCACGCGGGTCGACGAGGATGCGGCGGTGGTAGCTGCTCATCATGCCGCCGCCGATCTCGCAGGTGAGGTAGGGATAGCGGGCGACGTCGGGCGCGTCCCGGGCGTCACGACCGCCGAGCGCGTCCTGGGCGATGTTGGCGTCGGTGCGGAGTTTCGAGAAATGAAAACCGGCCCAGTAACTGCCGGGCATCGAAGTGAGCTCACGGTCCCAGAAACCCTCGGCGTAGACGCCGTAGAGCGGCACGATCTCACCGAAGGGCATCGGCGTCTTCAGCTCCGGCCAGCCGGTGCGGGTGTAGAGCGGGACATCGAGCCCGGCCGCGCGCGCGATTTTCTTCAGGCTGAGCAGATAGGAGGCGGGGCCGTCGTATTCGTTGTCGAGTTGGATGCCGATGACCGGCCCGCCGTCCTTCCAGAGCAGGCCGGCCAGCTGCGCGGCGATCTGCCCGTAGAGCTGGGTCGTGCTGGCGAGGAACGCCGGGTCCTCGGTGCGGGTGTGGCCGCGGGCGACGATCCAGTCGGGCAGGCCGCCGTTGCGCACCTCGCCGTGGCACCACGGGCCGCAGCGCACGATGACCTTCAGGCCGACCTCGGCGGCGGTCTGAACGAAACGATGGAGGTTCTTGTCGCCGGTCCATTCCCACCGGCCTTCGATTTCCTCGTGGTGGATCCAGAAAACGTAGGTCGCGACGATGTCGATGCCGCCGGCCTTCATCTTGAGCAGCTCGCCGCGCCATTCGTTCTCCGGGTAGCGGGCGTAGTGGAACTCGCCCATCACGGGCGTCCACGGCGTGCCGTTGAGCCGGAACGTGCGGGCGTCAATGGTCAGCGTCGTGCCGTCGGGCGCGCGCGCCGTGCCCATGTGGAAGTTTTCGGCAGCACCGTTGCCGGCAGCTGCCGGCCCGGTGTTTGTCCCGGGAACTCCGCGCTCCGCCGGATTCCCGGGCAAAGCTGCGGCGGGCAGCGTCATCGTGAGCGGCGCGGCGACCAGCGGGGCAAAGCAAAGGCAGGCGAGGACGGGCAGGAATTTAAGATTCATTGGGAGAGCGGAAGGCCGGGGGTGAGCGCCACCGCGAGGTTGAGCGCGCCATCGGCCGGCGCCGGGACGGTGAAGGTGAGAAGGTGGACGCCGGGATTGGCCGCGTTGTAGTCATCCGCGGGCGGCTCCGCCGGCAGCACCTGGAAGGCCGCCGGGGCGGGCGCCAACACCTCGACGGTCAGCACCTGGCCGTCCTGTCGCAAGGTGGCCATGCGACCATCCAGGCTGATGCTGGCGCGCGTGGCCATCTGCCAGCGCACCGCGGCGCCGGGGGCGACGCCGCGCAGTTCGTCGCCGATCAGCACGCGCGCGCCGGGTTGCACGTGGAAGGTGCGGCGGACCGATTTGGCTTGTCCGGCAAAAACCGGAGAAAGATCCACGACGGCGTGGGCCTCGGCGGCGGAAAATTCTTCCAGGGCCGCGTGGCCGGCGACGCGGTGCAACTGCCCGCCGAGCGTGAGGGTGTTGTGGCTGAAATTATTGAGGCGGTAGACCGTCCAGCGCGGCGAATCCTGCCGCTTGTTCCAGAGGTCGACGCCCTTGGACTCAAGCGACTCGTATTCCTGCGCGCCGAGGTCGAGGGCCCAGCGTACGCCGCCGGCTTCGAGCACGAACGAGCCCGCGTCGAGGTGGGCGTGGTTCAGTTCGCCGGCGCCGGCCTTCAGCGCGAGGTAGAACGACTTCGGGTCGGTCCACGAGCCGCGGAACACCGCGAGGGGATTGAGGCCCTGGCCGGTCCAGTGCAGCGGCAGGGCGGTGGTCGCGCCTTCCGAACTCGCGGGCGGCCACCAGAGCGCGGCGAGCGGCGCGAACCGGCTGCTGTGCACGGCGGCCGCGGTCGTCTTTGCCGAGCCCAGCTGCCGGCGCTCGAACAGGAGCAACCCCGGGTCGCCCAGTTTCCGGGCGAACCAGAATACCGCCGGCTCGAAGGCCGCGCTTTCACTGCCGTCGGAGTAGTTGAAATGCCTGCCGGTCGGGCCGGTGCACTGCAGGTAGGCGCCGGCACTGGCGAGGAAGCCGGGACTCGCGGCCAGGTTCCAGTCGGTGCCCAGCGCGGATTCGAGCGCGGCGATCATGAGCACCTGGTAGCTCGTGCCATAGGCCCAGTAGGACGGACCCTCGGGATAGACCCCGTCGGGCGCGTAGGGCGCAAGCCCGTGATGAATGCCGGCGTGCGCGGCGTTGAGGATTTTGGCCGCGACGGCCGGTGCCTCGTCGGCGACGGCCAGGGCCCCGAGGGTCAGGCCGCCGAAGCAGACCTGGTTCCAGTTGTTCTCGGTCTTGGGCCAGCCACTGGCGTGGTCGAACGGCGTGAGGCCCTTTTCGACAATGGCCTGGCGGATCGTGTGGCGGGCGGCGGGCGTGAGAACCTCAAACAACCAGTCGTAGCCGAGCGCGAAGGCCGCGGTCGCCTCGCCGACGTCGAGAAAATGCGAGGGATTCCAGTCGGGAAAAGCGGCGACGGCCAGCAGCTCAACCTCGGCGCGGCGGGCGAAGCGCTCGTCGCCCGTGGTGCGCCAGGCGTAGGCGAGCAGGACCACCCGCTGCAGAACCGCGCGCGAAATACCGAGCAGGCGCCGGCCGGTCTTCTCGTAGCGCGCCGGCGGCTTGTCCAGCTCCTGCCGCGCCGCCGCGAGCAGTGCCTCGTGATAGGCCGCGAGGCCGGGCTCGGCCTTGAGGCGCTGCGCCAGCTGCGACCAGTCGGCCTTCGTTGCCAGCAGGCGGGGATGCTCCGGGCGCAGGCCGGGAATTTCGGCCGCCGGGCCCGCGAGCAGACCAAAGGCAGTGGCAATGATCACGAGCGAGGCGCGAAGCGGCTTCATGGGGAGGGACGACCAGATCACGCTACCCCGGTCCCGCCCGCAAACCCAACACTTTCTTACAGTCCAGTTATCGCCGGGCGGTCAGCAGCCAGTCCCACGGCGGCTCGTGGCCGCGCGGGGCGCGGGTGATGCCCTCGTCGCTCCAGGGATACCAGACCTTCTGCACGGACACCGCGCGCAGTCCGGCGCGATTCGCGAGTTCGCGGGCGCCGGTGCGTGTGTAGAAGCGCTGCATGCGGTCGTCGCGCCGCACGATGGCGGTGGCGCCCCGGCGCGGTGCCGGCCGGCCGGTCTCGAGCGCGATGATGGCGTCATGACTCTCCAGCGCCGGCAGGATGAACAGCAGCCAGCCGCCCGGTTTCGCGCCGCGCCTGGTCTCGCGCAGCGCGCGGCGGCACGCGGCGGCGGAGACGAAGGTGATGACGTTCGAGCAGACGACGAGGTCGGCGGAATCGCGCAGTGCCGGCGGCAACTTTTGCACATCGGCCTGCTGCCAGGTGAGGTCAGGCAGGCCACGGCAACGGGCCGCCGCAATCTGCAGCATGCGCCGCGAGTGGTCGGTGCCGGTTTTTTGGCCGAAGGACCGCCCGTATTTCCTGAAAAACGAACCGATGCCGCACCCGGCATCGAGGACCGTCCGGCGGTGGCGGAGCAGGCCGCGGGATTTCAGCCAGCGGCCGATGACGTTTTGCCGGTCGCGCGAGAAGATGTCGCACACCTCGGCCGCGTAGGCCGCCGCCAGCCGGTCCCAGTCGCGGGCGTTCACCGCAGGAAGGCGGCCGCGGTCCAGAGGATCGGGGCCTGGCCGTGGAGGTCGCCGGTCTTGCGCGGACGCGCGAGGTAGAAGTCGTATTGCACCTTCAGGTCGTCGCTCTTGGTTTCCTGGTGGCTCTTGTTGGTGCCGACGCAGACCTCGCGGACCTCGGCGTGGACGTCGAGGTAGCCGACGAGGGCGATCCAGGCCTTGCGGGCGGCCGGGGCGTAGGTCGCCTCGTCAAGCCAGCCGTTTTTCACGCCGGTGACGAAGGCGAAGGTGAACATGCCGGTGCAGGAGGACTCGGCCCACGACTCGGGCTTGTCGAGGAGCTGGCGCCACATGCCGTCCGCGCCCTGGGTTTTCAGGAGCGCGGCCATCATCGCCTGGTAACCCTGAAGGATGCGCGCGTGGTGCGGGTTGGTCTTGGGCAGCTCGCGCAGCAGCTCGGCCATGCCGGCGGCGACCCAGCCGTTGCCGCGGCCCCAATAGAACGGCGAGTCGGGCGCATGGTAGAAGAGCCCCGAGGACTGCTGGAGCTTGTCGAGGTAGGCGGACATCATGAGCGCGGCGCGGGCGAGATACTTCGGGTCCTGCGTGGCGCGCCAGGCCTGCACCTGCAGCGCGGGGCTCATGAACATGTCGTCGATCCAGTAGCGCGCCTCGGCGGTGATGCCGTCGGGCGTGGGCTGCGCCCATTGCGCGTCGGCGAAATACTGGCCGGCGGCGAGGAACTTGGGATCCTTGGTCACGAGGTAGATTTCGAGCGGCGTCACACCGAACACGCGGTAGTCCACGTGGGCCTGCTGCGAGATCTTCTTCGCGCCCTCCTCGGTGAGGAGCGCGTCGTATTTCGCGACCAGCCGTTTCTGTAGATCCGCGTCGGACGTCAGCCGGGCGACCTCGAGCGCGCCATACCAGGCGCAGGTCTCCGGATAGATCATGAACTTTCGCTTCGGGTCGCTCTGCCACTGGAAGGGGCGCGCGGCGAAGTTCTCCGCCACGCGCTGGCCAACCTCGGCGGGCGCGGCGCCGGCCGGCCAGTCGGTGAAGGCGGCGGGGGCGGCGGCGCGGGCGAGCACACCGGTGGCAAGCAGCAGGGCAAACAGGCGGGGGTCTTTCATGGGCGGGGTGGGGTGGACTCAGGCAGAACGAAAGGCGGGCGAAGGCGAAGCGGAATAAGTCGGACAGTAAAAGTCCGGCCCGGCGCCGGGCCGGCTAAGCTAAGGCAAGTGGGGCTTGGGCGGCTGGCCCTTGGCGAACCTGTCGAAGACCGAGATGACGGGCAGGGCGTTGCCCTCGGCGTCGAACATCCCGCGGCCGCCGATGCCGCGGTTGCCGGGCGCCACGGCGGGTTCCCACCAGAACACGCCCTTGCCGAGGTGGTGCGGCGTGGCGAGGACGGCGCGGTTCACCTCCTCGAGGAATTCGCGCTGGCCCTCGGGCGTCTCGGGGAACGGCGCGCCGCCGGCCCTGTATTCGGCGGTCCGCCAGTTGTAGGCGGCTTCCACCACGATGATGTCCTTGTGGTAGGTCTCGGCCATGAAGTTCAAGTTCTCGCGCAGGTCGAGGATCGGGCCGTGCCACCACGGGTAATAGCTCTGGCCGATGACGTCGTAGTCCGCGCCGTAAGTGTGCCACTTGTCGAAGAACGCCTTCGTGCCCGCCGCGTCGCCGCCGCGGTCGATGTGGATCATGATGAGCGGTCGCGGCGCGTCGCCCCGGCCGGCGTCGACGCCGGCGATGGCGGACTTGAGGAGCGCGGCGAAGTTGTCCCAGTTGCCCGGCAGCCGGCCGTCGGGCCACATCATGCCGTTGATCACCTCGTTGCCGGGCTGGACCATGTCGGGCATCACGCCGGCCTCGCGGAAGGCGCGGATCGTGTCGCGCGTGTAGTCATGGATCAGTGTGACCAGCTCGGCGTGCGACTTGCCCTCCCAGGCCTTCGGGAGAAACTGCTTGGCCGGGTCGGCCCACGTGTCGGAGTAATGGAAATCGAGCAGGAACTTGAAGCCCAGCTGCCGGGCCTCGCGGGCGAGCGCGAGGGTGTAGGCGAGGTCGTTGGGCAGGACGGGCGGGGCGTTGAAGAGGCGCAGCCGGATCCAGTTGTAGCCATGGTCGCGGAAAATCTGCAGGCCGGGCTTCGGCTGGCCCTGGTCCTTGAAGACGGCACCGTGTGACTCAGCCTGTCGGAGGAACGAGAGATCGGCGCCGATCGCGTAGGCCAGCGGCGGACGCGGCGCCGGCGCGGCGGCGGAAGCGCTGTCTGACTGGCAGCCAGCCAGGCCGAGCAAAAGCGCGGCGAGGAGGACGGGTGGCAGGTTGGTTTTCATCAGGGGAGCGGCTTGAGGCCCTCGGCGCGCACGGTCCACGTGCCGTCGTCGGGCAGGCCGGGCGTAGCGCGCGGGGCGCCGTCCCAACCGGCGACCATCAGCGCAACGGCGGAAAGAAAAGATCCGTTGGCCGGGAGGTAGACGGCGATTTCGCGCCGGGGCGCGCCGGGTTTCGCGTTGCGGTCCAGCGCCACGTCGCTGCGCTGCGGGCAGTGGCCGTTGGGCAGGTAAATATTGTTCGGGCCGTCGCGCAGCAGGATCTCGATGGCGGTCTCCGGCCGGCCGAGCCGCGCGGCGGTCATCGCGATCATCGGGTAATCCCAGCCCCAGATCTTGGTCTCCCAGTCCCAGGTCTGGAGGACGGCGTCGAGCGTGCGCCCCATCGTGGCGCGGTCGACGTCGGGGCCGCCCGGCAGCAGGCCAAGCGGCGCGAGCATCGTCGGGTGGTCGTGGCGGCTGGCGATGTTGTCGAACGTATCGGGCGTCGAGCCGAGCGCGACGTAGCGGCCGTCCTTCTGCGGGAGAGGCGCGAGGTGCGCGATGACGTGATCCCAATGCGCATCGCGCGGCAGGCCGAGGCGTTCGCGCCACTGCTGCGCGACGCCGAGGGTCCAGCGCCAGTAGGCGAGTTCGAAGGACGGATTCCGGCTCGTGGCCTGGTCGTAGATTTCCTGCGCGATCCAGAGCGGCGGGCCGAGGTCGTATTGCTGCTTCGCCTCGTTCCAAGTCACCATCGTGGCGAGGCAGTCGGCGGTCTCGAGCACGAGGTCGCGGTAGCGCGCGAGCGTCGCGGGCTTGGGCGAGTTGCGGTAAAGCAATTCCGCGAGGTAGATCAGGTGCGGTTGGTTCCAGATGATGAGCGGATTGCCGCCGGGGCTCTCGCGCATCTCGGGGCCGGTCATCTTCGCCCAGCGTGCGCCCTTGAGGCCGCGGCTGGCGGCGAGTGCGCGGGCGGCGGGAAGTTGCGCCTGGAACCACGCGAGGTTCTTCTCGAGCAGGGCGTCGTTGCCCCAGAGCGCGAACGGCGCGGTGTGCCACCAGATCATCTCGGTGTGGTGCTTGCCATACCAGGTGCTGCAGGTGAGCCCGGTCTCCTGCGGCGGCATGTCGCCGGCGCACTGCACGGCCATCAGGTAACGCGAGAGGACGATGCGCTCCTCAAGCTTGCGGGCGCGCGGATCGGTGCTGCCCGTGAAATCAACCGCGGCGGTCTCGCGCCAGAATTTCTCCCAGTGGGCGGCGCTGGCGGCGAGGACGGCCGCCGGCGCAGACACGGCCGGGGCGGATTGCGGCGAAAATTTCAGCGTGAACGCGAGCACCGCCTGGCCGGCATCACCCGTGATGAGGAACGTGTGCGGCGCAGTGGCAGTGACGTCGCGGCTGCTGGCAACGAAGTAATCGGTGCTCAGCACGTGGCGCGCGATCTGGTGCGAGGTAACCAGCTGCGAGGTGTGCGACTCGGGGTGGCTCCAGTCGAGTCCCGGCGTATTCTTCACCGCGAGGTCGTGGCCGCGCGGGAAGGCGAGGCGCACGCGCAGTTTGCCGGAGGCGACGAGCGCGGACTCGATGCGCACCGCGAGGGTGTCGGAGTCGGGGGCGCAGGCGGTCGTCACGGTGACCGGCACGCCGCCGAGTTGGTAGCGGCTGGTGATGATGCCGCGCCAGAGGTCGAGGGTCTGCTCGGGCTGCTGGATGTCCGCCGGCACGAAGGCCGAGCCGTCGGCCTTGATCCACTCGAGCGCGAGCTGGCCGAGCGGGTGGTTGCGCGGATTCTTGCGGAGCCAGTCGCCGGCCGGGGAACTGCTGCGCGTGGGGAAACCGAGCACGCGGCCGTCGGGCAGCGTGAAGGCAGTGTTCGCAGCGGCCAGCGTGTAGTGGTTCGGGTTGGCGTCGTTCACCCAGCACCAGCGGGACAGCGTCTCCGCCGGCACGCCCTGCTGTTGGTAATAGGTCGCGAAGGTCTGCAGGCCGGTGATGTCCGCGCCGAAGGCAAAGCCACCGTTGCCAACCGTGAGCGTCGCGTCGGGGTCGACCCGGCGGATGACGGGATTGTGCCGCGTGACGAGCGCTGGCCGGTCGATGGGCCCCGCGGCCCCAAGCAGGAGGGGCGCATGCGCCGCAAGGAGGAGCAGGCGACGCATGGCGTTCACTCGTGGTGGCCGCGGTAATTCTTCTCGCCCGCCGTGACGCGCACCGGCATGCGGTTTTCCTTCGGCGGCAGCGGGCAGGTGGCGAACGGCGTGAAGGCGCACGGGGGATTCTGCGCGAGGTTGAAGTCGAGCACGACCTTGCCGTCCTTTGGCTGGTCGGCGTAGACGAAGCGGCACGCGCCATAGGTCTCCCCGCCGCTGGTCTGGTCGGAGACGACGAAGAAGAGCGGCTCGTTGGCGCCCTCGTCGATCGGCAGCAGTTCGTAGGCGTGGCCGTCCTTGGTGAACACGGCCTTGCCGGGGACGCTCGCGGGCGAGACCTGGCCGATGATGTTCGTGATGTTGACCTCGCGCGGCTTCTCGAACGGCACCCACTGCGCCGCGATGCGCCAGGCCGGGTCGGTCGGAAAATAATCGAGGCCGAGGAAATGCGCGCGCGCCGGGGCGGCGGAGTCCTTCACGCGCAGGCCGAGCTTCTCGTTCCGCTGGATGACGAAGAAGGAGAGCGTGCCGCTGGTGACGAGCGAGGGCTGGCCTTCGCCGCGGTAACGGAGTTCGGCGGGACCCTGCTGGCCGTCCACGTCGACGAGGGCGCCGGCGGAGGGGGTGAAGGTGATCTTGCCGTCCGCCGCGAGCGTGACGGTGCCGAGGTAGGGCGGGCCGCCGGCGAGCTGGAGGGCGTTGTCGGCGGCGGTGCCCACGGAGTTGTCGCCCGCGCTGAGCCAGTGCAGGCCGACGACCGTGAGCCAGCCGGTCGGGGTGGTCAGGCGGGCGACGCGCGCGGCGCGGTGGGTGGCGACGGACTTCGCGTAGTCGTCGGTTGCAAAGGCCGGCGTGGTCAGCAGCAGGGCAAGGAGCAGGCAGCGGGGCAGCATGCGCCAAACGTAGACACAGTTTTCCGAAAAAGAAAACCCCGCTTACGGCTCGACGACGACGGTCAGGCCGACCCAAGCGATGGAGAGCAGCGCGACGGCGTCCCAGTTGGCGAGGCGGAAGCAGCCGTGCGACTCGGTGCGGCCGACTTTCTCCGGATCCGGCGTGCCGTGGATGCCATAGCCGGGTCGGTCGAGGCCGATCCACGCGAGGCCGACGGGATTGTTCGGGCCGGGCGGGATGATCAGCTTGCGGCCGAGTTCCTGGGCCTCGGGCACCTCGGGGAACACCGCCGGGTCGAAGGTGTAGTTGGGATTCGGCGCGACCGTGATCACCTCCAACTCGCCGACGGGGCGCTTTTCCACCATGCGGGCGATGCTGACCGGGCAGTGGAAGATGATATTTCCGGCGCGGTCGGTGACCTCGAGCACGTGGTCGGCGAGGCGCACATGGATGCGCGAGGCCCGGAGGGTCGTCGTGAACGGCTCGACGGCGGGCACCTTGATCATGGCGCCGGGCAGGAGATCGTCCCAGTTGAAATCCGGATTCAGGCGCTGGATGAATTTGGGGCTGGCGTGGTAGCGCTCGGCGACGAGTTCGAGCGCAGTGACGTAGTAAAGCTCGGTGCGCTGGGATTTCTCGACCCAGGTCTCGGGCGCGGGCTTGCGCCGGCCCAGTTCCTCGGCGGTGAAGGTGTGGGTGGTGAACACGGGGTCGGCGACGAGCAACTGCTCGCGCGTGGCGGCGTCAAGTTCGCCCGTCTCGCGCAGACCGGCCTGGCGCTGCCAGGCCGAGAGCGCCGCGGCGGATTGCGGGCCGCGCACGCCGTCGATGGAACCGCACGAAAATCCCGTGCGATGCAGCGCGACCTGCGCCTCGATCCAGTCCGTCACCGGCCGGCCGGCGGGTTTCTCATCCGTTGCGGGCGCGGGTTCGGCCGGGGTGTCGGCGGGTTGCGCGGGCGTATCCTCCGGCCGCAGCGGGGTCGCGGGAGCGTCCGCCGGTTGGGCGGGGACATCCTCGGGGCGCGTCGGCGGTGCCGGCTCGGTCGCGGCGAAGGCGAGCCCGGCGGTGCAGCAGCCGGCGAGGAACAGCAGGCGGAGAATCATGGGCCGGACAAAAGCACAAAGACCGGCGAAAGAAAATACCGCTTCCGCGGCCTACTTCAGCGCGCCGATCAGTTCGTTCACCATCACACGGGCGGCCTTGTCCTCGGCGACGAGGTTGCCGTCGGGGCCGTAGACCTTGAAGTGCGGGATGCTGTGCATCCCGTATTGCTGGGCGACGGGTGACTTCCAATCGATGCCCTTCACCTCGGGGCGGTTGATGTCAACCTTGACGACGGCGACGTCGGCGCGCTGCGCGTGCAGCAGGGCGAGCGGCTGGGTGTAGGCCTGGCACGGGCCGCAATACTTGCTGGTGAAGTCGAAGATCGTGGTCTTGCCCGGCACGAGGTAGTCGGCGAGGACGACCTCGGCTCCCTGCGCGATGTGCGCGGGCTCGGCGCCCTTGGTGTGGTTGCCGGCGGCGAAGACCGGCGTCAGGCAGGCGAGGGAACCGAGCAGCAGGAGAAGGCGCTTCATGGGCGGCGCGGGATCAGAGGCTCTTGCGCTTGTAGGTGTCGCCGTAGAGCACGACGGTGTTGGGGTCCTTGATCTCGAGCAAATAGGGATCATCCGTGAGCAGGGCGGGCTTGCCGCTGGTGAGGGCGCCGCGCGCGGTCTTGGTGTTCTCCTCGAGCACGGCGCGCCTCTGGCCGTATTTGGAAAGCTGGAGGGCGCCATCGGACTGGATGGTGAGGCGCCGGTCGCCTTCGCGGGTGCCGGTCTCGTAATCGCCGGCCAGGGACGCCAGCAGGTCATGCGAGGCGCCCGCGGGCAGCAGCTCGAACTCGGACAGCAAGTCCGGTGGCGGCTTGAGCAGCATCCAGACGGAGGTGCAGTTGATGGAGACGATGGCAATGATGAGCCCGCTGACTTTGATCCAGCGCGGGATTTTCTCGGGGGCCTCCGCGGGGGCGTGCATGCGCGCGGGGCGCTTGGGCGCGGGCTCGGCGCGCGGGGCGCTGAGGTGCACCCGCGCGATGATCTGGTCGACGGTGAGGCCGACGCCGCCGGCCTTGGTTTCCCAGCTGACGAAGCGCAGCTGACCCTCGGTCACGCGGACCGTGAGGGTATCCTTGCCGGCCTTGACGCGGATTTCCGGCGAAGCGGCGCTCCGGGCGGGCAGGATCGCGGCTGTTGCGGCCAGCGCGACGAGCAGCTCGCGCAGCTTCTCGATGCTGATGGTGGGCAAGTCATGATCGGGCTGCGCGGCCGAGGCCACCTTCGCATCCGGCGAAAGGTGGTGGAGAATCACATGATAGGTCTGCGTCGCCATATTACTTTTCGATGACGAACACCGGGTTCAGGCCGGCGCCGAGGAAGAAATTGCCCGTGTAGAGGTTTCCGTCATCGATAGCCTTGTCGATGTCGGTCAGCTGGTTGACGTCGAGCGGCAGCGGCGCGTCGGTGGTGCCGGTGATGGCGATGGCGGCCTTATATTGGTTGCCGCCGTGCATCTGGTTGAATTCCCAGTTGTAGTGTCCGCCGATGGGGGTGACGCGCAGCCAAGCGTCGATTTTCAGCGCATTCTCCAGGCCGGTGGGCACGACCCCGGCCGCGCACTCGGGCGGGAATGAACCGGTCTCGTGCGCATAGGTTTCGAAAGCCGTGGTGAACACCCGGAAATCGTTCTGGATGGCGCTGCTCTTGGCCCGCCGCTGCACCATTTGCACCGCAGGGATCGCGAGCATGGCGAGCAGGCTGATGATCACCACCACCACGAGGATTTCCACCAGCGTGAATCCCCGGGTGGAGCCGAGCGAGCCAGACTTAAAGCTGGCTTGGCGGGTGGGGATGGAGCGGGACATGTGGAGCAATTAGTATTAAAGAGTGCATCGCAGGCAAGTGAGGAATCACCCCCAGTGCACTATAAGCGATGTTGGTAATACTATTTTAAGCAAAACGAACCCGGCAAAGTGACAATCAGTTTGAATGGAAACCACGCGGCTGTCTGGACCGGCCTGCCAGCGAACAAGTTCCGCCAACGCAGGAAGCGCATCTTCCGGGAACCCAGCCTCCTCCAGCCGGCGGAAAGGAGGACGCTGTAAAAAGCTTGCCGCCCGCTCCTGAAGGCCGCCCCGGGCAGCCGTGACTACTTGGCCGAGGTGGCGTCCGGCATCAGCTTGTTCAGGACGAAATAAACCGGGCAGAAGCCCGTGAACGCGCTGGATATCATCAAGGCGGATATGCCGCCGGCTCACTTCAGCAGGTCGCGCAGGTCCGCGAGGCTGAGCTTCGCCGCGGCGGCATCGCTGGCCTCGAACACGTCCGCGAGCAGCGCGCGCTTCGTGTCCTGCAGCGCCATGACCTTCTCCTCGACGGTGCCGGAGCAGATGAGCCGGTAGCTGGTGACGACCTTGGTCTGGCCGATGCGGTGCGTGCGGTCGGTGGCCTGCGCCTCGGCGGCGGGGTTCCACCACGGGTCGTAGTGCACCACCGTGTCGGCGCCCGTGAGGTTGAGGCCGGTGCCGCCGGCCTTGAGCGAGATCAGGAAAACCGGGACGCTCTCGTCCGCCTGGAACTTGTCCACCGCGGCCTGCCGGGCCTTCGTCGTCATCGAGCCGTCGAGGTAGCAATAGGTGACACCCTCGGCGTCGAGTTCCTCGCGCAGCAACGCCAGCAGCGAAGTGAACTGCGAGAACACGAGCATGCGGTGCCCTTCGTCGACGGACTCGGCGAGCAATTCGCGGAACGCATCAAGCTTGGCCGAGCCCGCCGCCGCGCCCTTCTCCTTGTCCACCAACCGCGGGTCGCAGCAGATCTGGCGCAGGCGGAGCAACTGCGTGAGCGTGGCGAGATGGATGCGGCCCTCGGAAGCGCCCTGGGCCGCGAGGTCGATGAGGGCGCGCTCGGTGTCCTCCTGCATCGTGCGGTAGAGCGCGGCCTGCGCGGCCGTCGGCTCGCAGTAGAGGACCTGCTCGATCTTCGCGGGCAACTCGGGCGCGACGGCGGCCTTGGTGCGACGGAGGATGTAAGGGGCGGTCTGCAGGCGCAGGCGCTCGTCGTGCCAGCTGCGCTCCTCGCGCTTCATGCCGGCCGGCGGGCGTGGCACGAAGCCGGGCATGAGAAACTCGAAGAGCGAGCGGAGATCGTCGAGCGAGTTCTCGAGCGGCGTGCCGGTGAGGAGGAAGCGGCCATGGCCGTGCAGCACGCGCAGCGACTGCGCGGCCTGCGTGCGGCGGTTCTTCAGGTGCTGCGCCTCGTCGGCGAGGATGACGTCGAACTCGACCGCCTCGAACAACTCGACGTCACGCGCCAGTGTGCCGTAGGAGGTGAGCACGAGATCATGCGCCGCGAAATCGTTCGCGCCGAGCCGCGCGCTGCCGTGGTGCACGAACACCTGCAGCGCCGGGGCGAAGCGGGCCGCCTCGCGCCGCCAGTTCTCCACGAGCGAGGCGGGCACGACGACGAGGTGCGGGCGGGGCTTGGCCCGCGCCGCGGTGGCCGCCGCGAGGAGGGCGAGGGCCTGCGGGGTTTTGCCGAGACCCATCTCGTCGGCGAGAATGCCGCCGAGTTCCTGGCCGTAGAGATGCCAGAGCCATGCGACGCCGATCTGCTGGTAGGGCCGCAGCACGGCGGTGAAGGTGGCCGGCACGGGCGCGTGCGGCAGGACGGCCAGGTTTTTCAGCGCCGCGCTGCGCGTGTGCCACGTCTCGGGCGCCTGAAAGTGCGGGGCGACGGCCTCGAGGAGATCGGTGACCTCGGCGACGCGGGCCTTCGCGATGCGATGCCGGCCCTGCGCGGCGGCCGCCGGCTCGCCGGCCAGCGCGCGGTGGGCTTCCTCGAGTTTCGTGAGGCGCGTCGTGTCGACGAGGTAAATGTCCTTGCCGTCCTCGATGTAGCCGCGGCCGATGGAGACAGCGTGGCGGATCTGCGCATCGGTGGCGGCGCCGGCCTTGAGGCCGAGGGTGACGTCATAGCCGTCGGTCTCCTCCTTGATCTCGGCGGCAATGGCGGCGGGCTTGAGATGCACGGTGTTGCGCTCGAAGTTGACCGTGAACTCGGCGTGGAAATTATCGCGCAGCAGGTCGCTATGCGTGGCGAGGAGGTTGAGCACCTTGTGGCGGTCGCGCAGCCACCACTTGCGCGTCAGCGGGTCGAGCGCGAAGCGGTTGGCCCGGAGGAATTCCACCGCGGCGTCGTAGACCATCGACTCGCGCGAGGGCAGGGTGATGGCGAGGAAGTGCTCGGAGCCATCGACGGTGAGCGTGGTGTGGTCCTCGTTGGCGGGAGGGGGTGGCGGGCGGCGCGTCGGAGGCTTGGCCTCCTTGATAGGACCTATGGGCCTGATAGGACTTATAGGTCCTATATTTTCGGCCAAATGCTCGCTCACGCCCGGCAGATCGAGGCCGTTCCAGGCCAGCGGATCGGCGGGCCGGTCGGTGCGGAAGAAAACCCGTTCGCCGATGAGGGCCTGCACGAGTTCGCGGAGCTGGGCGCGCTTGAGCTGCACGAGGGAGATCGGCTGGGGCGGCACGCCGAGGCGCTGGAGAATGGCGAGGGCCGGGACGAGGCCTGCGGCGGGCGGGGCCGCGAGATCCAGCTCCACTCGCACGGCAATGGCGTCGCGCGGAGCGGCGGCGGCGAGGTTGGGCGGCAGGATCAGGCGGAGCATGGGCGGTCAGCGCGAGGTCAGGTGCCAGAGACCGCAGAGCGCGCAGCGGTAAGCGCTGCGCTCGCCGGCCACGCCGGCGAGCACGGCGGCGTCAAGCGCGTCGCCTTGCGTCCGGTAGCGCCGCTTGCGGGTGCACTGGCGCTGGCGCTCCTCGGCGGTGGGCTTCTTCATGAAGGGTGATTTACGACGCGGGCCGGGCCGGGAGTCAACCCGCGGCAGGTTTCCCCTCGCTTTCACACCCGGGCCCACGCTAGGTCTGGAGGATGCCTTCAGCTGCCACTCCGGACCACAAACCGAAACGCGGCCAGCCCTGCCCCTGCGGCAGCGGCCAATTGTTCGAGGCCTGCTGCGAGCCGGTCCACACCGGCGCAAAGGTTGCGGCGACCGCCGAGCAGCTGATGCGCGCGCGCTTCACGGCGCACGTGGCGCACAATTTCAAGTTCCTGCACGACACTTACGCCCCGACGGCGGGCAAGCCTTATGTCGTCGAGGCGGGCGAGCCCGCCATGACGTGGACGAAGCTCGTCGTGCACAGCCACGAGGTGGTCGCCGATCACCCGGACAAGTCCTTCGTTGATTTCTCCGCCTACGGCACGGAGGAGGGCGTCGAGAAGGTCCTGCACGAGAAGGCGGAGTTCCACCGCGCCAACGGCGCGTGGCTCTACACCCGCGAGGCCCGGCTCGGCCCGGCGCCGTTCAAGTCCAGCGCGCCGAAGGTCGGCCGCAACGACCCGTGCCCCTGCGGCAGCGGGAAGAAATACAAGCACTGCTGCCTGGTGAAGGCGTAGGGCGGGGCGAGGGCGCATTTGCTTTGCGCGCGCGGGTGGTTTCAATGACGGCGCAACCCCTCACCATTATGAAACGCACCGCATCCGCTGTCTGGCAAGGCTCCCTCAAAACCGGCAAAGGCACGCTCACCTCTCCCGGTGGGGCGTTGAAGCACACGGAATATTCCTTCGGCTCCCGCTTCGAGTCGGGCGCCGGCACCAATCCCGAGGAACTCATCGCCGCGGCCCACTCCGGCTGCTTCGCGATGGCACTGTCCGCCGAGCTCGGCAAGGCGGGTTTCACGCCGGACAAGCTCGAGGTCACCGCCGAGGTCAGCCTCGACAATGTCCCGCCCGCGGGCTGGACCGTCACCGCGTCGCACCTCGTGCTCACGGCGAAGGTCCCGGGAATCGACGCCACGAAATTCAACGAGATTGCCGCGGCGGCCAAGGCGGGTTGCCCGATCTCGCGGCTGCTCAACGCCAAGGTCACGCTCGCGGCGACGCTCGCCTGAGCCGGGTTCAGGCGGTTGTCGCGGCGGAACGCGGCCTTCGGACGCGTTTGCTTCCGCGGGGCGCCAACAAACCCGTCCACAGAGGCCGGGTTCCACCATTTGCGCGGAGACGATCGGCGGCCCCGTCCTACAATTTCATCTCGATATATTTCAGGATATCCGTCCGCCCCGCCTTGGTCTTCGCCGAGCTGGCGAAGAGCCTGGGCGCCGGATCGAGCTCGCCGAGTGCCGCCCCCTTGGTAAACCGCGCGATACTCGCCTGCGTCTGCGACAGCGACTGCTTGTCGATTTTCGTGAAGATGATCCCGAACGGCACGCCGGTGCCCACCAGCCACTCGAGGAAGTCCAGGTCGATCGCCTGCGGCTCGAGGCGCGAGTCGATCAGCACGAAGACGCCCCGGAGGTTCTCGCGGCCCTGGATATATTCCGCGACCGCCTGGTTGAACTCGGCGCGCTCCGACTTGGCGATATGCGCGTAGCCGTAGCCCGGCAGATCCACCAGCCGCCAGTTCAGGTTGATGGTATAGAAGTTCAGCAGGCGCGTCTTGCCGGGCAGGTCGGACACGCGGGCGAGGTCGCGCTTCTCGGCGAGCAGGTTGAGGAGCGAGGACTTGCCGACGTTGGACCGGCCGATGAAGGCGAACTCCGGCAGGGCCAGCCGCGGCGCGGCCTCCAGATTGGGCGCGCTCGTCTCAAAGGTGGCCGACTTGATCTTCATGCCGCCATAGGGACAGACATCCCGGCACTGGCGACCTTTAGTTTGGCGGGACCCTGATCTTCGGAGGAATTGTAAAAGGGTTCCGCGGCAGATGCGGAAGCTCAAGGCTCTGTATTCATTTTCGCATCGGATGGTTGTTAAAAAACTACGTTAGCCATTCATGGAGAACGATAAAAAATTTACCTTCGCGACACTTGCGCTTGGGATTCAGGCCTACACCTTATGCGCTCGTGGGAGGGGCTGGTGCCCTTCCAATAGTTGATTGAAATGCCCTGACCTGCTGGGTGGGAACGGGCCCATACCGCTGCCTCAAGCAGCTATAAAAGGAGACGAACGTCATGCTGACTATCGCCACCATTGGTGTGTCCTGGTTCGCTGCGGTCATGATTTACCTCATGGCCAGCACCGATCGCCGGAAACGCACCTACTAAAAAGTAAACGACGCCGCCCCGGGGGGAAACTCCCGGGGCGGTTTTTTTGTGCCAATTCCAGTTGGCGCGGACCGCTGCCGGAGGCAGGCTCGGCCATGGGCGACCCCTCACGTTACACCGATGAAATTGTGATTTCCTGGCCGGAGCTGCACCGCGATGCACGCTACCTGTCCCAACAACTGCACGATCTGGGCACTTGGAATGGCATCATCGCTATCACGCGCGGCGGCCTCGTGCCGGCGGCGCTGGTGGCGCGCGAGTTGGAGATCCGGCTGATCGACACCGTCTGCGTGCTGAGCTACGCGGCCGGCAGCGGCGGCCCGGCGCAGCAGCAGGGCGGCGTGCAGGTGCTGAAGGGTGTCACGGGCGACGGTGCGGGCTTCCTGCTGATCGACGACCTGGTGGACACCGGCAAGACGGCGCAGGCCGTGCGGCAGATGCTGCCGAAGGCGCACTTCGCCACGCTCTACGCCAAGCCGGCGGGCCGGCCGTTCGTCGACACCTGCGTGAAGGAGTTCAAGCAGAACAAGTGGATCTTCTTCCCGTGGGACATCGACTACCAGTTCGTGAAGCCCATCAAGGATGGCGGGCGGGCGCGGGGCGAGTAGCCGGGCCTCGCCTCACGGCCGGGGGCCGATCTCGCCGAAGGGGATGCGCGAGAATTTCGGGAGCGCCTTGAAAACGGGCGAATCGTCCTGCAGCCGGAAGTCGAGCGCCGCGGCGTTGACGAAGCCGGGGTCGGCGTTGGTCAGGTAATTGTCGCCGTAGTCGCACTGGGCGTGCTGGCCGACGAGGCGGAAGGTCTCCTCGAACTTGACGAGGACGTTTTCCGAAAACGTGTTCCGCCGTGGCCGCATGCCGACATAGGTCTGGCCGTCGGGCAGCAGGTCGAGCCAGTCGCGGAGCCCGGGGTAGCGCGTACTGTAGGGGGGCGTGCGGATATCCACGGCCTGCGTGAGCCGCTTCGTATAAATACCCTTCGGGCCGAAATAGTAGGTGTAGCTGTCGATCGCGAAGTCATACCACATGGACTTGAGGAGGAAGGCCGGGCCATAGCCGCCGATGAAGATATTGTTGCGCACCGTGATGTCGTGCCCGCCGTTGCTGTAGACCGAGCCGTAGGAGGCGACGCGGAGGAAGACGTTCTGTTCGATGAGCACGCCGCACGTGGCATCGTCGCAATAAACCCCCATCGTCCACTTGCGGTCGGGCCGGCCGACGTCGGAGAAGAAATTCGCGCGGACGACGTTGCCCTGATCGCTGGGGTCGCGGCCGAGATACCACGCGGAGGCGTCGTTGGAGTTGCGCGCGACGTGGTGGATGCGGTTGAAGTCGAACAGGTGCTCGTTGCCGTGGACGATGATGGCCTGCAGGTCGCCGTCGAAGATCTCGCAATGCGTCACGTGGTTGCCGCAGCCGTCGACCACCACGCCCGCCGCGCCGGACTTGTTGCGCCGGCTGAACTCGTGGATGCGGCAGTCGCTGACGGTGTTGTTACCCGGGGTGAGGTTCTTCTTGCTGCCGCCGCCGAGGATGATGCCGCCGGAGCCGGTGTTGTAGATGTCGCAGTGCTCGATGCGGTGGTCGCGGCCCGCGTTCCGCTCCCAGGTGGTGTTGCGGTAGAGGTGGGCGTGGAAGGAACCGACATCGCGCGAGACCGCTGTGCCGAGATAATCATCGACCGCCGGCGGGTTGTCCTGCCGCGCGCCCTGGCCGAGCATCACCCCGACCGTGCCGAGGTTCCGGATGGTGCAGCCGGTGACGCGATTGCGCGCGCCACCCTCGATATAGACCCCGAGGCCGCGGCCGTCCTCGATGATGAGGTTGCGCAGCTGGCAGTCGGTCGTGTTCTCCAGGGCGATGAGCGGCTCCTCGAGGATGGTCGCGACGATGCGCGCGGCCCCGAGGTCGCCCGGCGGCCACAGGTAGAGCTGGCCGGCGGTGGCATCGACATACCACTCGCCCGGCTGGTCGAGCTCCTCGAGGAGATTGAGCGCCACGTAGGCGTTGAAGTTCTCGCCGCTGCCGAGGGCATACAGATGCGGGGAGGCGAGGGTGATTTCCTGTTTGGTCGGATCGATGGCGGCGACGCGGATCTTGTCGTCGGCGTAGCCGTGATGAAAATAGCCCTGCAGCCACACGTCGGCGGCGCGGGCCCAGCGCGCGTGGCGCGGGTCGGTGTATTTGAAGCGGCCGGGGCGGTTGGAGTAGTCGCCATTGCGCGGCATCGACCCCGGATCGATGACCTCGCCCATGAGGATGGCGCCCTCGTTCGGGTAGCGCGCGAGCGTCAGCGCGGTGTCGTTCCAGAGAAGTTCCATCGGCGAGGGGATGACGGGCAGGCCGTGGCCGAATTGCCGGTGTTTACCGAAATCGGTGACGCCGAGTGCGCGGAGGTCGGCGACCAGCACATGACCGCGGGACTCGGCTGGCAGGCGGGCCAGGACCGCGGTCGCGCGCACCGGCTGGAACGCGGCCACCGGCACCGGCAGGCCGCCGGTGAGGCGCACAGTCTCGCCTTCGCACGCGGAGATCACGAGCGGGGCCGCGGGGACGCCAGCGTCGCGCGGCCCGAGTTCAAACGTGCGGGCGAGCGGGTAGGTGCCGCCGCGCAGCCAGATCGTATGGCCCTCGGCGGCGAAGATTTTCCTGAGCGTGCGCTGCGCGCGGACCTCGTCGCGGGCGCGTTCCAGCGTGAGGAAGGGACTCTGCCGAGTGCCGGTGTTGGTGTCGCGGCCCGTGGGGGAAACAAAGTATTCCGCGCCGGACGCGGCCAGGGTCAGGCCGAGCAGAATGAAGGCAAGCGGGACAGCGCGGCGCAGCAGAGGCGGCATGGGGTTCACCCCCACTCTGCGAAGGCCCGCCGACCGTTGGCAAAAACTATCGGGCTGAATATTCAGCAACAGTGCGGCGGCAGAGGGCTTCGCCGCGGGTGAAGTCGCGGCAGGTCTGCGGGCGGGTTTCGTAGATCGTGCAGAGGCGCGTGACGGGATCGAGGGCGACGCAGGCGCCGTTCGCGTGCTGGTCCATGCAGCGGACGCCCTCGCGCACGGCCACTAGTTCCTCCGCGATCAGGTCCCCGGGCCGGAGTTCGACGACCAGGTGACAGCACAGGCCGCAGCCCGCGCAGGCGGGGAGGTCGTCGGGTAGGGCGGGCATGAAATTTTCCCGCCTTAGGGTTGGCTCGCCTTCGCCTCAGGCGGCGGGAGGCGGTAGCGGCGGGGAAACACGACGCGGAAAGTCGTGCCGGTTTCCCCGGAGCTGGCGATCTCGATGCTGGCATCGAGCAGCTCGCACAGACGTTTCACGATGGAAAGGCCGATGCCTTCACCGGGCTGGTGGAGGGAGGGGGCCGCGGCGGAGTCGACATCCCACGGCGCCGACAGCACCTGCGAGGCTTCGTCCTGGCCGGCGGCGGTTTTGTCGTCCGACTCCTTGGCGCTGGCGGTGGCTTCCTGCAGACCGGTCACGAGCGGCGCGCCCGCGCCCGAGAGCATGCCGGGGCCGGTGTCCTTCACCATCAGCCACCAGGTTTCCTTTTCCTCGCCCCAGGTCACATCGACTCCGCCGCAGGGCGTGTATTTGAGGGCGTTGCCCAGAAGATTCTTCGCCAGGCGGCGGGTTTTTTCGCCATCGCCCTCGACCACCAGGGTGGCCGGACCCTGCACGCCGAGGAACAGCTGGCGGTCCAGGGCGAAGGGCTGGTGGGCCGCACAGAGCTCGGTGAGCAGGGCGGCGGCGTCGAAGGGGGAGATTTTCCGGGTTTCCTGGCCGGCTTGCAGCCGGGCGAGTTGCATCAGCTCCTCCAGCATCGTGTTCAACCCCGACACGGCCTGCTTCAGGTAGGTCGTGGATTCGGTGCGGGCGGTCTCGGGCATGGCGGGCCGATCGAGCAACGTGGCGGCGAGGTTCACGCCGAGGACATCGCTTTTGAGATCGTGGACGACCTGATGGAGGAGGGTGGAGCGGTGGCGCTCGATTTCCTTGACGCTCGCCAGTGCGCCGCGGAGATCGCCCACATGGCCGGCGGACTCCGCCTGCTGCATGCGCTCGTATTGGCCGGCGCTTTCGCTGACCGTGTCGTTGACGAGCGCCATGATCTGGCGGTTCGCCTCCAGCAGCGTCTCGCGTTCCAGCTCGGGGTGCGCGGCGGCGATGCGCACCAGTTCCTCAAACAAGGAGAGCTGCAGATGGCCGCATTCGTTGATGAGTTCCTGCAGGCGGTAACCCTGCTGCCAGCGGTGCAGGCCGTGTTTCACCCCTTCCTCCTTCTTGTCGTCCTCCGCGGCCTGGGCGTTCGACCCGCCCGGGCGCGAGCGCAGCCGGTATTCGAAGGCGTCGAGCATTTCGGGAATATGGTCGAGGAACTGGCCGACGGTGAGCGAACGCCCGGTGGTTTGATCGGGATCAGCCCGGTCTTCCTTCCGCCACGCCAGCAGGATGGCTTCCCGGCGCGCGGCAAAGTAGCCACTAAGGGCGGCTAACTGCTGGCTTTGGGGCAGGGGCATCGCCCAGACGATACGGCGGGGAAGGCGCAATAGCTATCTATATAGGCAGCGATCGATCAGGGTCGGGGGCCCACAGGGAAGGGAAACCGCAAAACCATTCCCGTGAGGTGAAAACCGTTGCGGCCTACGGCCGCCCCGGTGCCCCGCGCCGGGGTCCTGGAGTTCGTCCCCCGGCCTGCGCCGGGGCGCATGTCCCCGGCGCTCGCTTCACGCAACCGCGGCCAGAAAGTGGATGAGATTCGCGATGTGCGTGTCGAGGTCGACCCCGAGCGCGTCGCAACCGAGCTGGATGGTGGCGCGGTCGATCTTCGCGGCGAAGGTGTGGTCCTTGAACTTCTTCTTGATGGAGCCGGCCTTCATCTCGCCGTAGCGGACGGGGTTCATCTTCCGGTAGGCGTAGAAAATGCCGCTGATCTCGTCGCACGCGACGAGCGCGGCGGCGAGTTTGGTCTGCGGGAGCGTGGTGAAGCCGTGGTAGCCGTAGGCGTGGGCCTCGACCGCGTGGATGAGACCGTCGGGATAACCCCACTCCTTGAACCATTGCAGCGAGGGGCCGGGGTGCGCGGCGGGATGCTCCTCGTAATCGATGTCGTGGAGCAGGCCCGTGACATACCACAGCAGCGGATCGTCCTGCACGGCGGGCGGGAGCGGGGCCGCGCTCGCGTCAAACGCCGGCGCCGAATTCCGCAGGTGGGTGAGTTGGGGTGACGCTGGCCCGCGAAGCGAGGCGGCCGCGAAGTGCCGCGCATAGCCCTCCATGGCGGTCGCGACCATCAGCGCGTGATGGCGCTGGTAATCGTCCTTCACGTGCTGGTGGAGGAGGGCGGTGGCGGCTTCTTTGGTGGGAACGGACATGTGTAACAGATGACAGAAATCAGAAGTCAGATGTCAAAAAAGGCAATGGTGACGAACCGAGCGGCCTCACTTCCGCACCGCGTTGTAACATTGCGCGGCTTGTGCGGCGGCGGGGACCAGCCGTAGTCTCACCGGAGATGCATATTTACCTGGTCCGGCACGCCCACGCGGAGGATGGCGAAGACGATGCGGTGCGGCCGTTGAGCAAGAAGGGCCTCGCCCAGATCCGCGCCGTCGGCCGGCTGCTCCGCGAGGCGGAGGCCATCGACACCAGGGAAATCTGGCACAGCCCGCTGGTGCGCTCGCGCACGACCGCGGTGCGGCTGGTCAAGCGGTTGCGGCTGACGGCGAAGCTGGTAATGGTGACCGGCCTCAAATCCGGCGATGCCCCGGAGATCATGGCCCGGCGGCTGGACGATCTGCGGCGGCCCGTGATGCTCGTGGGCCACGAGCCGCACCTGAGCGCCCTCGCCTCGCTGCTGGTGACCGGCCGGGCTGCTCCGCCGCGATTCCTTTTCAAGAAATGTGCCGTGCTGCGCCTGGATCGCGAAGGCGACAACTGGACCGTGCGCTGGCAGATCTCACCCGAGTTGGTCTAGGTCGCGGCAAGCTGGCCCCGGCTTGCCATCGCGCCACGGTCGGTTGATGCTGCGGGCTTGAGCACGACGACCGCCCCTGCCGCCGCGACCAACGATCACGACCGGGATTTCATGGGCCATCCGCGCGGCCTGGGTTATCTCGCCTTCACCGAGGCCTGGGAGCGGTTCTCCTACTATGGCATGCAGACCCTGCTCGTGCTCTACATGACGAAGCAGCTGCTCCTGCCGGGCCACGTCGAGAACATCGCGGGTTTCAGTTCGTTCCGCGCCATCCTCGAGCGCTCGTATGGCCACACGCTTTCCACCGTGGCACTCGCGTCGGCGATCTTCGGACTCTACACCGGGCTCGTCTATCTGACCCCGATCCTCGGCGGCCTCATCGCCGACCGCGTGCTCGGCCTGACGCGCACGATCACCCTGGGCGCGCTGTTGATGGCGGCCGGGCATTTTCTGATGGCGTTCGATTACTCGTTCCTGCTCGCGCTGCTCTGCCTGCTGATCGGCGTGGGCTGCTTCAAGGGCAACCTCGCCAGCCAGATCGGCGCGCTCTACCAGCCCGCGGACCTGCGCCGGGCCGACGCCTTCCAGATCTATTACCTGTTCATCAATGGCGCGGTCATCATCTCCCCGCTCGTCACCGGCACGCTGGGAGAGGTCTATGGCTGGCACTACGGTTTCGGCGCCGCGGGCGTCGGCATGGTCCTCGGGCTCGTGGTCTATCTCTCCGGGCGGAAATGGCTGCCGGCGGAACAGAAGCGGGCCGATACCGGCGCGGTTGCGCGGCCGCCGCTTTCCTCCGACGACCGCAAGGCCGTCATGCTGCTCGTCGCGCTGTTGCCCGTGCTCGCGATCGGCGCCGTCGCCAACCAGCAGATTTTCAACGCCTACATGCTCTGGGTGCCGGACCACGTCAGCCTCGTGTTCTTCGGCCGCACGATGCCGACCACGTGGCTGATCACGCTCGATGCGGTCGTGAGCGTGTCGTGCCTCGTCGGGGCCGTGGCGTTCTGGCGCTGGTGGGCGAAGCGCTTCAAGGAGCCGAGCGAGGTCGTCAAGATCACGATCGGCTTGGGCATCAGCGTGCTCGGCGTGCTCTGCCTGGTGGGCGCCGCGCTGGCGTCTTCTGCGGGCCCGAAGGCCGGCATCGGCTGGGTGCTCGGGTTCGAGTTGCTCAACAGCATCGGTTTCTCGAATGTGTTTCCCGTCGGCATCGCGCTCTATGCCCGCGCCGCGCCGAAGGCCGTCGTGGGGACGATCCTCGGCGTCTACTACCTGCATCTTTTCATGTGTAACAACCTCGTCGGCTGGCTCGGCGGCCTGCTCGAGCGCCTGTCCGGCGTCCAGTTCTGGCTGTTGCACGCCGGCCTGGTCGGCAGCGCCGGCGTGGTGATGCTGCTCGCCGCGAAGTTCGCCGGGCACCTGCTGGATCCCGCCGGCCCGGCCAAGAGCTGAGACTGCGGCGATCGGCCGACGCTGCCTCGCGCGGGCGCGAACCTGCAATGGAAGGTTAACACCGTGTAACTCGCGCAGAATCCCCTCGTCTCTCCACAGGACCAACTGCATAGTATCTGCGGCTTCACCCTTGGTCACTGCTGCCATGCCCCGCATCAATCCATTTCTCATGCTCGCGATCTGGGCTTCGCTTGCGGGCTTTGCCTGGGGCGGCGAAACGGGAACCACTTCCGGCCAAGACTGGGGGAATTTGCTCGGCAACTCGCCGTTTTCCGGCGCGCCCGCCGGGCCAGGGCTTCCGGCCCCGGGTTCGCTCGAGTTTCGCGGCATGGTTCGGGAAGGCGAAGAGGTGTGGGTGAATCTCTATGATCCCGCCTCGAAGCGCGCCCAGTGGAGCGTGGTGCCGGGTTCGCCCAACTCCCGGCTTGTGCTGGAGTCGTATGATCCGGCCACCCAACACCTGGTGATCGTGCAGGCGGGCCGGCGGCTCGATCTGGCTTTGCGCCTGGCCCATGTGGTCCTGCCTGCCGACATCCGGCCCCTGGTCGTATCCGTGACGGGGGAAGCCCCGGCGTCGGGCGATAACGAGCGCGAGGCTTTCATCCGCCAGCTGCCGCCTGATGCGCGCGAGATGCTGGAGCAGGCCCAGCGTCGCCGGCACCCGCGGGCGCCGGATCTGGCGGCCGTGAGCGCCGAATTCACCACCCATTGAACTTCCCGATTATGCCCCGCCGATTTTCCCCCATCCTACTGCTCGGGCTCCTGCTGGCCACCGTGGCTCCCGCCCAGGTCGTGCAGCCCAATGCCAATCTCAGCCAGGATGCGTTTGCGTCCCGCTTCCTCGCCCAGGCGACCTTCGGTCCCACGCCCGAGGCGATCGCGGAGCTCAAGTCCCTCGGGTATGACTTCAACGGCTGGATCGACCGCGAGGTGGCCAAGTCGCCGACCTATGCCACGCCGATTGTCACCGCCGCCTTGGCGTCGGGCGGGGTCACGGCCATCGGCAACACGCAGAACCGGCGCGCCCGCAACGAGGTGATGATCTCCGGCAGCGGCCAGTTGCGCCAGCGCGTGGCCTTTGCGCTCAGCGAGATCTTCGTGATCTCCGACAACAACTCCGCCATCTCCAATGCGAAGGAGGGCTCGTGCAGCTACTACGACATGCTGCTGCGCGACAGCTTCGGCACCTTCCGGCAGCTGCTGGTCGACGTGACCTACCATCCGATGATGGGGCGCTACCTCAACCAATACCACAACAGCAAGGGCAACCCCGCGGCGAACACCAGCGCCGACGAGAACTACGCCCGCGAATGCCAGCAGCTTTTTTCCATCGGCCTCTACAACCTCAACGCGGACGGCACGGTCAGGACCGACAGCTCCGGCCGCGCGATCGAGACCTACACCAACGCGCAGATCACCGAGTTCGCCAAGGTCTTCACCGGGTTCACCGACGAGGATCACAACCCGAATGCCGTGGGCACGGGCACGGGACGCACGGGTTTTCCCAGCGCGGCGCAGAACTACACCGAGCCGATGAAAATGTGGCCGGGCCAGCACGACACCGGCACCAAGTCCCTCCACCACTATGCCGGCGCGCGCAAACCCGACCTGCCCGCCAACCAGAGCGGGGATCAGGATGTCAGCGACGCGATCGACAACCTCGTGGAGCATCCCAACACCGCGCCGTTCATCTCCCGGATCCTCATCCAGCGGCTGGTCACCTCGAATCCCTCGAACGCCTACGTCGGCCGGGTCGCGGCGGTCTTCGTGAACAACGGCCGCGGCCAGCGCGGCGACATGGTCGCGGTCATCAAGGCCATCCTGCTCGACCAGGAGGCGCGCCAGGCGCCCTTCATCGTCGATCCCGAGCATGGCAAGCTGCGCGAACCCTATCTCCGCGTGACCCACCTGCTGCGGGCGTTCCACTACAAGGTCGGCACCGGCGTGCTGCCCTACGATCTCGGCACCGCGACGGAAAACACCCTCGGGCAGTTCCCGCTGGCCTCGCCGACGGTCTTCAATTTCTTCACGCCGGATTACCAGCCGCAGGGCGCGATCGGGGACGCCGGACTGGAGGCGCCGGAATTCCAGATCCAGAACGCCGTGTTCGGCATCGCGACGCCGAACATCTTCTACAACCTCGCCAACTCCTCCGTGGGCGGCTTCACCCTCGACTTCACCGCGCAGGCCACACTGGCCGACAACACCGCGGCGCTCGTCGACAACATCGACCTGCTGCTCACGGCCGGCACGCTGAGCGACGCGACCAAGGCCAAGGTGGTCACGGCGGTCAATGCCGTCACGGCGGCGATGGTGCCGTCCGGCAGCACCATCCAGCTCACCCGCACGCGCCTGGCCGTCTACCTCGTCGCCGTCTCACCCGACTATGCGATCCAGAAATAATTTCCCATGAGCCTTTCCCCCGATCCCACCCCGATCAGCCGCCGCGAATTCCTGGGCCAGGCCAGTTGCAAGGCCGTCGGTTCGACCGCCCTGTTCTCGACCCTTCTCACGCTCCGGCTCGCCAATTCCCTCTCCGCGCAGACGACCGGCACGGGCGGCGACTACAAGGCGCTCGTGTGCCTCTTCCTGGCCGGCGGCAACGACTCGTTCAACATGCTCGTGCCGACCACTGCGGGTGAGTATGCCGCCTACGCCAAGGCCCGCGGCAACCTCGCGCAGGCCATGGACACCCTGTTGCCCCTGTCGCCCTCCAACCTGGGCGGCCGCACGCTCGGGCTGAATTCCTCCATGCCGGAACTGCGCGACCTGTTCAACCAGGGCAAGCTCAGCTTCGTCTCCAACGTCGGCTCGCTCATCCGCCCGCTCACGCTGAGCGAGTATAAGTCGGGCAAGTCGCTGCCGGTCTCGCTCTATTCGCACGTCGACCAGGTCAAGCAGTGGCAGACCTGCATCCCCGACCAGCGCACCGCCGTCGGCTGGGGCGGGCGCGCCGCCGACATCCTCGCGTCGCTGAACGCGCCGAGCCTCGTGTCGATGAACATCTCCCTGTCCGGCCAGAACATCTTCATGACCGGCCAGAAGGCGTTCACCTACAGCATCAATTCCAGCGGCGCCACGGCCCTGACCGGCTACGACACCGCGGCGGTCAACAACCTGACGGCACAGCGCACCAAGGCGGTCGACGGCGCCCTCGGCCAGCAATACCGCAGCCTCTTCGAGCAGACCTACGCCAACACCACCCGCGATGCCATCAGCGCGTACAAGGAGTTCAGCAGCGCCCTGTCGGGCATCACGCTGACCACGGTGATCCCGAGCGGCAACTCCGTCGCCAGCAATCTCGCGCAGGTCGCCAAGACCATCGCCGCGCGCAGCAAGCTGGGCGCCCGCCGCCAGGTCTTTTTCGTCCTGCTCGGCGGCTTCGACCTGCACGACAACCTGCCGACCAACCACCCGGGGCTGCTCAAGACGGTCAGCCAGGGCGTCAGTGCGTTCTGGTCGGCGCTCGGCGAGATCGGCATGCAAAGCAACGTCACGCTGTTCAGCGCCTCGGACTTTGGCCGGACGCTCACCTCCAACGGCGACGGTTCCGACCATGCGTGGGGCTCGAATCATTTCGTGCTCGGCGGCGCGGTGGCGGGCGGGCAGGTCTTCGGCGACAAGGCGGCGGGCTATTATCCTGACCTGCAGAACCTCGCCGCGATCGACACGGGGCAGGGGCGGCTCATTCCCGGCGTGGCGGTCGATGAATACGCGAAGGACATGCTCACGTGGTTTGGCGTCAGCGCCACCGACCTGGACTACGTGCTGCCGGCCTTCAGCAGCCGCTTCGCGGGCCGCAATCCGCTGGGCATCTTCGGGACGAGCGCGGTCAGCACGCCGACGCCGACGCCCACCCCGACCCCCACACCCACGCCGACGCCCACCCCGGTTTCGTCCGGTGGCAGTGGTGGAGGCGGTGGTGGGGCGGCCAGCCCGATCTTCCTCGGTGCCTTGGGCGCGGCCGCACTGCTGCGCCTGCGCCAGAAACGGCTGGCGGCGAAGCATGCGGCCGAGTCCGCCGCGGGTCCGGCCGCGGACGTCAGGACTTAGCTGCAGCCTCGTCGGCTGACTGCGCGGCCTGCTGAAAACAGGCCGGGCCGGGCTATGCCGTGAACACCCCGTATCTTCCGCCGGTGGATCGCGTATGCTCCTTGGTGACCACGCCTGCATCCGACCCACCACATGACACGACTCCCTCACTTTCTTTCCACGCGCCTCGCCCCTAAAGCCCCGCCCGCCCGGTGCTCCGCCCGGGGCGTCCTGTTTGTCCTCGGCTTCGCCCTGGCGGCGGCGGACAGTGGCGCCGCGTTCCTGCGAGAAAAGGACGGCTTTGGCACCAACTCCATTCCCGAGCGCAAACTGGGCGACGACGAGTTGGTCATTGACGAGGTCTTCCAGAGCCACCTCCCGGGCACGCTGGAGAAGTATGGCCTGCGGCTCTCGGTCCATCCTCATCTGGGCGACTGGCGGGACAAGGACCACATGCGCATGACCACCACCCTGCGCTACGGCCTGACGGAGAACTGCGAGCTCAGTGCCGGCAGCAACCTGTTTTTCAGCCACGGCCACGGCGACATCAAGGCGTTCGGCGACGACGGCGCGGCGGATTTCAAGTTCGGCGTTAAACTGAATCTCGGGCAGACGCTGTTCTCCGGCTGGGAAACCGGCGTGGGCGCCACCTATGAGCGTCCGATCGGCCACCCGGCGCCGGAACTGACCGACGGCCTGCGTCACTTCCGGCCCTACGTCACCTTTTCGCACCGGCTGGAAGGGCACCCGGGCTGGCGCATCTTCGTGGGCCTCCGGTTCGACAATGTGACCAAGACCTCCCTGCCGGGTTCATTTGCCAAAAACTCGTTTCAGGACAATTCGGCGGGCATCACGGGCGGCTTCGTGATCGACCGGGACAACCTGCACTACACCTTTGAGGCGTCTTGTGACACCACGCGGCTGGCCGGCACCGGCCGGGACGAAATCTACTCCATCCGCCCCGGCATCCTCTGGGAGATCCCCCAGCGCCGCAACCATCAGCTGAAGAGCAACTGGATGATCGGCTTCGCCCTGAACGACACGTATGGCCCGGGCGGCAACAGCCTGGGCGCCTCGTTCAAGCTCCGCTACAACCGCGACCTCAAGAACCGGACGCGCCACCCGGTCACCCCGGCATCCGATTCCGCGAAATAAGGCGCGAGTTCAAGCCTCGGGATTTAACCGCACAGGTGCTGGATTTTGGCGGACCCTCCACCTAAACGGTTAAGGCTTTGCCTGCCTCAACTCTGTGAGGCGGCGGTCGGTTTCGGCGAGGTTGGCCTGCAGCTTGGCGATGACGCCCCTCTCGCTCTGCATGCGGGCGAGGGCGGCTTGGGACGGGCCGGCGTCGCCGTTCTTCGCCTGCGCCTCGAGCTCGCCGTCGAGCATCTTGGTGAGGGTGGCGATTTCGCGGTGAAAGCGTTCCCGCCGGGCCTGCCAGCCGAGCCGCACCACGACGTGGACGGGCTGGCCGTTGACCGCGGCGAGCATGTCGAGTTCGCGCCCGGCGGCGGTGGTGATGTTCCGGTTCATCCCGTCGAGCTGCAGTTCCTGCGTGGCGGTGTCGAAATCCTTCAGCTGCTCGGGCGTGAACCGCGTGCCGAGTTCGGCCCGGAATTGGGCGAACTCACTTGGCAAGGCCGCGCTGACGGTGACGTCCGGCAGGTCGGCCGGCTTCGCGCAGCCGGCGAGGCTGAGCAGGAGAACGACGAACATGAACCAGCGTAGCACCATCACCCGATGCTTTGCCCGGCGGGGGAAAAGGTAAAGCCTGACCCGGTTGGGCTCAGCCGCTCGGCGGCGGTCACTGCGACCGCGGGCCGGTCAGGGGCTTGGTCTCGTCGGAGCCGGAGAGGCCGACCTTGGCCTTGGACAGGGTTGCGCAGCCGGCGGTCAGCAGGATGAGGCCAACGAGCACCAACATCCGGTTGAGGTTTCCTTTCGGACCTGGAACAGGCGGGAGAGTCTCATGCCGTGCAGTCTGGCGGAATGCTGAAGCGGTTCAAGCCAGCTGCGACCAAACGCCAATCCGGCGGGATCAATTCAGGACGAGCCGGCCGCGCGGGCGGCTGGGGTCGGTAGCCATACCAGGTGCCGTCGCTGCGCTCGATGATGCAGCGGGTGCGGGGGTGTTTCCTCACCCCACCGGATGCTCGCCGGCGAGATTCCCGGCCGGGCTCCGTTGCCTGGTCCGATCCGGAAATTAATTTTGTCTAACCGGCCGACGTGAAGTAAGGTAGCGGACCCATGAAAACAAGCGGGCCCGATGGCGAATTTCGCGTGGTATGTCTGGGCGGTTCTGAGGGAGGACTCCAAGCCTATATGGACATTTTGCGCAGCATGCCGGCCGATACCGGCATGGCCTTTGTGGTCGCGGCGCACCGGGCGCCGGAGAACCCGCAGTGGCTGCCCCTCCTCCTCAACGAAGTCACACAAATGCCCGTGGTGGAAGTCAAGGAAGGCATGCGACTCGAACCCAACCGGGTATACTTAATGCCGCCCCGGATGGACCTGACCACGACCGGCAATGAATTTCATCTCAGGACAACCGCCGCGCCACCGGGTTGGCCGAAGACGATCAACCTCTTCCTCTTTTCCCTGGCGGAAGCCATCGGCCGACGCGCGGTGGCCGTCATTCTTTCCGGCCTGGATGGTGACGGCAGCGCCGCGCTGAAGAACATCAAGGCCGCGGGCGGGTTGACCTTTGCGCAATCCGACGCGACCTGCCAAAGCATGCCGCGCGAAGCGGTTGAGACCGGCCATATTGATTACCTGTTGACGGCGACCGAAATCGCCAAGGCCTTGTCGGTGCTGGCTCACAAACCCTTGCCCGCTGGCAAAAGCTGAATGGGTCATCCGGTTCAGCCAGGACTCCCGGAGCCAGCCCAACCTGACCCCATTGGCTCGGCCCGGTTGCGCTTTACGCGGGAAGGCTCATAGTGTTGGCTCCCTACCAATATGAGTGACGCCAAGGCCAAGGAATCCCAACGCAAGCAGGTGCGATACGCGGTGAGCGACGACTGTCGCTTGCGCGCGGCAATCAAGTTGCGCAGCGCCGATTCGGCCACGGCGGCCAAGGATTGGTCGGGGACGCTGGTGGATATGTCGACGGGGGGAGCCCACATCCAGATCAGCCTCGGGGCGGTGGCTTACAAGGGCGACGATTGCGTGCTGAAGCTGGCGCACGGGGCGGTGAAGATCGAGGTGCGGGGCACGCTCGTGCACTACGTTTGCTCGGCCCGGTTCTCGGTGTGTGGCCTCCGTTTCGATAATTCCGCGGACAAGGCCTACCAACACTTTTTGCAGCCCATCATCGCGAGCGCGGCGCTGAAAGCGGGGGAGACGGGCGTGGAGCCGGGGCGGTATCGGGAGGAATACCCTGGGCCGGGCCAGACGAAGCTGGTGGTGTGGCGCGACAGCAAGCCGGCTGGGGCGGTGGTGGCCTTCGACTACACGATGGTGCGCTACAGCGCAGTGCTGGTGGCGGCGGGGCCCGATATGGCCAAGAACAAGCAGCAGGTGGGCTTCAAGTCGGCGGGCAGCGGGGTGCCCCTCTCGCCCGCCCAGGAAGCGGAAGCGCGCTGGGAATTCTCCCTCGCGGCCTCGAACCTGCCCACGGCCATCGCGCCCGATATCCGCAAGTTTCTACGGCTGGTGAGCTGAGGGGTTCAGCGGACGGAGGACGGAATAACCACGCACAGAGGGCTAAAAAAAGGCGACCCTTGAAGGCCGCCTTGAAAAACGCTAACTGCTAACACCAGTTACTGGCAGGCCTCGCAGATCTCCCCGTTCTTCATCGCTTCAATGGAGCAGGCATTCTTCTCGGCGGCCGTGTATTCCTTATTAGGGCCGTTGGGGGCAACGGCCCCTACCTCGGTGGCGAAGGGGGCGGTGCTGAGGGCCGCGGCGATGGCGACGTCTTTGGCGTCACGGGTGGCGGTCTCGGCCTTGGTTTCGCCGGCGGCGCCGCGGACGTCCTTCTTCACGTTGATCGTCGCCTTCTCGATGTTGGAGGCACCGAGCGTGCGGAGATAGTACGTGGTCTTCAGGCCGGCGTGCCAGGCGTGGCGATACATGTGGCTGAGCACCTTCAGGTCGGGGCTCTTCAACCACAGGTTCACCGACTGGGACTGGTCGATCCACTTCTGGCGGCGGGCGGCGGCGTCGATCACCCACTTGAAGTCGACGTCGAAGGCCGTCAGGTAACGGGCCTTGAGGTCGGCGGGGATGGCCTCGATGTCCTTCAGCTCGCCGTCGAAATACTTCAGGGCGTCGATCATCTCCTGGTTCCAGAGGCCGCGGGCCTTGAGGTCCTTCACGAGGAAGGGGTTCAGGACGACGAACTCGCCGGAGAGGTTGGATTTGACGTAGAGGTTCTTGTAGGTCGGCTCGATGCAGGGCGACGTGTTGGTGATGTTCGAGATCGTCGCGGTGGGCGCGATGGCGAGGACGTTGCTGTTCCGCATGCCGTGCTTGGCGATCTTCTTGCGGAGGGGCGTCCAGTCCATGCGGCCGCCGGCCGGCACCTGGATGGGGAGACCGCGTTCCTGGGCGAGGAGCTCGACGGTGTCGGGCGGGAGGAGGCCGCGGTCCCACTTGGAGCCCTTGTAGGAGGAGTAGGTGCCGCGCTCGGCCGCGAGGTCGGAGGAGGACTCGTAGGCGTAGTAGGCGATGGCTTCCATGAACTCGTCGTTGAACTCGACGGCTTCCTGCGAGGCGAAGGGAATGCCCTTCATGTAGAGGGCGTTGGCCAGGCCCATCACGCCGAGGCCGATGGGGCGGTGGCGGAGGTTGGAGGTCTTGGCGGGGACGGTCGGGTAGAAGTTGATGTCGATGACGTTGTCGAGCGCGCGGACGGCGACGTGGATGGTGTCGCGGAGCTTGGCGTGGTCGAGGGAGCCATCGGGCTTCAGGTGGGAGTCGAGGATGACGGAGCCGAGGTTGCAGACGGCGGTCTCGTCGTTCGAGGTGTTAAGCGTGATCTCCGTGCAGAGGTTGCTGGAGTGGATGACGCCGGCGTGGTCCTGCGGGGAGCGGACGTTGCAGGGATCCTTGAAGGTGATCCACGGGTGGCCGGTCTCGAAGAGCATCGAGAGCATTTTTTTCCAGAGTTCGAGGGCCTCGATCGTGTGGGCCTGGATCTTGCCCTCCTCGCCGAGCTTCTCGTAGCGGAGGTAGGCCTCCTCGAACTTCTTGCCGAAGAGGTGGTGGAGGTCGGGGGTCTCGTTGGCGCGGAAGAGGGTCCAGGTGCCGCGGGCCTCCATGCGCTTCATGAAGAGGTCGGGGATCCAGTTCGCCGTGTTCATGTCGTGGGTGCGGCGGCGGTCGTCACCCGTGTTGCGGCGGAGCTCGAGGAACTCGAAGATGTCGTTGTGCCAGGACTCGAGGTAGGCGCAGCCGGAGCCCTTGCGCTTGCCGCCCTGGTTGACGGCGACGAGCTGGTCGTTGTGGAGCTTCAGGAAGGGGATGACGCCCTGGGACTCGCCGTTGGTGCCGGCGATGTGGGCGCCGGTGCCGCGGACGGAGGTCCAGGAGCCGCCGAGGCCGCCGGCCCACTTGGAGAGCTGGGCGTTTTCGGCGATGCCGCGATACATGATGCCCTCGAGGGAGTCGTCGACGTAGTAGAGGTAGCAGGACGAGAGCTGGGAGTGGAGCGTGCCGGCGTTGAAGAGGGTCGGCGTGCTGGAGCAGAAGCGGCGGCTCTTGTAGAGGTCGTAGAGGCGGATGGCCCAGTCCTCGCGGCCCTTCTTCTTCTCGTCGAGGAAGAGGCCCATGGCGACGCGCAGCCAGAAGAACTGGGGGGTCTCGAGGCGCTTGGAGCGCTTGCCGGTCTTGTCGATGATGAGGTAGCGGTCGTAGACGGTCTGGACGCCGAGGAAGTCGAACTCGAGGTCGGCGGACGGGTCGAGGGCGGCGGCGACCTTGGCGAGGTCGTATTCCTTGAGACGGGGGGAGAGGCGCTTGATGGCGATGCCGTGGTCGATGTAGCGGGCGAAGGCCTGCTGGTGGGCGCGCTTGAGGGCGCCGATGCCGTCCTTGACGATGTCCCAGCCGAGGACCTCCTCGTAGATGTAGGAGAGCTGGATGCGGCCGGCGAACTTGGCGAAGTCGGCATCCTTCTCGATCAGGGTCTTGGCGTTGAGGATGATGGTGTTGTTGAGGTCGCCCAGCGCGATGTTGTCGAAGAGGGCGCGGCGGAGCTCGGACTCGATCTGGTCGGCGGTGAGGCAGAGGTCGAGGCCGATGGCGGCGAACTCGATGCGCTTCTTGAGGTCGAGGCCGTCCCAGAGGAAAGTGGTGCCGTCGGACTTGGCGACGACGACCATGGTGTTCTGCTGGACGGGGGTGGCGACGGGCGCGGCGTCGATGCCGGGCTCGGCGAGGCGGGCGGCGGCGCGGTGGGCGCGGTAAAGAATGTAGTCCTCGGCAACCTTGTAGTGGCCGGCCTTCATGAGCTCCTCCTGGACCATGTCCTGAACCTCCTCGATGTGGAGGAAGGCCTGCTTCACCAGGAGGGCGCGGTCGGTGATGGCGCGGGTGATGGCGGAGGCGGGGGCGGGGTCCTTCTGGAGGGAGAGGAAGGCCTTGCGGATGGCGATCTCGATCTTGGCCTCGTTCCAGGGCACAACCTGGTGGTTGCGGCGGATGAGGCGGACGGTGACGCCGTGGGAGTCGCGGGTGAGATTGAGCTTGGAGGCGCGCTTGAGCAGGAGGCTCTTGGCGACATCGTGGGCGTTGTTGTCGACGAGAGTCTTTTCGATGAGCACGTAGAGATCGTGGAGGCTGAGGCGGACGGGGCCGCGCTCGAGGGCTTTCTTGGTGAGGTTGCCGGCAACTTCGCGCGTGACGTCGGCGACGAAACGCTGGTTCTTCTCGTTGAAAATATCCTTCTCGCCCTTGGCGAGCATGAGGTTGGCGAGCGAGCGGCCGACGGTGTCGGCGACCTCGCTGAGGTCGAAGCGCTCCTCGCCGTGCGGGCAGAGAACCTGGACCTCCGGCACGGGGACTTCCTCGTCGCGGAGGATGTCGCGCCAGTTGTAGTTGGGCTTCTGGTCGGGGGGGGCTACGCTAAGCTTCTTGAGGGCAAGATCTTGGGCGATCGAAGGGGGGTTCATAACGAAAGTAAGGGTGGGGTTGTTAAAGTGGTCCGGACGGCTCGCTTAGAGCTCGTCATCGCTCGCGACGGCGAGCGCGGAGGACTTCTGGTACTCGGTGACGCGACCCTCGAAGAAGTTCTGCTCCTTCTTGATGTCCATCATCTCGGCAAGCCACGGCAGCGGATTCTTTACGCCGGGGTTCAGCGGGGTCAGGCCGACGCCCTCGAGGCGGCGGTCGGCGATGTAGTCGATGTAGGTCAGGAACTCGTCGATCGACAGGCCGACCGCGTTGACGGGGAGGCAGTCGCGGATGAAGTCCTTCTCGAGCTGGATGCCCTCGGCCATGGTCTGGCGGAGCTCCTCCTTGAAGGCGGCGGTCCAGATGTCGCGGTTCTCCTCGATGAGGTCCATGAAGAGGTTCCGGAAGAGTTCGATGTGGTTGGACTCGTCGCGGAGGGTGTAGCGGAACATCTGGCCGATGCCGGGGAACTTGTTCTGGCGGTAAAGCGACAGGATCATGCCGAAGAGGCCGTAGAACTGGGTGCCCTCCATGCACTGGCCGAAGACGAAGATGTTTTTCGCGAGCAGCTGCTTGTTGGCCAGCACGGTCATGTCGAGGTCGCGGCGGAGGTCCTGGGAGACCTTGTTGACGAACTCGTTCTTCTTCGTGATGGACTTCACGTCCTCGAACATCGCCTCGCACTCGTGCGGGTTGATGCCGAGGGAGGAGATCATGTAGAGCAGGGAGTCGGCGTGGATGTTCTCCTCGTGGGCGTGGCGGCCGAGGACGAGCTTCAGCTCGGGGGCGGTCACGATCTCGCGGACGACGTGCTGGATGTTGTCACCGACGATGCCCTCGGCGGCGGAGAAGTAGCCGATGCCCATGCGGATGATCCAGCGCTCGATGTCGGACACGTGCGCAGTGTCGCGCCACTGCTCGATGTCCTTGCCCATCGGGACGTCCTCGGGCTCCCAGTGGTTTGCCTTCATCGTCTTGTAGAGATCGTAGGCCCACTGGAATTTCAGAGGGAGAATGTTGAAGTAGGGAACCTGGCGTCCGTTGATTACTTTCTTGGCGGCGAACGCGGCCTCGGCCTTGTCCTGATCGAGCACGAAGGTTTTGGTGCCGACGGTAAATGATTTGTGCATGGCTAACGCAGGGAGATGACTGAAACTTTGGAGAAAAGCGGTGTGTGTCCCGTGGTCTAGCGACGGCAGAAAGACCCTGGCGACTTAAAGTTGCCAAAACTTCCTGACACGTTGTCGACCACCACAGGATGTGGATGCCCGGAACCTTGACCACAACTAATGGAAACGAGCCCATACCCCGTCAAATAGAATAGAGGCGGTTTGTGCAAATTTTCCGTCACTTTTTGGGTGGACAACATGGTGCCGGCCTCATGCGACGAAATATTTCCTAAAAAAAAGCACGGCGCGCGTGTTTTCCCTCTGAAAACAGCCGGTCGCGGCGCTGCGACAGCGGGCACAAATATTTTCTTGACGCGGAAGTTTCAGAAGCGAGCCCTCTTTTCAGAGGAGAAAAAATTGCACCGCCTGAAATTCCATTCGGTCCGATGAGACCAACGGAAGATTTTCCGCCCGCGTCGTGTGGGAGCCCCCGGGGCCGCGCGCCTTGGCTGACCGAGTCCCGGACACTCCTTCGCTCGGGCCGGCGCAACGCCGGCCAGGCCATGCTCCCCGGGCCAAGGGCGGCCCCGGCAGAGCCGGCCAAGAAAAAGGCGGCTGCGTTGCCGCAGCCGCCTTGGAAAGGACGGGAAGCTTTATCCCACGATCAGCTTAGAAGCTGAGCTTGGCACTGAACTGGATGCGCCAGCGGGACTGCAGGTTGTCGATCAACACCGGGGCCGAGACGAAGGTGTTGAGGGGGCCCGCGCCGGTGAAGAGCGGCTTGATCTGGCCGGTGGCGGCGTTGTAGCTCGTGCCGCTGGTCAGCGTGAGGGTGCGGAACGCGTCGTTGGACTGGTTCGGCGCGACCTCGGTATAGCCGAAGGTGCTCTTGCTGAGGAATGCGCCGAAGTTGATGAAGTCGAAGCCCAGCGAAAGCTTGGCGGAGCCATGGATCGGAACCTCCTGGCGGAAGTTCAGGTCGAGGCGGTTAACCCACGGCTCGTAGAACGAGTTCTTCGGGACGATCTGGCCGGCATACTTCGAGAGGCCGCTGGATTGGATGAGATTGAAGAACGCGGTTTGCTGGTCAGTGGTCATGCCGGAGAAGTCGAACTTCGGGTCGCTGCTGCCGGTCGGGATGACGACCGTGTCGTTGAAGGACTGGCCGTCGCCGTTGAGGTCACCGCCGAAGACCCAGCTGACGGGATTGCCGCTGCGGCCTTCATAGTAGAGCGAGGCGAAGGTCTTCCACTTCTTCACGAACTCAAACTGGCGGGTGAGCGTCAGCTGGAAGCGATCCTTGATCTCGTAGTCGGCGGTGCCGAGCTCAACCGCGTTCTGGTTGAACACGACATTGCGGAGGAACTGTCCGCCAGCCGTGGTCTGGCTGTTGGACTGGGCCTCGGTGGAGCGGCCGCGGGTGTAGGCGAGGTTGAAGGACCACTTGTCCTTCATCGGACGATCCCACGAGACAGTGGCGTATTTGGACGAGCCGACGGTCGTGTTGCTCACCCGATACATGTTGGTGTAATCTGTATAGAGGGCGTTGGCCTGCGTGCCGGGCGAGCCGGAGAAGCGGGCGCGGCCGTCGAGCGCGAGGGCCCCGGCGAGAGGCTTAAGGTTCTCGTTGGTCGTACGGAGGGCCTCGGCGACCTTCGTGTAGATAAACTCGACCGTGACGGTCGAGTCGAGGAAGCCCAGCTTGTGGTCGACCGCGAGGTTGCCGCGCCAGACGGCCGGCATCTTGATTTTGTTGTCGTTGAAGTCGACCTCGCGGCGGAGGGTGGGGTTGTCCGTGCCAGAGCCGATCGGATTGCTCGCATCGAACTGCGTGCCCAGGTAGGAGGTCAGGCTGCCGGTGAGCGGATTGGTCGTGTCGGTGGAAGAGCGGCTGAACGTGCCCACGCCGGTGTTGCCGAAGGAATTCGAGAAGAACACCCAAGGCGAACGGCCGTTGAAGTAGCCGTAGCCGCCACGCAGCTGCGTCACGCGCTTGGCGTCGAGCGAGTAGTTAAAGCCCAGGCGCGGGGCGTAGCTCATGACGCCATCCAGCGTGCCGTCGTTGTGAAAACCGGTCTTCGTCAGGAAGCTCTGGTTGAGGGCCGGCCGGATGCTGGTCTGGGTCTGGTCAACCCGTAAGCCGAACAGGAAGTTCAGGCGGTCGTTGACGTTCCACTTCGCCTGACCGTAAACGGAGTTGGTGGCGAAGTCGGAGATGTCGGCGACCGGGCGGACAGCGGGATCGTAGTAGTTGCGCGAGATAACACCGTTGGTGTCAGCCAGGAAGTCCGCCACCGTGCGGAAGGCGACGAGACCATAGGAGCCGGAGCGGAAGAGGTTGTAGAAGTCGGACCATTCGCGCTCGACCCCGCCGGTGATGACGAAGTCCTTCCAGAAGTAGTCGCCTTTGGCGGAGAACTGGCGGTTGACGGCGTTGATGAAGTTGCCGTGGCGGAACTGCTCGGTGCCGGCGACGTAGGCGCCGGTGGTGATGGCGGTGTTGTTGCGGAGGTCGGTGCCGGAAAGACCGTTGATCACGATCAGCGGGGCCGTCGATGCAGTCGGGGTCTCTTGGACGTCGGTATTGCGGGTGAAGCGGATCTCCGTCTTGAAGTCTGACGTCCAGTCGCTGTTGAACTGGCCGGAATAGGACTTGCCGACGCGAGTCTGGTTGTAGAAGTGGCCGGTGGGGGAGGCGCCGACCTGACCGCTGCTCACACCATTGATGGTGACGCCGCCGCCGAGGTTGCCGAACTGGGGCACCAAGCCATCCGTCTTGGAGTAACGCACGTTCAGGCGGTGCTTGTCGGAGATCTTCCAGTCCACCTTGGCGAGGATTTTGGACTCGTTCTGCAGGTTGCTGGTGGCGGAGGTCACGGCATCACCCCACGGGATGGTGCTGGAGTATTGCTTCAGGCGGGCGAGGATCTGGTCCTCGAGTCCGGTCGTCGGGGTGAAGGTGAGCGTGCGGCCGTTGCTGAGGCTCTCGTATTTCTCGTAGTTCAGGAAGAAGAAGATGTGGTCTTTCCAAATCGGACCACTGAACGTGCCACCCCACGTGGTGCGCTGAAGGCGCGGGACGAATTTGACCCCGGTGGTCGACAACTCCTTGGGATTGGCCCCTTGGATCTGATAGCCGAAGAGGTGGTCGCCCTTGAAATAGTAGTAAGCCGAGCCGTGGAAGGTGTTCGTGCCGCTCTTGGTGACGGCATTGATGGTCGCGCCGGTGAAGCCCGACAGGCTGGCGTCATAGGGAGAAACCTGGACCGACATCTGTTCAATGGTGTCGACCGAAAGAGGATTGAAGAAGGCGGAGAGACCCGTGCCGTTCAGGCCGAACACGTCGTTGGTCCGGGCGCCGTCGACCATGATGGAGTTGAAGCGGTTGTTCTGACCAAGGGCGACGATGTGGGCCTCTTCGCGGTCATTGGCGCTCGAGAGAGCCTGCAGGGTGACCTGCGGAGTGGCGCTGGCGAGGTCGGCGAAGGAGCGCTCGGCGCTGGGTTTGCCGGCAAGACGATCGCTATTGAGCGTGGAGCCGGCGCCCGAGGCAGCGGCGTCGAGCTCGTTGCGGGTGGTTGAGACGACATATTTGTCCAGTTGCACGACATCGGATTGGGGGGCGAGGTTGACCTCGACGTCATTGCCCAGATCGGCGGTCACATCTTTCGTGATGGCGTCACCGGTGTCGGTCTTGGCGCGCACCGTGTAGGGGCCGCCGACCGGTATACCGCGGAAGTTGAAACGGCCCGCGGAATTGGTCACGGCCGTGAAGGTGGCGTTGGTGGGCGTGTGGACCGCACTGACGGTCACGCCGGCCAGGGCCTTGCCGTCGGCGGCACGCACCGTGCCGGACATGCCGGTGGTCACAATCTGCGCGAAGGCAGTGGAAGCAAAGGTCAGGGCCAGGGCCGTGACGGCTGCGAGAGCTAATGATCTAAGGAACGATTTGTGCATGGTGTGATGCAGTGTTGGTGTGAGGTGATCAGGTCGGTGGCCTGAAGGGAGGGATGGCGGAGCGAACCCCTCCCCTATGGTTGAGTCAAGCCTGCAACCCCCGTCCTTTGCTTACATAAGACCGTTGTTGCCCGCCTGTAACTTTGGTTGCTTGTCCCGCCCCGCAAAAGCATAAGCACGGCCAAGCCCGGACTTGATTTCCGGCCATATTCCTGGCGCGGGACCGCTTTGGAAAAAACAGTTTCCTTCGCGGGTAAACCCGCTTCCTATCGCGGCCTGTGAGCGCCGCTTCCCAGCCGACCTTACCTCCGTCCCGCCGGTCGCTGCTTTTTGCCGCCCTCGGGCTGCTTTTCGCGACGCTGGTGGCGTATCACAACAGTTTCGGCGTCCCCTTTGTCTTCGACGACGTCCCGGCGATCGTGGACAACGCCAGCCTGCGCCATCTGTGGCCTCCCGGCGGGGTGTTGGAGCCCCGGCTGGAAGATGCCGGGGTGACGGTCAGCGGCCGGCCGCTGGTCAACCTGAGCCTGGCCTTCAATTATGCCTTGGGCGGTGAAACCGTATGGGGCTACCACGTGGTCAATCTCCTGATCCACCTGCTGGCCGGCCTGACCCTGTTCGGGGTGATGCGCCGGACCTTGCTGCGGCCGGTCTTGCGGGAACGGTTCGGGGCGGTCGCCTTCCCCGTGGCGCTGGCCGTGGCGGTGATCTGGTTGCTGCATCCGTTGCAGACCGAGACGGTGACTTACGTGGTGCAGCGCGCCGAGTCCCTGATGGGTTTGTGCTACCTGCTCACCCTGTATGGCTTCATCCGCGCAACCGAAGCGGCGCCGTCCGGGCGCTGGCTGGGACTCTCGTTTGCCGCCTGTCTGGCCGGGATGGCCTGCAAGGAGGTCATGGTGTCGGCCCCGCTGATGATATTCTTGTATGACCGGACGTTCTTGGCCGGGAGCTTTCGCGATGCGTGGCGGCGGCACCGGTGGTATTATGCCGGCTTGGCCGCCACGTGGCTGCTGCTGGCCTGGTTGGTGGCGGGCACCGCAGGGCGGGGTGGCACGGCGGGTTTCGGCACCGAGGTTTCGCCCTGGAGCTATGCCCTGACCCAATGCGGCGCCATTGTCCACTACCTCTGGTTGGCCGTCTGGCCGCATCCCTTGGTCTTCGACTATGGCACGGCGGTGGTCGGAAGCGTCGGCGAGGTATGGCCGCAAGCACTGCTTCTGGGCGGACTGGGCGTGGGGACGGTGGTGGCGCTCTGGCGGTGGCCGGTGTGGGGGTTTATCGGGGCGTGGTTCTTTGGCATCCTGGCGCCGAGTTCCAGCTTCGTGCCGGTTGCCTCCCAGACGATGGCCGAGCACCGGATGTATCTGGCGCTCGTGGTGGTAGTGGTGGTGGCAGTCTGCGGCCTGTATGTCTGGCTGGGCCGGCGCGCGGGCGCTGTCTGCGCCGTGCTCGCGCTGATTTGGACCGGGCTGACCATTCAGCGCAATGAGGACTATCGCAGCGACGTCGCGCTGTGGACCGACACGGTCGCCAAGCGCCCGGCCAACGCCCGCGCGCATAACAATCTGGGCAAGGCCGTGCTCGCGGCGGGCGGGGTGGCGGACGCGGCGGCCCATTTCGAACGGGCCATCCAGCTTCAACCCACGGTGCCCGAGCCGCATTACAACCGGGGACTGGCACTGGCGCAGCTGGGCCGGCGGGCGGAGGCCATCGGCGAGTATGAGACGGCCCTGCGCTTGCAGCCTAGGTATGCCGATGCGCACAACAACCTGGGCAACGCCTTGCTCCTGGAAAGCCGGCTGCCCGACGCGCTCGCCCATTACGAGCAGGCCGTGGCGCTCCGGCCCGGGTTTGCCGAGGCGCAGAGCAACCTGGCCAATGCGTTGCTGGAAACCGGCCGCGGACCCGAGGCGCTCACGCACGCCAACGAGGCCGTGCGGCTCGATCCCGCCTACGCGGAGGCGCGCTACAATCTGGGCAACGTCCTCGCCCAGGCCGGCGACTTGCCCGCGGCGCTGACCGAGTATGAAGCGGCGCTGCGACTCAAGCCCGACTATGCCGACGTGGCCAACAACCTCGGCAACGTGCTGGTGGGGCTCGAGCGCCTGCCCGAGGCCATCGCCCGCTATGAGCTGGCGCTGCGGCTTCAGCCCGACTTCGCCGATCCGCGCCGCAATCTCGCCCAGGTGCTGGCCCACCTCGGTCGCCTGGACGAAGCCCGGGCCCATTACGAGATCCTGCTGAGGCTGCACCCCGATGATCAACCGGCGCGCGCCGAGCTGGACCGGCTGCGCGCGGCGGGCCGGCCCTGATTTCGGCTCGCGTTGCGCGGCCCTTGCGCGCCCAATCCGGCTTGATGCCCGAGGTCTATCAGCCGCGCGAGGAGCTGGCCAACCGTCTCACCCACGGGCTGGGCGCGGCCCTCAGTGTGGCGGGGCTGGTCCTCATGGTGGTTTTCTCCGCCCGCCACGGTGACGCGTGGCAGGTCGTGAGCACGGCGATTTTCGGCACGACGCTGGTGCTGCTCTATTGCTCCTCGACCCTCTACCACAGTTTCCAGAGCGAGCGCCTCAAGGTGCTGTTCCAAAAACTCGACCACGCCGCCATTTTCCTGCTCATCGCGGGGACCTACACGCCGTTCGTGCTGGTCACGCTGCGCGGCCCGTGGGGCTGGAGCCTGTTTGGCGTGGTGTGGGGGCTCGCGATCATCGGCGTGACGCTCAAGTTCTGGCATGCGGGGCGCTTCAACCTGGCCTCGACCCTGATCTACATCGCGATGGGTTGGCTGGTGATGATTGCCATCAAGCCCTTGGCGGCCGCGCTGCCGTCCGGCGGCCTGAAGCTGCTCGTCGCGGGCGGCCTGTGCTACACGGGCGGCGCGGTCTTCTATCTCTGGCACCGCCTGCCCTACAACCACGCCATCTGGCACCTCTTCGTGCTCGGGGGCAGCGCGTGCCACTGGGCTGCGGTGTTCTTCTATATCGTGCCGGGGGCGGGCGGCCCGGGTTGACATTTGCGTTTTGGCCGGCGGCGCCCGTAGCCTCGCCTCCGTCCGGTAATGCCACCGCCCCATGGATGCCACGCTCGATAACTTCATCCACCGCCTGCCCGTGATGGCGGGGCTCGACGAAGCCGCGCTCCAATTTCTCGGCGGCCAGACCGGCGAGGAGCAATACCCCGCCGGCGGCGTGATCGTGCGGGAAGGGGAAAAGGGCGACCGGGTCTACTTTGTCTGCACGGGACGCGTCCGGGTGGTGAAGGAGCGCGCGGGCGAGCCGGCGGTGCAGCTCGCGGAATTCGGTTCGGGTGATTTCTTCGGCGAAATGAGCCTCGTCGAAAGCGTGGTGCGCTCGGCCAGCGTCATCGCCACGGAGCCGACGCGGGTGTTCACGCTCAGGGGCATGGATTTCTACAAGCTCTACCGGCAGCGGCCGGACCAGTATGGCATCGTGGTGCTGAACATCGCGCGCGACCTCGCCCGGCGCCTGCGCCATCTGGACGAGGATTTTTGCCACGCGTCGCACTGACGCACGCGGCAAAAGGTCAGCCGGGCGGACGGGTGGAAGGCGGGCTGTCGCCTGCGGCCAGAAGCTCCGCCAGCGCACGCAACTCCGGCGGGGCGGCGACCTGGAAGTCACCGGTGAGCCGCAGCAGCACGGGCAGGACTTCCGGCGGGACCCGGCGCAGGTCGCGTTCGCCGGCGGAGGCCCAGCCGAGTTCGATCTGGCGCCGGGCCGCGTCGATGGCGCCGGCGGCGGCCAGTTCCAGTGCGAGCGCAGTGCGATCGCCGAGTTCGAGCGCCGGGTCGGCGCGCAGGATGCGAAGGAGATGTTCGGCGGTGGCGCGGTGCGCGGTGCGCTCGCGCGCAGTGCGCTGGAATTGCGCGAGGGTGATCAACGCCGGCACCTGGTCCGGGTTGGCGGCGAGCACTTGCGCGATCAACCCGTGTCCCGCGGCCGGGTTGCCCAGCGCGATCAGGAATTGCGCGCGGCGGACGGCGGCATCGGCGGCGCTTTGTTGCGGGGCGATCTCGAGGAGGAGGGCAAACTGGTCCTTGAACTGCTCGGCCTCGGGCAGGCGGTAGGGAAGCGGGCGAAGCCAGTCGGGCAGGCCGCGGCCGGATTCCAGCAGGTCGACCGCGAACGAACCGGCCGGCACGGGCGCGTCGGCGCGGAGGCTGCGGGCCAGACGCGCCGACTCCGTCGCGAACGGCCCCCAAGGGAGAATCACGAGATGGGTCACCCCGCGCAGCCGCAGCAACTCCAGCGCGCGCTCCGGCGTAGGCGCGCCATAGATGTCCACCAAGGCGCGCAACCCGGCGGCGTTCTCCCAGTAAAGCGTGCCCACGCCCTTGAAGCCGCCATGATAGATCAACTCCGTGGTGGCGGTCGGTGCGCTGAGCAGGACGACCGGATCGGCGCCCATGCGGTGCCGCAGCCGGAAAGCGAGGTCGCGCATGGTGAACTGCCGGATGTTTTCCCGCGACAGGCCGGCCGGGTAATGGATCGCGTCGGCTAGGGCGCGGAGCGGGTAGGGCAGTAGCACCAGCGCGAGAAAAAATCCCGCGGCGAGACGCCGGCCGCGGGTCCACGATCCGGCTGTGACCAGCGCGACCGCCACCAGCACGCCGAGCCACAGCGCGCAGGCGAGATGCAGCCAGCGCACCTGCGAGAGCGTGAGCAACGTGAGGAGTGCGGCGGGCAGCAGGCTCAACGCGAGCAGCGCACGGTGTCGCGCCGCCAGTTCTCCGCGCCCGAGCAGCCACAGGCCGGCGAGCCCGATGAGCGGCAGCACGTTCACCTGCACGAGCATTGTTTCCGCGTCACGCAGCCGCGGCCACAGCGGCGCGAACTCGCTGATGTAGTCGACATGCAGCGCCCAGAGGAACTTGTCCGCCACGACGAAGGTCTGCGCCGGAGCCAGCCCGATGAGCAGTGGCGGTGCCGCCACGGCCAAGGCGCTGGCTATGGCCGCCGGCGATTTCAGGCCTCCACGCAACCGGGCCAGCAGATCGCCCGCGCCAGCCCACGCGAGGGCGTAAAGCGGATGGTTGACCTCCAACCGCCAGCCGAGGTGGGCCGGAAAATACTCTATTATATAGAAGAGCAGCGAAGCCGCGCCACCCGCCAGGCCCCAGATGCGCCAGAGCCGCGGGTCGGGACCGGCGGTGGGATCATGCCGGGTCAGCCCGCCGGCCAGCACCGCGCCGAGTCCGATCCCGGCGAGCACCGGGATCTGCGTGGCGGCGTTCACCCAGAGTCCGGCCGCGCCGGCCAGGCCCGACGCGATGAACGCCGCCCGCGCGCGCTCCGGCGGCGCGATCCAGCCGGCGAGCAGAAAGAGGACCGTCATCAACGAGCAGCCCGCGGCGACGCCGTGATGGTCGAAGCTGCCCGCGCTGGACTCGGCGCTGAACGGTCCGACCGCCACGAGCCCCACGGCGAGCAGCGCCGCGGGGCCCGCACCGAAACGCCGCGCGGCCCACGGCACCACGGCGAGCAGGAACAGCCCGAGCAGGACCGGGCTGGCGTAGCGCGCGGCGGACTCGACCGACACCAGCCACGGCCGTCCGCTCACGGCGTGGTCCACCCAAGCTACCCCGGCGAGCCACCAATGCAGCGGCGAGCACCAGTGCACTTCGCGCCCGTCCGGTGCATTGTCATAGTCAACCCGCCGGATGCGCCCGTCGCCGCTCGCGATCATCTGCTGGGTTTGCATGACCCAGTGGTAGCCGTCGGTTGATTCGAGGATCAGGTTGCGCCGGCCGCCCGCGTAACCGGTGGGCGACCCGGCGGCATAGGCGGGCGCCGGCCGGCCGGTCTCGCCCAGCAGGGTGGCGGCGTTCAGGGCGGCGACCTTGCGGGCGCTGTCGGTGGCCAGGAAGAGCAGGGCGCCGAGCAGGGCTGTTTGCCACCAGTATTTTGACAAAGGTTTTTGCTCCCCCACGCACGGAGTAGTTGCCCAAAGCCCGGGAAACGTCAATCTGGCCCCCATATGAAAATCGCGATCATTGGAGCGGGCAATGTCGGCGGCGCGCTCGGCAAGGCGTTGGCGAAGGCCGGACACTACATCATCTTCGGGGTGCGCGATCCCGGCAAGGGCAAGACCCAGCCGCCGCTCGCGGAGATCGGCGCCGCCGCCAGCGCCGTGACCGTGCCGGACGCGGCGCGCAGCGCGGATATCATCGTGCTCGCCACGCCGTGGCCCGCGGTGCCGGACGCCATCCACGCGATGGGCGACCTGCGCGGCAAGGTGCTCATCGACTGCACCAATCCGCTCTCCATCAGCGGCGACGGCAGCCTCAGCCTCTCGCTCGGCTCGACCACTTCCGGCGCCGAGGAAGTCGAGCGCCTGGCGACCGGCGCGCACGTGGTGAAGGCCTTCAACACCTACGGGTGGGAAAATTTCGCCGACTCGGCCTACCCGAACGCCGCCGGGCTCAAGCCCGTGATGTTCTACTGCGGCGACCACGATGACGCGAAGGGCAAGGTCCACCAGCTCGCGGCGGACATCGGCTTCGAACCCGTGGACACGGGCGGACTCGGCATGGCACGCAGCCTCGAGCCGCTGGCCCTGCTCTGGATCCGCCTCAGCATCCGTGGCGGCCGCAACGCGAACTTCACCTGGGCGCGGCTGACGCGCTGAGCCTGGGCGCGGCGTGCTGCTGGCGCTCCACAAACCCTACGGGGTGCTTTCGCAGTTTACGCCTGAGCCGGGCTCGCGCTGGCGCACGCTCGCCGGTTTCGGCCTGCCGGCCGACGTCTATGCCCTCGGCCGCCTCGATGCGGACTCCGAGGGCCTGTTGCTTTTGTCCGACGAACCGGGTCTGAACTCGCGCCTGCTCGACCCGGCGGCGGCGCACCGTCGCGAATACTGGGTGCAGGTCGAGCGCGTGCCGACCGACGCGGCGCTCGCGCGGCTGGCGCGCGGCGTGAAAATTGGCAACTATCAGACGCTGCCCTGCACGGTGCGCCGGCTCGAGCCCGCGCCCGCGGTGCCGCCGCGCGATCCGCCGGTCCGCGCGCGCAAGTCCGTGCCCGATTGCTGGCTGTCGCTGGAACTGACCGAGGGGAAAAACCGGCAGGTGCGGCGCATGACGGCCGCCATCGGCCACCCGACCCTCCGGTTGCTGCGGGCGCGCATTGGGCGCTTCGCGCCCGGCGACTTGGCGCCCGGAAAGTGGCGCGCCCTCACGACGGCGGAACGCGCCGCGGTGTTTGCCTGATTCGCCCGCCGGTTTTCGTCCGCCGGTTGAATGTCAACTAATAGTATACTACGCGCCTGGCACATTGCCGGCCGCCCGCCCAGGGGCGTAGTATACTATTAGTTGACAATATGGCCTTGGCACCGGGCGGATCGGTCCGGCGGAATCAGCGGCTGCGCTTCCGTTCGCCGGCAGGTGCTCCGGTCGAGACCGGGAGCTGGTCGGCCGGACGAGTCGCTCCGGCCGGGCTGGCAAAGAGGCGCGTCACCAGCTGCGCGACGACCGCCGGCGCATCCTTGGAGGGGATGCGGGCGCTGAAGGTGGCGGCGGCGAGCACTTCGTTCGATTCGGGCTTGTGCATGGCCAGCCTCAGGTAAGCCAGACGCTCGCCGAAATCCCACGCCCAGTTGTCCTGGTAAGTGACAATGGCCTGGGTGTTGTCCGGCATCATGGTCAGCGGTCCGGACCCGGCCTCGACCCCGCGGGCCTGCAACGCTGTGGCAATACGCTGATCAAGCGCATGATTGTCGTTCAGGTTGCTCACGACGAAAAAGTGCCGCACGTCCGCGAGGCCGGTGCCGTGCGACGCGTCGGCGTCGAACGACGCGCAGCCGCCGAGCCACAGCCCGGCACCGAGGAGCAAGAGGAGACGAAGAGCGGCGTTTTTCATGGGGAACGTTCCACCCAGACTTGGGCGAGGTGCACGAGGGTTTCAACCGCTTTGGCCATGTCCTGCAGGCTGACCCACTCGCGCGGGCTGTGCACCTCGTGCATGCCGCAGAAAATATTCGGCGTGGGCAGCCCGCGCTGCGTGAGGCTGGAGCCGTCGGTGCCGCCGCGGATGGCGGAGGATTTCGGCGCGAGGCCGGCGCGACGGATGGCCTCCTGGGCGAACTCCACCGGGCGCATGTCCTGCTCGAGCCAGTAGCGCATGTTGCGGTATTGCTCGGTGAAGGTGAGGGTGATCACGGCCTTCGGTTCGGCGGCGCGCAGGTCGGCGGTGATCTGCTCCAGCCGCGCGCGATGGGCGGCGAGGCCGGCGAGTTCAAAGTCGCGGAGAATGAGGCGCACCTTCGCGTGTTCGGCCGATGCCGTGCACTCGATTGGATGAATGAAGCCGGCGGTGCCGCTCGTGCGCTCGGGCGACTGCTCCAGCGGCAGCGCGGCGAGGAACCGGCCGGCGAGGCGCGCGGCGTTCACCATCACGTCCTTCGCCCAGCCGGGATGCGAGGCCACGCCCTGGATCTCGAGCACGGCCGCGTCGGCGCTGAAGGTTTCGAAATCGATCTCGCCCGGCGACGAGCCGTCGAGCGTGTAGCCGCAGTCGGCGCCGAGTTGCTGGAGGTCGAGCTTGGTCACGCCGCGGGCGATCTCCTCGTCGGGGTTGAAGCAGATCCGGATCTTGCCGTGCGGGATTTCCGGGTGCTGGAGGAGGTGGCGCACGGCCGCCATCACGGTCGCGATGCCGGACTTGTCGTCCGAGCCGAGCAGGGTGGTGCCGCTGGCGGTGACGAGGTCGTGGCCGAGGCAGTCGCGGAGGAAAGGGGTCGTCTCGAGCGTGAGTTTTTGCGCCGGGTCGTCGGGCAGGACGATGGGCCGGCCGTCGTAGGCGCGGTGCACAAGGGGCTTCGCGGCGCCCGGGAGATTGGTCGCGGTGTCGACGTGCGCGAACCAGGCGATGGCGGGAATTTTTTTCAGGGAAGTCGCGGGCAGCGTGGCGAGCACGTAGCCGTGCTCCGTCAGGACCACGTCGGCGAGACCGAGTTCCTTGAGTTCCCTTTCGAGCAGGCGCAGCAGGTCCCACTGGCCGGGCGTGCTGGGCGTCGTGGGTGACTTGTCATCGCTGCGCGTATCGATGCGCACGTAGCGCAGGAAGCGGTCGAGCAGGTCGGTGGTGTCCGGTTGCACGGGAAAAGGACTAGACGGCGGCGAAGAGTTGGTCGAGCACTTCGGCGTTGCGGAGGGTTTCGGCGAGGCGGAACTGCGGCGGACGGTCCTCGCGGATTGCCGCGGCGAAATCCTCGACCTCAGCGCGGTAGCGGTCGCTCTCCCCCACGGGGAGGGCGCGGCGCTCCTCGCCGGTGGTGAGGGTCAGCTCGCCGGCGTTGTCGAAATAGGTGTCGGGAATCTCCAGCACGCCCGCCGTGCCGGTGATCTCCGCGCAAACGCGCTTGTGGGCGTTGAAGCCGCAGTGGGCCGCCGCGATCAGGCCGGAGGAATATTTCAGGAGCGCGGAAAAGTTCACGTCCACGCCGCCCACGCGCTCGCACTGGGCGGAGACCGACTCCGGCCGCGCCACGCCGGAGCCGGGCTGCTGCGCGATCTCGTCGGCGACCAGGCCAATGAAGTCAACGGGGTAGCAACCGACGTCGTAGAGCGCGCCGCCGCCGAGATCGGGCTGGAGCTTGATCGTGCCCGGGCGGTTGAGCAGGAAGCGGAAGGTGGCGCTGACGGACTTGATCTCGCCGAGCACGCCGCTGCGGAGCACCGCGCGCACCTGCGCGGTGCGGTCGGTGTAACGATACATGAAGGCCTCCATCAGGCGGACCTTGTGCTGCGCCGCGGCGGCGATCATCGCGCGGCACTCGGCGGCGTTCAGGCCGAGCGGTTTCTCGCAGAGGACGTGTTTGCCGTGCTCCGCGGCACGGATCGTCCACTCGCGGTGCTCTGAGTTGGGCAGCGGAAGGTAGACGGCGTCCACCGCGGGATCGCGCAGCAGCGCCGGATAGCCGACATGGGTCTTGAGGGTGGGGAAGCGCGTCCGCGCCTCGGCGAGCTTCGCCTCGTCGCGCGAGGCCAGTGCGTAAAGCTCCGAGTTCGCGGCACGCTGGATGGCGGGCATGACGCTTTCGCGGGCGATGCGCGCGTAGCCGAGAACACCCCAGCGGATCTTGCGGTTGAGCGGCGCATTCATTGGTGCAGGCAACGAAACGCGGAACGCGCTCGCGGCTCAACGGGAATCGGGTCCGCCCGTTCGACTAGACGCACCCGGAGTGCGGCTATGGTGGCGGCGCGAAAAACACCCCGGGCCGGATCATGGTGGGCGGGCTGTTCTTGTTGGCACTGGTTTTCGCCGGCCCGCTGCCGGCGTGGGGCAGTTACTGGAAGCAGGCCGGCAAGAGGGAGCCCGGACCCTTCACGCCGGCGAAAGCGCGCCCGACGATGCTCTGCGACGTGCCGTCGCGCGTGACGGACAACCCGCGCGGCGCCGAGTGGAAATATCTCGACCCGGCCGACTACGTCCAGCCCGGCCCGCAGCGGATTATTTCCCCGCCGGCGGCGGGGCCGTCCCGGGCGGCGGGTTCCGGTGCCCCAGCGTGACCAGGGCGTCACTGGTCTTGAGGGGAAGATGCAATTCTTGTATGGAGTTCTGCCCGATGTAGCCGATGGCCGCGGCGGCGAGCACTGGCAGGTAGGGCTCCAGATTCTTCACGGTATCCTCGACCGTCGTGTGGACGCTCCACAATTCCTCGGTGGGCTTGCCGGTGCCGCGGGCGGTGGTGGCGGCCGGTTCACGGGCGCTGAGCTTGATGTATTTCTCGTATACGATGATCGGCCTGGCGCCCGGCTGCTGGATGAGGCTCACGCCGGGAATATTGTCCCCGGATGATTTATAGATGATCTTGATGTGCGGGGGGGACACGCCGTATTCGCATTGGATCACCATGTCGGGCCGGGTGCCGGCCGGCGCCTCATACAGGCCGCGGGAGGCCAGGGCCTCCCGGACGCGGGCCACGGCCACGGCCTGCAGTTCCTTCTCCACGCCGCCGCTCAGTTCATGGATCTCCAGGCGGTAGGAGGTTCCGAGGGGCTTGTCGGTGTTGCTGATCGCGTCGATCGCGACGTCATTGACCGTCTGGCATCCGGCCAAGGCCAGGAGGAGAGCCAACGCGCCTGCGGCAAGCAGGCGCAGCAAGGGAGTGGGGGCGGCCATTAGGCGGGGGAGGAGATTCGGCCGGGATCGGACCCGGATCAGATGCCTTTCTTGATGAAGCCCACGGCCTCGTCGCCCTCGCGGATCTTGACGGACTTCGACTCCTTGGTGTTGGTGCCGATGTAGTCGGCGGTGGCCGAGGCAAGGATGGGCAGGTATTTGCGCAATTCGCGGCTGTTATCCTCGGCGGAGACATTGACGCTCCAGACCTCGGCGGGCGCGCGGCCCTCGCCGGCTTGTTGAGGGGTGGAGCGCGCCGTGACCTTCAGATACTTCTCATAGACAATGACCGGCTGGATTTCCTCCGCCATGCCGAGCAATTCCGTGCGCGACGGGCCGCGCGTCGTGACCATATTGAAACCCACGATCCGGCCGGCTGCATTGTAGACCGGAACCGAGGTCGTGATGAGTTCACCGGGCATTTCGGTATAGATCGGGGTGCTGATGGTCTCGAATTTCATGCGCGGCGCATCGATGCCGTAGTCGATGTCGATCACGACATCGGCTTTCTCGGGCCGGGGCGCCTCATACATGCCCTTGCCGGAAAGGGCGGTCTTCACGTAATTCTCGACCTCCTTGTAGCGCAGGCTGCTTTCATCCAGCCGCGGGTTGGTGACATGGATGCTATACGACTGGGGCGGAGGGGCCGGCTGGCCGGTTTCCGCGACGGTGGTTGGTTGGCTGATGGCGTCGACCTGCACGACATAGGAGGTGGAGCAGCCGCCCAGCAGGAGGGCCAGCGAGGTCAGGGCAGTCACGCTGCCGAAGGGGGGAACAGGCGTGGGTTTCATGGCCGGACTCTGGGTGAGACAGGAGGGAACGCAGGAAAGGGATCAGTTTTTCGGGGCGGAGATTGGGGCGGTGGCGGGCGCCGCGGCCTTGTCGGCAGTTCCGGCCACCTTGTCGCCGCGGAGGCGCGCCAGTTCCTCCTCCAGCCGGGCGATCTCCGCCTCGGTGGTCAGAAGTTTTTCCTGGGCATCGTCGAGGGTTTTCTTTTTCGCGAGCGCGGCATTGCGTTCTTCCTTCAGCTTCGCGAGCCGGGTGCTGGCGCTTTCCGTTTTCTTCAGCGCTTCATTCAGCTCAAGATCAGAAATCTGGAAGCCCTGGGCCACGGCCATCTCCTCCTCCATCGCGGCCTTCATCTTCGCCTCCTCGCCCCGTTTCTTGGCGAGGTCCTGCTGGTAGGCCCGCTCCTGGGAGAGGCGATCCTGCTCCTTGCGTTCCTTCATCTCCTGGGTGAGGCCGATGATGCCGCCGATGATCGCGCCGGCGGCGGCCCCGGCCAGCACGCCCTGGCCGGAGTTGCCGCTCGCGCTGCCGGCCAAGCCGCCGACCACCGCGCCGGCCCCGGCGCCGGGGCCGGCGCCCGACATCGTTTTAGACGGCGCCACCTGGCAGCCGTTGCTGGCGGCCATGATCACGATCAGGCTGCCGATCGTGATTTTCCGAACCAAGGGCGATGAGGTGAGTGATCGGGCCATACTTCAGGGTAGATCGGATGCGGGTTTGACGGAGGGACGCTACTCGGATTGGCTTTTTTCGCAATCCTGCCTATATGAATCACGCGGTGTTTTTTTCGGTGTAATTTATCTGGCAACCCAAACCTGCGTCCGGAGCTTTTGCCTTAACCCCACACTAGAAACATGGCCTCACGAAACAAGGGCATTTTCTCGCTGGAGTTCCTTGTCCCCAACGTGCTCCTGCTGATCGCCGTCATCATCGGCGTGGAGCTATTCTACCGCGCCGTGGTGCGACCGCGCGCCGCCGAACTGCTGATCGAGCGGCAGGTGATGCTGAACCAGCCGGCCAGCAAGCTCTCGGGCAGCCGCATCCAGGAACGCCCCATCCTTCTCATCATCAAAGACCCGGAGCCTGAGACGGAGGTCATCTTCTTCATCTGGGGCATCCTGTTCCTCGCCTACAAATTCGTCGTGGTCGAGCGCGAGCGCAAGTTGCTCGATCGGGACTTCGTCCCTGTCCAGCCCGGCGAGCGCATCATTCCCGAGGATGCGCTCGATCGTTACAAGGAGCTCAAGACCACGGTCGAGCGCGAACCCAAATGGCGCGAACGGCTGCTGCCGGAATGCCTGCTGGCCGCCTTGCACCGCTTCCATGCCACCAACTCGATCCAGGATGCGTCCGCCGCCGTGCGGGAGCGCGCGGAACTGGCGGCCGACCAGCTCGACTCGTCGCTCTCCCTCATCCGTTACATCGCCTGGTCCATCCCCGCCATCGGCTTCGTCGGCACCGTGCGCGGCATCGGCGACGCGCTGTCGTTTGCCGAGGAGGCGATCAAGGGCAACCTCTCCGCCGTCACCACCTGGCTGGGCCTGGCGTTCAACTCCACCCTCGTGGGCCTCATGCTCTGCATCGCCCTGATGTATGTGCTGCACATCGTCCAATCGAGCCAGGAGTCCCTGATCATCGAGATCCAGAAATACTGCCGCGACAAACTCATCGACATGATGAAGGTGCCCGCCAAGGACGAGTCCCGGGAAGTCTATTCCTGAGCCAGGATCCCAGCGCCATGGCCACCATCGGCATCGAGCTGTGCAACGCGGGATTCGAGGCCGCGGTGTGCGAGAAGGATGAACCGCGGCTGCTGGCGCGCGGCGAGAAGGACGGCCTCTCCGACTGGCCGGGCTTTGCCTACCACAACGGCCAGAAGTTCCTGTTCGGCCGTCCCGCGGAGGACGTGTGGTTCGTGCATCCCCGGCAGATCTGCCACGACTTCTGGGACAAGCTCTCCCACGAACCCTCCGCCCTGAATGCGGAGGGCAAGGCCCCGTCGTTCTCCGAGCTCGCCTTTTATTTCCTGCGCGATTTCAGCCGGCAGCTGACCGCCGCGGCCGGTGCGCCGGACAAACTCGTGCTGGCCGTGCCGAGCTTCTACCTGAAGGACGCCGCCACCGAGGAGCAAAAGGTCGGCCTGCTGCTCGGGATGGCGGGCGAGCTCGGTCTGCCGCTGGCCGGCGTGCTGGACATGGCCTCGGCCGCGCTGTGCGACCCGCGCGGCCCGGGCATCAATCCCAACCTGCCCGTCGTGGTGATCGACATCCAGCTCGGGGGCGCGGACATTTCGCTGCACGTGGCGGAGGGGGCGCAGTTCGTGCGCCGGGACTTCGCGCACCTCGCCCCCGCCGGTTATGCCCCGCTCCTCAAGCACCTCACCGCCGCGATGGGCAACCGCTTTCTCAAGCATACGGCCTTCGACATTCTCGAGGACGGCCTGATCGAGCAGAGCTTCTACCGCCAGACCAAGGATTTCATCATGAGCGGGGCGCCCGAGTTCCGCTACCAGATCAACACCACGCGGCGGGCCTACGAAATGACCGCCACGCACGACCAGCTGGGCCTGGACGCCACGAGCATTGCCGGGATGCTGCAGCAGGGGGTGCAGATGCTGGTGCACAAGATGTCCGAGCATACCGAGCCCATCACGGTGGCGCTCACGCCCCGCGCCGCCAGCGTGCCCGGACTCGAGTCCCGGCTACGGGCCGCCGGCTTCATGCGCCTGCTCCGGCTGCCGGCAGGCGCCGCCGCCTGCGGCGCCGCCCTCGTCGGGGCCACCCGTTGGCAGGTGCAGGACCTGGCGGATGTTCCGGTGGAGACCGCCGTCCCGCTGGCCGAGGTGAAACGGTCCACCGGCACGCCATGGGAGGCGCACCTGCACAAGGTCAGGACGACCGGCGCCCGCCCGCTGCCCACCCATGTCATCATCAATGGCGTCGGCCATGTGCTCGGGGGCAACGGCGGCTTCACCATCGGCTCGACCAGCGCGGGTCCCGATCTCACCCTGCCCGAGTCCTTCAACACCGCCGCGGAATGCCTGGTGCAATTGCAGCGGGAGGGCGGCCACCTCTGGTTCGTGGAGGCCGGCCCGGCTCCGGCCCCAAACGGCAGCGCCCGGCCGACCCGCACGGTGCTCGAAGCCGGCGACCGGCTCGTCATCCGCTCCGGGGCGGCGTCGACCGACCTGCTGTTCGCCCATTGCCTCCCGCCGGCCCGGCCGCCGGCGTAACCCCGGCGCGCTCCGCCCATGTCGATCACCGCCAAACGCCGCGACACGGAGGTGTTCAGCATGGCGTTCCTGGACTGCATCTGCTGCGGCTTCGGCGCGGTGCTGCTGATCTACATCCTGACCGTCGCCCAGCAGAAAAACCGGGACTCCGAGACCCTGGAGCAGGTGCAGGCGCGCGTGAACGCGCTGGCGAGCCAGGCGAAGGCGAGCCAGGCCGAGTTCGACAGCCTCGAAAAGATGCTGGCGGCGGCGCAGACGATGCTCGAGCAGCTCAAGACCAAGAATTCCGGCGAGCAGGTCAACCTCACCAACCGCCAGAAGGAACTGCTGCTCCTGCTGCAGGAAACCGGCGCGCTGAAGGACGCGCTCGACAAGCTGCTCGGCGAAAAGAAAGCCCTGCCGACCGAGGAGGACCAGCCGGTGCCCATTCCCAACGAGTCCCGGCGCCAGTATCTGACCGGCGTCAAGCTGGACGGAAACAACGTCCTGTTCCTCGTGCGCACATCCGGCAGCATGCTGGGGGACACCCTCGACGACGCCATTGCGCGGCTGGAGGATCCGGATTTCAAGAAACGCGAGGCGCCCAAGTGGCAGCGTACCCTCAAGGCCCTCGACTGGATGGTCGCCACGCTCAACCCGGACGCGCATTTCCAGATCCTGCTCTTCAATGATGAAACGGTGCCCTTGCTGCCGAACCGCAGCGAGCAGTGGATCGCGCGCTCCGACCGGCCAGCGGTGCAGGAGGCGCTGACCCGCCTGCGGCAGGTCGTGCCGCAGGGCTCGGCCAACCTCGAGCGGGCCTTCACCACGGTGCGCTACCTGCCGACCCTGCCGGATTCGATCATCCTCCTCACCGACGGCCTGCCCACCACCAGTGACAGTTCGCCCAACACCGGCTCGACCAACGACGAGGCGCGGGTCGCCTACATGCGCCAGGCCGTGCGCCAGCTGCCGCCGCGCATTCCGGTGAGCACGATCCTCTTTCCGACCACCGGCGACCCGGGCGCCCCCGCGCTCTACTGGGAATTGGCCGGACTCACGCGGGGCGCCCTCGTCAGCCCCTCCGCCGACTGGCCCGACACATGATCCGCCGCCGCCCCACCACGATCTTCAGCCTGGCCTTCCTCGACTGCATTTGCTGCGGGTTCGGGGCGGTCATCCTCCTGTTCGTGCTGTCGGTGGACAAGCAGGACAAGAACATGCAGGCGGCCCGCGAACAGCTGCGGCAGGCCGCGGCCGCCTACCTGGCCCAGATGGCGGCGCTCAATGAGCGCAAGGGCGATCTCATCACCGGGCACGCGGACGCCGCGAAACTCGTGCTCGAGGCCCAGCGCATCGACGAAAACCTCAAGGGCCTGCTCGACGACATGGACCACAAGCTCCAGATGCAGAAGCAGGGCCAGAAGGCGCTGGTCGTGGACCTGGACAAGCTCAAGCGGGACATCGCCGCCATGCAGAAGAAGTCGGACCGGCTGTTGAATGAGAATATCCAGCCGACACCGCTCGGGCTGCCGGCCAGCAGCAACTTCGTGGCGTTCATCATCGACACCTCCGGGAGCATGCGCGATCCCGCCACGGAAAGGATCTGGGCGATCGCCCTGCGAAAATTCGACGAGGTGCTGGACGCCTATCCCCAGATCGAGGGGGTACAGTTCTTCGACGCCGACGGCCGCTTCATCCTCAGCGGGCGCGCCGAGGAGAAATGGCTGCCGGACAGCCCCGAGGTGCGCACCACCATCAAGCGGGCGCTCCTTAATTACCGCGAATTCAGCAACAGCAATCCCGTGCCCGGCATCGTGCGGGCCCTGCGCACGCTGCTCGACCAGAACAACGACCAGATGAAGATGACGATCTTCGTCCTCGGCGACGAGTTCACCGGCACGGCCGACGCCGTCCTGAAACGGCTCGATGAACTCAACCCGCGCAACAAGGACGGCAAGCGCCGGGTGACCATCAACGCCATCGGTTTCCCCACGGCGGTGCGGATGGGTTTTTCCATGGGCAATACGGGGGTGAAATTCGCGAACCTGATGCGCGAGGTCGCCTACCAGCATGGCGGCGCGTTCATCGCGCTGCAGGATCTCGAGGAGCGTTGAGGCGGGCGCGGCCGGTCAGCCGAGGCCGAGGACCCACTTCAGGAACTTGACGATGTCGATGCTGCTGCCGCCCTTTTGCTGCTGCTGTTGTTGCTGCTGCCCCGGTTGACCCGGCTGCCCGGCACCACCGCCACCGCCGGGTTGACCGCCTTGCTGGCCCGACTGGCCACCGCCGCCGCTTTGATTGCTGGAAGACTGCTGGCCCTGCTGGCCTTGCTGGCCGCCCTGCTGGCCCGACGAGTTGCGGCCCGACTGTGACTGCCGGCCGCCCTGCGAGGGCATCGCAACCTGGAGGCCCTGCTGGCTGTCTTCGCCGCCGCCCGACTGTCCGCCGCCTTGCTGGCCACCCTGTTGCCCGCCTTGCTGGCCGCCCTTTTGCCCGCTGCTCGAGCCGCGGCCGCCTTGGCCGTTGCCTTGGCCGCGACCGTTGGACTGATTCTCCGCCGTCTTGTCGTAGTGCCCCGGCTGGCTGTCCTGACTGTTGGGAATGCCATCACCATCCGAGTCGCCGTCCTGGCCGTTGGGAATGCCGTCGCCGTCCATGTCGCTGTCCTGATCGTTGGGAATGCCGTCCCCATCCATGTCATTGTCCATTTCATTCGGGATGCCGTCGCCGTCCATGTCGGGATCCATGTTGTCGGGGATGCCGTCGCCATCGATGTCGCCATTGCCGCCCATGGATTTTCCATCGCCGTCCTTCGTGGCCTTGCCACCGCCGCCGGACTGGTTCTCCGCCGTCTTGTCGTAGTGCCGCGGGTTCGCGTCCTGGCTGTTGGGAATGCCGTCGCCGTCCATGTCGCCGTCCTGGTCGTTGGGGATGCCGTCGCCGTCCATGTCATCGTCCATGTCGTTGGGGATGCCGTCGCCATCCATGTCATTGTCCATGTCGTTGGGGCTGCCATCACCGTCCATGTCGCTGTCCTTGTTGTCCGCGACGCCATCGCCATCCATGTCGCCGGCCCCGCCCATGCGCTTGCCATCCGCATCGGTGCCGCCCTTGCCGTCCCCGTGGAAGGGCTGGTTGCCCCGCTGTCCGTAGATGCCGGTGAAGTTGAATTTCACCACGTCGACCTGGCTGGTGGACAGGGTCGGGCGTTCGCGGATGGCGGCATCGCGCACGGCCTCGAGTTCCCAGAGCGACTTGTTCGCCGCCTCCCGCTCCGGCAGCGGGCCGAAGAGGTAGGTCAGGTTCTCGTGCCGGTAGCGCACATACCAGCCTTCATCCTCCACGCCCAGGCCGGTGATGTTGATGCCGGAATATTTCTCGCGATAGGAATCGTAGGGCAACTTCCACAGGTCGGCGATGCCCTCGACCGGAAAGATCACGGTCAGCGCGTGGGCCGCCGCCGGCAGCAGCAGGACGGCGAGCAGGCAGCGCAGCAGTTTCTTCATGGGAACGGGCGCGGCCTAAAGGCCCTTGGGAATGACGCGACCCTTCTCGACCCCACCGGGCCGGTTGCTGGCCGGGCTTGAGCTGGCGCCGCCCTTGGGCAGCGCCTTCTCGTATTGCTGGCTCGTGCTGGCCACGGCACCCACCGCGCTTTGGTTGTTCTTGGCGGTTTGGATCTGCAGCGCCGCGTCGCCTATCTGCAGGTCGCGCGGTTTCGCGCCCTCGGTTCCGGGGGCGCCGGCCGTGGCGCCTTCGGGCACCTGCAGGCTTTCCGCCTGCGCGCCCTCGGCGGCGGCCGCGGGGCCTTCGGGCACGCTTGCGGAGGAACCACCCTGGCTGTCCTTCGGCGGCTCGCCGGCCGGGGCGCCGCCGGCCGATCCGCTGCTGCCGGGCGGCGGCGGTTTCTGGCCGGATGGCGCCCCGCTGCCCGCCGGGCCGGAATCAGGGGACACCTTGGAGTTCTTGCCGCCTTCCTCCTCGCCCATTTCAATTTCCGAGAGCATCCCGTGCAACGGGCGCTTTTCCTTGTCGAAACTCGAACCGTCCAGCAGATCGGGATCGGGCAGGGTGGCCTTGCCCACCGGCCCGGTGCGCTTGATCTCGGGCAGGCGACCCTTGGGGATCGCCGCCGGGGCGGGGGCCGACGACTCCGGGGTTTGCGCGCCGGCCAGCACCGCCAGGGCGAGCACGAGGCCGAGGGAGGACTGGCGGAATTTCATGGGCCGGGTCAGCGGTTGCCGCGGATCGTGCAGGCCACGTTCACCACGGGCGGCGGGGAGCCTTGGCGCACCTGCAACAGGAGCAGCACATCCTGATAGCCCTTGCGGCGGCTGACGATCTCGTAGTCTCCGGGCAGGATCTTGATCGTCTCGGACTTGATCTTCCCGAGCATGCGGAAATTGCTGATCGAAACCCAGGAGTCGCCGTCGGACGTGAAGGTGACATCCACCGCCTGGCTCTGGGCGAGCAACTGGGCGCGCAACTGGTCGACCCGGCCGGTCAGGGCCAGATACGCCGGCTTGATGGCCATGGCCTCGTTGAACGAGCGGATCGCGATCTGGAACTCCGCGTGCTGTGCGCGCTGCTCGGCGACATCCACGAGCGAGTTGTATTGCATGAGCGTGCGGATCATCCGGCCGGTGCGGGCGTAGCCTTCCTTGGCCTCGCTCTGCTGGGGATCGAGCTGGATGGTGGCGTTGTAGTCCGCGCGCGCCAGCTCCCATTCGTATTTGTTTTCGTGGGCGAACGCCTTGGCGAGCGACTGCTGCACCGCCTCACGGTGCGCCGTCTCGCGGATCTCCACCAGGGCCTTCTTGATGTCGTCCTTCTGGGGATAGACCTTCAGGGCGTGTTCATAGGAGCTGATCGCCCGGCTCCAGTCGTGCTTGGCGCGCGCCGCGACGGCGGCCTCGAAGGCCGTCTGGAATTCCGTCTCCTTCTCGAGGCGCTCGCTGCGCGCCTTGCCCTGCTGCGCCACGGCGGAGAACGCGTCGATTTCGAACGCCTTCCCGTAGGCCTCGCGGGCCTTGGCGTATTCCTTCTTTTCCTCGAACCCGGCCCCCTGCAGCAGCAGCGCATGGACGCGGTCGGCGACCTCCGCGCGCTTCAGGCCCTGCCCGGCCACCTCGTTGCCGGGATCCTTCTCCAGCGCCGCCCGGAACAATTGCAGCGCCGTCTCGCGCTGGCCGTTGGCGACGGCCTGCTGCGCCTTGCCGATGTGCTCATCCACGAAATTCTTCAGGACCTGTTCGGCCCGGCCAAGCGCGGCGAAGGCGGAGTCGAATTGTTTTTTGGCCCGGATGAACTTGCCCGCCTTGAAAAATTCCTGGCCCACGCCGGCATCGGTCATTGCGGTTTCAAATTCCTGGGGCGCCAGGCTGCGGGCCCGGTCGATTTCCTTGATGCGGACGAGAATCTCATCGTAGGCCTTCTGGGTCTCCTGCTTTAGCTTCACGTTCAGGGCGTAGGCGTCGATCTCCCGGTTCAACATGTCGAAATGGGCGTAGGCCCGGGCGTTGTCATGCGCGCGGAGCAGGGCCTCCCCGGTGAGGAAATCCTTTTCAATCCCGATGAGCTGCTCCAGCTGGCTGGGATGGTCCTGCGGCAGGCGGCGCAGCTCGGTCATCGCCTTGAAGGCGGTCTCGTGCGCCTGCGCGGCCTTCGACTCGGTGATGAAGGCGTCGCCCGGACTTTCGGGCGCACTGACCGCCACGGCGCCGCTTTGCAGGAACTGCGGCCCGACCACCAGCCGCAGGCCCCGGATCACCAGGCCGGCGGCGAGCAGCAGGCCGAGCAAGCCCCCGGCGGACCAACCGAGGATGCGCAGGATGGTCCAAGGGCTCTTGGCGGCCGGCCGGCCCTGCTCCGGATCCCAATGTATCACGCGGCGTTTCTTGGCGGACGATGAAACGGGTTGTTCGCTCATGACGTGGATTTTTTTCCGGTGGCGACAGGCACGCCCGAGGGCGGTGGCCGGCGGATGGAGGCTGGGGCGGAAGGTAGGAGGTATTGTCCGGGTGGCAAATTCCAAATAATTGGCGGCGCGGCTTGCCATGCGGGGCCGGCCCGGTAGGGTTCCCCCACTTACCCGGGCCCGGCACGATACCACGATGAGAACCGCAGCCTGCATGGTTACTCTCTCCGGCGCACTCATCCTTGCGTTCAGTGCGGGCTGTTACCAGGTGCCGGTCACCGGACGCTCGGCCATCAGCCTTGTCTCCGACCAGGAGGTCCTGAAGCAGAGCGCGAAGGCCTTCGCCGACCTCAAGAGGACCCACCGGGCCAGCCCCCGGCGCGACTGGAACGAGCGCGTGCAGCGGGTGGGCGACCGCCTGTCGAAGGTGGTGTTCTGGGACGTGCCGGACGCGGACTGGGAATTCATCGTGTTCGACGCGCCGCAGCAGATCAACGCCTTCGCCATGCCCGGCGGCAAGGTGGGGGTCTTCAGCGGCCTCTTCCAGATCCTGGAGAATGACGACCAGCTCGCCTCCGTGCTCGCGCACGAAATTGCGCACGTCGCCGCCAAGCATGCCAATGAGCGGCTGTCCCAGAACCTGGCGCTCCAGGGCGGCGGCCTGCTGGTGGGCGGCGTCCTGGCTGGCAGCGGCGCCGGGGCCTTGACCTCGAACGCGGTGCTTGATGCCTACGGGCTTTCCTCCGGCGTCACTGCGGTGGGGTTTGACCGGAAGAAGGAAAAGGAGGCCGACCACATTGGCATCATGTATATGGCCCGCGCGGGCTACAATCCGGAGGAGTCGGTCAAGGTGATCGAGAAGCTGGAGCAGATCTCGGCGGGCAAGGCCACCCCGCCCGCGTGGTTGTCCACGCATCCGTCCAATCCCGAGCGCATCCTGCAGCTCATGGACCTCATGCCCAAGGCGCTGGAGGTCTACCGGCAGAGCGGGCGCCGCCAAACCCCGGTCCTGGTGAAATGACTATGAGTGCCCCCAACGCCCCCTGTCCGCTGTTTTGCCCCCGGCCCTGGCCTGCGCGCCGCGGCTGGATCCTCCTGGCTGCGACGGTCGCGGTCCTCCTTGGCGGCCCCGCGGCCCGGGCGGCCGAGCCCGAGTCCAATGCCCCGGTCGCGGCCAAACCCCCGCATCGGGTCGCCCCGGGGCTGACGCGCACCGTGGTGCCGGTGCACCCGCCCGCATTGCTCGCGAAATTCGTCGACGGCGAGGCCACGGTGGAATTGCTCATCAGCGAGACGGGCGCGGTGACCGAGGCCAAGGTTCATTCGGCCACGGATCCCGCGTTCGGCGAGGCCGCGCTCACAGCCTTGCGGCAGTGGGAATTCACTCCGGGCAGCGTGGATGGCAAACCGACCCCGTTCCGCGTCCTCGTCCCCGTCAACTTTTCCGTGACCCTGGAGCAGAGGCTGAGCGTCGTGGCCGGCCGCCAGGTTTTCCGGGCCATCGACGAACCGGTGATCCCCGCCGCCGAATTGCCGGCGTGGCCCGTGCCCCGGAAGGCGCTCAACCCTCCTTACCCGAAGGAACTGGCGGGCAGCGGCAAATACGGCAAGGCGGTCGTATCCTTGGTCATCGACAAGGACGGCCTCGTGATCAATCCCCGGATCGTCAAGGCCACCTATCCCGAATTTCAGGTGCCGGCGCTGCTCACCGCGATGCAGCTGAAGTTCCCCCCGCAAATCATGGCCGATCGGAAACGGATTTTCGTTTCGGTCGACATCCAGTTCGATTTCCGGGCGGAAAGCTCGTCCCGTCCCGCCAAGTCCGCGGAGAAAAAAAATCCGCCCGAGCCCGCGAAGAAAGCCGAGAAGTAAAAGCGGAATTCACTTCGCCGGCAGGGCGATGAGGTTGCCATCAAAGCCGGCGGCGTAGATCCGCTCGCCGTCGCACGCGAGCGTGCCGGCGTGGATTCGATGCACGAGAACCAGTAGGAGAATTTCCACGCGACCGAGCCGTCGGTCCGGTTAAGCCCGTAGAGAAAATAATCGCGGCTGCCCACGATGATGCGGCCACCGCCACGACGGGCGTTTCACCACGCCGCCGCCGACCGGCGCGCCGCACTTCACGCCATAGGCGTTCATCACGGGGAAAAAGAGCGCGGAGCCGAGCCCCCCCTTGGCGTCGCGCTCGAAGCGGAAGCCGATTTCCGCCGGCCCCTGCGGCGCGCGGACCGGGCCGAGCCAGATGCCCTCGACGGGATCGGGCACCGGACGGGGAGGGGAGGCCGGGGAAAATTCCTGGGCCAGGATCGGCGGCGGCACGAAGAGAAATCGACCGGCGGCCAATCCGCGACGCTGGAAGCCCGCTTCGCGGCGGCGGGCCCGGGTCGCCGATGGTGTTGTGTTTGGTTTAAAAACTCCTACCAACCTACTCCTACCCCGCGCCATGAATTCAAGATCCACGCTCGTCCTGGTGTGCGCCGTTGTTTTCGCCGGATTCACCGGCTGCCGGCATGCCCCCGCGGACGACCCGCTGGCCGCGCGGAAAATTGACGGCCCGCCGGCGGCGACGCCGGGCCGCCAGCTGAACCAGGTGGTCATCCTTGACCGCGAGGTGACGGACGGATCCGGCGCCTCGTCCCCGCCGGCCGCCACGTTCACGGTCGAGCGCCAGGGCGGCACCCGTCTGCCCAATGGCGCGCTCGAGGTCTATGCCACCTTCCGCAACCGCACGGATTTACCGCTCGAACTCGCGTGCCGCACGCGGTTCCTCGGGCTGCACGAGGAACCGGTCGAGGGGCCGGCCGAGTGGCAGCGCGTCCCGCTGCCGCCCCGGGGCCTCACCACCTTCAAGGGCCGCTCGCTCGCGCTCACCAACGTTGAGTATTTCACCCTCGAGGTCCGGGAGAACCGCTGACGTGCACCCCGCCCGGCCCGCCCGCGACCATGAATGACACGGAACTAGGCGCCACCGTGCTCGGGTATGCCGCCGGGCAGAAGGTCTTCCAGCGTTTCACCCTGAAGAAACTGCTCGGCCGCGGCGGCATGGGCGTCGTCTGGCTCGCGGTGGACGACAAGCTCGAGCGCGAGGTCGCCCTGAAATTTTTGCCGGAGGTCATGAAATCCGACCGGCCCGCGATGGAGGAGCTCAAGCGCGAGACGCGCCGCGCGCTCGACCTCACGCACGCGAACATCGTGCGCTTCTACGATTTCGTGGAGAACGAGACGAACGCGGCCATCTCGATGGAATATATCTCCGGCGACACGCTGTCCAACCGGCGGCTGGCGCAGCCGGGGCAGGTCTTCGAGCCGCCGGCCCTGCGCCGGTGGGTGCGCCAGCTCTGCGAGGCGCTCGCCTACGCGCACGAGCGCGGCGCCGTGGTGCACCGCGACCTCAAGCCCGCCAACCTCCTCGTCGATGGGCACGGCGACATCAAGGTCACCGACTTCGGCATCGCGCGCAGCATCTCGGACAGCGTGTCCCGCGTCTCGGCGCAGGCCAGCACGTCGGGCACGCCGGCCTACATGAGCCCGCAGCAGATGCTGGGCGAGCGGCAGCATCCGACGGACGACATCTACTCGTTCGGCGCGACGCTCTACGAATTGCTCACGGGGAAGTCGCCGTTCTATTCCGGCAACATCCTCGTGCAGGTGCAGACCAAGGTGCCGCCTTCCATCGCCGAGCGCCGCAGGGAACTCGGCGTGACCGGCGGTCCCATCGCGCCCGAGTGGGAGGAGGCGATCGCGGCGTGCCTCGCCAAGGACGTGAAGGCGCGCCCGCAGACCGTGCGCGCCCTCGCCCAGCGGCTGGGCGTGCCCATGGCGACTCCGACCGCTTCGCCTTTCATTGAGGGCAAGGCCGATGTGACCCCGGGCGGCGGCTCCGCTCCCGCCCGGCGGCGTTGGTGGCCGGTGGCCGTCGTCGCGCTGCTCGCCCTGGCCGGCGCGGGTTATTACCTCGGGGTCGTCCGGCCCGAGCGGCGCGCGGCGGTGGAACGTCAGCGCCTGGCGGAGATCGCCCGGCAGGAGGAGGCGCAAAAGCTGCTCCTGGCCCGCCAGCAGGACGAGGCAAAGAAAACCGAGGAGGCCCGGAAGGCCCGTGAGGCCACCGAGGCCCGGTTCGCCGGGGAGACTTTTAAGAAACGCGTGCGCAACGGCGAATTGTCCTTGGCGGAATTGAAGGCGATCGCCCAGGAACAGTCGCCCCGCGGCCGCCTGGTGCGCGAGCGGCTCGAGGAATTGCGCAATGAAACGGGGCCGGCCGAGCTGCCGGCCCCGGCGCAGATCCTGCAGTTGATCGACAAGCTCCCGGACAACGCCCCGCGGGCGGTGTTCGAGGACACCGAGAAGCAGGTGCGCGCCTACCTCGCCAACGCGCCGGAGCGGCAAAAGCCCGAGGTGACCCGCACCTGGCTCCGCCGGCAGACCGCGTGGAAGGAATACGAGGCGGCGCACACGCCCGGCTCGCTCGTGGTCACGACGCAGCCGGCCGGCGCCCTGGTCACGCTCCTGCCGCGGCGCGAGCGCAAGCCGAGCCCGGCGCTTTTCACGGACGTCGCCCCCGGCGCGGTCACGCTGCACGTGGAGCGCGAGGGCTTTGAGCCGCGCGATGTCATGCTCACGGTCAAGGCCGGGGCCGAGACCAAGCCCGAGGTGGTGCGCCTCGTGCCGCTGATCGGGGCGGCCAGCATCACGAGCAATCCGCCCGGCGTGAAGTTCACCCTCGAGGTGGGCGGCCGGACCCTCGAGGGCGTCACGCCCCGCCGGATCCCCGCCCTGCCGCAGGGTCGCTACCGCCTTACATTCCAGCGCGAGGGCGGCGAGCCCGTGGTCCGTTTCCTGGAGGTGACCAAGGGGGGCGATACGCCGCTCCATGTCGACTTCGCCCCGCCATGAAAAAAGCCGCCGCCGTGCAGGTGCAATGGACCGCCGCCTCGGATCTCGGGCGGGTGCGCGGCAACAACGAGGATTGCTGGGGCGTTTTCGCGCCCGGAATTTCCGCCGCACCCTTGGCGTCCGGGCGGCTGGACCTGGGGACGGGCGGGGCGCTGCTCGTCGTGAGTGACGGCATGGGCGGCGCGCTGGGCGGCGAGGAGGCGAGCCGGTTTTGCGTCGAGCACATCGCGCAGGAAATCGCCGCCCGCTGCGCCGCCCCCGAGCCCGCGGCGGCCATGCGCGAGGCGCTGCAGGTCGTGCACGCCGCCTTGATGGCCCGGGCACTGTCCCGGCCCGGCTGGCACGGCATGGGCGCGACGCTCTCCGCGCTGTGGCTGCGGCCCGGCGGCACCGCGGTGCTCGGCCACGTCGGCGACAGCCGCATCTATCTTTTGCACGGCAGCCGCCTGCGCCAGCTCACTGAGGATCACAGCCTGGGCGCCGCCATGGTGCGGCGCGGGGAAATGACCGCGGAGGCGCTGACCCGTTTCAAATACCGCTCGATCCTCGAGCAGGTGATGGGCGGCGACGGGCGCCAGATCGTGCCGCAGGTGGCGGCGGTGGAGTTCGCGCCGGGGGATGCGTTCGGGCTTTGTTCCGACGGGCTCTTCGGGCCGCTGCGCGAAAAAACCCCGGTCCTCCTGCAGGCGGCGCTCCCGGCGGCCACCCCCGCGGCGGCGGAGGCGCTGATCGCCGCGGCCAATGCGGCCGGCGGGCCGGACAACATCACCGTGTTGCTGGCGCGGGTGGTCTGAGCTCGGCGGGGCGCCGCCAGATTGCGCTCCTCCCTCCGCCTACTTCTTGTTTTTAAAGATCGGCCGGCCCAGCTTTTCGGCGCCGATCCGCTCGAACTGCAGCGCGACGGCAAAGTCGCGGGTGATGAACCGCAGAAAATCCTGCGACGGCACCAGCAGGCAGCGCCCCGCGGTGAGCGCGGTGAGGTCGGCCTTCGCGGTGTTGTGGCCGAGCATGCTGAGCTCGCCGTAGCAGTCGCCCCGCCGCAGGTGCGCCTTTTGCCGGCCGTCCTTCATCACGGCGAACTCGCCCTCGTGCACGACGCAGAAGAACTCGAAGGCCATGCCGGCGCGGACGATCTGGCTGCCCTTGGCGAACTCGTGGAACTTCGCATGCCCGGCGAACGCGGCGAGCGCGGCCTGGCTCCAGTTGCGCGCGAGCTCGGTGCGCGCGAGGAAGCCGATCTTCTGCACCTTGTCCTCGAGGTCCGCGCGCGACAGGCGGGTGAGGATGAGGTTCTCGAAGCCGGCCTTGTCGAGCGTGAGCAGCACGCAGGGCGTGGCGCAACGCACCGTGGCCGTGCGGCGGCCGTCACCGAGCAGGGCGCGCTCGCCGAACAGGTCGCCGGGGTGCAGTTCGCCGAACCGGTCGGTGCGGCCGACCTCCGTCAGTTTTTGCGAGACCTGGAGGTGGCCCGAGTAAATCAGGTAAAGCTTGTCGCCCTGCTCGCCCTCGCGGACGACGTAGGCGCCGGCCTCGTGGGCCTCGGGCTTCACTGCGGCGGCGAGGGCCGCGAGGTCCTCCGGCGACAGGTGCCGGAACAGCAGCGTGCCGCCGAGCTTTTCGGCGATGGCCGCGGGCTCGACCACCGCGGATCGGGGCGACCGGCGGCGGTCGGACTGCTCGCGCAGCCAGGCGCGGACCGAACGCCCCGCCATCCAGAGCGCGGCCCCGACCGTGCCGAGGACCAACACCCCGAGGAGGCCCAGCAGGGCGAACGCCGTGAAATGAAACCCGCCCGCGGCCTGGAAACGCTTCAACAGGTCGAGCGCGTTGGCCTGCACCAGCACGCAGCCGGCGAGGAAGACCAGCAGCAGCCACGCCGCGGTGGCCCCGGTGCGGGCCAGCAGGAATTTTCCGTCGGCCAGGCCCGCCTGCGCGTGCCGCAACAGGCCGGGGAGGCGGCCGGGCGTGAGCGTGAGGTCACCGGCGGCATCCAGCAGCGGGTCGTGGTAGAGTGCGCGCAGCAGGTCGCGCAGCGGCGAAGGCCAAAGCGGCGAGAGCAGGAGGAACTGACCGCAGAGCACGGGCAGCAGCCATTCGGGCCGGGCCAGCGCGGTCGCGGCCGCCGCGGCGAACATCGGGGCCAGTTGCGCGAGCGCCGAGTCGATCTCCGCGCCGCGCCCGCCCATGATGGCATCAGCGAGGTCGATGCGGAAGTGGGGCAGCGGGGTTTTCCAGAAAAATTGCGGATGATAGGGATGGCCGCCCGCCCGGCGGACGACACCGGCCGCGAGCGCCTGCCCCGCGCTGAGGGCCACCACGGCGAGCAGCCAGCCGATAAAAATGGCGGTGAGGCCGCCCGGCATTTGCACCGGGCGCAGCAGCGGGGCGATGATGCCGGCGGCCAGTGCGAGGACGCAGAGCCAGCGCACGGCGGGTCCCCCGAGCTTCAGCGGCCAGTGGGCGGACATCTGCGGCGCGGGTCCCGGGCGGCCCTCCGCCTGGAGAATGCCGGCCTGGTGGGCCCGCAGCAGCAGCTCGTAGAGTTCGCGCAGTGACGGGCAATGGCCTTCGGGGATCAGCTCGAGCAAAAGGTCCGGCACGCTGCGTCCCGTGGAGCCGAAATTCTGCAGCAGCCTCCATTGGGCCGGGGTGCAGGCCAGGTAGCGGCGGCCGGGCGGGTATTTGACCACGAGCCGTTCGGGTCGCACCGTGACCACGCGCAGGTCGGACGAAAGGACCAGGCGGTCGGTCGTGAGCAGCGCGACCGGATCGACGGGGGGATGGTCGGAATTAACCACGGATTTCACGGCTGGGGAGCGAAGGCGGCGGAATTTTTAGCCACCAAGCGTCACAAAAACTATCCATCCGCGGGCGGGAGTTTTCCGCGTGCCTATAGGCGCCTTGTGAGTTTCATTCGCTGCCGGGCTCTGGTGACTTTTTGCGGCCATACCCGGTTCGCTACTTCGCCAGCTCGAGGCTGAAGAGCTCGTGCTCCTGCTCGAAGCCGCCGAGCTTGTGCTTGCCGAGCGAGAGGGGGCTGATCTTCTCCGGCCACTGGGCCACCGCGGCGGCCGTGAGCGAGACGCGGGACTTGTGGGCCTTGGCGATCTTTTCCATGCGGAACAGCAGAATCACGCCGGGCCCCAGTACGGACTCGCCGCCGGCGGGCGACATGCCGCCGATCGTGATGAAGTCGTGGTGCACCAGCAGCCGGAAGGGCAGCACCTTTTCCCGGGCCTGGAATTCGCGCAGGCCGGCGAGGATCTTGAAAAATCCCGCCGGCCCGTCGCCCCGGTCGATGACGTAGGCCAGAAAACCGTCGCCGGTGTAGACCTGGATGTCCGCGTTGTTTTTTTCGAAAAGGTTCGAGCAGGTCAGCATCCACTGGCCGCTGACGCGCGACACCTCCTCCGGCGGGTGGGCCTGCGCGTAGGGGGTATAGCCCTCAATGTCCGCGAGCACCAGCCAGGCCTTCTCGATCTTGACGGCGGCGCTGGTCAGTTGCGTCTCCACCGTGGCCATGTCGCCGGCCGGCTGGCGGGCCGGGCCGGTGCGGTGGAAGACCAGGGTCATGCCGCCCAGTGTGATCCGATCGCCATCGGCGAGCTCGGCGGGCTGGGTGACGCGGCGGTCGTTGCGGTAGGTGCCGTTGGTGCTGCCCAGGTCGACGAGCCAGACCTCGCCGCCGGCCTGCGGGTTGATGAGGGCGTGGCGGCGCGACACCTCGTGGCCATGGACGACGATATCGCAACTTGAGCTGCGGCCGATGCTCAGCGGGCGGGTCAGGAGAAACGTGCCGAGTTCCGGGCTTTCGAGGCGGGCATCCACGGCTGGAAAGTGCCCGCCCTCCCGCCGCGAATAAACAACAAAATGACCCGGACCCGCGTCCTCAACGCCCGCGGCCGCCACCCTGGCCGAGGCACCGTCCGCCCCCGCCGCGGAAGGATTGGCCGTCGCCGAAGTTGAAATTCCCGCCCAGGCCGCCGCCGCGGTAGGAAGTTTCGAGATAGAAGGGCACGTTGCCGTAATACTGGCCGCCGTTATAACCAAAATAGTCCGGAGAGTAGCCGTAGTAACCGTTGCCGGTGAAATTCGACAGACCGACGGCAATGCCCACCCGACTTTCGGGATCGTAGTAATTAAGCTGCAACGACTCGGCCCACATATCGCGGCCGTCACGGCCCCAGCCGTAGGCTACGGTCACCGAGCCGTGGATCTCGTTCTTTTTCGCCGCCGCGAGGACCTCGTTCTCCTTGAGGCGCGGGCGTTCCTTCGGTTTCGCCCGCGCCGCGAGCGCGGACGCGGCATACTCGTTGAGCTTGGCCAGTTGCGCCTCGGTCAGCCGGTCGAGGCCCGCGGACTTGCGCTCGATCTCGGTGCGGCGGCTGATAAAGGTGCCGGCCAGCTCCGCCGGCTCGGTACGGCGGATCGACGCCAGTTCGCCGGCGACCAATTGGTCGAGCACGACGCGCTCGACCGGCGAAAGCTGCGTCAGGCCCGCGGCGGCCTGTTGGTCGGCGGACATGGTTGCGCCAAAGCCGCCGTCGGCCGCCTGCGCCTGACCAGCCAGGAATGCCGCGGCGAGGACGAGCAGCAGGACGCGGAACCGGCTGAGACGGAACAGGGTCATGCGCTATGGGACCATGGGTCGGGGCCGAGGTTCCGGGATCCTCCGGCGTCGAGGGGGTGATTTCCTGGGGCGCCGCGGCCAGACCCGCGAACAAGCCCCCGCGCTGGCGGTCACAGTGCTGTAGATGAAAGCCACCCTTTTCGTCGTGCTCATTGTCGCCCTCTGCGGGGTGCTGGGCTGGCGTTACTATGAGCGTGAGCGCAGTTCCGGGCCGGTCGGGGTGGTGGAAACAAAGCCAAAGCCCGGGGCCGGCCAAGGGGAGCAGTCGGACTCCCTTTGGGATGTCCGGGCCAAGGCCAGGACCGTGGGCGACAGTCTGGACGACGTCCGCATTATCGCCGTCATCAAGGGCAAATACGTCATGGACAGCGACCTCTCGGTCTTTGCGATCAGCGTGGATTGCCACAACGGCGCCGTGAATCTGACCGGGTCGGTGCCGGCGGAGCCACACCTCGAACGGGCAGTCATGCTCGCGCGCAAAACGTCAGGGGTGCGTAACGTCGCGTCCTTGCTTGTCGTCAAAAATTGATGCCACCTTCCGTCCGGCGGGAACCTTTCGCCCGAAAAACGAGACTAATCATACCATGAACACCAAAACTATTTTCAGTCTGGCCTTGGCGCTTGCCGCCTTGGGCACCGGCGGCTGCGTCGGTAACGGCCCCAACACCGAGCGGGGTGCCCTGGGGGGCGCCGTGCTGGGCGCCATTGCCGGCGGAGCCATCGGCAACAACAGCGGCCACGGCAATGGCGCGCACGGCGCGCTCATCGGCGCGGCCGCGGGCGCCGTGGTTGGCGGGACCATGGGCAACCAGGTGGACCAGCGGAATGGCACCATCTACCGCTCGGAGCGCGAGGCGACCACGCAGGTCGTGGTGGAAAGTCCGCCACCGCCACCGCCGCCGCGCCAGGTGGTCATCGTCGAGCGCACCCGGCCTGACGCGGTCTGGATCGAGGGCCACTGGGAATTTGATGGCCGCGGCTATTTCTGGGTGAACGGCTACTGGGACGTCCCGCCGCCGGAATACCGGCATTACGTCGCGCCGCATTGGGAGCGCCGCGGCAACGTCCACGTCTACATCCGCGGCTACTGGCGCGGCTGAGTTGACCGGCACGGAAACTTTCGACCGCGTCTCGCAAAGGCGCGGTCTTTTTTTGGCGGGATTCCTTGAGGTAGGGCGGGACCGCTGGGCCCGCCGAGGTGGTCGCCGATGTCCCCATCGGCGACAGCGCCGGTGCGGAGACCGGCGCCCACCCTTCAGCAGAGTGACCGCCCCTGCCTCAATACGTCCGGTCCGTCACCGTGATCCCGCCCTGCGCCATCATCCACTTGACCTGGCAGCTGGCGGCGGCGCGCAGCGCGATCCAGCCGTCGCGTGAGTGGAACTTGTCCTCCACCTCCGTCGCATAGGTGCGGCCGTCGGTGAAGCGCGCCTGCATCGCCAGCGCCGCCGTGGCGTGGAGCTTTTCCCACTCGGCGGCCTTGACCGTCGAGTGTCCGTCGAGCTTGAGCGCGTGGACGAGCGCGTCGGCGAAGACGAAGTTCATGATGCGGCTGGTGCCCCAGTCGTTGCCCTGCGGGTAATAGAGTTCTGCCGAGCCCGGGCGGTAGATGGTGCCGCCGGGCGGCAGGTTGGCGGCCGCGCCGTCGCCCGGCGTGGGTCCGGGCGTGAAGGCCAGGTCGGTCAGCGCCGCGTAGGTGCGGTCGACATTGAAGAACGCCGCGGCCGGCACGGGCTGGCGCGCGAGCGCGAAGAGCGGGGCGGGGTTGTATTCAATCAGGCCGGCCACCATGTAGTCCGGGTGGATGAGGTGGTGGTTCACGAGCGAGCCGTCCTCGTTGCTGTTGGAACCGTGCAGCCAGGTGGCGAGCGGTTTGCCGTTGATGACGTCGGGGCGCGTGACGTCCGACGGCCGCGCGTAGGTCGAGACCATCAGCTCGACGGACTTCCGCAGCCACGCGTCGTGGTGCGGGTGGCCGGGCATCATGTTGACGGCGACATTGAGGACGGAGCAGTTCCAGGCATTTTCCTCGGACTTGGTATCGCCGGGAAAAATGAGCTTCCCGGACGGATCGCGGTAATACGGCACGGCGTAGTCGATGAAGCGGTCGGCCTCGTAGGCGACCATGCGCTCCACGTAGGTGCGATCGGTCTCCGGCAGGCGGTCCCACAGCAACCACGCGGCGTGCGCGGCCCAGCCGGTCCACGCGGCCGACTGCCAGTGGTCGCCCCAGCCACCGGGTGAGTTGGCCTTGTGGCGGTAGGCGACGGAGCGGATGAGCTTCAAGGCCTTCCCCTCGGCCGTGGCGGCGGGCACGCCGATGGCCGCGGCATCGTAGAGGCCGAGCCGCAGCGCGACGGCGAGCGCGTAGGCCTGCTCGGCGGGCGGGCGGATGGATTGCTCGCTGTTCTTCCCCTTGGCGTGTGTGAACTCGAGGTAGGGCGCGTCGTCCTGCTGGTCATAGGCGCGATCATGCCACCAGATCGTCAGTGCGTGTTTCACGGCGTGCTGCAGGATCGCGCGCATGCGCTGGGCGTCAGTGTCGGCCGGGTAGGGCGCGGTGAATTTGTCCCACGCGACGGGCACGACGGCCGAGGGTCCGACAGGCTCGGTGAAACCGGCGGCGGGCAGCGGCACGCCGAAGTCGGGCGTGCCATTGTTGTTCCAGTGGATGGCCTGCGCGCGGGTGGAGCGGTTGGCGTCGTGCAGCGGGTCGCCCTTGATCTCGCGATAGCTGCGCGCGTGGTAGACGAGGATGTCGCTCTTGCCGTCGGTCGTGAAGCTATTGTGACCGGGGCCGAACACGCCGTTGTGCTCGAAGGTGGCGAAGACCGGCTGCGGCGCCTTCGTCCACGATTTTGGGTCGAGCAGGTCGGCGTCGTCGCGCGCCTCGAGCATCCCGAGGCAATACTCCGCGCCCGTGCCGGCCGCCGAGTAGGTGATAAAGATGTGGCCCTTGTGCTTGATGACGGCCGGGCCCTCGTTGACCCAGTAGCGCACTTGTTCCCAGGGGAATTCCGGCCGCGATAGCATGACGGCGGCGCCCGTGATGCTCCACGGTGTGTCCATCTTCGCGAGGTAGAGGTTGGTGTTGCCGCGAATCTTCGGGTCCTTCTGCGCCCAGAGGAGGTAATTGACGCCCTTGTGCTCGAAGGTCGTGGCATCGAGTGCGAAGGACTCCCAGCCGGTGTTGAGCTGACCCTTCTCGATCCACTCGCCCTCGAGCGGATTGGCCGAGGAATTTTCCAGTACGTAGATGCGGATGTCCCAGACCTTCTCCGCGGCGCCGGCAGCGAAGTAGACATACCACTTGTCGTTGATGAAATGGATCTCCGGCGCCCAGATGTGCGAGCCCATCGCGCCGGTCGCGTGCTTGGTCCAGATGGTGTTCGCCTCCGCGCCGCCGAGGGCTTGCAGGGTTTTCGCCCGGCGCAGTTCGAGCCGGTCGTATTCCGGCACGGTGCCCATGAAATAATAATAGCCGTCGCTGTGCCGGTAGACCCACGGGTCGGCCCGCTGGAGCACGAGCGGGTTGGCGTAGACCGGGGGCTCGGCGGCAGGGGCGCCGGTGGCAGCGCAAAGCAGGGCGAGCCACAGGCAGAAGCGGGGCGGCGTCATGCCCGGAGGCTGGCGCACCGGCCGCGACGGCGCAAGCCAGAGGGTTCTATGTGGCTGCGGCTTCCAGCCTGCAGGGGCTCTAAGACTCATCGGCTGGAAGCCGAGGCCACTTGCAAGCCGGGTTAGGGCGCGGACTCCGCTCCGTGCCGCGGCGGTCCGCGGAGTGACCGCCCTACTTCAACCCGCCAGGATCCTGTCGATGGCCGCGAGTTCTTCCTGCGAGAACGCCAGGTTCTTCAGGGCGCCGAGGTTTTCCTCGATCTGGGAAACGCGGCTCGCGCCGATCAGCGCGGTCGTGATAGCCGGCGAACGCAGCACCCAAGCGAGGGCCATCTGCGCAAGCGACTGGCCGCGTTGCTGGGCGAGGTCGTTGAGCCGGCGGATGAGACCGACGCGCTGCTCGGTGATGTCCTCCGGTTTGAGGAAGCGCGGATCGTGGCCGGCGCGAGAATCAGCGGGGATGCCGTTGAGGTAGCGGCTGGTCAACAAACCCTGCGCGAGGGGGCAGAAGGGGATGCAGCCGATGCCCTCGCGCGTGAGCACGTCGAGCAGGCCATGCTCCACCCAGCGGTCGAACATGTGGTATTTCGGCTGGTGGATGAGGCACGGCGTGCCGGCCTCGCGCAGCAGTTTCGCCGCCGCGGCGGTCTGCTCCGGGTTGTAGTTGGAGAGGCCGACGTAGAGCGCCTTGCCGGAGCGGACGGCGTGGGTGAGCGCGCCCATCGTCTCCTCGAGCGGCGTGTTCGGGTCGGGCCGGTGGCTGTAGAAGATGTCGACGTAGTCGAGGCCCAGGCGCGTGAGGCTTTGGTCGAGGCTCGCGAGGACGTATTTGCGCGTGCCCCATTCGCCGTAGGGACCGTCCCACATGAGATAGCCGGCCTTGCTGGAGATGATCAGCTCGTCGCGGTGCGCGGCGAGGTCGGCGTGGAGGATGCGGCCGAAGTTCCGCTCGGCCGCGCCGGGCGGCGGGCCGTAGTTGTTGGCGAGGTCGAAGTGCGTGATGCCGAGGTCGAACGCGCGCAGCACGAGGGCTCGCGCATTTTCCTGTTTAACGTCGTCGCCAAAATTGTGCCAGAGCCCGAGCGAGAGGCGGGGCAGCTTCAGTCCGCTGCGGCCGCAGCGCTGGTAGAGGGCGGGATTGGCGTAGCGGTTGGCGGCAGGCTCGTGGGGCATGGGCTTGTCCGCCCAACATGCGCCAACGCGCGGCGGGTTGTCCATACCCGAGCGCAGCATAATTGGGGATTGGGATGGACGCGGCGCGGAGTGGCCCGCAAGGCTCGGGGCATGGCACGCATCGCACTCGTTGGTCCCGGCGCCGTCGGCGGCGTCATCGCCGCGTGGTTGGAGACAACCGGCCGGCATCGGGTCACACTCTGCGCGCGGCGCCCGCTGGGCGGACTGCATGTCGAGACGCCGCATGGTTCGATCACGGCAAAGCCGGCGGTGCTGACCGACCCCGCGCAGGCGACGCCGGTGGACTGGGTGCTGGTGGCGACCAAGGCCTATGATGCTGCGGGCGCGGCGGCGTGGCTCAAGGGCCTCGCCGCCGAGGGCGCACCGGTCGCAATTTTGCAGAACGGCGTTGAGCACCGCGAACGCTTCGCGGCGTATGTGCCTGCCGCGCAGCTCGTGCCCGTCATGGTGGATTGTCCAGCCGAGCGCACTGATCCGACGCACATCCGCCAGCGCGGCCCGGCCAGGATGGTCGTGCAGGACGACGCGCGCGGCCGCGGGTTCGTGGCGCTCTTCGCCGGCACGCCGGTGGAGGTGTCGGTTACGCCCGACCTCAAGAGCGCAGTGTGGCGCAAGCTTTGCCTCAATTCGTCCGGTGTCATCAACGCCCTGCTGCTGCAGCCGACCGCGGCGATGCACGACGAGCAACTCGGCGACCTGCTCAAGGCCATGGTGCGCGAATGCATGGCGGTCGGCCGGGCCGAGGGCGCGGTGTTTGAGGAGGGGTTGCCCGAGAAAATCCTGGCCAGCCAGCGCGCGGCGCCGCCGGACTCGGTGAATTCCATCCACGCGGACCGCGCGGCCGGCCGGCCGATGGAGATCGACGCGCGCAACGGGGTCATCGTGCGGCTGGGCCGGGAGCACGGCATCCCGACCCCTTACAACCAGATGGCCGTCGCATTGCTCGAGGCCATGGCGCGGGGAAAATAGCGGCCGCGCAACCGGCCCGGCGGCCAGCAAGCCCAGGAGGCCCCGAGCCTTAGTATACTATTAGTTGACATCTAAGTCCGATCATTATTGTCAACTAATAGTATACTAAAGCTCGGGGAGAGTTGGATGGGGCTCAGCTTCTGAGTGTGGCCCGGGCCTCGCGCCAGGCTTGGGGGGTCCTGAGTTCGAACTCGGCTTTCCTGCCGAAGGCGATCCGGTTGAGCCCCAGGGCGAAGCCGAGGCACGCCTAGACGGTGAGCGCCAGGGAGTGGAGGAAGTGCCACGGGGCCGGCCGGGCAAACGCGAACAGCGCGTAGAAGCCGGAGCCGAAGAGGAAAGTGGCCGAGACCGTCGCGCGGATGGGCTTGTTGTCATGGCCGCGCCCGAACAATTCCGTGACCGTCGTGCACTGGTATTTATAGTAGAGCGGCAGAAATATTCCTTGGTGTCGTCGGTCGAGCGGGTGGACTTGTGGCGATGGAGCCAGGTGATGTCGCCGACCAGCGCGTTCAAGCCGAGAAAGACACCCAGCTGGATCAAGGGGGTGGCCGCCATGGGGCAGGACGGAAGCTCCAGCGGGCCCCGGCGACACCGCGTTCACTTCCTAATCTGACCGTAAGTGAGCCCGAAGCCGAAAGGGAACAGCGGGTCGTAAGTCGCGTCGCCGACATTCACTGGGATCTGCGCCATGCTGCGCGGCCACGAGAAGGAGAGCTTGCCGGTCGGCGCATGGTCGCCGAGCAGCACATCGGTCAAGCCGCGGCCCTCGGTGCCGGGCAGCCAGGCGGCGACGACGGCGTCCGCGAGGCCGAGCGCGGCGTCGAGGATGAGCGGGCGACCGGAGAGCAGCACGAGCACGACGGGCGCGCCGCTGGCCTTGGCGTTGCGCAGCACGGCGAGTTGTCCGGGCGGCAGAGCGAGGTCATGCCGGTCGCCCTTGCCCTCGGCGTAGGGATCCTCCGCGAGCACGACGACGACGGCGTCCGCGCCTTTCGCCGCGGAGGCATCGGCACTGCAGGTGATTTCGCAATTCGGGCCGACGCTCTGGCGGAACGCCTCGAGAATCGTCGTGCCGCCTTCGGTCACCTTGCCGGGTTTGCCCTGCCAGGAAATGGTCCAGCCGCCGCACTGGCGGCCGAGATCGTCGGCGCCGTTGCCGGCGAGCACGAGGCGGTGGGCGGTCTTGGCGAGGGGCAGCGTGCGATTTTCGTTCTTCAAGAGCACGAGCGATTCGCGCACGGCGCGGCGGGCGAGTTCGCGGTGAGCGGGACGGCCGACCTCGGACAACAGGCTGCGGTCCGTGAAGGGATGCTCGAAGAGGCCCATTTCGAGTTTCACCCGGAGGATGCGCTCCACGGCGTCGTCAATGCGGGCCAGTGGCACGCGGCCGGCCTGGACGAGCTCCTTAAGGTAGGTGATGAACTCGACGTAGGTGTTCGGCTTGCCCGAGGGTTTACCGTGGGGGCCGTTCGGGATCATGACCATGTCGAGGCCAGCGTTGATGGAGGTCGCGATGTCGGACTTGAAGTCACCCGGCAGCTGGTCGATCGCCGCCCAGTCCGAGACGAGGAAGCCGCGGAAACCGTGCTCGTGCTTCAGCACGTCGGTGAGGAGGTAACGGTGCCCGTGCATCTTCAGGCCGTTCCAGCTGCTGTAGGAAACCATGATGGACCCCACGCCGGCGCGGATGGCCGGCAGGTAGGGCGCGAGAAACACCCGGCGCAGTTCGGGTTCCTCCATCCGGGTGTCCCCCTGGTCCACGCCGCCGGTGGTGCCGCCGTCGCCGAGAAAATGCTTCGCGCAGGCAAGGATGGCGGTGGGATCGGCCAGGCTTGGCATCTGCAGTCCGCGGACGAAGGCCGCGCCGAGTTCGCCGACGAGGGCGGGCTCCTCCGCGAAGCTCTCATACGTGCGGCCCCAGCGCTCGTCCCGGGCCACGATCACGCCGGGGGCGAACGTCCAGTCGACGCCCGTGGCGGCGATCTCGCGGGCGACCACCCGGCCCATCGCCTCGACCAGCGCCGGATCGCGCGTGGCGCCGAGGCCGATGTTGTGCGGGAAAATCGTCGCCCCGATCACGTTGTTGTGGCCGTGCACGGCGTCGACGCCGTAGAGCATCGGGATCTTCAGGCGCGTGAGCAGCGCGGGCTGCTGGTGCGCGTCGTAATGGTCGGCCCAGTCGCGCGCGGTGTTGCCGGCCTGGGGATCGGAGCTGCCGCCGCTTACCACGGAGCCGAGAAAATACTTCGTGATCTCCTCGCGGTTCAGCAGGGCATTGCAGTCGACCTGTGTCATCTGCCCGATTTTCTCGGCCAGCGTCATCTCCCTTACCAGGGCGGCGGCGCGACGGTCGATCTCGCTGCCCGGCGTCATGAACTGGTAGGGAGCTTCGGCGGCGGCCAGCCCGTTCGACCGGCCCAGGGCGAAGATGGCGACCACGGCGAGCAGGGGCAGATACTTCATCCCCTCAGGTTTGCGGGCGGACCGGACCTTGTCCAACGGATTGAACCTTCGGTTGCGCTGCGGAAGAATCCGGGCGCGTCAAAGCGTCGTGAGCAGCGCCCGGAGGGTGGCGGGGAAGATCGGCTTGGGCAGGATGTAGTCCACCCGCAGCCGGCGGTAGGCCGCCGCCACCTCCATGCTTAGTTCCGCGCTGAAGACGATGATCTTGCCGGTGAACGGGAGCTGGCGCAGCTGGCCGACCAGCTCGAGGCCCGTCATGTTCGGCATCTGGTGGTCGGTGATGAGCAGGTCGAAGGCGACTGGCGCGGTGATGATCCGCCCCAGCGCGACGAGGCCATCCGGGGCGGATTCCACCAGGTGACCATCGCGGCCCAGGGCCCCCTCGAGGAGAATGCGCAATTCGCGCATGTCTTCGGCGTAGAGAATGTGCAGGGTCCGGCGAACCGGAACGGCGATGCCCTGCGTGAGGGTTTGGGTGCTCATGGCGCTGGTATGCAGACGCCCTCCGTCGCGGGGGGTTCTGGGAAAATTCGGCTAAAATTCCGCTCCGAGAATAAAAAGCCCCGCGGCGGACCGCGGGGCTCGGAAGGGCAGGGACGGGGCGACGCTTACTTGGCGGCGTCGAGGCCGCGGCGGACGAGCAGCGGCTTGATGTCGGGTTCGCCGCCGGTCATGTCGCGGAACAGCGTCAGCGCGTTCTCGCTGCCGCCGCGGGAGAGCAGCTTGGCGCGGAAGCGGTCGCCGTTGGCGCGCGTCAGGCCGCCGTGGGTCTTGAACCACTCGACGGTGTCGGCATCGAGCACCTCGCTCCAGAAGTAGGAGTAGTAGCCGGCGGCATAGCCGCCCATGCTGTGCGAGAAATAGGTGCTGCGGTAGCGCGGCGGCACGGGGGCGAAGTCCAGCCCGGCCTTCTGCAGTGCGGTGGCCTCGAACGCTACGACGCCGTCGGCGTCAGGCACCTGGTCGGGCTTCAGCTGGTGCCAAGCCTGGTCGATGACGTTGGCGGCGACGAGCTCAAGGGTGGAGAAGCCCTGGTTGAACTTCTTCGTGGCCTCGACCTTAGCGAGCAGTTCCGGCGGGAGCGGTGCGCCGGTCTGGTAGTGCTTCGCGTAATTCTTGAGGATCTCGGGCCAGGTGGCCCACATCTCGTTCACCTGGGAGGGATACTCGACGAAGTCGCGCGGCACGCTGGTGCCGGAGAAGCGCGGATACTTCACGTGCGAGAACATGCCGTGCAGGGCGTGGCCGAACTCGTGAAAGGCGGTCTTCACCTCGTCGTGCGTGAGCAGCGTGGGCTGGCCCTCGGGCGGCTTCGGGATGTTGAGGTGGTTGGCGACGACCGGCAGGTTGCCGAGCAGGCCGTTCTGGGAGACGTAGGCATTCATCCACGCGCCGCCGTTCTTGTTGGAGCGGGCATAGTAGTCGCCGATGAAGATCGCGAGCTGCTGGCCGTCGGCGTCGAACACGTCGAACACGCGCACGGTCGGCTCATAGACGGGCAGGTCGTGGCGTTCCTTGAAGGTGAGACCGTAGAGCTTGCCGGCGGCGAAGAACACGCCGTCGAGAATGACGTGGTTGAGCTCATAGTAAGGCTTGAGCTGCTTCTCGTCGAAATCGTATTTGGCCTGGCGGACCTTCTCGGCGTAGAGCTGCCAGTCGCAGGCGGCGAGCTGGAAGCCGCCCTTTTCCTGGTCGATGATGACCTGCATGTCGGCGGCCTCGCGGCGGGCGTTGGCCACGGCCGGGGGCCCGAGCTGGGCGAGCAGCTTGTTCACCACGTCGACGGAACCGGCGGTCTGCTCCTCGAGGGAGAAGGCGGCGTAGGTGGAGAAGCCGAGCAGGGCGGCGCGCTCGGCGCGCTTCTTCGCGATGCCCGTGACGAGGGCGCGGGTGTCGAACTCACCGCCCCGGCTGCCGCGGGCGAGGGAGGCGGCCATGACCTTCTCGCGGGTGGCGCGGTTGGTAAGGTTGGTGAGCGGCGGCTGGCCGCTGGTGTTCACCAGGCGGATCTCAAACTTGCCCTCGTGGCCGTTCTTCGCGGCCGACGCGGCGGCCGCGGCAATCTCGGTGTCGGTCAGACCGGCGAGCTCTTCCTTGGTGTCGACGAACACGGAGGAGGCGGCGACCTCCTTGAGGGTATTCTGCGTGAAGCTGGTCGTTAGCGTGGCGAGCTCGGCGTTGAGGGCCTTGAGCTTCTCCTTGTCCGCCGCCGGGAGCTTGGCGCCGGCGCGGACGAAGTCGCGGTGGATGCGCCAGAGCAGGCGCGCCGACTCGGCGTCGAGGCCGAGGGTGTCACGCGCGGAATTGAGCGCATCAATGCGGGCGAAAAGCACGGGGTTGAGCGTGATGGCGTCGCGGTGCGCGGCCAGCTTCGGTGCGAGGGCGCGCTGCAGCTTCTGCATCTCGGGATTGGTGTTGGCGCCGGAGAGGCTGAAGAAGACCGTGGAGACGCGGTCGAGCAGCGGGCCGGCCTTTTCCAGCGCGATGATCGTGTTCTCGAAGGTCGGCTTCGCGGGGTTGTTCGCGATGGCCCCGATCTCTTTGAGATCCTCGGCCATGCCCTGCTCGAAGGCCGGCGCATAGTGCTCGTTCCTGATCTTGTCGAACTGCGGGTAGTGGAGCGGCAGCGGGCTCTCCACGAGCAGCGGGTTGTCGGGCAGGGCGGCGGGAGCCGCTTCGGCGGGCTTAGTGACAGGGCTACTGACGACGGGCTGGGCTTCCGGGCTCGTGGCTTTAGGCCCAGTCTTCGAACAGGCGACGAGGCAGAGGGCGGCGAAAAACGGCATCACGCGGGATACCGTGGAGCGGATTGTGTGGGTAGACATGGGGAAATGTTTCCGGAGCACATACGCCCGTCCGGCGCTTGGCAAGGCTTGTGCCGCGGAGCGCCCACCCGGCGCCGCCGCTTCGCGAGGGGTCATCACCCCATTCCCGATTCGGGCGCCCGGGGCTATATTAGGCCAATGACTACGAAGAACAAAATTCCCGCCCTGCTCACTCTCGCGCTCGGCTGCTCCGCCCTGATTTTTGCTGGCTGCAGCAAGTCCGACCGCACCGAGGCCAAGGCGAACGTCAAGGAGGCCGCGCACGACACGAAGGTCGCCGTGCAGGAAGCCGCGCATGACGCCAAGGTCGCGATCGTCGACGCGTGGGCCGACGTCAAGGGCTTCACCTTCGACAAGCACGACGACTTCAGCAAGCACGCCAAGGCCCTCTCCGCCCGCATGGAGGCGCAGGTGAGCGAGCTGCGCGCCGATTATTCCGAGGCCAAGGCCAGCGCCAGCCGCCATGCCGCCATGGAGGAGCTGAAGAACTCCGAGGCCAACTATCAGGAGAAGCTCTCCGCCCTCGGCACGGCGTCAGCCGACACGTGGGATGCCGCCAAGCAGAATGTGATCCTCGCGTGGGACAAGCTCGACGCTTCCTACCGCAAGGCGCGCGCGGACTGAGTTTCCGCCGCGCATCGGCCCGCTGGCAATCGCCGGGGTTCGCCCCGGCTTTTTTGCGGCCGGGCCGCGGAGCCGGGTGGCCCTCAAATCTCCGCCAACAGCTGCCGCAGTTCGGGCAGCAGGATGGGTTTGGGGAGGACGTGATCCACCTTCAGTTGCAGGTAGATGTCGTTTACTTCCTCGTCGATCTCGGAGCTGAAGATGAAAATCCGGCCGTTGAAGTCGATCTTGCGGAGCTCCCGGACGACCTCGAGGCCGTTCATCTTCGGCATGTGGTGGTCGCTGATGAAGACATCGAACCCCGTGGGGTCCTCCTTGATGCGGGCCAGGGCGGAGGCACCGTCCGCGAAACTCTCCACGATGTGTCCGTCGCGTCCCAACGACTGCCGCACGATATCGCAAAGCTGACGCATGTCGTCGACATGGAGGATGCGCAGCGCCCTCTTGGGCGCCATGGGCGGGTTGGACTTCGTGGCAGGCTCACTCATGCAAATACTTGTATGTTGATAAAAATAACAAAATGCACGCTCGGTTTTGCAGCCTGGCCCGGCCTTCAGGCCGGATCTTGATCCAGCCCACCCAACTGCCCGCAAGACTGACTTTTAGGGAGCGGATGTAAACTGCGAAGTCAGTTTTGCGGCGCCAGCGGGGCTTTTTTTTTACTTCACCCGCCGGGGCCGGGTTTCGGTATTTGACCACCACGTGAAATTGTCGCGGGCTGCGGGCATGGCCCGCAGTGTCGTCCTCAAGCAAACCCCGCGCTGTCTCGTCTGCCAGCTGGCGCCGCGATGGTGCATCTGCGCGGGCCTCCGCGAGGTCACGTGCCCCCTGCGCGTCGACGTGCTCCAGCATTACATGGAGTCCTACCGGCCCAGCAGCACGGGCCATCTCCTGCCGCGCGTCATGCCCGGCGTCGGGCGGCATATTTTCCGGGCGGAGCGGCCCATTGCGCGCGCCGACATCGCGCAGCCCGGCCGCGAGCTCTGGATTTTGCATCCGAACGGCGAACCCCTCCCGGCGAACGCCGATCCGGCGGCATTGCAGGTGCTGCTGCTCGACGGCACCTGGGTGCAGGCCGCCGAGATGGCGCGCCTCACCGGCGCGTGGGGTCGCCGCGTCTGCCTGCCGATGACGGGCCAGAGCCGCTACTGGCTGCGCGCGCAAAGCGGCACCGGCCGCTTCTCCACCGCCGAGGCGCTGCTCTTCCTGCTCGGCGCGCTGGGCCTGCACGACGCGCAGGCCCAGCTGCGGGTGCAGTTCGAGCTGCACGTCTACGCCTCGCTCTGCGCCCGCGGGCACAAGCAGCGGGCGGCCGATTACCTCGTGGATTCGCCGCTCGGCGCGGCTTTGCCGGAGGTGCTGGAGAAATTAGCTTCGGCGAAAGGTGGCCCCCGATCTTCCGCCGCCCCCCAGCGCAGAGCGGACAGGCCGGGCGGGTTGGCTTGAGTGGCGGAGGAGAGAGCGGGTCCGTAAGCCGCGTATTCAGCTCAGCCGCCGACCAATTTCATCATGCCGGGAGAATAGCGGGGGCCGGCGGCCCCGCCCGGCGGGAAAACGGCGCCGAGGGCGGTGACTTCCGCGGCCGTGAGGGTGAGCGCGAGCGCGGCAAGGTTTTCGTCGAGGTAGCGCCGGCGTTTCGTGCCGGGGATCGGCACGATGTCCACGCCCTGCGCGAGGATCCACGCGAGGGCGAGCTGCCCGGCGGTGCAGCCCCTGGCGGCGGCGAGTTCGCCGACGCGCTGGACGACGGCGAGGTTCTTCGCGAAATTCCCGCCTTGGAAGCGCGGCGAGTTGCGGCGGAAATCATCCGGGGCGAAATCCTCGAAGCGCTGCAGCTGGCCCGTGAGGAAGCCGCGGCCGAGCGGGCTGAACGGCACGAAGCCGATGCCGAGCTCGCGGCACGCGGCCAGCGGGCCCGACTCGGGGTCGCGCGTCCAGAGGGAATACTCGCTTTGCAGCGCCGTGATCGGGTGGACGGCGTGCGCGCGCCGGATGCTGTCCGCGCCCGCCTCGGAGAGACCGAGGTGCCGCACCTTGCCCGCGCGCACGAGCCCGGCCATCGCGCCGACGGTTTCCTCGATGGGGGTCGCAGGATCGACGCGGTGCAGGTAATAGAGGTCGATGGTCTCGACCTTGAGCCGGCGCAGCGAGGCGTCGCAGGCCGCGCGCACGTAGGCGGGCCGGCCGTCGACCGTGGCGCCGGCGGGATTGGTGGAGGCGCTGACGAACCCGAATTTCGTGGCGAGAAAGACCCCGACGCGGCGGGTGGCGAGCACCTTGGCCAGCAGTTCCTCGTTGTGGCCCTGGCCGTAGGCGTCGGCGGTATCGAGAAAGTTGACGCCGGCATCGAGCGCGTGGTGCAGCGTGGCGAGCGATTCGGCCTCGTCGCTTGCGCCGTAGGACTGGGACATGCCCATGCAGCCGAGCCCGAGGGCGGAGACGCGCGGGCCGTTTTTCCCGAGGGAGCGTTGTTGCATCAGCGGAGGCTAACTGCCGCTCGGGGAAAGTAAACCGGGGCGAGGGAAAATTCTGGCTGATTTCGGCGCGGGACTGATGCAGGCTCGGTCGATGAACCGCGCGCTCGGCCTGCTACCCATCGCCCTTGTCCTGGCCCTGGCCGGATGCGCCCCGAAGGAACCGGTTGGGTCCGAGAAGACCGAGGCGGAGTTGCGGCGCGAGGAATTTTTCGGCCCCGCCGCCCAGGCGCAGGACATCGCCTGGCGTCCGAGCGGGCTCGGCATCCGCGTGCTCAAGCCGGGCGAGGGGACCGCGCCGCGGCCGATGGACCGCATCCGCCTGCATTACACGGGACGCCTCAAGGACGGCCGGGTGTTCGACGACACGCGCGCCAAGGGCAAGCCGGCGGAGTTTGAGGTCAGCCGCATGATCCCCGGGTTGATCGCGGGCGTGTTGGCCCTGAAGCCCGGCGGCCGCGCCGAGTTTTTCATCCCCCCATCGCTCGGCTACGGCGGCATGAAGTTCGGCGACATCCCGCCCGTCTCCGGGCTGATCTTCGACGTCGAGCTGCTCGCGGTGAACCCGGAAACGCCGCCGAAATCCTGAGGCCGGGCGCTTTGCAACCCATTAGGTTACCGGCGGGCCGGCCGGATCACTTCGGCGGGAGTCCACCGGCAAACTTGCGAGCGACTCCGAGCCAGCTCCGGAGTCCGGCTGATGTGCGCAGGGCGGGGGCATCGACCAGCAACCAGCCCTGCATGCTCCGGCCGGTGATGTCCATCTCGCGGACGTGTCTTTTCTTCAAGAGCGCCGGCCAGGCGGCGGAACCACAGCGCACCACCAGGCTGTCCCGCCAGATACCGACACACATGTTGCCGTGCAGGAACCACGCGGTGCCGCCAAACATCTTCCGGGGCGCGAGGCCGCGCCAGCTCTTGGTGGCAGCGGTAATGCGGGCGGCGAGTTGCGCGTCGTGAACCATCGCGACCCTGCCATCCGCCGTTTTCTGGCCGGACGCAACCGGATTTTCCGCCGCGCTAACGGGCGCCGGCCTCGATGAGGGCCTTGGCGGCGGTGCGGGCATCCCGGGCGTAGGCCGCGCTGCTGTGCATGTCAGCATGGATGGTCGCGCCGTCCACGAGGAGCATGAGCTGGCGGGCGAGGGCGGGCGGGTGGCGCAGCCCGGCCTCGGCACAGAGCTGCTCGAGGCGCGTTTGCAGCCCGCGTTTGAAGGCGATGGCCGCCAGGCGGGGCTTGTCACCCGGCCCGGGGAATTCGCCCACAGCCTTCAAAAACGCGCAGCCGGTGAAGCTCTCCGTGCTGAACCACGCCTCCAGCCAGTCGAAGACCGCCAGCAGCCGTTTGGCGGGGTTGCGGCCGGCCCCCTCGATGGTGGCGTCGAGCGACGCCGCGAATTCGGCGGCCTTCTTGGTCATAGCCGCGGCAATGAGGTCCTCCTTCGAATCGAAATGGTTGTAGAGCGTCATCTTGGCGACGCCGGCCGCGGCCAGCACGGTGTCGATGCCGACGGCGCGGTAGCCGTTGCGGCAAAACAGGTCCCAGGCAGTGTCGAGCAGCAGCTCGCGCTTGGCGGAAGAGGCAGGCGGCTCGGTCGTCGGATTCATGGGGACAGGGAAGGGGGTTTTGAGGCGGGGGCAACAAAATAGACAGAACTGTCTACTTTTCTGTTGACAGGCACTAGACAGGTCTGTCTAGTGACGGCCTCCACCCGAAATTCCACTTTCTTCCCACTCATGGCTCGCTCCTACCTCAACCTCATGTCCACCCCCCCGGTGCTCGCCGCGCAACAGCGCTATTATGCCCGGGCGCAGCAGATGCCCCCGCAGCCCTCGAGCGACCCGCTCGGGGAGGACGAGATCGCGTTCATCGGCGAGCGGGACAGCTTTTACTTGTCCACCGTCTCGCCGACCGGCTGGCCCTACGTGCAACACCGCGGCGGCGAGCCCGGGTTCCTGCGCGTGCTCGGACCGAAGCAACTGGCGTTCGCGGATTACAAGGGCAACCGCCAGCTGATCTCGACCGGCCACGTTGCCGCCGACGGTCGCGTGGCGCTGTTCCTGATGGATTACCCGCAGCGTGTCCGCCTGAAAATCCTCGGCCACGCCACGGTGCTCGACGCCCGCGAGCATCCCGGCCGCGTGGCCGAGCTCGCCGGCCCGACCGCCGGGCGCATCACCGAGCGGCTGTTCCTGATCGACGTCGTGTCCTTCGACTGGAACTGCCCGAAATACATCACGCCGCGCTACACCGCCGTCGAGGTTGAGGCCGCCGTCGCCGGCTTGCGCAGCCGCATCCGCGAGCTCGAGGCCAAGCTGGCCGCCCGCTGAGCAAATTTTTAGTCCAAACCAAAACAACAAAAACAGAAAGACATCCCATGAACCGCATCCCGACCATCGATCCCACCACCGCCACCGGCCAGAACGCGCAGCTCTTCGGCGCCATTAAGGCCAAGCTCGGCATGGTGCCCAACCTCATGCGCACCTTTGCGCAATCCCCCGCCGTGCTGCAGGCCTATCTCGGCTTCGGCGCCGCCCTGGACGGCACCTCGCTGCCGGCGCGAGTGCGCGAGCAGCTCGCGCTCGTCACCGCCGAGACCAACGGCTGCGACTACTGCCTTTCGGCCCACACCCTGCTGGGCAAGGGCGCCGGGCTGACGCCCGAGGCCATTGAGGCCGCCCGCCGGGGCGATGCCGTCGACACCAAGGTCGCCGCGCTCCTGCAGTTCGCCCGCGCCGTCGTCGAGACGCACGGCAAAGTGTCCGACGAGGCGCTCGCCGCCGTCCGCGCCGCCGGGGCGAGCGACGCCGAGATCGTCGAGACCGTGGCCGTCACAGTGCTCAACATCCTGACGAACTACACCAATAACGTCGCCCGCACCGCGATCGACTTCCCGCGTGCCAAGCCGCTCGCGGTGGCCGTCTGAGTTGATCAATCCTACCGGGCGCCGTCCAACGGGGCGGCGCCCGGTTTCCATTTCCAAAGCCTGCACCCGATGAACTCCCGCCCCCCGCTTCCGCCCTTTACCGAGGAAACCGCCCGCCAGAAAGTCCAGGCCGCCGAGGACGCCTGGAACTCCCGCGACCCCGAACGCGTGGCGCTGGCTTACACCGAGAACACCGAGTGGCGCAACCGCTCCACGTTTGTCAACGGTCGCGCCGAGGTCGTCGCCTTCCTGCGCGACAAATGGCGCCGCGAATTGGACTACCGGCTGAAGAAGGAGCTGTGGGCCTTCACCGGCAACCGCCTCGCGGTCCGGTTCGAATATGAGTTCCACGATGCGTCCGGGCAGTGGTATCGCGCCTATGGCAACGAGAATTGGGAGTTTGACGGGCACGGCTACATGCAGCGCCGTTTCGCCAGCATCAACGACCGGACGATCACCGAGGCGGACCGGAAATTCCGCTGGCCGCACAAAAGCGAGGGGAGGTTGGCAACGAGTTCTTCCCGGAATTTGCTTCCAGCCGTCATGCCGCCGGCTCGGCGCCCGCGCGCTTAAAGCCTGAGGCCCTAGCCCCGCGGCAGCAGAGGAGTGCGCAGGCGCTTCAGCAGCGCGATGAGCATATTGTCCGCGTCGTTGTTCGCATCGGCCGGCGGCGTGAGGGTGTTGGTGCGCGTGAGGGTGTTGCCGTTCGGCGGGGTCACGGTGGAGCTGATGGTGACGCCGCCGGCGGAGGGCGTGGCGACGTTGATGAAGGAGGTGCTTTGGCCGCCCGGGCCGGTGACGGAGCCGCTGACCGACACCCCGCTGCCCTGGGTGATGCTGATCGTTCCGGTGACGCTGGTGGTGGAATTGTTGGGCAGCGTGATATCGGTGTCGAAGCTTCCGCTCGTGCCGTTGAAGGTATTGGTGGTGGCGACGGTCACGGTGCCGCCCTGGGGTGTGGTGCGGGTGACGGTGCTCGCGGCATTGAGCGGCGTGCGGGTCATGATGTTCCGGATGAATTCCTGCACGTTGAAGCGGGACTGGGCCTGGAGCGACGGCACGACGGCCAAAGCGATGACCGAGGACAAGAGGGCAAGACGTGATGTTTTCATGGGGGGTATGAACTCAGAGACGATTTTTGGTTAGCGTAAGTTACACCGGCTGACAAGTGCGGGATTCGAGGTTTCCCCCGGGGCGGAGCCGGTGGTTTTTTCAGCCTGCGGGCGCTCCGGGTATGGCGGTGGCTATTCGGAGCAGTCGCGCGTATGGGAAAGCCTGCACGAAGAGAGAATCAAGGAACTGGACGCCCTGCTGCTGGCCGCGAACGAGAACATGGCGCTTTTGACCACCGTGAACGCTGAACCGACCGCCGGACTCGCCGAGGCGGAACGGACCAACAAGAAGCTGCGCCGCGGAGCCCGGCAGGATGGCGACAGCCTGCGCAGCCAGATCAAGGTGCTGCAAAGCCACCGCAGTTAGCGCCGCCCGGGAGGGAGCACGCGGAGCTCCGCCGCGAAGAGCGCGTGCGCGGCCAGATCCACCGGCCGGTGCTTCACCTCGCGGCTCGCGGGATCGGCGGCCAGGTAATTGTTGCCTTTCCAGTTTCGCACCGGGCGCACCGGACGCGGCGTGAAGCCGCCGCCGCAGTTGGGGCAGACATTACCGAGCAGATCCACGCACGGCGCGCAAAAGGTGCATTCGTAGGAACAGATGCGCGCCTCGGTCGAGGCGGGCGGCAGGGGCTTGTTGCAGTTCTCGCAGGTCGGACGCAGTTGGAGCATGGCGGAAAAGAAACCCCGCGCCGCATCCGCTGACGATGCCGAAATCGACCCGGAAGTGGACAGCCGGCGAGAAAGTTGTGCCGTTCAGTTACCCGCACCAAGCAAGGCGCGGGCATGCCGGCATCGCTCGCTCTCCCGCTTGGTTGCGGCCGAAGCTTACAGGATGGCGCGCAAGCCGGGGAGACGACGGGCCAGGTCGGCCAGGATGAAGCTGGCCGCCAGTCCGCTGACAGTAAGCAGCGCGGCCAGGACATACATGTTCTGCGGCAAGGACCGGAAGAGCATCGCCAGGGCGATGATGACGGGCGCGTGCAGCACATAGACGCCGAAGGAGCGGTCCGCGAGCCAGCGGAGTTTCGGGTTCTCGAAGTTGAGCTTGCGCGAAAACAGCGCGAGCAGGCCGAGCGAAAGTCCGACGCCGGCGAGTTGCTCCCAGAGGGCAAACCCGAACGCCTGCCAGTGCCAGCCGCCGAAGAAGGCCTCGGGCGGGGCCGTCTTCGCCCCGATCGCCATGATTGCGAGCAGCAGCAGCGGGCCGCCGATGAGCGCCAGCCAGCCGGCAGTGCGGGCGTGCTTCGATGCGGCCAGCGGCAGCAGCCAGCCGTGCCGCGCGGCGTGCAGGCCGGCCGCAAAGAAAGCGATGTATTGCACAAAAAAGCAGAGCTGCAGGTTCAGCACGTTGGTTCCGATCGGCTGCACGAGCCGCACCGCAAACGTGCCGAGCCCGAGGCCGAGGGCGAAGAGCAACAGGAAGGCGCTGGATGGCGCGGTGGATTGGCCGGCCGTGGCGGCCGCCGGTTGCGGCCGCGCCGCCCGCCACGCCGCCAGCGCGAGGCAGAACAGCAGCAGCGCGACGGCGAACCAGAGCGGGCCGCTGGAACCGAAGAAGCGGCCCGAGCCGAGGTAGTGCGCATAAAAGGCCGCCGGCGGACCGAAGTCGTGGTTCCATGGATTCAGCGCGAGCAGGATGAATGGATGGATCACCAGCATGTAGAGCAGGGCCGGCAGGCCGAGCCGGACGAGACGTTCCCGGACGAACGGGCCGGGGCCGCGGCGGGCGAGCGAACCATGCGCGAAATAGGCGGAGATGAAAAAGAGCAGGCCCATGAAGAAGGACTGCAGGTGCCCCTGCCAGACGATGAACGGCACTTTCGCCGCGAGTGTCGGCTCGGGTTTGGCCATGAAATACCAGTCGCCGACGTGACTGTAGGTGACGCAAGCGTGCAGGTTGACGACCAGGACGATCGCCAACGTGCGCAGGTGGTCGATCCACGGCAGCCGGCCGGAGGAGGTTGAGGCCATGCCGGCCAGCTTGGAGGCTCACCGCCGGCTGACGACGTTTTTTCTAGCCGCCGGAGAAGAGCGCTTGGACAAATGTATGGCCGGCCCCGGGGCGCGGCTCGACTCTGTGATCTCTGCGACCGCTGCCTTTATGTGCCAAATTCCCGCCTCAACTAATGAGCAGCAGGCGCGGGGACTGGCCGGGGAAAGTGGCGGGGGCGCGGTGGACGCAGGGCGGCACGGGGCTGCCGCGCCAGTCGACGGCGATGCGCCAGAGGTGGCCGACACCGAAGGAATAGGGCTGCGCGTCCGGCAGCGGCGCGTAGTGAAGGTCGTAGCAGTTATCATTCAGGAATTCCGCAAAGCCGGCGTCATCGATTCCGCCGTATTCCTTTAAAAGTTCGGCGCGGGTCGCGGGGACGTCGACGCGCTGTTGCGCCTGCTCATTGCGCAAGCCCTCGGAGGCCGCCCCGAAATAGGTGCAGAGCCAGGTGGCGGCTTCGATCGGCGCGCTGTCGGCGTGGAAGGAATAGACATCGGTCGGCACGACGGCCGTCGCGTCATCGCGCGGGTAGGCGTGGATGCAGTTGAGCTCCGGCGCCAGGCCGTGGGCGCGGAGCAAGTGGAGGTCGGCGAGCAGAATGTCGCGCGCGGTTCGGCCCGCGGCGCTCAAGGCGAGGGCATTGAGGCGGGCCTCGTCGAGCGGCATGATGCCTTCACCGGCGCCCAGTTTTTCCACAACCTCGCCGAAATCCCCCGGCAGCGCCCGCGGCCAGCACAGGGCATTGACCCCACCCGCGAAAGGCGTCGCGACCAGTTCAGCGAAACCGCCCACCACCTTGATGCGCGCATTGCCGGTCGGTAGGATGAAAGCAGCCATGCGCGGTGGAAGGAAAGGGAAGCCCACTGCCGTCTCCCGCCACTGTCAATGCGCGGTATGCGCCCTCGGAGTCGGATGACTTGGAATACTCCTGCCGGCTGGGACTCTAACCCCGGACATGCGCCTGATCACCAGCGTTGCTTTGGGTCTTTGCCTTGGCGTCGTTGGGCCGGCCGCAGAGTTTCCGCGTTGGCAGTTTTCAACCGAAGCCATCTGGCACGACAATGCCACCAATGCCGAGCGACCGCAGGATGTGCGGTCCGCTTTGCAGTGGCGGTCGGAATTGCGGACGGGAATTCATCGCGCCTTTCCCGGTGGCCACCGGGTCAGCGGGACCGCCGGTTTGCGCACCGAGTTCTGGCCCCGCTTTGAAGGCCTGGATGTCGTGGCCCCGGGGATCGCCGGCTCGTGGGCCTACAAGCCCGGGCTCGGGCCGAACCTTCCGGTGTTCAGCGCGGAAATGGAAGGCGAGTGGGCCTTGGCGGCGGAAAGGGCCCGCGACGGGCGCGGCGGTGCCGCCCGCCTGCAAGTCCGCCAGCGCGTCGGCAATGACTGGCTCCTGAGGGTGGGCTTTGAACGCCGCCGCTTCGATGCGCGCAGCCACGCCTTTGATCTCACCGGCCGGAAATGGTTTGGCCGGGTGGAGCGGACCCTGGGGGAAAACTGGTTGGTGGCCGTGGAGGGGCAGTGGCGCGAGGGCACGGTGGTTTCCTACTCCCGTCCGCCGCGCCCCGACCTGGTGGCCATCGGCAAGCCGATCACCTTTGTGGACACCTTCGAACAGGACGTGCCGTGGATCGCGTATTACTTTCGGGCAAAGACCCGCAGCGGGGCGCTGGAACTGCAACGCACCGTGGGCCGCTCGGCGATGGTGCTCCGGCACGAATATCGCCATACCCTGCATGCCGGCCCCGGCTACCGGAATCAGATCACGACCCTGCGTTTCGTCACGGGGTTTTAGAACTGGCCGGGCAGCCCAGGGAGAAAGCTGGCAAGTGCGGTTTGCAAGAGGACCCCTTGGCCGGCCCCATCCTTCGCACTGCGTCATTGTTCGGCACGCCGCGAACGCCATCGCCAAACGTTTCCGCGCAATTTGTAGACCCCGCGACTTACTGTGCGGTGCGCTTGGTGCCGGTGTCGGGGTGGCGGGCGCCATGCAGGATGCTAAGGAATTGGACCGTGTCGCCGCTTGATGATATCCGATAGCGGATGACGTAGGGGAACCGTTCGAGCAGAAAGCGGCGGACGCCACCGAGGCGGACCGGCCAGCGCTCGGGGCCCGCATGATTTCCTCCACGGCCTTCTCGGCCTCGTCCAGGAATTCCAGACCCAGCGCCGGACGCTCACTCTGGTAGTGGCGGGCGGCGGCGATCAGGTCGGTTTCGAACTCGGGGTGGAACCAGCGGTTCATCCAAGCACGGCCCGTGCTTTCTGGAATACTTCGGCCTGAGACTTCGGGGTGACCTTGCTGGTTTCAAGTTCGTGGGCGCGGGCGAGGGCGGCGACATCGGCCAGGGTTTCGTCGGAGGCGCCCATGCTTTTCCAGATCGCCGTCGCCACCGTCAGCCGGTCGCGCTCCGGCAGCTTTAAAGCCGCCTCGGTGATCTGCTGCGTGCTCGCGGTCATGCCGTCAGGATTGCCGGAAAGCCGGGTCAGTCAATTCGGTTAATGGCAGGCCAGCCGCTTAGGCTTGAGCGGGCCGGCGCAGCACCAGGAAATTTCCCGCCAGGCAGAGGAGAATGCCGAGCACGGTGGCGGCGTGCCAGTGCAGGCCTTCGAAGCAGGTCGACATGAGCAGGGCGACGATCGGAATGGCCGCGTTGGCGTAGCCGGCGCGGTCCGCCCCGATCCGGCCCAGCAGCGTCAGGTAGGCGCCGAAGGCCAGGATCGAGCCGAACACGGCAAGGTAGACCAGTGACAGGACGTAGGGCGCGGATGTTTCGAAGGTCCATGTCCGGCCGCTGGCGAGCGCGAAGATCGCCACGAACGCCGCGCCGTAAAGCATCCCGAAGGTATTGAGCTGGACCACGGGGATTCCTTTCCGCTGGTTGCGGGCCGCGAGGAGATTGCCGAGCGAGGCCGAGACGACGCCGACCAGCGCGTAGCCAAGGCCGAGGGCGGCCCGGCCCGTGGCGGAGGCCTGGCTGATCTCCGGGAGAAAAATCAGGACCACTCCCGCCACCCCGCATGCCGCGCCGGCCAACGTGGCCGGTTTCAGCGGCGTGCCGAAGAACAACCGCACCCCGAAGATGTTCAGGAAAACGATCATCGAGAAAGTCACCGCCACCAGGCCGGACGCGATCAGCCCCTCGGCGCGATAGATGCAGACGTAGTTCAGGCCGAACAGGAGCGCCCCTTGGGCCGCCATCGCCGCATGCTCGCGCCAGGAGTAGGCCAGGCGCAGGCGCCGCACCACGCTCCACGCCAGCAGGATGATGCCCGCGAGGGCGAAGCGATACGCGACGGACATTTCCGGCGGGACGCGGCCGAGCTGGAACGTGATGGCGAGCCAGGTGGAGCCCCAGATCAGGACGGCCACGAGATAGAGCCCGAGATTGTTCATGGTTTGGGTCTGATGCGGCGCAGCTTACGCCGGATCGTAATCCAAGTAGGGCGCCAGCCATTTCTCGGTCACTTCCATCCACTGATCTTTGCGAAGGGTGTAATCTTCCACCTGATCTTTGGCTAGTTTGCCGACAGCGAAATACTTCGATTCCGGGTGGTTAAAATACATGCCGCTGACGCTGCTGGCGGGGAACATGGCGTTGCTCTCGGTTAGCGTGATGCCGGTGAGTTCGGTGGCGTGGAGGAGCTCAAACAACGGTGGCTTCTCGGTGTGGTCGGGGCAGGCGGGGTAGCCCGGGGCGGGGCGGATGCCGCGGTATTTTTCCCGGATGATGTCCTTCATCTCCAGATTCTCAGTCTGGCCGTAGCCGGAAGCTTCGCGGGCCTTCTTGTGCATCAGCTCGGCGAGGGCCTCGGCGAGGCGGTCGCCCAGCGCCTGGGCGAGGATGGCGTTGAAGTCGTCGTGCTTCGCGCGGAATTCCGCGGCGAATTCCTCGACGCCGTGGCCGGCCGTGACGGCGAAGCCGCCAAGGTAGTCGATGCGACCGGAATCTTTCGGTGCAATGAAGTCCGCGAGGCAGTGGTTGAACTGGCCGGCGGGTTTTTCGTTTTGCTGGCGGAGGAAGTGAAAAGTCTTGATCACCTTCGCGCGCGACTCGTCGGCATAGACCTCGACGCTGTCGCCGACAGAGTTGGCCGGCCAAAAGCCGATGACTGCCTTGGCGGTGTAGCGTTTTTCCTCGATGATGCGCTTCAACATCGCCTGCGCCTCGGCGTAAAGCTTGGTGGCTTCTTCGCCGACAACGGCGTCGGTCAGGATGTCGGGGAAGCGGCCGTGGAGTTCCCACGTCGAAAAGAACGGCGACCAGTCGATGTAAGCGGCAATCGCATCAAGACTGATGGGATTGGAAACCTGAGACCTGAGACCTGAGACCTGAAGCGGCTCAGCGGGAGCTGAGCCCTCCACGGCCCGCAGGGACGCGGGCCCTCCAGTGGAAAAGACCTTCGTGCCGAGGAACTCGGGTTTGGGGATGTCGACACTCGCCCAATCGGTGGGCTGGGCGCGCTTGCGGGCTTCGGCGAGGGAGTGGAGTTTGCGGGCGCCGCGGCGGTCGGCGAACTCGATGCGCTGCTGCTCCTGCTTGGCGCGGAGGTCCTTCACGAAGGCGGGCTTGTTGTCCGTGCTGAGCAACTGCGAGACGACGCCGATGACGCGCGAGGCGTCGAGCACGTGGATGACGGGCTCGGAGTAGTGCGGGGCGATCTTGACCGCGTTGTGCGCGGCCGACGTGGTGGCGCCGCCGATGAGCAGCGGGATCTTGTAGCCCTGGCGCTCCATTTCCTTGGCGTTGTGCACCATCTCGTCGAGCGAGGGCGTGATGAGGCCGGAGAGGCCGATGAGGTCGGCGCCCTTTTCCTTGGCGGCGGCGAGGATCTTCTCACACGACACCATGACGCCGAGGTCGATGACCTCGTAATTGTTGCAGGCGAGGACGACGCCGACGATGTTCTTGCCGATGTCGTGCACGTCGCCCTTGACGGTGGCCATGACGATGCGGCCTTGAGAGAGGCTTGAGGCTTGAGGCGCGGGGCTAGAGGGATCGGCTTTGTGCGCTTCGGTCGCCTTGCGCAGCACCTCGGCTTTTTCTGCTTCCATGAACGGCTGGAGGTAGGCGACGGCCTTCTTCATGACGCGGGCGCTCTTGACGACCTGCGGGAGGAACATCTTGCCGGCGCCGAACAGGTCGCCGACGACGCGCATGCCGTCCATCAACGGGCCTTCGATGATCGTGAGCGGCTTGCCGTATTTCTGGCGGGCTTCCTCGGTGTCGGCGTCGATGAAGGCGTCGATGCCTTTGACCAAGGCGTGGGAGAGACGGGATTCGATGGATTCCTGGCGCCAAGCCGGCTCAGCTGGAGCTGAGCCCTCCACGGAACCGGCCCGCAGGGACCGGCCGTCGCCAAGGCTATGGCCGGCAGGCGCGGGCCCTCCAGCTTTGAGCTTTTCGCCGTAGTCGACGAGGCGTTCCGTGGAATCAGGACGGCGGTTGAGGAGCACGTCCTCGACGAGGACGAGCAGTTCCTTGTCCACCTCCTCGTAGACCTCGAGCATGGACGGGTTGACGATGCCCATGTCCATGCCGGCCTTGATGGCGTGGTAGAGGAACGCCGCGTGCATAGCCTCGCGCACGGGATTGTTGCCGCGGAAGCTGAAGGAGACGTTGGAGACGCCGCCGCTGACCTTGGCGTGGGGCAGGTTGGCTTTGATCCAGCGCGTGGCCTCGATGAAATCGACGGCGTAGTTGTTGTGCTCCTCGATGCCGGTGCCGACAGTGAGGATGTTCGGGTCGAAGATGATATCCTCGGGTGGGAAGCCGACCGTGTCGACGAGCAGGCGGTAGGCGCGGGTGCAGATGCGGATCTTCTCGGCGTAGGAGGCGGCCTGGCCGTTCTCGTCGAAGGCCATGACGACCACGGCGGCGCCGTAGCGGAGGATGGTGCGCGCCTGCTCGAGGAACTTCGCTTCGCCCTCCTTCAGGGAGATAGAGTTGACGATGCCCTTTCCCTGGAGGCATTTCAGGCCGGCCTCGATGACCTCCCACTTGGAGCTGTCCACCATGATGGGGACTTTGGCGATCTCGGGCTCGCTGCCGATGAGCTGCAGGAAGCGCGACATGGCCGCGACGCCGTCGATCAGGCCGTCGTCCATGCAGACATCGATGACATTGGCGCCGTTGTCGACCTGCTGGCGGGCGACGGAGACGGCCTCCTCGTAGTTGCCGGCCTTGACGAGTTTGGCGAACTTCGGCGAGCCCGCGACGTTGGTGCGCTCGCCGACCATGATATACACGCCCGGTTGCTGCGTGAATGGCAAAGAACCCGAGAGTTGGAGGGGAAGCGGGGGTGTAGCCGGGGTCGGTGACCCCGGTGCTTCGGCCGATCCCGGACCGGGGTCAGCGACCCCGGCTACAGTTAATTCCGGCCTGAGGATGTTGAGCTTGCGCGTGGGCTTCGGCTCGAGGGCCTTGGCGATCGCGGCGATGTGGTCGGGCGTGTTGCCGCAGCAGCCGCCGGCGATGTTGAGCAGGCCGCTGGTGGCGAACTCGCCGAGGAAGCGGCCCATGTCGGCCGGCTTCAGGTCGAAGCCGGTTTCCGAGAGCGGATTCGGCAGGCCGGCGTTCGGGTAGCAGGAGATGAAGGCGTCGGATTTCTCCGCCAGCTCGGCCAGGAACGGCCGCATGAGGTCCGGGCCGAGCGCGCAGTTGAGGCCGACGGCGAGCGGTTGGTGGGTGCGGACGGCGTTCCAGAACGCGCCGACGGTCTGTGCGGAGATCATTGTCTCGCCGCCGCGGCCGACCGCCGCCGAGATCATGAGCGGGCGGTGGACCTGGTCCTCGGCGAAGACCTCCTCGATGGCAACGAGCGCGGCCTTGGCGTTGAGGGAGTCGAAGATGGTCTCGACCAGCAGCAGGTCCACGCCGCCGGCGATGAGGGCACGCACCTGGCGGCGGTAGTCGCACTTGACCCGGTCGAAGGTGACGACGCGGAAGCCGGCGTCGTCGGCGTCGGGCGAGTTGGAGAGCGAGACGGTCAGCGGCCCGACGGCGCCGGCGACATAACGGCGCCGGCCGGTGGCGTTGGCGATGCGGTCGGCCCACTCGCGGCACTGGCGCGCCGACGAGAAGTTGATGTCGTAAGCGAGTTCTTCCAGGAATTTGTTCTCGATGATGCCTTGGTAGAACGCCGGGTCCTTGCGGCCGCCTTTCTCGCGCGGGTCCTCGATGAAGAACTCGCTCTGGCCGATGGCGGTGGCGGAAAAGGTGTTGGTCTCGATGATGTCCGCGCCGGCCTCGAGGAAGCGCCGGTGGATGTCGCCGATCTCGGCCGGGCGCGTGAGGGAGTAGATGTCACCGTTGTTCTGGAGGTCCTTCGGGGCGTCCTTGAACCGCTCGCCGCGCACCTCTCGCTCCGTGAGATTGTAGGTGCGGATCGTCGTGCCCATGGCGCCGTCGATGATGGCGATGCGCTCCGCCAGGAGGCGGCGCAGGGCGGTCTCGGCTTCAGTGGTTGGACGGGGGGCGGGCATATGACATTTCGACGTATCCTTGCATCAGGATTCGATGATATGAAAAGGCAAGCCCGGCGTGGCCTTAAGACGCATTCGACCGTTTCGGCAGGGGAAGCGGCTGGGAATTTCGCTTGCGTCGAACCCGTCACAAGGGGTCAAGTGGCGGGGCCTGAAGTTCTTTCATTCAACTCTGAGGATCCAGGGAAGGCCGTGCAATCCGGCCACAGTAGCGCTGCGGTAACGCATCACAGACCCCCATTCCGCTGTCAGGGCGGGAACAAGGCCAATCGGAAAGCCGGTGAAGGCGGGGGCGAGGACGCGCCTGCGGCGCGTAAGTGACAAGTGACAGGTGACAAGTGACAAGATTCGGCGGCAGAGCCGCCGGTAGACTCTTGATCCTTGATACTTGCTCCTTGGAACTTGCGCGCTGCGCGCCCACATGCGGAGTCCGAACATCTGCCTTCAGCATCTCACCGCGCCGGCGTGCAATGCGCGTCCCGGCGACAAACCTTCAACGCCCATTGAAGAGTGAGGGTGGAACGTGCGTTATTGTAGCCGGCCTCGCTGAGGCCGGTCCTCCGGGGTCACCGACCCCGGCTACATCGCCGGTCTGCTCTTGCCGCAAGGAAAGCAGATCATGAAAGCCACCATCCCGGCGTCGCTCCGACGCCTCCTGTTCATCGCCGGCCTCGTGCCGGCCGCCGCGGCGCTTGCGCAGACCGGCCCGGATACCGAAAAGCTCTCGACCTACGTCGTCACCGCGACGCGGACGCCCATCGCGGTCACCACGGCGGGCACCGCGATCGACACCATCAGTGGAGCGGAGCTCGCGCGCATGCAGCTCACGTCGCTGCTCGGCGCGCTGCGCAGCGTGCCCGGGGCGCCCGCCTCCGCCAGCGGCGCGAGCGGGGCGGTCACGTCGCTGTTTTTGCGCGGCAGCAACTCGAACCAGACGCTCTTCCTCGTGGACGGCCTGCGCTTCAATGATCCGAACACCGACTACTCGTTCGCGCTCGGCGGCACCTGCGTGGGCGCCTGCGACAGCCTCGAGGTCGCGCACGGCCCGCAGAGCACGCTCTACGGTGGCGAGGCGGTCGGCGGCGTGGTGTCGCTCCGCGGCACCCGCGGCAGCGGCGCGGCGCACGGCTCCGTCGCGGCCGAGGCTGGCTCCTTCGGCACGGTGCAGGGCGCGCTCAATGCGCAGGCCGGCGACCAGGGGAGCGCGTGGACCTTCTCCGCGGCCGGTGGCCACACCGACAATGCGCGCCCGAACAACTCGTTCGACAGCGCCACGTATGCGCTGCGCTACGATCGGAAGCTTTCAGACGGCGTGGCAGTCGGCGCGACGTGGCGCGGGTTCCTCGCGAAGTTCGGCGACCCCGGCGACCGTTACACCAACGATCCCGACAACGAGGACCGCGAGAGCAACCAGCTCGCGACGATCTTCGCCGACCTCACGCACGCGCCCGACCTGACGAGCCATGTCGTGCTCGGCGGGCAGGACCGGCGCTTCGTCTCGGACAACCCCGGTCCGTTCGGCCACCAGGTGACCCTCGTCAAGAACCGCCGCGCCGTGCTCGACTGGCAGAGCACCTACACCCCCAGCGCGCAGCACCGGCTGACCGGCGGCTTCACCGGCGAGCTGAACACCACGCGCAACACCGGCTTTGGGAACATCAACCAGCGGCAGCAGCTGCTCGCGTTCTTCCTGCAGGACGAGTGGACGCCCGTCGAGCGGCTCTACCTGACGGCCGGGCTGCGCCGCGACGACTTCGACACCTTCGGCCGCGCGACGACGGGCCGCGCGACCGCGGCGTGGTTGACGCACGACTCGCGTCTGAAGTTTCGGGCGAGTTACGGCACGGGTTTCCGTGCCCCCAGCTTCCTCGACCTCTACGGGCAGAGCGCGTTCTACGTCGGCAACCCGAACCTCCGGCCCGAGAAGGCCGGGGGGTGGGACGCCGGGGCGGACTACTATCTCGCCGCCAACCGCGGCACGCTCAGCGCGACGTGGTTCCAGACGGACTTCGACAACCTCATCACGTTCGATTTCGCGGTGTTTCCCGGCACGGTGAAAAATGTCGGGCGGGCCCGCACGCGCGGCGTCGAGCTGGCGGCGAAACTCGACCTGCCCGGCGCGCTCAAGGCCCGGTTCGCTTACACCCGTCTCGAGGCCGACGACCTGAGCGCTGGCACGCGGCTGTTGCGGCGGCCGCGCCACAGCGGGTCGCTCGACCTCTGGCGCGACTGCGGCGGCGGGTTCAGCGCGGGCACCGGGCTGGCGTTTGCGGACAACCGGCTCGACGTGAACGCGGCCACCTTCGCCACCATCCGGGGCGAGGACTACACGGTCGTGCGCGTTTACGCCGCGTGGCAGGCGACGCCGCGATTCGCCGTGAAGGCGCGCGTCGAGAATCTCCTCGATGAGGAATACGCGGAGGTGAACGGCTACCCCCAGACCGGCCGCGGTGCCTACGCGGGCGTCGAGTGGAAGTTCTAGGATTCAGGATGGAGGCGGGCGGCCCTCACCCCGCCTCCAACTGCCCCTCCGGTCTCCGGCACTCCGCGCTTGCGGCTTTTGGCGGGCGGGGGAAGCTCGCGCATCCCCCATGAAGCAAACCACCGGCCCGGCGATCCTGTCCCTGTTTCTTGGCGGCCTGCTGTTCGGCGCGGAGGATTTCCGCTTCGGCCAGCCCCCGCAGGCGCAGCGCCCCGCCGCTAGTTACGTCCCGGACCTGGCGGCAATGACCAAACCCGCCTCGAGCGAACTGCGCGAACTGGTCGAGCGTTTCACCAGCGACCGGGCGGGCCTGCTGGCGGTCTACACCGTGCCAAATTCCGAGCTGCAACTCCGGCGGCTGAAGGAATTCTGTCAGGCGTGGGGCGCCAAGCTTGAGACGATGCCCTACGAGCAGCTCGGCGTCGAAGGGCGCATCGACTGGCAGCTGATGCGCGCGGAACTGAAACACCAGGTCGGACTCCTGGAGCGCCAACAGAAGCGCAACGTTGAGATGACGCCGCTGCTGCCTTTCCTTGAGCAACTCGCCGGCCTGCAGGAGCAGCGCCGGAGCTTCGCGCGGCCCGACCCGAAGGCCGCCGCGGCCGTGCTGGCCGACGCGCGGGTGCAACTTGAGGCGGCGCGCAAGGCCCTCGAGTCCGGCCTCGGCGAGAAACCCGGGGAGAACGCCATCAAGCCGAGCAAGATCGTCGCGCTCCGTGCCATCAACCAGCTCAACGCGGCCGGGAAGCAGCTTGAGGACTGGTTCAAGCATTACGACGGTTACGACCCGGAGTTCGGCTGGTGGGCGCGGGAGCCCTACAAGAAACTCACGGCGGCGACGGAGGACTATGCGAAGTTTCTCCGCGAGAAAGTCGTCGGCGCCAAGGCCGGCGAGGACGAGCCGATCGTCGGCGACCCCATCGGGGCGGACGGACTGGCGATCGACCTCGAGCGCGAGATGATCCCCTATACCCCGGAGCAGCTGATCGAGATCGCCAACAAGGAATTCGCTTGGTGCGAGGCGGAGTGGAAGAAGGTCGCGCACGACCTCGGCCTGGGGGACGACTGGAAGGCGGCGCTCGAAAAAATGAAGCAGGACTACGTGGCGCCCGGCGACCAGCCCGCGCTCATCGCTCGGCAAGCCTACGAGGCGGTGGACTTTATCACGAAGCGCGACCTTATCACCGTCCCGCCGCACCTGATCGACGACTGGACGATGACCATGATGTCACCTGAGCGGCAGAAAACGAACCCGTTCTTCCTCGGCGGCGACCGCATCATCGTCTCGTTCCCCACCGAGGGGATGGACCACCAGGACAAACTGAACAGCCTCCGGGCGAACAACACGCATCTCTGCCATGCCACCGTCTTTCACGAGCTGATTCCCGGCCACCACATGCAGGGCTGGTATGCCGACCGCTTCAACCCGCACCGGCAGCTCTTCTACACGCCGTTCCTCGTCGAAGGCTGGGCGCTGTGGTGGGAGTTCCACCTCTGGGACCTTGGCTTCCAGCAGACGCCGCTCGACCGGGCGGGCGCGCTTTTCTGGCGCACGCACCGCTGCGCCCGCATCATCTTTTCGCTCAACTTCCACCTCGGCAAATGGACGCCGCAGCAATGCATCGACTTCCTCGTCGATAAGGTTGGGCACGACCGCCACACGGCGACCGGCGAGGTGCGTCGCTCATTCAACGGCGACTATTCGCCGCTCTACCAGGTCGGCTACATGATGGGCGCCATCCAGCTCCGCGCGCTCTACGCCGAGGCCGTGAAGGGGGGCAGGATGACCGAGAAGCAGTTCCATGACTCGGTCCTGCAGGGCGGCACCATCCCCATCGAGATGATGCGGGCCCACGTGCTTGGCCAGAAACTCCCGCGCGATTTCCGGCCGGCGTGGAAATTCGTCGGCGAGAAGCCCTGATTGATTGCCGGGCGGGTTTGCCGGCCCCGCGCCGGTGGCGGCGGGATCAGGGCTCCTCCCCGCAGCACATCGGTCCCGCGCCCGAAGCCCGCGTTCCACCTTGTTGGCCTGGGCCGCGGCCATTAGTATACTATTAGTTGACATCAACGGGGAGGATGCGATGTCAACTAATAGTATACTTAGGGTTGGGGCCAGCGGGGGTTCGCGGCCGGCAATGGGGTCAGGCTACGCGGGTGCGGTTCAAGTCGCCGAGCCGGAGTGGCAGTTCATCGTCCGGCAGATCGGCCGGCCAGCCGTAGGCCGCGGCCACGGCGGCGTTGAGCGCCTCCGCGTCGGGGCCGCGCGCGGCGCGGGCGACGGCGTGGCGGTGTTCCTCCTGCGCGGCGGTGAGCGCGCTCAGGCCGGTGGCGGGCGGCCAGGGGAAGGGAAACGAATTCAGCGCCAGCGTCGGCGTGCGGCGCGAGTGATACTGGCGCCACCACAGGGCGAAGGGCCGCGCCTGCAGGATGCCGTGGGTGAAGTCATCGTCGCGCGCCACGGCGATGAGCGTGTCGTCGGGAATGATGGCGGACTCGAACCAGATGAACTCGGGCGGGTCGGCGCCGATCGGCATGGCGAGGTAGCGTTCGCGGCGGGCGAGGGCGGCGCGCAGGTGCGCGTCGGCATGCGGGTTGGCCCACCACTGGTCGCGGGTGGGCGGCGCGGCGCGGTGCAGGTGGTGGAAGGGATGCTCGTAGAGCGAGGCCTCGCGCTCGCCCATGCGCTGGGGAAAATCGATCTGCCAGTGCACGCTCGGGCGGTGCCGGTTGGCGGCGCTGACGACCTGGCGGAGGACGTCGGCGTTGGGTTTGCCGTGCGGGTTGCGCGTGCCGAGCATGCGCTCCGCCATCTTCAATGGGATCGAAGCGGTCAGGGCGACGCGTTCGCCGACGAAGAAAAGCCCGTTGTTCTCGGGCAGGGGACGGGGAGCGGGATGCGGCATGGAGGAGTTACCCATTGCCTAAACCGGAAGGCAGGCCAAGTGTAGACCCACTTTTCCCCATGAAGTTCACGCGATTCTCCCTCGGCGCGGCGGTGTGGGCCTTGTTGTCCACGGCGGCCGCGGCCAGCCCCCGGCAGGACGCGGTGCGGGCCCACCGCGTCGCCCACGAACAGGAGCTGATCGCGGAGTTCCGCGAGTTCGTCAGCATTCCGAACGTCGACGCCGACCAGCCGAACATCCGGCGCAACGCCGAGTTCCTCCTTGCCATGATGAAGCGGCGCGGTCTCGCCGCGGAGTTGCTGGAGGGCAAAACCTCCGCGACCAATCCTGCGGTCTTCGCCGAGGTCAAGGTGCCGGGCGCGACGCGCACGGTGGTCTTCTACGCGCATTACGACGGGCAGCCGGTCAACCCGAAGGACTGGGCCGAGGGCCTCGACCCGTGGCAGCCGGTCTTTCTCACCGCCCCGCTCGTGCGCGGCGGCAAGATCGTCACCGAGTGGAAGCCGGGCGATGCCATCAACCCTGCGTGGCGCATCAACGGCCGCGCCAGCGCGGACGACAAGGACGGCGTGTTCGCCATCCTCAACGGCTACGACGCCCTGGTGAAGACCGGCGGCCGGCCGACGGTGAACGTGAAGTTCCTGTTCGAGGGCGAGGAGGAGAAGGGCTCGACGCATCTCGGCGAGATCATGGAGCTGCACCGGGCCAAGCTGCAGAGCGACCTGTGGATCATCTGCGACGGCGCGCGCCATGTCTCGGGCCGCAAGCTCGTGATCTTCGGCGTCCGCGGCGACGTGAACATGCAGCTGACCGCCTACGGGGCCAAGCGCCCGCTGCACAGCGGCAACATGGGCAACTTCGCGCCCAACCCCGCCATGCGGCTCGTGTCGCTGATCTCGAGCATGAAGGACGACAACGGCCGCGTGCTCATCAAGGGCTTCTACGACGACTACGTGCAGTTCTCCGAGTCGGAGCGCATCGCGATCAAGGAGGCGTCTTTCACCGACGCCGCGCTGCTGCAGGAACTCGGCCTGAAAGAGCCCGAGGTGCCGGGGCGGTCGCTGCTCGAGGGCTTCGAGCTGCCGACGCTCAACATCAACGGCATCGCGGCGGCCAACATCGGCAAGACGGCCACCAATATCATCCCGGCGGTCGCGCGGGCCACGCTCGACCTGCGGGTGGTGCTCGGCATCGACTGGCAAAAGCAGGTGCAACGCGTCAAGGAGCACATGACGGCACAGGGCTGGCACGTGATCGACCACGAACCGACCGACGCGGAGCGCGCGGAGTTCGTCAAACTTATCAAGGTTGAGGTCGACACGGGTTACAACGCCCAGCGCACCCCGCTCAGTCTGCCCGTCGCGCAGGCCGTCATCGCGGCCGTGCAGTCGACGACCAGCGAGCCGGTCATGAAGATCCCCACGAATGGCGGCAGCCTGCCGCTCGCGGTTATCCAGGAGGTGCTCGGCGCGAATGTCATCACGGTGCCGGTGGCGAATTACGACAACAACCAGCACGCGGAGAACGAGAACATGCGCGTGGACTATCTCTGGGACAGCATGGAGACCTACGCGGCGCTGATGACGATGCCGTGAGCCGGAAGGTGGAGCCCGGCCTCCGGGCGGGCTGCGTGGCGCGAGCTGGGGAAAAGCGGCCCGGGGGTCAGGTTCCACCCCGGATTCACTCGCTGAACGTGATCCGCGGGTTGTTCTCGAGGAATTCCGCGACGGCGCGGGCGAAGATGTCGCCGAACTCGGCGCGCTTCTTATCGCCGACGCCCGAGATGCCCTCCATCGCGCCGACGGTCGTCGGGTATTCGCGGGCCATCTGGCGCAGGGTGGTGTCGCCAAAGACAACATAGGCCGGCACCTTGCGTTCGTCGGCGAGGCGCTTGCGCAGCGCGCGCAGGCGCTCGAAAAGGATCTCGTCGCAGGCGATGTCGCCCTCACGGCGGGCGACGCGCTTCGCCTTCGGCAGGTTCATGGGTTTCGTCAGCGTGATCGGCGTGCGGGCGCGGAGCAGTTGCCGACCGGTGTCGGTGAGTTCCAGCGTGGCGAACTCGCCCTCGGCGACGGCGAGGTGGCCGAGGCGCATCAGCTCGCGGCCGATGGCGGCCCACTGCGGACGCGACATGTCCTGGCCGATGCCGTAGGTGGTGAGGCGGTCGTGGCCCCAGCGGCGGATCTTGTCGGTGTCGGCGCCGGTGAGCACCTCGACGAGGTGGTTCAGGCCCACACTGAAGCGGCCGTGCTGCTGGATGCGGTAGACGCAGGAGAGGAATTTCTGCGCAACGATCGTGCCGTCGTAGGTCTCGCGCGGTTCGAGGCAGTTATCGCAGGCGCCGCAGTTGGCGGGCGGGAATTTCTCCCCGAAGTAAGCGAGCAGCTCCGCGCGACGGCAGCTGCTGCTTTCGGCGTAGTGCACGATCTGGCGGAGCTGCGCGCGGGCGACCTGCTGCTCGTGCTCGTTGGTGATCTCGTCGAGAAAGTGCGTCTGCTTCGCGATGTCGCCGGCGCTGAAAAGCAGCAGGCAGTCGCCCGGCAGGCCGTCGCGCCCGGCGCGGCCGGTCTCCTGGTAATAGCCCTCGATGTTCTTCGGCAGGTCGTGGTGGATGACCCAGCGGACGTTGGGCTTGTTGATGCCCATGCCGAAGGCGATCGTCGCGCAGATGATGCGCGTTTCGTCGCGGAGAAAGAGCTCCTGGTTGCGGGAGCGCGCGGCGGCGTCGAGGCCGGCGTGGTAGGGGCGGGCGGCGTAGCCCTTGCCCGCGAGGGTCTCGGCCACGCGCTCCGTGGTGGCGCGGCTGGCGCAGTAGATGATGCCGCTCTCGGTCTCGCGCGCGTGGACGAAGCCGACGATCTGTTTCAGCGGCTGATCCTTCGGGATGACGCGGTAAGAGAGGTTCGGGCGGTTGAAGCTGGCGACGAAGGTGGCGGGGTCGCGCAGCTTGAGGTGCTTGATGATGTCGGCGCGCACGCGGTCGGTTGCGGTGGCGGTGAGCGCCATGACGGGCACGCCGGGCAGGAGATCACGCAATTTCGCGAGCTGGCGGTATTCGGGGCGGAAGTCGTGGCCCCATTCGGAGACGCAATGGGCCTCGTCGATGGCGAGGGCGGTGACGTTCCACGCCTTCAGGTTCTCCTGCCAGTTGTCGAGCATGAGGCGCTCGGGCGCAACGTAGAGCAGGCGCCACTCGCCGCGGTGCAGGCCGGCGAGGCGCGAGCGCGATTCGTCGGCGTCGAGGGAAGAGTTCAGGTAAGTGGCGGCGACGCCGGCGGCCTGGAGTTGGTCCACCTGGTCCTTCATCAGCGCGATTAGCGGCGAGACGACGACGGTCAGGCCGGGGCGCTGCAGGGCGGGGAGTTGGAAGCAGAGCGACTTGCCGCCGCCGGTGGGCAGCAGGGCGAAGACGTCGCGGTCCGCGAGGGTGGCCTCGATGATCTCGCGCTGGAGCGGGCGGAAGGCGTTGTAGCCGAAGGTGGTCTTTAAAGTGAGGAGAAGGTCGTCCACGAGCGGCCAGTGTGCGTGGGCACCTTCGCGGCCGGCAAGCTTCCAGCGCGGGAAAATTGGCCTGAAATCAGGCGGGATTTTCGGCCGACGAAAATCAGCGGCGCAGGCCCAGCCAGCGGGCCAGCTGGTCCAGCGCGGGCGCGACCTTGTGGCCGCGTTTCACCGTGCGCGCCATGATGCGGAGCTTGCGCGCGGGACGATCGGCCTTGGGGTCGATGTGGCCGACGATCTCCGTGCCGGCGAGGACAGGCAGGGCGTAGTAGCCGCGCCGGCGCTTGTGCGGCGGGGTGTAGACCTCCCAGGTGTAGTCGAATTTCCAGAGCGCGGACGTGACGCGGCGGTCGTAGATCAGGGGATCGAGGGGCGCGAGGAGGAGCGGCGTCCCATTCTCGATTTTGGATTCTCGATTTTGGATTTCTGACAGCATCGGCAGGTCGGATTCCAGGCAGTAGAGTGGCGGGCAACCCTCCACGTCGACGCGCTGGACGATATCGGCGACGTGCGGCAACTCGCCGCGCTTGAGCCGGACGAGCCGGCGCTGGCGGAACTTCAGAAGGATTTCCCAGCGGGCGGTCGCGGCGGCCGTTGGTTCGGGCGCATTGAGCACGGCGGCGGGGAGGACGCGTTCGGGCAGGTCATAGTAGCGCCGGTTGGCGGCGCCCCGGCGGGCGATGAGCAGGCGGCCGTGGAAGAAGAGCTTTTGCAACGCCGCCTTGGCCTGGGTCGCCGCGCCCCAGACGTGGCGCGAGCGGCCGGTGTCCGCGAAGTCTTCCGAGCTAAGCGGGCCGCGTGCGGTGATCTCGGCAAGCAGTTGCGGGGCGAGTTCCTTCTGCCGCGGGGAGAGCTTGCCGGACCAGGCTCCGTGGTGGCGCGTGCGCGAGCGCATGACGGCGAGCAGGTGCGGCCAGGCGTCGAGGGGGAACGCGACGAGGATATTGGCCGTGGGAATGTGGTGCTCGAAGGCGGTGCGCTGCGCGGCGGGCCGCGGCGCGGGGCCACCATGCAGATGGCGCATCAACCCGCCCTCGGCATAACCGGCCACGCGGTGGCGAAGAATGTGGTCGTGCATGCGCCCGGCGATGTTGATCGGATCGATCTGGATGAAACCGTGGTGGGCGAGGGCGGTGGCGACGTCCGGCACGGGCGCGTCGAGCAGCAGTGCCCGGCGCATGAAGCGGCGGGCGGTGGCGGGATCGAGCTGCAGCGAACTCATGCGATGCAGCCGGGGCATAAGCCCTCTCCGCCCAGGCCGCAAATAATAAGGCCGCACCCTGCGGTGCGGCCTTGGGCTAAAAACGAAACCTAGGCTTACTTCTTGGGCGTGGCGGCCTGCACGTCCGAAAGGCGCTTCTCGAGGGCGTTCATCTCGTTCACGAGGCGCTCCTCCATCTTCTTGCGGTCGGAGCTGTTGACGATGCTCATGTTGGCCGCGTCGCGCACGACGTTGGCCGGCAGCGAGAGGATGCGGGTGATGAGGCCCTGGTCCTTGAAGGAGCTCAGGTAGAGGGCGGTGATCTCATGCGAGAGCTTCATGGCGTCCTGCGCGACGGCCTGTGAGGTCAGCAACTGGGTGTTAAGCTCCTGGTTGCGGGACATCTCGGAGGTGAGCACGCCGCTGATCTGGTCGGTGATGCGCTGGCTGTAGGCGTTGATGGACTCCTGCGTCATGTGCTGGTCCTTGGACATCTCGGCGAGGATGGGCGAGATCTTCTCGGCGAGGCGGCTGCCAACCTTGTCGACCTGCTCGTTCTGCAGCTTCTCGGCTTCCTCGGGGGTCTTCGGGATGTTCGCGCCGTAGGGCATGACCTTCTTGGCAATGGCCTCGGCGAGTTGATTCACCTTCTGCTCGTTGAGCTTGGCGACTTCCTCGTCGGTCATGAAGACGTCCGCGGCGCGCTTGGAAATCGCGTCCTTGAGGAGCTGGTTGACCGACTCGATGTGGCGGCGGGTCTCCTCGGCGGAGGCCTTCATCTCGGCATTGGTCTGCTCGCGCAGGGCCGTGATCTCGGCGTTTTGCTTGGCCGTCATTTCGGCCACGGTCTTCTGGGTGAACCAGAAAGCAGCGCCAATGATGAGGGCGGCCGTCAGGATGATCGCGGGGATTTGTTCTTTAAGCTTTTGCCACATAGGGTGTGTGAGGTTGAAGGTGTGCGCAGACACCCATAGCAGGTGAATGTTCAAAAGCAATGCCGTCCTCTACCGCAAAAACAACCCTTCCATGAGCCTTAATCGCTACGAACAAGCCCTTTTCGACTATTGGGAAAGCCAGCCCGATGAGCGCCGGCACTGGCAGGGCAAAGTGGTGGAAGCCGCGCGCGTGAGTCTGCCGCCGGGCGAGGCGGCGCGCAATCTGGAGCGCGAGTTGTGGGACCACTTTGTCGAGCGCTCCCCGCATGTGCCGCGCTTGCGGCAACTGAGTCCCGGTGGCCTGCGCCGGGTGAGCCTGCTGAACCTCGCCGAGCACATCATCCGGCTCTGGGGGCCGCCGCCCAAGCCGAAGAAGCCGTCACCGGGCGCCGACCGGTGAGGCGAGGTCCGTCACCGGGATTTTTCACAAATTTGCAATTACTGCATTTACAAAGCGGCCAAGCGGATGCATTCGTTATTCACAAGTTATCCACGCGATGGAAAACACCATAAGCTCGGTTCAAAATTCACCGCAGCATTACGTAGAGGTTAGGGTCAAGACCTACGTTTTGGACACGAACGTTCTGCTGCACGACCCCCAGTCGATCTACAAATTCGAGGACAACAACCTGGCGATTCCCGTCGAGGTTCTTGAGGAGCTCGATGCGATCAAAAGCGAGCAGTCCACGGAGCGCGGCCGCAATGCCCGCCGCGTGCACCGCATCCTGCAGGAGCTGCTGCCGGACTCGCGCTCGATGCACGAGGGCGTCAAGCTGCCCAGCGGGGGCACGCTCTCCGTCATCATCAACCGCTACCTGGTGGAGAACAACTGGTCGTCGCCGGCCATGCAGCGCCTGCGCGCCGTGCTGTCCGACTTCACCAAGAAGGACAACCGCATCATCGCGAGCGCCCTCTTCGTGCAGGAGACCAATCCGCCGCCGACCATCCTCGTCACCAAGGACGTCAACGTGCAGCTCAAGGCCCGCGCCGTCGGCCTCGAGGCGCAGGACTACCTCAACGACAAGGTGCCCGAGGCCGACACCGACGAGGGCGACTACCAGACAATCGCGCTCGATGTCTATGAGATGCAGCGCTTCTGCTCCGAGGGTGAACTCGAGCTGGCCGAGGACGTGGCCGCGAAGCTTTACCTCAATGAATACTGCCTGCTCATGACCCCCGAGGGCAAGACGATGCCCGGCCGTTACTATGGCAAGGGTGTCGTCCGCCGCCTGCACATTCCCGATTTCGTCAAGGCCCCCGGCGGCATCCCGATCCGGCCGCGCAACCTCGAGCAGCAGTTCTTCGTCGACGCCCTGATGGACGACAGCATCGCGCTCGTCACGTGCTTCGGCAAGGCCGGCACCGGCAAGACGCTCCTCTCCACCGCCTGCGCGCTCTTCCAGACGACCGACGAGAACTCCCGCTACGACGGCCTCTCGATCTCCCGCCCGGTCATCGCGCTGGGCAAGGACATCGGCTTCCTGCCCGGCACGCTCGAGGAAAAGATGAAGCCCTGGCTGCAGCCCTACCACGACGCGCTCGAGGTGCTCATGCCATCGAAGCCGCAGAAGGAGCCGCAGTTCCTCAGCAAGAAGACCGGCAAGAAAAAGAAGAAACACGACGACGTGCTCCAGTCCATGACCGCGCCGCAGCACAGCCACGGCGGCAACGGCAACGGGATCCCGCCCATCAAGCCCTACGAGCGGCTCATCAAGAACGGTGTCGTCGAGATCGAGGCGCTCTGCTTCATCCGCGGCCGCTCGATCGCGCGCCGCTTCTTCATCCTCGACGAGGCCCAGCAGCTCACGCCGCACGAGGTCAAGACCGTCATCACCCGCATTTCCGAGAGCTCCAAGCTCGTGCTCATCGGCGACCCGGCGCAGATCGACAACCCCTACGTCGACTCGCGCAGCAACGGCCTCGTCTACTGCCACAACCGGATGAAGGGCCACACGCTCGCCGCGCACGTGAAGCTGTCGAAGGGCGAGCGCTCCAAGCTCGCCGAGCTCGCGGCCGACCTGCTGTAAGGGTGGAACGCGCTGACCCCAGCGCGTTTTTCGAAAAGCGTCCTGAGGTCAGGCCGCTCCACCGGCCGCATTCTCGGCTTGCCCGCGCGCGCGCTGCCGCGGAAGCTGACCGTCTGTGGATAAGGCGCTCTTGAACCCGCTCCAAGGCCTCGAAGCCGACGAAAACCCCGCGTTGCTCCTCGCGCAGCGCGAGCTCCGGCAGCTGCGCGACACCATCCAGGCGCTCCGCACCGAGCTGGAGCGCGTGCAGGCCTCGCGCGACGAGGCCGTGCAGGCCGCCGTGACCACCGCGCAGGACGAGGCCCGCCAGCTGCGCACCACCGCGGCCTCCCTCCGCGACGAGCTGCAGGCGCTCGGGATCACCAAGGCGGAGGCCGTGCAGGCCGCCGTCGCCGCCGGCCATGACGAGGCCCGCCAGTTGCACGGCACCATCCAGCTGCTGCGCGACGAACTCGAGCGGCTTCGCCAGGAAAACGCCGACCAGCTCGAAAAACAGTCGCGCGCCCAGCAGGACGAGCTGCGCCAGCTCCGCGGCACCGTCGCCGGCCTGCGCGAACAACTGGAGAAATTCCATGGCCGGTAAGACCAGAGCCAAAGTCGCGGCGAAATCCGCCTCCAAGCCCCCCGGGAGGCCGGCCGCCGCCGCCGCGCCGCGCGAGAACATCGCCGAACTCCGCGCCCGCCTGCGGCGCACCGAGATGCTCATCAAGCTTTCGCAGCGCGTGGCCATGATCGACAGCCTCGACGACCTGCTCGCCACCCTCGTCGAGGTGATCGCCAACGAGACCAACGCCGAGCGCGGCACCCTGTTCCTGAACGACGCGGTCACGGGCGAGCTTTTTTCCCGCACCGCGCAAGGGACCTTCAACCGCGAGATCCGCCTGCTGAACAACACCGGCATCGCCGGCCATGTGTTCACGACCGGCGAGGGTCTGATCATCCACGATCCCTACCAGGACCAGCGCTTCAACGACGACATCGACCGCAAGACCGGCTTCATCACCAACTCCATCCTCTGCGCGCCGATCAAGACCGCGCGGGGCGAGATCATCGGCGTCGTGCAGACGCTGAACAAGCGCGAGGGCCGCTTCAACCCGATGGACCTCGACCTGCTCGAGGCGATGGCCACGCAGGCCTCCGTCGCCCTGCAGAGCTCGCAGTTCATCGAGGGCATGAAGAAGACGCGGCAGCAGGAGATGGAATTCCTCGACCTCGTCGCCGACATCACCAGCTCGCTCGACCTCTCGGTGCTGCTGCGCCGCGTCATGAGCGAGGCCACGCGCATGCTCAAGGCCGACCGCTCCACGCTCTTTCTCAGCAACGAGAAGACCAACGAGCTCTGGTCCGAGGTGGGCGAGGGCCTCAACGCCGTGCAGATCAAGCTGCCCAACACCGCGGGCATCGCCGGCGCCGTCTTCCAGTCGGCCAAGACCATCAACATCCCGCACGCCTACGCCGACCTGCGCTTCAACCCGGCGTTCGACAAGCGGACCGGCTATTTCACCCGCTCCATCCTCTGCGTGCCGGTCGTGAACAAGAACGGCAAGTGCATCGGCGTCACCCAGGCCCTCAACAAGCGCGGCGGCCCGTTCACCGCCGAGGACGAGGCGCGCCTCAAGGCCTTCACCGCCCAGGTCTCCATCGCGCTCGAGAACGCCAAGCTCTTCGACGACGTGCAGAACATGCGGAACTACAACCAGTCCGTGCTTGAGAGCATGTCGAGCGGCGTCATCACGCTCGGCGAGGACGGGCGCATCCTCACCTGCAACGCCGCCGGCTACCGGATCTTCAAGGCGCGCGAGGGCGAGGTGATCGGCCAGCCGGTCGCCGAGTTCTTCACCGGCGCCAACGCCTGGATCCTCGACCGGCTGAAGGCCCTCGATGCCGCCGGCGCGAAATCCGACACGCTGATGGACGCCACCCTCGAGGTGCGCGGCGAGAAGGTGAACGTCAACTTCACCCTCCAGCCGCTCATCAGCCTCAAGGGCAAGCGGCTCGGCTCGATGTTCATGCTCGAGGACATCTCCTCGGAAAAACGCATGAAGTCCACCATGGCGCGCTACATGGACCCCGGCCTCGCGGACCAGCTGCTCGCGGCCGGCGGCGAGGCGCTGGGCGGCGCGAGCGTCGAGGCCACGATGTTGTTCTCCGACATCCGCTCGTTCACCACGCTCACCGAGGAGCTCGGCGCGCAGGGCACGGTCGCGCTGCTCAACGAGTATTTCACGCTGATGGTGCAGTGCATCACCGACGAGGGCGGCATGCTCGACAAGTTCATCGGCGACGCGATCATGGCCGAGTTCGGCATCCCGGTGGCGCACGGCGACGATCCGGACCGCGGGATGCGCGCCGCGATCAAGATGATCACCGAGCTGCGCGCCCTCAACCAGCGCCGCCAGGCCCGCGGCCAGAAGCCCGTGCTCATGGGCGTCGGCCTCAACACTGACACCGTCGTCTCCGGCAACATCGGCTCGCCAAAGCGCATGGATTACACGGTCATCGGCGACGGCGTGAACCTCGCCTCGCGGCTCGAGAGCGCGTGCAAGGAATACTCCGCGCAGATCCTCTGCTCCGAGTTCACCTACCGGAAATTGAAGGGCACCTACCGCATGCGCGAGATCGACAAGGTCATCGTGAAGGGCAAGACCGAGCCCATCGGCGTCTACGAGGTGCTGGATTTCCACACCGAGGAGACCTTCCCGAACATGCCGGAGGTCATCAACCAGTTCCGCGGCGGCCTCGGCTACTACCGCAAGGGCGAGTTCGACCGCGCGATCAAGCAGTTCCACGAGGCGCTCGCGCTGCACCCGGGCGACAAGCTCAGCACGACCTACATCGAGCGCTGCGAATACCTCAAGGCGCACCCGCCCGAGGGCAAATGGGAAGGCGTGTGGGTGATGAAGTCGAAGTAGGGTGGAATCGCTGATCCCCGCGGCTGGAGGGCTCAGCTCCTGCTGAGCCGCGGCCCAGCGGGAGCTGGGCCCTCCAAAGAAATCCGCCTCACTCCTCGACCTTGACCTCGGCCGGCTTTTCCTCGGGCTCTTCATCCTCCGCGCCGTCGAGCAGACTGGGCTCGCCCTTGCGGTGGGCGATCCACTCCATGAGGCCGGCGAACAGCCCGGTGAACATCAGGTCGCCGAAGAGCGTGTTGCGGAAAAAGAAGATCGTCGGCGGATACTCCGGGTGCCCGACCGTCAGGGCCTGCCACCAGCCGGCGAGCGTCTTGGCGTAGAACGGATCGCTGGCCCACGACTGCGTGTTGGTCACGAGATAGAAGATGATCGCGCCGAGCAGGCCGCCGCTGAGCAGGTTGAGCCAGGACTTGCGCTTCGCCACCCACGCGCCGATCAGGAGCGCCACGCCGAAGCACGCGGTGCGCGCGATGGTGCCACTGGCGGGCCAGGTGTAGCCGTATTCCTTCGCGTAAAACCAGTTGATGTAGAAATCCGACAGCGCCACCGCGATGAACGGCACGGCCCACAGGCGCTTGTCGCGGAAATACACCGCGCCACAGAACGCGATCGCCATGACGGGCGAGATGTTCGACAGCCCCAGGTCCACGGTCGGCAGCAGCCGGTAGAGCGTGGCGAGGATGATGAGGAGCAGGGCAACGGGCATGGCTATGGCTTTAGACAGAATTAACAGAATGCACAGAAGTTTTTAAGATACGCTCAGCACAATTCCGTCAATTTTGTTAATGCTGTCTAAGTGTTCTCCGCTTCCCGCGCCATCAGCCACAGCAGGTCGGAGACGCGGTTGACGTATTGCAAGAGCAGCGGGCGGATCGTCTTGCCGTGGGCCTTGAGCCCGACCAGCTGCCGCTCGGCCCGGCGGGCCGCGGTGCGGGCGAGATCGAGCGCGGCGGCGTGCAGGTTGGCGCCGGGCGTGGCCCAGCCGTCGAACTTCGGCTGGCGCGCCTCCACGGCCGCCACGGCGGTGTCGATGCGGGCGAGGGCGGGATCGCCGAGCTTGGCAAACTTGGAATCTGCATAGCGCGTCGCGTCGGCCTCGGCGCAGCCGACCTCGCCCATCAGGGCGACGAGCTCGTGCTGGATGCGCTCGAGCTCGGCGGCGTCGGCGCCGGCCGGGCGCGTGGCCTTGGCGAAGCCGAGCGCGGCGTTCAGCTCGTCGAGCGCGCCGACGGCCTCGACCTGCGGATGATTCTTCGGCACGCGCTGGCCGTAGAGCAGGGCAGTGGTGCCGTCATCGCCCGTGCGGGTGGCGATGGAGCGGGCCGGGGACTTCGGGTCGGCGGGCATGTCAGGTTTTCTTGGCCGCCTCGCGGGTCTGTTTCTTGAGCGCCTTCAGCTCCGGCTCGATCAGGGCCAGCACGTCCTTTTCCATGTGGTCAATGAACAGGACGCCGTTGAGGTGGTCGACCTCGTGCTGCACGCAGCGCGAGAGCAGGCCGTCGCATTGGAGGACGTGCGCGTGGCCGGTGACGTCCTTGAATTTCACGGTGATGACATCCGGCCGCACAACGTCGCCCCGGATCTGCGGGAACGACAGGCAGCCCTCCTCGTAGACCGTCTCGGGCTCCGGCACGATGGCCATCTCGGGGTTCACGAGGGTCAGGGGCATGAAGAGGTCCAGCGGCAGGTGGGCGCCGTCGTAGACCCAGTCGAACTTGGCCTCCGACGGCCGCAGGTCGATCACGCACAGCTGAAGGGCGTGGCCGATCTGCTGCGCGGCCAGCCCGATGCCCTCGGCCTCGTGCATGGTCGCGATCATTTCCGCAGCGAGCTTTTTCAGCGCGGCGTTGAACGCCGTGACGGGCGCGCCTTTTTTGCGCAGAATCGGGTCGTTAAAGTGAACAATCTTCTGGGGCATCGGTCTGGTTGGGTGTGCAGGCTATTTGCCCGCGCAACGCGGCGGCAAATACATTTGTTTCCGCCGACCAAACTGTTATGCCATCACCCATGTCCGCTTCCGCCGACGTCCCCGGCGCCCGCTCCGGCCTCTGGCAGGCCTGGTTGCTGCTCGGGCTTGGCCTGCTGGCGGTGGCGTGGCTGCTGCCGGTCAACGTCAAGTCCCTCAACCCCGCGCTGCTGCGCGAGGCCGGCCGCGACACGCCCACCGTGGCGGGCTTCGGGCGCAACCTGCTCGATCTCGACAAGCCCGGCCCCGCCGCCCTCGTGCTCGAGGCCGCGCGCCAGACCGGCGATACCGGCGCCAGCGCCCTCAGCGTGATCTTCGAATCCTTCGCCGCCAAGCACCGCGACATGATGCCGTGGGGCGGCTGGGACGTCGCCCTCGAGCCGTTGCTGGTGGGCCGCACCGCCGCCTCGTCCGCCGACTCCCAGCCGGTGCTTCGGTTCATGGTCACCCAGCAGGCGCGCGACAACCTCCGCCGCTACCTCGCGGTCTCCCGCCTGCCCGCCGTCCAGACCCTGCTCAAGACGGGCGAGCTGGCCACCACGCAGCGCTTCGTGCCGGCGAACCGGCCCGGCGGCCAGCCGCTCGAGGCGGTCATCCTGCTCACGGCCTACCTGTGGCAGACCGAGCACCTGTCGGCCTCGCTGCAGCGCGATGTGCGCCTGCTGGCCGAGAATGCCGTGCAATCGGGGCAGATGGGCGAACTGGAGGACTTTTACCTCGATATCCTCACGCTCGGGCAGCGCCTCAACTGGATCCAGCTCTCCGAGCTGCTGCGCACGGCCGGCAGCCTCGGCACGGTCGGGCAGTTCGCGCACCTCACACGCGTGGCGCCCGAGCACCTGCCGGTCATCTACACCTCGGCGCTGATGACGAAGTCCGCCGACAGCGTGGCGCACTACCTCATCGCCTTCGGCCGGCCGGGCGCGGACAGCCTCAAGCTGGCGCTCTCCTACGGCGCGGGGGCGGTCGAGCAGCTCGTCCTGCGACAGGTGCCGGTCACCCGGGGCGCCGGGCCGGAGTTCGAGGTCGGCGCGTCGTTCGCCCTGCGGCATCCCGAGCTGGCCTTGCTCTTCAAGTATGCGGCGTTCCTCGGTGGCATCTTCCTCCTGCTGCGCTCGCTGGACCTGCGGCTCTTCCGCTCGGTCGAGTCGACGCTGCGCGGCGCGTTCCCGCGCATGGGCAGCGGGCTCATCGCCGCCATCCTCACGTTCATCTTCTTTGTCTTCTCTGAGCCGTTCCTGCTCAACGCCGCCCCGACGTCCGACTACAAGATCAAGCTCACCATTCCCGTCATCGGCGCCCTCGCGGCGCCGGCCGCCACCGCTTCAACCACCACCAACAACATGGACATCACCACCATCCTCACGATCACCATCTTCGCCGCCATTCAGGTCGGCATGTATGTCGTCTGCCTCCTGAAGATCTCCGAGATCGCCCGCTCGTCCATGCCGGCGGCCGTCCGGCTCCGCCTCATGGAGAACGAGGAGAACCTCTTTGACGGCGGCCTCTACATCGGCATCGCCGGCACCGCCACCGCCCTCGTGCTCCAGGTGCTCCACTTCATCGACGCCAACCTGCTCGCGGCCTACTCGTCCAACCTCTTCGGCATCGTCTGCGTCGCCCTGGTGAAGATCCGCCACGTCCGCCCCTACAAGCGCCAGCTCATCATCGAGGTCCAGCAGGCCACCGGCACCGCCTGACCCCGCCGTCATGAACAAGACGCTCCTATTGATCATGTGCGACTTCATGTTGCTCAACCTGCTCGCGCTCACGCGCTGGGAGAAGGCCGAGCCGACGCACACCCAGCTCGAGACCGCCGCGCCGCGCTCCGCCGCCAACGCGCCCGCGGTCAACGCCGACATGGTCGAGCTCATGAAGATCTCCCTCGAGGACGAGAAGGCCTCGCGCGCGCAGCTCGCCGCCCAGCTGGCCTCCACCCAGGGCTCGCTCGCCGAGCGCGAGAAGAATGTCGCCGCGCTCGCCACCCAGAAGGCGCAGGTCGAGAACGCCCTCGCCGCCACGCAGTCCAGCGCCAAGGAGCTGGAGTCGCGCTACACCGCCTCCGCGCAGGAGGCCTTCATGTCCAAGGAGCAGCTCGCCAAGATGCAGCGCGAGCTCGAGGAGCGGAAGGCCGAGGCCGAGCGCCAGAAGGCCGAGCTCGCCCGCATGGAGCGCATGAACACCGAGGCGCGCCAGCGCATCGAGAACCTCAACGTCGCCGTGCGCGTCGCCGAGCAGGAAAAGCAGCTCATCGCCCAGAACCTCACCGAGGCCAAGCAGCAGGTCGAGGTCGAGCGCCTCGAGCGCGTCAAGGTGCAGGAACAGACGACCCAGCTCACGCAGGGCGTCGGCCAGCTCGCGCAGAAATCCGGCGAGCTCAGCCGGGAGATCCGCGACAACCGCCCGATCAACCCCAACCTCATCTTCACCGAGTTCCTCGCCAACCGCGTGCAGACCAAGCTCACCGCCCGCCGCCCCGGCCTGTTCAGCCCCACGGTCAAGGACAAGGACGCGCAGACCATCCTGGTGAGCGACGGTGACCGCGTCTACGCGCTCATGCACATGAGCGACACGCCGTTCGCGCTCAGCGAGGTGCCGACCGACTACGACCAGGTCACGGGCCGGCTCGTGCGCGGCACCTTCAACGCGCCGCTCACCGAGCTGCAGTTCCTCCAGCTCGACCCGCGCATCGTCGTCGCCCCGATCGACGCCTCGCTCGCCGCGCTGATGGGCGCCAAGATCTACCAGCTGGCGAAGGAGCCCTTCAAGTTCCCCGACGCCGTGCTCGTGCGCGCCGACGACGGCCGCTACGGCGAGACGCCGTTTCGCATCGACCAGTCGAACGCGAACTACGTGAAGCTCGACAACCGGATCGTCACGCGGCTCTTCGGCGAGATCGCCCCGAAGCGCGGCGACCTCGTCTTGAGCAAGACCGGCGACCTGATTGGCCTCATGGTGAACAACGACTATTGCGCCGTGCTCGGCAACTTTGCCGCGGCCTACACGCTCAAGACCGGCGAAGGCGCTCCCGAGCCGAAGACCAGCACCATCCTCGGCGAGGCCTACAGCCGCCTGCAGCGCCTGCCCGTGCGGCTGCAGTGAGGACTGCTCCCCGGGCCGCCGCGCTCCACCTACGCCGCTGTTTACACGCGCCCTGATTCCCGCCAATCAAAGGCGTGCTGCCCGACCTGTTCGATTCACTCAGCCTGAACGATCCGCTGACTTACCTCGCGGTCTTCCTCGGTGTGTCGCTGCTCATGCTCTGGCGGTTGGAGGCGATGCTGGACCATGGGCTCGAGGGCACGGCGCTCGGCACGCTCATCATGCCGTATTGCTCGGGCCTCGGTAACCTCATCTTCGTGGCCATCATGGTCGCGCGCGCCGGAGCGCCGAAGGAGGTGTTGACCAACTGCCTCGTCAACAACGTCACCAACCTCACGCTGCTGCTCGGCCTGCCGGCGATTTTCTGGGGATTGCAGGTAATGCCCGGCAAGGCCGGGACCGGCGGCGCCAAGGCGAAAAAACCCGCCAAGCCGGCCAAAGGTGCCGGCGGCACCGAGGGCCAGCTCAACCGTCTCTCGCTGCTGCTCACGCTCGTGGCCGTGCTGTTCTTCACCGGCGCGGTGTGGGTGCTCGGACGCGACGGGAAGCTCGACCGGTCCGACGGCCTGGTGCTCATCGGGCTCTTCCTCTTCTGGCAATGCTTCCAGGTGTTCGACGTGCTCAAGCACAACATCCGCTCGCGCGTTTCGTTTGGCGTCATGTTCTACCTCGACGCGCTCGTGGTGCTCGCCTGCGCCTACTTCATGTATGAGAGCATCGACTGGCTCGTCACGTGGCTGAGCGCGCAGAAGGGCGGCTTCGTCAGCGGCGCCAACCTCGGCTGGCTGACCGGCTGGCTGATGGTGCTGCCCAACGCCGTGCTCGCGCTCTACTGGGGCTGGAAGCGCCGTGCGGATATCGTCTACACCTCGCAGGTCGGCGACGGCCACATCTGCATTCCGCTCTGCCTCGGGCTGTTCGCGCTGGTGAAGCCGCTGCCCGTGACGGAATTTTTCCAGACCGGCCTGATCATCCTGCTCGGCGCGGTCGCCGTGCACGGGATCCTGCTGCTGGTGACCGGCGGCCTGCCGCGCTGGGCTGGCGCCATGCTCACGCTGGCCTACGGCTGGTTCGTCTACGCCGGCCTTCTCGCCTGAGGATTTTGACCACTAATGGATTCATCGCTGATGAATCCTTGGCAGTGTGCGGCGACTAATCGTCGCCGCCAAGGGACTCCGGGAGCCGGCTGATCGCCGGCTGGTTGGAAAAGACTGCGATTAGCAGTCCCCCGAAACAAATTGCGGAGCCGATTAGGCGGAACGGACGGGCAAGATTTCACCCTTTGGCGAAATCAATCAGTGGTCGTCAAATCTCACTCCAGCGGGTCCTGCCGGAAAAGCTCGCTCACCTGCGCGAACGGCTTCTGCGCCTCGCGCCACAGCGGATCCTTGCGGAGGTCGGCCATGGATTTAGCGATGTTGTTGCAGAAAAGGTAGGCGGCCGGACCCAGCCGGATGCAGGCGTCGAAGCCGGTGCCCTCCGCGTTGTCCACAAAAGCGAAATCACCCACGGCCAGCTTGCGTTGCGCGATCTCGGCGCGCAGCGGCACGATGTCGTCCCGGAACTTCTTCTGGTAGCTGTCGGTGCGCGGACCGGAGTAGGCGAGGATGACGCCCTGTTCCTTGGCCAGCTTGAACAGCACCCACTCGTCGAAGACCGGCTTGTTGTAGAGCGAGTCCATGCGCCCGAGGGCGGCGATGACAGTGGTGCGGGCGGTGTCGAGATTCATGTGGGTGGGGCACTGTATTTGGCCAACGTTCGCCCCGAGGCCAGCAGATTGTGCGGCTTGGGCCGGGTCCTTCAACGGGCCGCGGGCTGGACCAGCCGGATGTGCGTCGGCATATCCCGGTCGCAGCGGAGCACGCCGTCCTGCTCAACCAGCTCGACGACCTGGATTGAGCTGCGGCGAAGATTTACCGACGCTTTATCCTCGGGCTTGATGGTGCCGGCGCGGCCGGGATGCGTGAAGTAGAAGAGGAAGGCGCGGTCGCCGTTCACCACGACGCCGGGATGGCCGCCATTGACGCCGTCGTCCTCGCCTTTGCCGGGCACGTCGAGCAGCAGGCCGGGCTGGCCGGTCCAGTTGAGCTGGTCGCTGGATTGGTAGACCCCGAGGCCCTTCCAAGTGTCGACGATCATCCACGTCCGGCCTCTCCAATCGAAAACGAACGGCCCCTCGCAGCGGCCGCCGACGCCGGCGCAGCGGCCGCGGTCGGTCCACGTGGCGAGGTCGGGGCTGTCGGCAAACCAGATGGATTTGCCGTCGCGCTCGTTGTTATACCACATCCGCCACGAGCTGTCGGGCAGGCGGTGCACGACGGGGTCGATGACGCGATCGGAGGCGAGCTTCAGCGCGGACACGTAGGTCCACTGGCGTAGGTCGGTGCTCGTCAGATGCGTGATGGTGCGCGGGTGCTGCCAGTCCTCGAAGACGCCTGGCACAATCGTCAGGAACAGGTGGTGCAGGCCGGCGTCGTCGGTGACAATCTCCGGCGCCCAGAAGGTCGGCTCGGTGCCGCCGACCTCGGGCGGCACGCTGATCCCGGCCTGGCCAACATATTGCCAAGTAGCGCCGTCGACGGACTCCGCGATGCCGATGGGCGCGCCGTGCACCCACGCGACGCCGGAGAGGCCGGGGACGTTGGCGCGACGGTTGGTGTAGAACATCCACCAACGGCCGGCCGCTTTGTTCCAGACGACAATCGGGTCGGCCGCCCCGTCGTAGACCGGGTCGCGGAAGAGCGGCTTCGGCGCCACGGTGCCCGCGTCGGTCGCAGCAGTCGTGCCGACGGCGGGCAGGGCCGGGGCGGCAAGAATTCCCCCCGCCAACCCAAGCAGCAGCAAGACGAATTTCTTCACAGGAGGAAGTGGCGACAACGAAGTGAAGGCATCGAATGGATGGCTCTGCCCCTTCAGTTATCTCCGGTGAGATCTGATTTCAGCCCTTCGGCTCGAAGCGGCTTTGCGCGCGGTTCTTCTTCACCTTGCTCGCGGGCGACACCACGCCGTTCATCGCGATGTAGACGCCAGGCGGCAGGGATTGCACCGCGCCGACGGCGCAGCCGAGGTTGAAGACGGCGTCGCTGTTGCGAAAGCGCGCCGGTTGCATCGAGCCGGTGAAGACGATCACCTTGTCCTTGAGGCCCTCAAGCTTGGCCGCCGTGGCCGTCATGGTGTCGGTGCCGTGCGTGATGAGGATGTGATTCTCCGGCGAGGCCTCGACGCGCGCGCGGATAAGGGCGCGGTCGTGGTCGGTCATCGCGAGGCTGTCCTTCTGCAGGACGGACTCGACGACGAACTCGAAGGTGACATTGGACTCGCGGAAGACGGGCCCGACCTGCGGCTCACCGACCTCATAGCTGCTGGCGGCGTCGAAGTAGACCTTGTCGATCGTGCCGCCGGTGGAGATGACCCGTAGTCGCATGGCGGGAAGGTGGCCGCGCGGCTGGGCAAATTCAACCCGGATTAACTAGCCGCTGCGATCCCGGGCCGGATGCATCAGAAAATGTGTAACGTATTATATTACACATTTCGGGCGGGGGGTGGAGAAAACGCCGGAAAGCAGGGGTCGCTTTTGTCGGTATTTGTGCTTTTCGTGGCCGGGTATTCTCATGGCCTACACGCGCACCTTTTCCTCGCTTGGCTGCCCCGAATTGAACCTGGAGCAGACGCTCGCTTTGGCGGCCAAGCACGGCCTGCCGGGGGTGGAGCTCCGGTGCCTGTCGGGCACGATTGATCTGCCGGCTCACTTCACGGCGAGCTATGGCACGCCAGCGGTGCTGGCGGAAAAGATGCGGACGCAACCGGTGAAGATCATCTCGCTCGACACCTCGCTCAAGCTGGCCGGCAGCGCGGAGAAGGACCGCGAGGAGTTCTTGAAATTCCTGCCGTGGGCCGAGGCGCTGGGCGTGCTGAAGTTGCGCGCGTTTGATGGCGGCCACCTGGCCGACCTCGCAACGCACCGGCAGATGGCCGACACCATCGCGTGGTGGCGCGCATTGCGGGCAAAGAATAATTGGCAGGCCGACCTCATGATCGAGACGCACGACGCGCTGTTCACGGCGTCGTCCATCAACCAGTTTTTGTCGCTCGCCCCGGGCACAGGCATCCTGTGGGACACGCACCACACTTGGAAGAAGGGCGGCGAGGACCCGCTCGTGACGTGGCGCACGATCCGGCCGCATGTCGTGCACATGCACGTGAAGGACAGCGTCAGCATCCCAGGTGGGAAGCATCCCTTCAGCTACCGCCTGCCGGGCGATGGCGAATTTCCGATGCAGCCGTTGCGCGAGGTGATCAGCCGGGAGTATGCCGGCCCGGTCAGCCTCGAGTGGGAGCGGTTGTGGCATCCCGAGTTGGCGCCAGTGGACGACGCCCTCACGGCGGCGACGCAGCGCGGGTGGTGGTGAGACGGGAGGATTGGCCACAAAATGTCACAAGAATCCGACGGCGAATGAACCTCTCAAGGCGCCTATAGGCGCGCGGCAATTCTTCGGCAGCAGGACGAGTGATTTTTGTGACTTTTCGTGGCTAAAATCAGATGCGTAGAAGCCCCGCCCGAAGGTCGGGTTCCGCCCATGGTTCAGGGTTTTGAATCTGGCGCCATCAGTCCCTGCGCTTTCAGGAATTCGATGACCAGCAGGCGGGACTTCTCCTTCCACTCGGGGACGTCGTTGCCGAAATTGTGGCCGCCACCGGGGACGATGTGCAGGTCGCTGCTGTTGCCGGTGGCGACGAGCTTGTCGCGCAACGCGACGGCCATGCGCAGCGGCACGAGGGCGTCGGCGTCACCATGGAACGCCAGGACGGGCGGCATTTTCGCGTCAAGCTGATGGATGGGCGAAAGCGCGGTGGTGTGCTCGCCGAAACGCTGGGGCGTATAGCCGGTTTCGAGGGAGGTGTCGGACACGGTGCTGTAGAGGATGAGCACGGCGGGCTTGAGGCGGGGTGATTCCGCCGGGTCGGAGCCGGGCGGCGCGTGGGTGATGGCGGTCCAGAGCGCGACGTGACCACCGGCGGAGTTTCCGCCCACGGCGATGCGCGCGGGATCGAGGCCGAGATCGGCGGCGTGTTCCTGCACCCAGTGCAGGGCGGCGCGGCAGTCGGCCACCGCGGCGAGCGGTGAGGTGTCGTTGCGGCCCTTGGTGCGGTAGTCGGGCGCGATGCCGACCAGGCCGAGCTCGGCGGCCATCCTGGCCCAGCCGATCGAGCTGGCGGGCGTGCCGGTGGTCCAGCCGCCGCCGAAGAAGAACAGGAGCGCGGCGCGGTGGTCGCCGGCCTTCCAGCCCGCGGGCTTGACGACGAACAGCCGGCGCGGCTCAGGCTGACCGTCGCGGTAGACGAAGGTTTCCGCGCCGGGAAATCCGGTGGGTGTCGTCTCCGGCGCGGCGGGTGCGGCGAAAGTGGCGGCAGCGACCGTGAGAAAAAAGGCGAGTCGGAGGATCATCGGAGGTGTGTGTTTTTCTGTGGGCGGGGTGCCCTCAACCCGCGGGAATGATGCCTCGCGGGGTGAGGACACCCCGCCCACAACAAGCAAGATGACTCACCCCTTGCCGGCTTCCTCATTGCTGACCGGCTTGAAGTTCGGGCGGCCGTAACGCTGCGTCGGCGGCGTGCCGGCGGGGTTGTGCTTGAAGGTGTCCACGCCGCGGCAGAGGTAAGCCTTGAAGTTGGGGTTCACGGACAGGTCGTTCTTCACGTTGGTGCCCGAGTAGCGGATGGTGAGGCCGGCGCGGCGGCGGTCGGAGGGGTTGGCCTGCGAGCCGTGAATGGCGCGGTCGTCGTGGAGCGAGCACTCGCCGGCCTTCAGGCGGAACTGCACGGCGCTGTCGGCGTGGAAGTCGCTGCCGTCCTCCAGCTCGAGCGTGAGCACGGAGCTGGTTTCCTTCGAGCGGCGGTGCTTGATGACGCCGCCCTTGTGCGAGCCGGGGAGAAGCTTCATGCCGCCGTTGCCCTCGTCGACGTCGTCGAACGCGAGCCAGACCGTGACGGAGTTGTGCGGCGCCATCGGCCAGTAATAGGAATCCTGGTGCCAGCCGACGGTGGACATGCTGTGCGGGTCCTTGATGAAGAAGTTGCTCGCCCAGCAGTAGAAGTTCGGCCCGAGGATGCCCTCGACGAGGTCGAGGATCTTCGGGTTCATCGCGATCTCGTAGAGGTAGGTGCTCGTCTCGTGCCACTCGCGGATGTCCTTGCTGGTCTCGCCCGGCTGGAGCAACGCGAGGAGGTGGGGCAGCTCGGCGTTGATCCGCGCCATTTCCTCGCGGGTGTAGATCGCGGGCAGGTCGAGGAGGTAGCCGTTGTCGTCGTAGAATTTCTGCTGGGCGGGGCTGAGGCGGTGGGGGTTGCTCATGGGTAAAATTGATTATTGGAGGGCTCGCGTGCCTGCGAGCCGGCCCGCAGAGACGCGGGCGCTCCAGATTTGATTCGTGTTATCCGTGGTTAAATTGGATGCGACTTGTTCAGCCGAAGAAGGCGTCCTCGAGCATCAGCGAGAGGCAGTGGTAGATGGGCAGGTGGTATTCCTGCGCGCGGTGGGTTTCCCTGGCCGGGGCGCGGATGCAGAGGTCGGCGAGGCCGCGCAGCCGGCCGCCACTGGCGCCGGTCAGCGCGACGGTGCGCAGGCCGCGGGCCTTGGCGGTCTGCACGGCGTGGCAGACGTTGCGCGCGTTGCCGGAAGTGCTGAGCGCGACGAGCACGTCGCCGCGCCGGCCGAGGGCGGACACGAGCTGGGCGAAAGCCAGATCGGGCGTCACGTCGTTGCCGAACGCGCTGGTGAGCGCCGGGAAACTCGTGAGCGGGATGGCGGGCAGGGCGCCCTGCAGGCGCCGGGCGACATACGGCGGCAGTTTCTTGCGGTCTTTGGCGGAGAGCGGACGCATCCGGCAGAAGCCCTTGAGCAACTCGCCCGCCCAGTGGTCGGCATCGGCGGCGCTACCGCCGTTGCCGCAGAGGAGGACCTTGCCCCCGGCCTTGAAGCACGTGTGCAGGGCCGCGTAGGCTTCCGCGATCGACGCTTCGCAGACCGCGAGCTCGGGCAGGCGCCGGATCAGTTTGTCGAGGTGGGCAGTAGGCATGGGAGGAGTGGTATCAGGTTTCGCGGCGGGCTTGAAGCGCGATGGCGATGGCGCCGTGGCTGCCGATGGTCTCGCCCAGCTCGGCGGGCAGGATGCGGCAGGCCGCGAGGGAATGGGGCAGCGCCTCACGGGCGAGCGACTGCCGCATGGCTGGCTCGAGCAATTGGCGGCAAGGGGGGTAGAAACCGCCGAGCACGATCCGCTCGGGATTCAGGGTGTCGATGATGAGGGCCAGCGCCTCGCCGAGGCGTTGGCCCGACTCGGCCATGATCGCGCGGGCGAGCCGGTCACCGCGCTGGGCCGCCGCCGCGATCTGCTTCGTCGTGGTCTGGCCGCCCGGCACATACCAGGAGGGGATTTTCCTTTGCTTCCGCACCATGGACTCGGCGAGCCGCGCGATGCCGCCGCCGCTGCAATATCCCTCAAATGAGCCGGCCTTGCCGAAGCCGATCGGGCCGGCGGGCGCGAGCCGGAGATGGCCCACCTCGCCCGCGTCGCCGGTGGCGCCTTCGTAGAGCCGGCCGTTCAGGATCACGCCGGCGCCCATCCCCGTGCCGGAAGTGAGGAAAACCAGGTGCGCGCAGCCGCGGCCGGCGCCGAACTGCCATTCGGCGAGCGCGCAGGCGTTGGCGTCATTCATGAGGAGGGCGCGGCCGCCGAATTTCCGGGTCAAGCGCCGGCCGATCGCCACGCCGTGCCAGCTGCGCGGGAGGTTGGGCGGTGCCAGGATCACGCCGCGCCTGGCATCGAGCGGTCCGCCGCAGGAAATGCCGAACACCGGGCGCGCCGGCATTACGCGGGCTGCGGCCTTGGCCAGCGCGGCAAAGGTCGTCGCGAAGTCGCCGGTGGGCACGCGGATGATTTCCTCCACCTTGCCATTCCGCACCCGGCTGACCGCGCATTTGGTGCCGCCGAGGTCGAAACCGATGAGGTTCGCGCAATCCCGGCCGGCGAGGATGGAAGAGCGCGAAGTCATGGCCACAGCACACACGATCCGCCCGTGCGTCTCCACTGAAAACGAATGAATATTTCAGGCGGGTAGGCGCATCGCTCAACACACCCCGTCGCTGCGCGCCACCCCTCTATGAAGAGGGGGTGCCCGTCAGGGCGGGGTGTGTTGGTGCATGTGTAGGGGCGGGGGGGGGGGGGGGGGGGGGGG
>JAQSCO010000052.1 GCA_029945445.1 Lacunisphaera sp. | reverse complement strand
TTGAAAACCGCTGAACCGCAAGGTTCCGGGGGTTCGAATCCCTCCCTCTCCGCCACTTTCATATTTTTGCGAACCGAGCGGCCGATCATTCAAATCGGCGCAAGTCGCTGAAATTGAAAGGGCACGCGAGTAAGTGGGTTTCAGCGGAACTGGCTGAGGTTCGGTTTTCCGTAGAAAAACGAGCGCGAAAATCGCACGCGCGCGAGCGTCGTGTGCGCTGCCGTTAAAATCCTTCCGTTGATTTTCGCGTGGGCTCTGCGAAACTTTCCCCCAGCAAAACGTCGCTATCAAATCGGATCAGGCCGCCGATTTCCCGACGCAAAAGGAGAACCAAAATATGCCTGCAATCTCAGCCTCTGTTCCGTCCGTTTCCACCGGCTCTTTGCCCGTCGGAATCTATGCCCGCGTCTCAACCTTCAATCAGGTCGGTGGACGCTTTGACTCCTGCGAAAGCCAAGCGGTCATGTGCCGGGACTACCTGAACAAGCACGCCGCCGCCGAAGGCTGGCACGAATTCATCACCCTCACGGATGCGGCGTATTCCGGGGCCAACCTGAACCGACCCGGGATGCAGGCGCTGATGCACCATATCGAAGCCGGCCAGGTCAAGGTGGTGCTCATCTTCAAGCTCGAACGGGTGCTCCGCAGCACCCACGAATGGACGCCGTTTCGGGCCTTCCTGAAGAAGCACGGCTGCCGGCTCGTGAGCGCGACCGAGGACCTCTCCGAGGAGACACCGTCCGGTCGGCTCAAGAACAACATCGTGATGAGCGTGAACGAGTATGAGCGTGATAACACCTCCGAGAAAATCCACCTGAAGCTGGTGGAGCAGGCCAAGCGCGGGATGTGGACCGGGGGCAACGTGCCCTATGGCTACACCTACGATGCCGAATTGCAGGGCTTGAAGCCGCTGCCCGAGGAGGCCGCGGTGCTTCGTCGCATCTACGAGCAGGCGGCGCAGCTCGTCCCGCTGACGGACATCGCCAACGCCCTCAATGACCGAGGCCTCCGCACCCGGGCGCGCACCCGCCAGCGCCGTGACGGCACCAAACAGGCCATTGGCGAAAAGCGCTTTCGCACGGACATCCTCCGGCGGCTCATCCTGCGGCCCCTCTACGCCGGGCGGGTGCGGATGCATGGCATCGAATACCCCGGCCAGCACGCGGCCATCGTCTCCCCCGAGCTGTGGGAACGTGCCAATGCGGCCGTGAACCAGTCCCTCCAGCCGGCCCGCTGCCGGCTGCGCGCGCGGGACAAGCATTTTCATGTGCTCAAGGGCATCGCGATCTGCGGATGCTGCGGTCGGGCGATGATCCCGAATGCCAGCGGCAAACGCGACCCCTCGGGCCAGCTCTACCGCTACTACACCTGCGGCCACGCCCACAAGGAACGCGGGGATGCCCGCTGCCCGGTGCGGCACGTCTCGGCCTCCGCCCTCGAATCCGCCGTCATCGGCTTTTTAGCGGAATGCAGCCAGCACCCCGACGTGCTGCGCACCACCTCCGTGCAGGCGCAGCGCCGGAGCGAGGCCGAGCGGGCTCCCCTGCGCGCGAGGCTGACCGAACTGGATCGCACGCTCGCCGACTTGAGCCAGCAACTACGGCACTGTGCGCAGGCGGTCGCCCGCGGGGGCATCGATTTTCTCGGTGACGAACTCCGACAGGAGGCCGCCGCCCTGCACCAGCAAAAGCAAACCCTCCTCGTGGAACGCGAGCAGGCGCGGCAGGATCTCGCAGCCTGCGAACAGCGTTCGCTCGATCCGGAGCGGATCCGTCGCTCTCTTGCCCGGTTTGGTGAACTGATGCCGACGCTTTCCCCTGAACAGCAGCGCGACTTGCTGCTGCTCTTCCTCGAAAAGGTCGAGGTGCGGCCGGCGGTCAAGCCCGCGCCGGATGCCTGCGCCCGGCACATCGAGCTGCGGCTCAAGGTGCGGGTGCATCGGCTGATCGAAGGCATGGAGGAACGGCTCGTCATCGACGCGGGCGACCGGGGCGCCTTGCCGGTCGTAGCGGCGAGCCGGCCGCTCCTCCTGCAAACCGAGGTTGCGGTGCGTCAGGCCGGTGGGGTAGCGCTCCTGAGTCCTTTCGCGCGGACCCTGCTCACGTCCAAACGCGCGGCGGCTCCGCGGCCCGTGCCTGTTGCGGTCCAGCACCCGCTGCACCGTGCCCGGGCTTGGCAGCGCCGGCTGGAGGCCGAGCCGAAGCTCAAGCGGATCGACCTGGCGGCAGCCGAGAGACTGACACCGGGCGCCATCACCCATCACATGAGGCTGCTGCAACTGGTGCCCGCCATTCAGGAGCGGCTGCTCAATTTGAGCACGCCGGCGGAACTGCGGCGGTTCAGCCTAAACCAGATGAAGGCGCTGGCAGAGCTTTCACCGGACGAACAGCTCCTGCGCTTCGCCGCGCTGGAGAACGCCTCTTAATTCGCGCTGTATTCGGTCCGCAGCCGGTAACACGCCGGCCGGCTGCTGGTCTCGACCCGGCACAGGCCGGCCGCGCACAGCCGCGCAAGTTTTTGCGCGGCGGCAGACGTGTTGAGACCCAGAGCCACCGCCACCTCGCGGGCATTCGTGCGGCCGGCAACGCGCAGGTGCATGATGATCTGCGCCTCCAGCGGGTCGGTTACGAGCTGGGTGAGATCGAGAACCGCGAGGTCGGGATCCCCGACCGGAGCGGCCTGCGACGCGCCGACCAACGCCGCGAGCTGCTGCTCATGGCGCCCGATGGCGACGGCGAGCAATGTGCCGATTCGGTCCAACACCTCATCGTCGCTCAGGCGGTCAAAGCGTTTGGTGTCGAGGTAGTCCATGGTCAGGTCTCCAGGCGGACTTGCTTACATCCCCATCCGCGGCCCTTGGCCTGGCGGGCGCTCGGCGGGCTTAGTGGCCACACTCGGCGACAGTGTCGGGTGGATTTCTTTCTCTGCCTGCGCAAGCAGCCGGTATTGCCAACCGAACGCCGCGCGGATGCGCGGGAGCGTGGATTCGGCCAGCTCGGCCGGGATCAGGGAGGCGGGCGCGATGCCCTCGGCTCTCAGAGTCTGCACCGTCTTCGAGTTTTGCAGCGTTTTGAACGCCCGGCTGATCACGGCCAGTGACTCTTTTTCAAGTTCAGGTTTCTCGACAGCCAACGCATGGACTTCGCGAAGGTAATGCGGCACACACCGGGCGATCAATTGGAGGTGCGGCCGGTCGTGCCGGGGCGAGTCGCCCTCCTGATTGATGTCCCGGACATTGGCCGCCTTGGCCTTGAGCATCGTCACCGGATCAAGCGCTCGGTAGAGCACGCCGTCCATTTTGACGTAGGCGGCATGCTTCAGGTCGGCCTTGTCCAGACCATGCACCGAGTGGAGCACCTCGACGAGCAACGGTCGGCCGTCTGGGCTGGTGCCTTTCAGGAATCCCAATCGCGAATCGGTCCAGTTCTTGGTTTTGTTCGGCTCGTAGAGCCAGCCGGGAATCCGTTTCAGGCTAAGCGTGCTGTCCGGCCCCACCACGATGTCGAGATCCTTGCTGACCAGCGTGGATTTTGGGACTTGGGGCAGGTAGTTGATCGCCCAAAGATTCACGGCCTGCCCGCCGACCACGGTCGGGGCTGGTTCCCACTGACACACGACACGATAGTCGTGCGGGGTTGTTTCTGGTCTGGCCGGGGTCACTCGAACCGGACGCCGTTGAAGCCGACGAGCTTGCCCTTGGCCCCCTCGCGGATGCCCATCAGGCGGCGGTTCCGCGCCGCGATTTCATCCCCACGGCCCTGGGCGAGCAGCGCCCGATCTTCCCGGCGGAACTCGTCCTTCATGGCAGTAGCCTCCCGGGCAGCTTGGGTAAGATCAAGCCGGCGGAGTTTGCTGATGAGGTGACGCAGTTTCACAGGAGAAACGGTAGTCGGAACGTCTCTCCCGTCAACGTTCATCCCGGTCGGTGTGCGTCGGGGCAGAAGCCGGCGGAGAAGAGAAACTTGCGGTTGGGTCGGAAAGGAAGCGACGGGCCTGGGAACAAGATTGGTCATGACGGTAGGCTAGAATTGGCCTCCATGATGACTTATCCAGGCTTCTTGGCCAGAACCGGGAGCGCACACTCAGTCCAGGAGTGTGCGCTTGGTCAGACGGGGTGTCGCAAGTCGCTTACTCGCCGGTAAGCGGGTGCCAGTCAAACGACGGGGGCTGGGGGCGTCGTCGGAGCCCCCAGATAGGAGTGCCGGCCACCGGGGCCGGACACACCGTGGCAGCGCATCGGGAGCCGATGCGCGGAGCTCCGGCGATTCCCTAAACGTCCTCTCACCCCACAAACCAGCCCCGTCCCCAGCAACGAGAAACCAACGAGCGAGGCATCGGGAACGGCGTTCACCAACAGATTTTCACGCCGCCATGACCAGTATTGCTGGCCATCGGCGTCATGAAATAAACCGCGCGGCGAACGCTGGGTGGAATACGAGCCTCGGGCGTCTTCGCCCGCTCCACCCGGGCGAACTGCGGGTGGTCGGGGTCGGCCGCGCCTACGCGCCGCAGGTGCGGCGGGCGCGAGCGCCAGCGGGCCGAGCCCCGACCTCCCGCAGTCGTTCCCGGGCCATCGCCGGCCGTGCAAGGAACATCGTCCCGGAGGACGGAGCGCCCTGCGCGAAGTCCGACGGGATGGTGTTCCCGATGCCGGCCCGCACCGTCACTGGCAAAAATCGTCTCCTGTGGTATATTACCGCTCTTTTGCAACCCAAGCTCCCCAGAGGATTCAACTCCTGGACCCAAGTCCTCGCGGATTGGGCGGTGAGCCGCGCTTGGCTGGCTTCGAAGCCCCCGCCTTGCCTTAAAGACCATCCGGAGCTGGCGGCCCCCTTCATTACCGAGATCAGCGCGGCAATTCGTCAGCGGCAACTTCACCGCTGGGTCGGCCGGCTCGACTTCGCCCAGCAGCAGGTGACCGAACCCGCCTTCGACATGGCCGGAGGCTCCGCCTATCAGGCACTAAGGGCCGAAATGGAATCTGCCCAGCAGGCTTACTTTTCAGCACAGCGTGCCCAACGCTCCAGCTGCAGCGTTGAGTCGGATACCGTCGTGACGCTCCGAAGCAGGATGGAACAATTACAGCTCGCCTTCGATAAAACGCGGCGGCGGCACGAATCTGACGTGGAGAAAATCCGGCGCGAAACGGCCAAGGTTTTCTGGGCGACACGGAACCCGTGCGTGATCACGGATACTTACTTTGCCGACGAGCCAATCCATGCGACCACCGCCCGCATGGCGCGCGTCCATCCGCCGTGGTGGGGCGCGTTCCACCGTCGCTTGCAACAGAGCTTTGCGCGCGGCCATCCGGCCGAGGGGTATCTGCACGACGCACTGCCCGGTCTGCGCCGCCAGGTCACCAAGCGGTCCAAACTGAAGTTGGAAGGGACCGTGGCCCTTTGGTGGGAAACCAACCAGCAACGATGGGGATGGTATGCCCAGAAAGAGCCCCACTACCGGGTGCTGTCGCAGCGAGCCGACGAAAAGGCCAAGGAACTGATCGACTGGGTCGACTCGACGGCCCCCTGCTACCTGTCCGACCAAACCGTGCGGGTCTCGCTTCATGCCGCCCTGACGGAACGGCTCCGCGAAGCCGATCCCTGGTCCGTGCCGGCCCCGGATGGCCGGTCCATGTTCGCCTGGAGCGAACACGGATTGAACTGATGTGCGCTCTGCGGGCTCCTCCCGGAGTTCCCGCCTGGTCAGGCTGGCGGTGTGGATATCATTGTTGCCTGCCCGCTCACCGTCGCTGCGCCTGTGTTCTTGGCCGCCGCCTTCTGCGCGTCCAACACCGCCAGTCGGCGGCGCAATGCCTCATATGGTGTCTCACCAGGCAAGGTGAGTGATGATTGCCGCACAGGCGCGGTTTTCTCCGGCTCGCTGGGGCATGAGGCGTCAGCCGCCATCGCGGGCATGGCGCCGGAGGGAACGATGATGATTTCGTCAGACCGGCGGGCGGCCATTCCGCCGGATGGCACCTCCATTGCCGGGGCAGAGTCGCCCGGCAGCCGTCGCGCCTTTTTCCGTCGTGGCGGCGTGTGCTTCAGTTCGCGGTTGAGCCATAGCCGCAGGGTTTCGTGGCCGATGGCGAGGCCGATCAGGCGCAGGCCGCCGACCAGCGAGCCGACCGACGCGCCCGTCTGGCGCAGCCGCAGCAATTCCTCGCGATGCGGCGCCAGTTGCGCCACGGCGCGATCCCGCGGCCAACGCGCGCGGGCGACCGCCTCCGCCAACGTAGGCGGCGAAGCGGGTGTGAGGTGGGAGTGTGCGGGGAGCGACATGGGAGTCATCGGGGAACGATATGCGCAACACCAAGGTGGCGCAAGGGGAGCGCCTCGGGCGCACTCTAAGCGGAAACGCTTGGACGTTGGTGTCCTCTCTTATTCTTTTGTTTTGGTTTTTCTAGTTTGGGTAGGTTCTTTGGTTCATGGTTTGAGTATTGGGTTAGTTTGGTTGGTAGGCTTTTTGAGATTTAGTTTTGGTTCTTTGGTTGAGTGTTTTCTTTTTGATTCATTGGTTGGTTGGGTAATTGGTTTCTTGGGTGGTTTGGATGTTGGTTGGCTGATGGCTGGAGGTGCCGAATGCTGACGATCCGCACCTGCAAGGCCTTCAGCAAAGCCCTCGGCGAATACCTCCGCCAAGCCGACTACTATTCCGAGAACATGAAGGTCGAGGGCGAGTGCTACGGCCGGCTTTGCCAGGCCGTCGGGCTCGGCGAGACCAAATACATCACCGACGAGGCTTTTGCCCGGGTCGCCAGCAACCACCACGCCCTGACCGGCGAGCAGCTATCCGAGCGCATGAAGGATGGGCGCCGGGCTGGCTACGACGCCGTGTTCAACGCGCCGAAGTCGGTTTCCATTCAAACCTTCCTCGGCGGCGACGAGCGCCTGATCCAGGCCCATGAAACGGCCGTCCATGAGGCCCTCCGGGAGTTGGAGGCCGCGGCCTGCCACCAGCACGGACAGGGAATCAACAAGCGCTATGTCACCAGCGGCAAAATCGCCGCTGCGGTCTTCCGGCACGGCGAAAGTCGAGCCCTCGACCCGCACCTGCATTCTCATGTTTTCATCTTCAATGTGACTCAGGACGCGTCCGGTCGGCTGCTCGCCCTCGAGTCTTCGGTCATCTTCGAACGGACCAAATACCTGACGGAAGTTTACCGCAACGCCCTCGCCCGCGAAGTGCATCAGCTGGGCTACGTGATCGAGCGCCGCGACCGCGGCTTCGAATTGGCCGGAATATCTTCGGATTTGCTCGAACGCTTCTCGAAACGCGCCCAGGAGCGCGATGCTGCCATCAAGGTCCGCGAGGCCGAACTGGGCCGGGAACTGACCCATGACGAAATCGCCGTCCTCGTCCGCGAAAACCGCGCCGAGAAGCAATATGAGTTAACGCCGGAGGAAGTGCGGCAACGTCAGCTGGCCCAAGTGAACGACAGTGAACTTGGGCAGCTGCAGGCCCTCAAATCCGGGGCACCGGGCTCCGCACCCCACGAGATCGTTAATCTAAACGACGCTATTGGTCACGCCGCCGAGCATCTTTTCGAGCGCCGGACGGTCGTTTCCGAACAGGAGTTTACCGCCGCGGTCCTCCGCGAGGCGTATGGGGCGTATTCGTTGACGGAGGTGAAGGCCGCGATTGCGGCCGACCGCCGGCTGCTGCGCGCGCAGGGGCAGGTTTCTACGCAGGCCGCCTTGGACCTCGAACGCAGCCTCATCGCCCAACTCAACGCCGGGGTCGGATACCATGACGGCGGTATGGGCTACGTGACTTACGCTGAAAGCGGCCACCTTAGAGGCGAACAGCGACAGGCCGTGGAGCGGGTGCTGGATTCAAATGACCGGGTCACCGTCCTGCGTGGTCGGGCCGGCACGGGAAAGACCCAGACCTTGGCCACCCTGATCGAGGGGGTTACGCGGTTCGACTGCCACGTCGCCTGCTTTGCCCCCAGCACGCAGGCCGTGGAAATCTTGCGTGAGGACGGCCAGCGGCAGGTTGCGGCGGGTCGCGCCAGTGCCGGCCGGGTCTTGGGGGCCACCCATACCGTGCAGCGCCTGCTGGTGGACGAAACCCTTCAGCAGTCGCTCCGGCGAAGCGTGCTGGTCGTCGATGAATACGGTCTCCTCTCAACTCGCCATTTGACGCAGCTGGTAGACATCGCCGAAAAGCAGAAGGCTCGGTTGCTCCTCGTCGGCGATTCTGGTCAGCACAAGAGTGTCGAAGCCGGTGACGCCGCCCGTATCATCGAGCGGGAGTCGCGGGTCCGGGTGGTCACTTTAAGCGAAGTTCATCGGCAAGCAGTCAACCCCGCCTACAAGGCCGCAGCGGAGGATCTGGCGGCGGGCCGCGTGGCCGCCGGACTCAAGCGACTGGACCGGATGAGTGCCGTCGTCGAAATCGAATCCCCAGCTCAACGCCGCCAGCAAATGGTCGAGGAGTGGCTACAGGCGCAGAAGGTAACCAAGCTGGTGCGCACGGCTTCCGGCCAGACCGAGCGCGCCAAGACCGCCTTGATGGTCGCCCCCACCTGGGCTGAAATCGACCAGTTAAACCTTATCGCCCGGCACCGGCTGCGGGCGGACAGGAAAATTACCGGAGCCGAGCAATCGTTTGTGTCCCTGCGCGCGAAGGACTGGACCCGCGCCCAGCAAAAAGACCTTCGCAACTATCAGCCCGGTGACGTGCTGGTGGCCCATAAAACGACGAAGCATTTTGCGAAGGGCGAGGAATTGCGCATCGTGCGCAAAGAGCAGGGCCGGTTGGTCGTCACGAGCCCGACCGGTGAACAGGCGGTTTCCGTCCGGCAGTCTGGGCTCGCTTGGACCGTTTGCGAGGAGCGGGCGACTCCGGTGGCAGCCGGCGACCGCCTGCGCCTGCGGTCCATCGGGCAAATCCAAACTCCGGCTGGCCAGATCAGCCGACTCGCCAACGGCGCCACGGTGACGGTCCAATCGGTCAATGCAGTCGGGCAACTGGTGTTGGCGGATAATTCCACGCTACTGACGCGGCAGGTGGCCTATGGCTATGCGCTCACTTCCCATGCCGCTCAAGGTGTCACGGTGGACAAGGTGTTTTTGGCCGGAGCGGCATCCCGCGAAGGACTGTATGTTTCGGCGACCCGGGGCCGCGAGTCGGTCCGCATCTTCGTGCCGGACCGGCGGGAATTCCTCGATGCGGCCGGCCTGCGTTCCGAGGCCCGCACCTCGGCCTTGGAATTCACCCGCCATTTGCACCTGCGCGAAGGGCTGTTGACCCACTTGGCCCGGGCCTGGGGTTATCTCGACCACGTGCGCACCCAAGTCACCGCTTTTCTTACCCTCCATCCTGAGCGCTCCTTCGTGGCGCCCCCCGAGGTTCATCAAATTCCCGTGCGGCCAAAACCGCCCCGACTCCAACCCGCTCAGGCGGATTATTCACCAAGTGAGCGTCCGGCGGAAACCCCGCAGCAAGGCGTGCGGATGCGGCTATGAGTCTCAAGCCCAAGCTCCCCGGTGGCGAAACCCCCAATCCGGTTGATACGGGATGCCTGGATTCCCGTGAAGTTCCCAGCGTCTGCCTGCGGATCGAGTCCGCCCGCCAGCGCATCGCCGTGCCTTATGCATTGCTGCTCCGCGTCGAGATTTCTGAGGATGAGACCCGGTGTGAAATCGCATTCGCCACCCATACTGTCACCGTGCATGGAAGACATCTCCGCGGGGTTTATGTAGCGGTGAGCCAGGGGCATGCCATGCAAATCCGGGTCGAGGACTCGGCCAAGTTTCTCGACGGCGAGCTTTACTTTGGCCCGATGATCACCGGGATTCAAATCGAATCCCTCGACGAATCTGGACGTGCTAGGCGATAGTCCCGTTCGTGCGCTCGGTGTAGTGTGTGGCGAGCGGCACGATTCCCCGGCGGTGCCCTCGTAGTGTTAACTCGCTGCGTGGCTTTCGTGGAAAATTACAGGAGAGATCGCAACGAGAACAAGCGTGGGGCAAACGTGAGCTGCAGCACCAGCGGGCAAGTCACGATCGTGTGATTTCGCGCAAACCAAAGCATCATTGGTTCTGGGTGATGAACCCTAGCTGAGCCGGCTTGACGGAAAGTCGTCCAAAGGACTTTCTCCGTGCTCAAGCAGCGAGTGGTTGCCCAGCCGTGGGACAAAACACGGCGGTCACGTTAAATACATAACAATTCAGCGATAGACGGACACCGGTGGGCCAACCGGTGCCCGCAGAGGAATTTCCTATGAGGACATTAGCCCATGCATGTGCGCTGCTATGCACTTTCGGACTTGGTGCGTCGCTGGCGGCGCAAACCGTATCAGATACTGGAAAATCTCTGGAAGAGGCGCGGAAGCTGCGCACCGATGCTGCGGCTGCAGTTGCCGGCGGTGAGATCGCGCCGGAGATTGCCCTCAATCAGCTCCGGGCCGGCAATTCTCTTACTGGACTCAAGCTCGACACAGAGGCGGACTTTGCCGTCGCAGCGCTGGACGTGGGCCGACGGCTCCTCGTGGCCCGCAAGCCGGTGGAGGCGGAGGCCTTTTTCCACGCGGCCGAGGCGTCGCTTGGTCTGGTCATTGCGCGCACCCCTGATAGCGCCGCCCGGGACAAGGCACAATACCTGGAGATCCGCGCGCTAATCCGCACCAGCTACCTGAACAAACTGGCCGAAGGGAAAGCCGACCTCCAGGACGCGCTCAAACTGGCGCCGGGCGACAAGCGGTTGCAGCAGATGCGCCGTCTGCTGCCGGCCGACCCTGCCGCCACCCTGAGTAATCACAAGGAACAGCCCGCCCGGGGCTAAATCACCATGCGCTTACTTGTTCTTGTTTCCATCATTCTGAGTCTGGCCCGGCCGCTGGAAGCGGCGGAGCAACTGGTCACCGTCACCCCTCAGACCTTAGGAGGCTGGCAGATCGTTGGGACGGATCGGGACCAGATGGCCAAAGTGCAACAACTCATCCTGCCGGACAACGCGCAGTTGAGCCGGCTGTTTTCCGACCAGGCCGTGATCCTGCATCTGGTGTCCCGGCCGGTGTTTTCCCAGGAAAGTGCCCGATGGCCGCTTATCGGGGTTGGACCGCTGGCGCTGGCCTTGGTCAAGCAGGATGGGCTGGGCCGGCTGGTGCTCGTGACCGACGAAACCACCGCGCACGACTTACCTTGGTCTGTGTCCTTGGAACAGCTGGAAGTCGCGGTCGATTTGATCGTAGCTTACGATCCTCTCGCCGGAGCCGGATTGATTGGCTTCCAGGATCAATTGCAGGAATTCGCGATGCCGGCTTCCGCCAAACCAGTCGAGGTCTGGCTCGGCGCGGGGGCAGGTTCATCCTGGCCCTTGGACCACATGGAAGTGTTGTTGTTGAGCGAGGGCACGCAGGAAAATGGCCAATCCATTTCCGATGCGGAATCCCGGCAGAGAGCGCTCAAGGGCAGGCTAAAGTCGGCCTTGGGTGAGCTTCTGGCCGATGGTGGTTCAGGTGGCGGCTCTGGATACGGTTCTGGCAGTTCGGCCGATCCGGATGGCGTTGCCGCGGGCAAACCCGGTTCGGGCCCCGCGCTGGAAATTTTCACGCCACCCTCGGTGCGGCGGGCCACGGTCATCGAGCTGGTGCGGGCCACGGTCGTGCGCAACACCGGCAAGTAACGGAGCCTGCCCCAAGTGAAAAAACTACTCATCTCCCTCTTCCTGCTATCGGCGGTGCGGCTGCTGGCGGTCAGTCCGGTGCCCTATACCGAAACCGTAAGTTTTTCCTTCAAGATTTCGGGCACCGGCAGCGCCAGCATGAACCTCTACGACGAAAGCGGTTCGCAATACATCTTGGCCACCGCGAGCGGATCCACCATCGAGTCTGCCATGGCCGCGGCCAACCTGCGCCCTGGCAAGACCTATTCGCTCGAATTCTGGGGCGACGGCCCGCCGGACTATCTGATGAGTTTTGTCCCGCCGACCGGCTATAGCGTCTACGTTAATGGCGTGCAGACCGATCTGGTCGGACAGTCTCCTGGCAGCGGCTGGTTTCTGCATTATTATACGGTGGAAATCCGCCCGACGAGTTCCACCGGCGGCGGCATGTGGGGCAATTTTAGCGGCGTTTCGCTGGGCAAGTCCATCACTTGGGAAGTGGGCTTGGGCGATCTGCGCACGGGCCGCAGTGCCGGTAGCATCCTGTTCAAGGAGTTGGATCTGGCCAACAGCCCGGCCAGCCGGAGCCGGCTCTACTACGCGGCGCCTCCGGCTAATGTCGGCCAGATTGTGGTGATTAAGGACGGCCCATCCAACCAGACCTTGCGCCAGATCGTGACCCCCATCGGGTTCACCGACATTGTGGACGACGCGAGTGGTAATTTCTATACGATAAAATTCTATTTCTGGAACCAGGTCGCCAGTTGGAACGGCACCCTGTATACGTTCACGGGCTCACCTTGGAAAACCATCAAGGTGGAATCTCCGGCCAATAATGAGCTCAAAATCACCGAGACCGAGGGGTCGGTGGTGCGGGTTTCCCTTCTGAAAGGAAGCGGTTCTACCTCCAACACCGGCGGCACGATATCCTATGCGGGCAACAATACGCTGCACACCTTTACCTCCGGCGGAACCCTGTCGGTCGGCAGCGCGCTTTCGGGAGTTTCCTGGCTGGTGGTGGGCGGAGGTGGTGGTGGTGGCTCGCACAATAACGGCGGTGGTGGTGGCGGCGGTAGCGTCGAATACCTCACCGGGCAGAGCCTGGCGGCCACCAACTACACGGTGGTTGTCGGCGCTGGGGGCGCAGCCGACACCAACGGAAGCAATTCCACTTTCAATGGCACCACCGCTTACGGTGGTGGGCATGGGGCTTCGGCCAGCGCCGGCTCCGCGGCTACGTCCGGTGGCTCGGGTGGCGGCGGTTGGACCAATGGCGGCGGAGCCGGCGCCGGCAGTGGCTCCAACGTCAGGGCTGGCGGCGGTGGAGACAATGGCGGGTCCGCCTGGCAGGGTGGCGGTGGTGGTGGCGCCGATTCCTCGCAGAACCAATCGCAGGGTGGTGGCACATACACCGGCGGAGCCGGACTAGCAAATTCCATCACTGGAAGCGCAATTTACTATGCTGGCGGGGGCGGCGGTGGATCTTCCGGCGGAACGCCCATGAGCGGGGGCCTTGGTGGTGGCGGCGCCGGAGGCACTGCCGGTAGCACATCCGGCGTCGCAGGCGGCGCCAACACCGGCGGTGGCGGCGGCGGGAGTGCAACCTCAACCGCCGGTTCTGGCGGAGCCGGCGGCTCCGGGGTCGTGATTGTGCGCTACCCAACCCCTACCATGACTTGGACCCTGCAGGAAGGAAACAGCACCAATTGCGTGCGCACGACGGTTCAGACCATTACATTTCCGGCCAGCGGGCAGCGTGATGCCGTGGCGGCGGTTTACACTACTACTGGAACCTATGCCTCGCCGACCAATACCCTCGTCGCCAAAACCAAATACCATTACGTGAATCAAAGTTGGGGCGGTGAGGAGTTGGAGAGCAGCACGGCTGATCCTGATGCCAGTAATCCCAGCGAGCGCACCACCACCTACACTTACCACACAACAAGTTCGAACAAGGGCAACTATCGCCTGGTGAAATCCGTCACCGCCCCGACCGGCGGCTGGACCGCCTACGAATACTACGATGACTGGGACCGCCGCGGTCGCGTCAAATACCAGTTTCAGCCCTGGCTGGATGCTCCGTCGGCGGCCAGCAGCGCCTCGACCACCACGGGCCGCGTCATCTACCACGAATACACCACCGACTGGACCGGCCGTTACACCCGGCCGACCTTGCGGGAAGAACGCATCAACAACACGGTCACCGGCAAGACCACCTGGACGCATGGCGACAACACCGGCTCAGGGGAGCCGCGCGCTTACGCGACGATTCGATCCTACCGCGATGCCTCCAACTACCATACTGATTATGTCGAAAACTACCGCGCGGATGCGGATCCGGATTTTGCCGGGCGGCCTTACATGTCGCAGGGAGCCAACCTGACCCAAGTCTCCACGAGCATTAGTCGCGGCACTTTCAATACGACGACCAAGGCCTTCGTCGTCGGATCCAGCGGCGATCACTGGCGCGAGCTCAAGTTCAACGGTTCCCTGAGCAGTGGGGCAGCCGGGTCCACGCTCGCGACGGGCTTTGATGGCCAGGCTTGTTCCTGGGTCTACATGATTCCCAACCAAACCACCATGGATGTCACCATCCGCATTGCCCAGGGCTACGTCTATCGCACTGAGACGTGGGTCTGGACGGGCAGCGGCGGCACTGACGGTTTTCACCTGGTGACCAGCGAGGACTTCGACTATGATGCCACCGGTAATCTTACCCAGCGCTGGGCGCACCATAATGGCGCCTTGACGGGCTATACTTATACAAATGGCCGGCTCACGAGCACGACCGATCCGACCGGCACGGAGACGCAATTCACCTACGACGAAATCGGCCGCGTCGCCACCTCGGTCAAAAAGGGGGCCTCGGCGGGCACCTACGCCGCCCAAAGCGACATCACCACGACCTATACCTATGACGGGGCCAACCACGTCACCCAAACGGTGACTGGCAGTTCACCCTCTTTGACCGCCAGCAGCGCCTACGACCTCGCGGGTCGGTTGAGCAGCACAACGGCACCCGGCAGCTATACCACCAGTTACGACTACACGATTGGTCCCCGCACGAGCAAAGTCACTCTGCCGGGCGGAGCCTACCAGACCACCGAAAATTATTATGATGGCCAGCCGAAGAGCCTGACCGGGACGGCTGTTGTTGCCCAGGCGGCCACCTTCGCGCGCGATGGCACGTCCGGCCTAATCACCCGCACGGTCAAGTTTGGCGGCTCCACGACCGCCTTGGTTGACACCACCACCGACTGGCTCGGTCGGCCCGTTACCGAGGTGAAGCCCAGCCCGACGGGCAGCGGCAACGTCACCAGTAGTTGGTTCTACAACGGCGCCAACCAGCTCTATAAATTCACCCAGCCCGGCCTCGCCAACCAGCTCTATACCTATGACACCCTCGGCAGTCTTGTCCGCGAGGGCCTCGATATCGGGGCCAACGGCACGCTCGACCTGGCCAGCAGCGACCGCATCACCGACCATGCCTGGACTTTCTTCACCGCCAGCAGCAACTGGTGGCGCCGGCAGACCACCAGCACCTACGCCACGACCAGCAGCGGCACCGCCACCTCGCTCGGCAAGTCCGAGACCCAGCTCACCGGCCTACCCACCAACCGCTTATCCCGCACCGATACGACCGACATCTTCGGCAACGTCACCTCGCAGTTCGTCGATGTGAATCGCTCCGGCAAATTGGTCACGACCACCACCGACGCGCCCGACTCCACGACCGACGCCGTGTCCATCGCCTACAACGGCCTGCCCGTTTCCTCGCGCAGCACCGCCAACCTCACCACCACCTTCGGTTACGATGCCCTCGGCCGGCAGACGACCTCCGTCGATCCCCGCACCGGCACCACCACCAAGGCCTACGTCTCCGGCACCAGCCAGGTCGCCACCGTCACCGACCCCGCCAGCATCGTGCAGGCCACCTACACGTATGATTCCGCCGGCCGCGTCAGCAGCGTGAAGGACGCCCTCAACAAATACGCCTACACGAGCTACACCACCCGCGGCGAAGTCTACCGCCAATGGGGCGACACCACCTATCCCGTGGAGTATGGCTACGACAACTGGGGCCGGCGCACCACGATGAAGACCTACCGCGGCGGCACCGGCTGGACCGGCTCCACCTGGCCGGGTTCGCCCGGCACGCCGGATGTCACCAAGTGGATTTTTGACGAACCGACTGGATTGCTTAAGGAGAAATACGACGCTGCGAATCTCGACGCCAACGCCGACCCTATCTCCGGGGCGAAGAAGGTTTCTTACACTTACACCCAAGCCGGCCAGCTCGCCACCCGCACCTGGGCCCGTGGCACGGTGACGACCTACGGTTATTCCTCGACCACCGCGGAACGGCTGACCGTGGACTACTCTGACTCCACGCCCGACCTGACCTACACCTACAACCGCCTCGGCCACGCGGCCACGGTGACAGATGTCACCGGCACACGCACCTTCAACTACAGCCTGTCGGGCACCCTTGAGCTCCAAAACGAAATCCTCGGCACGAGCAGCGGGGATTTTTGTGGCGACAGACGCATCACCCGCGGCTACGACACGGCCACAGGCGTCGTGGGCCGCTACAAACGGCTCTCGGTCGGCAGCTCCACCAATGCCTATGCCGATTACGACCTCAGCTACGGCTTCGATGGTTACGGGCGGCTCAATTCCTCCTATGTTTTCAACTACACCTACCTGGCGAATTCGCACCTGATCCAGTCCGTGGCCTATTCCGGCTGGAACTACACCGACACCCGCGCTTACGACGCCACCCACGACTGGACAGACAGCCGCACGACGACAATCAGTTCCACCACCAAGGCGGCCTTCGCCTATGCGCAGGATAACCTGGGTCGGGTCTCCTCCGTGGCCAAGACCGGTGAAATCTACAATCGCTATGGCAATGGCACCGAGGGTCTGAAGATCTACTACGGTTACGACGACCGTTCACAGTTGACCAGTGAGGTCACCAAGATCGGCACAAGTTCCACCGTGCTGACCGGCCGCGACGATGCCTACGCTTTCGACAACCTCGGCAACCGTTCCAGCACCGCCGGCACGACCCACAACAGCAACACGGCGAACTACACCACCAACGCCCTCAACCAATACACCCAGCGCACGGTGCCAGGCGTTTTCGATGTGGCGGGGGCTGCTGGCTCCGGGACCACTGTCACGGTGAACAGCTCGTCCACGGGTGTAACGAGGCACGGGGAGTATTTCTTCAAGGGACACGGCCTGTCCAACAGCCCCAATGCAGTCTTCTCAACCCTGGTAGTGAGCGACGGCACGACGACGACCAATATCGGGGCATTTCTCGCGGGCACCCCGGAAGCGTTTATCTATGACGACGACGGCAACCTGCTCTCGGATGGGCGCTGGGACTGCACCTACGACGCCGAAAACCGACTTGTCTCGATGCAGACCCACACGGCGCTGTCGCCATCACCCTTGGCCAATGCCGATGCGCGGAGGATTGAATTCAAGAACGACTACCTCGGCCGCCGGGTCCAGAAAACCGTTCGTGGTGGTTGGAACGGCAGCACCTTCACAACCGTCATCCTCGACCTGAAAAATCTTTATGACGGGTGGAACCTGCTCTTCGAGTTTAACGCTGCGTCGAGTCTGGCTAAGGTGCGGGCCCACATCTGGGGCCTCGATGTCTCCGGCACCTTGCAAGGCGCGGGTGGCGTGGGCGGGCTGCTCTACACTTATGATTTCGATAATGCCATCGCTCTGCTGCCCATGTATGATGCGATGGGCAACAACCACGGCATGATCAAGGCCACCGACGGATCCCTCGCCGCCGTCTACGAGTATGATGCCTTCGGCAACACCCTGCGCGAGAGCGGCACATATGCCGCCACCAACCCCTGGCG
>JAQSCO010000051.1 GCA_029945445.1 Lacunisphaera sp. | reverse complement strand
GGTGCCCGGGACAGGACTCGAACCTGTAAGCCTTGCGGCGAGGGCTTCTAAGACCCTTGTGTCTGCCAATTCCACCACCCGGGCGCCGAAATTTTCGCTTTTAGGTTCCGGATTTTCGATTGGGGAAGCAAGCGCCGTTTCCCGGCCTTGGCGGCCGACCTAAAATCGAGAAGCAAAATTAAAAAACACCTGCCCACGCCGAGCGGCCCGCCCATCCGCGCGTAGGCCTCCAGGCCCGCGGCACTCTGCTGCATGAGGTCGGCCCGAATCTGATTTTTGCCGGGCTGAAAAGGCCGGGCACGGCGCCCCCATCCGCGCCCGTAAAGGGATGGCCTCGCCTTTGGCCGGCGTTTGCGCTAAGTTTTCCGTGGTCACCTTTGGCCCGGCCCACCTTATGCAAAAAATAATCCCCGGCGTCCTCTTGGCCCTTGTCGTTCTCGCTTTCTCGGGCTGCGGCACGATTGCGGCGGATTGGGAATGGCATGTAGTCCGGCTTCACAACCTGGGGACCGCCCAGGGCAAGACTTTCACGGTGGTCCCGTTGCGCCGGGAGAACATCGGCTCAGCCGAGTTCAAGGTCTACGCCGCCTTGTTGGCCGCGAAGCTTGGCCGCCACGGCCTGAGATACCTGCCTACGGAGGAAACCGGCCTGACCGATTACGTGGTCGGGCTGGACTACGGCATTAGCGCGCCGCAGGAACTGAAATACAACGAGCCCATCCTGGGCGTTTCCGGCGGCCAGTCCACCTATGTCACCGGGGTGGCCGTTTCCGGCGGCACCTCGGCCATCGGCCAGTTGGGCCAGTTCGTCGGCGAGAAAACCACCAATCCGACCCCCGCCGTGGTGGGCCGCAGTTCCGGCCAGATCACCTACTACAAGCAATACGTGCGCGTGGTCGTCTTCGACGGACGGATGGAGGCCGGTCATTTGGTGAAATGCTACGACGGCAGCGCCGTGGCCGTCGGCGAACATCAGGATCTGACCCGGATCGTCCCCACCGGACTATATGCCCTGTTGCAGGAATTCCCGGGAAAAAGCGGGCAGACCAAGCTCGTCACCGTGCCCGCGGAAGGGCTGACGAAGTAAACCCGCCGCTGGCGACAAAACGGGGACGCCCTCCTCCAATACTCCGGTGTGCGCCGATCCGACGACAAAGGCTGGTGCCCGGGACAGGACTTTAACCTGGACGTCTTTCGACACCAGATCCTAAGCCTGGCGTGTCTGCCAATTCCACCACCCGGGCGGAGGAATTCTCGATTGGAGAGCAAGCGCTACTTCAAATTCACCGTCGGGAGAAATCCGGGCTCGCGCCGCGCCTGCGTGGCCGCCTCGAAATCCGCCGCCAGCGCCAGCAGCTTCGCATCGCTCCACGGGCGGCCGACGAACGACAGCCCGACGGGCAGTCCGAAGAATTGCGCCGCCGGCACGGTCACGCTGGGATAACCCGCCACCGCCGCGAGGGTGGAACTGCTGCCGCTGCCGCCCTCGCCGTTCAGCGGGTCGGTGAGGGTGGCCACGCCGCGCGTGAACATCACGAGGGCATCAAGTTTGTCCGCGTCGAGGGCCGCATCGAGCCCCTCGGTGCGCGTGAGCCGCCGGCACGTCGCCTTGGCGTCGAGGTAGGCCTGGTCCGTCAGCGGCCCGCGCGCCTGCGCCGTGGTGAAGGTCTCCTGCGCAAAGTAAGGCATCTCCTCCGCGCGATGCGCCTCGTTGAACGCGATCAGGTCCGCCAGCGTCTTCATCGGGGTCACGCGGCCCGGCGCGGCCAGGTAGCGGTTGATGCCGTCCTTGAACTCATACGACAGCACGTCGCCCGGCGCGCTGCCGAACTTGCCCAGCGGATCGATCTTCACCGGATCGACCACCGCGGCGCCCGCCGCGCGCAGGACCTCGACGAGCTTCGTGAGCACGGGATCCATGCGGGAATGAAAACCGAACGGCCCGCGCACCACGCCGATGCGCGCGCCGCGCAACGCCCCGGGCTTGAGCGGCGCCGCGAGTTCCTCCAGCAGGCCGGCGGGGATCGCCTGCGTGGCCGCATCCCGCTCGTCGGCACCGGCGATCGCCGCGAGCACGAACGCCGCGTCCCGCACCGTCCGGGTCATCGGCCCGGCCGTGTCCTGCGACGCCGCGATCGGGATGATGCCGGCGCGGCTCACGAGTCCGACGGTGGGTTTGAAGCCCACGAGGCCACAGGCCGACGACGGCGAGAGGATCGAACCGTTCGTTTCCGTGCCGATGGCCGCGGCGCAAAGGTTGGCGGAGGCCGCGGCGCCCGAACCGGAGCTCGAACCCGAGGGAGTGCGGTCCAGGGCGTAGGGATTGTGGGTCTGCCCGCCGCGGCCGCTCCAGCCGCTGCTCGGGTTGTTCGCGCGATAGTTCGCCCACTCGGTGCAATTCGTCTTGCCGAGGATCACCGCCCCCGCGGCCCGCAGGCGCGCCGCAACGTGGGCGTCGCGCGGCACTTTCTGGCCGACGAGCGCGAGCGAGCCGGCGGTCGTCTGCATCTGGTCGGCGGTGTCGATATTGTCTTTGATCAGGACCGGGATGCCGTGCAGCGGCCCGCGCACGTGCCCGGCCTTCCGCTCGGCATCGAGCTGCTCCGCGATGGCGAGCGCGTCGGGATTAAGTTCAATGACGGCATTCAGTTTGGGACCGGCCCGGTCGATTTCGGCGATGCGCTGGAGATAGGCGGCGGTCAGCTCGCGGGCGGTGAGTTTGCCCGCGGCCATGCGGGCCTGCAGATCATCGATCGTCGTCTCGGCGTAGGGAAAACCGGCCCGCGCTGTCGCGAGCATCAGGCAGAACAGCAGCAGAAGTCGTGTTTTCATGGAAAAGAAAATCAGCCCGCCACGCCGAGTTGCTCGCCCATGCGGGCGTAGACTTCGAGGCCCGCGGCGCTGTGCTGCACGAGGTCGGCGTCGAACTTGATCCTGCCCGGCTGGAAGATGGTCACCACGCACGAGCCACCGAACTTGAACAGGCCCTTCTCGTCGCCCTTTGCCACCGCGCGGCCGGGGATGAATGACTCGAAGATGCTGCCAACCATCGTCGCGCCGATCTCCACCACGGCGACTTTACCGAAGGCCGTCGACTCGACGAGCGTCACCATGCGCTTGTTCTCCCACAGGTAGGCGAGGCTCTGCCGCAGGGCGATCGGCGAGACGGAATACAGAAAGCCATTGATCAGCCGCGGTTCGCCGGGCGTGCCCCCCACCGGAAAATGGAAGCGATGGTAATCCACCGGGCAGAGGCGCGAGATAAGCAACGACCCGCCGGCGAATTCCTGCGCGAGGCCTGCGTCGCCGAGGAACGACTGCAGGTCGAACCGCTGGCCCTTCGCATAAAACCCTTCCGCACCGCCAACATTCTGGAACGCCAGGTGCCGCCCGTCCGCCGGCAGCACGGCCACGTGGTCGCCCGGGGCGATGGGCCGGGCGCCGGGTTTCAGCGCGCGGTAGAAAAAGTCGTTGAAGGACTTAAACGCGTAGGGCTTCTTTGCGAACTCATCCACGTCGAGGTCGTAGTCGACGATGAAGGGCAGCACCGCCTGCGCGCTGAACGGCCGGCTCATCCGCCAGCCGTAGAGCCGCGATACCACGGCGCGCTTGAAGAGCGCGTGCAGGGCGAACCGGCCCATGGCGTTTTCGTAGGTCCAGCGCAGCCACGCCTCGCCGTAGATCTGCTCGGTCTCGGTGGTTTTCTTCGCACGATGGAAATAGCGGATGGGCTCGGCGGACATGCGGCCATAGACTCAGGCAAAGGCGCAAAGACGCAAAGAAAGAAAACTTTGTCGCAGTCCGGACAGGATGGATGCAACTCTGTCGCTATGGACACCTCATTCGCCCGGATCTGGCTTCGGTTCGAGGGACTGGCGACCCTCGTTGCCGCCGCCCTGCTCTATCACCACTTCGGCCTGCGTTGGTTCTGGTTCGGTGTGCTCTTCCTCGCCCCCGATCTCTCCATGCTCGGTTATCTGGCGGGGCCGCGCCTCGGCGCCCTGGCCTATAACCTGGCCCATAGTTACGCGGCCGCCCTCGTCGTGCTGGCCGCCGGACTTGTCGCCGGTCTCGACGGGGCGCCCCGTCTGGCCCTGCTCGGCGTCGGCCTCATCTGGTGTGCCCACATCGGCTTCGACCGCGCGCTCGGTTACGGACTCAAGTCGCCCGAAGGCTTCCGCCTCACCCATCTCGGGAAAATCGGCCGCAACCAGCCACCGCAAACTCCGGCCCGTTTGTAACGTATTATATTACAAACAGGCGGTGGCGGGATTTATGAACCCAGCACCAGTTCGTCGCCCTTTACCTTGAAGGTGGCGGTCGAGTCTTCCCCCACTTCGCCGCTGATGAGCGCGCGGGCGAGCCGCGTCTCGAGGTGGCGCTGCAGGAAACGCTTGAGCGGGCGCGCGCCGAAGACCGGGTCGTAACCCTTCTCGGCGACCCACACCTTGGCCTTCTCCTCGAGCACGACCTTTACGCGCTTGTCGGCGAGGCGCTTGTTCACGTCGGCGATCAGCAGGTCGACAATTTTTTCAATCTCCTCGAGCGAGAGCGGCTTGAACATCACGGTCTCATCGATGCGGTTCAGGAACTCCGGCCGGAACGACGTGCGCAGGTCGGCCATGACCGCCTCGCGCACGCTCTCGGGGATCTCCGTGCCGGTCACGCCCTCGAGCAGGTGACGGCTGCCGATGTTCGAGGTCATGATGATCACGGTGTTTTTGAAATCGATGGTGCGGCCCTGGCTGTCGGTGATGCGGCCGTCGTCGAGCACCTGCAGCAGGACGTTGAACACGTCCGGGTGCGCCTTCTCGATCTCGTCGAAGAGGACGACCGAATATGGTTTGCGCCGCACGGCCTCGGTCAGCTGCCCACCCTCGTCGTAGCCGACGTAGCCGGGCGGTGCGCCGAGCATGCGCGAGACGGAGTGCTTCTCCATGTATTCGGACATGTCGAGGCGGATGATGTTGGCCTCGGTGTCGAAGAGCTGTTCGGCCAGGGACTTCGCCAGCTCGGTCTTCCCGACGCCGGTCGGGCCGAGGAACAGGAAGCTGCCGATGGGCCGGCGCGGGTCCTTGATGCCGGCGCGGGCGCGCAGAATCGCCTCGCTGACGAGGCGCACGCCCTCGTCCTGGCCGATGACGCGCTGGTGCAACTCGTCCTCCAGCCGGAGCAGCTTCTCCTTGTCGCCCTCCATGAGCTTGGTCACGGGAATGTGCGTCCACTTCGAGATGATCTCGGCGATTTCCTCGGCGGAGACCTCCTCCTTGATGAGCGTGGTCTTGGCCGGGCCGGTCTTCTCGACCTTGGCCAGTTCCTTCTCAAGCTGCGGGATGCGGCCGTGCTTGAGCTCGGCGATCTTGTTCAGGTCGTAGGCCCGCTCGGCCTTGGCCATCTCGAGGCGCGCGGCCTCGAGTTCCTCGCGGACTTTCTGCACGCGGCCGAGCGAATCCTTCTCCTTCTGCCAGACGGCGCGGAGCGCGGTGGACTTCTCCTTCGCCTCGGCCAACTCCTTGCGCAAGGCCACGAGCCGGCGCTTGGAGGCGTCGTCCTTCTCCTTCCGCAGCGCGGTTTCCTCGATCTCGAGCTGCATGACGCGACGCTGGAGCTCGTCCAGCTCGGTCGGCAGCGAGTCGATGTCAGTGCGGATCATGGCGCAGGCCTCGTCCACGAGGTCGATGGCCTTGTCGGGCAGGAAGCGGTCGGAAATATAGCGGTGCGACAGCACGGCGGCGGCCACCAGGGCGTTGTCCTGGATGCGCACGCCGTGGTGCAGTTCGTAGCGCTCGCGCAGGCCGCGCAAAATGGAAATGGCGTCCTCGACGGTCGGCTCCTCGACCATCACCGGTTGGAAGCGCCGCTCCAGCGCCGGGTCCTTCTCGATGTGCAGCCGGTATTCGTCGAGCGTGGTCGCGCCGATGCAGTGCAGTTCGCCGCGCGCGAGCATGGGCTTGAGCAGGTTGCCGGCGTCCATCGCGCCCTCGGACTTGCCGGCGCCGACGATGGTGTGGAGCTCGTCGATGAAGAGGATGATGCGGCCCTCGGCCGTCTTGACCTCGTTGAGGACGGCCTTGAGGCGCTCCTCGAACTCGCCGCGATATTTCGCACCGGCGACGAGCGCGCCCATGTCGAGGGCGAACACGGTCTTGTCCTTCAGCCCCTCGGGCACATCGCCGCGCAGGATGCGCTGGGCCAGGCCCTCGACGATGGCGGTCTTGCCGACGCCGGGCTCCCCGATGAGCACGGGGTTGTTCTTGGTCTTGCGGGAAAGGATGCGGATGGCGCGGCGGATCTCGGCGTCGCGGCCGATGACCGGGTCGAGCTTGCCCTTGCGCGCCTGCGCGACGAGGTCGATGCCGTATTTCTCAAGCGCGTTGTAGGTTGTCTCGGGATTGTCGGTCGTCACCCGCTGCGCGCCGCGCATCTGCTTGAGTTCCTTAAGGACCTTGGCGCGGTCGAGGTTGAAGCTCTCGAAATACTTCTTCAGCACCGCGGGCTTGCCGACCTTGAGGAGGGCGAGGAACAGGTGCTCGACGCTGACGAACTCATCCTTGAGCGACTCGGCCTCCGCCTCCGCCTGGGTCAGCACCTCGTTGAGGGCCTGTGTGACGTAGACCTTGGAAACATCGACCGCGCCGGAAACCTTCGGCGTGCGCTCAAGCTCCCGGTTGGCCGCCAACTGCAGCGCGCTCACGGTCACGCCGAGTTTCTCGACGAGCGACGGCACGATGCCGCCCTCCTGGGCGAGGAGCGCGACGAGCAGGTGCCACGTCTCCACCTCGTTGTGCGAGCGGCGGCGGGCCTCGTTCTGCGCCTCGGCCACGGCCTGGCGCGACATGACGGTCATTTTCTCGGAATTCATGGGCTAAGGACACCGGTTTTGCATACGGCGTTCCAAGCCACGCGGTCAGTTTAGCCCGGGAAACCCAGCACCGGCCGAGCCCGCTGTGACAGCGTCGCCCTCGGCTGCGCCACCGACGCGTCAATGTGGCCAACGGGCACCGTTGCTGGCTGCTGCCAGCCCGGTGTCTGTCCGGGCCGGTCGCCCGGCGGAAAAATGCCCGCGGAAGCGCGCGCAGAAAAAGCGAGTTACATCCCCTATGCATCTACTTTTCCAACACGCACACCTCCGCGGGCAAAGTGGGTAAAACGAAAGCAATGAACTTAAATCCGGCCGTAGTTTGCGGCGCGCCACATATTCTGTCCAGCCTGCAACCGAAACCCGCTTGCGCGGATCATGACATAAGTTGACTAGCGCGCGCGCCGGCGCATGAGTGGACCGCCCATGGCTGACTTCATCTCCGCCCAGAAACCCACGACGCGCGCCCTGCTCGTCGGCGTGCAGACGCCCGACATGAAGCCGGGCGAAGGTGCCGAGCTGCTCACCGAACTCATCGAGCTCGTCGAGAATCTGGGCATCGTCATCTCCCGCTCCACCCTCGTCACCCTGCGCGACCGCCAGCAGCCCAAATTCCTCATCGGCTCGGGCAAGGCCGCCGAGCTCATCGCCCTGGCCAAGGAGGATGGCGCCGACGTCATCGTGCTCGACGAGGAGCTCACGCCCGCCCAGCAGCGCAACTGGGAGGAGGAGTCCGGCCTCGCCGTCATCGACCGACAGGAGGTCATTTTGGAAATCTTCGCCGACCGCGCCCAGACCCGTGAGGCGGTGCTGCAGGTCGCGCTGGCCCGCATGGAGTATTCCCTGCCCCGCCTGACGCGCGCGTGGTCACACCTTTCCCGCCAGCGCGGCAAGGGTTCGATGGGTGGCGAAGGCGAAACCCAGCTCGAGCAGGACCGCCGCCTCGTGCGCAACCGCATCACCAAGCTCAAGTCCGAGCTGGCCACGGTCATCTCCCAGCGCGCGACCCAGCGCGCCAAGCGCCAGCGCACCCCCGTCCCCGGCGCTGCCATCGTCGGTTACACCAATTCCGGCAAGTCCACCCTGCTCAACAAGCTCACCGGCGCGCACGTGCTGGCCGCCGACAAGCTCTTCGCCACCCTCGACCCGACGACGCGCCAGCTCGCGCTGCCCGACGGCCGCACGCTGCTGCTGACCGACACCGTCGGCTTCATCCGCCGCCTGCCCCACCGCCTCGTCGAGGCCTTCAAGGCCACGCTTGAGGAGGTTGTTGTCGCGGATTTCCTGATCCACCTGCTCGACGCCGCCAACCCCAACGTCGACGAGCACCACGCCACGACGCTCGCCGTGCTCACCGAGCTCGGCGCCGCCGACCGCCCCACCCTCACCGTCTTCAACAAGATCGACCTGCTCGACGCGCCGCATCTCGCCCGGTTGCGCGCCCAGCACCCCGGGGCGCTTTTCGTCAGCGTGCACAAGGGCACCGGCCTCGACCTCCTGTTGCGCCACTGCGAGGAACTCGCGACCGACGACACCGAGGCGGCCGACCTGCTCATCCCGCACAGCCGCTACGACCTTGTGGCGAAGCTGCACAGTGTCGGCTTCGTCCGGAAACAGGAGTCGATTGACGAAGGCGTGCGGGTCACCGGCCGTTTCCGCCGCAAGTTCGCCGCACTCTACGCGCCGTTCATTTTCCACCCGCCCGCACCCGCGCCCAGTAAGCCCGCGAAAAAGATTCAGCGGAAGACGCGGTAGAACGCGTTCCCGTAAACCTCGCGCAGCGCCGTCTCGGTCAACTGCCACGCCTCCGCCTTCGGCACGAAGTCGATCGCGGTCACCGACCGTCCCCGGTCGAGGCGGAAGTCCACCGGGAAGGCCGTGAACGCCACGCCAGCCCGCCGGAACAGCCAGGCCGACCGCGGCATGTGCCAGCCGGTCGTGACCAGGATGACGCGCCGCCAGCCCTGCAATTTCATCAGCACCGCCACGGCGGCGGCCTCGTCCGCCGTGTTGCCCACGTCGCCGGTGACCAGGATTTTTTCCGGCGCGACGCCGCGGGCGGCCGCCAGCAGCTTCAATTCGTCGCCTTCCGTCGTGACGCGGTCCCGCCACGACATCCGGGCGCCGGTAAAGACCAGGTGGCCCGCCCGCCCGGCCTGCAGGAGCGCGATGCCGGCCTCGAACCGCTCGGAGGTCTCCAGAAAATTCGGCACGAGGCCGGGGTCCGTCCGCGGCCCGAGGATCCCGCCGAGCACGACCACGGCGTCCGCCGATTCCGCCTGCGCTACCGGCACGGCCGGCCAGCGGGATTCCATCCAGCCGATCAGGCGGTTTCCGACGAACGGCGTGCTGCCCGCATAGAGCAGCCCGATGGCCGCGACCACCGGCCAGCGCTTTTTCCGCCAGAGCGCGAAGATGAGCAGCAGGACGACGAGGCCGACCGGCAGCACGAAAAGGGGCAGGAGTTTATTAAGGAAGAGCATCAGCGGGGCGGCGCGACCTTCAGCCGGCCCCTGATCAGCGCCAGCTTTTGCGCGCGCGTCAACTGCTTCAGCTGGTATTCCCGGCGCAGCGCGCGCGTCAGGCTCATCGGACCTTCCCGGTAAACGACCCGCACCGGCAGCCGCGGCCGCGTATACTTGGCGCCCTTCTTCGCGTTGTGCACGGCGAGGCGCTGGGCGATATCCTTGGCCGTGCCAATGTAGAACGTCCCGTCGGCGCACTGCAGGATGTAGACGGAGGCTCGTTTTCGTTGCGGCATCGCTGCCGGAACAAACACGCCAAAGCCGGACCCGAGGCAACCCGATTACTGGGCCGACCTGACCCGCCGCAGGCCGGCACCGACAATCGCGAGGCTGAGCAGTGAACTGACCGGCATGAGGATCGCCGCGATGAGCGGGCTCATGTGCCCGGCGACCGCGAGGCCGACGGCGACCAGATTGTAGGTGACCGAGAAAGCCAGCAGCCACGCCTGCGTGCGGTGGCGGGCCTCGTTCACCGCGAACAGGCGCCGCAGTCCGTCGAGGCCGCGCCCGAGGTAATAGAAGTCGGCCTTGCCCTCCAGCACGCCGCGGTGGACGACCGGCGTGCCACGCACGAACGCCGCATCGAACGCGAGGCTGTCATTGGCGCCGTCGCCGAGCATGAGCGTATCGCGCCGGTCGAGTTTCCTCACCCAGTCCGCCTTTTCCTGCGGCGTCACCCCGGCCAGCGCCTGCCAGGAGGGGATGCCCAGCGCCTCGGCCATCTTGCCAACCTTTTCGCGGCGGTCGCCGCTCAGGATGAAGGTACTGAAGCCCGCCGCCTGCAACCCGGTCACCTCGCGGCGCGCGTCCGCGCGCACGGCGTCCTCGAACCGGAACCGCGCGAGCACCACGCCATCGAGCGAGAACTCCGTGTCGTGATTCTCCGTGACCAGCGCCGGCGGATGCGAACCCCGCCAGCCGGGCCGGCCGAGGGACCACAAGCCGTCGCGCGTCTGCAGGGAGACACCTTCGCCGATGGTCTCACGCAGCTCGCCGCTGGCGGGTGGCCTGCCCGCGACCAGGCCGTCGCCAAGCAGGGTTTCATAAAGACTCTGGCTGACCGGGTGCGGATTGTCCTGCACCAGGGCCAGCAAGGTCGCGCGGGCGGCCGGCACCAGCGCAAACAAGGCCTCGGGATTGAGCAGCTTCGGCGTCTCGAGGGTCAGCGTGCCCGTCTTGTCGAAGATGATTTTTTTGACACGCCGCAGCCGCGGCCACAGGTCGCCCTCGCGTACAAACACGCCGCTGCGCCGCAGCGCGACGGTCGCGATCTCGTCGGCCAGCGGGAACGCCAGCCCGATGGCGCACGGGCAGGACACGACCAGCACGGCTGTGACCACCGACCAGGTGCGGACCGCGTCATGCGACGCCAGCCACCACCCGAGCCCGGCGGCGGCCGCCACCACGAGGATCCCGATCAGGTAGCCGCGGATGACGCGCTCAAGGAAGACATGCCGGTAGCCATCGCGCGTGACCGGCCGGAGCAGCTCGGCCAGCAACGACTCGGTCCAAGGCTGGGCGGCGCGCAGGCGGATTTCGCCGCGGCCAAGGTTGACCCCGCCGGCGGGCACGCGGGCGCCGACCATGCATTCGCGCGGGTCGGCCTCGCCGGTGATCCACGCCGTGCCCACGGTCGCCGCGACCGACTCGAGCCGGGCCTCGACGGGAATGACCTGGCCGGAACGGACGGCAAAAATATCCCCGGCGCGCAGTTCCTCGACCGGCCGCTCCACGAGGCCGGCCGGGGTTTCCACGCCCACGGCCTGGGGCCGGCCTTGCACGGAAAGCAGGCGGCGGCGGTTGCGCTCCACCGCGGTGACCTGGGCCCACCGGCCCACGAGCATCAGGAGGATGAACGCCGCCACGAAATCGAAATAGACGAACTGCTCCCGGCCGCTCAACCAGCCGTAGAGCGAACCGAGGTAGGCGCCCACGATCCCGAGGGCGATCGGGAGGTCGATGTGCATCGCGCCGACCCGCAGCGCCGACCCGGCGCGGCCGAGGAAATACGCCCCGCCCGTGAGCAGGCTCAGCGTGGCGAACAGCAGCGACAGCGTGCCGAACAACCGCGCGTAGGGAAACGTCGCCTCCATGCCGAAATACGCCGGGAGCGTGAAGAGCATGACGTTCATCGAGAACGCCGCGCACAGCCCGACCCGGCGCACCAGCCGCTGGCTCTCGGGCACGGCGGGCTCCGCGCCCGGCGGTCCGACGAGATAATTGAACGACTGCAGCGTGCGGGCGAAAGCCGGGGCGTCGAACACCCCGCGCGTCCAGCGGAGATGCATCCGGCCGAGCTGCGCGTCCGTCTCGATGTGCAGCGCGCCCTTCTGGCGGTCGAACAGCTGCTCGATCAGCCAGACACAGCCGGCGCAGGAAATGCCCTGCACCTCGAGCGTCAGCGCCGGCGTGCCGGTCCCGGCCTCGGCTTGCTGCTGCAGCGCGGCGAGCCAGGCGTAGTCGCGCGGCTGGAAGACCGCCGGGTCGGCCGGCGCGACGACCGTGTCGCGGATCCGGTAGTAGCCGTCGAGCCCGTGCTCGTGCACCAGCCGGTAAACATAACTGCAGCCGGCGCAGCAGAAGCCGGACGCCCGCGTGGCGTCGGTCGCCAGCGGCGTGCCGCAGTGAAGGCAAAGGTGGATGGGGGCGGCTGTCGCGGCACGCAGTCCACGCACTCGCACCGTCGGGCTCGCACCCCCATCCACCAAGTCAAGGGCCGGCTCCGCACTCATGCGCGGTTCCTCCCGGAAAAATTAATGGCGAGCGGAAGCAGAGGTGGCGGCACGCAGTCCACGCACTCGCACCGCCGGGGGGTCATACCCCCGCCCGCCAAATTGGTTGTGCGCTTCCGTTTCATGTCAGAAGCACACAAAGTCGCTGGCGCCCGGGCCGCCGAGGCCGAGCGTGCCGCGCAGCCGCCACACGAGAACGGCGGCGACCAGCAGCGCTAGGCCCTTCTGCGCGCGGGCCAGCCAGACCGGCCCGAGACGGACGCGGATCAGGTGGTAGTTCGCCTGTGCGAGCCAGAGCAGCGGCACCGTGCCGAGGCCGAACGCCAGCAGGGTCTCCGCCCCGCGCAGCGCCGAGCCGGCGAACAGCGCAAGCGACAGAAGAAAATACAGCGGCCCGCACGGCAGCAGCGGCGTCGCGACGCCGAGCGCGGCGGCGGCGCGCACGCGCGAGCCGCCCCGCAGCTGCCAGGTCAGCCACGCGTGGGCCCGCCCGATGAGCGGCAGGCGCGGCAGCAGCTGGTCGAGCCGGAACGCCACCGTGATGAAGAAAAACACCAGGAGCCACGGCAGGAAACGCCAGACACTTTCCCCAAGCCACGCGAGCGGCAGCGCGCCGAGCCCGCCGGCGAGCGCCCCGAGCGCAGTGTAGCCGGCGAGCCGCGTGAGGTGGTAGACCGAGGCGACCGTCTGCGGGTCGGAGTCGTCGGCACGCGCGGGCATCAGCGTGCAGGCGAGCGGGCCGCACATGCCCACGCAGTGCAGGCTGGTGACCAGCCCGGCGACAAAGGCCGTGCCGGGACCGGTGATGCCGGCGAGTTCCGCGTTCATGGCCGGCCCCCCTTCGTGGCGAGCGGGACCGAATCCACCTTGGCGCCGTGCGCCACGGTGAAAAGCACTGCCCAGACAAGGCAAAGCAAGAGGAAGGCCCCGCCGACCCACAGCCAGAGGGAGCGGGACGAATTGGGCGCCGGCCGCGGCGGCACGCCGGTGAAGGTCGCCTTAGTCATGCTTCTTCTCCTGCCGTTCCCTGCCTTCATGCTCACGCTCTTCCTCTTCCTCGCGGAGCAGGCGGGCGTCGGGGCCGATGAACTCGACCTCGCGGGCGAGCGTGAAGGCGCGGCCGGCGTCCTGCACCTGCACGGAGAACTTGAACGGCCCGGTGTAATCCTTGCGCGTGATGAGCAAAATGAGCGGGCTGACCGACTCACCCAGCGGCTCGAGCGTCACCGGCGCACCGAAGCCCGTCTGGCGGACGCCGGCGGGCAGGCCCGCGGTGGCAACGGTGAAGGTCGCGGGCACGGTGCGCTTGTTGACGAGGCGGACCATAAACTGGTTCCGCACCTCGGCGTGGCCGACGAAATACGCCGCGCCCGTCATGCGGTAGACCAGGAAGTTCATCGGCTTGACGGTGGAAAACGCATAGGTCGCGACGGCGGCGCCGACGAACATGAGCACGGCGTAGAGGATCGTGCGCGACCGCAGCCAGCGTGTGACGCCGCCCGAGAAACCGGCAAAGGAATCGTAGCGGATGAGGCCCACGGGACGCTTGACCTTCACCATCACCTCGTCGCACGCATCGATGCACGCGGCGCAACCGATGCACTCCATCTGCAGGCCATGGCGGATGTCGATGCCGGTCGGGCAGACCTGCACGCAGCGGTGGCAGTCGATGCAGGCGCCGAAGGTAGGACCGGTCTCTGACCGGTCCCGGGGCCAGTCAGAGACTGGCCCTACCCGGCCGTGGAGTTTTCCGCGCGGCTCGCCGCGCTTGGTGTCGTAGCCGATGACGAGGGTGTGGTCGTCGGTCAGCGCGGATTGCAGGCGGCCGTAGGGGCAGATGACGATGCAGAGCTGCTCGCGGAACCAGGCGAAATTGAAGTAGAGGATGCCCGCCGCGATGAAGACGAAGAGGAACGACGCCCAGTGCTCGCCCGGCGCCTCGTGCATGTAGAGCCACAATTCGGGGATGCTCACGAAATACGCGAGGAACAGGTGCGTGATCGCCAGCGACACCAGCGCGTAGAGCGCGTGCTTGGCGGCGCGGCGGAGGAACTTGCCCGCCGCCATCGGGGCGTCCTGCAGCGCCCGGCGCGCGGGGGCGTCGCCCTCGATCCAGCGCTCGATGCGGCGATAGACATAATCGAGGAACACGGTCTGCGGGCAGGCCCAGCCGCACCAGAGCCGGCCGAACAGCGCCGTGAGGAAGAACAGCGCGAAGCCGAGCCCCGAGACGCCGAAGAACAGCAGCCACGCGTCCTGCGCGGAGAGCGTGAGTCCGAAAAAATGGAAGCGCCGCGCCGCGACGTCGAGGAAGAGCGCCGGGTAGCCGTTCACCGGAATCCACGGCAGCAGGAGGTAGACGGCGATCAGGAGATAGGCCGCGAGGCGCCGGGCGGTGATGAAACGGCCCCGGGCATCGGCCGGATACAGGAACGGTCGCGACCCGTCGGCGCTGATGGTCGTGACGGAATCGCGGACCGGGGCATGGCGGGCCGACGCGGACCTGGGTCTGGTTTCGAGGCTCATTCGTGGTGAGCGGTGGGTGGTAGGGCGGCGCGGAACGGAGTCCGCGCCCTACCTGTTCACTGCGGTGGCTGGACCGTGATGGTCTCTCCCGGCTGGTGTCGGCTGAGGACGTAGGCGACGACCTCGGCGGTTTTCTTCTGCCCCAGCACCGGTTCCCAGGCGACCATGCCCTTGGCGATGACGCCCTTTGAGACCGTGACGTAGATCTCCTTCGGCGTGCCGCCGTGGAGCCAGGCGTAGTCGGTGAGGTCGGGCCCGACCGCGGTCGGGATCTCGGCCTTGCCGCGCATGCTCGGCAGGTGGCAGGGAATGCAGAGGGAGTTGAAGGTCTGCTTGCCGGCGTCGACGAACACGGGGTTGCGGCTCATCTCCCAGAACTTGTCGTCGTTGGCGACGTCGAGGGAGCTGGCCATCTTGACCGCGGCTATTTTCGCCATCTCGGCGTCGATCTTCGCGCCGTCGGCGGGCACGAGGCCGGCGATCATGTAGACGAACCAGTAGGCGACCCAGAAGACGATGGCGCCGTAGAGGGTGTAGAGCCACCAGTTCGGCAGGCGCTGGTCGTATTCCTGGATGCCGTCGTAGCTGTGCTCGCGCAGCTTGATGCCGGGTTCGTCGGGCGGTGGCGGGGACGCGTGCATGACGGCAGCTTATTCGTTTTCGAACGGGAGGCGGGAAAGCTGCTCGGCCTGGTCGGGCTTCATGCGCGAGGCGCGCCAGCCGGCGGCGACGAAGATGAGCGACGCCACGGCGAGGGCGACGACCGGGAAGATGAGCTGCCAGTCTTGGTAGATGATGCGTTGGAACATGGGAGGCGGGGTTAAGGTTTAAGCTTTAAGGCGGTAAGTCAGGGTGTGGCGGCGGCGGTCGGGGCGGGTTCCCAGGTCTTGCCGAGGCACTGCAGGTAGGCGATGAGGGCGACGACCTCGCGGTCGGGGTCGACGTAGCGGCCCTGCGCGCGGAGCTCCTTGGCGATGTCCTTGGCCTGCTCCTTCGCGAGTGTGTCGATCATCGCGGGCGACCAGTTCGGGAACGGCACGCCGATCAGGCGCTGCACGCGGATCTTGGTGGGCAGCGCGGCGTAGTCGGTGGGGTTGTCCTTGAGCCAGGTGTAGGACGGCATGTTGGAGCCGACGGAGATGTTGCGCGGGTTTTCCAGGTGATCGTAGTGCCAGGCGTGGTTGTATTTGCCGCCGACGCGCGCGAGGTCGGGGCCGGTGCGCTTGGAACCCCATTGGTAGGGATGGTCCCAGATGGATTCGCCGAGGCGGGAATATTCGCCGTAGCGCATGACGTCCGGCACGAGGGTGCGGATCATCTGCGAGTGGCAGTTGTAACAGCCCTCGTGGACGTAGAGGTCGCGGCCGGCGAGCTCGAGCGGGGTGTAGACGCGGGCCACGCGGTCCTCGGTCTGGAGGCGGCGGTCGATCGTCAGCATCGGGATGATCTGGATCAGGCCGCCGACGGCGACGGCGAAGAACGTGAGGACGGTGAACGGCAGCGCGTTGACGAGCAGCTTGTCATACCACTCGCCCCACTGCGTGCCGCGGGTCTGGAAATGCCCGATGGCGAGCAGCACGCAGAACATGGTGCCGACGAGGCCGATGATGTTCAGCCAGCCGCTGGTGAACATCCAGATGAACGAGCCGAGCAGCGCGAGCCCGGTGTAGAGGACCGGGGCGTTGAGGAAGGTGCCGGCCACGCCGAGCTTCTCGCCGGCGACCGGCGCCTCGACGTAGACCTCCATGGTGCCGTTGACGGCCGACGCGCCGCGGATGCTGCGCCAGACGTTGTAGGCCATGAGGAGGAAGCCCGAGAGGTAGAGCACGCCGCCCACGACGCGCAGCAGCATGAGCGGGCGGATGGCGTTGAGCGTCTCGAGGAAGTTGGGATACTTGAGGATGGTGCCGCCCTCGGCGGTGGCGTTGAGCATCAGGCCCTGCGTGATGCCCGAGGCCCACATCGCAGAGACGTAGAGCAGGATGCCGGTGAGCCCGACCCAGAAGTGGATGTTCGCGAGCGACTGCGAATGGAGCGGCTTGTTCCAGAGGCGCGGGACGAGCCAGTAGAACATGCCGGCCGCCATGAAGCCGTTCCAGCCCAGCGCGCCCGCGTGGACGTGGGCGATGATCCAGTCGGTGTAGTGCGCGAGGGCGTTGACGGACTTGATCGAGAGCAGCGGCCCCTCGAAGGTCGCCATGCCGTAGAAGGTGACGCCGGCGGCGAAGAACTTGATGACGGGATCGGTGCGGAGCTTGTCCCACGCGCCGCGCAGCGTGAGCAGGCCGTTGAGCATGCCGCCCCAGGAGGGGGCCCAGAGCATCAGCGAGAAGGTCATGCCGAGCAGCTGGAGCCAGTTCGGCAGCGCGGTGTTGAGCAGGTGGTGCGGGCCGGCCCAGATGTAGAGGAACACCAGCGACCAGAAATGGATCACCGACAGCCGGTAGGAATACACCGGGCGCCCCGCCGCCTTCGGCAGGAAGTAATACATGATGCCGAGAATCGGCGTGGTAAGGAAGAACGCCACGGCGTTGTGGCCATACCACCACTGCACGAGGCCGTCCTGCACGCCGCCGAAGATCGGGTAGCTGTGCACCAGGCTCGTCGGGATCGACAGGTGGTTGACGACGTAGAGCAGTGTGATCGTGATGACGGTCGAGATGTAGAACCAAATGGCGACGTAGAGGGACTTCTCGTGGCGCTGCGCGAGCGTCCAGAAGAAGTTCACCGCGAATACGACCCAGATGACGGCGACGGCGAGGTTGATGGGCCAGATGAGCTCGGCGTATTCCTTGCCGCGCGTCAGGCCGAGCGGGAGCGTGATGGCCGCGGCGACGATGATGAGCTGCCAGCCCCAAAAGTGGAGGGACGAGAGGAAGTCGCTCGCGAGGCGGGCCTTCACGAGCCGCTGCGTCGAGTAGTAGACGCCGGCGAACATCATGTTGCCGACGAAGGCGAAGATGACGGCGTTGGTGTGGAGCGGGCGGAGGCGGCCGAAGGTCAGCCAGGCCTGGCCGAAGTTGGCCTGCCAGAAGTTCAGCTGCGTCGCGATGAGGACGCCAACCAGCATGCCGACGACACCCCAGATGATGGAGGCGAGCATGAACTGCCGGACAATCCGGTCGTTGAATTCAATGGTGATTTTTTGACCTGTCATGGGTGGGCGTGGATAGGCGGGAGAAAATCAGAAGTAGAGGTCGTCGTCCGGCGCCGGCTGGGTCATCGCGGCGTGGGTTGGCTTGGAACTGGCGCGAGCAAGCTCGCCGCCTACCGTCACGCGGCGCTCATCGGCCAGCGGCAGCAAGGAATCGCGCTCGGCGCTGGCAAAACGGCGGCGGCGCTGCTCGTGGGCGAAGAGGACCATGAACAGGCCGGCCAGAAGCAGGCTGAAGAAAACGGTGAGGGGAATGACGGACATGGCGTGGAATGTCCTGACGACTCAGGCGGGTGGCCGCGGGCGCGGCACGCCGGGGGCGGGTTGGCGCTGGGCCAGCTCCTTGCGGTGGGAGGCCCGGCGGTGACGGAGCAGTTCCTTGGCGGTCAGCCAGATGTTCAGGTCCTGGCCTTCCGGGCAGCCTTCTTCCTGCCACAGGAGATAGGCACACCGCTGGATGTCGGCCTCGGCCGGTTCAAAGGGAGTCGGAGGATGAGGAAGCGAGCGGTTCATGCGTGGTGAACGGCCCCACTCTAGCAAATGCCCTCCCCAGCGGCTCTGCACAGCTTGCCTGACACCGCGCATATCTTGCTGCGCACCCGTGACCGCGGCTTCCCCGCCGCCGGGTTTCACCGGCAGGCCGCCGGGGCCACTTCCTGCGCCCGCACTCAGCTGGCCGTCCGCGGAAGCCTCGAGCGCCACACCGTCGGCGACTGGCCCGTCACCCGGCGGAAAACGCGGTTGAACTGCGAGAGCGACTGGAAGCCCGTCTCGTAGGCCACCTCGCTGATGCGCTTGTGCGGGTTGAGCAGCAGGTTCTTCACCTTCTCGATGCGCGTGCGCGCGAGGTAGTCGGTGAAGGTCAGGCCGGTCGCCTGCTTGAACATCTTGCAGAAATAAAACGCGCTCGAGTTGACCGCCGCCGCCACCTGCCGGAGCGAGACCTCCTCGTCCTGGTGCTGCGCGATGAAGACCTTGGCCCGCGTGACGAGCGGCGACTCGACCTGCTCGGCCGAGACCATCAGCTGGTTGCTGAGCGAGGCCAGGTGCTGCGCGAAGATCGCGAGCAGGCGCACGACGGCCTCGTATTGCTTCCGGTCCAGGACGCGGGTCTGGAAATACGCCTCCTCGAGTTTTTTCAGGTCGGTGTCGACGCCCCACTTGAGCAGCTCGCGGGTGACCTTGGTGAACTCGCGCTTGCTCGGTTGGTGCAGGAGGATCTGGCCGGTCTGGAGGAACGCCACGAGGTTCTCGCCCACGCGCACCGGCACGGCGGAGTCGCACAGGCCGGCGAAGCACTTGAGGGTCTTGGGCTCGAGCTGCGCCACCTCCTCGACCTTGCGCTGCAGCTGCAGGCAGGCCGCGCAGGACTGGTTGGTGCCGGCCATCAGCGCGCAGAACGGACTTTCCTTCGGGTCGCCGTGGTGCGGCAGGTCGAAGGATTCGAGCGCCCGCAGGTTGAACGGCAGGCCGGTCGTGTCGCGGAACGCCTTCTCGTAATCCCGGTAGATGTCCGAGCGCTTGAGCTGCTCGACGAGGGCATGGCTCCGTTTGGCGTTATCGGCGGGCGTGGACACGACTGCAAAGGAAACGCGTCAATCCGGCCCGTGCAACTGGCAAATGGTTTTCCCGGGCGCGGGCGCCATTCAGCAGCCGGCGTCAATGGTGGCCTCAGCAGGCCTAATGCCCCCTCGGGCAGTCTCAGCGCCGCGCGCGGACCGGCGCCATCGGGATGACCAGCACGGGACACGGGGCCTGGCGCAGCACGCCCTGCGTGGTGCTCCCGACGAGCAGGTCGAAGACCGCGCCGTGCCCGTGCGAACCAAGCACGATGTAATCGGCCTTGGTGGCGGCCGCGCGGGCGAGGATGGTGGGCACGGGCTGGCCGGTCGCGTGCATCGTCTCGACCGTCAGTTCCTGCCGGGCGAGCAACCGGGTGAGCGCCTTCAACCGCCGCTCCGCAAATTTTTCCCCGGCGGTGACGGCCTCGGCCATCACCCCGGAGTCGAACGCGTAGTAATCCGCCAGCATGACCGGCGGCGGCTGGGTGACATGCAGCAGCACGAGCCGGGCATTCATGAGCAAGGCCAGCTCGGCGGCCGCGTCACACACCCGCGCGGTGACGGACGAGAGATCAACCGGCACTAGGATGGTATTCATGGCGACCCACCCTAGACCCGTTCTCGCGACGCAGCTGCGCAGCCCTTGCCGACTGTTGGGCGAATCTTGCGCCCGGCGCGCCGGTCAGCGCAGATAATTGCCCGTCAATCCGGCCACCGTGGCGCGGTCCGCCTCGCTCTGGAAATCCATGTAGCGGGTCATCTCGTAGGTGGCGTAGACCGGCAGCGATTCATCGTAGTGCAGATACTGGGTGCTGGCCACGGAGATGGACTTGGCGATGAACTGGCCGGAGAGGCGGTTGGCGACGTTGGCGCCCGAGGCGCTGAACGCGGCATTGGGGGCATGAAACATGGCGACCAACTGGCAGTTGTTGGCGATCGTGCAGTTGCTCGCCGTGCTGGTGTAGATCCGCAACGCGCCGGCGTAGCCCGCGGCATTCAGGGGCACGTTCGTCCCCAAGGTGACGGCGCCGGCCACGTAGACGTGCAGTGTGCTGGTCGTCGGCAGCGTGATCAGGGTCGCCGAAGTGACGGCCATGCCGGCCGTGCCCACAATCGCGACGTTCGTGTTCGCGGTGACGGCGAAGCTGCGGACCGACGCCGTGGTAAAATAGTAATAGCGGCCGTCCGCCGCGGGCAGATCGCCCGCCCGAGGCAGGGCCGCGGGGATGGGGGCGGCGAGATTGTAGCTCTGGCTGACTCCCGCCGCCGTCGGAAAAGCCGGGAACGGGTAGGTGGCCGAGTAGTTCGTGGTAAGGGTGCCGGTGTAATCGCTGGCCGGGGGCGACGCGACCCCTGACCCGAGATAGAGGTTACCCTTCACCTGCCCGCTGGCGATGCTGGTCGAACCCGCCAGCACCACGGTCGAGGCATTGCTCCGCGCGCCGGCGGCCGGGTAAACCGACCAGGGCCCGGTGGGACTGCTGGTGGGATTGGAGATGTAGCTGTCGGCGTAGGTGGAGTTGGCCAGGGATAAAGCCCCGTTAAACACCACCACCCCCTTCCCCGCGGTGCCGGCATTGCGGCGCATCGCCAGGTGCAGCGTCCGGATGACCGGCGCCCCGCCGTCAAACGGCGTCACGACCGCCTGCGCCATGATATATGGCGCCGCATCGCTGCCGTCGTAGCCCTTGACATAGACCTTCACGACACCGACGGCGTTCTGGTCGCGGTTGAAGGTCGGGAGCGTGCGCATCGCGTTCGCGCTGGCAAACGTCCAGCCCGTCCAAGCCGTCGCCGGCGCCGTGCCCGCGGCCATCTGGTTGAAGCAATAGAGCGCCTCCTCGACCCCCGCCTCCGCGAGATTCACGGCATCGTTGGAGAAAAAAGTGCGGTGGGCGACCTTGAGCGTCGTGCGGCTGAGGCTAAGGTAGGTGCCCAGCACGATGGCAATGCCGACGCAGAACAGCATGGCCGTAATCAGCATGCTGCCGCGTTCGCTCGTGAGGCGCCGGACGGCGGGCGGGGCGGGCGGACGGGCATTCATCAGGGTTTGTTCCGGAGGATGAAAATGGCCGACACCGTCGTGTCGGTGCTGTTCGCGACCGTGCGCGCGGTGCGGACGGCATTCAGGCTGACCTGCACCTTCTTGGTCGCCGCGTCGGTGGTGGCGGCGTTGCCATCCTTGTCGTAGCGCGCGAACACGCAGCCGGCCGCGCCGCCGGCCAGCGGGGGGATGCCGTTCACGAGATACACGCGGCCGGCGGTCACCGCACTGCTCGCCCCGGGCACGGAGAAGAAACTCTGCGTGGCGCTCGTCCAGGCATAGGTGACCTGGGAGGTCGTCCCGGCCTGGCTCGGCAGCGTGAGCGTGATGTCGCTGGCGCCATTCCAGGTGATGCTGATCGCGCCCTTCACGTCCCCTTCCAGCTGCTCGAGGCCGCGGCGCACCTGCGAGCTCATCTCGGCGTATTGCGTCACGCGCACGCCGCTGCGCACGAGCTGGAGGTTGGTGGTCAGGATCCCGGTCATCACGATGCCGCTCAACAGCACCGCCACCATGAACTCCACCAGGGTGAAGCCGCGCTGCGCCGCGCCCCGCCGGCTCCCGCTAGTTGTAGAGGTAGGCATAGAGCCCTCCCTGAGTGTAATAGCTGGTGTAGCTGCGCGCGATGCTGCGGCCGTCGTAGCTGCGCCAGGTGACGGTGAGCGTGATCTGCAGCGTCTGCCCCGCATGCACGGTCGCCACCGCGCGCGAGAGCGTGAAGCGCCCGGCGATCGCCGGGTTGCGCGAGAAACTGGGATCGATCACCGGCGCGTAGCCGGCGTTGCTGGCCTGCGCCCAGGTGAAGAGGCGCTCCTTCTCCATCTCGCACTGCAGCACGTTGGCGGCGATGCCCAGGTTGCGCGCCGTGTCCAGCTGCAGGAAGGCGCGCTGCAGGGCCGCGAGCGAGGTGGTGAGCGCCAGGGCCATGATCATCACCGCCATCGTCACCTCCACGAGGGTGAAGGCGCGGGCGCGGGGCAGCTGGTTCGCCGTTGGCATGGGCGCTCAGGGCACGCGCTGAAAGATCTCGCCGCTGTAGGCCAGGTTGCCGTCGGCCGTGATTTCGATGAACCCGCCCGGCTGGTCGGTCGCGAAGCCCAGCTGGCCGCCGAGGCGGCCCAGCCGGCATTCCGCATAGATGACCCGCGGCGCCGCCACGGTGCCCAGCTCAAACAGTTTCAGCTGCTCCGGGTCGGTCACGACGATGCCGTGCTGCCCGGGCTCGCTCCCGGTCAGGTAAACCCCGGCCAGCCCGGCCTGCCTCTCCGCCCACTCCTCGGGGGCGAGCGGGACAAAGCCGGCCGGCGGGCCCGCCGCCTTCTCGGGCGCGACCAGCCACAGGCCTGCCGCCATCAGCCCGGCCATGACGGCCAGCGCGATCACCCGGGACTTGCTCGACAAAACCGGCGGCGGGGCGACCGCCACCGGCCCGGTGGGCGCCGGCTCGGTCTCGCCCCGGGCCAGCAGGATGGTCTGGGCGCGGGCCTTGGCCGCGCTGCCGTCCAACTCCTCCATGGCCTGCGCGACGGTGAAGATCTGTCCCGGCAGATCGCGCCGGTGCGCATCATAAAGAATGAGCTTTTTCTGCTCGGTGCGGAGCAGGTAGCTGTTGCCCCCGACCTTCACCCGGATCTCCGTGTCCGCGACCGCGTTCTCGATCGGGTCGATCTCGCAGAAGTCCCGGAGCAGGTCCGCCAGGGCGTCCGGGGGCAGTGCGCGCTTCTCGACATAAGCCTGGGCCGCGACGCAGCGGGCGTCGGCGGAGAGGTTGACGAGAATGACGTGATACATGGATGCTAGGGCTTTTCGCCCACGAGATAGACGGGCCAGCCGTTGAAGCCGGTGCGAAACCGGCCGGTCGCGAGGTCGCCATCGTCGATCCGGCCGTCGAGTTCGCGCAACTCGGTCCGGGTGATCGCGAGGGGGAAGGCCGGGTGAAAGGCCGTCAGGGTGATCCGCCCGGGCTGGCCCGGGGCCGGCGGGATCCAACCGTAGCTGCCGCCCACGGGGGAATTCTTCGCCCAACCGAGGTCCCGCAGCAGCGCGCCTGTTTCCTCCGCAGTCATCGGCCAGCGGCGGCCCTTCTCGTGATGCTCCTCCAAGGCGGCGGCAAAGGACCGCAGGCCAGCCTCGAGCTGCCCGCACCGGGCCCGCTGTTTCAGCCGCGCCAGCCCGGTGCCGAGCAGCGTCACGGCCAAAACGGCCACCAAGAGCCCGAGCAACAATTCCACCAGCGTGAATCCGCGGGGGCCGCGCTTGATCCGCAGTCGCTCCGGCGCCGGGGATTCTCGCGACGGGGGGTGCATCGGCTCGGGCCTCCGGTTCAGTTCTCCACGGGTTGGAAGCCGACGTCCGGCAGCGTGCTGCGGGCCACTTCCTCGAGGCTGGTCCAGCCGATCAGCGCTTTCTTGAGGCCGTCGTGCCGCAGCGAGCGGTGCCCCACCCGCTTGGCCTCCTCGATCAGCAGCGAGACGCTTTGCTTTTCAGTGATGAGTTCGCGCATCCTTTCGGAAACCTCCACAAATTCATAGATGCCCACCCGGCCGCTGTAGCCGGAGCCGAAGCACTTCGGGCAGCCGCGGCCGCGGTAAAGGGTCACGGGCACGCCCTTGGTGCCGGTGAAAAACGGCGCCAGCTCCTCCTCCGTCGGCACATAGGATTCCTTGCAGGCGGCGCAGATGCGGCGGACCAGCCGCTGCGAGAGCACACCCATCGTCGTGGGCGCGACGAGATACGGATCCACGCCGATCTCCACCAGGCGGGTGACGGCCTGCAGCGCGTTGTTCGTGTGCAGCGTGGTGAGCACAAAGTGCCCGGTCAGTGCCGCCTCGGTGGCGATGAGCGCCGTCTCCAGGTCGCGAATCTCGCCGATCAGGATCACGTCGGGGTCCTGCCGCATGATGCTCCGGAGCACCCGGGCGAAGGTCAGGCCGATCCCCGTGTTGACCTGGTGCTGGGTGATGTCCGGCAGCCGGTATTCCACCGGGTCCTCGATCGTCGTGATGTTGATGTCGGGATGGTTGATCTCGTTGATGCAGCCGTAGAGCGTGGTGGTCTTGCCGCTGCCCGTCGGGCCGCAGACAATGAGAATGCCGTTGGGCCGCGAGACGACGCGCTTGAGGGCGTTCAGGGTGGAGAGCGGAAACCCGAGGGTGTCCAGCCGCAGCGTGGACTGGTCGAGGGGCGAGCCGAGGACGCGCAGCACGGCCTTCTCTCCGTGCAGGCTGGGCAGCGTGGCGACGCGGAAGGCGGTGTGCAGCGCACCGAAATTGAGCTCAAACGCCCCGTCCTGCGGCAGCCGGCTCTGCGAGACGTCCAGCTGGCAGAGCACCTTGATGCGCACAACGAGGGTGAGGTGCACCGCCCGGGGGAGATCCATGATCGTCTGCATGTCGCCGTCGATGCGCATCCGCACTCGGCTGCTCTCGGCCTGGGTCTCGAGATGGATGTCCGAGGCGCGGCGCCGGTAGGCGGTCAGAATGATGCTGTTGAGCAGCTCGATCACGGCCTTGGACTCGACGAGGTCGGTCACATCCTCGGCGGACTTGATTTCCCGGGCCCCCGCGAGCCCGGGCAGCTGGTCGCAGACGCTCTGCAGGTTGACGGCGATATTGCCCTCCGCGCCCAGATACATGTCGATCACGGTTTTGATCTCGTCGGGGTGGGAGAAAACCGCGCTCACCTGCTTGCCCAGGATTTTGCCGAGGGACTCGATCTGCCGGGTGTTGAGGGGATCTGCCATCCCCACCGTGACACCATCGCCCAGCGTGTTGAGGACGATCGCGCCGGCCTGCCGGGCGATATCCACCGGCAGTTGCTCAAAGCCATCCGTGGGGATTTCCACCGTCGTGGGATTCACGTAGGCCACCCCAATGGTGTCGGCCCACAGGCGGCTGAGACGCGCTTTGTGCAGGACCGACCGCTCCGCCAGTTCCTTGATAAGGAGGATCGGATCGCCCTTGGCCAGGGCCGCGCTGGCCTCAATGAACGTGGTCTGCGCCGGGACGAGCCGGCGCACGGCTTCAAGAAATTCCTCAACCTTGCTCATGGCCGGGTTTATCGGGACGGGATTTGGCCTGGCGGAACCGCGCGGCAATGTCCTTCTGGTTCAGCAGGCGCGGTCCGGCGGTCTTTGACTGGCTGTAGTCCTGCTGGGCCTCCGCCAGGATTTCCGCGAGGTCGTAGCGCAAGAGGTAGTCCGCCAGCGAAGGCCGCTTGCGCTCAGGAGGAGGAGGCATGCTCATGGGACGCTTCGGGATTGGGGAAAAATTGCTGGAGCATTTCCTCCAGCTCGACTTTCAGAATGTTGGCGCCGACATCCTTGCGGATGAAATGCGAGGCGCCTTTGGCCAGACATTTCTCCACCACGACCTCCTCGGAGATCGAGGTCAGCATGACGATGGGCGTGTCCGCTCGCAGGGCCCGGAGTTCGCCTAGGGCCTGCACGCCGTCCATCCGCGGCATGTTGATATCAAGGATTATCAGCTCCGGGTCGCCGGTCTTGCTCTTTTCAATGGCCTCCTGCCCGTCGCGCGCCGGGGTGATCGTGCAATTGATCGAGACCGACAGAACCTTGCTCACGAAGGCCTGCATGTAAGTCTCGTCGTCGACCAGCAGGATCCGGAGAGGCGTGGGGCGGTTGATCATGCGAAGTCAGGCCGGACAAGGCTACCGCCTCATTCTTACCCGGCTTGCCTTCTGTGCAAGCGCCAACCCCGCCGAAGCCGCGGAGGGGGAATCTGGTTTCGGATACATCAAAACCTACCCTAGTCCTCCGCGCGCCGGCGGGCTGCGCAGGGGTTGCCCAATGCGGGGCGGATTTTGTGAAGCGGCGGCCCGGGGCGAAATGGCCCGGTCAGTCCGCGCCGGGCTTTCAGCAAGGAATGCGGAGTCGTCTCCCCGGCTTGCCCGTAAACTCACCGCATCGGCGGATTCCACGCCACCCCGATGAAGAACTCCATTCAACGCCCCGTTGTTCTTGCCCGGCTCGCGGCCCTCACCGCCGCCAGTGCCGGGGCTTTTTCCCTGGTGACATGGTCGGCCGGCGAATGGCGCCTTGCGGCACTCGGGGCGAACTACGTCCCGATGGCCCCGTTGACTGCCCTGCTGTTCGTGCTGCTGGGCCTCGCGTTCAGCGCGCGGCTGCAGTGGCCCGATTCGCGCCTGGCCCACCGGGTCTGCTCGGCCAGCGCGGTGCTGACAGGAATCGTGGGCGGACTGGTGCCGGTCCAGCTGCGGTGGGAATTTGGACTGCCGTGGGACCACTGGTTCGTCGGTGTCACGGCCACGGTGGGAACGATTCCCGTCGGCCGGATGTCGCCGTTGACGGCGCTCGTCTTTCTCCTGACGGCGGCGGCACTCTTCGGGCAAAGCCCCCGCGGCGCGGCACACCCGGCCATTCGCCGGTGCGTCTATCTCCTGGCGGGCGCCGGCCTGGCGGTGTGTTGCATCGTGGCGGTGGCCTACGTCATCGGCACGCCGCTGCTCTACGACGGCTCCACGGTGCCGATGGCGCTGTTGACCGCCCTGGCCTTCATGGCGCTCAACGCCGGCGTCCTGCTGGCCGGCCAGGTGGACAAGTTGCTGCAGGAATGGCGCGAGTTCGATATCTCGCCCGACAGCTCGGCTGAAACCCGAGGCTTCGCGCGCCAGCTGATTTTCAGCCTGCTGGTTATCGGCGGCCTCATCACGTTGGTCGGGCTCCTTTATCTGCGCCGGGAGCAGGCGGCTGCCCGCCAGGCAGTGCACCAGTCGCTCGAGGCCATTGCCAACCTGAAGGCGGACCAGATCCGCACCTGGCGCAACGAGCGGTTGGGCGAGGCCCGCTTCCTCCAACACACCCCCGCCGTGCTCCGCGATGTCGTCGCCTTCGCCGCCGCGCCCGCTGATCCGGCGGCCCGGGCTCGCGTGCAGGGCTGGCTCGAGCCCCTCAAGGGCGGTGACCGCTACGCGGCGATCCTCGTGCTTGACGCGCAAGCTAGGCCGCTGCTGGCGATTCCCGCAGCCGCGGCGGCGCGGGTGTCCCCGGAATTATTTGCGCAAGCCCTAGCCAGTCCCGGGCCGATCCTGGGCGATCTGCAACGCAACCCGGGTGATCCCGCGGTGCACCTTGATCTGCTGGTGCCAGTCAGACCGCCCGCCTCAGGTGACCCGGCCATTGGGGTCGCGCCCATCGGCGTCATCGTGCTGCGGCTGGATCCGGCCCAATTCCTGTATCCCCTGATCCAGAACTGGCCCGTGCCCAGCGACTCCGCGGAGTCGCTGCTCGTGCGCCGCGAGGGCGAGGAGGTCGTCTACCTCAGCGAGCTCCGGCACCGCCGCGGCGCGTCTCTCATTTTGCGGCGCTCGATTCATGAACTGGATCTGCCAGCCGCCATGGCCGCCCGCGGCGAGACCGGGGCCAAGGAGGGCACCGACTATCGGGGCATCGCCGTCCTCGCCGTGGCCCACCCGCTTTCCGACTCACCCTGGATAGTTGTCACCAAGGTTGACACGGCGGAAGCCTACGCGCCGATCCAGCGCGACGCGTGGCAGACGGGCCTGGTGGTCATCCTGCTGCTCGTCGCGGTGGTGCTCGCCGGCCTCACCTTGTGGCGGCAACGCCATACGAGTTACCTGCGCGTCGCCCTGGCGGAAGAACGCAAGCGCAAGACCGTGACCGATCGGCTGAACCTGGTCATGCAACACGCCAATGACATCATCCTGATATTCGACGAGAACATGAGGATCATCGAGGCCAACGAGCAGGCCCTGGTCGTCTATGGTCGCTCGGCCGCCGAGATGCGACGGCTCACGGTCGAAGACCTGCGCCCGCGCGAGGGCCGGGCCGGAGTGAAAGCGGAATTTGCCCGGGTCCTCGCTTCGAGCGGAACAAAGTTCGAAACTGTCCATCAGCGCAGCGACGGCTCCCTTTTCCTGGTCGAGGTGAGCACCCGGTCGTTCGAAACCGAAGGCCGCCGCAAGGTGCTTTCCATTGTCCGCGACATCACGGAACGGAAGGCGCAGGAGCGGGAGATCGACCGGCTGAACCGGATGTATCTCGTGATCAGCCAGGTAAGCCAGGCCATCGTGCGCAGCCCGGACCGGACGCAGCTTTTGCAGGACCTCTGCCGCGTGCTGGTGGAATTCGGTCATTTCAAGATCGCATGGGTCGGCTGGCTTGATCCGACCACGCAATTACTGGATCCAGTCGCGGTCTCCGGCGACGAGCATGGCTACGTGCCGGGCCTGCGGGTTTCCGCCAATGCCGGCCTGCCCGAGGGCCAAGGCCCCATCGGCCGGAGCTTCCGGTCCGGGCAAACGGTCCTGGTGAATGATTTCCTCGGTGAGGCCGCGACCAAACCCTGGCACGAGTGTGCCCGCCGGAGCGGGTTAAAATCAGTCCTGACGCTTCCGCTGCGGCAGGAAGGCAAGCTGCCGGCGGTGCTGGCGGTCTATTCCGCCGAAGTGAATTTCTTCGGCCCCAAAGAAGTCGCCTTGCTGGAGGAAGCGGCCGGCGACGTGTCGTTTTCCCTCGATGTCATGGACGTGACCGAGCGGCGCGAAGCGGAGGCAGCCCTGCGCGAGAGCGAGGGCAAGTTCCGCCTTCTCTTCGAGCGGACCGCCGACGCCTTCCTCCTCATCGACGTGAACTCGGGCCTGTTCATCGACTGCAACCAGGCGGCGTTGGCCATGCTGCGCTGCACCGATCGGCGGGAGGTGGTCATGCGCCACCCGGAGGAGCTGTCGCCTTCCCATCAGCCGGATGGCCGGCCCTCCAAGGAAAAGGCCGACGAGATCATCGCTGCCGCCATGCGCACCGGCAGCCAACGCTTCGAGTGGACGCACTGCAGCGCGCAGCGCCCGAACTTTCCGGTGGAGGTGCTGCTCACCCCGATCTTGCTGGGCGAACGCCAGCTCATCATGACTACTTGGCGCGACCTCACCGAGCGCAAGCAGGCGGAAGCGCAGCTGCAAAAGCTCTCCCGCGTGGTCGAGCAAAGCCCCACCTCGATTGTCATCACCGACCTCACCGGCACCATTGAATACGTCAATCCGTGGTTCTGTTCCCTGACCGGCTACACGCCCGACGAGGTGCGAGGGCAGAATCCCCGCATGTTCAAGTCGGGCGACACCCCGCCGGAAACCTACGCCGACATGTGGCGGACCCTCGCGGCCGGCCGCACCTGGCGCGGCGAGCTTCACAACCGGAAGAAGAACGGCGAGCCCCACACCGAACTGTGCGTGATCGCCCCCGTGCTCGGCCCCAACGGCCAAGCCAACCACTACGTGGCGATCAAGGACGACATCACCGAGCGCCTGCGCCTCGAGACGGTCGCCCGCGAGGTCCTCCAGAGCTTCAACAATGAGCTGGAGCTGAAGGTCACGCAACGCACCGCTGAACTCTCCGCCCGCAACCGGCAAATCGAGGCCCTGTTGAAAGCCATCCCCGACTCGGTGATGCGCCTGCGCATCGATGGCACTGTCCTGCATGCCCAGCCGGCCCAGATCTCGCCCCTCCTCGCCGCCATCACCCCCCGGGAAGGCACCAAGCCGAATGATGCCCCCGCGGCCGCACTGATCGCGTCCAGCCTGGAACTCGGCCGGCGGGCCCTGTTCGAGGCCACCACGGTCGTCAGCGAGGCGGAGATCATCACCCCGACCGGCCCCCTGGTCGTGGAATTGCGGACCGCTCCGACCGAAACCGACGAGTTTGTCGTGTTCACCCGTGACATCACCGCGCGCAAGCGCCTTGAGGTCGAGACTGCCGCCCTGCTGGAACGCGAGCACCAGGTTTCCGAGATGAAAACCCGCTTCATCTCCATGACCTCGCATGAATTCCGCACCCCGATGACGGCGATCATGGGCTCCGTCGAACTGCTGGCCAACCACCTCGATCAGCTCACGCCGGAGAAACGCACCCAGATCTTTGACCGCATCACCCTCTCGCTGCACCGCCTGACCGCCATGCTGAATGATGTGCTCATGCTGAGCCGGATGGACGCGCGCCGCACCGAGGTGCGACTGGTCGCCCTCAACCTCGGGCCCTTCGTGCAGAACATCGTCGAGGAAATCCGGTCCGGCGACCATGGCGCTCATCCTCTCGTGGTCCACCTGCCCGACGCCGCCGTGTCCCTCGTCACCGATCCGAACCTGCTCCATCACATTCTTTCCAATCTCCTCGGCAATGCCGTGCGCTACTCGCCCGCCGGCGCCGCCGTCACCGTCCGGGTGGAGTGCGACGCGTGGCGCCTGCGCCTCTCGGTCGAGGACCACGGCATCGGCATCCCGCCCGCCGATCGCGCCCGGATCTTCGAGTCCTTTGAGCGCGGTTCCAATGTCGGCAACATCCAGGGCACCGGCCTCGGCCTCAACATCGTCAAGCGCATGACCGATCTGCTCGGGGGCCACATCACCCTCCGCTCGGTGGTAGGCGGAGGCACCCGCTTCACCTTGGCTCTCCCCCTCCGCCCCAACACCACCATCCCATGAACTCCTTATCCCATGCCAAAATCCTGATCGTGGAGGACGACGACACCGTCCGCCAGACTCTGGCCGACATTCTCGAACTGAACGGTTACCAGGCCGTCATGGCCAAGAACGGCACTGAAGGCCTCGCCGCCGCCAAGAGCGAATCCCCGACGGTCATCATCACCGATGTGGCCATGCCCGGGCTGAACGGCTTTGAACTGCTCGAGGCCTTCCGCGCGGACCCCGACCTGCGCACCGTCCCGATCATCGTCGTCTCCGCCAGCATCGACCGCGCGGCCACCCGCAGGGGCATGGAACTCGGCGCGGCCGATTTCATCACCAAGCCGTTCACGGAAAACGAGGTGCTGCTTTCCGTCGCCGCCCGGCTGGAGAAACTGGAACTCCTCAAAGAGCTCGACGCCTTTGCCCACACCGTGGCGCACGACCTCAAGAATCCCCTCGGCACCCTCTGCGGCCGGCTGTATCTGCTCGGGGCGAAGCTGGGCCAGGCCGATGCAGCGGCCCTGCAGCGTGATCTGAGGGAGGCGCAGAATTCCGCCAACCGGCTCAACGAGATCATCGAGGAACTGCTCGTCCTCACCGGCGTCCGCCGGCAGACGGTCAGCCCGGCACCCCTCGACATGCGGGCGATCGTCGCCGAGGCGACCGACCGGCTCGAGGAACTCCTCGGCCGGCAGTCGGCGCGGATCAACCAAGCCGAGACGTGGCCGGTTGCCTTCGGCCACGCCCCGTGGATCATCGAGATCTGGGTCAACTTCATTAGCAACGCCGCGAAATACGGCGGGGCCAGCCCTCAAATCACGCTCGGCGGGGAGACGAGCGCCGACGGCCGTTTCGCCCGCTTCTGGGCGCAGGACCAGGGGCCGGGCCTTGATGCCGCCGCTCAGCAAAAAATGTTCGTGCCCTTCGCCAGCATCTCGACGGTGCGGGCCGACGGCCACGGCCTCGGCCTCTCCATCGTCCGCCGCATCGCCGAGAAACTCGGCGGGACGGTCGGGGTGGACAGCCGTCCCGGCGCCGGCGCGAGGTTCTGGTTCGAGCTGCCCACCGAGGCGAAGCCGCGCTCCGGCGCGCCTTTCTTGTTCGCGCCATGAATCCCGTCGACCGCCCGCCTGATGGGGTCTGCACCGCGCCACCGGCCGCCGGGGTCTGGGCCCGGTCCGAGACCCTGACCGCGGTTGGCCGGCTGGCCGGGGGCGTGGCGCAGGATTTCAACAACCTGCTCACGGTCATCAACAGCAACGCCAGCCTGCTGCTGGCCACCGAGGGCCTGGGACCGGAAGCCCTGGATTCCGCCCGCCGGATCACCGCCGCCGGTGAACGGGCGGCGAACCTGACCCGCCAGCTGCTGCTGTTCAGCGGCGAGCAACCCTGGCATCCCCGGTTGCTCGATCTCAACGCCCGGCTGCGCGAATGGACCGCCGCGCTGCAGCGGCTGGCGGGCCCGGAAATCAATCTCCAGCTGGAACTGGCGGAGGATGCGCCGCAGCTCGACGCCGATGCCATGATGCTGGAACACCTGCTGTCCAACCTGGTCGCGAATGCCCGCGATGCGATGCCCGGCGGCGGCCGGCTGCGCCTCGCGACTTCACCCATGAGGATCACTGCCGCGGATGCGTCCCGGCATCCGTCGGGCCACGCCGGTGATTACCTGTGCCTCGACGTCAGCGATGAGGGCGCCGGTATCGCGCCTGAGGTCCTGCCCCATATCTTCGAGCCGTTCTTCACCACGCGGCCCGTGGGCCAGGGCAGTGGACTCGGCCTGGCCGTGGCCTTCGGCATTGTGGAAATGCACGGCGGCTGGCTCGAGGTTGATTCGGCCCCCGGTGCCGGCACCCGCATGCGGGTGTTCCTGCCCGCGGCCCACGCCGGCGCCACGGTCACCCCGGCCGCCGAGCCGGTCGCTTTTCGCGGCCATGAAACCATCCTGCTGGTTGAGGACGACGATCTCGTGCGCGACACGACCGCCGCCGTGCTTAAACTCTCCGGTTATCGCGTCCTGCAGGCGGAATCCGGCGCCGCGGCCCTCGAGGTCTGGCAATGGCACGCGACCCGCATCGCCCTGCTGCTGACGGACGTGGTGCTGCCCGACGGCCTGAGCGGCCTGGAACTCGCCACCCAATTGCGGACCCAGCAGCCAGGCTTGAAGGTGATCTGCACGAGCGGCTTCAGCCGCGAGATGATGGCGCGCCTCGGCCGCCCACCCGAAGGTGTCGTTTTCCTGCCCAAACCCTGCCCGCCTCCCGCGCTGCTTAAGGCCCTGCGGACGCTGCTCGAGAGCAAAACCCCGGCCGTCACTGCGCCATGAACACCCCGACACCCCTTTCCGTTACTGCCCGCCCGCCCACGATCCTCGTCGTCGATGACGATCCCGCGATCCTGCTGGCCACCTCGCGCATCCTCCGCCAGGCCGGCTACGAAATCATCCAGGCCGCGGACGGCGCGATCGCCTTGCAGCAGGTGCGCGCCCATCGCCCGGCTCTCGTGCTGCTCGATGTGATGCTGCCCGACCTCCCTGGCCCCGAGGTGCTCCGCCAGATCAAGGCCGACCCGGCGCTGGAAGGAGTGGCCGTGGTGCTGCTCAGCTCAATGAAGTTCGCCCCTGATCAGCATACCGAGGGACTTGATGCCGGGGCCGACGGTTACATCGCCCGGCCTGTCGCCAATCAGGAACTGGTCGCCCGGGTCCGCGCCCAACTACGCCAACAGGATGTGGCCTTCCGGCTCCGGGAGAGCGAGGCGGGCTTCCGTGCGCTGTTCGACGAAGCGCCCGTCGGCTACCATGAAATCGACGCCGAGGGCCACATCGTGCGGGTCAACCAGACCGAACTGGCCCTGCTCGGCTACCAGAAGACCGAGATGCTCGGCCGCCATGTCGCGGACTTTGCCCTCGACCCCGGGCTATCGCGGGAGGCAGCCCGGGCCCAGCTCGCCGGCGAAATGCTCCCCCATCATGCCGCCGAGCGCCAGATCCGGTGCAAGGACGGCACCATGCTGGAGGTGTTGGTCAACGACCGCCTCATCAAGGATGGCCACGGCCGCATCACCGGCCTCCGCACCTCCCTGCAGAACAACACGGCGCGCAAGCGGGCGGAATTAACCCAACGGGCCCTGCTCCGGATCTCCGAGGCCGCGCAGACGGCCGAGGACCTGCCGATATTGTTCCGCCATCTCCATGAAATCGTCGGCGAAATGCTGTCGGCTAAAAATTTCTACGTGGCCCTCCACGATGCGACCAAGGACCTGCTGAGCTTTCCCTGCTTTGTCGACGAAGTCGACCCGGTGCCGGCCCCCCGGCCCCCGGGCAACGGGCTCACGGCCTCGGTGCTGCGCACCGGCCAACCCCTGCTCCTCACCAACGCCATGATCGAGACCATGCACCGCGAGGGGAAAATCTCCCTGATCGGCACCCCGCCCCTCGACTGGCTGGGCGTGCCGCTGGTCACCCAGCATCGGATAATTGGCGTGCTCGTGGTCCAGACCTATTCCGGGCTGGCGCGCTACACCGAAAAGGACCGCGAGTTACTGCAATATGTCTCCGGTCAAATCGGCTCGGCCATCGAGCGCAAACAGTCCGAGATGAGCATTCGCAAGCTGTCCTTCGCCGTCGAGCAGAGCCCGGTCAGTATCGTGATCACCGATTTGGCCGGCAACATCGAATACACCAATCCGAAGTTTTCCGAGGTGACCGGCTACAGCGCGGCCGAGGCGAAAGGCCAGAACCCGCGCATCTTGAAATCAGGCCAAACCCACCCGGAAGAATACCAAAAGATATGGCAGACGCTCGTCGCCGGGGGCACGTGGCGGGGCGAGTTTCACAACAAACGAAAGAACGGCGAGCTGTATTGGGAAGAGGCGACGATCTCGGCGATCAAGGATGCCGCGGGCGGGACCTCACACTATCTCGCCGTGAAGGAGAATGTCACTCAGCGCAAACTGGCGCAAGTGGAACTCCAGCGGAGCCAAGGGCGGCTCGACAAAATCCTCAAGGGCGCCGGCTGCCTGCTGTGGCAGGCGACGATCACAGGCGCTCCAGATCAGTCGCAGGATTGGCAGCTGTTCCTGCCGCCGTCCGTGCTCTACCGGCGGATCTTTGGCCGGGACGTGGCCCCGGGGCAGACGACCCTTTGGACCAAGGACATGATGCCGGACATTGGCACGATGGACCGGGCCTCGCGGGCCGCGATGCGGGATGGCAAACCCGAATATGAGCAGGATTTTTGCGCCACGGTCGAGGGCAAGAAATTTTTCCTGCACGAGCACGTCATGCTCGAGAAGCTGGGAGAAAACAAGTGGGAGGCCGTCGGCGTGATCGTCGACGTGACGAAGCTAAAGGAAACGGAGCAGGAGCTGCTCAAGGCCAAGGTGGCCGCCGAGGCCGCGGCGAAGGCCAAGAGCGAGTTCCTCGCCAACATGAGCCACGAGATCCGCACGCCCATGAACGGCGTCATCGGCATGACCGGCCTGCTGCTCGACACCAAGCTGGATGCCGAGCAGCGGCAGTTCGCCGAATCCGTGCGCAGCTCCGCCGACAACCTCATGGTCGTCATCAACGACATCCTCGACTTCTCCAAGATCGAGGCCGGCAAGCTCACCTTTGAGGAACTCGACTTCGACCTCGTCGAGGCCATCGAGGGCTCGCTGGACATGCTCGCCGAGCGCGCCCAGACCAAGGGCATCGAGCTGCTGGACGCGATCGCGCCCGACGTCCCCGCGCGGCTCTGCGGCGACCCCGGCCGGCTCCGGCAAATCCTCACCAACCTGATCGGCAACGCCCTCAAGTTCACCGAGAAGGGCGAAGTCGTCCTGCGCGTCACCCTCGACCGGGAAACGGCCACGCACGCCGTCCTGCGCTTCAGCGTGACCGACACCGGCATCGGCATCCCACGCCAGGTGCAGGAGAAACTCTTCCAGTCCTTCAGCCAGGCCGACAGCTCCACCACGCGGAAATACGGCGGCACCGGCCTGGGCCTCGCCATCTCGAAACAGCTCGTCGGCCTGATGCACGGCGAGATCGGGGTGGAAAGCGAGGCGGGCCAGGGCGCCACCTTCTGGTTCACGGCCCGGCTCGAAAAGCAGACCGGCGCGCCCAAACCAGAGCGCGATCCGAACCGCCAGCTGTTCAACCTCCGCGTGCTGGTGGTCGACGACAACGCCACCAACCGCCAGATCCTCCGCCACCAGATTTTTGCGTGGAAGATGCAGAAGGGCAGCGCGGCCGGCGGCCACGAGGCGCTCAAGCTGCTGCGCGAGGCCGCCGCCGCCGGCCAGCCCTACGACCTCGCCCTGCTCGACATGCAGATGCCCGAGATGGACGGCCTGAGCCTCGCCTTGGCGATCAAGGCGGACCCGGCCATCGCCGCCACCCGGCTGATCATGCTCACCTCCCTCGGCCACCGCTTCACTAAGAAGGAACTGAAGGCCGCCGGCATCGACGCGTATCTGGTGAAGCCGGTGAAGCAGTCGCGCCTCTACGACACGCTGGTGGATGTCATCGGTGACGCCAAGGCCCAGAGCGCCCTCACCGAGAAGCCGAATTCGCCCGCGGCGGTGGCGGAGCCTCCCGGGAAATCCCTGCGCGTGCTGGTGGCGGAGGACAACCAGGTGAATCAGAAGATCGCCGTCGCCCAGCTGGGCAAGCTCGGTTGCACGGTGGACGTCGTTGCCAACGGCCTGGAGGTGCTCGAGTGCCTGCCCCGCCTGAAGTATGACCTCATCTTCATGGACTGCCAGATGCCGGAGATGGACGGCTACGAGGCGACCCAGGCGATCCGGAAGCGCGAGCAGGAGCCGGGGCGAATCTGCCCGTGGACGAAGCCCGTGCGCATCGTGGCGATGACGGCCAATGCCATGCAGGGCGACCGCGAGAAATGCCTCGCCGCCGGCATGGACGACTACGTCAGCAAGCCCGTGCGCCTCGCCGAGCTGCAGGCTGCGCTCTTGCGCGCCAAGGGCTGAACCGCTCCGTTTGGTGTCCGCCTTCCAAACACACCCCGCCCTGACGGGCACCCCTCTTCATAGAGGGGTGGCGCGAAGCGACGGGGTGTGTAGGGAACCTAGCGGAGTAGTGCTAGGGCGGTTCAAATAGAAGTGTAGCCGTTGGATTGCCACCAAACCGGGCGCGCACAAGGCGCGCCCCTACGATGAGGCATGTAGGGGCGTGGCTCGTCCACGCCCGATTCGGCTACGACATTTCTTAAACCGCCCTAGGGCGTTCCATCAAACCTGCCTCGTGACCCCTTGCCTGTCATTCTGAACGCAGTGAAGAATCCATCAGCACGACCGGAAGCGCACCTCATGATGGATCCTTCGCAAGGCTCAGGATGACAGGATTCGGAGATCTGCAGGCACTCCCTCCGCCGCGAAGATTTCCGCCGTAACATAGGCTTCTTTCCGCGCCATGGCCCATCCCATCGCCCTCCTGCTCGACCGCTTCCGCCCCCGCTCGGGGGCCCCTCCTCCGCCATCGCCAAGGCTGACCGCGACACCCCGCAGCGCACTGCGGCGTCAAAGCCCTCACCGAGCAGTGCCACCGCGCTCAACCGGGCGGGCCTGATCCTTCAGTCGGCCTTCTTGTCTGGCTCACCGGGACCGATGAGCCGGGTCACCTCGGCGAGGAAGGCCGACAGCGGTTTCGTCTTCTCGAGGTAGGCGCTGACCAATTTGCCCACGGTCTCGCGGGCGACCCGCGGATCGATCAGCACTCCGGTCAGCAGGATGACGGGTGTGCCCGGCCGGATCTCCAGCAACTGCGCCACCGTTTTCAAACCGTCCGCCTCGTCCAACTGGAGATCAGAAATAATCAGGTCGAGCAGTTCGGCCCGGGCGGCGGCCACGGCCTCGCCGGGCGAACGGGCCGAAAGCACCCGGTAACCCTTGCTCGTCAGCACTTCCGCCACGATGTGCCGGATGCTCTCCTCGTCGTCGAGATGGAGGATTATTTTGCTCATGCCGGATGGATGGATTCGCTGGCGGGGAGGGCAACTTGCACCACGGCGACCGCACCCACAATCTTATCCTCATCCCGGATGAGCGTGAGGATCAGGCGGGCCGGGATGCGCCGGCCGTCGAGACAGAGCACGACCGCGGGGTGGTGGCGCAATTCGCGGCCCTCGAGCAGGGCGCGCTCGACGGGATCAAGCCCGCGGGCCGGCTCCCGCGCCACCTCCACGACCTGGGCCAGCGGCCGGGCCAGGATGGTCTCATCCACGCGGCCCGTCAGCTGCACCACGGCGGCGTTGATGCGCGTCACCGTCTGGGCCAGCGTGAGGACGAACACCAGGTCGTTGACCGAGTTCACGATCAGCTGGTTGTAGCGCAGCTGGTGCGCCTGCGAGGCGATGGTCCACTTGCGCTCCAGGTTCTCCGTGCGGAGCTGCGCGTTGGCGGCCGACAGCTCGGCGGTGCGCGCGCGCACCTTGTCCTCCAGCTGCGCATTGGCCTCGACCAGGGCGGTGGCCGCGCGGCGGCGGGCCGCGAGATCGTCGCGCAGGAGCCAGGCGACGCCGAGGAGGAGGCCGAGGTTCAGCCCGATGCCGGCGCCGACCACCCAGCGGGTCATCTGCGCCTGCAGGTAGGAGACATGATCGCGCTCGTTGAGCTGCGCGAACTGCGCGTCGCGCAGCTTGCCCAGGCCCCGCTCCATTTCGGCCAGCGCGGTGGACCCGGCGTCCTGGGTGAGCAGCGCCGCGGCCTGCTCGGGCTGGCTGGAGGCGCGCGCGGTCCAGACGGCCTGAGCAAGGGCGGCCCGTTCCCGCGCCTGGGCCTCGATGCGGAGCAGCACCGGCAGCGCGGCGGCTTCGTCCCGCAGCAGCGCCTTGGCGTTCTCGAAATGGTCGTCCAGCTGCGCCCAGACCGCGCGCGCGGCCGCGCGGTCGCGCGGATCACCGGTCTGGGCGTAGGTGCGCATGAGGCCGTCGGCCTGGACGAGGCCGGCGCCGAGGTGCCCGCACTCAAAGATCGCGGCGTAGGAATGGTTCACCCAGTCGCTGCTCGCCATGGAGCGGTTGATGGTGCGCAGGGCGTAGGCCGCCATGGCCGCGATCACCACCAGGATGACGAGGAAGAGGGCGAAAACGCGGGTGAGGATGTTGTCGTGCAAGGGGCGGGCTCAGTGGCCGGTGCGCCGGTCGGGATCACGTTCGGGTGGTTCCGTTTTCACAACGGAGCAAACCGTGCGCTTCCGGGGATTGGCATAACTGTAGGTGTATTCGGTGGCGGTTGTCCAATTCTTGGCGAAGGAATCGGCGACCTTCTCCGCGATTTCCCGGATGCTCGGGCGGCTGCGCTCCAGGTTGAAGAAATACTTGCGGTTGTTGTAGTCGAGGTAGGCCCGCTTTTCCGTGACGTAGCAGACGGCATGGCTGATCGTGGTGCCCACCAGTTCCACCCGGATGAGCCGGGTCTTGTAACCCCGGAGCTGCAGGACGTGGTTCGCCAGGATCGCGTAGTCGTCGCAATCCCCGGCGCGGTTGCGCAGGAAGAAATCGGCCGGCTGCACCTCCGGGCCGTAGACGTAGTCGAAATCCGTGAAGAGATCGGCGAAGTGGCCGGGGGTCAGGTCCGGCTCGTGCTCCAGTTCCTGCAAGCCGAAGCGGCTGGACGGCGCGAGCGCCCCCCAGGCGCTGGTCAGGACGAGCAGGGCGCCCAGGAGCCCCACCCCGGGGTGCCACCGGAGGGACCGCACGGGGGACGGGTGCCCGCCGGGTGGTTTGGGCAGGGAAGCCGCGCGAGAATGGGGCAATGGGGTTATGGTCCACTAATAAGGCCCCAACGCGGCGCAGGCAATCCAGGTGTTACCGGACACCGGGCCGCCTGAAAAAAATCCCGCGCGGCGCGGAAAACAATTTATGCGCAGGAATTGGTTTCTTTTCGCAAGGGATGGTTAGCGGGAATTTTTTTCCGCGGTATCATCAGCGCCTTTCCCGCGCCATGACCCACTCCACCGCCTCCCTGCTCGCCAAATTCAACCCCCGCTCGGCCCCCTCCCTCGCCATCGCCAAGGCCGACCGCTGCGTGTTCAAGCGCGACGGCACCACGGTGCCCTGGGACGACGCCAAGGTCACGCGCGCCATCGCCCTCGCCTACTGGGAGGTGCAGCACGACAACGCCGACAACCCCGCCCGCGACAACGCCGCGGCGCACCACGGCGTCGACGCCGCCACCTACCGCAAGGCCCAGCGCATCGCCGCCAAGGTCGCGTCCATGACCGAGCTCTGCTACCGCGCCGGCCGGCACCCGACCATCGAGCAGATCCAGGACAACGTCGAGAAGGCCATCGCCGCCGAGGGCGAATGGGCGGTCGCGCGCTCCTACATCATCTTCCGCGAGCGCAAGGCCGCGCGCCGGCTCTACCATTACGGCGAGAACGGCCTGGCCGACTACATCGCCACCGCCAAATACGCGCGCTACCGGCCCGACCTCGGCCGCCGCGAGCTCTTCCCCGAGGCCGCCGAGCGCGTGTGCGGCATGCACCGCAGGTTCTTCGCCGACCAGCTCGCGCGCCCGCTGCCCGCCCCGCGCTATGACTCGCCGGTGTTGCCCGAGGACCGCGAGCGCCTCGCCAAGTGGCTGCGCGACGCCACCCTGGGCACGGCCCTCGACCGGGCGTTCGCCGCCGTGCGGGAGCGCCGTGTGCTGCCCTCGATGCGCTCGCTGCAGTTCGGCGGCGAGGCCATCCTCCGCCACCACGCGCGGCTCTTCAACTGCTCGTTCAGCCCGGTGGACCGCCTGGAGTTTTTCCGCGAATACCTCTTCCTCCTGCTCGCGGGCACGGGCTGCGGCTTCTCGGTGCAGCGGCACCACGTCGAGCGGCTGCCGCTGCTGCCCGTGCGCGGCGACGAGCTGGACCTGCCGGTCACGCACCACAGCGTGGGCGACACGATCGAGGGCTGGGCCGACGCGCTCCACCTGCTCCTGCGCAGCCACACCGAGCGCTTCAAGGTCGAGTTCAACTTCTCCGCGGTCCGCCCGCGCGGCAGCGCGCTGCGCACCTCCGGCGGCAAGGCGCCCGGCCACCTGCCGCTGAAGTCCGCCCTGCTCGACATCGAGGCCGTCCTCACCGGCGCCAGCGGCCGCAAGCTCCGCCCGATCGAGGTCTACGACATCTGCATGTTCGCCGCGCGCTCCGTGCTCAGCGGCGGCATCCGCCGCTCGGCCACCATCTGCCTGTTCTCACCCGACGACGAGGAGATGATGGATGCGAAGACCGGCCACTGGTTCGAGAAGCACCCGCACCGCTCCGCCTCGAACAACTCCGCCGTGCTCCCGCGCGCCGCGGCCGACGACACGCTCTTCCGCCGGCTCTTCGCCGCGCAGAAGGAATTCGGCGAGCCGGGCTTCTATTTCGCCGACCACGCCGACTACGGCTGCAACCCCTGCTGCGAGATCGGCCTGCATCCCGTCGTGGGCGGCGGGCTCGACGACGAGGTCGAGGTCGCCCGCCTGCGCGCGTGTGGCTACACCGGCCCGGTCGAGCCGGGCACGCGCCTCAGCGGCTGGCAGATGTGCAATCTCAGCACGATCAACGGCGCGGCCCTGCACGACGCCGACGACTTCCTCGCCGCGTGCATCGACGCCACCTTCATCGGCACGCTGCAGGCCGCCTACACCGACATCCCCTACCTCGGGCCGGTGACGCGCTACCTCAACGAGCGCGACGCGCTGCTCGGCGTCTCCATCTGCGGGTTCATGGACAACCCGGAGATCCTGTTCAACCCGGCCGTGCTCGACCGCGGCGCGCGCCTGTGCCGGGCCGTCAACCAGATCGTCGCCGAGGCCATCGGCATCCGGCCGGCGACACGCGTGACCTGCGTGAAACCCGAGGGCACGGCGTCGCTGCTGCTCGGCGCGGCCTCGGGCATCCACCCGCACCATGCGCGGCACTACTTCCGCCGCGTGCAGGCCAGCCGCCGCGATCCGGTCTACCGGCATTTCCAAGCCGCCAACCCGCCGCTCACCGAGGCCTCGGTCTACCGGCCCGACACGGACGACGTCATCACCTTCGCCGTCGAGGCGCCGCCGCACGCCATCCTGCGCGACGAGATCGGCGCGGTGGACTTCCTGCATTTCGTGCAGCTCGTCCAGCAGCACTGGGTGCTCGCCGGCGAGGCGGAGACGACGCGCTCGCCCGGGCTGCACCACAATGTCTCGCACACCTGCACCGTGCCGGCGGCCGACTGGGCGGCGGTCGCGGACTTCATCTGGCGCCACCGGGACGGCTTCACCGGCGTCGCCCTGTTCGCCCACGACGGCGCCAAGCGCTACCCGCAGGCACCCCGCGAGGCGGTCGAGACCGAGGACGATGTGGCGAAGTGGAACCGGCTGAAATACCAGCCGGTCGACTACACGCAACTTGTCGAAAAAACCGACGAAACCGCCCTCAAGGACGTCGCGGCCTGCGCCGGCGGGGCGTGCGAGCTCACCTGAGCCGGTCCGGGCCGCCGGGGCTCCGGCAACGCACGCGAAGTGGTTCACAAGAACTGCGCAGACGCCCCCGGAGTTCGGCTGCATAATAGAACCATCATGCAAGGGAAAATCATCAAGGCGTTACAGGAACGCCGTGCCCAGATCCGGGCGCGGTGGGAAGCCCTGCTCCGCATCGAGAAGGTGACGACCCCCCTGGCCAACCCCGACACGCTGGTCTTTGGGCTGGATCATTCGCTCGACGAGATTTTTGCCGCGTTGCGCCAGCCGCCCCCGCACAACCCGGATGCGGCGCTGACCAAGACCGAGGGCCCGAGCCCGTGGCGGGCCTATTTCCGCGCGGGCGAACAGGCGCTCCTGGAATCCCTGGTGCTCCTGCAGGCCGAGATGGAGTCACTGGACCCGGCGGCGCGCGACACCTCGTTCGGCAACCTGAAGACCGTGATCAACAACCTGACCCAGCGCGAAATCGGCGCCTGGGCCGGCATCTGCCAGAAGAACGCCAAGCCGCGCCGCGCGCGAGGCACGAAGAAACCCGCCACCGCCCAATCGGCGGCAGACCACGCGCGCCACAGCCAGGCCCACACCCCGAGCGGAGCATGAGCTCCGCCCCTTCCGTTCCGCCGGACCCGATCGCGCAATTCACGACGTGGCTCGGCGAGGCCGAGAAATCCGGCGTGCCCGAGCCCACCGCCATGGCGGTGGCCACCGCCGACGCGGACGGGATGCCCAATGTGCGCATGCTCCTCCTCAAGGGCGTCGAGGCGCGCGGCTTTGTCTTCTACACCAACCTCGGCAGCCCGAAGGCCGCCGAGCTCACGGCCAACCCGCGCGCCGTGCTCTGCTTCTACTGGAACCAGGTCAAGCGCCAGGTCCGTGTCGCGGGGCCCGTCGAGCGCGTGACCGACGCCGAGGCCGACGCCTACTTCGCCACGCGCGCGCGGCTCAGCCAGATCGGCGCGTGGGCCTCGCACCAGTCGCAGCCGATGGCCGGTCATTTCGAACTCGAGCGCAACTGCGCGGCCGTCGCCCTGCGCTTCGGCCTCGGCGCCGTGCCCCGGCCGCCCCACTGGTCCGGCTTCCGCGTCGTGCCGGAGTCGATCGAGTTCTGGCAGGAAAAACCCTTCCGCCTGCACGAGCGCATCCGCTTCACCCGCCCGCAGGGCCACTGGCAGTCGCAGTGGATTTTCCCCTGAGGCCGGCCCCTTTTCATTGCGCCAGCCGGGGTTAAGCCGCGGGGGCATTCCACCCTTGACCCCCGGAGAGCGCAGGGCTTCTTTCGGCCGCTCCTACTGCCTGATGGTGTAATGGTAGCACAGGCGACTTTGACTCGCCTAGTCATGGTTCGAATCCATGTCGGGCAGCCACTTCCGAAACGAAAATCGAACTTTGGCCGAGTCAGCGCAAAACTCGCGCTAAGTGATTGGAGTATGGCAAAAGCAAAAGTGGTCTTTTGACCTGACTTCGCCCGAGTTCGATTCTGCCTGTTCGGAGCGACTGGGATATCTTTAAAGGTCCGGATCCACACCAAAGTCAGGTCAAAACTTTTTCGCTCTAATGACAGGCTGTTCGCTCGACTTGGCAGCGCCTTAGCCACTGACTCCGGATCCTAGAAAATACATGGACCAGCCACTGATCTAAGAGGGTGGCCGCGCTGGCTTAGGCATTGGCAGCGTGCGCAGCTGGCGAAGCCGACGATACTCCGCGAACTCCCGAGCAATCCCTTGGACGGAAACGCTACTTTGACCGGCTGCGGCGGCCTCCCATCGCGCGAGGTTGGCCGCTTCATAACGATTTAATTCCGCCTCATAAATGCGACGCCGACGCAGGAGCTTCAGTAAGGGGCGGTTCTCGTCCGGCGCAAGACCACGGCTCGGTTGATGCATGCCAGCACGCAAAAGCACCGCCTCGAATCCCGGGGCGGTGTCTGGGCTGCGAGGCTATGCTCCCGGGCTCAGGAAACCAGCGGACGAAGCACGCTACGGGCAAACTCGTCCGGGGTCATCCCGCCGGATCGCACCCGCGGATCGGTGCGGGGAAACTCCGCCCGCAGGAGGCCCGACTCGATGGAAGTCAGGAGCCGCACGAGATCCCGGGCGTAGGCGAGACTCAACCCCATCCCGGTCATCGCCTCCACGGCCGCCGCGGGAGACACCGCCACATGCGCGACCGACCGGCCGAGCCCCGCACCCAGCGCGTCGGCCACCTCGGCAAAGCTGAAGTCGCGGGGCCCTTGAAACTCGATCACCGAGCGCCCCGACCAGGTCGGCGCCTCCAGCAGATCGCGGGCCATGGCCGCGATGTCCCACGTTGCCACAAACGCATAGCGCGCCTCGCCCGACACCGGCAGGTATACCTGGCCCGCCTGGGCGATCGACCCGGCCGACATCAGGTAGTTTTCGAGAAAGAATCCATTGCGCAGGTGGAGGACATGCGGGGCCGCCTCCCGGAGGATGGTTTCCACGAAATGCTGGCCCCGGATCAGGCCCGTCTCCTCGCGGTTGAGGTGCGCGCCCAGCGTTGAGATGTGCACGATGCGACCGACGCGGTTCGCTTGCACCGCCTCCCGGGCCACGGTGGCCAGCTGCCGGTATTCCGCGATCATGTCGGGGGAGGCGAAGTTGGGCGGGGGCAGGAAAAACAGGGTGTCCGCTCCCCCGAGGGCACGGCCCATGAAGGCGGCGTCGAGCATGTCGCCTTCAAGGACCGTCGCACCACGGGCCGCCTCGGCCTTGAGCTTGGCCGCCTGGCGCGTGATGAGGACGATGTCGTTCTGCTTGAAATCCAGCAGGGCGGTGAGCTGGCGACCGATCTGGCCGGAGGTGCCGGTGATGACAATTTTCATGGGGATGATGGGTTTGGGATGCAGTTGGTGAAACGGGAGGGCCTTAGCGGCGGGGCTGGTTGAAAAGGTAGCGAGCGATCAACCAGCGGTTATCCTGGCGCCGGAGGATGAACAGCTCGCGGTTTTCCTCGGCCTGGGTCTGACCGTTCGCGAGCACCGTCACCTGTCCGCGGGAGGTGGTCCGGGCGAAGGCGATGTCACCATGGATCTCCAACTCGTCGATGGTGAAGACCACCGCGAGCCTGATGGCGCCGAAGACCGCGTCGTAGGCCCCCTGAAGCTGCGCGGACCCCGTGGCGGTCGGGGCGCCGGAGGGCATGAAAACACCGTCCGCCGTGTAGAGCGGCACGATGCCCGCAGTGTGGCCGGCGTTGAGTTCCTGCTCGTAACGGCGCAGCAGGGCGGTCGCATCGGCGCGATCATCGGCCGAAGCCGGTGATGCGCTGAGGGCGAAGGCCGAAAGACCGAGAAAGGCGGCAACATGGCCGAGGCCGGCCGAGCGACCATGCGGGGAGGAGGACAAGCGGGTAAGAAGGTTGAATGGGTTCATGCCGGCAGCATACGCCCGGGCGCGCCGGTCGCCCAATGCTTCCAGGGTTGCTCAGCGATGCCTTTGCGGCATGGATAAGCCCGATGGAACTGCGCCAACTCCGCTATTTTCTCACCACCGCCGAGCTGCTGAACTTCACCCGCGCGGCCGAGCGGCATCGGGTGGCGCAGCCGGCCCTCAGCCGGCAGATTCGCAGCCTGGAGGATGAGCTCGGCGTGCGCCTGCTGGAACGCGACTCACGCCGTGTGGCGCTGACCGCGGCCGGGCACCTGTTCCTGCAGGACATCCGCGAAATAATGGAGCAGCTCGAAGGGGCGGAGGCCCGCATCAAACGCTTCCATCGCGAAGGCCGCCAGCCCCTGCAATTGGGCTTTGCCCCGTCCCTGGTCGGCAACCGGCTGCCGGCAATTATCCAGATCCTGTCCGACCGCCGTCCCGACCTCCAGATCACCCTGCACGACCTGACCAACGAGGACATGATCACGGGCATCCGCGACCGGCAGCTGGATGCCGCGCTCCTGCCGGCCGCCGCCGTGCCACGCAGTGAACTGTTCACCGTCTGGCCCTTGCACACTATCACTTTTGCCGTCGTCTTCCCGGCAGGGCATCCGCTCGCCCGGAAGAAACGCGTGCAGGTGGCGGACCTGCGGCGGGAAAATCTCATCGCCTACGACCGGCGGCACTACCCGGATTACTGGAAGCTGATCCGGGAAATCTACACGCAGGCCGGTCTGCCGTTGATGGTGGACGCGGAGGTGGACGGGGGCGGCTCCCTGCTGGCTTCGGTGCAGAGCGGCCAGGGGGTTGCCATCGTCTCCACTACGCTGCGGGCGACCGCCCCCCGAACGGTGGAGTTCCGTCCCCTGCATCCGTCCCCCGCCGCGCGCCTCGCTCTGCTCCACCATCGCGATCTTCCCGCCCGCACGATGGCCTCCCTGCGCGACGCCTGCCAATCGGCCGCCGCCGACTGACCTTGCCTCAGCCGGCACGCAGCAAACGGGCGACTGCGGCGTGGTCAGGCCACGCGCCGCCATTGGCCAGCGCGGTAGCGGAAACAATAGCTCCCTTGCAGCGCAAACAGGTGCAGCCAGTCGTGGTCGAAAATCTGCCGGACAGACGGGTTCCTTTCCAGCACCTATCAGCCAGTTCTCCATGACAGCTGCAGCGGGCGCGCTATATGACTCTAACCCTGATGAATAGCTCGGATTCCTGATGAAACTGATGAATCCACACCCTTCCTTGCGCCTGAAAGAGATTATATAGCGCACTTCCTTTGACCTGAGCCGGGGATTCCTGATGAATTCCCCTCTGAAGGATTCATCGGGGTTCGATTCTCGCTAGTCCGTCGGGCAGCCAATTTTTTCGTCCCGCTCCATGTCCCGTTTCGCCGCGCTCGCGCTCTCTTGCCTGCTGGCCGCCTCCAGTCGGGCCGCCGCACCGGCGCCGGTGATCTGGCGGCTCGACCAGACCGCGCAAGTCGGCGGTCACGCGACCGAGGTGCTGGGCGCGCCGCGGGTCGTCATGGAGCCGGCCGGCCCGGCCGTGCTGTTCAACGGTACGAGCGACGGCCTTTTCATTCCCGTCAACCCGCTCGACGGCTGGAAGGCGTTCACGGTCGAAATCCTATTCCAACCCGAGGAGGGCGGCCTCGAGGCGCAGCGCTTTGTGCACATCCAGGATCCGGTCTGGCGCGTGATGATCGAGACGCGCCTCGACGGTCACGGCGGCTGGTGGCTCGACACTTTCCTCGGCAACACCACCAAGGGGCAGCCGCTCATCGACCCGCATCGTGTTCACCCGACGGGCCGCTGGTATTGGGCGGCGGTGAGCTACGACGGCAGGCACATGACGCATTTCATCAACGGCGAAAAGGAACTCGAGGCCGACGTGGAGTTCGGCCCGATGACGGCCGGCCGGATCTCCCTGGGGGTCCGGCAGAACAAGGTCTACTGGTTCAAGGGCCGGATCGCCGAGGTGCGTTTCCATCCGGCGGCACTCGCGCCGGTGCAGCTGCAGCGGATGCCTTGAGGGAGGAGGGCTCAGCTCCCGCTGAGCCGCGGCCCATCGGGAGATGGGCCCTCCAAAAAGGCAGGATCAGCGATCCCGCCTACAGTTTCACCGCGTTGTTGCGCATCGTGATTTCCTCGAACTGCTGCGCCGGATTTATTTCCACCGTGCCGCCCTGCGCCTCGGCGCCCACGGGGAGGCGCAGCGTCACGACCGCGGTCCGCGGCTGCAGGTCCACCGGCGCCTCGAGGGCGGGAATTTTTTCCTGCGCGAGCGTCCGGCCCGCGCTGTCGCGCAGCGCCACGACCGTCGCGGGCGCCGGCACCGAGCCGAGGCTGTGCACCGTCACGCGCACCTCGCGGCCCTGCACCGCCACGTCCTCCGGATCAATCCCGAGATCGGGCCGCGTCCAATGGGGCGTGCCGGGCGTCTTGAGCTTGCAGGTCAGCACCGTGGTCGCGCCGGGCGCGAAAGTGAGGTCGACGGACCGCGAACGCTCGAACACCGCCGTGCGCGTCGCGAGCGACTCGTCGGCGAGGTCGTCGCCGTCGGTGTCGATGCCCTGGGTGATCTCCCACTGGCCCGGGTCGACGTTCCAGCCGGTCATCGTGGCGTGCGCCGGCGCCGCGGTAAGATTATACGCGATGACCTTGAAGCTCGTCGGCGTCGCATCGGGCACGAGCAGCGCGACACTGTCGGCCGCCGCCGGCGCGGCGAACTGCCAGCTCACCGTGTGGCCGGGAAAAGTGGCGTTGCGCGCGAGCGCGACGCCGCCGAGGCGCGCGCGTTGCAGCTCGCTGGTCGGGACGCCGACCCGGTCGATCCAGAGGCTGCCCTCGGTGTTGATGAATTCGCCGCCCGCCATCTCCTCGATCTGCCGGGCGTAAAGGTTCTCGAGCGCACTCTTGTCGCCCGTCAGCTGCCAGCCGAAATGCCCCGCACCGGAAACGCGCGTGGGATCCGCCCCCACGGGGGCGGCGCGCGGCGTGTCGCGGCCGTCCGGCAGGCGGCCCTCGGCCGGCCGGCCGCGCTCGCCGCCCAGGATGCGCGGGGCCCACTCGGCGCGGAGCCCGAGGGTGTCGATCACGTTCGCGTTGACGGCCATCAGCGAGGTCGTGCCGCCGTCGAGGATGGGATCGAGGTAGCGCCGGTCGCCGGTCCATTTCCAGCTGCTCCAGAATAGCGGCCAGGGAAAGTAATTCCGGTTCGCGACCGCTTCCCGGTCATCCTGGAAGCGCACCGCCAACGCCGTCGCGTGGCCGCCCTTCCCGTCCGGCCGGCGGTGCGCGAGGAGGCCGTCGGCGAGTTCCAGCAGCATTTTTTTCGCGACCGGGTTGCCGTTGAAATCCACGAGCAGCTGGCTCGGCTGCAGCAGCAGGTAGGAATACGGCTTCGTGTAGCCCCACGGTTCCTCGGTGGCGAACCTCGTGCCGCTGAAATACGAGCTGCGGATGTGGCGGTGGCCGGCAGCGTTCACGCCGGTGAGGCCCGCCGTGCCGCGCGCCGTCGCCATCGCGCGCTCGAGCTGGCGCGGACTGCCGTAGTCCAGGATGAGATTCTGCCCGAGACAATTGATGCCTTCCTCATAGCTATGGAGTTCGTCGGCCTGGATGGTGGACAGGCCGTGCGTGAACATCCCGTTGTTGAAGGCGGCCTCGAGCAGCGCGTGCAGGGAACGGCCGATCTTCTCCGGCTCGGCGCCCATCAGCGCGACGCCCGGCCAGAGGTTGAGCAGGTCCACGTCGTCGGAGATGCCGCCGCCGAACTCGCCGTTCGCGATCTGCCGGTGGTCGATCCACCAGTCCGTGAATTTCTGGACGCGGCGCAGCGCCTCCACCTGCCGGAACGCCCAGAGCGGCACACCCGCCGGCGGCGCCGGTTGCGTGAACGCCGGCCGCGGCGCGCCCATCCCGATGGCCGCATACTGCCGGCCGAGCACGTGGTCGGGGTTGACGCGCAGCAGGTCCTTCAGGTCGGACTCGAAGCGCACCCACAGCGCGAACTTGTCGCTGTGCGGGTGCTCCTCGACGAGCATCGCGTAGCTGTCGCGCGCCTGCGTGAAGCGGTCGAGCTCGTGCTCGGCCCGCGCGGCCTCGCGGGGCTTGAAGACGAGGCGGAGCTTCGCCCCGAACAAGGTGAGCTCGTTAAACTCGGGATCCGCCGACGCCAGCGTGAGGTAGAGGGGTTTGCCCGCGGGCAGCAGGCGGTCGCGCAGGTCGAGCCAGAGGGTGTGCGCCTCGCCCGGTTTCACACTGAAGGAGAAATCGAGCATGTTCCGCAACGGCCACAGCGGATCCTTCACCTGGATGTTGAAAACAATCAGGTCACCGTGCGTCGGCTTCAAATGGAGGGCGGGCAGCTCGAGCGCGATGCCGTCGAGCCCGTCGGTGCGATTGTCCCAGGTATCGGGAATGGCCACGTGGACCACCGGCATCGCCAAGAATGTGGGGTAATCCAACATCGGCAGCGGCAAGTTTGCCGGACGCGCCACGATGTTCGAACGCTCGTCCGGTGCGAAGCGGCCTTTGATGAAGCCAAACAATGAGCCGAGCCCGGCCGCCGAAGAGGACAGCATTCCCGGACCCGCGAGCCGGAACTCCAGCTTGGTGCTGCCGGCCGGCTCGACCCCCGCCGTGACGTTGTAGGCGGACAATTCGCCGATGGGCTCCTCCTGCTCGATGTTCGTAAAGCGGATTTCCCGGCCGGCGAGCGGCGACGCCAGCGCATGCACGGTCTTCTCCTGTCCTTTCGCACGCTCGAAGAGCACCGCCTCGGCTTTCGCTTCGCTCGCGGTCTCATTCTCCGTGCCCGCCGGCAGCAATTCCATTTTGCCCCAGGCCGCGCCGGAAATCTCCAGGTGGTTTATCGGCTCGGCCGGCAGCGCGAACGTGATGGCCTGGCCCGAAAGCGAATAGCAGTCCCAGTCGGGCAGCGTGAAGTAGTCGTGCCGGCCGGGCAGGCGCGAGCGGTTGTAGACGCCGGGCCAAGTCGTCTCGCGGATGCCGTCGGTCGCCTTCCACCACCAGCGCTTCAGGTCGTAGGCGTCGGTGATCTCGACCTTGCGCACGGAAACATTCGTCGCAGGCAGCAGCGGCGGGGCCTCGCGGTTCCAGCCGTAGCGCAGGTTCCATTCGTCACGCGTCGCCGCATCGGCGAGGCTGCGCGCGGCCGGCGGCGAAAGCGCCGGCGCGTCGCCCTTCGCCAGTGTGGCCACCGCCGCGTCATCAACCATCCGGTCATAGATGCGGATCTCGTCAATGTCGCCGCCGCGGACAAAGTTGTAGTCACTCTGCACATTGTAGGGGCTGATGATGCGCGAGTGCGGGCCGAACTGGTCGAGCGCGGCGTTGTAGACCGCGGTAGTCTTGTTTTCCGCGGCCAGCTGGCCGTTCACATAAAACCGGATGCCGCGTGTCTCGTCCCAGGCGAGGGCGAGGTGCGTCCATTGGTCGGGCTTTGGGAATTCCGGCAGCGTCACCGACACGCGCGTGCGGCTGAGGCTGGCGTCAGTCACGAAGGCGTCGAAGCCGTGGCCGTTGTAGTCGAGGCGGAGCCAGACCATGTCCCAGCTGGAGTGGTCGGCGTAGCCGACGCGGAAGACGGGAAATTCCGTCGGCCCGACCGGATAGCGCGAGCGCCAGAAGAACGACAGCGTGCCGCGCTGCGCGTAGATGTTGCCCGGGGCGCGCCAGGCGAGGCGCTGGGTATCCCCGCAACTCAGCGCGGCGCCCTTCGCGCCATCGGCCACCGGCGTGACTTGGAAGTCAAAGGTCGGCTGCGCCGTGCCGTCGGCCGCGACCTCGGCGGTCGTGCCGTGCTCGCCCGACGCATAAAACAGCAGGCCGGGCCCGGCAGCGGAAGCGACGAGGGCAGCGGTCAGGCTGGCGGCGAGTGACCACCAACGCAGCCGGGGGTAACAGCGCGAAGGAAGCATGGCAGGGAAAGGCGGACAGTTGAGACCTAGAATCCGGGGAAAGGCTGTGCGCGCTGGCAAAGCTGCACGGGCACGCCCCACGGGTCGCGCACAAAGATCAGGCGCGAGCCGTCGGGCATCTTGTCATCGGAAAACGGGGTGGCGCCGGCCGCCGTGAGACGCTGCGCCACGGCGCCGGCCTCAGGCGCGAAGAACGCGAGGTGCAGCACCAGCGGATGCCCGGCCGCATAATCGGGATACGGCGCCGCCGGGTTCGAGTAGAACTCCACGAACACCCGGCCCGTGTCGTCGCCGAGGAAGTGCGTGTGCGGCGCGACCGGCAGGCTTTTGAGCACGGTCAGGCCGAGGTGCTGCACATACCAGGCGCTCATCGCGCGCGCATCCGGGACGTTCAGGGCGAAGTGTTCGAATTTCATGCGGGGTGGGCGCGAAAGCGCACGGCCCATGACGCACGACGCCGCGGATCGAGGCAATTTCCTAATGAACGGCCGCGGAGTTCATCAGTGAAAGAAGCCGCGACGAAGCTCTCGGCTCCCGCTGAGCCGCGGCCCATCAGGAGATGGGCCCTCCAGCCAAACCAAATCTGTCCGCCGGCCCCGAATCTCGGGCATTGACGCCGCTTTTGGCGGGCGGTTTCATGGCACCCAATGCCCGCCAAGACCGCCGCCACCACCGTCAAATACCAGCGCATTGTCCTCAAGCTGAGCGGCGAGGTATTGCGGGGCAAGGGCACGGAGCCGATCGACGCCGCCACGCTCGAGCGGATGTGCGAACAGGTGAAGGAAATCCACGACCTCGGCGTGCAGGTCTGCGTCGTCATCGGCGGCGGCAACATCTTCCGCGGCCTGCAGGGCGCCAAGCGCGGCGTCGACCGCACCACCGGCGACTACATGGGCATGCTCGCCACCGTCATCAACGGCCTCGCGATCATGGACTGCCTCGAAAAAATGGGCGTCAAGACCCGCGTCCAGTCCGCCATCCCGATGAACCAGATCGCCGAGCCGTTCATCATGCGCCGCGCCATGCGCCACCTCGAGAAGAAGCGCGTCGTCATCTTCGTCGCCGGCACGGGCAACCCGTACTTCTCGACCGACACCACCGCCGCCCTCCGCGCCTCCGAGCTGCACGCCGACATCATCATGAAGGCCACCAAGGTCGACGGCATCTACGACAAGGACCCGAAGAAGCACCCCGACGCCGTCCGCTACGACGAGCTCACCTTCGTCGACGCCCTCCGCCAGCGGCTCAACGTCATGGACTCGACCGCCTTCTCGCTCTGCCTCGACAACAACGTGCCGATCCTCGTCTTCAACCTCGACGACGAGCACGCCATCCTGAAGGCCGTCAAGGGCGAGAAGATCGGCACGCTCGTCCACAACTGAGTCAGCCGGGATACGCCGGGCCCGCCGCGGGCCCAATCGAAAATCCGCAATCCAAAATCGAAAATCCCATGAGCCACCCCATCCTCACCGACGTCACCAACCGCTTCAAGAAGGCCGTCGACCACACCCTGCACGAGTTCTCCACCATCCACACCGGCAAGGCGTCCCCCGCCATGGTCGAGGGCGTGATGGTCGAGGCCTACGGCTCGATGATGCGCCTCAAGGAGTGCGCCGCCATCTCCACCCCCGACGCGCGCCTCATCCAGGTCCAGCCGTGGGACAAGGGCCTCCTCCGCGCCGTGGAAAAGGCGCTCCAGCAGGCCAACCTCGGCATCAACCCGATCGTGGACGGCGGCCTCATCCGGATGCCCCTGCCCGACCTCTCCAAGGAACGCCGCCTCGAGTTCGTCAAGATTGCCCACCGCCTCGCCGAGGAGGGCCGCGTCAATCTCCGGCACGGCCGCCGCGACGCCATGGAGGCCGTCAAGAAGGCCAAGAAGGACGGCAAGATGTCCGAGGATGAGGAGAAGCGCCTCGAGAAGGAGATCCAGACCGCCACCGACAAGGCGATCAAGGACATCGACACGCACCTCGCCCACAAGGAGAAGGAACTGACGACGGTGTGAGGTGCCCCGGTTTCGTTTGCCGGGCGGGCTTGTTAGTGGAGCGCGCTGACCGCAGCGCGTTTTCTCCGCTCGCGGGCCCTGCCCTCCGAACCAAGACCGCCGGCTGCCGCGTTTTTTATTTTTGACCGGCTTTCCCGCGCCGGGCATTTTGCCCGCACTGCCGCTCCGGGCCGGGCAGCCCCACCACTATGAACAACCCGCATCTCCGGCGGCATCTCGCCGGCGTCCTCGCCGGCCTTGCCGTTTTTGCCCTCGCCCCCGCCGCCGACAAGGCGCCGGCGTTGCCCGCGAAGGTCACGGAGCTCATGGACGTCCTGTTCCGTCCCGCGGCTTTTGAACAGGGCCAGCTCGCGCCCGACGGCGCCCACTTCTCCTTCCTGCGCACCATCGACGACAAGCGGGTCCTCGACAGCTATGAATTCAAGACCGGGAAATTCTACCGCCTGACCGGCAAGAGCAATGTGAACAGTGTCTTCATGGCCGGGTCGCCTCAGGGCATCGGCAGTATGAGATGGCTGGGTTCCGACCAACTCATGATCACGGACTCGATCCGGGACAGCTGGGCGTCGGGCATATGGATCGCCGACGCCCGTTTGATGAAGGTCAGGAAACTTGAGCTACCCAACATCTCCGTTCAATTGCTGGATTCGCTACCGCAAAATCCGGATACCGCGCTCTTCGTGGGCAACCACGAGACGATTTACGGCACCATCTGGCGGCTCAACAAAAAGACCCTCACGCTCTACGAGACGATTGGCAGCAATCCCGGCAAAGCCATCGAATGGGAGACCGATCTGGCCGGGGAGCCCCGTCTCGCCATGATCACCGACCCCGACGGCGGCTGGTCCTACATGCACCGGCCCGTGGGCGGGAAAGACTGGGCTCCGCTCAATCTGCCTTCCCGCAGCAGCCCGGTGACGTTCGATGCGTCGGGGCAAACCGTGCTGGTCGCGAGCCCGGGGCCGGAAGGCCGCTATCAACTGCAACCGTTCTCGGTGCCGGAAAACAAATTCACCGACGCTCCGACCGCCGACCCGGTTTTCGACGTTCTGCCCTTTGTCATTGCCGACCCGAAGACCGGCATCCCGATGGGGCTCTCTTATTTCAACGAGAAGCAGGCCTTCCTCTGGCTCAATGGCCAATACGCCCAGGTCCACGCCACGCTCCAGAAATCCTTCCCCGGCGCCATCGTGCTGCTCCGCGGCGTGATTGATTCCGGCGAGGTGCTTTTCTCCGTCCGTTCGGATACTGCGCCCGTCGTGCTGTATCGTTACAATCCGGCCAAACACGAAATCCACTCGGTCATTTCCTCAATGCCCGAGGCCGGGAAACGGCCTTGGGCCGCCATGCAGCCGGTGTCGTTCGTAACCCGCGATGGCTGGACGGTGCACGGCTACCTGACCCTGCCGCCCGGCCGGAAAGCCGACCAGAAGGTGCCGCTGGTCGCTCTTTCCCATGGTGGACCCAGCGCCCGCGACTACTGGGGTTTCGAGCCCGAGGTGCAGTTCCTCGCCGGCCTCGGCTACGGCGTGCTGCAGGTCAATTACCGCGGCTCCACCGGCTACGGCCGCCGCCACGAGTTGGAAAACATCCTGGAAGTGCACGCCAAGTCCGTCGACGACGTGGTCGACGGGATCCGCTGGGCCATCGCCCAGGGTTACGCGGACCCGAAACGCATCGTGGCCTATGGGGGCAGCTATGGCGGTTATATCTCCCTCGCCATCGCCACCCGCTACCCCGACCTGCTCGCGGCGACCGTGGGATTTGCCGGCGTCTACGACTGGGCGGCTCAGTTCAAGGAGAACAAGAAATACGGCGGCGCCGAACTCTTCCGCTGGCGGAAGGATTACTATCCGGATTTTGCCGCCAATGCCGACCGTTACCGCGCCCTGTCTCCCGCGTTCTTCGGCGCCAACGTCCGCTGCCCCGTGCTGCTCCTCCACGGCGGAGCGGACAACACCGTCGACGTCGTGCAGTCCAACGCCATGGCCCGTTCCCTCCGCGACGCCGGCAAGTCCGTCGAGGTCATCAAAGACGCCGTGGGCATCCACGGCCTGCCCAACGAGGCGGCGCGCCGCACGTTCTACACGAACGTTGCCGCGTTCCTCCTGAAGAACGTCCCGCCCGACCCGGCGCCGTAAGGATCGGCTGTAAGAGGGGCTTTACGCCCCGATGCGATGTTCCAATCGGCACATAAAGCCCCTCCTACAGTTTGACCTTCCCCGCCTGCCGGATGTCGGCCGACGAAGCCCCGGCGCGGATCGTCCACTCGCCGGCCGGAACGATGTAGTCGTTCTTCTCATCGCTCCAGCGGCGCAGCGCCGTCGCCGGCACCGTGAGCGCGACGGTCTTCTGCTCGCCGGCCTTGAGCGCCACGCGCACAAAGCCGCACAGCGCCTCGTTCTCGCGCGCCGCGGGCGGCACACTGTAGAGCTGCACCACCTCATCGCCGTCCCGCCCGCCGGAGTTCGTCACGTCCACCGTCACGCTGAGCGTGCCGCCGGCCGCCGGGACGACGCGCAGGTTGGCGTAGTCGAACTTCGTGTAGCTCAGCCCGTGGCCGAACGCATACAGCGGCGTCCCCTTGAAGTAGCGGTAGGTCCGCCCGGCCATGCGGTAGTCCTCGAAGGCCGGGATGTCCTCCGTCGCACGGTAGAAGGTCACCGGCAGCCGGCCGGCGGGGTTGTAGTCGCCGAAGATCACGTCGGCCACCGCCGTGCCCGCCGCCTGGCCGGGATACCACGCCTGCAGGATGGCGTTCACGTGCGCGTCGGCCCACGGCATCGCGACCGCGCTGCCGGAAAGGTTCACGAACACGAGCGGCTTGCCGGTCGCCGCGAGCAACTGCAGCAGTTTCTCCTGCACCGTGGGCAGCTCGATGCGCGTGCGGTCGCCGCCCTTGAAGCCCTCGTAGTCCACCTTCATCTCCTCGCCCTCGAGCTGCGCCGAGATGCCGCCGACGTAGATGATCGCGTCAGCCTGCTGCGCCAGCACGACCGCCGCGTCGAATCCCGCCGCCGCGTCGGGCAACTGCCACTCGAGCGACACCGCCGCCGGGCCGTTGGCCGAGAAATACTCGAGCTTCACCGGGATGACGCCGTTGTCCGGCAGCCGCACGGTGACCGTCCGCGCCTTCTCGTCCGGCGTCCACGCGTCGATGAGCCGCTTGCCGTCGACCTCGAGCCGGAACCCGCCGCGGCCCTTCACCATCAGCTGGTAATCGCCCGCGAGCGTCGTGATCAGGTTGCCCTGCCAGCGCACCGACAGGTTTTCCGCCGCCGCGCCGGGCGGCAGCTTGTCCTTGGCAAAGTCAAAACTGACCGGCCGGTCGCGCCGCTGCGCCACGGGCGTGCCCTCGAGGTTCGGGTTCGTGAAGTAATCGCCCATCAGGCCGGTGAATTCGCCGGAGCGCAGGCCGGTGCGCGGGATCGGCAGCACCTTCGCCGGCAGCATCGCGTAGTCACAGCCGTGCGCATAGTCCACGGTCACAGCCGGCCCGAGCGCGGCCTGGAGGCCGGCGAGCACGGTCACGGGCGCCGTCGGCTTGCCGTTGTAGTTGCCCAGGAGAACCGTGACCGAGTCCGCGCTGGGCCCGATGACGGCCACGCGCTGCAACGTCCCGCGCTTGAGCGGCAGCGTGCCGTCGTTTTTCAGGAGCACCATGGACTTGCGCGCGGCCTCGAGCGCGAGCGCGGCGTGCGCCGGCGAATTGTTTTCCACCGGGGCGATCTTGCTGAAGGGCACGCGGTCCTTCTCGTCGTAGAACCCGAGCCGGAACTGCGTGCGCAGCAATGCGCCAAGCCGGTCATCCACCTCCGCCTCGGAAATCAGCCCCCGCCGCACGGCCGCGGCCAGCTGCGGGGTGTCGTCACCGCAGCGGACGTTCAGGCCGGCCTTGATCGACATCGCCTCCGCCCCGGCGTCGTCCTTCGCCAGCTTGTAGGTGCGGCTGAGGTCGGCGATCGCGCCGCAGTCCGACGTGATGTGGCCGTTGAAGCCCCATTTCGCCAGCAGGCTGTAGAGCAGAGGGTTCACTGCGGCCGGCTTGCCGTAGACGGCGTTGTAGGCGGTCATCACCGCCTCGACCCTGCCCTCGCGCACGAGCGCCTCGAAGGCCGGCAGGTAAGTCTCATAAAAATCCGCCGCGGGCGGCGAGACGTCGAAGTTGTGCCGCGACGACTCAGGCCCGCTGTGCACCGCGTAATGCTTGGCGCACGCGGCCGCCTGCAGGTAGCGCGGGTCGTCGCCCTGCAGGCCGTGCACGAAGGCCACGCCGGTGCGGGCCGTCAGGAACGGGTCCTCCCCGTAGGTTTCCTGCCCTCGCCCCCAGCGGGGATCGCGGAAAATATTGATGTTGGGGGTCCAGAACGTGAGCCCGTGGTAGCGTTCGCCCTCGTTCTTCGTGCCCACGGCGCCGTTGAACTTTGCCCGCGCCTCCACGCCGATGGTGGCGGCGACTTGCTTCATGAACGCCTCATCCCACATCGCCGCCAGCCCGATGGCCTGCGGGAACACCGTCGCCTCGCCCGCCCGCGCGACGCCGTGCAGTGATTCGTTCCACCAGTCGTATTTCGGGATGCCCAGCCGCGGCACGCCGGGCGTCGTGTTCATCATCAGGCTGGACTTCTCGTCGAGCGTCAGGCGTGACACCAGATCCTGCACGCGCGTCTCGAGCGGTTGCGCCGGGTCGAGGTAGGCGGGCTTTTCAGCGACGGGCGCGGCGGCCAGGGCACCGGCGGAAACGAACAACGCGGCAAGGCAGGCATTCCGGGGTTTCATGCGTGGGGTAAGGGGGAAGCCTAGCGGCCGACGCGGCCGGCACGAGCTGCGAATCACTTTCCCCGCAAATGCCGCGCGCGCCAGCCGGGAGTTGCGCTGACTGTTGTCCCGTTGGAGGGCCCGCGTCTCTGCGGGCCCTCCACCTTTCCTTTCGTGTCATTTCGTGTGTTTCGTGGGCCAAACTTCCTCGCCTTTTCCTTTGCTCTTTGTGCGCCTTTTGCGCCTTTTTGCGGCCATCAATGGATTTCACTCTGCATAGCGAATCGTCCGCCGGCCACCCCGTGGTCCCAGCGATCGATTTCAAGGCCGCGCTCAACGACGAGCAGTTCGCCGCCGTCACCGCCGAGCCGGGCCCGCTGCTCGTCCTCGCCGGCGCCGGCTCGGGCAAGACCCGCACGCTCACCTACCGCGTGGCCTACCTGCTCTCAAAGGGCGTCCGCCCGGGAGAAATCCTCCTCCTCACTTTCACCAACAAGGCCGCCAAGGAGATGCTCCACCGTGTGCAGGAACTCACCGGCATCGAGCCGGGCCGCTTCTGGGGCGGCACCTTCCACTCCCTCGGCAACCGCGCCCTCCGCATCTACGGCGAGGCCATCAAGCTCCCGAAGAACTTTACCATCCTCGACGCCGACGAGTCCGAGACCCTCCTCAAGCAGACCGTCGAGGCCGTCGACAAGCTGTTCTTCAAGGACAAGACCAACCCGCGCCCGGGCCCGCTCTTCAGCGTCCTCTCCCTCGCCCGCAACACGCAGCTCTCGATCGCCGACACCGTCGCGAAGAACTTCCCGCAATACGCTGAGATCGCCGGCCGCCTGCCGGCCTTCCATGCCGCCTACGAGAAGGCCCGGCGCGACCAGTCGGTCGTGGACTACGACGACCTCCTCGAACTCTGGCTGAAGCTCCTCACCGAGGCGCCCGAGGTCGCGGCGTATTTCGGCCAGCGCTTCCGCCATGTCCTCGTCGACGAATACCAGGACACCAACACCATCCAGGCGCAGATCGTGGACCGGCTCGCCCCGCACCACAAGATCATGGCCGTCGGCGACGACGCCCAGTGCATCTACTCGTGGCGCGGCGCGAACTTTGAAAACATCATGTCGTTCCCCGAGCGGCATGCGGGCACGGTCATCCACCGCATCGAGACGAACTACCGCTCCACGCCCGAGATCCTGAATTTCGCCAACGGCGTGCTCGCCGCCCAGCCGCGCGGCCGCCACTTCGACAAGGAGCTCCGTGCCGCCCGCAAGCACGGCTCGAAGCCCGCCGTCATCGCCGCGATGGACGACCGCGAGCAGGCCGAGTTCATCGTCAAGCGCATGCACGCCCTCATCAACGAGGAGGGCGTGTCGCCCAAGGAAATTGCCGTCCTCTATCGCTCGCACTTCCTCGCGCTCGAGATGCAGCTCGCGCTCACGCGCCACGGCATGCCCTACCACATCACCAGCGGCGTGAAGTTCTTCGAGCGCCAGCACGTCCGCGACCTTATCGCCCTCGTCAGCTTCGTCTACAACCCGAGCAACACCCTCGCCTGGCAGCGCTTCGTCATCCTACTCCCCAAGATCGGCGAGAAAGGCGCGCAGAAGATTTACGCCGCCGCGCTCGACCACGCTAAACTGATGCAGAAAAACTTCCTCGACGTGCTCAACACCGACGACGTGAAGAGCAAGGTCGCGAAGGACGCCAAGGACGACTGGGCCAACTTCTGCGAATCCCTGAAACAGGTCGCCGAGGTGATGGACACCGGCAGCCCGGCCGATGCCGTGCAGATGGCGATCGACGGCTGGTATGGCGACTACATGAAGGGCGCGTATGCCGACTACCTGGACCGCCTCGAGGAATTGAAGGGCCTCGTCGGCTTCGCCGCGCAGTCGCCGAGCATGCAGGAATTTCTCACGCAGGTGGCGCTCCTCAACGGCGAGACGAGCGACAAGCAGGTCGAGCTCGACGAGGAAGCCGTGCGCCTGACAACGGTGCACCAGGCCAAGGGCCTCGAATACGACGCCGTGTTTTTGATCGGCGCCGCCGACGGCCAGTTCCCCACCCGCCGCTCGATCGAATCCGGCGACGTCGAGGAAGAGCGCCGCCTCTTCTACGTCGCCGTCACCCGAGCCAAGAACGAACTCTACATCTGCTACCCGAAAGTCGCCACCCGCGCCGGCCCCGGCGGCATGATGCTCAGCCCGTCACGTTTTCTCCAAGAGTTGCCGGATGATCTATATGACGAATTGCGAATCAAACGCAGCTACGGGTGGTGACCCTTGGGTTCATATCAACAGCCATAGTCCGAAACATTCCGTCCTGTTGCACTCCTGTTTACCAGACCCCGGAAGATTCGACTTTGTGGTCCCAGCGTGATTTTTTTGGGCATGTCCACCAAAGCCTGTTTCCTATTCTGGCTGGGGCTCATTTCAGTCGTTACCTGCCAGGCGAATATTTCAACCGATGCCCCGGCCAAGGATCAGCAGTTGATTGCGGCGGCAACACGCGGTGAGGTTGCCGAAGTAAAGGCACTGCTGGCGGAAGGAGCCGGGGTCGGAGCCAAGGACAAACTGGGTCGCACTGCGCTGCTGGCGGCGACCCATGCCAACCAGATTGAAACGGCCGCGGTGCTCATCGCGGCCGGCGCGGACGTCAATGCGCGGGACAACATCATGGACAGTCCTTACCTCTACGCCGGGGCCGAGGGTCGGCTCGAAATCCTCCGCCTGACTCTCGCGGCCGGAGCCGACCTGAAAAGCACCAACCGTTTCGGCGGCACGGCGCTCATCCCTGCGGCGGAGAAAGGGCACGTGGAGAATGTGCGCGAGCTGCTCAAGACGAAGATCGATGTGAATCACGTCAACCGCCCCGGCTGGACGGCGTTGCTGGAGGTATGCCTGAAGCCGCGCGGCCCGGCCTACGTCGAGATTACGCGCTTGCTGCTCGCCGGTGGCGCGAACCCCAATCTGGCCGACAAGCAGGGCGTGACCCCGCTCGCCCATGCGGTGCGGACCGGCAACCGTGAGGTTGCCGAACTGCTCAAGGTCGCCGGCGGCCGTTGAACCGGTCCCAACCTAAGGGATCCGATCGCTTATGATGCCGTTGGCCACAAAGCGATTCGTCGTGATTTTACGGTGATTTCATCCTCCCTTCACGCAGCTCCGGCACCCTGAGTCCATGAAACGCCAAGATTATCTCATCGTGGCCCTCGTGCCGTTGGCCCTGCTGCTGCTCCCGCTGGTCGGGAGCTTCACCGTCGAGGGCTGGGACTGGAAGTGGCACGACTTTCTTTTCGCCTACGTGGCCTTCGCCCTCACGACCTTCACCTACCGTCTGCTGGTGACGCGCTCATGGTCCAACCTGAGCTACCGGCTCGGCGCTGGCCTCGGGTTTTGGGCGGCTTCCTCATCACCTGGGTCAACCTCGCGGCGCAGATCATCGGCGAGGACAATCCGGCCAACGGGTTTTATCTCCTGACCGTCCTCGGCGGCCCGCCGGCCTGGCGAAGGTCGCCTTCAGCATGGCCGCCGCCCTCTTCCTGATCCCCGTGGTCGCCATCATCCGCTGGTCGGCCGACTTCAGCCCCGGCGTGGCGAACGTCTTCCTCCTGAATTCCGGCTTCGTCGCGATGTTCGTCGCCTCAGGCCTCCTTTTCCGCCACGCCGTCCGCCAAACCACCCTCACCCTCACCCTCACCCCCGCCCCGGCCTGAGGGCCCGCGTCAATCCCTCCCGTGCTAAAGCACCAATGTTCGTAATACGAACATTGGTCAGAATACCGCATCCGGTTTCTCCAGCGGCTGGCGGCTGAGCCAGACCAGCAGGCGGAGCGTGCGCTCGGCGTCGGGCATGGCCGAGGAGCGCTTGAAATACTCGCCGATTCGGGCCCGGTGCAGTCCCAGTTCGCGGGCCAGCAGCGCCCGGGCTCCCCGCCGGCGGAGCCGCGGCTCTACAAGGGAAATCACCGCATTCCACAACGGCGTGTCGTCGCTCGGTCGCAAGGTCGCGCCGCGTTTGATCCGCGGGCGCCGGGCCTCCCGCCGCCGATGCATCTCCTTGGTCAGTTCCTCGCCGAGCACATTGATTATCTCCGCCAGGGCCACCACACCGGCCAGTTTCGAAGGCATGTATCTGTTCATGCAATGTTCGTATTACGAACATTGGCCCGGCGCAAGTGCGGGAAGGCCGGCCGGTGGATTTAGCGGGCGCGAAGGGGATCTAGGCGCGGATGGCGCGGTGGGGCGCGGATAATGTCTGGCCTGCCCGGTCGACGGGGAGTTAACTCCGGCACATGATACCCCTCGTGCATGGCTTGGTCGCCGGGCTGGTTTTCGGCGCGCTGTCCGCCGCGAGCATGCTGCCGATGAAGTTCCCCGACAAGCGCGCCGCGTTGCTCGGCGCTTTCCTCAACCGCTTCGGCGTCGGGTTGGTGATTCCTCTCGCGCACGTCGCACTGCCCGCCTCGCCCGGCTGGGCGCTCGGCGCGGGCCTCGGCCTGTTGCTCAGCCTGCCCGACGCGATCATCACCAAGGCCTACGTGCCCATCCTGGTTCTCGGCACCGCCGGCGGCGCGGTGATCGGCTGGCTGGCCTGAGCTGGAACCAAACGGGCTGAGCAAAAGGAGGCCGGTCGCGTCTTTTGCCGGCCGGGCTCAGACGGCGTGTTTCTCCAGGAATTCCCGCACGTCCTCCGGCACGCACGCGGCGAGGTTGGGCACGACCCAGTGGAACAGGTGCTCGATTTCCGCCCGCTTCTCCGGCGTCGCCTTGCGGGCGGTGGCGGCATCGGCGCCGCCCTGGTATTTGACCGCATGTCCCTCCGCCACCTGCACGCGGCCGTCGCGCAGCATGAATTCAACGGCCGCCACGGTCCCGTCGGACTGATGCCGCCAGACCGTCAGGCGGGATTGCCGGTCGCTCGCATATTGCTCCACCAGGTAGCCGCTGTGGTCGGGCTTGGTCCGCTTCAAAACCGGCTCGAGCCGGGCCCCCAGGGCCACGATGTCGAACAGTTCCTGGTAGGCGGCCCGCGTCACAGGGTCGGTGATGTCATGTTTCAAGCCGTAGAAAAGGCCCCCGGCCTGCACGCGGACGTTGGTGATATGGCAGGGGATCACCAGCACCGCGTCGCCCAAGCTGAGCTTGAGCTCGCAGGCGTCGCCGGTGGCCGCCTTGGCCGCCTCGAGCATCTGCATGCCCGCGCCGAGCGTGGAAAAACACACCAGGCGGCCTTTCCAATCCCAGCCGATGCGCGAGTTCGCCACCCGGACACCCTTCGTCTCCGGGCCGAGGATGGTGAGCGCAGCCTTGAGCGGAAATTTCGGATGCACCACATAGCGCGGCACGAGCCGGCGTTCCGGCCGGATCTCGCCCGGCGCGGCAGGCGGCGCGGCGGACAGCTTGATCACCGGCTTGGGTTGCTGGAAAAGGCGCTGGAAGAATTGCATCGGAATGGCGGAGGGAAAGAGGGAGATCGAAAAGGTCGGGCCGGGCCGGCGCACCGCATCATCCTGACCGGCCCGACCGCTGCGACCGGCCCCGCCTCCGGGCAAGTGGCGGGGCTTCGGAGGGCGGACCGGAGGGCGGACATTGGGCCCGAACGATACGCGGTCAGCGTCACTCCAGCCATAGGGCATTGGCCTACCCGGCTCCCGGTCCGGCCAAAGACGATCAAAAGGGGCAGATCACATGACGATCAAAAAGGGTCAGGTCGCGTATAGTGCGGTCACGCAGCTCACCCGAGCACCTTGCGCAGCGCGCGGTGGCAGGTCTCCATCTCCTCCGGCAGGCCGACGGTGATGCGGGCCCACTCGAGCAGCGGCGGGAAGGGTCGGCCGACGATCACGCCCTCGGCGCGCATCTTCTTCACGAAATCCTGCACCGGCATCCCCGTCTTGATGAACGCGAAATTTCCCTGCGCCGCGGTGTACTCGCGGCCGAGCGCCCGGGCCTGCGCCATCAGCGCCTCGCGGCCGGCCTTGAGCTTGGCCCGGGTGGCCGTGACGTAGGCCGTGTCGCCGAGCGAGGCGATGCCGGCCATGATCGTCGTCAGGCTCAGGCTGCCCGTCATCCGCGCGCGGAGCGACGCGGCGAGCTTTTCCGGCAACACGGCGTAGCCCAGCCGGCAACCGGCCATGCCGAAGATCTTCGAAAACGTCCGCGCCACGACGACGTTGTGTCCCGACGTCGCGAGCCCCGCGCAGGTCCGCCCGGCGAAGTCGTCGGTGCATTCCAGGTAGGCCTCGTCGATGAACACCGGCACGCGCGCCGACACGGTCCGCACGAATTCCCGCAGCTCCGCCGCCTCGCACACCGTGCCCGTGGGGTTGTTGGGGTTGACGATGTAGACAAGGGAGGTCCGCGGGCCCACGGCGGCGGCCATCGCCGGCAGGTCGTGCTCGAGGCGGGCGTTGAGTGGGATGCGCACGGCGGCGCCGCCGGCCTTTTCCGCCGCGACCACCAGCTGCATGTAACTCGGGTTGGCCGCGATGATCTCGCCCTTCTCGTAGCCGAAGTGGAAGCCCGCGGCATCGAGGATTTCGCCCGAGCCGTTGCCGAGCACGATCTGGCTGGTGGGGCACCCCTCGCGCGCCGCGATCAGCCTGAGCAGTTCCTCCTCCTCGGCGTCCGGGTAGCGGCAGGAGCGGCCGACGGCGACCTGCATCGCACGCTGCGCCGACGGCGAGGGGCCGAAGGGATTCTCGTTCCACGAAAGCTGGACAAGCCCGGGCGCGGCGGCCGGCGCGGACGGAGCCGGCAGCGGGTCGGCGCGGAGGGAGAGGCGCGGCGCGAGCGCGGTGGCGGCGAGGGTGGCGCCAGCAGCCTTGAGCCATTGCCGGCGGTTGAGAAGCGTGTTCATGGGCAACGTGGGTTGGAGGGCGGGACGATCACCGGACGCCGCCATGCCAGCAAGATTAGCCGGACTTGCAACGCCGCAGGAAAACCAACGCCTCTCAGGCGGAGTGCTTCGACAGGAATTTCCGCACGTCCTCCGGGACGCACGCGGCAAGGTTGGGCACGACCCAGTGGAACACGAAGTGGCTAGGTTTCGAGTCATTAAGCCAGGCTGTGGCCCGTTCCCTGGTGGCATTTTTGGGGTCGCCAGCTGGAAAAAATCCTGCAGCCTTTCGCGACATGGAAGCCACGCCTGTCCGTTTCACCCTGCTGGGCGCGGCCAAGAATTTCATCCGCAAGTCCGCCGGCACGACCGTCCTCGTCATAGTTCCGCTCGCCGCCGTTAGCTTGGCACCGGAAGCCAAAGCCCAGACTATTTTTGGCTCACCAGGCATCACAATCGGTTATGATACGGGCAGCGCCTCTATCACGGATTCATTTAGCCCATTCTTTTCCCCGGGATCCGTGGCCAACAACCTCACCACCACGCGGCTCGGCGTTGACGGAACCTTCACCACCACGGACCCCGGGAGCGCTACCATCTCCATTTTAGTAAGCAGCGCCATCTCTGGCCAGGACATACCTATCTCGACGGTCATCCCGCTGGCCTACGACTTCACCCTGAGCAAACAGGCGGGCACCATCGGTAACGTGACCTGGAACCTCCAAGCCACAATAAGTGGGGACAGCGCCGGCTATCAGACTATCAGCTCCGGGAACTTTAACTCAAGTCCCGCGACATTCACCGGCACATACAACTACACCACCTCGACCTATGTGTCGGGTGGTGGCGCGAAGACTTTAGATTTTTACCTCAAGCTCAACTACTCCACCTTGGCCTTCGATGTCCTGGCGTTCCAAATGAATTCGGCCGGCCAGGGCTACACGATCAACGCCGTGGCCGTCCCCGAATCCTCGACCTACGCCGCAATCTTCGGGCTGGGCGCACTGGGACTGGTGCTCGTCCGTCGCTCGCGCCGCGCCGCGGCCTGAGTCCATGCCGCGGCTGCTGCTGCTTCTGCCGCAACTGCCGCAGGATCCCGCGAGCGGCGCCGCGCGCTCGATGCGGATTATCTGCGAAATAATGGCCGAGGCCGGTTGGTCCGTGCGCGCCCTGGCGGTCACGGCAAACACGGCCGCCGCCCCACCCGACATATTGCGCGGGATGAACCTCGCTGTGCGCACCCGTCTGCCCAACCGCGCGCTCTACAAGCACGACCGGCCGGTGTTAGAGTTCACCGGCGACCACTCGATCCACTACCAGCTGCTCGACACCGGCGACCACACTACCTTCAGCTGGCATGCCCTGCCCGGCTCGCAATTTAACCGTCTCTACCAGCGCGAACTGGCCGACCACAAACCCGATGTCGTCTTCGGCTTCGGCGGACATCCGGACGATGTCGAACGCTTCATCCGCGCGCGGGCGGCGGGTTGCAAGGTTGTGTTCGGGCTCCGTAACCACGGCTACAAGGACGCAGACTGGCTACGCGATCTCGACGGCGTGCTGACCTGCAGCGAATATCTGTCCGGGGTCTATCGCGAGGAACTCGGCCTGCCCAGCACCGGGCTGCCCTCGCCGCTCGACCCGGCTGAGACCATTGCGCCGGAACGCGAGGCGATCTTCTTCACCGCCATCAATCCCTCGGTGGAGAAAGGCGTCTTCTTCCTCGCCCGCCTCGCCGAGGAGCTGGCCGCGCGTCGGCCAGATCTGCCGATGCTTTTCATCGAGTCGCGCGGCTCGGGCGGCCAGCTCGTCCAAGCCGGCCTCGCCGGTGGCTTCGACCTGCGCCGGCACGAGAGCCTGATGTTCGCGGCGGCCGTACCGAAACCCGCGGAGATATTCCGCGGCGCGCGGGTGCTGCTGGCGCCGTCGGTGTGGGAGGAGCCGTTTGGCCGCGTCGCTGCCGAAGCCTTGTTGAATGGTGTGCCACCGCTGGTGAGCGACCGCGGCGGCCTGGCCGAAGCGGCCAACGGCGGTGGCTTCGTGCTGCCGCTGCCGAAGTCCCTCACGCTCGAGACCCGAACGCCGGTCGCGGCGGCGGACGTCGAGCCGTGGCTCGAAGTCATGCTGCGGCTGGCGGATGACGCGGATTTCTACGCCGAGGCCTCCGCCCGCGCCCGCGCCGCCGGCGAAGCCTACCAGCCCGCGGTGCTCGCGCCGCGCTACGTAAACTTTTTCCAGCAGGTCCTGCGGGCCGGAGCCTGATCAGGCGGAGTGCTTGGCCAGGAATTTCCGCACGTCCTCCGGGACGGACAGGGAGAGGTTGGGCACGACCCATTTGAACAGGCGGTGGATCTCCAGCGCCTGCTCCGGCGTCGCGCGCGGGGCCGTGGCCGCGTCGGTGCCGGCGTAATACTCCAGCGGGTGCCCCGGCATCACGCGCACGAGGCAGTCCTTGAGGCTGAACTCAGCCCCTGTCACGATTCCGGTGGCCGGGCTGCGCCAGAGGTTGAGGCACGAGCGGCGCGCGCTGACGTATTGCTCCACCTGGTATTCCGCGGCCGCCGGCTGGGAGCGGCGGAGGTGGAGCCGCAGGGTGTTCCCGAGCGCCACGATCTCCAAAAACTGCCGGTAGGCGGCCAGCGTCGCCGCGTCGGTGATGACCTGCTTCAGGCCGAGAAACATCCGCTCGCCCTGCCGGCGGAGGTTGGAGACGAGGCACGGCACCTCGAGTTCGAAGCCCTCGAGGTCCAGCTTCAGGTTGCAGGGCGCGCCCGTGACCGCCGCCACCGCCGCGCCGACCTCCAGCCGCACACCCGGCTCGGAGCAATTCAGCATCCGGCACTTCCAGTTCCAGCGGTCGCGGTCGACGACGGCGGCGGCATCGAACCCGAGTCCGACGCGCAACGGAAACTCCGCGGCGACGACCAGGCGCTGGCCGCCCTGGCGCTTCTCGGGGGCGACGGGCTTTTCGGTCGACAGGAGGATGCGCTTGAAAAAATGCATCGTAGGTGGAGAGCGGGGAGACGGCTTGCCTCCCGGGACGGCCCCAACCGGAGGAAGTAGCCGCGATTGTCACCGCGAGTCCGCGGGGCGTCAATCACCGCCGCGCGGGCGGGCTGGCGGCGGACAGGGTAGCTGAACACCTCATGGCCCTGAGAAGCGGCAAGCTGTATCGTCCCCTCCGTGATCTCCCGCAAAGCCAAGACCCCGGCGCCGGCCCATGCGCAATGGCGTTCCCTGCGCGACCTCTCCTCCGGCGCGGAGATGGCCATCCTCTCCGCCCGCTGCCGTTTCTCGCTGGCGACCGCAGAGGTCCTCTGCAGCCCGGCCGACACTTTTTTTGCACTCACCGAGCAGGAACACCCCACGGCCTGGCGCTGGGCCGTCTATGGCACGCGCGATTCCGCCCTCGATGAAGGCACCGCGTCCTCCCGGGTGGAAGCCGGCCGGACCGCCGTGATGACCCTGTTGATGTTCGACCCCCAAAGTCCGATCTGTCCGTAAGCCGGCCGCCCTCGGAAAAATTTGCCGGGCTATTTTCGCCCGAATACGTGCCCGGCGCGGAGCTGCATGCGCAACTGTCCGGCGCCAAGGTGCGGCGGCCGGCGTTTCAGGTGGCGTAGTGCTGCAGGAAATTTCTCACATCCACCGGCACGGATGGGGCCATGTTCGGCACGACCCAGCGGAACAGCCGGTAGATCTCCAAGGCCTTCTCCCGCGTCGCCGAGCGCGCGCTGGCGGGATCGGTGCCGGCCAGGAACTTGAGATCACGCCCCTCCGCCCCGCGCAGCAGGCTGTCCTTCAGCAGGAATTCGAACGCGGCGACCGTCAGGTCCTCCTTGTTCCGCCAGACCGTCAGGCGCGCCGGCCAGTCGCTGGCATACTGCTCCGTCAGGTAGCCGGACGCGTCGACCTTGTTCTTCTTGAATTTCCGCCGGAGGGTCGAGCCCAGGGCCACGACGTCGAGCAACTGCCGGAAGGCCTGCCCGGTCGCCTCGTCCGCGATGTCGTGCTTCAGCCCGAAGACGAGGCCCCCGGGCTGCTCGCTGATGTTCGCGATGTGGCAGGGAACCTTCAGGAGGAAGTCCTCCATCTCGAGCGTGAGTTCGCCCTCGTCGCCGGCGGCCGCCTTGACCACGGGGCCCATCTGGAGGCGCACGCCCTGCTCGGAGCAATCGAGCACGCGGCCCCGCCAGTTCCAGCCCGCCCGCGAGTTGCTCATCTGCGCGCCGGTCTCGTCCCGGCCGATGAAGCTGAGCACGGCCTTGAGCTGGGAATCCGGATGAACCTTGAAGCGCTGCTCGCGCCGGCGCTCGACGGCCGGCGGGGCCTCGCCCGGTTCGGGGCCGACATCGGGCTCGGGCTCCTTGAGTATGCGCTTGAAGAATAGCATCGGGTTATGGCGAAAAATTCGGGAAGACGCCCAGACCCTTGGGGCCGGCCCGGACGACTGATAAAAAGGGTATACACCCTAGACGAGCGGCAGGTCAACCTCGGGCGACGCTCAAACGGGCCGAAGAGCCCTAGCCAAATTCATTTCGCCGCCCCGGCGGGAATTCCGGCTTTCATCGCGCCGGCGGCGGCGCACACTGCACCCGATGAAAACCCGCCTCCTCGGCCGCACCGGCCTGAATGTTTCCGTCGTCGGCGTCGGCACCTGGCAGTTCGGCGGCGAATGGGGCCGCACCTACACCGCGCCCGACGCGCAAGCGGTCCTCGCCGCCGCGCAGGACTGCGGCATCAACCTGATCGACACTGCCGAATGCTACGGCGACCACCTCGCTGAGCAGCTCATCGGCGAGACCCTGCCCGGCAAGCGCGCGGACTGGATCATCGCCACCAAGTGGGGCCACCAGTTCCACGAGTGTTTCAAGCGCGACGCCCACATGGGCCCAGCCGACCTGCTGGCGCAGCTCGACGCCTCGCTCCAGGCGCTGCGCACGGACTACGTGGACCTGCTGCAGTTCCACTCGGGCAACGACGCGCAGTTCGCCACGCCGGGCATGTGGGAGGCCGCCGCCGAGGCGAAGCGCCAGGGCAAGGTGCGCTTCCTCGGCAATTCTATCGGCAGCAACGCGGTCAACACGAATCAGGTCGACCGCTCGACCGAGGTCGGCGTGGACGTGATCCAGCTCGTCTACAACCGCCTCGAGCGCGAGCCCGAGGCCACGGTTCTCCCGTCGTGCCAGCGGCAGAACCTCGGCGTGCTGGCCCGCGTGCCCCTCGCGAGCGGTTTCCTTTCGGGCAAATACAAGCCCGGCCACCAGTTTCCCGCCAACGACGTCCGCGACTTCTGGATGAAGGCAAAGCAGGAATGGATGCTGAAAGAGGTCGAGCAGATCGCCGCCACCGAGGTCCCCGCCGGCGTGCCGATGGCGCAGTGGGCGCTCGCGTGGGTGCTGAAGAACCCGGCGGTCACGGCCGTGATCCCCGGCTGCAAGGACGCCGCGCAAGTCCGCGCCAACGCCGCGGCCGTCGCGCTGCTCTGAACGCCGCCCCGGAACGCGCGAAACCACATGTCACCGGAGCGACATGTGGCCTGCGGGACTGATGCCGGGCCGCGAGCCCGCGGCAACGGGAAGCCCGCGACCGTGCACGAAGCTTACGAGCGCTCGACGAGCTCGATCGGCAGCACGACGCGGGTGGAGACCGGCGTGCCGTTCCTACGGCCCGGCGTGAACTCCCACTGGGAGACGGCGGCGATCATGCTCTGGGTGAGCTGCTCGTCGCTGACGTGCAGCAGGCCGATGTTGTGCGTCTTGCCGTCCGCGCTGACGGTGAAGGTGAGCTCGAGGGTTTCGCCCTTGTAGCGGCTCGCGAGACCGGTGGGGCTGACGACCTTGGTGACGACGGGCGCCTCGAACTTCGAGGCGGCGGCGGCGGCTTGGTGGTGCGCAGCGGTGGTGGTGGCGAAGGCGGAGGAGGACAGCAGGCCGAGGATGGCGGCGGCGAGGACGATGGACTTCTTATTCATGGGATGGGGACTCCGGGTGAGCGGAGCGTTGCGGGGGTTTCGGTTGTGTTGCGGGTCCCGGGTGATCCGGGGGGCTCGCGTTTTTCGCCAGCGCGCGTGTGCCGGGCTCTTTGCAGTGCCCATGCCAACTAACACGGCGCGGCCGCTACTAGTTGCACCCAAGCGAAAAGAAAAATGAGCCGGCCGGTCGGCCTCCCCTGCCTCCACCCGGAGTCCGCCGAAAGTGAAACGCGTGTTTCCCGCGGGTGGGATTTTTTCACCATCCCACGGCCGGCGCAGGATCCCCCGCCGCCCCGGCTGATATCAACCAATAGTTGACCTCAGCCGGGGCGCCTCACGTCGCGACCAAACGCCGCAGCGCGCGGTCGCGGCGGAGGACGAGCAGGCTGTTGCTGCCCCGGAAAAACTCGTAGTCCACCGGCACGATGTCACTGCGGATGCCCGCGGCGGCCAGGTCGGCGCGGAGCTGGTCAAGCTGCGCGTAGGGCCGGCCGGCGGCGCCGCACACCGGATGGATCCGCACCTCGCCGGTCGTCACGCGCACGAGTTCGCGGCATGCGGCCAGGTGCCACGCGTAGTCGAACCGGTCCGCGTAGGTGAACAGCAGGTGGGCGCAGAGCACGAGCGAGAAGCCCTGGTCGAGGAACGGCAGCGCGGGCAGCGCGGCCCGCACGTAGCGGCCGTGCCGGAGGTTGTTGTCGTAGTCGGCGAGGAAACGCTGCGCCGCCAGCTTCCGGTCGGCCTCGGCCGCGGCGAAGGACGGGAAGGACTTCAGGCGGAAAAGCTGCGGCTTCGCGCGCATCTGCGCGAACATGCGGCGGTAGTCCGTGCGGGCCAGCGCGGACAGCTCGGCCGTCGTGCGGCTGTAGAGCGGGTCGACCGCCACGGCGTCGATGCCCTGGCGGATGGCCTCGGCGGTGAAGGACGACGGGCCCGCGGCGACGTCGAGCACGGCGGTGCGGCGCAGCGCCCCCGCATCGAGGGCGAAGAAGCGCGTGTATTCCTCGAACGTGCGTCCGAAGAACGACACGTCCGGCAGTTCCGTCCGGAGGGACGGCGGCGGGGGCGGGGTGAGAAGCGTGGGCATGGGCGTGGCGGGGTGAGGAAAACGAAAAAGCCCGACTCGGAGGAGTCGGGCTCGGGTGGAAGTGGTTTTATTGTTTCGCGAATTACGTGTGAACCATGCTTCGCCGAGCCCGGACAGGCAGCCAAAGGCGCTTAACGGCCACCATCTTGGCGGTCGTCGAAATCAGGCGCAGGGAGGCGGAAAGGTTCACGGCCGGAGTTGATGCGGGCTTTTTCCACAGCGTGCAAATATAAATTTTCTACTGTTGGCCACGCCGGACTGAGCCCGGGCGGGCCGCTCAGCCGCAGCGAAGGCTGCGCGACTGATCCCGGCCTGTCGCCGCAGCGCTACACCCCAAGAAAGCCAAGCCCTAGGCGCCTGACCCGGCCGGACTTTTGCCCCTTCTTGTAATCCGGCGCCGATTCTGCCGTCTGTTGAGTCATGCGCTTCCCCCGCCCGGTCCTCCTGTTCCTCGCCAGCGCCGCGACGCTGGGTGCCCATCCCAACCATTCCGCCACGCAGAACCAGGGCGTCACCCTTGTGCCCGCCACGGACGCCGCGCCCGGTCCGAGCGAGGTGCGCATCATGATCGAGGGCGACAAACGGGTGATCACCGCCAACGGCCTGCCCGACCACGCCACCGGGAAATTCCCCAACGCCGACAACCCCAACCGGATCACCGCGCAGCACTACCGCTTCACCGTGCCCGCGAAGCCCGTGGCCAACCCCAAGCCCACGCCGCTGCACCGCCAGCCGTTCGGCATCGCCCTGAACGGCGTGCTGTTCGATCCCGGCACCGCCGAGGCCTGGCAGGACGACATGGAGTCCGGCTGGCATTACGACGCCAAGGGCGGCGGCTTCTCGCTCGGGCTCGACGCCAACAACGCCCACGTGCAGCCCAACGGCGCCTATCACTACCACGGCATCCCCACCGCGCTGCTTGCACGCCTCTCCGGCGGCCAGCCCGCGCTGACCCTGCTCGGCTGGGCCGCGGACGGGTTTCCCATCTACGGCGTGTGGGGTTACCGCGACGCAAAGGATGCGGCCAGCCCGGTCGTCATGCTGAAATCCAGCTACCGGCTAAAAAAGGGATCGCGGCCCGGCACGGACGGCGGGCCGACGGGTGCCTATGACGGCGTGTTCGTCGAGGATTTCGAATATGCCGCCGGCAGCGGCGACCTTGACGAGTGCAGCGGAGGCTTCGGCGTGACCCCCGAGTTTCCGCAGGGAAGTTTCTATTACGTGATCACGCCGGACTTTCCGTTCATCCCGCGCGCGTTCCGCGGCACGCCCGATCCGAGCTTCAGTCGCGGTGGCCCGGGCGGGCGGCGCGGCCCGCCCCCGGGTGGCCGGCCTCCGCCAGACCGACCGTAAGCGGGGGACATTAGATTAGGCTCGTTCGCGTTCCGGGCGCGGCATACATCCTGCACATCCGCGCTTCACGCATGAGCGAGCCCACCAAGACCATCCTCTGCCTGGCCAGCTACCACAAGGGCCACGAGTTCCTCCGCGAGGCGAAGCGCCAGGGCTGGTGCGTCTATCTGCTCACGTCCAAGTCCCTTCAGGGCGCCGACTGGCCACGCGAGGCGCTCGACGAAATCTTCTACATGCCCGACGTCGACAAGATCTGGAACCGCGACGACGTCATCAAGGGTGTCAGCTTCATGGCGCGCACGCGGCGCATCGACCGGATCGTCGCGCTCGACGACTTCGACGTCGAGACCGCCGCCGCGCTGCGCGAGCACCTGCGCGTGCCCGGGATGGGCGACACGACCGCCCGCTACTTCCGCGACAAGCTCGCCATGCGCCTCCAGGCGCTGGAGGCGGGGATCCCGGTGCCGGACTTCTGCCCGGTGATCAATTACGATACGCTCCGCGGCTTCATGCGCGACGTGCCCGGCCCGTGGCTGCTTAAGCCGCGCCTCTCGGCCTCCGCCCTCGGCATCAGGAAGATCAACTCGCCCGACGAACTCTGGCCCGCGCTTGACGCACTCGGCGACCAGCAGTCCTACCACCTGCTCGAGGCCTTCGTGCCCGGCCGCGTCTACCACGTGGACTCGATCGTGTCGGACTGCCTCGTGGTCTTCGCCATCGCCAGCCGCTACGGCGCGCCGCCGCTTGAGGTGATGCACGGCGGCGGCATCTTTTCCACGGTGATCTGCGAGCACGGCTCGGTCGAGGAACGCGCGCTGCTCGCCGCCAACGCTGGCGTGCTCGCCGCGATGGGCCACGTGCGCGGCGCCTCGCACACGGAGTTCATCCGCGCGGCGGACGGCACGTTTTATTTTCTCGAGACCTCCGCGCGCGTCGGGGGAGCGAACATCATGGACCTGATCGAGGCCGCCACCGGCCTCAACCTCTGGCGCGAGTGGGCCAAGGTCGAGACGCAGGAGGCGGCCTACCGCGTCGGCGACTACCGGAAGGACTACGCCGGCCTGCTCGTGTCGCTGGCGCGGCAGGAATGGCCCGACCTCGCGGCGTTCGACGCCCCCGAAGTCGTGCTGCGCATTCCCAAGCGTCACCACGTCGGCCTCGTCTGGCGTTCGCCCAGCGCGGCGCGCGTCGAGGAGCTGCAGCGCGAGTTCCTCGCGCGCGTACAGCGGGATTTCCACGCCAGCGCCCCGGCGCCGGACAAGGCGACGGACTGAACTGATTGAAACTGGAGGAGGGGCTTTAGGCCCCGATCAGCACATAGGAATCGGGGCCTAAAGCCCCTCCTACAGTAAAGGCTATCCGGCCATCTGCTCGCATGCGCGCATGACGCGCAGCGTGTTGCCGCCCCAGAGCTTCGCGAGGTCAGCCTCGGTAAAGCCGCGGTCGAGCAGCGCCTGGGTGAGGTTCGGATAATCACTCACCTCGTTCAGTCCCTTCACGCCGCCGCCGCCGTCAAAGTCGCAGCCGATGCCGAGGTGGCCGATGCCGGCCACCTCGACGCCGTGCACGATGTGCTCCACATAGTCGTCGAGCGTCGCGGGCGGATTGGGGTATTTCTCGTCGAGGCGGCGCCACTCGGCGCTGAGCGTGGCGCGCAGCTCGGGCGTGAGCACGGTGTCCTTGAGGCGCAGCAGGAATTCGCCGGTCGCGGCGGCGCGGCCGTCGTCGGGCAGGTGGCGCACGGCGATGGGCAGCGCGTTCATCTGCAATACGCCGCCTTTCGCCGCGAGCGCGCGGATGAGTTCATCACCGATGTTGCGCGGGTGGTCGCACACCGCGCAGCAGCCCGAGTGCGAGAGCACGACCGGCGCCCGGGAGATTTTCAGCAGGTCCCGCAGCGCGGCGTCCGAGGCGTGCGAGGCGTCGAGGATCACCCCGAGCCGGTTGCACTCGAGCACGATCTCGCCGCCGAACGGGCTCAGCCCGCCCCACTCCGGTCCGCGCGGGTCGGTGGACGAGTCGGCGAGGTCGTTATTGAGCATGTGATTGAAACCGAGCATGCGCACCCCGAGCGCGTGGAACCGGGCGACGTTGGCGACGTCGAGCCCGAGCGAGTAGCTGTTCTCTATACTTAAGTAGAGCGCACGCCGGCCCTCGGCCTTGAGGCGCGGACCGTCGGCCGCGGTGAGGGCGAGCGCGCAGGAGGCGGCGTTCTGGCGGATGACCTCGTGGGTGCGCTCGAAGACCTTCATCGCCGAGGCCTGTGCCTGCGCGAAGCCGGCCGGCGTCCGCGCCGCCTGCGTGGTGAACACGGCGAAGACCATCGCGTCGACGTGGCCCGCCATGCGCGGCAGGTCGCACTGGGTGCGGTCCGTGGCGACGTCATGCCGGGCGGCGAAATCCCAGCCGGGCTTCATCAGGCACGCGGTCGGCGTGTCGCTGTGGGTGTCGATCTTGAAGAGGCGCTCGTGCAGCGCGGTCGCGGGCATACGGGGAGGCAAGGCGGCGTTTTGCCCGGGGGCAACTGGTTCTTTCGACCCAAATGACATCTCCGGAGTTGCGCTGGCCGGAATGTTGGGCTCATTTGGGCGCTTCATTCCCATGTCCGCCAAAGTCGAAAACGTCGTCATCGTCGGCACCGGCTGCGCCGGCCTCACCGCCGCCATCTACACCGGTCGCGCGAACCTGTCGCCCCTCGTCCTCGAGGGCATCCTGCCCGGCGGGCAGCTGACCACGACCTCTGAGGTCGAGAATTTCCCGGGCTTCCCCGAGGGCATCGACGGCTTCCAGCTGATGCAGAACCTCCGCAAGCAGGCGGAAAAATTCGGCACGCGCTACGAGCGCGGCACGGTGACCGGCCTCGATACCTCCGCGTGGCCCTACACGCTCAAGCTCGCCGATCGCGAGATCAAGGCGAAGACCATCATCGTCGCCACCGGCGCCTCGCCGCGCCTCACCGGCATCCCGGGCGAGAAGGAACTTTACGGCGGCAAGGGCGTGACGACCTGCGCGACCTGCGACGGTGCGTTCTACCGCAAGATGGACGTCGCCGTCATCGGCGGCGGCGACAGCGCCGCCGAGGAGGCCCTGTTCCTCACGCGTTTCGCGAGCAAGGTCTACCTCGTCCACCGCCGCGACTCGTTGCGCGCCTCGAAGATCATGGCCGACCGCGCCACCTCGCACCCGAAGATCTCGCCGGTGTGGGACAGCGTGCCGGTCAGCATCGAGGGCGTCGCCGAAGGCGCCGTCAGCGGCCTGAAGGTGAAGAACGTCAAGACCGGCGCCGAGACCGTGCTGCCGGTGAAGGGCATCTTCGTCGCCATCGGCCACGTGCCCAACACCGCGGCCTTCAAGGAGGCCGTGGATACCGACGACCAGGGTTACTTTGTGCCGACGGGCCACAGCCAGGTGAACACCAAGACGCCGGGCGTCTACGTCGCGGGCGACTGCGCCGACCACCATTACCGCCAGGCCATCACCGCCGCAGGCATGGGTTGCCAGGCCGCGATCGAGGCCGAGCGCTGGCTGGCGGGGAAGGGCGGATAGGGTCCTTGCATTAGGGAGTTCACCTGATAGCCGGCGGCGGGGCAAACCCGATAGACTGGCAGGCTAATCAAGAATGCCCATGTTCACCACGCGACCCCCTGAAATTCCGGAGAAAAAGCGCATCATGGTGGTGGATGACAAAACCAGCGACACTCAGCTGGTGAAGAACTGCTTGGAGCGCACCAACGACTATGTGGTGAAGGAAGTGAATGAGGCCAAGAAGGCGCTGGCCGCGGCGGCGGAGTTTCGCCCGCACTTGATTTTGCTGGATGTGAGGATGCCCGACATGGATGGCGGGGCCCTGGCCGAGGCCTTTCAGGCGGATCCCAGATTTAAGGCCGTGCCGATTGTATTTTTGACGTCGCTGCTCACGAGAGAGGAAATTGCCGCGGGTGGCGGACTAGGCGGGAAATTTCCCATGCTGGCCAAACCGATCATCCTGCCGGAGCTGATTACCTACCTCAGGCAGCACTTGCGGATTTGACGCCGCGGCTTGCAGGGGCGCGGACTGGCCGCACAATTGCCGCATGCCTTCCCCGCACCTCCGCGCCATTTATCGTGACCTCGGCATTCCCGCCGACTACGCGCGGACGCGGCAGCTGCCGGTGCAACGCGAGGCGCGGACGCTCACCCTGGTCGGCCGCGCCGCGGACGACGGCAAACCCGTGCGACTTACGCCCCGCGCCGCCGCCGCGTGGCAACGCATGGTGGCGGCCGCCGCACGCGATAACATCGAACTGCTGCCAATCTCGGGTTACCGCAGTGTCGCGCGGCAAACCAAAATCATCCGCCGGAAACTTGCGGCCGACGAACGCATCGCCGACATCCTGCGGCTCGTTGCCGCGCCCGGTTGCAGCGAGCACCACACCGGCCGCGCGATTGATATCGGCTCACCGGCCGACTGCAAACTGGACGAGCATTTCGCGAAGACGGCCGAGTTTCTCTGGCTGAGAAAAAACGCCGCGCGCTTCGGTTTTCATCTCTCCTATCCCCGGCGTAACCGGCATCGCATCGGCTACGAGCCCTGGCATTGGTGCTGGCGAAGGTAATTTTGTGACACCCTAAGTCACAGGTGGAGAATGGCCTGTGCGGCAATTTAGAATAATTCTAATTCCTACTTGAAACCGGGTCTCTGGTGGCTTGGTTTAGCCACTCCCCATCGCCATGCCAGCCACCAAACAAAACCACGCGGCCCTGAGCGAACGGCTCAAGGCCTGTGATGTCCGCCCCACCGCGCAGCGCGAGGTCGTCCTCAAGGTCATCCTGGAAAAGCGGGACCACCCGACCGCCGACGAAATTTTCGCCCGGGTGAAGGCCTCGATGCCCACCATCTCGCTCGCCACCGTCTACAACTGCCTCGACACGCTCGTGCAGTGCGGTCTCGTGCGCCAGGTCAACCTCGAGCGCGCGCCGACCCGCTACTGCCCGAACCTCCACCAGCACGCGCATTTTCACGACGAGGCCACCGGCCAGATCCACGACGTCGACCTGCCCGAGGAAGTCATGACCCGCCTGCACGAGGTTCTGCCCGCCGGCTTCGCCGCTCGCAGCATCGACCTGACCTTCCGCGGTTCGGCCAAGACCGGCGCGAACTGAGACCGCAGTCTTTCAACTTTCATCCTTCAATTTTCAACTTACTGCAATGAGCCAACTCGAGATCAAAGACCTTCACATCAGCATCGGCGACAAGCCCATCGTCAAGGGCTTCACCCTGACGATCAAGCAGGGCGAAGTGCACGCCATCATGGGGCCCAACGGCACCGGCAAGAGCACGCTCGCCAAGGCCATCGCCGGCCACCCGGATTATACGATCACGAGCGGCGACGTCGTCCTCGACGGCAAGTCGGTCCTCGCGATGGAGCCCGACGAGCGCGCCCGCGCCGGCCTGTTCCTCGCCTTCCAATACCCGAGCGAGATCCCCGGCGTCTCCATCGCCAACTTCCTCCGCGCCGCCGTGCAGGCCCGCATGGCCGAGGGCGAGGAACTCGACGCCACCGGCTACTACAAGCGCCTCTACGCGAAGATGGACCTGCTGAAGATCGACCGGAAGTTCACCTCGCGCTCCGTTAACGAGGGTTTCTCCGGTGGCGAGAAGAAGCGCTGCGAGATCCTCCAGATGGCCATGCTCGAGCCCAAGGTCGCCCTGATGGACGAGACCGACTCCGGCCTCGACATCGACGCGCTCCGCATCGTCGCCGACGGTGTCAACGCCCAGCGCAAGACCCCCGCCGCGCCCGGCATCCTCCTCATCACCCACTACCAGCGCCTGCTCGACTACATCGTGCCGGACTTCGTCCACGTCATGTGGGACGGCCGCATCGTGAAGAGCGGCGACAAATCCCTCGCGCTCGAGCTCGAGGCCAAGGGCTACGACTGGGTGAAGCAGGAATTCGCCGCCGCCACCGCCTGATCCTCGCCCCCACCGCACCATGAAACCACCGACCGAGATCGAGACAGCCGCCGCGGAAAATCCCGTGGTGGGCATCGACCAGACCAAGGGCGACTTCCAATACAAGGTCGACTACGCCTTCGACGCCGGCACCGGCCTGAGCGAGGACACCGTCCGCTACATCAGCTCCGTCAAGAAGGAGGAGCCGTGGCTCCTCGAGTTCCGCCTCAAGGCGCTCAAGACCTTCCTCGATAAACCCATGCCGACGCACTGGGCGACGAAGGACCTCGAGAACATCAATTTCGACAAGATCCGCTATTACCTCTCGCAGGGCCAGAAACCCAAGCGCACGTGGGACGAGGTGCCGGACGACATCAAGAAGACCTTCGAGCGCCTCGGCATTCCCGAGCAGGAGCGCAAGTTCCTCGCCGGCGTCGAGGCCCAGTTCGACTCCGAGGCCGCCTACTCCAACATCAAGGACATCGTCGCGAAGCAGGGCGTCATCTTCGTCAACTCGACCGAGGGCCTGCGCGAGCACCCGGAGATCTTCCGGAAGTTCTTCGGCAAGGTCATCCCGACCGGCGACAACAAGTTCTCCGCGCTGAACAGCGCCGTGTTCTCCGGCGGTTCGTTCATCTACGTGCCCAAGGGCGTGAAGGTCGCGCAGCCGCTCCAGGCCTACTTCCGCATCAACGCCGAGAACTTCGGCCAGTTCGAGCGCACGCTCATCATCGCCGACGAGGGCGCCGAGGTCGTCTACATGGAGGGCTGCACCGCCCCGAAGTTCTCCACCTCCACGCTGCACAGCGCGGTCGTCGAGCTCGTCGCGCTCAAGGGCGCAAAGATCCAGTATATCACCGTCCAGAACTGGGCGAACAACGTGTTCAACCTCGTCACCAAGCGCGGCGTCGCGCACGAGGATGCCGAGATCAAGTGGATCGATTGCAACATCGGCAGCCGCCTCACCATGAAATATCCCGGCGTCGTCCTGAAGGGCGAACGCGCCCGCGGCGAGGTTCTCTCCATCGCGCTGGCCAACGACGGCCAGCATCAGGACACCGGCGCCAAGATGATCCACGCGGCGAACAACACGACGTCCAACATCATCGCCAAGTCCATCTCCGTCGGCCAGGGCCGCTCCACCTACCGCGGCGTGGTCCACATCCCGAAGCACCTCAAGGGTTGCAAGAACAACACCGAGTGCGACGCGCTGTTGATCAACACCAACAGCCGCACCGACACCTATCCCGCCATCTCGGTAAAAGGCGACCGCAACGCCACGCAGCACGAAGCGAGCGTGTCCAAGGTTTCCGAGGACATGATCTTCTACATGCAGTCGCGCGGCCTGACCGAGGCGCAGGCCATGAGCCTCGCTGTGAACGGCTTCATCAACGACCTCGCCCGCCAGTTCCCGATGGAATACTCCGTCGAGCTCAAGCGCCTCATCGACCTCGAGATGGAAGGCTCCGTCGGCTGATTCATTATCAACCGCGAAGAACGCGCAGCAGCGCGAAAATCAGCTTTACCTTCGCGTCCCTTAGCGCCCTTCGCGGTTCAAAAATTCTCTTCAGATGTCTTCCGTTCAAGTTTCACCCCCCGCTTCCCTTATCGGTTCCTTCACCCGCGAGGCCTTCGCCGCTCACCTCGAGCGCGTGAAGCACCTCCCCGCCTGGTGGCTCGACCGCAAGCGCGCCGCCTACGAGCGGTTCGCCGCCGCGCCGATGCCCAAGCGCACCAACGAGGGCTGGCGCTTCTCCAACCTGGCCACGCTCACGCTCGACGGTTTCACCCTGCCGGCGGCCGTCCGCTTCGACCAACTGGAGCACCGCGAGCTCGGCGTCACCGGCGCCGGCCATCTCGTCTTCGCCAACAACCGGCTCGTCGCCTCGCAGGAACTCGACCCGAGCACCACCGGGCAGGGCATCATCTTTGACACGCTGCAGCACGCGCTGCTCAAGCACGCCGACCTCGTGAAGTCACACCTGCTCGCCCAGCCCTCCAAGCTCGGCTCCGACAAGTTCGCCGCCCTGCACGAGGCCTTCCTCGAGGACGGCGCCTTCATCTACGTGCCGCAGGGCATCGCGGCCGAGCTGCCGGTCGGCGTGTTCCACTACGCCAGCGGTGCCGGCGCCGCCGTCTTCCCGCACACGCTCGTCATCGCCGAGGACAACGCCAAGGTCACCGTCGCCGACTTCTTCCGCTCGGAGAAATCCACCGAGGCGCACTTCGCCTGCGGCGGCAACGACCTCTACGTCGGCCACGGCGCCCAGGTCTCCTACATTGCCATGCAGGACTGGAGCCGCGAAACCCTCTCCTTCCAGTTCAACGCCACGGTCGCCAAGCGCGACGCGAAGGTCCTGGCCCTCAATCTCCACGCCGGTGCGCGTCAGGCGCGGCACGAGAGTTTCTCTCAGCTGTCGGCGCCTGGCGCGCATTCGGAGATGCTCGCCCTCACCGTCGCGCACGGCACCCAGGAGTTTGACCAGCGCACGCTGCAGATCCACCAGGCGCCGAACACCAGCTCGAATCTTCTCTACAAGAACGCGCTCCTCGACTCGGCCAAGACCATCTTCTCCGGCCTGATCGTCGTCGACCCCGACGCGCAGAAGACCGACGCCTACCAGAGCAACCGCAACCTGATGCTCAGCGACGAGGCCGAGGCGAACTCGCTCCCCGGCCTCGAGATCCAGGCCAACGACGTCCGCTGCACCCACGGCGCCACCTCGGCCCGCATCGACCGCGAGCAGGAATTCTACCTCGAGTCCCGCGGCATCCGCGCCGCCCAGGCGCAGGAGCTGCTCGTGTTCGGCTTCTTCGAGGAAGTCCTCGGCAAGATCGAGCACCGGGAGCTCCACGACATCCTCACCGAGATCATCCGCGAGAAATTCAAGGAAAACTGACCCATGGCCGACCACCGCGACCGCATCCTTTCCCGCGAAGTCACCGCGACCCAGATCCCCAGCGGCGACAAGCAGACGCTTTTTGCCGGCGACAAGGTGTTCATCCACCAGGTCCTCGGCGGCAGCTACACCGTGCAGACCAGCACCGGCCTGTTCCGCCTCGACGGCAAGGACGCCGACGCGATCGGCGAGCAGGTCGCCGACACCGCCGTGAAAGGCGACGCCCTCGCCGACGGCTCCCCCGACCCCGAGGCCGTGTGGGCGCAACTGCGCCAAGTGTTCGACCCGGAAATCCCGGTCAACATCGTCGACCTCGGCCTCGTCTACACCATGGACATCTCGAAGGAGAACGACGGCGGCCACAAGGTGGACGTCGCCATGACGCTCACCGCGCCCGGCTGCGGCATGGGCCCGGCCATCGCCGAGGACGCCAAGGGCAAGATCCTGCTGGTCCCCGGCGTCGCCAACGCCGACGTCCGCATCACCTGGGAACCACCCTGGAACCAAAGCATGATCAGTGAAGAGGGTAAGATGAAGCTGGGCCTCATCTGAAGCAGGGCCGGTCTCCCGACCGGCCTTTTTTCTGTCTGCAATTCTGACTGGTCAATTTGTCGGGCCTTGCTCAAACCGCTCCCGGCTGCATCCGTCAGATCAGTCACCCCGCCGGATCGCATCCGGCCAACCCGTTTACCCCATGAAGCTTCTTCCCGCATTCTTTGCGGCCGCCTTGCTCGGCTCCGTCACCCTGTCCGCGGCCACGACCGGGCCCGTCACCATCAACTGGCTCGGCGGCTCGCCGGTGCCCGTCACGACCGGCGTCAGTTGGGGTGTGCCGTGGCCGAAGGGCACCGTGGCGAAGGACCAGGCCTTCTCGCTCACCACCGGCGACGGCAAGGCGCTGCCCCTCCAGACCTGGCCGCTCGCCTACTGGCCCGACGGCTCGCTCAAGTGGAGCGGCTTCGCCACCGTGGCCGGCCCGGAGCAGACCGGCCCGTTCACGCTCGCGCCCGGCAGCGCCGCGGCCGCCGGCGCCAAGATCACCCTCCACCAGAGCGACACCACCATCGAGGTCAACCGGGGCGCGGTGACCTGCCGCGTGTTGAAAGGGGGCGCCAGCCTCATCGAGTCGCTGGCCGTCGACGGCCGCGAGGTCGCGCGCGCGGGCCAGCTCGTCTGCCTCGTGCAGGACGGACCCGACGGCGAGGCCACCGACACGCCACGCCGCGAGAAATTCACCGGCAAGCTGAACAGCGTCACCATCGAGCAGTCCGGCCCCGTGCGCGCCGTGCTCCGGCTCGAGGGCATGCACCGCGCGCTCCATGGCTCGCGCGAGTGGCTGCCGTTTGTCGTGCGCCTCTATTTCTACGCCGGCCAAAGGGACATCCGGCTCGTCCACACCATCATCTACAATGGCGACGAGCAGAAGGATTTCATCCGCGGCCTCGGGCTCGAGTTCGCCGTGCCGCTGCGCGAGGAGCTCCAGAACCGCCACGTGCGCTTCGCGGGCGAGGCGGGCGGACTCTGGAGCGAACCGGTCCAGCCGATGGTCGGCCGCGGCGGCCACTCGGTGGCGAATCCGGCTGGCGGTGGCGACGTCTATCCCGCCCAGCTCCTCGGCCACCGCGTGCCCAACCGCGCGGCGCTCCCCGAGCGCGACCAGGCACTCTTGTCCGACTGGGCCGTGTGGGACTCGTTCAAGCTCATCCAGCCCAACGCCGACGGCTTCACCATCGTCAAGCGCACCAATCTGCAGAGCGCGTGGATCGCCGCCGGCGCGGGCAAGCGCGCCCCGGGCCATGTGTTCGTCGGCGACGTCAGCGGCGGGCTCGGCGTCAGCGTGAAGAATTTCTGGCAGTCCCACCCGGCCTCGCTCGAGGTCGCCCGCGCCAGCAGTGGCGAGGCCACGCTGCGGGTGTGGCTCTGGTCGCCCGACGCCGGCCCGATGGACCTGCGGCACTACGACACGCGGGCGCACGGCCTCGACTCGGTCTATGAGGATGTGCAGCCGGGGCTCAGCACACCGGTGGGCGTCGCCCGCACGAGCGAACTTACGCTTTATCCAAGTGCGAACGTGCCCGAGCGCTCCGCCTCGGTGCAGCTGGCCGCCGCCGGCACGCAGCTGCCCATGCTCGTGTGCTCGCCGCAATACCTGCACTCCGTCCACGCCCTCGGGTTGTGGAGCCTTCCGGACCGCTCGACGCCCTACAAGCAGGCGGTCGAGGACCAGCTGTCGTCGACGGTTGATTTCTACCTGTCGCAGCCGGAGCAGCAGCACTGGTATGGCTTCTGGGATTTCGGCGACGTGATGCACTCCTTCGATGCCGACCGCCACGTGTGGCGCTACGACCTCGGCGGCATGGCGTGGGACAACACCGAGCTGGGCTCACCGATGTGGCTGTGGCTGACCTTCCTTCGCACCGGTCGCGCCGATGTCTTCCGCATGGCGGAGGCCATGACGCGCCACACCGGCGAGGTCGACTGCTACCATCTCGGGCCGCTGGCCGGATTCGGCTCGCGGCACAATGTCGTCCACTGGGGCTGCGGCGCCAAGGAGGCCCGCATCAGCATGGCCGGCCTCAAGCGCTACTATTATTACCTGACCACCGACGAGCGCACCGGCGACCTGATGCACGAGGTCGTCAACCTCGACTACAAGGCCCGCGAGTTCGACTCGATGCGTCTCGCCCAACCCATCACCGAGGGCGAGAAAAAATATCCCGCCCGCATCCGCGTCGGCCCCGACTGGCTGTCCTTTGTCTCCAACTGGTCGACCGAATGGGAGCGCACCGGCGACACGAAGTGGCGCGACAAGATCATCGCCGGCGTCGAGTCGATGCAGGCCATGCCCTACTGGATGCGCTCCGGCCGCAACCTGCTCATGGGCTACGACCCCGCGACCGGGAAGCTTTACCAGATCTCCGACCAGCCCGGCACCTACAACCTCGCCACCATCCAGGGCGGTGCGGAGGTCGTCTTTGAACTGAACGAATACCTCGACAGCCCGGCCTGGCAAAAGATGTGGCTGCAATACTGCCGCCTCGGCAGCGCTTCGGCCGACGTGCTGAAGAAGGACCAGGCAACCGGCACTGAGGGCGCCGACGGCAGCCTGACCGGCGAGCAGGGTGGCGCCAGCAGCCAGGGCACGCCGCGCCTCGCCGCCTACGCTTACTACAAGACGCGGAACCCCGCGTTCGCGCCGCAGGCCGTCAAGGCCCTCGTGCGCTACGGCGCCGGGCCGCTCAGGACGACGCGCGTCGCCGGCGCCGACGTGCTGAACCCGATCGACGAGAACGCCCGCGTCGGCACCAACGGCGCGGCGCAGAACGGCCTCACCGCGATCGAGGTCCTGGAATTGTGTGCCGACCAGCTGCCCACCGAGGTGCCCGCGAGCGAACCCCGCCCGGAAGGCCGCGGCAATCGTCCGCGTCCCGTCGCCCCACCGGCCCCGCCGGCAAAATCCAACTGACGCGCCTCAGCGCAGCGCCTCAACCACCGCTCGCGGCACGCGCAGCACCGTGCCATGGCGGATGCCGGGCGGCACGACAAGCTGGTCGCTGATGTCTTCCCAGCTCTTCAGGTCCCGCGAGCGGATCACGCCGTATTGGTGGTCGCGGTATTTGTCGAAGTAGACATGCCACCAGTCGCCGATCTTGATCGCGGTCGGCCCCTCCACCCAGACGCCGGCCGGCGAGATGGGCGCGCCGGGCGGATCCCAAGGTCCGTCGGGCGAGAGTGCGTGCGTCATAAAGATGTTCTTCGCCGCCGCCGGAATCTCTGTCTCGTTCTTCACGAACATCACCCAGCCGGCGCCCTGGCGCACCATGGTCTCGTCGATGACGTTGAAGCCGGGCTGGTAGTGCACCGCCGTCGGCGTGAACGTCTCGAAGTCCTTCGTCGTGGTTGAATACAGCCGGTGGTTGCGCGGTGGCTTCGTCTTGTCCTTGCGCTCGGTCTCGTCCGGCACCGGGAATGTGCCCGGCACGGTCGACGACCAGAAAATCAGGTAGTGCTTCTGCGGCTCGTCCCAGATGATCTCCGGGGCCCAGCAGTTGGCCGTCGCCGGCTCGTGGGCCATCACGGCCAGCGCCTTCTGCTCGGACCAGGTTTTCAAATCCGTCGAGCTCGCGTAGCCGATGGTCCCGCCCGTCCACGACGTCGTCCACACCATCCGGTAAACCCCGTCGGGACCGCACAGCAGGCACGGGTCGCGCATCAGCTTGTTCTCGCCGACCACCGGCGTGAGGAACGATTTCCCCTCGTGCAGCGCCACCCACTTCAAGCCATCCTCGCTCACCGCGAGATGCAGGCCGTCCTCGCCGTTCCGGACGAAATAGCTGAAAAGATAAACGCTGTCGTCAACCGGGACGCCGAAACCCCGCACGCCGAGCACGGCCAGGAACAGCCCGAGCCGGGCCAGCATGAGGGGTTTCATGCCGGCGAAAATGCGGCCCGGCCCGCCGCGGCACAAGCCGGGACTCTTTCCAGAAAATATCTCTCCCACTGCCGGGCAAACCTGCTAGCGTAGGCGTGATGCGTTTCCCCGCCACCCTGCTTTTCGCGCTGAGCCTGTTCGCCACGGCCGGTTGCGCCGCGCCCGGGGCCGGACTGTTCAACGGCCGCGATTTCGCCGGCTGGGAATTCGTCGCCGTGCCGGCGATGGACATCAAGGAAGCCTGCGCCCTCAAGCCCGGCGGCGTGATCGCGGTGGCCGGCAAGTCCGTGGGCTTCCTCGCCACCACCGCGACCCACGCCAACTACCGGCTGCACGCCGAGTGGCGCTGGTCGGACAAGCCCGGCAACAGCGGCGTGCTCGTGCACATCACGGGTGCCCCGGCCAACGGCACGGCCTGGCCGCTTTGCTTCCAGGCCCAGCTCAAAGCCACGCGCGCCGGGGATCTGCTCCCGATGAACGGCGCCACTTTCGCGGAGAAGCTTTCCACCGCGCCCGGCGCGAAGACCCCCCAGCTGGACCGCGCCGCCGACTCCAGCGAGAAGCCGGCCGGTGAATGGAACACCTGCGACATCACCTGCCGCGGCGACACGATCGAGGTCGTGGTCAACGGCGTGCGGCAGAACACCGTGACGCACGCCGCTCCCGCGGCCGGCCGCGTGGGTTTCCAGCTCGAGGGTGTGCCGTTCGAGCTGCGCCAGGTGCGCCTCACCCCGCTCGATTGAGTCGGCGGCCGCACCCGGGCATCAATTCCGCGTAAGAAATGCGCCCCTTGGTTGAAATAAGCTTGGCACTAAAACCGCGGGATGCGGTTCTTGGCGTTGCATGAGTCACCCCTCCCAACCGGAATTCTGGAACAGCCGCTACGAGGCAGGCCAGATGCCGTGGGAATTTGCCGGCGTGCCGGCCGACCTGCAGAAATTCCTGAAGCAGAAATCCAAGGGATCGACCTCGGCCGCCGCCAGCCGCGGCCGCGTGCTCATCCCCGGCTGCGGCTCGGGCCACGAGATCCGCGCGTTCCTGGACGCCGGGTTTGAGGTCCTCGGCCTCGATTTCGCCGCGAAGGGCGTCGAGCGCGCCCGGCAGCTCGCGGGCCCGGGTTTCGCCGACCGCATTGTGCTCGGGGATTTCTTCACCCACGACCTGCCCGCCGGCTCCTTCGACTACGTCTACGAGCGCACCTTCCTCTGCTCGCTGACGCCTGACCGCCGCGAGGCCTACCGCAACCGCGTGTTCTCGCTGCTCAAACCCGGCGGCCACCTCATCGGGTATTTCTACTACCAGATCCCCGTGCTGGAAAACGGCCCGCCCTACGGCTTCGCCTGGGGCACCGCCGACGAACTCTTCGCGCGCCACTTCATCCTCACCAAGGACCAGGCTGTGGCCGACTCGCTGCCGCTCTTCGCCGGCCGCGAACGCTGGCAGGAACAGCGCCGCACGTCCTTCACTGGCTGAGGGGGCTTGTCCGCCCAAGGCGGGCTTGCGCGCCACGGACGCCGGGCCACGATGCAGGCCGCATGAACGGCGCCACTATCTACGAGCTGCTCACGGCCCTCGCGCGCGACGGCACCGGCTTTGTCCTCGTCGTGCTGACCGAGTCCCTCGGCAGCACGCCACAGGACACCGGCGCCAAGATGCTCGTCACCGCCGCGGGTCTGCACGCCGGCACCATCGGCGGCGGCAAAGTCGAGGCCAAGGCCATTGCCCTCGCGCAGGAGATGCTCGTCACCCACGCCGCCGCGCCGCGTTTCGTCAATTGGGCGCTCAAGACCGACGTCGGCATGACGTGTGGCGGCTCGGTGAAGCTCTACTTCGAGCCGCATGTGGCCGGCGGCGCGGGCGCGGCGTGGCCCATCTGGATCTTCGGCGCCGGCCATGTCGTGCAGGCGCTCGTGCCCGTCCTCGCGCCGCTGGACTGCCAGCTCGTTATCGTCGACCCGCGCCGCGAATGGCTCGACCGCCTGCCGCGCGCCCGCAACGTCCGCTACGTCGAGGCCGCGGAGCCCGCCGACCTCGTGCCGACGATGCCCGACCACGCCTTCCTGCTCTGCCTGACCAAGGGCCACGCCTCCGACCGGCCCGTGCTCCAGCGCGCGCTGGCCGGGCGAAACTTCCCCTTCGTGGGCGTCATCGGCAGCGACTCGAAGGCAAAGGTGCTGCAAAAGGAGCTGGTCGCCGCCGGCCTGCCGGCCAAGCGCGCGAAGGCATTCCACTGCCCCGTCGGCCTGCCCTTTGGCAACAACGACCCGCGCGAGATTGCCCTCAGCATCGCCGCGCAGCTGCTGACTGAGCGGGACCGTCAGCGCGCCACCCGCACCTGAATCGCCGCAAAGATTGCCTCGCCCGTCGCCGGTGACGCCAGCCGCACCTCGCCGCCGGGCGGGCCGAACGCCGCGACCGCGTCGCGCAGCGCCTCGCGCACGGAGAAAGCGAGCATCAGCGGCGGCTCGCCCACGGCCTTGCTGCCGTGAATGACATTTGGCTGCGCCGCCTTGGGCAGCAGCGTGACGTTGAACTCGACCGGCGCGTCGCTGAACGCGGGGATCTGGTAGGTGCTGGCGCTGTGCGTGAGCAGCTGGCCGTCCTGGTCCCAGCGCAGCTCCTCGCGTGTCAGCCAGCCCATGCCCTGCACGAAGCCGCCCTCGATCTGCCCGCGGTCCACGCCGGGGTTCAGCGAGTCACCAACGTCATGGACAATGTCCACGCGCCGCACGCGGTGCATGCCGGAGAAACCGTCCACCTCCACCTCGGCCACGGCGGCGCCGCACGCGAAGTAGTGGAACGGGCGGCCCTCGGCTTTCGCCCAGTCCCATTTCACACCGGGTGTCTTGTAGAATCCTGTGGTCGAAAGGCTGATCCGCTCCGTGTAGGCCTTGGCGCACACTTTGGCGAACGGGCTGCCGGTCGCCGCGCCTTTCACGCGCGCCTCGCCGTTCGCAAATTCCACTTGGTCCACCGTCGTGTCGAGCAGTGCCGCCGCGACGGGCAGCAACCGCTCGCGCAGCGTTACGCAGGCCGCCGCAACTGCGGCACCATTCAGATCCGCGCCGCTCGACGCCGCCGTGGCCGACGTGTTCGGCACCTTGTCCGTGCTCGTCGTCATCAGGCGGATGCTGGCCGCCGGCAGCCCCAGCTCGCGCATGGCTACGCCGAGGATCTTGGTGTGCAGCCCCTGGCCCATCTCGGTGCCGCCATGGTTCACCTGCACGGAGCCGTCTTGGTAGATGTGCACGAGCGCCCCGGCCTGATTGTAGTGCGCCAGTGTGAAAGAAATGCCGAACTTCACCGGCGTCACCGCCAGCCCGCGCTTCATGTGCGGATTCGCCCGGTTCCAAGCCGCCACCTCGGCGCGCCGCGTCGCGAAGTCTGCCTTGGCCAGCACCTGCTGCCAGAGGTCCTGGATGCGATTATCGCCAATGTCCTCGTTGTAATGGGTCCTATTCGTCTCACCGGTCCCATGATAGAGGTTGCGTTCGCGCACGACCTCCGGCGGCAACCCGAGCCGGCGGGCAATGCGGTCGACGATCTCCTCGATGACAATCATGCCCTGCGGCCCGCCGAAGCCGCGAAAGGCCGTGTGCGACGTCACGTTGGTCTTTGCCACGCGTCCGCTGAAATGCACCGCCGGGATGTAGTAGGCGTTGTCGAGGTGGAACAGCGCACGGTCGTTGATCGCCGTGGACAAATCGAGCGACCAGCCGCCGTCCGACACCAGTGCCACCTGCGCGGCAAGCAACCGGCCCTCGTGGTCATGGCCGACGGAGAACCTCGCATGGAACGGATGCCGCTTGCCGGTCAGCTTCATGTCGAGGTCGCGGTCGAGCTGCACGCGCACCGGCCGGCCGGTCTTGACCGCCGCCAGCGCCACCAGCGCCGCAAAGGCGTTGCCCTGCGTCTCCTTGCCGCCGAAGCCGCCGCCCATGCGCGGCGCCTGCACGACGACCTTGTGCCGCGCCACATGCAGCACCTCGGCGACAATTGCCTGGATCTCCGCCGGGTGCTGCGTGGAAGAATTGACCAACACGCTGCCGTCCTCGCCTGCCTCGGCCCACGCCGCGTGGGTTTCCAGATAAAAATGCTCCTGCCCGCCGAACTCGAACTCGCCCTCGAGCTTTGCCGGCGCCGCCGCCAGCGCCGCCACGACATCCCCGCGCGCCAGCGCATGGGGTTCGGTGTGGTAACTGTCCTGCGCGATGGCCGCCGGCAGGCCAATGACCGCGGGCAGCGGCGCGTAGTCCACCTCGACCAGCGCCGCCGCCGCGCGGCAGGCGGCCAGTGAATCACCCACGACCCACGCCACCATCTGGCCGTGGAAAAGAATCTCGTCCTGGGCCAGCAACGGCTCGTCGTGCCGCACCGGCCCGGTGTTGTTTTCGCCGGGAATGTCCTCGGCCAGCAGCACCGCGTGGATGCCAAGCGCCTGCCGGGCCTGCGTGGCTTCGCGGCGCAGGATCTTTGCCCGGGCGTGCGGCGCGCACACCGGCCAGCAATCGAGCATCTTCCGGCGCTGCGCCGTGTCGTCGACATACATCGCCCGCCCCGTGACGTGCCCGACCGCGCTTTCGTGGCCGAGGGCCCGCGAAGGATCTTCCACCGGCCACTTGGCGTCGCCGGCGAACCCGAGGTCGGCGTCCTGCGCCTCGCTCTGCTCGCCCGAGACAAATTTCTCCCAGAGGCCGACGACCAGCCCGCGCCGGTATTCGGCACCGCCGCGCGCATCGTCGATTGGCTGGAAAGTCTCGCGCAGCACCTGCGCAACGGCCGGGTCGTCGAGCTTTTTCCCCACCAGTGCCGCCTCCGCCTTGAGGGCGCGCAGGGGCATGGCGGCCACGCCGCCGTAGGCGATGCGGGCCTTGCGCACCTGGCCCGCGGCGTCGAGGTCCACGCAGAACGCCCCGGCCACGATGCTGATGTCGAGCTCGCGGCGCTTGGAGACCTTCAGGAAATCCACCCGGCGGGTCAGTTCGCGGAACGGCCCGCCGCGCGGCAGCACGATCTCGCGCATGATCTCGCCCGGCTTGAGGATGGTCTTGCGGTAGGCGACAAAGAAGTCGGCCAGCGGCACCGTGCGCTCACCCTTGGCCGAGGTGAGCACGACGCTCGCGTCAAGTGTCAGCAGCACTGGCGCGCTGTCGCCGATGGGCGAGGCCGTCACGAGGTTGCCGCCGAGCGTGGCGCGGTTGCGGATCTGGCGCGCGGCAAAGACGCGTAGCATCTTCGCGATGGAGGGAAATTCATTGCCCAGCGCCTCCTCGATATTCGTCAGCGTGGCCGCCGCACCGATGTGCCAGGCCTCGGCCGTTGAACTGATACGCGTCAGCTCGGGCAGGCCCTCGGTCGAGATGAGGATCGGGAAGGCCTTGAACTTCTTATTCAGCTCCACGCCGATCTCCGTCGCGCCGGCGACGAGCTGCGCGGTCGGGTAAGTCTCAATCAGCGTGAAGAGCCCGGGCAGCGACGTGGGCCGGAAGAACTTTCCGCCGCCCTCGACGTAATTGAGCGCGCCGGGCGGACGCACCGGCACGGTGAGCCGCTGGGCAAAAGCATCGTCGGCCGCCGGCGGGCGCTGCGCCAGGGCCGTGACCGCCGCGTCGCGGATCGGCCGGTAGCCGGTGCAGCGGCAGAGGTTGCCGCAAAGCTGGTCGCTCACCTGCCAAGGCGCCTTGCAGCCGTCGCGGTAGTAGGCTTCGAACATCGAGACGACAAACCCGGGTGTGCAGTAGCCGCATTGCGAACCGTAGTGCTCGACCAGCGCGGCCTGCACGGGATGGAGCTGCTTCCGGTCGGCGCCGCACTGGGCGAGGCCCTCGACCGTGACAATCTCGCGGCCGGCGAACATCGGCACCAGCGCGATGCAGCTGTTGAAGGCGCGGTAGGTCGCCTTGCCGTTCGCGTCGCGGTCGACGAGTGCCACGCTGCACGCGCCGCAGTCGCCCTCAGCGCAGCCTTCCTTGCTGCCCGTCAGGCCGTTCGCGCGCAGCCACGCCAGCAACGTGGTCGTGGGCGCCACGCCCGCCGTGGAGACCGCGCGGCCGTTGACGATGAGGTCGAGCGTGGCCGGCGCGAAGGGATCAGATGGCCGGACGGTTGACATCCTTGTAATAAAGGTAGCTCGCCGGGACCTTGCCCATCGCCACGAACCACTGCGGGCAATACGGGCCCATCCAGATCGCGTCGCCCGCCTGCACCGGATACCAACTGTCCTCGAGCCGGTAGACGCCCGCGCCGCCGAGCATCACGAGGCCGTGCTCCATGACGTGGATCTCGACGAACGGCAGGTGGCCGCCAGGCTGGTAGGCAAAGACGTTCACCGCCATGTCGAACGAGGGATCGTCAGGCAGCAGCACCTGCAGGTTGGCCGCCGGGTCGCCGAGGAACGGCGTGCCCTTCACCTTCGCGGCGTCGCTGATGATCGGCTTGGGTGAGGCCGTGCCGGCGAGCGGCACGTATTTTTTCTGGAAAAGCGTAATCTGCGTGCCGGCCTTCGGCGCGGTGATCGACCAGGCGTGCCCGGCCGGCGCATAAAAATACCCGCCGGCGCCGCACTTGGCCTTCTCCTTGCCAACCGCCACCGTGCCGCTTCCGCCCATGATGTAGCCGAAGGTCTGCGTGCCGCCCGCGGGCTGGCCGGCGCGGCCACCTTCCTGAAAGGTCACAAGGGTCTGCGCAAACTTCGCGCCCATCGCCTCGTTGATCAGCACGACCGCGGTGGCGCCCGTGATGCCCGGCACGGAGCTGTTGACGTGGTTGGCGGGGGTGAGGAGCGCGTGGCGGGGGCCGACGTGCGCGCGGGTGTGTCCGAAGAGTTCAGGCATGGGCGTCAGGTGGTGTTTGGCCGGAGAAACTGACCTTTCGGGGAGCCGGATGCAACCCCGCCGTCGGCCCAGACCGGGCAGCCGCGGACATAAGTGTGGGTCACACGCGCCCGGCACTTTCGGCCGGTATAGGCGCTGAGGGGATGCCGGGTCCACAATTCCCGGGCGGTGATCGTGCGCGGCGGACCGAACTCCAGCAGCGTGAAGTCCGCATCGCGCCCCTCGGCCAGCAGGCCCTTGCGGTGTTCGAGGCGGAAGCGGCGGGCGACATTGCGCGCCAGCACCGCGGCGAGCAGCGGCAGGTCCTTGGCGAGGGTGTCGGCGCATTCGCTGAACAGCAGCTGGAAGCCATGCTGCACCCCGGCGAGGCCGCCCCAGATCCCGAAGAAATTCTCCGAGGTCTTCATCTCCGGCGGCGCCGGCGAATGGTCGGAGCCCACGGTCTGGATGTTGCCCGCGCGCAACTCCCGCCACATCGCCTGGCGACTGAGTTCGTCGCGCACCGGCGGCGCGCACTTGGCCAGTGCGCCGGTCTTCACGACGTCCTTGTCGTTCAACAGCAGGTAATGCGGGCAGGTCTCCGCCGTCACGTCGACGCGCTGCGCCCGCGCCTCGGTGACGAGCGCGAGGCCCTCCGGGCTGCTCACGTGGACGATATGCAGCGCACAGCCGGTCTCGCCGGCGAATTCCAGGGCCTGGCGGATGGCGGCGAGTTCAACCTCGACCGGGCGCGACGCGAGGAAGGCCTTCGCGTCGTGGCGACCGCGGACTTTCTGCGCCAGGGTGAACTTGGCGGCGAGGGCCTCGTCCTCGGCGTGCACCGCAACGAGCAAGCCGAGCTTGGCGGCGCGCTTCATGCCCGCGAGGAGTGACGCGCCGTCGACCCGCGGAAAACTGGCGATGCCACTGTCGCACATGAAAGCCTTCAGGCCGATCGCGCCCGCATCGCGCAGGCCGGCAAGCTTGTCGAGGTTGCCCGGCACCAGCCCGCCCCAGAGCGCGAAGTCCGTGCACGACTGCTGCTCGGCCAGCTCGCGCTTCGTGCGCAGACCGGCCGCGTCGAGCACCGGCGGCTCGGAGTTGAGTGGCATGTCGAAGAAGCAGGTGCCCCCGCCGGCCGCCAGCGCGAGCGAACCGTGGGCCAATCCCTCCCACTCCGCCCGGCCAGGTTCGTTGAAATGGACGTGGGCATCGAGGATGCCCGGAAACACGTAGCGGCCGGCCGCATCGAGCTCGGCGTGCGTTGGGTCGGTGACCTCCGGCGCCAAGCGCACGATTTTCCCCTCGAGGATGCCTATTTCTAGGTCGTGCACACCCTCCGGCGTCACAACCCGGCCGCCCCGGACGACGAGATCGAGCGTCTCGGGTTCGGTCGCCTCGACGATATTGCGGCCACGACGCTTCATCCGCGATACTCCGCGGCCAGCCGTTCCAGAAAATCAACCATCACCCGCAGCGCGACCGCGAGGTCCTTGGGCGACGCGTATTCATCGGGATGGTGGCTCAGCCCGTCCCGGCAGCGGACGAACAGCATCGCCACGGGCGTGAGCGTGGACATCACCACGCCGTCGTGACCCGCGCCGCTGACGAGCGAGAGAGCCTTGCCCTGCACGGCCTGCACACTGCGGGCGAGCCGCGCGGTCAGTTTCACTGAACAATCCACCGCGCCGTTCTCCTGCGTCCGCTGCCAGCGGCGCTCAAGCCCGCGTTTGATGGCGATCTGCGTGGCCAGCCGTCCGATCCGCATCAGGGCGGAACGCCGGACGGAATCCTTCGCATGGCGGACATCGAGCGTGTGAGTGGCCGCGCCGGGAATCACATTGGCCGCGCCGGGTGAAACCGTAAGTGCCCCGACTGTGGCGACCAGGCCCGGCGTGCGGCGGGCGATGGCCTCGACTCCGGTGATGAATTCCGCAGCGCCGGCCAGCGCATCGCGCCGCAGCGCCATCGGCGTCGTGCCCGCGTGCCCGGCCTGGCCCGTCCAAGTCAGTTTGAAGCGGCTCTGGCCCGCGATGGCTGAGACCACCCCGACCGCGAGCTTCCTCGCCTCCAGCACCGGCCCTTGTTCGATGTGCACCTCAATGTAACCTATTAGGTTACTTGGCTCGTGGGTGGCCTTGAGGTGGAGCGCGCTGACCCCAGCGCGCTTTGAACGTCCTGAGGTCAGGCCGTTCCACCTTTGCAGTGCTTCCAGCACGCTGACGCCATCGGCATCACGCAGCTTGAGCGTGGCCGGCTTCAACCGGCCGGTATAGCCTTCGCTGCCGAGGTAGGCGCTGCCGAAACGGACGCCCTCCTCCTCGGAAAAACCCAGCACCTCGACGGCAAACGGCAGCTGCACGCCGCGGCGCTGCAACTCCGCGAGCGCCACGATCGGCAGCAGCACGCCGAGCGGCCCGTCGAAGCGGCCCGCATCGCGTACGGTGTCGAGGTGCGAGCCGAGCAGTAGAGTTTTCGCGCCGCGCTGCGCGCCTTCAAGCCGGCCGATGAGGTTGCCGACGGAGTCGACCCGGACTTTCAAGCCGGCGGCTTTCAGGCAGTCGCCAACGAGCTCGTTGGCCCGTTGCATGCCCGGCGACAAAAATGTCCGCGTCAGCCGCCCCGGCTCGTCCGTGATACGACCGAGCTCGTCCAACATCGAGACGAGAAGCTGCGCGGCGTTCGGCATGCGCTCAGCTCCCGCGGTAGGTGCTGTAGGCCCAGGGGGTGACGAGCAGCGGGACGTGATAGCCGGCCTTGGGATCGGCGATCGCGAAGCGGACCGGGACGCGGTCGAGGAAGGGGCTGTCCTTGTGGTGCGCGACGAAGTAATCCTTCACGAAGAAGAGCAGCTCGTAGGTGCCGACGGCCATCGTGGCGGAGGCGAGCAGCGGCTCCTCAGGGCGGCCGTCGAGGTTGGTGGTGACGGCCTTGAGCATCGTGGGTTTGCCATCGAGGCTCCAAAGCTCGATGCGCATGCCGGCGGCGGGCCGGCCGCTGGTGAGGTCGAGGACGTGGGTGCTGAGTTTGCCGGGCATGGGAGTAGCTTTGCCGACGAAACACACGAATCACACTAAAAAAAGAAACTTACAGGGTTCGCGCCCTTTCGTGCATTTCGTGGGCCATTCAGCCCTTGAGGGCATCCTGCAGGCGCAGCCAGGCGATTTTTTCGATTTCGGCCAGGGCGGTGTCGCGCTCGTCCACCCACCGGTTCGGCAGGCGGGCCCGCATCGCCTCCAGGATGTCACCCTTGGCGTTCAGCCGGGCACAGATGATGAAAGGGAAGGCGAATTTCGCCTGGTAGGCGTCGTTGTTTCCCGTGAATTCGGCCAGTTCGGCATCGGTGAGCTGGTCGAGCCCCGCGCTGGCCTGTTCGCGGGTGGACTCGGCGGTGAGCTGCTTCTGCCGGGCCAGCCGGCCGGCGAGGTCGGGATGCGCGCGGATGAGCGCCATCCGCCACTCCGGCGGCGCCGTGCGCATCGCGGTGCACAGCGCGGCGTGCAGCTGCGCGGCGTCGGCAAAGGGCCGCCGCAGCCACGCCTGCTCCGCCACCCATGGCGAGTGCTCGAACAGGTGGCCGAGTGCGGCGGTGAACGCGCCGCGATCGGCAACATTGAGCGCGGCGAGCGTGGTCGGCATGGCGGACTACGGCAGCAGCTCGTAGGCGGGGAGCGACAGGAACTCGTCGAACTCCGCGCTCTTCGACATGCGCATGAAGAGCCCAACCGCCTCCGTGAAGTGTCCGCTGTTGTAGCGCTCGTTGCCGTATTCGGCGCGGATCTTGGCGAGCTCGTCGGGCAGCAACTGGTCGTAGAGCGCGGCCGTGACCGGCCGGCCGTCGTCGAGCTTCGCGCCGAACTTCAGCCACTGCCAGAGCTGCGAGCGGGAAATCTCGGAAGTCGCGAGGTCCTCCATGAGGTTGTGAATCGGCTCGGCACCGGAACCACCCAGCCAGGCCTCGAGGTAGCGTACGCCGACGTGCAGGTTCCAACGGACGCCGCCCTCGGTGATCGGGCCGTGCAGCGGCGCGAGCAAATCGGCGGCGGTGACCTGGACGTCGTCGTGCATGACCGACAGCTGGTTGGGCCCCTTCATGTGCTCGGCAAACGCCTCGAGCGCGGTCGCCACGAGGCCGGGGTGCGCGACCCAGGTGCCGTCATGGCCGGCGCGGGCCTCGCGCTCCTTGTCGGCGCGGACCTTGGCGAGCGCGGCGGCGTTGGCCGCCGGGTCGTTCTTGATCGGGATCTGCGCCGCCATGCCACCCATGGCGTAGGCGCCGTGGCGGTGGCAGACGTTGATGACGTGCGTGACGTAGGCGCGGAGGAACGGCACCTCCATCGTGATGAGCGTGCGGTCGGGGAACATGTAGCCCGGCCGGTTGCGGAGTTTTTTGACCATGCTGAACATGTAGTCCCAGCGGCCGCAATTGAGACCCGAGGCATGCTCGCGCAGCTCGTAGAGGATTTCCTCCGCCTCGAACGCCCCGGTGATCGTCTCGATGAGCATCGTGCAGCGAATGGTGCCGCGCGGGATCCCGAGCGCGGCCTGGGCGTGGACGAAGACGTCGTTCCAGAGGCGCGCCTCGAGGTGGTTCTCGAGCTTCGGCAGGTAGAAATAGGGCCCGGAGCCGCGGGCGAGCAGGGCCTTGGCGTTGTGGAAAAAATAGAGGCCCCAGTCGAACAACGACGCCGAGACGCGCTGGCCCTGGAAGTGCACGTGCTTCTCCTCCATGTGCCAGCCGCGCGGCCGGGCAATGATGACGGCGATCTTCTCCTTCAGCGCGTATTTCTTGCCCTCGGGCGAGGTGTAGGTGAGCGCGAGGCGGGCGGCGTCGCGCATGTTGATCTGGCCCTCCATGACGTTCTCCCACGTGGGTGAGTTGGCGTCCTCGAAGTCCGCCATCCAGCACTGCGCGCCGGAGTTGAGGGCGTTGATGGCCATCTTGCGGTCAACGGGCCCGGTGATCTCGGTGCGGCGGTCGAGCAGGTCGGGCGGAATCGGCGCGACCTTCCAGTTGCCCCCGCGGATGGCGGCGGTTTCCGGCAGAAAATCGGGCAGGTTGCCGGCGTCGATGGCGTGCTGGCGCTCGACTCGTTTCGCGAGCAGTTCCAGGCGGCGCGGGTCGAATTTCACGAACAGGCCGGCGATGAACGCACCGGCCGCCGGCGTGAGGATTTCGGCATAGCCGGGATTCATCGGGCCCCGGATCTCCAGGCCCGAAATGACGGGATGACTCATGGCCGCAGCGTGGTTATGGCATTGTCAGGTGTCAGCATGATATTCAGGCTGCGCGGCATCCCATGAGTCACGAAAATTTCATGCACGAGGCCGTCAAGCTCGCCGAGCAGGGCATGAACACCGGCCGCGGCGGGCCGTTCGGCTGCGTCATCGTCCGGGCGGGCGAGATCGTCGGCCGGGGCCACAACCGCGTGACCTCGACCAACGACCCGACGGCGCACGCGGAGGTCACGGCCATCCGCGACGCCTGCGCGAACCTCGAGACCTTCCAGCTGACGGACTGCGAGCTCTACACCAGCTGCGAGCCGTGCCCGATGTGCCTGGCCGCGATCTACTGGGCGCGGATCCCGACCGTCTATTATGGCAACACCCGCGCGGACGCGGCGGCCATCGGCTTCGACGACGACTTCATCTACCAGCAGGTGCCGCTGCCGCCCGAGAAACGCGCGATCAGGATGTCGCCCCTGCTGCGCGACGCCGCGCAGGCGACTTTCCAAGCCTGGGCGAAGAAGACAGACAAAGTGAAGTATTAAGGTAGGGCCGGTCTCTGACCGGCCATTGGAATTAACGCCCCAAGCAGGCCGGTCAAAGACCGGCCCTACTCAACCACCGGCACGAAGCCCCACTTCGTCGCGGAGAACAACCCGCGGTCGCTGAGCTTCAGGTCGGGGATGACCAGCAGCGCCATGAAGGACAGCGTCATGAACGGCGCGTCGAGCTTCGAGCCCAGCTGCTTCGCCTGCGCGTCGAGCGCGGTGTAGCGCCGCGCCACGGCGCGGCCGTCGCGATCAGACATCAGGCCCGCGATGGGCAGCGGCAGCACGGCGCGCTTGCCGCGGCCGGCGACGCTGATGCCGCCGCGTGAGCGGATGACGAGGTTGATCGCGGCGCAGAGCGAGGCGTCGTCCACGCCGACGGCCACGACATTGTGCGAATCGTGCGCAACGGACGAGGCCAGGGCACCGGCCTTGAGGCCGAAGCCACGAATGAAACCAACCGCGACGGGGGCGCGCGGCGCGTAGCGGTTAACGACGGCGATCTTGAGGATGTCGCGCTTCGGATCAGCGACGAGCGCGCCATGCCTTACGAGCGGCGCTTCGCGCAGGTGGCGCGTGATGAGCTGCCCGCTGATCGCTGCGATGACGTTGAGCTTGCCCTCGCCTGCCGGCACGCGGAAGTCCTCAACCTGCCTCACCCCTGCCTTAAAATTATTCGGCGTCCTCGACGGCTGGCGCGGCAGCAGGCTGCGGCCATCGCGCGCGACCAGTTCGCCGCGCAGATAGGTGCGGCGAACTTTCAGATCCCTCCAGCCCTCGAACACGATGAAGTCCGCCGGGTCGCCCGCGCGCAGCAGGCCGACGTCGAGCTTGTAGTGTTTCACCGGATTGACCGACGCGCAGCGCAGCACATCGAACTTGTCCGCCCCGCCGCGGAGCGCGCGGCGCACGTGCTCATCGAGGTGCCGCACCATCAGGAGATCGGGGTGCAGGTCGTCGCAGCAGAACATGCAGGCCGCGGGGTGAGACTTCAGCAGCGGCGCCAGCGCGGCAAAGTTGCGCGCGGCCGAGCCCTCGCGAATGAGGATCTTCATCCGCGCCTTCAGCTTGTCCCTCGCCTCGGGCAGCGTGAAGCACTCGTGGTCGGTCGTGATGCCGGCGGCGGCGTAGCGCGCCGCGAGTTTCCCGCGCAGGCCGGGCGCGTGGCCGTCGACCGCCTTGCCGAGCTTTTTCGCGGCGGCGATCATGGCCAGCAGCGACGGGTCGCGGGCCAGCACACCGGGAAAATTCATGACCTCGCTGAGGTATTTGATGTCTTTTCGTGCGAGCAGTTTCGCGACGGCCTTGGCGTCGAGCGCGGCGCCGGCGGTCTCGAAGCTAGTGGCCGGCACGCAGGACGGCGCGCCGAAGTTGAACTTGAACGGCGTGCGCCGGCCGTCGCGGATCATGTAGTCGACACCCGCCACGCCGAGGACATTGGCGATCTCGTGCGGGTCGGACACGGTCGCGACCGTGCCATGCACGACCGACCAGCGGGCGAACTCCGCCGGCGGCAGCAGCGAGCTCTCGATGTGGATGTGGGCGTCGACAAAGCCCGGGGCGATGAACTGCGGGTAGCGTTGGCCCGGCGCGGCCGTGAGCCGCGTGATGCGGCCCCCCGTCCATTCGACCGTGCCCGGATAAATGCGGCGGGCGTGGAGGTCGACGATGTTGCCGGAGAGGCGGTGCACGCGGTTTTTCATCGCGGATTCAGCCTGCCGGGCCGGTTTCCCTTGGCAATCCCTGTGAACAAAAACTACTCGCAAAACGGCCCGACCGGTGCACGTTTCGAATCCATGTCAGCCCACAATCTCACCCGCGAATACCAGAACCCGGTCACGCCCCGTTTCGACGACGAGGACGACGACGAGCGCGAAGAAGCCGTGCCGAAGCCCACGGTCACGCCAGTCGGCGCCCTCATCCAGAAGAAGTTCCTGGAGCAGCGGAAGATTTTCCTCTGGGGCGCGGTGACCGACGAGACCGCCAAGGACCTCACGGAAAAGCTGCTTTACCTCGAGACGACCGGGCCGGGCAAGGAGATCACCTTCTACATGAACACCCCGGGCGGTTCCATCACCGCCGGCATGGCCGTCTACGACACCATCAAGATCATCACCTCCCCGGTGAAGATCGTGGTCACCGGCATGGCCGCCTCGATGGGCTCGATCCTCCTGTCCGCCGCGAAGAAGGGCAACCGCTACATCTTCCCGCACGCGCGCGTGCTCATCCACCAGCCGCTCATCACCGGCCGGATGGTCGGCCCCGCCTCGGACATCAACATCCAGGCAAAGGAAATGGAGAAGCTCCGCACCGAGCTGAACCAGATCCTCGCCACGGCCTCGGGCCAGCCCTTCGACAAGGTCGCCAAGGATTCTGACCGCGACTTCTACCTCAACGCCGAGGAGGCCATCGCCTACGGGCTGGCCGACAAGATCGTCGACAAGATCTGAGGGCGCGCCCCGCCCCGCCACTCAGCCCGCCGGACCCGGTGGGCTTTTTATTTGTGCCCCTCTGCCGCCGGCACCGCCGTGGCGAGGGCGTTGAGCTGCTTGGAAAATTCAAGCGCGCGCGCGAAGTCGCCCGCGGCGTCGGCCGTCGTGCGCGCCTCCGTGAGGAGGGCTTTTTGTGCCGCGAGGAACGGCGCCGGGGTGCGGGCCAATGTACCGTAGACCTGCAGGGCCGCGGAGCGGGCACCGTGCGCCGCCAGCAGGCCGGCGATCTCGCGGATCAGCGGCCAGTCCTGGGCGCGGAATTGCTTCACGGCAGCGGCAAAGCCGAGTGTGCCGGTCGCGGCCTGGGAGTCGCCCGTGGCCAGTTGCAATTTGGCGAGCGCCAGTGCGAGCGCGAAGCCCGGCTGCTCTTTCCAGCCGGCCTGCAAGATGGCCAACGCCGCGCCGCGGTCATTTTGCCGGACCAGGAGATTGGCGCGCCGGATGAGCGCGTAGGGCGCGAGCGCCGGCGGCAGGTTTGCCCCCGCCTGCCCCTGTTGCTCAACGGTGACCTTGAACGGCCGGTAAAGCGGGTCGCCGATGGCCACGGCCTGCCAGCTCAGCACAGGCAGCGCGTAGTAGGCGGCGTCGCCAAAGGTTTTGCCCTGGCGGAGGGCGCGCAGCAACAGGTCCGGCCGGTGCGTGAGCTGCAGGTAGGGCTCGAAGACATTGCCCACGGTGGCCGCCACGCCGCGCGCCACGAGCGGTCCGCACCAGCCGGCGGCGGCGGAACGCAGCGTCTGGGCCGAGAAGCTGTGGATATGCAGGGCGATCGCGCCCGGCGGAAACACAAAGCCGGGCGCGTCGAACGGCCCGTTCAGCGCGCCGGCATACCAACCAAAATAGAGCACCGGCGCGTCGAACCGGGCATCGGCCCCGAAGGTGCCGCTGTTGCGATCGGCATCACCGTCGAACCCCAGGTCCTGCAACTGGGTGAGCGTCGACTGCAACCACCCGTCGCCGTCCGGATGCGGCCCCTCGAAATCGACATAGTAGCGCCCGAGCAGGCCGTGGCTCTCGCCGGCCAGCGCCGAAATCACGAGATGGCGCGCGCTTTCGAAGGTCGGCCCGTCCAGGCGCGAGACCTTGACGACCAGCTCGGCGTCGAGCGAGGACGGGTGGTCGTTGCCGTAAAGCGGATTGGTGATCGGGCCCGTGAGCTCGGAACCGCTTTGCGCCAGCAGGCTGAGCTCGGCATCCACCGCCGCCTCGTTCCGGGCGAACTGGGCGGCGATTTTCTTCGCCGGATTTTCCTCGATCAGCGTCGGGTCGTTGTAGATGCGCAGCGGCACACCACGGCACACGACGAGATAAGAGAGATGGTGGCCGGTGAAAGCGTAGCGCGTGCGGCCGAGCTTATCGAGCAGGCTGGTGGCCGTGCCCTCGAGCCAGCCGCGCCGGTAGAGTTCGTCCTGCAGCGGCTGGTAGACCTGGTCGATGAACTCGCGCCAGGTGATGTCCTCGGCCTCGGGCAGCGGCAGCGCGATGATGTTGGCGGCCGGGATGCCGCGTTGCCCGGCGTAGAATTCCGCGAGCCGGACCGAGTCGGCCTGCCGGGAATTGGCCACGATCATCACGCGGGCCTCCGGGCCTTCGGCCCGGAGAGTGAGGTTGAAAGCGAAGGTGAACAGCAACCAACCCAAGGTCCGGATAAACAGCATCCGACCCCTGGGCACTTTCACTCTCACTTTCACTTTCCAATTCGCCAGCCGGCCCAGGTCGCAAGCAGGCAGAGCCCCACGGAGAGCAGCACGTTGGCGGCGGCGGCCGGCCAGTCGCCCCGTTGGATCTGCTCGAAGGTCTGCAGGCTGAACGCGGAGAACGTGGTGAAACCGCCGCAGAGGCCGACGACCCAGAAACCGTGGGCGCGCCAGTTCTCGCCCGTCAACGGCCCCAGCCGGCTGAGCAGCCAGCCGATGAGCAGCGAGCCGAGGATGTTCGTGATGATCGTGGCCCAGGGCAGACGGCCCGCGGGCAACGCCCAGCTCATGAGCAGCCGGGCGACGGAGCCAAGGGCACCCCCGGCCGCCACCAGGCAGAGTGTCATCACGTTCATGGCTTGGGCGGGGCGGGCTGCGTTGCCATCTGGCGCTTGGCCAGCTGCGACCGCAGGTAGGCGTCGATCGGGGCGGACTTCCAGGCCGTGACCCACAGTTTGGCCAGCATCGTCCCGCCGGCCACCAACCTTCCCTCGATGAACGCCCGGCCTTCCCGCGCCACCGGCTTGTCACCGTTGCCGAGCAACCCGGCTTTCTCCATGGCGTAAAGCGGCTCGACCAGTTCGTGACTCGCCATGAGATAGTCCATCGCGGCGATAAAAATCGGATCGCGACCGTCGGGGGGATTCGTCACGGGCAGGGCTTCCGCCGGGATCATCCGCGGCTTCAGCCCGGCGGCCGTGATGCCGGCCTTGGTGATCAGCCCGCTATCGATCCAACTATGGAAGCCGTTCCAAGTCGTATACCCCTTCGGGTTGGGACCGAACCAGCCGTTGTAGTTGTCGGTCGTATGGAGCGGCTGGGCGCTGTCGCCGACATAGTGGCCGAGCACGCCCATCACATAGATGATATCCGCGCGCGCATTCGCCATCTCCTCCGGCGTGCCGCCCATCTCCTCGAAGGCCTTGAGATAGGCGAACGCGGAGCGAAGCTTCTGACACCACTCGGCGATGGCCCAAGGGGCGAAGCCCGGCCATTCGCGGACATGGTCGATATTTTTCGCCGGGTCGACCGGATGGAAATGTTCCGGATGGGCGGCCCGGCCAGCGGCAAACGCGACCACAAAATCATAGCGGTAGGAGGAAACGGTGCGCGGATCCAGCCCGGCCGCCGGCAGTTGCTCCAGATCGAGGAAATGGTCCGTCCAACTCGGACCGACTTGCCTGAGCCAGGGATCCACGTTGCGCCAGCGGTCGGGCTCGCCGGCCAGGAAGGCGACGCGCTCGGCGTTGGCCGGCTCGCGCACGAACGCCGGGAAATCCTGCGGCAGCGCGGCGAGCGCCAGCTGGTTGACCATGCGATGGCCTTCGTAATCCCAAGCCCGGGCGGCGGGCGCGGCGAACAGGAGGGCGGCGAACAGGAAGGGGACGAGCGGTGACTTTGCCATGGGGAAAAAGACTAGCAGTTTTGCGATTCCGAGCGAAGCCCGGAAGACAGTTTATTTCGCCGCGGGTGCCGCGGGCGCGGGCTGCAGGGCCGCGAGCACCGCGGCGTAGTTCTGCACGCCGGTGGCAAGCGCCTCGGCGAGCTGCTGCCGATACTCGGGCGTGGCGACGCGGCGGGCCTCGGCGTCGTTGGACAGATAGGCGCACTCCACCAGCGCCCCGGGACAGTCGAGCAACCGGAGCACCGCCTGGCGGGCGTGCTTGTAGCCGCGGTCCGGCGCCTTGAGGCCCGTGATCATGGCGCGGTGCAGCTGGCCGCCGAAAAGCAGGTTGGCGTAGTCAAGTTTGTTACCGGGGAAGGCCACCTTCGTCATGTCGTCGCCCTGGTCGTCGCCGGCCGAGTGCATGAACTGCGGCGCGAGGCTGTAGGTCTCCACGCCGGAGATGGCCTCGGGCGCGGCGTTGAAATGGATGCTTAGGAAAAGATCGGCCTTGTTGCGATTGGCAAACTCGTTGCGCATGAGCAGGTCGGTCTTCTTATCCTTGGAGAGCTCGAGATCCTTGTCGCGGATGAGCAAGACGCGCCAGCCGCCGAGCTCGAGGATTTTCCGGAGCCGCAGCGCGACATCGAGCGTGAAGGTCTTCTCGTTCACCCCCACCCTCAGGTTCTGCGTGCCGGGGTCGATGCCGCCGTGGCCGGGGTCGAGCACGATCAGCCGGGGCGCGGCCGCGGGCAGGAACGCGAGGTGGTCGGCCGGACGGAACAGCGGCGCGATGATCTTGATGACATCGAGCTGGCTGACCCAAAGGCTGTCCTTGTGGAATATCGCCGGCACCCCGAGGAACACCCGCAGGTTGTCGAAATAAAAATCCTTCTGGTTGCCCTCGAAGATGAACCGCCCGCCGCGCGCGTCACTGAGCGTCATCGCGATGTCGGCCTTGGACCAGACCAGCTTGAGGTCGAAGTTTTTCGCCACGTCGCGCAGGCTCACGTATTCGATGTTCCGCAGCCTGGTCGTCGGCCACAGGATGGTCAGAGCCGGCCGCGAGGGGGCGGGGCGCCCGGGCGGCGGGGCCGGCGGAACTGCGCCCTTGGCGGACGCGACGACGGGGTCGGGCGCGGTGGGCGCGGGTTTGGGCGCGACCGGCTGTTGCGCCGGGACGGAGCACGCCGGCAGCAAGGTGAGCAACACCAGCAGGCCGCGGGCGGGGAGACGCGCCATCGGGGGAAGCCCGGCTCAGCTCGCGGCGGGCGGCGTGGCCGGAGCCGGGGGCTGCGCCGGAGCGTGCTCGCGGACGTGGAACTTGGGCTTGCGCTTGTTGACCGGGAGCGGCGAGAGCATGACGTTGATCTGTTTGCCGTTCAGTTTCGGCGGCGAGTCGGGCGTGCCCATGGTCTCAAGATCGGTGAGCGCGCGCTTCATCACCTCGAAGCCCATCTCGGTGTGGGCCATCTCGCGGCCGCGGAACTTGAGGCGGAGCTTCACCTTGTTGCCGTGGTCGAGGAATTCCTCGGCGTGGCGGACCTTCGTGATGAAATCGCCCTTCTCGATGCGGACGGTGAACTCGATCTCCTTGAGCTTCGCGCCGGCCGGCTTGCTGTGGGCGTGCTTCTTCTGCTCCTCGTAGACGTATTTGCCGAAATCCATGATGCGGCACACGGGCGGCACGGCGGCGGCGGCGACCTCCACGAGGTCGAGGTTGAACTGGAGCGCGAGGGCGATGGCCTTCGGCGTGTCCATGATGCCCAGCTGGCGGCCTTCGGGACTGATCACGCGCACCTGGAGCGACTTGATCCGCATGTTGCGGCGGATGGCGGCGAAGGGGTCGTTGTTGCGACGATTGTCGCGATTATAGGGAGGGCGGCCGCCGGGCGAAGAGGAAGGAAGTGCCATTCAGGTGTAAGGGATTGCGAGGAAGTTGGTCGGGCGCTGTTTTTGCCTCTATGGCGCAGGATGACAACACCTATTATTCAGAGGGAAAACCGGGCCTCAGACGCTAAAACTCTCCCCGCAGGAACAGCTCGCCTTGGCGTTCGGGTTCGAGAACTTGAACCCGCCCGCGACCATCTTCGCCGAGTAGTCGAGCTGCGTGCCCTTGAGGTAGAGGGCGGTCTTGGGATCCACGACGACCGGCACGCCGGCGGAGCGCACGAGGATGTCGCCCTTGCGCGGCTCGGGCACGAACTTCAGCTTGTAGCTCAGGCCGTTGCAGCCGCCGCCGGTGATGGCAATACGGAGGAAATCCCCCGATTTTTCCCGCGCGATGAGCGCCGCGACCTTCCCGCCCGCGGCCCCGGTGAGGCGGACGAGGTTCTCATTGCCCTCGCGGACGCCCTCGGGGGGCTGGACTGTAGCGGATGCGTTCACAGCGACACTTATTGCCCGGCGCGGAATTTTAGCAAGCGGCGCGCGACGGCTACGGCGTTGGCGAAGCTGCGCGGACTGGCCTTCCCCTGCCCCGCGATCCCGAACGCCGTGCCGTGGTCCGGGCTCGTGCGCACGAACGGCAGGCCGAGCGTGACGTTCACCGCCTCGTCGAAATCAATCACCTTGAGCGGCGCGAGGCCCTGGTCGTGGTAGAGCGCGATCACGACGTGAAATTCGCCGTGCAGGGCGCGCGCGAAAAGCGTGTCGCCCGGCTGGCACAGCGTGAGGCCGGGAAACTCCGCGCGCAAATGCTGCAACGCGGGATTAAGGAGATCCTTTTCCTCGTAACCGAGCAGCCCGTCCTCGCCCGCGTGCGGGTTGAGGCCGCACACGCCGATGCGCGGCGCGGTGATGCCGTCGGCGCGGGCCAGCTGGTCCGCGGCCGCGACCGTGCGCTGCAACAAGTGCGGGCCGAGCAGCCCCGCGACCTGGTGCAGCGGCACATGCCACGTCGCGAGCACGACGCGGAGCTTGCCGCCGCAGAAGGCCATCACGGGGTCGCCGCCCCAGCGCGCGGCGAAAAACTCCGTCTGGCCGGGATAGGGATAGCCGATCTTCGCGAGACCGGCTTTGCTCACCGGTCCGGTGACCACGCCGGTGAACTCGCCGGACTTGCAGCCTTGCGCGGCGCGTTCCATCGCGGCCCAGGCCACGAGCGCACCCTCCCCGTCGGGCTGGCCGGCGGCCGCGGAAAATTCCTCCAAGCCGACGGCGACTTTTTTCGCCGGGGTCTTCAATGTTTCCAGCCAGCGGGCCGGGCCGATCACCGTGACGCGGGGCGCGTCGGCCGGGTTGGCCGCGAGCCAGCTGGCGATGATTTCCGGGCCGATGCCCGCGGGATCACCGCAGGTAAATGCGAGCTTACCCGGCATCGTCCTCTCCGGCCAGGCCCTCGCGCCGCGCGCGCGCAAAGCCGCGTTTGCCCTCAGTAAAGAAGGTCAGGAACTGCCGCGCCTCGGCCGACTTGAACGCGCCGCCTTCGAGCGAGGCGCGGGCCACGGCGCGGATATTGCCCGAAGTGAAATAGACGGCGCGGAACGCGTCCTTGATCTCGCGGATGGTTTCCCGGCTGAAGCCGCGGCGCTTCAGGCCGACGAGATTGAGGCCGATGACCTCGTTGCGCTCGGCCGCCATCGTGAACGGCGGGATGTCCTGCGCGATGCGCGCCAAGCCGCTGACGATGACGCCCTCGCCAACGCGGCAGAACTGGTGGAAGCCCGCGCCGCCGCCGAGGAAGGTGTGGCCGCCGACCGTGACGTGGCCGGCGAGCATGACGTTGTTGGCCAGCACCACATCGTCGGCCACCGCGCTATCGTGCCCCACATGCGAGTTCGCCATCAGGAAGCAGCGCGCGCCCACCGTGGTGGCCTGGCCGGCATGGATGGAGCGGTTGATGGTGACGTGCTCGCGGATCACCGTGCCGGCGCCGACGCGCACGCCGGATTTCGTGGCCGGATCGAACTTGAGATACTGCGGGTCGCCGCCGATGACCGCGAACGGGTGAATGATGACTCCGTCGCCCAGGACCGAATGCCGTTTGACGACCGCGTAGGCGTGCACCACGCAGCCGGCGCCAAGCTGGACCTCCTCCTCGATGATGGCCGTCGGATGGATGCTCATGCCTTCGGGTTGTTCCTCCGCTGGCTGGGCTGGCGCTCGGCAAGGAGATCGAGTTGGGCGTCCTTAAGCAGGTCGTAGTTTTTCAGGATGCGGATGACCTGCAGGGTGTCGGACTTGCCGTAGCTCTTGTTGATTTCGACCCGCTCGATGATGTCGAGCAGCATGGAGCGGAAGGAAATGATCGCGTCGACGCCGTGTTCCTTGAGCATGGCCACGCTCTGCGAGCGGAACGGCTCGGCGGTCGGCAGACTCGGGAGAACGAGGATCTTGGTCACGTCGGGTGCGTTGCCGGGCTCCTCGGGGTCGACGGGAAAGAAGCGGGTGATCTCCTTGAGCACATTCTCCTCGAGGAAGCGGAAGATCTCCGGGCTGCTCTTCAGCATGTTCGGCGTGAATTTGCCGGTGTGCCAGCCCTTCACGACGACGATGGCGCGGTGGATGTAAGCCAGCTCGTTGGCGAAAAGGAAAAACTCCGGGCGGCGCGAGCTGCGGGCGTAGGCCGGGTTGTAGACGACCAGATCGACCTCCTCATCGCCGGTCTTGCGGCGCGCCTGCACCTGGTATTTGCGCACCTGTCGGACCAGGAAGCCGTTTTGCTCGAAATACTCGCGGACAATGCCTTCGTCGATGGCTGACATGGGTCTGACAACTTAGGGGTTTGCGCCCGGATAGCACCCCAAATCTAGGCCGCGCCCAGCTCGCGCCAGACCGCCTCGACCAGCGCCGGCGGGATCCCCGAACGGGTCGCCGCGACGCCGAGGGCATTCAACACGACAAAGCGCACCCCGTCGGCGCGATTCTTTTTGTCATGGGCCGTGGCGGCCTGCAACTCCGCCACGGACAACGGTGACCGCAGCCGCACCGGCAACTGGTGGGCGGCAAGCACGTGCCCGATCCGCGCCGCATCGCCCGCCGGCAGCAGACCGAGTTTTTGCGATAGCCGGGCCGCACCCACGAGGCCGACCGCCACCGCCTCGCCATGCAGGTAGGCACTGTAACCGGTGACCTGCTCGATGGCATGCCCGAAAGTGTGGCCGAGGTTCAAGAGCGCCCGGCCGCCTTCGACCGCGGTCTCATGCTCATCCGCCCGCACGATTTCGGCCTTCAGCTGGCAGCAACGGCGGATGATGGCGGGCAATTCCGCGTGACTGGCCGTCAGGACCGTTTTTTCCAATTGGGCAAAAAGCGCCGCATCCCCGAGCAGGCCGTATTTGATCACCTCGGCCATGCCGGCGGCGAATTCGCGGGCCGGCAAACTCTGCAGGAATTCTGTCGCGACATAGACCGCCCGCGGATGGTGAAAAGCGCCCGCGAGATTTTTCCCCGCGGAGAGATTGATGCCGGTTTTGCCTCCGACGGAACTGTCCACCATGGCCAGCAGGGTCGTCGGCATCTGCACACAGTCGATACCGCGCAGGTAGGACGCCGCGGCAAAGCCGCCAAGATCCCCCGTCACACCCCCGCCTAGCACCCACAGCACCCCTTGGCGGGTGAGCTTGTTGGCTGCCAGAAAATCCAGCACCCGGCCGAAGGATTCCAGTGACTTGGTTTTCTCACCGGCGGCTAGAACCAGCCGCGGTATCGAACCGAAGCCCCTGGCCAGAAATTTCGCCTGAGCCTGCGCCACGCCCTCGTCGGTCAGCAGCACGGAGACGCGGCCCGCCATGGCTGTTTCAGCCAAGGCCGCTTGGATGGCCGCATCGGCATCGCCGGGAAAATGAATCGGATAACTCCTCGCCCCCAATTCGACTGTGAGCGCGCGTATCATGGAGATGTTTAAAACCAGCTACTTGCACAGGTCAATGGCGGTTATTTCTTATTAATGAGACATTGTCTCACATAAATCATTGACATGAGACTGCGTCTCATGACTAACTCGTGATTATGCTCATGAAAACATCGAAACCCCTGAAGCGTATTCGCCTGCTACTTTGCGCCACCCTTCTGTCCGGTCTGGCTGCGCACCAATCCCGTGCCGATGAAAACTACTTCGGCTATACCTATGGCGCCGAAACCCTGCCCAAAGGCGGCTCCGAGATCTACCAATGGGTGACCGTTCGCACCGGCAAGGCCGACGGCAGCTACAAGGCCGTCGATCTCCAGACCGAAATTGAGCACGGTTTCACCGATCACCTGCAGGGCTCCATCTATTTGAACGCGATCCAACACAACATCTCAGGGGTCTCTGATTTCACCAGTCGCGATCAGTTCCGTTTCAATGGCCTTCAGGGCTCGCTCAAATACAACCTGCGGAGCCCTTACAAGGACGGCTACGGTCTGGCCCTCTATGCTGAGCCGGGCTACAAGCGTTACAGTGGCAAGAGCGGCGACCGCCAGGACACCTTTTTCTTCGAGACCAAGGTCATCACCCAGAAGAACTACCTTGAGGACACGCTCATCTGGGCCACCAACTTCTCCGCGGAACTGGAGCGCGAGCACAATCTGGAGGAACGCGAGTGGGAAACCGAACTTGAGCTCACGCTTTCGACCGGCTTCAGCTACCGGATTGCCCCACGCTGGTTCATCGGCGCCGAGGCTGTCGCCGTGTCGGCGTTCGAGCGGGCCGATCTCGGCAAGCTGGGGGAATACGCCCTGTTCCTCGGCCCGAACCTGCACTATGCCAGCAAGCGTTGGTGGGCAACGCTCACTGCCCTCCCGCAGCTCACCGGCTGGCCGGAAAATTCCGGCGCGCACGACCTCGAGCATTTTGAAAAACTGGAAATCAGGTTGAAAGTCGGCCTTAACTTCTGAGCATGTCGCGCCTATCCACCGCCTGGTTGCTGCCGCCCGCTGTTCTGGCGGCTTCGACGTCCGGCTATGCCACGGAATATCTCACCGTGGAACAGGCCCAGCAGGCGCTCTTTCCAGGCACGGCGCTCACCGCCGTGCCAGTCCGGCTGACAGCGGAGCAGCGCCAGGCCATCGCACAAAGCTCCGGCGTGCGCGTGCGTGCTTCCGAACTGCGCGCTTGGCGGACCGGGGCCGGCGGCTGGTTTATCGTGGACGAGGTCCTCGGCAAGCACGAGTTCATCACCTTCGCCCTTGGCCTCGATCTCCGGGGCGCGGTCGTCGGCCTTGAGATCCTCTCCTACCGCGAGACCTATGGTGGCGAGGTGCGCAACGGAAAGTGGCGCGGGCAGTTTCCCGGCAAGACGGCCGCTAATGCGCTGAAGCTCGACGGCGATATCAAAAACATCTCCGGGGCCACGCTCTCCTGCCGCCATATCACTGACGGCGTGAAACGCCTCCTCACCACGTATGAGCTCGTGCTCAAAACCTTCCGCTGAACTCCGCCGCTGCCGGCCGCTGCTCGGCACGCTCGTCGAGGTGCGCGCCACCGCACCCACGTCCGCGCAGGCAGAGCGGGCCCTGCACGCGGCGTTCGCCGCGGTCGCCCGCGTGCAGGAGCTCATGAGTTTTCACGACCCGGCCAGTGATCTCAGCCGGCTCAACCGGGCCGCGGCCCGCCGGGCCGTGCGCGTCCACGCGTGGACCCACCTTGTGCTCCGTCGCGCCCAAAAACTTCACGCGGCCACCGGCGGGCTCTTCGACATCGCCAGCGCGCCCGCGCTCATCCGCGGCGGTTGGCTTCCGCGTGCCGGTGTGCCGCTGCCGCGCGGCGCCGCCACCGCCGCCGACATCCTGCTGCTCTCAGGTAACCGGTTGCGTTTCCGCCGCCCGCTGCTTGTCGATCTCGGCGGCATCGCCAAGGGCTTCGCGGTCGACCAAGCCGTCGCTGCGCTTTGCGGCGCGGGCGCCACCGCCGGCACCGTCAACGCCGGCGGGGACCTGCGTGTCTTCGGCTCGTTGCCCGAAGCCGTTCACGTGCGCCTGCCTGAGTCGCCCGGCTCGCTTGTGCCGCTTGTTGCCGTGCGCGACGCCGCCATCGCGACGTCCGCCCATTACTTCGCCCAGCGTCGCGTTAACGGGGCCGTTCGGTCGCCGATCTTCCACCCGCTCAGCCGGCAATTGGCCGGTGAAACCCGCAGCGTGACCGTGCAGGCCGCCGAGTGCTGGCTAGCCGACGCGCTGTGCAAGGTCGTGTGGTTGGCCGGTGCGGCCGCGCTCCCGCTGCTGCACGCCCATGGCGCCCGCGCCTGGGTATTCGACGCCGGTGCAGGGCCATCCCGGCCGAAGGAGGTCAACCATGCGGCCTGACGGCATGAGGTTAAGCGGATGGCATCGCGGGTGGTTCCACGGCACGTTTGGCCTGCTCTTTCTCAGCGGTGCCGGCTGGTGGATATTGCACCGCTTCTTTCCGGTTAACGGGGAGTTCGGCCCGCGGCCTCATCCGTGGCAGCCTGGATTGATGATGATCCATGGAGGTGCGGCGATGCTGGCGCTCCTCCTCGTCGGCACGCTCTTGCCTCTGCACATGAGGCGAGGCTGGCGCGCGCGGTTCAACCGCCGTAACGGGGTCCTGCTGATCAGCTTTGTCGCCCTGCTCACGCTCAGTGGTTATGCGTTATATTATGCCGGGGGCGAAGGGCCCCGGGGTTTTGCCAGCCACGCGCACACCCTGCTCGGATTTCTGCTGCCGGTGGTGCTGGTCTGGCACATCGCCCGCGGCCGCCGAGCCCGCCGACTGGCCTCCATGAATCCTCCCGGCCCCCTTGCCTCTTCGCAAATCCCTCCAAGCCGCGATAGGTAATCAACCTTAGAAACGGCGGCTCGCAATGGGCCACCGCGAGCAGAATCTGGCTGCATGTTCCGTCGCGCGCCGTGGATTTTCAGCGGATTGGTGATTTTATCCGGCCTCGTCGGCTCCGCACGGGAAACTGATGACCCGTGGATTCGCGGCGTGTTCACCGGGCGGTCTCCCCGCCCCGTTGTCGCGAAGGAAACTGAGGCCTGGCAGCAGGCGGGCGAACTCGCCGCCCTGACCCCCGGCGCCTTCGCGCTCGTGGGTTCGGGTGAATCCATGCAGCCGCTCTACGCGCCCAATACCATCCTGGTGATGCAGCTATGCGCCTACGAAAAACTGCAGCCCGGCCAGACCGCCCTCTACCGCAACAAGGCCGGCAAGGTCGTCGCCCATGTCCTCGTCGCCAAGGCGCGTGACGGCTGGCGCGCGACGGGCCTGAACAACCACCTTCACGACATGGAGCCGGTGGTGGAGGAAAATTTCGTCGGCGTGGTCATCGCCGCCTTCCGGCCGACGCGCGGCGACCGTTCCGTGCAGGTCGCGTCCGCGGGCCGGCCCTAGCGCCCGCGCGGTGGCAAGGCCCAGCGGAGAAATTCCGGCAGGGCCTTCGCCCAGGTGGACTCGTGGTGCTCGCCCCCCTCGATTTGGTGATAGGTCATGTCCGCCCCGGACCGGAAACCTTTCGCCGCCAGCTCGCCCATCAGCTCGGTCGTGTCCTGGATCGCGTCGATGACGCCATTGCCGTCGCGATCCTCGGCCTCATCGCGCGTGCCGGCCTGGAACCACAGGCGCAGCGCTGGCCGGCCCGCGGCCTCGCGCACGCTGCGGTGCGCGATGCGGCTGGTTTGCTGCGAATCCGGCCCCACATCATCAGCCCGCCACCAGAGTGAGCCGGAAAAAATCCCCGCCGTGCCGAAGACCTGTGGCCGGCGCCACGCCGAATCGAAGGCGCACAGCCCGCCCATCGAGGCCCCGAAAATCCCCGTGTGCGCCGGCGTGTCAGCCACATGGTAAAGTTCGCGCACCGTCGGCAGCACCATACCCGCCAGCAATTCCTGGAAGGCCTTCGCCCGCCGGCCCCGGCCCGCGTAGTCGAGCATGCCCGCGGTGCCGTATTCGTCGATGCGTTCCGGCGAAGCGGGCACCGCCGCAACCACCAACGGCTCGATTTGTTGCGCTCCGACCAGCTCATCGAGCGTCTCGGCCAGGCGCCACTGCGGCATCGTCTGCCCATCGAGCGCGAGCAGCAGCGGATACGGCCGGGCGCGATTGGCGTCGTAGTGCGGCGGCAGGTAGACGCTCACGCGGCGTGGCGTCACCTCGCGCACCTCGAGCGGTTCCGTTTGCTCGACGACGGTCCGGTCGCCCGGCCGCCAAGACCACCACTTGCGCGCGCTGCTCATGGCTCGGCCGCAGCCGGTGCGGCGCGAAGGATTCGTGGAAAGCGGGACATCTGCGCCCTGATTGGCGGCTTCCCGGTGATTTGTCGACTCTCGGACGAGCCGGCTCCGCGCTTGCACTCGACATGTTTCATCGCCCGAATCCGCCTCCATGAATCCCCCGACCTCCCCCTCGGCCGAGATCCCGGTGCCCACTGTCATGGAAACCGGCGGACTCGGCGGTCACCCGCGCGGCCTCACCACCCTGTTCTTCACCGAGATGTGGGAACGGTTCTCCTATTATGGCATGCGGGCGCTGCTCATTCTTTTCATGGTGAAGACCGCCGCGGAAGGCGGCCTGGGCTTCGACACCAAGAAATCCGCGGCGATCTACGGCACCTACACGATGAGCGTCTACCTGCTCTCGATCCTCGGCGGTTTCATCGCCGACAACTTCATCGGCGCGCGCCGGGCCGTGCTGATCGGCGGCATCGTCATTGCGACCGGCCACTTTTCGATGGCCTTCAATTCCGAGGTCACCTTTTTCGCCGGCCTCGTGCTCATCACCATTGGCACCGGCCTGCTCAAGCCCAACATCAGCACGATGGTCGGCAGCCTTTACTCGCCGGCCGATCAGCGGCGCGACGCGGGTTTCTCGATTTTCTACATGGGCATCAATCTCGGGGCCTTCGCCTCGCCGCTCGTCACCGGCTGGCTGGCGCAAAGCGACGCTTGGAAAAACCAGCTCGCGGCCTGGGGCCTGAACCCGCTGCACAGCTGGCACTGGGGCTTCGCCGCCGCCGGCGTCGGCATGACCTTCGGCCTGCTGAACTACCTGCTCCAGCGCCAGCGCCTCGCCCATGTCGGCCACGCGCCGGCGGCCGGGGCCCGGCCCTGGGGCCGGCTTGGGCTGGTCGCCCTCGGCTCGCTCGCGCTCATCGCGGCGATGAAGGCGAGCGATGATCATCCCGCGCTCGTTTATGTGCTCTTCGCCCTGCAGATCGCGGCGATCGCTTTCTTCGCCTTCAAGCCCAACCCCGACAGCAAGCGCATCGCCGCCATCCTCGTGTTCTTCTTCGCGGCGGAGATTTTCTGGGCCATCTTCGAGCAGGCCGGCTCCACTCTCACGCTTTTCGCCGACCAGCTGACCCGCAACGAGTTTTTCGGCCACGCCTTCCCCTCCTCCTGGTGGCAGTCGGTCAATTCCGTCTGGGTGATCCTGCTCGCCCCCGTCTTTGCCTTTCTCTGGATCAAACTCGGCTCCAAGCAGCCGTCCAGTCCCGTGAAGTTCGCGCTGGGCCTCCTCTTTGTTGCCCTATCTTTCGTGCTCATGGTGCCAGCCGCCAAGCTTACGGCCGAGGGCAAGGTCGGCCCGATGTGGCTCGTCGCGCTTTATTTCCTGCAGACCGTGGGCGAGATGCTCCTGAGCCCCGTCGGTCTGAGCACGATGACCAAGCTCGCCCCACCCCGGTTGCTGGGCATGGTGATGGGCATCTGGTTTCTCGCCGCCGCCCTGGGCAACAAGCTCGCCGGCGTCCTCGCGGGGGAATTCCAAGCCACCGATGCCAACGTCCTCGCCACTTTCTTCTGGCACCAGGCCCTGGCCGTCGGCGCCTGCACCTTGGTCCTGTTTGCCCTCGCCCCCTGGGTGAAGAAGCTCATGGGCGGAGTGCACTGACCCATCCCTGCCATTAAAAAAGAAAGGCGCGGATCGCTCCGCGCCTTCTTTTTAATGAACCCAACAGATCAAAAAAGGGTCGGGGCTCGCGCACACACAACGGGCCAGTCAGATGCACGCGAGCCCCTTTTGGTCACCTCTCGCATCCGCCGTCGGACGCGAAAAACTGCAACGGGATAAAAGCATATCCCGCGCTATAGGCGGAGAAATCAAAGGACCTAAATTCAGGTGGGATTACTGACGTGGGATTTCATCGTCCCGGGACAACTCCCATCCGGGCTGCGCTTGGCTTGCCCAACAAGGCGGCGCGCAAAAGTCTCCGGGCGCGCCCGAGCGGCGCCCTGATCAGGTGTCGCCGCGCGGCGGCCGCTGCTCGAGCACCACGCCGCTGATCCGCCAGCCGGCTTCTGCCTTGTCCAGGATGTAGCGGTAGACCGTGCTGCGATTCTGCCGGTCCGTCACCGTCACGAGGATCTGCGCGAGGCCCGCGCCATTGTCGCGCACGACGCCGAGGTCGGATTGTCCCGGCCGCAGCAGCGCCGGATAACCGCGCTTGATCATCGCGGCGAAGAGCCGCGCGTCGAACTGCCGGCGGATGCCTTCCGCCGCAAAACCATAGGCCGTCTCAAAATCCCCCGTGCGCAGTGCCGCCAGCTGTGCTTCCACCACCGCGCGCACTTCGTCGCGGATTTTCTTCGGGCTCAGCCGCAACTCCGGCTCGGCGGCGCCGGCTCGGTTGATCAAACATACCAGGCATAATCCCACCCATACTGTCATTCTGAGCGCAGCGAAGAATCCATGGAGGACCGGCCTCCCGGCCGGTCGTGGTCCGTCGGGAGACCGACCCTGCAGTAATTCAGTGGACTCAAACGTGTTCATCCGTGGCGAAAACTCACGCCTCCAGACCAAACACGGCCTTCGCGTAGTTCTCAACCGAGAACGGCTGCAGGTCGTCCGGCTGCTCACCGAGTCCGATGAAGTAGATGGGAATCTTCAACTGCCGGTAGATGCCGACCAAGGCCCCGCCGCGGCTCGTGCCGTCCAGCTTCGTCACGACGAGCCCCGTGAGTCCGAAACTCGCATGAAACACCTTCGCCTGCTCGATGGAGTTGGCGCCGAGGCTGCCGTCCACGACGAGCCAGCGATGCTGCGGAGCGGCCGGATCGTTCTTCTGCAGCACGCGCCGGATCTTCGCGAGTTCCTCCATGAGGTTCCCCTTGGTGTGCAGCCGGCCGGCGGTATCGACGATCAGCCAGTCATGGCCACGCGCCTTCGCCGCCTGCCATGCGTCGAACGCCACCGCCGCGGAATCCGCGCCGCTGTGGCTCGCAATGAGGTCGATCTGCAACCGTTCGGTCCAGCTGCGCAGTTGCTCGACCGCCGCCGCGCGAAAAGTGTCGCACGCAGCGACGATCACGGACTGGCCGTCGCCCTTGAGCTTGTGCGCGAGCTTCGCGGTCGTGGTCGTCTTGCCTGAGCCGTTGACGCCGATCAGGCAGATGACGGTCGGCTTCGTCGTGGGCCGCTCAAGTATTCCCTCGCTGCCCGCCAGCACGCGCCGCAGCACGGCCGCGCCGATGCTCGCAGCCTGCTGGCCCTTGAGGTCGGCGTCCTGGCGGTAGGCCGTCTTGATTTCCTCGAGGATCTCGGTCGTCGTCGCGACGCCGAAGTCGGCCGTGTAGAGCGCCTCCTCCAGCTCCGCGAGCGAGGCGGGGTCGATCTTACGCCCGCCGAAGAGCCCGTGGGTCTGCGCGGCGATGGCCGAGACGGTCTTCGTCAACCCGTCCTTGAATTTCTTGAATAGGGAAAGCATGTGGAAAGTAGCGAGTCGCGGGTAGCGAGTAGGCGATCACTGCGAAATTTCTGCCCGCCCTCGGTTGATCATGCCCACTGCTCGTTACTCGATGCCCGCTACTCCGTGGATGGCTTCCGTGAGTCGCGGCCGAGCTTGTCCTTCATGCGGTCGAGGATGCCGTTGATGAAGCGCTTCGCGTCGGCGCTGGAATATTGCTTGCTCAGGTCGATGGCCTCGTTGATCGAGACGACCGGCGGGATGTCCTTCCGGTGCAGCATCTCGAACATCGCGAGCCGCAGGATCGCGAGGTCGATCTTGGCGATGCGGTCGAACTCCCAGTTGTGCGCGAGCGCCTTGATGTTCTCATCGAGCTCCGCCACGTGCTCGATGGCGCCGTGGATGAGCTCGTCGGCGAAGGCGTAGTAGTCGCGCGGGTGGTCGAGGTGCTCGAAGAACAACTCCAGGTCCGTCGGCAGGTGCGCCGGATGGTTGACGCTCCACGCGTAGAGATACTGGAAGGCCGCGGCGCGGCACTCCCGGCGCTGGTGGAACTGGCTGGTCATGGGCTTCCCCTCATCCGGCCGCGCTTCAAGGCGGCCATCTCGAGCGCCGCGCGCGCGAATTCCCCGCCGCGGTTGATGGCCCCGAGGCAGCGGGCCTCCGCCTGTTTCAGGTTGTCGGTCACGATGACACCGTTGATGACGGGCGTGCGCGTGGCGAGGGCAACCTGCTGCAGCGCGTGTGATACGCTGGTGCCGACCATCTCGTGGTGATTGGTGTCGCCGCCGATCAGCACGCCCAACGCGATGACGCAGTCGGTGGGCTTGCCCGCCAGCGCCTGGGCGGCCCACGGCACCTCATGCGAGCCCGGCACCCGGATGATCCGGATGCACTTCTCCTTCACGCCCGCCGCGGTCAGATTTTCAAAGACGGTGTGCAGCAGGGCGTCCACGAGCGCGGCATTGAAACGCGCCGCCACGATGCCGATGGAGAACGGGGCCCCGTTGATCAGGGAGGACTTGGGCGCGTCGAGACTCATGGAAGGTTAAAGGCAGGAAAGAACCGCAGGCGCGGCAACCCCAATCTCACACCTGAATTTGCTCCACGATTTCCAACCCGTAGCCGTCGAGGCCGACGACGCGGCGCTGGGAGTGCGCGAGCAGGCGGATCTTGCGCAGGCCGAGGGCGGTCAGGATCTGGGCACCGATGCCGTAGTCGCGGAGGTTGTTGCGGACGCCTTTCGCCGGCTGGCCCTCGCCGAGGAGGGCCTCCTGCATGCGGCCGTTCTGCTCCATGTAGACAATGACGCCGTGGCCGGCCCGGGCCACGTGCGCGAGCGACGCCATGAGCGAGGTGTGGCTGTCCATGTCCTTCGCGTGAAAGACATCGCTCAGCAGGTTCTCGGTGTGCACGCGCACGAGGGTCGGCGAGGCGTCGAGCGTGCCCTTGGTGAAGGCCAGGTGGTGGCGGCCATCCACCTTGCTGCGGAAAATGTGGAGCTGGAACTCGCCGTATTCCGAGGCGAACGGCCGCGTCGTCAGGCGCTCGACGAGTTGCTCGCGCTGGTGGCGGTATTCGATGAGCGCGGCAATCGAGATGAGCGGCAGCTGGTGGCGCTGCTTGAACTCCACCAGTTCGGGCAGGCGCGCCATCGTGCCGTCCTCGCTGAGGATTTCGCAGATGACGCCGACCGGCTTGAGTCCGGCCAGGGCCGCGAGGTCGACGGCGGCCTCGGTGTGGCCGGCGCGTTCGAGGACGCCGCCCGGCCGCGAGCAGAGCGGGAAGATATGGCCCGGCTGCACGAGTTCGTCGGGCTTGGTGGCGGGATTGGCCAGCAAGGAAATCGTGTGCGCGCGGTCGAAGGCGCTGATGCCGGTGGTGATGCCCACGGCGGCGTCGACCGAGACCGTGAACGCCGTGCGCATGGCCTCGCGGTTCTGCTGGACCATGGGATTGATGCCCAGGTGCTTCAGATGCGGCTCGGTCATCGGCACGCAGATGAGGCCGCGCGCGTGGCGGATCATCATGTTGACCAGCTCGGGCGTGACCTTCTCGGCGGCCATGACGAGGTCGCCCTCGTTCTCGCGGCCCTCGTCGTCGGTCACAATGACCATGCCGCCGGCCGCGATGGCCTGGATCGCGGTCTCAACGGAGTCGAACGGAGCATGGGCAGTCATGGCGAAAGGGTCGGAAGCATCCTCCGCCCCCGCCGCCCTGTCAAATCCTGCCCTCGGCGGAAATCAGCCCCTCCAGGCAGGGCCCGGCGCCGCCCGGACTCTTTCGCATTGAGGTCGGGTCGCGGGTCCACTCATCTCCCTGCCAGCCAGTTCACCAGCCCGTCCGGTTCCTGGGCGAACCCGGGCGGCTCTTCCCGCCCCCTTACCTCTGCTGCCTTATGTGGACCCTCTCCATCCCCTGGTGGGAACTACTCGTCCGTGGATTAATCGTTTACGTCTTCCTGATCGTGCTCCTGCGGCTCACCGGCAAGCGCCAGGTGGGCCAGCTGGCGCCCTTTGACCTCGTGCTCCTGCTGGTGCTCTCGAACTCCGTGCAGAACGCGATGAATGCCGGCGACAACTCGGTCCTGGGCGGACTCATCACCGCGACCACCCTGGTCGGCCTCAACTACGCGCTCGGTTACGTGACTTTCCGCAGCAAGAAAATCGAGGCCATTGTCGAGGGCCGGCCGCAGGTGCTCATCCACAACGGCAGGATCCACCGTGATATCATGCAAGAGTCCCAGCTCACGCAGCACGAGCTCGATGCCGCCCTGCGCGCCGCCGGCTGTTCCTGCGCCGAGGAAGTGCACATGGCGATGCTGGAGAACAACGGGGCGATCAGCGTCATCCGCCGGCCGGACCGCCCGGCGGGCGGTTGAGGGAGGCCGCCTGCCGCGGGATATATTCGACCTGGCCCTTTTTGCGGGCCCCGGCGGCGGGGCGTTCTTACGCGGCTTTCCTGACAAGAAAAAGCCGCCCACCTTGCGGAGTGCGGCTGTATCCTAACACGAACAAAACTTGGGTCAGGGCGAGTAAGTCACCGTGCGGACCCCCGCGATGCCATCAATCGTGATGGTGATACCCTGGGTGAGGTTCGCCGGATAGGTCTCGGAGGCCACGGTGTTGACGACCTTCACGTAGTTGGTCGCACCGACGAGGTCGGCGGAGGCCACCGTGGAGACGCCGTTTTCCAGATAATACTGGTCAGAGGCCGCCGACAGCTGGCGGGCGTTGTTCAGCACCGCTTTGTCCTGGGAGGACTGACGGACCTTCTGGAACGCGGGAATGGCCATGGCGGCGAGGAGGCCGATGATAACCACGACGATCATGATTTCGACGAGCGTGAAGCCCTTGTTGGAACGTGTATTCATTGTATTTCGGGTATGTGCTTATTGTTTATAGTATGCCTAACGGGCCCCGTTATGTAGGGTGCCGTCCTACAAAGCTAGAAAACAATAGCCTCCTCTCCCTCGCAGAGGCATTCGGCCCTAATAAAGGCAGAGGTTTCGCTCAGGGCAGAAACGGGTAGTTGAGCATACTGTAAACGTTCATCTATCACCGCCTCCGTTGCTTAGCTACCTGGCTGCCGCGCTCCTCGATGCCGCGGGAAGCACAAATCACCGCCTGGTGCCAAGCCACCTTCAGGCTTGGATCGGCCTTGGGTCCACGGCTAGACCCCCGACCTGACCCATTTTGCTTGGCTCGACCCCAAACCCCAAAGCCTAACGCTGGTTGATCCTCCCTCGGGTTGCCAGGTGCTGAAATTACGGCGCTAGATTTTCGTAGTCCGGGTCGTAGGGCTTGGGCGACTTGAGTAGATTGCGCTTGGGATCGTATTCCACATTCCGTGTGCCATCGGGGTTCAGGTAGTAGGTGAAAGCGACATATTGTTTCTTGGTGCGCCCCCATGGGTCTGATCCCCGGGCATCAAAGACAAACGGAGCGTGAATCTTGCCATACATGGCCCTCACGATCTTCCCTTCTGCGTCCGACTCCGTCCGAACCCGAATGAAAAAATTCCGCGTCTTGCTGGAATCATCGATGTATTCCTCGTTCTTCATTTCCTGAGTGTTATACCGTCTCACCGATCGCCAGGCCCACGATGATTGATAGGCGTCTGTCGGCGCTTCATAAGGCAGGCGAAGCGGACTGGATTGCGGTTGTGGCGCCTCAAAGGAAATCAGGCCGTTACCTTGACCGGGAAACGTCACCTTCAGTGTGCCGTGGTAATCGCGATCTCCCTGCACTTCGCCCTCGCTATGAAAAAGCATGTCCGAGGTTTTGCCCTTCCCAAATGGAGCCACCCAGTCGCCCACCACCAAATCGTAACCCACATCGATGCCAGAAACGGGAATGTCGGCGCTCAGCCACTTCGCATACATTGGCACCGGATTCTTAACGCGTTTGAGCAGCACCTCGATTGTCGGATTCCATGGCTGCCATTTCCCACGAACAGGCGCCTTTGCGCGATAGGTCGACCATACATTATAGTAACCTGCTTTTGCTAGGCGGTATCCGGCCTGCTTTGCATTCCACGCTTCTACCTCACCACTGAAGTAGCCATTTTGATCAGTTTCGCCTTCGACGAAAACTCCCTTCCCGGCAGATTCTCCATCTTTGGGACGACGATCTGCAGCCACTTGTGCAATTGCTCCCTGCACTGGACGACCTTCGTCATCAACGGCATGCAACGTGAGACGAAACAAGGCGTCATTTCCAACGCTGTGACATGCCGCGAGCGTAAACACCATCGAAAACAGACCTATCCTAAAGCTGTTTTTCATGGAGCCACTGTATTTAGGCCACCCATTGCAGCAATACGGTCATATACGCCCCTGACATATGGGTAGGCGACTTCTCGCAAGTCACTGTGCCACCAATTCGGAGTAGCCCTTGTAGAGGGCCACGGTGGATTTGCCTCACCCGCCTTTCTCGGTCGGATGCTGTCAGAGTTCATATCAAAATTAAATAGATTAATCTGCCCCAGTCGTAACACCGGTATCCTTCCCGTTGCCGGACTCATGGCGGGTATCATACGGGCAAGCAAGGCATCACGTTGCCGGGCGGCGAAGTCGGATCCGTTGATCCCATAGAGCTGGCCGATGCGCTCAGCGAGGAACCTGCGGCCCCCATTGCCATCCGGCACCCAGCTTCCCGCTTTCGTGAAGAAACCACCTGGACGGAAAAACGGCGCCTCGCGCAGGGCCTGATCCGTGAACAGGGTTGATTCACGGCTGGCCGCCTCAGCCGGGGTCAGCACCGTCGGAGTTTCCACCGGTCCCTTCCCGAAACCGCCGGGGAATTTCCGAAAGTGAAAGATATTAAAACCCCATCCGCCAAAGTTCGAACCCAGGACCTTGCCGGTAATGGTCCGGCCTTTCAACTGCTCCTGATAGATCCACGTCTGATAACCTGCGGGCTGGCCCTTCTGGCCCGATATCAGGCTGTGGAGATAGATTTTAATCTCAGCAGCTAGCACACCAGCCAGACTGGGCGTGTTGTCCGCATGGGTTTCATCGTAGCCCAACACTTCCTCTCCCGTGGAATGAAAATCGTAGTAAACGGTGCCGCCGTGTGGCGCGAAACGGTCGCGCCAGGTGAGCTTGGATCGCGCATCAGTGGACAGAAAAAGCTTGTGCCAATTGGTGGCCCAAAGCCGGGCCGGATAGACTCCGTCGAACTGCTTGTTCCATTCGGTATGGGGCAGGAAAGCGGTCCCATCATCTGACTGCACCACCTGGCTGTCCTGGCCGCCGTCATAGGCTTCGGCCGCCACCGCAGCATCGATCATGAAGTAACGGTCAATAGGCGCCTGATAATCGGAGATCGCCGACGACACCACCATGTTGCCCAGGCTGTGCGCGGCCACGCCGACTTCGATCAAGCCCGGTTGATCTGCGCGCAGTTTCCCGATAAAATTGGCCAACTGGGGAGCTGTGCCAAAAGCATGAATGACGTTTTGCTGGTAGTTTGGGGTAAATCGAGCCACCGGCACCTGCGACTCGTAGCCACACCAAGTGACGCCCCAAAATTGCGCCCGGGAGCCACTCCACCAAAGGCGCTTGAAAATCTCCGCTTCCCAACCGCGAGCCTGTTGCTGGTTCACGTTATAGCCGTGAACGAAAAGGAACGCCTTTTTGTTATTTAGCGCATCCGGCCAATTCGGGGCGCCGCCACGATTCGGGGTTTCGCACGCAATACCGACGGCACGGGCGAGATTGACGTGCCGGAACATCGTTTCCACACCACCGAATTTCAAGGGCAACTCGAGCCTAGCCAACTGTTCCGCGCCGCGCCAAGCCTCCAAGCGTAGCGGCTTGTCCGTGGCCTTGCCTGCCTCGATCAGAATGATGCCGGCGGTGCCAACCTTGCCGAGAAAGGCCCGGTCGAGCGCCACGCCTTCCGCCGTGATCGGCGTGACGGGGGCGCCACCTAGGAGCTTGGCTTTTTCAGCATCGCGCTGATAGATGCCGGCCGTGTCGGCCGTGAGATCGGTGGTGAGATAATTGGCGGCGCCGTCGGCCTGGACCAGCTTGTAGGAGATGGCGGCATCGTCCGCTGGAAATATTTTCAGCAGACTCCTGATGTCCAGATGCACTGGAAAGAAATCCACCAAATCACGCACGCCATTCACGGCCCCGTCCGCGCCATTGGAACCCTTGCCCGGAATATCGGTCCCGTCCGTTTCGCCAGAGTCATCATCGTCATTAAGCCAGAAGTGCCAGGGCAGGCCCGCTTCCGCCAAGGCGCGGTCCGGATCACTGGCCCCCCGCCCGACAGTAATTACTCCATCGCGGTTTGCATCCGGCCGAAGCTCCGCCGGAACCATCAGCGCGGGGCTACCCACGCCATTCCGGATGACATAATCCAATTCGAAGGAGCTGTCTCCTGGGACCACCCGGTGGTTGGATGAATATCCCTCCGGCAGCACGATAGGCTGGAAGGGCACGAGGCGGAAAGGCGTTTGGGGATTTTCAGGTGTGCTGATCAGAGTCTGCGGGTCCGTGGTCCACAACCTCAACCTATTCCAATCATATACGTTGTTTCGATCATCCAGGACTTCGATGGAATTGTCGGCCGGCAGGGCATACTCTGCTCCGCTCCGATAAAGCACCGGGGCAGAGCCCCTTTTCCCCAGCACCCAACCTTGGCTGTTCATCATGGATGGGGTGAAGTTCAGCGTATTTGTCAGCTCACCGGCAAATGGCACGAACGCATTCCACTCTCCATCCGGCGGCGCATAATATCCAAAAGGCTCCCCACCCCCACTGCTCACTCCCAATAAAAGCACCGAAGGTTGCCCGAATTTCCCATGCCCGATGAGCTGCGGGGCCGCAGTAGGATCGTCCCAACGGGCCAGCTCCTTCGCGGTGTTCGTCCCCTCTTCGCTCGAAACTTCGTATGCAACGTTCGCCCAGATGCGGTTCAAATCATCCAAATACTTAAATTCCACGGTTCTCTCGGCATGTTGACTGGGCCAGACCGTCGCCCTGGCAACCGGCACATTCAATACTGTTGGAGTGGAGGCATTCGGCAGCCAGACGGCTACAACCTGCTTGGTATATACTCCGTCAATAAAAATGGCGGTTGGGTATTCAAAGACCGCGGCCACCATTCCATTTCGATTCGCGACCTGAACTCTGAAACGCGTTCCGGTGGGCCGGACAAAGGACAATGCGGTCGCCACACCCTGTCGCCAGCGATAGGCATAAATATTGTTCGAATTATTGCCTAAAATCACCGTGCCATCGTCCAAAACCCGCATCGGGAATCCAACGTTGATCGGAACTGGAACATAATCGGCCGTCACCGAGATCCCGGTCTCCTTCGGCTCGACGGAAAACTCCGATAGCGGCCCAGCGGCCGTGGCGGCCGCAAGGCTGCTTACTGTGGTGGTCTGCGCGACTCCAACCGTCCAACCAATGACCCCGGCAACCATACCGACAGATAATGTAACCGCGGTTTTCACGCTAGATGCTCAAGGTTGAAGTGGCTCAAGGTAGCAGCGCGCTATGCCGTCGGGCCCCGTGCGCGCTTCTATTTGGTATGCATCAAACGGCCCTCCCGGAGTGAGCGAGAGCTGGCGTCGGCTCTTGCTGCTATCGAAACTTACCGGTGCGTTAATCCACGGGGTCCCGTCCGGCTTCAGCACCTTAGTGGCGAGCTGATTGCCGGGCTCTCCATTCAGGGCCTCTGTGACCGGCTTGACGCCATTATAAAAGTCCTTCGGGTTCGTGCCGGCCTGAAATTCCTGCAAATTTGTCTGGCCGTCGCCATCGGGATCATCACCCGGCGTGCATGGCTCCTCGCCGAAATACTTCTGCTCCCACTCGTCGGGCAGCCCATCGTGGTCGGTGTCCGTGGGAATCGTGGTGACACTTATCTCGGCACCAAGGGGCGACAGGTTGCCGGCAAAATCGAAGGCCCGCACCTGATAGGTTAGCTCCTCCCCGTCAGGAAGATTAGTGTCCGTGAAAGTGGTCTCACGGATTGGCAGATCTGTTGTGATCGGCTGGCCGTCACGATAGACGATATATCCTGACACCTTAAGATTGTCGCTAGCCGCTTGCCATGAAAGGGTGATGCTATCCGTGGTGACCGGTCCTTTTGTCAAACCAGTCGGCACCGTGGGGGATTGATTATCGGGACTGTAAACCGTCGGGTCGAGGCCCAGGGCAAGTTCATCACCATCATAGAGCCCGTCTCCGTCGGTGTCGGGATTATTCGGTTTAAGTCCCAGCCGAAATTCAACACTGTTGGGAACACCGTCATTATCGTTATCAAAATTACTATCATCGATCATTGGGTTCAGCCCATAGGCCGTTTCCCAAGTATCATCCATTCCGTCATGGTCGGCGTCCGGAAAGGGTGGAGGTTCAACAGACCGCTCGACCAATCGCAGCACGGCCTTGCCGTTAATGATCAGCTGATCGGCGGTCGCTGAGCCGGTTAATGCGGTGTTGCCATTGAGCGCGAGCGTGCCGTCCGGCGCCGCGAGCTTGGCATAGACCAAGGCGTTGCCGTTGAGCGAAAGCCCACCGCCGGCGATGCGCAGTTCCAACCACTCCGGGTGGGCGGATGCGCCCATGTCACTGTTGGTCGAGAATCCGCCGTTGATCGTCACCACCACCGGACCGATCACGGCCAACGGGCTGTTGCCATTCAGGGTGAGATTTTGAAAATTGTAGACGGCTGGAGTGTTGGCGCCAGCCGCTCCGAACACAAAGCCGCTGCCGGAGTTGGCGGTGAAATTGCCGTAGGTGCCGGGCGGCACGACGATCTGGCCGGCGTTGCTGTTGAGCGTAAGGTTCTTCAGCGTGGTGAAATCGCCCGGCGACTGACTGGTGTTGTTCAGCGAGACACTGCGCGTGCCGGCCGGTTGCGGCGGTGCGGCCACCGTGCGCAGCGCTTCACCATCCGTCCGCCGGATGATATGCCGCAGCGACGCGCCGCCGTTGAGCGTGACAGTGTGGTTTATCGGCGTGGCGCTGCCGGTGCCGTCTTGGGTGCCGCCGTAATTCGGCGACCCGTTGAGCCGCACGGTCGGGGTGCCGGGAACGAGCAGGTCGCCGGTGACGCCGGCATTGCCAGTGAGCGTGGTGCTCTCGGCCGTCATTTGCCGGATCGAGCCCTCGACGGTGCCGTTCAGAGTGGGCGCGTGGCGGACGAGGGCGGTGCCGGTGTAGGGTTGGGCGGAAGCGGAGGCTGGGACGGATACGACTAATAGGACCAATCCGACAATGCCTGACCTCGTTTTGTGTAACTGCGGCTGTCTCATGCGGCCGGAGAGTGCCACAGTTCTCCGCGGAAACTGATTCCGCGAACCGCCTTTTTTTAGGGCGGTTTTTTTAAATTACCTGCCGAGCGGTCAGTGCATCTGCACCGCGTAGTTCTCCACCGCCACGGCGTTGTCGCCGTCGCCTTTCAGCAGCGTGAGGCGGACGATGAAGGTATACGGGGGCACCACGGGCTTCGAGCCGACCAGGGCCGTGCCGCTGACGTTGAGCACCGTGCGGTTGTTGCCGGGGGCGCGGGGATTGGGCCAGACGGCGATGGCGCGCGTGACGTCCACCGGCGCGGGCTTCTTCTTCTTGTCGTAGAACGAGAGCTTGAACTGGCCGCCGATCACCTCGATCGCGAGCCAGGTGCCACCGGCGCGGGGAATGAGCACGCCAGGGATCTTCGGCTCCTCTTCCTTCTTCTTCTCGTCCTTCTTGGGGACAGTCTTGGCGGCCTTCGGGTCAACGGTCTTTGCCGAAACCGCCTTGGGATCAACGGGCTTCGCGGCATCGGCAGGCTGCACGGGCGCGGGCTCCGCCGACATTAGACTGGCCGTGAAAAGAAGCGCGAAGGGAACGGCGATGATCTTCATGCGAGCAATTTAGCCGGACGGCCGCGGGGCGCAAGCCCGGGGTGGCGCGCTCCCGGGTTATTGGGACGATTTAGCGCGCAATTCACGCCATCGCGCAAGCCGCTCGGCGACCTTGGCCTCCCAGCCGGCGGTCTTCGGCGTGTAGAGCGTGAGGGGCTTTTCCAAATAAACCTGGCCGGAGATGTTCTCGGGGTAGTCGTGCGAATACAGGTAACCCTTGCCGTGGCCGGCCTGCTTGCTGGCCATCCCGCTCTTGTCGCGCAACGGCGGCGGCACGGCCTGCACGGGCTGCTCCTTGAGCACGCGGTGCGCCTCGCCGAGGGCCAGGGTGGCGGAATTGCTTTTCGGCGCGGTGGCGATATAAAGCGTGGCGTGCGCGAGCGTCAGCTCGGCCTCGGGCAGGCCGATGAAGTCGCACGCGTGGTGCGCCGCGACCGTGAGCGGCAGCGCCTGCGGGTCGGCGAGGCCGACGTCCTCGCTGGCGAGGATGACGAGTCGCCGCGCGATGAAGCGCGGGTCCTCGCCGCCGGCGAGCATCTTGGCCAGCCAATACATCGCGGCGTCGGGGTCGCTGCCGCGGCAGCTCTTGATGAAGGCCGAGATGGTGTCGTAGTGCTCGTCCTCGTCGGCGTCGTAGCGGATGCGCCGCTCGCGGGCGAAGAGCTCGAGCTCCTGCTCCGTGATGGGCGCCTTTTCCGGCAGCGAGAGCGCGATGACCTCGAGGGCGTTGAGCGCCCGGCGCAGGTCGCCGTCGCACAGGACCGCGAGCGCGGTGAGGAGCTTGTCGTCCACCGTGTGCCCGCGCGTGCCGAGTCCGCGCTCGGTGTCGGTCAACGCCGCGCGCAGCACGCCGGCGACCTCGCTGGTGGCGAGCGGCTCGAGCCGGAACAGGTGGCTGCGGCTGAGCAGCGGCGGATTGACGTAGAAACCGGGATTGTGCGTGGTGGCGCCGATGAGCCGGACGTTACCCTCCTCCACGTCGGGCAGCAGCAGGTCCTGCTGCGACTTGTTGAAACGGTGAAGCTCGTCGATGAAGAGGATGGTGGCGTCCTCGGGCCGCCGGCGGGCATAGGCGAGGATTTCGCGCAGCTCGGCGACGTTGGACATGACGGCGTTGACGCGGACGAAGCGGCTCTTGGTCTCGCGCGCGATGACCTCGGCGAGGCTGGTCTTGCCGCAACCCGGCGGGCCGTAGAACATGAGGCTGCCGAAACGGTTGCTGGCGATGAGGCGCGGGAGGAGGTTGCCGGGCTTGAGGATGTGGGCCTGGCCCGCGATCTCCGCCAAGGTGCGCGGGCGCATGCGGGCCGCGAGCGGCTGGTGGGCGGAGGGCATGGCCGGCAGTTCCGTCACGCGGTGGGGGGCTTCCTCGCCAAAGAGTGAATCGGAATCGTCGGTGGGGCGGGCCATGAGTCCGGCAGACTGGGCCGCGGCGGCGGGAGAAACAAGTTTGAAGGCGGCGGGGAAACCTATTCGCTCCCCTCACCTGCTCCGCCGGGCCGAGGCGCAGTTTTTAAAAACATGCCTTCGCCCGCCACGCATCTCCGTGCGCCGCTCCTGTGGCTGTTGCTGCCGCTCATGGCCGGACTCACCGCCGCCAAGCTCTGGGCGGTGCCCGCCGGCGGCTTGTGGCCGCTGGTCATCGGTGCCGGCGGGCTGAGCGTCGCGGCCGCGGCGCTGGCCTTGAAATCGTCGCGGATTGGGTGGGCCGTGTGCATCTCGCTCGCGGGCGGGCTGAGTGGTTTCGCCTTGCTGCACCTCACCGTGCCGGAGCTGCACGAGCCGCTGAACCGGCCGCCGCGCGAGGTGACGGTGACGATCGAGGTTTTCCAGGCTTTTCCGCCCGCGCCGGCGGCGCGCAACCTGACGGGGCTGGCGCGGATCACCGCCAGCGGCGAGGGTGACCGCGAGTTGCCGGGCCGGCGCGTGTATTTCTCCGCCATCCGCAAGATCAGCGTCCCGCCGCAGCGTTCGGGCTGCTACACGGTGCGGGGGGTCATCGAGCCCTTGCCGCCTGAGCCCACGGGCACGGGCTTCAATGATTACCTGGAAAACCTCGGCATCCGCCAGCGGCTGACGCGCGCGCAGATCATGGCCGAGGCGCGGCCGCCCGGATGGTTCCAGCGCTTCTGCGCCGCGGCGGAGAACCGGCTCGAGGGCATCCTGCGCCGCGGGCTGGAGAAGCACCCGCAGACGCTCTCGCTCTACCTGGCGATGCTGCTCGGCGAAAAGGCCGTGCTGTCCGCGGAGCAGCAGAACGCCTTCATGCGGAGCGGGACGTTTCATATCTTCTCCATCTCGGGTTTGCACGTCGGCGTCATCGCGCTGGCCATCTACGGCGTATGCAACCTGCTGCGGCTCCCGCGCCGGCCGGCGGTGGTCGCCGGCCTGCTGGTGCTGTGGCTCTATGTGCAGATCACCGGCGCGAGTTCGCCCGCCGTGCGCTCGTTCCTGATGATCGCGTTCCTGTCGGCCACGCAGGTATTCCGGCTGCCGGGCAACGGACTGGCGGCGCTCACCGCGGCGGCGCTGGTCACGCTGCTGCTCGACCCGGTGCAGTTGTTCAGCACGGGGTTCCAGATGTCCTATTCGGTTGTCGTCGCGCTGGTGGTGATGGGCGTGCCGCTCGGGGAGAAATGGCGCGCGGCGTGGCGGCCGTTCGCGCTGCGGCCGAAGGCTGACTGGCGGTGGTGGCACCACACGGTCGACTGGGGCGGGCGCTGGCTGGTGGGCTCGCTGGCGGTGAGCTGGGCGGCGTTCCTCGCCAGCGCGCCAGCGGGCATCGGCTACTTCCAGCTGTTCTCGCCGGGCTCGCTCGTGGCCAACCTTGGCATCATCCCGCTGTCGTCACTGGCGATTGTTGCAGGCTTCCTGTCGCTGCTCACGGGACTGGTGGGGCTGGCGGCGCTGAGCGTGGTCTTCAACTCCGCGGCGGCGCTGACGCTGATCGTCATGGACTGGCTGGCGCAGCACGGCACCGGGCTGCCGGGTGTGTATTATCCGGCGCATTTCACCCACGCCTGGATGGCGCCGGTCTCGCTGGTGCTCATGACCGCGGTGCTGCTGGCGGGCGGTTCGGGCCACTGGGCGCGCCGCCGCGGGGGTTACTGGCCGCCGGTGGCGGTGCTGGCGGTGATATTGATTTTGGGCGTGAAGTTTGGGTGAGTCGGGAAACCTCAGAATACACCGAAGGGTTTCCAATCCACCCGGCCGGAAATTTTCTGTGTATTCCATGCGTTCCGTGGTTTAACTGTTCTCCATGAAGAGCGCCTACGAACTTGCCATGGAACGCCTCGCGAAGAGCGACCCCGCCGCCACGCCGTTGAACGCGGGGCAGAAGGCCCGGCTCGCCGAGATCGACCGCGTCTACCAGGGCAAGATCGCCGAGCGGGAGATCTTCCTCAGGCAGCAGCTCGAGGCGGCGCTGGGCGCGCAGAAGTACGACGACGCCGACAAGATCCGGAAACAGATGGTGGGCGAGAAGGCCCGGCTCGAGGAGGAACGCGAGGACGAGAAGGAGCGCGTGCGGCGGAAAAAGTGACGGTGGGCGGGGTGCCCCCACCAATCACTTCGTGAACCCGAACTCAGCGGTCAGCGTGTGGTGGTCCGAGGCCGGCGTGGGCTTCACCGACCAGCCCGCGGGCTTGAGCCACGGGCTGTAGAAAATATGGTCCAGCACGTAGGGCCGCCGGCGCCAGGTGATCTCCTTGGACTGGACGGTCTGGTAGCCGGCGTCGCCGAACTGCGAGATCAGCGACTCGTGCTTGCTGACGTTGAAGTCGCCGCACAGCAGCGTCGGCATGTCGCGATGGATGGTGAGCTGCTGGGCGACGAGCTCGCGCTGGCTGCGGTGCACCTCGCTGGTCGAGTTCAGCATGAAGAACGCGAGCAGGTGGGTGTTCATGATGCGCACGTCGTGCCCGGCGATCTTGGTCGTGGCGCCGATGAGGAGGCGGTCGGTCGGGGTCTTCTTCTCGCCGAAGAAATCGAATTCCACCGGGGGCGACGGCAGGTTCAGGCAGATGTGCTCGCGCAGCGGGGTCTTCGACAGGATCGCGAGCCCGATGCCGAAGGGCAGCTCGCGCGGGTCGGGCTTGGGGTAGCTGAAGTAGCTGTCGTATTCCTTGAACTCCTGCTTGAGGCGCGTGTAGTGCGGCGGCGGCTGGGCCTGCTGGCCGCCGGGCAGGCTGTGCTCGACCTCCTGCAGCATGATGATGTCGGCGTTGTGCGCGCGGATCTCCGCGATGGTGGCCTCGATCTTGATCGGCGCGTGGTCGGGATAGGCGTCGTCCCAGATCTGCCCGAACTGCATGTTAAACTGCAGGACTTTGAAATGGGCGGCCATGGTCAGCGCGAACCTCCCGCGGGCGGGAGGGCGTGGTTTCCGGGTGCCGGATCAAGCGACGCGGCGGTGGCCGCGAAGACGCCGGCCAGGGGTAGAAAGGCACTGATTTTCGCTCGGCGTAACATGTGCGTCAGGCTGGCCAGATGTTCACCCGCACCGAAAAAGCGGCAAGCCTATTCTGGCTCGGCGGTGCCCTCAACGACCCAGTCTTTGGCCTCTGGCACGGCGCGTAAAAACTCGCGCAGCGCCGCGCTCAAATGCTCGGCGTAACGGTAGTGCGCCCCCATCCCCGTGCGCAGCTCGGCTTCATAAATGAACTTGTCCGCGTGCGTGCTGTGCTCGAACGGCGTCTGCGCGCCCAGCAACAGCGAATAGACATAGGCCGGCGTGCCCCGCGTCATCAGCTCGCGCGTCAGGGCCGCCTGCTCGTCGAGCAGGGGCTGGTGCGGGGCGGGGGCGATCTCGGGCGGCAGATAAAAGCCGGCCTGGATCAGCGGCGTGTAACGGTGGCCGGTGCGGTGGCGGTTGAGGTCGCGCAGTTCCGCGATCGCCATGTTGTTCCAGGCAAAACCCACGCGCATGCGGCGGGTGGCCTTGCCCTGGTAGCCGTAGCGGTTGGCGCGGTGCCGGAGGGCCTCGGCGACCGGCTGCTCCTCGCGAAGCCACGGCGGGGCGTCGCGGTCGACCTTGACCCACACCTCGTCGGCCAGCGGCTTGGTCGAGAGCCGGGCGAGGCCGAGCGCGAGGCTCGCGGCGAGTTCCTGCGACGCCTGCGCCTGGAAGGATTTCTCGGCGGAGCTGTGCCGCATGAGGCGCGGCGAGGACTTGAGCAGCTCGTCGCGGATGAGCTTCGCCGCCAGCTGCGCCTCGGGCATGCCGAGTGAGTCGAGGTGCTTGACCGTCGCCGCCCACATGCGCGAGCTCTGCACGAGGCCGAGGTTGGTACGCGTGGCGAGCGGGATGAAGTAGCGCGCGCGGTCGAGGGCGTAGTTCTTGCGGAGGCGGGTGACGACGGCGGGCTTGGCGTCCTTGGGCAGGCGCACGAGGCCGGGGTTGGCCAGCGCCGCCTGGTCGAGGCGCGTGTATTCGGCGTGATAGGCGGCGAAGGCCTGCGCCATCACCGCGGACCAGCGCGGCGCGAGGTCGGCGGGGATGCCGAGTTCCTCGGGCGACGGGAGGTTCGTCGCGTCCATCGTGATGTAGCGCGTGCTCGATTCCTGGCCGTCGGCCATCTGGGCGATCTCAAAGATTTTATACGCCAGCCACATCGAGACGTTGTCGAGGGCGAGGGCGAGGCCGCCGGTCAGGCCGCCGATGGACGCGTGGCCGTAGTCGACGAACTTCAGGATGCGATCGATGGACTCGTCGGGGTTGGCGATGTCGACCTTCTCGAGGATCTTCGCGAGGCCGTCGTTGCTCCGCGAGTAGCGGGCGAGGACGGAGGCGAGCAATTCAGGGGTGACCTTGGGCAGGTTGGCGGCCGCGGGGGGCGGCACAATGGCGAGTCCGGTGACCTTCATGCGTGGGCCTAGACGAAACACTTTCGCCGACCGGTGCGAAGGAAATAAACAAAGAATCGCATCGGTGCGCGCCGGTCGTATCGTCGCCGCATAAAACTCCCACCCCGGCTCCTCTTTACCGTCTTGCGGCGCGCCCTGGCCGTGCTGGCGGGGGCCGGGTTGCTGGGTCCTGCGTCCGCTGAAACCGTCCCCGCCCCCGTGAAAACGCCCTTTGCCGACTACACCCTGGACTACCAGACGGCCACCGACCCGGCGCTGCAGGCGGCCATCGCGGCCCTCGACGCCCGGCTGCGCGCCAAGCACGGCATGACGGAGGAGCAGACCGCGGTCGGCGTGCTCGACCTGGCCACCCTGCGGCTGGCCCTAGTGCGACCCGACCAGATCTATTACGGTGCGAGCGTGCCGAAGATCGGCATCCTGCTCGCGTGGTTCCAACTGCACCCTGAAGCCGCCACGAGCCCCGACCCGACAACGCGTCACGAACTGGGGTTGATGATCAAGGTCTCGGACAACGAGATGGCGGCGAAGTTTTCCCAGCAGCTCGGCCTGAAGAGCATCCAGCAGGTGATCGATTCCCATGGCCTCTATGATGCGGCGCACGGCGGCGGCCTCTGGGTCGGCAAGCACTACGGCAAGGGCACCGAGCGCTACGTCGACCCCGTCGGGGGCCATTCGCATGCCGCGACCGCGCGGCAGCTGCTCCGGTATTACCTGCTGCTCGAGCAGGACCGCCTCGTGTCAAGGGCGGCCTCGGCGGCGATGCGCGGGATTTTCGCCTCGCCCGACATCGCGCCCGTCGAGGACAAGTTTGTGAAGGGCCTCGCCGGGCGCGGCGCGGAACTGCGGCGCAAGGCCGGCTGGTGGGAGGACTGGTTCCACGACACGGCCGTGGTCACGGGCGGCGGGCGGCATTATGTGATCGTCGCGCTCACCCATCACGCCAACGGCGATGCCTACTTGGAGGAGTTCGCCGCCGCGGTGGACGACCTGCTGACTGCGAAAAAATAAGCGCTTACTTCAGCTGCAGCCAGCTGGTCAGCGGTTCCTGGTAGAAACCGAGCAGCACCGTCGCCAGCGCAAGCGCGGTCAGCGTCACCACGCCGACCCAGGACGGGGCGGCGGGGACGGGCGCGGGGGCTTCCGGCTTGGGCCCCGGCGGGCGCCACGACTCGAAGTAGGCGGCCTTGATCCAGCCGAAGTAATAATAGATGGACACGACCACGCCGCCGACGGCCACGGCCAGCAGCCAGTAAAGGTGCGCCTGGAACGCCGCGACGAAGAGCAGCAGCTTGCCCATGAAGCCGGCGAGCGGCGGAATGCCCGCGAGCGAGCCGACGCCGACCGCCAGCACGCCGCCGAGGAAGGGCCGGTTGCGCGCCAGATACTCGTAATGCTGGAGCTCCTGCCCGGCATCGTCGGGTCCGCCCACGTAGGCCATGACGCCGAAGACCGCCATCGAGGCCAACAGGTAGGTGAAGAGGTAGAACCACACGGCGCCCGCGGCCCACGGCACGGTGAGCGCGGCCGTGACGCCCAGCAGCAGGTAGCCGGCGTGCGAGACGCCGGAGAGGCCCATGAGGCGCTTGGTGTTGCGCTGGGTGAGCGCGGAAAGGTTGCCGAAAATGATCGTGGCCGCCGCCATCAACGACAGCACCGGCACGAGCACGGCCTGGAGCGGCGAGAAGACGTTGAGCACGAGCGTCAGCAGCACGGCGAAGCCCGCGGCCTTGGACGACACGGCGAGGAACGCGGTCACAGGCGTCGGCGCCCCCTGGTAGACGTCGGGGATCCAGACCTGGAAGGGAAACGCGCCGATCTTGAAGGCCACGCCGCCGAGCACGAGCAGCGCGCCGGCCGTGGCGAGGAAGTTGTCAGGATGCTGGTGGAGGAAATTCGCGACCGTGCCGAACTCGAAGCCGTTGTGCACCCCGCCGGCAAAGGTGGCGACCCGGCCGACCGCGCCGTAGAGCAGCACGATGCCGAAGAGCATGATCGCCGAGCTGAGCGCGCCAAGGACGAGGTATTTCAGGCCGGCCTCGAGCGTGAGGGCGTTCTCGCGGCCATAGCTGACGAGGATGTAGAACCCGACGGTCACCGTCTCGAGCGCGACGAAGAACATCACGAAGTGGTTGCTCTGCGCGAGGAGCATCAGCGCCGCCGTCACCGCCAGCAGGATGTGGTAGAACTCGACGCGCGGCATTTTCGTCCGCGGCAGGCAGATCGTCGCGAGGAAGCAGACCAGCAGCGACGAGAGCATGAAGAATACGCGGGCGACGTGCCCGGTCGCCGAGTGTTGCAGCAGCCCGCCGAAGGTCGTCAGGCCCTCGTATTCCGAGTAGACGCCGCCCACCAGCAGGATGAAGATCGTGGCCTGCGTCGCGAAGGCGAAGTGCGGGATGAAGCGGTGCTGGGCCCGGGGCAGCACGATCTCCAGCACCAGCAGCGCCAGCGCGGAGCACGCCAGGAGCATTTCCGGCGCGATGGCCCACCACTCGTTGGTGTCGGCGATGGCTTGGAGGGTCTGGGTGGTCATGTCCGCGGGGGGGAAGGGTGAACCGGCAGGATCCGCTCGACGGGGGCCGGGTTGAGCGTCTGGTCAACCGGCTGCGACAGGGCCTTCGGGTAGAAACCGAAGAACAGCAGCGCGGCGAGGAGAATGAGGGCCGGCAGACGCTCGAGCCAGCCGAGGTCCGCCGGCGGATGTTCGGCGGTGACCTTCGCCAGCTGCTCGCTCGGCGGGCCGAAGAAGATGCGCGCGGCGGCGCGGAGCCCGTAGATGGCCGAGATCACCACGCCGGCCACGGCGACAGCGGTGAGGCCGGGGGAGAATTTCCACAGCGCGACGAAGATCGTGAGCTCGCCCCAGAAGTTGGCGAAGCCCGGGAGGCCGATGCTCGCCATGGTCGCGGCGACGAAGAACCCGGCGAGCACAGGCGTCTTCTGCGCGAGACCACCCATCTCGGCCAGGTCGAAGGTGTGTGTGCGGTGGTGCACGCTCGTCGCCAGCATGAAGAGCAGCGCGACCGACAGGCCGTGCGCGACCATCAACAGCACGACGCCGCCGGTGCCGACGACCGAGAGGCACGCGAGGCCGAGGAAGCAATAGCCCATGTGCATGACCGAGCTGTAACCGAGCATCTGCTTCAGGTCGCGCTGGGCGATGGTGACAAAGCCGACGACGAGGACGTTGCCCACGCCGGCGAGCAGGGCGAGCTTCCACGCCCACCACGCGGCGCCCGCGGGCAGCAGCGGCAGGGCGATCTGGATCAGGCCGTAGAGGCCGAACTTCTTGAGCACGCCGGCGTGCAGCATGGCGGCCGAGCTCGGCGCGGCGCCGTAGCCCAGCGGCGCCCAGGTGTGCAGCGGCCAGAGCGAGACGAGGATGCCGAAGCCGAACATCAGCAGGCCGAAGATGTTCTTCTGCGTCGCGGCCGCGAGGCCCTGGTGGGCGATGGCTTCCTTGAGGGCCATCAGGTCGAAGGAGTGCGCGCCGCTCTTCACGTAGAGGGCGATCAGGCCGATCAGCGACAGCATCGCGCCGACGGTGAGGTAGATGGTCAGCTTCATTGCCGCGTAGTTGCGGTCGCGGCCGCCCCAGATCCCGACCATGATGAACGTCGGGATCAGCGCCAGCTCGTGGAAGAAGTAGAAGAAGAAGATGTCGACCGAGGCGAACACCCCGAGCAGGCCGCCGTGCATGATGAGCAGCAGCGTGAGGTAGAGCTTGAGCCGCTCGGCGCCCGAGCGGAGCGCGTAGAGCCCGGCCGCCAGCCCCACGATGGCGGCGAGCAGGAACATCGGCAGCGAGATGCCGTTGAGGCCGAGCTTGAGGCTGATGCCGAGCCCGGCGGCGAGACCAGTGTCGTGCGTGCTGAGGAACTGGTAGTGCGACGCGCCCTCGGCGGGGAACTGCGCCCACAGCCAGAGCGCGATGAGTGCCGGCACGGTGAAGGCGACGGCCGCCAGCTTCGTGGCGAAACGCTTGGGCAGCCCGAGCGCGATGACGAGCGCCGCCCCGAGCGGGGTGGCGATGGCGAGCTGCAGGAGTTGGGCGTTGGAGGGCATCAAAGACGGAAGACTGAGAAACCACGAATGGACCCGAATGGACACGAAGGCATGCACGTTTGTAGGTCGGGGTTTAACCCCGACATGTCGGGCATAAAGCCCGACCTACATTCGTGTGTATTCGTGTTCATTCGTGGTTAAAAAACCCCGGCGGCGAAGGCCCAGAGCACCGCGGCGCCGAGCAGGAACCAGTAGACGTAGGTGTGCAGGCTGCCGGTGTAGAACGCGCGGGCGCCGTAGCCGACGAGGCCGACAAAGCCGGCAAACCCGCGGATGATGACGCCGGCGAGCACGATCTGCTCGAGGAAGTTCAGCACCATGGCGAAGCGCTGCTGGATCTTAGCGACGTAGTAATCGTAGGCGCGGTCGAACGACTCCTTGAGCCAGATGAGCATGCTGAACCCAAAGCGGAACTTCTCCTCAAGCGTGTCGGTCGCGGCAGACTTGTAGAAGAACAGCGCCGAGCCGGCGCCGAGCGTCATGACGGCGAGGGAGACAAGGAGGATGGTCGTGTGCGCGGAACCCTCGGCCTCGGGCACGAGGTGCGCGACCGAGCCGGCGAGTTTGGCGAAGACGCCCGAGTAGCCGCCGATAACCGAGAGCACGGCGAGCACCAGTAGCGGACCGGTGACGACGAGGCTGCTTTCATGGGCGTGCTTGGCCTCGTCAGAACGCGCTTCGCCGAGGAAGGTGATCTTCCACATGCGGACCATGTAGAACGCCGTCAGCACGGCGGTGAAGGCGAGGACAGCGAAGACCGCGGTATTCTTCTCCATCGCGAGATAGAGGATGGCGTCCTTCGAGAAGAACCCGGCGAGACCGGGCATGCCGACAATAGCGAGCACACCAATCGTGAACGTCCAGAAGGTCACGGGCATCTTCTTCCGCAGGCCGCCCATCTTGAAGATGTCCTGCTCGTGGTGGCAGCCCATGATGACAGAGCCTGCGCCAAGGAAAAGCAGGCCCTTGAAGAAGGCGTGCGTCGTCAGGTGGAACATCGCGGCACCGGCACCATTTCCCAATATCCAATAACTGGTTTCCATTACGGGGTGCTTTCCTGTCCCCGGGATGATCGAAGTATCCGTAAGAACAAGTGTCCCCAACCCGAATGCCGCGACCATGTAGCCGAGCTGCGAGAGCGTCGAGTAGGCCAGCACCTTCTTGATGTCGCGCTGGACAATGGCGCAGAGCGCGGCGTAGAGCGCGGTGATCGTGCCGACCCACATGATGACGGTGAGCGCCTGCGGCACCATCAGCGGCTCGATCCGGCAAAGCATGTAGATGCCGGCCGCGACCATCGTGGCGGCGTGGATGAGCGCGGAGACGGGTGTTGGGCCCTCCATCGCATCGGGCAGCCAGACCTGCAGCGGCATCTGGGCGGACTTGCCCACCGCGCCGCAGAACAACAGCAGCGGGATCGCCGTGCTGAAGACGTGATGGGCGCCGAGCTCGGTGAGGCTAACCGTGCCGTTCAGCCAGTAGCACATGATGATGCCGAGCAGGAAACCGAAGTCGCCCACGCGGTTCACGATGAAGGCCTTCTTCGCGGCGTCGCTCGCGGACTGCTTCTCGTGATAGTGATTGATGAGCACATAGGAGCTGAAACCGACGAGCTCCCAGAAAATGAACATCATGAAAAGATTGTCGGCGAGGACGATGCCGATCATCGAGAACATGAAGATGGACAGGCCGCCGAAGAAGCGCGACCGCGCCTGGTCGTCGTGCATGTAGCCGAGCGAGAAGACGTGCACGCAGAGGCCGACGACGCCGACGATGACCAGCATGAGCGCCGCGAGGTCGTCGAACTTGACGCCCAGCGACACCGTGAAACTGCCGAGCGTCAGCCATTCCCAGGAGCGCTCGAAGCGTTCGCCGTGGTTGAGGAGAATGATCGAGATCGCCGCGATGGCCGTGGCGGTGGCGACGGAGACCGCCGAGGCGAGGCCGCCGCGCTTGCGCAGGAAAAAGGCGATGAACGCCGCGGAAACCAGCGGCAGCAGCAGGACGAGGACGGAGTGCTTGAGCATGCTCATCGGCGTCAGTGCTTCAGGTGGTTGAGCTCCTCGAGCTGCACCGTGTGGCGCTGGCGGAAGAGGGCGACGATGATGGCGAGGCCGACGGCGACCTCGGCCGCGGCGATGGTCAGGATGAAGAACACAAAGACATTGCCGTCGAGCGTGCCGTTGAACTTCGAGAATGCCGCCAGCGCAATCGTCGAGGCGATGAGCATCAGCTCGAGGCACATGAAGACCACGAGGGTGTTCTTGCGCAGCAGCACGCCGATGAAGCCGAGGGCGAACAGCAGCGCCGCGACGTGCAGGTAGGTGTTGAGGCCGATGACGGCGAGCACAGGCGTGATCATGACACGTCCTCCGGCACGGCGAATTTCTTGCTGAGCACGATGACGCCCAGCATGGCGATGAGGAGCATGAAGCCGACAACCTGCACCGGCAGCAGATAGGTGGTGAAGAGCTGCTCGGCATAGGCCTTGAGCGTCGGGGCGGCGACCGGAGCCGCGGCTGCGGGGAACTGCGCCCGGTGGTAGAGGGACAGCACGCCGACCACGAGCAGCGCGCCACCGACGGTCGAGGCGATCATGGTCGCGGCCTTGAAGGGCTTCATTGCGCCCGGCGTCGTGTCGAGCAGCATGATGATGAAGAGGAACAGCGCGACAACGGCGCCCGCGTAGACCAACAGGAGCACGAAGGCCAGCAGCGCGGCGTCGAGCAGCACGAAGAGGCCCGCCACGCCGACGAGCGACACGATGAGGAACATCGCGGCGTTGACCGCGTTCTTGTTGATCACGACCAGCGCGGCGCACGCGAGTGTGAGGAAGGCAAAGGTGTAGAAGAGGAGGTCAGCCATCTCAGTGAGTAGTGGGTAGCGAGTAGCGGGTAGTGAGTAGGCGATCACGGACCAACGCCGATCCGGCGTGATGCCCGCTACTCGCTACTCGCTGCTCACTCCAATGCTTGGTTTTCATCAGTGCGCGTTGCCGTGCTCGGCGGCGGTCTTTTTCTTGTCCCACTTGAAGTGCGCGTCGGGCAGCGTGCCGCCCAGCTCGTAGAGCTTCGCCTTGTCGTTGACCATCTCGGCGCGGGTGTAGCCGGTCATCGAATACTGGTTCTGCAGGAAAATGGCCTCCTCGGGGCAGACCTCCTGGCACAGGCCGCAATAGATGCAGCGGAGCATGTCGATGTCAAAAGTCTTGGGCCCCTTCTCGACGTGGGCGTGGTCCGGTTGGTCGGCGGGGATCTCGCCGGGTGTGATGCGGATGGCCTTGGGCGGGCAGACGAACTCGCAGAGCTGGCACGAGACGCACTTCTCGCGGCCGTTCGGATCCATCACGAGCGTGGGCACGCCGCGGTAGCCGGCCGGGATCGCCGGGCGCTGCTCGGGATACTCCATCGTGACGTTCTTCGCGAAGAGATGCCGCAGCGTCACCCGCATGCCCGCCAGGATCTGCGGGAAGTAGAGGCGCTCGGAGAGCGTCAGGGGTTTGCGTTCGACGACGTAGGGCATGGACAAATTCAGTTGAACCACGAATGGACACCAATGGACACCAATGAAAGCGGCGTCCGGCCGGGAATGAATTCGCGTCTATTCGTGTTCATTCGTGGTTAATCAAAGCTTGGGCTGGAGCCACGCGATCAGCAGGGCATAGAACAACAGGTTGCCAATGGCGAGCGGCAGTAGCTTCTGCCAGCCGAGTTTCATCACCTGGTCGTAGCGGAAGCGCGGGACCGTCCAGCGCACCAGCATGAAGAGGAAGATGAAGGCCAGCACCTTGCCGAGGAAGATGACGATGGATAGCGCGCCGAGCAGGATCGGCTGGTGCCCGAGGTGCAGCCAGTGCGCGAGGTCGGCCAGCGGCACCCACGGCAGCGGGTTCCAGCCGCCGAGGAAAAGGAGAATGAACACGCCGGAGCCGATCATCATGTTTGAATACTCGGCCACGAAGAACAGGCCCCACTTCATCGAGCCGTATTCGGTGTGGAAGCCGCCGACGAGGTCGGCCTCGCCCTCGGCCATGTCGAACGGCAGGCGGTTCGTCTCGGCGAACAGCGCGACGAGGAACACCAGTGCCGAGACCGGCAGGTAGATGATGCCCCAGAGGCCGTGCGCGCTCGCCAGGTTGAAGCCGTGCCACGAGCCGGACTGGGCCTGCACGACCTTGAAGAGGCTGAGCGTGCCCTCGCCGCCCGGGGCGTTGATCCAAAGAAAAACCGGCAGCACGGAGAGCGTCATCGAGAGCTCGTAGGAGATGAGCTGGGCCGAGGCGCGCACACCGCCGAGGAAGGGATACTTGGAGTTCGACGACCAGCCGGCGATGATCAGCGAGTAGACACCGAGCGACGACACGGCGAAGACCGCGAGGATGCCGACGTCGAGGTTGGCGAGGCCGAGCGGCACGAGGTGCCCGGCCGCGTCGAGGTAGGCGCCGAACGGCACGACGGTGACGGTCGTCAGCGCCGGGATCATGCCGAGCACGGGCGCGAGCAGGAAATAAACCTTGTTCACGTGGCCCGGCAGCGGGTCCTCCTTGAGGAACATCTTGAGGCCATCGGCCATCAGGTGGAACACGCCGAGCCGCTGCAAAGCCGGGCCGAGGATAGGCACCCACGCGAACCAGAACGGCATGGCGCGGTTCGGGCCGGGCCGGCCCTGCATCGCGGCGGAGACCTTGCGCTCGACCAGCGAGCACGCGCCGCCAATGGGGAACAGCACGCCGATCACGCAGAGGCCCTTGATGAGCATCTGCACGAGCGGATGGAGGCCCTCCCAGAGATTGACGACGGCGTTCATGGCTGCAGACCTTGTAGGGCTGGCGCTTGACGCCATGCCTCGCTCCCGGCCCGCCGACAAGCGGCGGCCCTACAGTTGGTTTCGCACGTTGCCGCAGCAATCCGGTAGGGGCGCTTGCCCTCAAGCGTCCTCGGGCCGTTGGGGGCAACGGCCCCTACCTGCGGAAATGGCATGTCGTAAATCATCTCAGGCGGTGGCCCCCGCGGGCCCGGCGGGTTGGTAGTGGAGCGTCTCGCCCTCGATGAAGGGCAGCGCGGCCCACGGCGTCGCGTCGAGCAGCAGGCCGGTGGCGGGCAGATTGGCGTAGGTGACGGTCGCGAGCGGCTTCACCTCGGCGGCGATGGCGGCCCACAGCGCGCCGAGTTCGAACGGAATGATGCCGCCACCCGCCGCCGCCACGAGCTCGGCCAGCGTGATGAGATCGTCGGAGACATCCGCCGGGCCGGGCACGGCCTTGGCAAATTTCTGGATCCGGAACTGCTGGTTCACGAACGTGCCGGACTTCTCGAAGACAGTGAGAGTCGGGAAGACGACCTTGGCGGCCTCGCTCGTGGCATTGGAGTGCGTGCCGAGGTAGATCACGGAAACCTTCGCGAGCTGCGCGGCGCTCAGGCCGGCGGCCGTGAGATCCTCGCCGACGGTCAGGACGGTCTTCACCTTGCCGGCGTCGATGTCGGCCGCGAGCGCGGTGAGTTTCCGCGCAGGCAGCGCGGAGATCAGGCCGGTGACGAGCGCGCCGCGGACATTCGGGTTGCGGTCGGCGGAGAGCAGCAGCTGGTCGCCCTCCCCCACCCGGCTGACGAGCGAGACGGAAACCTTGAGCGCGTCGGCGAGCTTCCTGGTCAGGAACTGCTCCTCGACGGAACTGCGGCCCGAACCGACGACGGCCACGGAACCGGCGGTGAAAAGATCGCGCACGGCCTTGAGCGCCATATCGGCGCCAGTCGCCGCGCCGTTGATGGTCGGAGTAAGCAGGCGGTTGCCGGCCTTCACCGACTTGTAGAGCGCGCGGCCGGAGTCGGTCATCCACGTGTCGTTCACCTCGTCGTTGCGGCGCGGGGTGATGCGGTAGAGGACGCCCTCGCGGCTGGAAACCGTGGTGTTCGCGCCGACGGAGGATTCGGGGTCGATGCCCGGCGTCTCCTTCAGGAACCAGACGCGCATCTTGAAGCGGAAGTCGGTCGAGGTGAGCGCGCCGACCGGGCAGATGTCGACGGTGTTGAGCGAGTAATTGTTCTCGAGCTTCCGGCCCGGATAGCACGTGAGCGTGCTGTAGCTGCCGCGGTCGATGAAGCCGAGGACGTCGTCCTTCGCGATCTCCTTCGAGAAGCGGATGCAGCGCGAGCAGAGGATGCAGCGCTCGTCGTCGAGCGTGACGCGCGGGCCGAGCTCGGTCTTCTTCGGCTTCACGTTCTTCTGCTCGACGAAGCGCGAGTAGCCGCGGCCGTAGGCGGTCGAGTGCTCCTGCAGCATGCATTCGCCGGCCTGGTCGCAGATCGGGCAGTCGAGCGGGTGGTTGATGAGCAGCATCTCCGTCACCCCCTCGCGGCAATCCTTCACCAGCGGGGAGTTCGTGCGGATGTGGAGGCCCGGCGAGGCGTTGGTGCCGCAGCCAATCTGTGGGCGCGGCATCCAGTTGACCCTCTGCTTGCCGGTGGCCGGGTCCATGATCGGCGCCTTGGTGGCGGGATCGACGGCCGGCAGGCCCATTTCGATGAGGCACATCCGGCAGTTGCCCGCGACGGTCAGCTTCGGGTGGTAGCAGTAATGCGGGATTTCCACGCCCAGGAGCTTGGCGGCCTCGATCACGTTCGTGCCCTTCGGCACGGCGATTTCCCGGCCGTCAATGTTGACGGTCACGAGGTCGGGTTTGGGAGCGGAAATCATCAGAAGAATACTTTTGGCCCGCGAATCACGCGAATAAACGCGAATAAAGAAAAGCGTGGGTTTGATTCGTGTGCATTAGCGTGATTCGCGGGCAATTTCAGATGAGCGGCATCGCGGCGGGCTTGGTCTTCTTCGCCTCGGCGTAGCCCTTGAACTCGTCGCCGAACTTCGCGAGGAAGCTCTGCGTCGGCCACGAGCAGGCCTCGCCGAACGCGCAGATGGTGCGGCCGGGGATCTGGTCGGCGACATTCTTGAGCAGCGCGGCGTCCTGCTCGCGCGCCTCGCCGTGGACCATGCGCGAGGTGATCTTCTTCATCCACAGCGAACCCTCGCGGCAGGGCGTGCACTGGCCGCAGCTCTCGTGCGAGTAGAACGCGTTGATGTTGGCCAGCGCCTCGACCATGTTGACCGAGTCGTCCATCACGATGACGCCACCGGAGCCGCCCATCGTGCCGATCATGCCGAGCGAATCGAAATCCATCGGGACGTCCTCGACACCCCAGTCGTAGTCGACCAGCTCCGCGCCGACCTTGCGCTTGCCCTTGTAGCGCTCGCCGAAGCGCATGATCTTGGCCGACGAGCCGCCGGGAATGACGGCCTTGAACGTGCGCCCGGGCCGCGGGCCGCCGCAAACCTCGTTGAGCAGCTGGCCCATCGTGATCCGGCCGGCCTCGAACTCGTAGTAGCCCGGCCGCTGCACGTGGCCCGAGACGCAGAAGATGCGCGTGCCGGTGTTGTTCGGCGTGCCGATCTTCGTGTAGGCCTCGCCGCCCATGTCGACGATGTGCTTCACGTGGCAGAGCGTCTCCACGTTGTTGACGATCGTCGGGCACTGGTAAAGGCCGAGCACGGCGGGAAAATACGGCGGCTTGATGCGCGGGTTGGCGCGCTTGCCCTCGAGCGACTCGATCAGGCCGGTCTCCTCGCCGCAGATGTAGGCGCCGGCGCCGCGGTGGACGAAAAGGTCGCAGGAGTAATTCGAGCCGAGGATGTTTTTCCCGACGAGGTTGGCGGCGCGGGCCTCCTGGATGGCCTTCTCCAAAATGCGGGCGCCGTGCGGCATCTCGCCGCGGATGTAGATGTAGGCCTGCTTCACGTTGTTCGCGAAACAGGAGATCATCGTGCCCTCGATCAGCTGGTGCGGGTCCTGGTGGATGATGTAGCGATCCTTGAAGGTGCCGGGCTCGGACTCGTCGGCGTTGACGATGAGATAGATCGGCTTGCCGCTCTTGCGATCGACCAGCGTCCACTTGAGGCCGCAGGAAAAGCCCGCGCCCCCGCGGCCGCGCAGGCCGGACTTCTTCACCTCGTCGATCAGTTCCTCGGGCTTGCGGGCCAACGCCTTCTTCATGACCGCGTAGCCGCCGTGCTGCAGGTAGCACGGGAGGTCATTGGTGTAGCCCGGCTCGTCGATGTGAGCGAAGATCAGGCGGCGTTGGACGGGAGCGGGCATCGGGAGGTTTTCAGTTTTGGCTTCTCGGTTTTCGCTTGGGCGACGAGGTTCAGTGCTTTTCGTCGAGGACGATCTCGATGCCGCCGGTCCAGCGGGCGGCGAAGTTGTAGACCATGGCGATGAGCACGCCGGCGAGGAAGCCGCCGAGAAGGTTGATGACGGGCGTGAACACCGCCAGGCCCCCGGCGAGGAACCACGGCACGGCCGGGAAGAAACCCGGTGCGTGTCCCGTCTGCTCGGCGGTGAAGGCGATGCCCAGCGTGATGAGGAAGAGCGGCGCGACGATCATGCCGACGACGCCGTTGATCAGGCCGAGCACGATGCCGAAGCGGATGGGGGGAATCTGGAGCAGGCGATATTTTTTCATGTGGCCGGACGGCCTTGGGCCGCGGTTTTGATCTGGTCGCTCAAGGCCTTCACCTTGGCGGCATCGACGCGTTCGTGCAGGTCGTCATCGATCAGGACGACCGGGCCGGACCCGCAACTCGCGAGGCACTCGACAAATTCGATGGTCACCTCGCCGTCGGCGGAGACCTCGCCCGGGCGGCAGCCGAACTCCTGCTGGAACTGCTCGCAGACCTTGTAGCCGCCGGTCAGCGCGCAGGAGAGCGTGCGGCAGACCTTGATGTGGCGGCGGCCGATCGGCTTCTGCCGGAACATCGGGTAGAACGTGACGACCTCATAGATGTTGATCGGCGGCAGTTCGAGTTTCGCCGCGACCCACTCGATGGCCTCGGTCGAGATCCAGCCGGCGTCCTCCTGAACCAGGTGCAGCAGCGGCAGCGTGGCGCTGCGTTTCACCGGATAATGGGTGATGACCTCGTCGATCTGCTTCAGGGTGGCGGGTTTCAGGTTCATCGACGCGGGAAATCAACGGTCGCACTCGCCCATGACGAAGTCGAGCGAGCCAAGGATGGAGACAACGTCGGACACGAGGTTGCCGACGCAGAGTTTGGGGAGGAGGGACAAATTGCAGAACGAGGGGCTGCGGATCTTCAGGCGGTAGGGCACGCCGCCGCCCTTGCTCACGATGTAGAAGCCCAGCACGCCCTTCGGGTTCTCGGCCTCGAAGTAGACCTCGCCGGCCGGCATCTGCGGGCCCTCGGTCACGATCATGAAGTTGTTGATGAGCTCCTCCATTGACGTGAGGATCTTGTCCTTCGGCGGGGCGAAGATCTTGCGCGCGTCCTTCGCATACCAGTCGCCGCCGGGAAAATTCTTCACGACCTGCTTGATGATCTTGACGGACTGCATCATCTCCTGGCCGCGGCAAAGGTAGCGGTCGTAGCAGTCGCCCTTCGCGCCGACCGGCACGTCGAACTCGTATTGCTCGTAGCCGGAATACGGCCGGTCCTTGCGCAGATCGTTCGCCACGCCGGAGCCGCGGAGGTTCGGGCCGCTCAGGCCGTAGGCGATGGCGTCGGCCCGCGAGATGACGCCGATGTCGACGGTGCGGTCGAGGAAGATCTTGTTGCGCGAGAGCAGCGAGAGAATCTCGTCGAGGATCGGCAGGAACTGGTCGCAGAACGCGTCGACCTGCTGCACCCACCCTTCCGGCACGTCGCGCTGCAAGCCGCCGATGCGGGTGTAGCTGGTGGTGAAGCGCGCGCCGGTCAGCTCCTCGAAGAGCTTGTAGAGTTTCTCGCGCTCCTCGAAGCAATACATGAACACCGTCCACGCGCCGACATCGATGCCGTAGGCGCCGAGGCCCATCAGGTGCGACGAGACGCGCGCCATCTCCGCGGTGAGCACGCGGATGGCCTGGCAGCGCGCCGGCACCTCGAGCTGCGCGAGCCGCTCGACCGCAATGGCGTAGGCCATGTTGTTCGCGAGCGGCGCGATGTAGTCCAGCCGGTCCGTGTAGGGCACGAACTGGTTGTAGGTCATGTTCTCCGCGATCTTCTCGTCGCCGCGGTGCAGGTAGCCGATGACCGGGTCGGCCTTCGTCACGATCTCGCCGTCGAGCTCGAACTGGATGCGCAGCACGCCGTGGGTGGACGGATGCGACGGGCCCATCGAGAGGGACATCTTCTCGGGATCGAATTCCTGCGGGAGATTCGCGGCCGTCTTCGCGGCGGTGTCGGGGAAGGAAAAGTCGGCGGCCATGCGGTTATTCGGGTTTCTCCGTCTGCTCGTTCCACGCCTCGTCTTTGGCGCGGGGCTCGGCGTCGCCCATCGGCCCACCCGGGGTGGCGACGAACGGGCCGCCGGCCATCGGCGCGGCGATGAGGCCGGCCTTGGTCTCGGCCGCGACCTCGGCGTCGGGCAGGTCCGCGGGCAGGCCGGCGAGCGGGAACTCCTTGCGCAGCGGGAAATACGGGTAGCCGTCCCACATCAGGATGCGGCGCAGGTCGGGATGGCCGTCGAACTTGATGCCGAACATGTCGTAGGTTTCGCGCTCCAGCCAGTCGGCGCCGGGCCACAGGCCGGTCGAGCTGGGCATCGCAGGCGCGGCGGCGTCCACGCAGTCGGCGGCGAGGCGGACGTAGGTGTGCTTCGTGCTCGAATAGAGGTGCCACACAACGGTGAAGCGCGGGGCTTGCTCCGCGGTCCAGTCGATCGCGGTCAGGTCCATCAGGAAATCGTAGCCCTGGGCGTCGCGCAGGTGCGCCAGCACGGCGAGGATTTCGCCCGGCGGCACGTTGAACGCTGGGCAATCCAGGCTCGCGCGCGGCGTGGCCGAGGGAAATTTCTGGCTAACGGCGGTCGGAAGGTCGACGTCGGTGGTCATGCGCGGTGGGCGGCGGGTCAGGCGCTGAGCAGTTTGGAGGCCGAGGGCTCGCGTTTGACCTTGGCCTGGAGCTTCATCAGCGCGTCCAGCAAGGCTTCGGGGCGCGGCGGGCAGCCGCTGACATAGACATCGACGGGAATGATGCGGTCCACGCCCTGCAAGGTCGCGTAGCTGCGATACATGCCGCCCGAGCTGGCGCAGGCGCCCATGGCGATGACCCACTTGGGCGCGGCCATCTGGTCGTAGATGCGGCGGACCACGGGAGCCATCTTGTAAGTGACGGTGCCGGCCACGATCATGCAGTCGGACTGGCGGGGCGAGAAGCGCATGACCTCGGCGCCGAAGCGCGAGATGTCGAACCGGCTCGAGGCCGTCGCCATCAGCTCGATGGCGCAGCAGGCCAGGCCCATGGGCATCGGCCACATCGAGTTCGTGCGGATCCAATTGATGGCGGCGTCGGCCCGGGTGACAATGACGTCGCCCTCGATTTTACTGTTATAGGCGAGCTCGGTGTTGGCGGTGACCATTTAGTAAAAAAATCAAGGCAAGCTACCATCCGGACTAACCCACGCAAGGAGCTTTTGCTCGGAACGCGTGCAATATGAGCGCCGATGTGCGTCATCATTAAGCGGACGCGAAAAATACCGAAAAGCGGGGTTGAAATCCCCCTCCCTGAATGGCTTGCCAAGTCGTAGCTCGCTCCTTTGCGTGCCGGCTCGTCTAAGCCCGCTGGACGTGGGCTTCGCCGCGACAGTCTTCGTGCCGCTGCCGCGGCGAGCGAAGCTGGCGGAG
>JAQSCO010000050.1 GCA_029945445.1 Lacunisphaera sp. | reverse complement strand
CGCGCCTCGCTCATTGCCCGGGTGGCGGAATTGGCAGACGCAGTGGACTCAAAATTGAAGCAAGCAGCATTTTTCGGCCTCGATTTTCGAAGTCATTCGAAGTCCGATTTCAGAGGAGAAATGACCCTTATTACGACGTAAATTCGTGACCTTCCGATCACTCCATTTTGTGCTCCAAATGTAGCACAAATCTGTAGCACAGGGTTTGAGCTACCAGTGCGGTCAGCGCTGCATTGCCGTTCCTCAATTGCTGCCACCCGGTTCAGACTTTGGATTATTTGCCTGAAACACGCTTTCGCCGCATCCCTGTATAGGACCAATCAACTGCGCACCTAACAAAAATTACTTCGGCGTCGGCTCAACCGGCTTCGGCGCGGCTGCGAGCAGATTCGCCATGACCGACCCCTCAAATTTCTCCCGGTCCCGCTGGACTGAGCTGCAAAACTCCCGCGCCGCTGTGCTCAATGCGTCCGAACCGCGCAAATCGGATTTGGTTAGCTTGCGCACGATCACCGAAGCTGCACCAAAACATCCCGGGTCTTGCATTTCGCCTAAGGCGACCTGTGCCGACTTGAGCAGTGAGGGGTCGAGAGTCTTGGCGGTGTCCAAAGTCGAAATCAGATAATTGAGCGTCGCCCGAACGGCGAGACGGCGATTGTTTTGCTCCAAGGCGCGATTAATGGCTTCGCCGTAGTATCGGGCTCCGCCCTCTCGATCGCCTTGGCACATGAGTAGAAGTCCGTAGGTGGCAACCGTAGCAACTTGCGACTTGTCGTCCAGTTTCGCCTTCAGCGGGACGAACGCCTCGACCCCCTCTGCGACCTTCCCGTCGCGCAGATAGGCAAAGGCCAGATTATTCTGGAGGATTTCGTCGCGTGGATTGGCGAGCAGCCCTCGTTTGGCCATGGCGACCGCCTCGCCGAAGTCACCTTCTATGCACGCCGCCATCGAGCCGAGGATGTGCGGCGCACGCGAGTAGGGTTCTTCCAAAGCCCAGGCGTTGGCATCAATTACGGTCCGGGAGAAATCGAGCATGCTATACCGAAGCCAGCTCACCGCCTCCTTGCTCGACCAGAAATTGATCTTCTGCTCATGCGCGAGCGCCGGTAAATGCTCGCGTAAAATCCACTGGCTGTGTCCTACCACCGATTGCGTCGGGTCCCGCCACGCCCGGCGGAAGAATGGTTTGGCGCGTTGCTCCGCGCCGGACATCAATTCTAAGGTGCCGAAGGCCTCCAACGTTTCCGAATGTAGAAACGGCTCGGGGGCATTCACTGCATTTTGCATCAGCGGCTTCAGACGCGAGGGCAGCTTGCCGAGACGGGACGCCACGCTCAGGAGAGGACCGAAGATCAACGGGTCAGGATTCAACGCGTAGCCACGTTGTGCGTGACGCAACGCCTCGTCCCATTGTCCGAAATGCACGAAGAAACGGACAGCGGCGCGGACCACAAAGCGATCGCCCGGCGCCAAATGCAAGGCCGCAAGAACTGACCCACGGGCCTTTTCATAGTTGCCTAGCACCGTGTAGAGCCGGGCCTGATCCATCCACGCCAATGAATCCTGTGGACACGTCCTGACGCGCGACTTGGTTTGCTTGATCTGCTCGCGTTCGTTGCCCGCTACCAATGAAACCGACTGGCCGAGGATGGCGCGGGCCTGTTCTTGGACGACGGGACCGAGGAACGATTGTGCCAATACCTGTTCGGCCATTTCCCGGGCAATGGCGGTATGCCCTAAGACCTGGGCCGAACCCATGAGTTCGACCGCCAAATACGGGGAGGGAACGGCGCGATGGGCTTCAACGGACTCCAATAGCGCTTGCTCCGTCGGACCGAAATCTACGGCTACCCGAGTGGCCCCGAAGACCGAAGCTTCGCGTTGCCCGGCGGCTTGCCGAAACGGGAGCCAACGCGGCAGGACCACCCGCTTGTCATGATCTGCGGCATTCACCGAATACGTCGCGCTTGTTTGGCGATCCGGTCCGCGATGGAAATGATTCGCTCAAGCGAGTGCGGGTCGCCGAACGTGGACAAGGCCGTTTTCGGGTGCCCACGCTTAGCCGGCTCCGCGTCGCACAGCCACAGGAGCATCTCCCTGACATCCGCCTGGATTTCGACCGGCAACGAACGGGTGATGTCACCGATGGTGTCAAATATGGCACTGCGCACAGCCGGCAGTGCTGCCGGGTAACCGCCGCGCCATACCTTGGGGTGATGGGCCGGAGGCAGCTTGCCAAGGATCAGACCCACCAAGTGCACGTCGGCGACGAGAAACGCGAGGAGGCCGCCCAGCATGAACAGATCAGCTCCCTTGTGCCGAACATTCCAGTCTGGATCGTAGTGCCCATAGAGCAATTCCGGCGGAGCAAAGTCGAGGTCACCACGCGGGCCGGCGGCCGTGCTCCGCGCGGACTTGTCGTCGCGGACGGAGAAGCCGAGGTCGGAAATCTTCGAAAAATCATCGCCGAAGACTAGCACGTTCGCCGGCTTCAGATCTTCGTGCACAATGCTGCGAGAGTGAAGTTGGGACACGCCGATGCAGATGCCGTGAAAGACCTTTAGCCGCCACGCGAGATCCGGTTGCTTGAGCCGGGGATGGCGGCGCACATCACCGTCCTTGCAGAATTCGAAGACCAGGAACGGCACGAAATAGGGTGAGCTGGCTTCGGAATACTCCCCGCTGTCCAAGGCGACCACCACGCGGTCAAGACGGGCATCACCACAGAGTTCGAGCAGATCGCGCTCGTGTTTGAATTCCTCAAGCAGGAAGCTCATAAAATCTACCCGGCTGCCGGTGAACTGCATCGACTGCGCTGCGTAGCCGACATTGACCGCCTTCATGAATGCGGGGGTTCCTTCCTCGTTGGTCACGGCGTAAGCCGACGAAAACCCGCCGCGGATGGAGAGTTTACGTTCCAATTTCCATCCTTTGATGGTTTTGCCGGTCAAGTTGCTTGCCAGGTCGCTCACGAGTAAACCTCAAATGGCATATTTATTATTGCTGGTGCCCGGGGTGGGGGTCGAACCCACATGATCTTGCGATCGGCAGATTTTGAGTCTGCAGCGTCTGCCAATTCCGCCACCCGGGCGACGTTGTGTCATGCCACGCGAAGAAAAAACCGGTGGCAAGTGTAATGCACTAAATGCCCAATTGCGGCGCAGGATAGACTGGGCCCTTGCCGAACAGTTGGGCTTGCGCGATCAGATGTGAGCGTTTCTCGCGATATTGCTGGAGCAATTCGAGAATCGCCGGGCTCAGGATGGCGCTCGTCGTCTTCCCGGTCAGCACGCACTCCTTGGCCAGGTTCAAATCGTAGAGCACCTCATCAAGGCCGCGTAGCAGGGCATACTCGGCGACGTTGAAGCGTTGCGAGATGGGTTGGGGATCCACGGCCGTTCGCAGGCGATAGTTGTAGACGATCGGCGGACACCCCGGCCCCGCGTCTTTCTCGGCGAGCATGCCTTCGACGCATTGCTCAACGCAGGCGTTGACGAACTCGTTTGGATTCATGTCCAGCACCGGGGCTTTTTCGAGGACATGCGGCACTAGGTGCTTGTGGAGACTCAGGCCAACCCGGTCGGGAGCGATGGGCTTCTTGTTTTTCATGGGAAGAGCGCGTTTTGCGTTGTTTGACAGCAAAACAAGGCGGCTCAAATTGACAACATGTAATAACATGCTAACGTATGTTTCCAGCATGGAGACTCCGGCCCCGCCCACCTACACTGACGCACCACCTGTCGCCCTCGACAAGTGGATCGCGGACGTGGGCATCAATCCCAGCACGGCATGGCAATGGCGGAAACGGGGGTGGCTGAGCACGGTGAATATCGCCGGCCGGCACTACCTGACAGCCAATCAGCGAGCGGAATTCGTCCGCCGAGCCGAGGCGGGAGAATTCGCGCAGCAACCGGGCGGAGCCCTGGCCCGTCACCGGCGGGTGATGTCGCCGCTCCATGGGCGCAACTAGCGCATGTTTACCATGGCGAAGATTCGGAACGGCTCCACTTATCTGGGAAAACATCTCACGGCGAACGACTATTATTCGAAGAAGGAATCCGTCACGGGTGAGTGGGTCGGTCAGGCCGCGGAGCGGCTGGGGTTAGCGTGGCGGAGCATCGGGGCGAAAGATGAGGCGTTTGAGCGCCTGCGGCAGAACGAACATCCCCTGACCGGCCGCCGACTGACGGCTAGGACGGGCACCGACCGGATAGTGTTTCTCGACTTCCAGTGCTCGGCGCCCAAAAGCGTTTCGATGCTCGCGGTGACCTTCGGCGATGAGCGGTTACGCACCGCGCACCAGGAGGCGGTAACCGTAGCGTTCGCCGAATTGGAACGGTTCGCGGCCCGCCGGGTCCGTGCGGGCGCGGCGGCCTGGTCGGAGCAAACCAGTGTGACTGGCAACCTCTGTGCCGCGCGCTTCGAGCATGACGCTTCCCGGGCCCTCGATGCGCAGCTGCACACCCACTTGGTCACGGCCAACGCCACTTACGATGCCGGGGCCGGTCGGTGGTTCGCACTTACCGAACGCCAGATGCTCGCCGCCATCCGTTATGCGGGGAAGGTTTACCAGAACGAACTTGCCCGACGGGTGCTCGCCGCCGGTTACGAGATCGAAACCACGAGAAACATCCGGGGTGCCATCGAAGGTTTTGAAATTACCGGCATTACGCCCGAGGAACGCGCCCAAGCGTCTAAACGCCGGGCCCAAATCGAGCAAGAAATCGCCGCTTTCGAGAAGAAATTCGGCCGCGAGCCGACCACGCGCGAGGTTCATGCGATGACCACCGCCACGCGCGATCCGGAACTCGCGGAAATCACCACCGCCGAGGTGCGCCAGCGGCAGCGCGCCGAGTTTGCCCCCGACCGCGCCCGGGAACTCGACCAGTTCGTCGCCCATGCCCGTCGCCGCGATCCGGTCACGGGCGTAGCGCCCACGGAAGCCACCTGCCTGAAACAGGCGCGCGACCACTTGTTTGAGCGCACCAGCGTGCAGCATGGTCACGATATCCTCGCCGAGGCGTTGAACCAGGGCTTGGGAACGGTCTCGCTCGACCGGCTCAAGGAGGCGTTGGCTGAAGGCAAGGCGACCGATTGCGTGCCGCTGAAACGTCAGGCCGATGGCCTCTCTGCACCTTATGGCACCCGGGAAGGGTTGCGGCAGGAATTGGAATCCATCCGGATCGTAAACGCCGGCCTGGACCGAGGCATGCCGTTCTGGTCGCAGCGATTCGAGCCGGACCCCCGGCTTTCCCCGGACCAATGCCGAGTGGTAAAGTCCCTCCTTACCTCGACCGACACCGTGTGCGCGCTGCGTGGCGTGGCCGGCACGGGCAAGACCACGACTTTGCAGGAATTGCAGCGCGGCTTGCGGGAAATGAACCGGGACGTCATCGCGTGTGCCCCTACGACCTCCGCCGCACAAGAGCTGCGGGCGCTCGGGTTTGCGACCGCCACTACGCTGGAGGATTTTTTACTGAAGTCCAAAACGGCGAAGTATGGTGAGCTGGGCCGGGGCATGACGCTCATCGTGGACGAGGCCGGCATCGCCGGCACCCGGCAGGGCGCCACCCTGCTGGAGCGCGTGAGCGACCACAACCTGCGGCTCATCCTCGTGGGCGACACGAAGCAGCATTCCGGCGTCGAGGCGGGTGATTTTCTGTCCGTCCTCGAACGGCACTCGCGGCTGCGAACGTTCGAGTTGACCGACATCCGCCGGCAGAAGCACCCGGAGTATCGCGCGGCCATCAAACTCATGGCGCAGGGCCGGGCGCATGACGGGCTGCAGGCGATCGACCGACTCGGTTGGTTGCACGAGGCCAAGGGCGATTACATCAAGCGTGCCGCCGAGCACTACGTCGGCAATGTGGCGCAGAAGCGCGAGACAGTGCTGGTTGCTCCCACTTGGGAAGAAATTCACCGGTTAACCGATGAGGTTCGCCGTGGGCTCAAGGCCAGCGGCCTCCTTGGTAAGGGCATGACCGTCACTGTCGCCGAGCCGCTCAGCTGGACCAAGGCGCAGGCGGCCAAAGCGGCCAGTTACCAGCCAGGTCATCTGCTCACGCTCCACCGGGCGGTTCGCGAAGCGGGTCTGCCTCACGGCCGCACGCTGGAGGTTATCGCCGTCAATCGCGGCGAACTGCTGGTCCGGGACCCGGAAGGTAAGGAGCAAACTGTTTCGCCAGCCCGGCACTCCGGCGCCTGGACCGTCTCCCAGGCCCGCAAGATCGAACTGGCACCCGGCGACCGAGCGCTCATCCGGCAGAACCATCGGGCGGCCGGGCTCGTCAATGGTGACGTGCTCACGCTCGAGTCGCGACAGTCGTCGGGCGCGTGGCTGGCCCGCGATCCCCAAGGCCGCGAGCGGCAGATCCCGGCCGACTTCCGGGCACTCACGCACGGCTACGCCGTCACTTCACACAAAGCCCAGGGCCGCACGGCGGACGAGGTGATCGTGTGCGCCGCGAAGCTCGACACCAAGAGCACCTACGTGGCTTTTTCGCGTGCCCGGCAGCAAGCCACCGGTTACACGCCGGACAAAGCCGCGCTTTTCGACGCGCTGCCCAATACCCACCAATCGCGCCTCGCCGCGATCGATGTTTGGACACCGGAACGCACGGAGCATCTCCATTGGGCCCGGCGCGTGGTTGAGCGGATGCGGCAAATGTTCGTTCCCGTGGTGCCTCCGGTGGATTTGACCGTGGAGCTGACTCCGCCGGTGCGACCGATAAGCCCCGCGAAGGAGTCCGTTGCCGAGGTCCGGCGCTCCCGCGTTTCCTCCAGTGAATCTGAATCGCCCCGCAAGTCGGCCCCTCCGGTCCGGCCGGGCATGCGGATGTAGGCTCTATCTTCATGGATCTAGCACCCAAGTCCGATCACGAGTCCAAACCGACGACGCAGTTGAGTCGTGAGCAATACGAAGCGAGTCGGAACATGCTGATTTTCACCCAGGCTGACGCCAGCACCATGGGGTTTTCGCTCTCGTGGCTTTACCGGTTCGAATACCGGAAGGACGGCCGCGGGGAGAAGTTAACCCTGCAGCTGACCGAACATCTGGTCACTGTGACCGGCCGGATGATGGGCAATGCCGTATGGCAGCTCCAACAGGGGGAAGGATTCCACCTCAGTGAGGGGCCAGAACGATACGAAGGGCTCCATCGGAACGAGGATGCCCATATTGCCAGCATCACCATCGAACCGATGACAAAGCCTAATCACGAAAACAACTGAATCAACCACACCCAAACAATCGAACGAACATGAATACCCATACTCACCCTATCCAAACCATATACAAAAACTGCTTACCAAATTCACTTAACCAAACCTCAAGAATCAAACGACCAATGAAACCATCAAAAAGGACAGCAAAAACCCAAACCTAATGAAGAGAGACGCAATATCCCTAACGCCGTTTTGGCGTTGGGCCGGACAGTCTGCGGCCCGGCCGGTTCATTCGAACCTCGTTCGAAGTTCATTCGAACTTGGGCGCCCCGCCGTCTGAAATCTTCGAATCAGCTCGAATCACTTCGCCCACCGATGCCCGGACGGCCCTTCCAGTCAAAATTGCTCCCGCACCTTGAATTCATCCGCGAGTGCCGCGCCCAGCGCATGAGTTACCCGCGCATCGCGGCCGAGCTGCGCGCCCGCTTCGGCCTGCACGTCGCGACCTCTACCGTCTTTTCATTCGTGAAAGTCCGTGCGCGCCGGCGACCGGTCTTTGCCCTGCCGGAGTCTGGCCGGACCCCGGCGGATTCGGCCATTCCACGTCCCACCCAGCCAGTGCCGCGCGCCGGTGTCCGCAGCAACTGGCTTTCCTACGACCCGGCCAAACCCCTGGAGAAAGACCCGCCATGACCAAACCATCCAAACGCATTGTCTTTTCTTGCGGTGGCAAGGGCGGCGTCGGCAAGACAACCGTCGCCACTGCCATCGCCGACTTCTACGCCGCTCGAGGCATTGCCGCGACGCTCTTTGACTGTGACACCGAGAACAAGACGCGTGGTTCGCTCAGCCACTACTATCCGGCCGCCGGCAAACTCGACATCCGCACCGAACGCGGACTGGACCAGTTCATTGACGCGGCGCTCTCGGCCGACTCGCCGGTTGCGCTGGCCGATCTCGCGGCCGGTTCCGGTCGCGACACCTTCCAGTGGTTCGACACCATGTTCGAGGGCTTGGCGTCGGCCGATGGTATCCGGTTCACGGCCGTTGCCACCATCACCAGCGCCGCCAGCAGCGTTGAGTCGCTGTTCTCATGGGCCGAGGCTCTGCGTGATCGCGTGCGCTACCTGGTCGTCAAGAACCACGTTGCCGGGGATGACTTCGGCTATTTTGAGCGGACGGAGCCCGGTCGGGCATTCCTCGCCCAGGCGCAGCCGGCAGTTATCGAACTGAAGGCACGCGCCCGCGAGATTCAGGCCGAGCTCGACAACCGCGGCCTCACCGCCGCCCAAGCGCTGGCTGCCGACGCCACCCGGCGCGGTCCGATCCTTCACGGCGGCACCGCGCGCATCCGTGCAGAAGCCTACGCCCGGCAAATCGACAACGCCCTGGAGTCAGCCCGCCACCTGCTTCTGCCATGAACGGGCCGGCCCGCTTTCAGGATTCGGTGTATGACCGCATCGGCGCCTACCTGCCGGCCGACCAGCGGGAGATGTATTATCGGTATGTGGCGCATCTGCGGACGCTGGCTCCGGGTGATTCGCTACTGGTTCTCGCGGAGGGCATGGCCGTGTTCGCCTGCCTCTCCCGGCAGGTGCCGGAGGCGCTGGCCGTCGAGCGCGAAAAACTCCTGACGGAGTTCACCCAGCTATGCCGCAAGCATGAGACCACCACGGCGAACGCCACCACCGATACACGCGCCATGTTTGCAGCCCACCAAAAGCTTTTGGAACAGAACATCGGCACATGGCAGACTCGGGAACAACAGGCGGTGCAGGCGTTGGAACGGGTGACCAAAGCCTTCGAGAAGGACATTGAACTGCGCTCGACCCGGTTGCAGGCGCTCATCCAGTCCCTTGAAACTGCCACCCATGCCCACAAGGCCGCCGCATTGGAGACGCAGCGTTGGGTCAAGGGTATCAATTGGGACCAGCGCATCTGGCCCTGTATCGCGAGCCTCGCGATCGGTATGGTAATCGTCGCAGCAGTCGCCTACTTCAGCCGCCACTAAGAACATGGCTGGGCCGAAACGACCGCACTTGGCTCCACCACCTATTAAAAGGCAAAAAACGCCATCATCGCGCGGCCGTGGTCGATTGGCTGGCGCGGTGGGATGAGCATCTGCGCAAGCTGCCGAAGGACATTGGCCCCGTGGATGGTAATCCGCTGAGTGGCCTTACCCGCTATACAAAAATATGGTGCCTTGCGAATTAGACGGGCTATCCTCTTCCCCTTCTGTTTCCTTGGCTCCAATTGCTCCCATGACCCTCGTCAAATCAAAGCAGCGCGTCGCCGACCACGGGGAGGTCTTCACACCCGCGTGGATGATCGAGGCGATGCTCGACTTGGTGAAGGATGAGACCGAGCGCATTGACTCGCGCTTCCTGGAGTCGGCGTGCGGGAGCGGCAACTACCTCGTGCAAATCGTGCGGCGCAAGCTTGCCGCGGTGGAACTCAAATACGGCCAGTCCGATTTCGAGCGGCGGCACTACGCTTTGCTCGCGATGATGTGCCTCTACGGCATCGAGCTGCTGCCCGACAACATCGCCGAGTGCCGCGCGCACCTGCTGAGGATTTTTGCCGAGTATCTGAAGCTCGATCAGTCGGACGACCTGTATCGCGCCGCGTTCTACGTGCTTTCGCAAAACCTCATTCATGGCGACGCATTGACGATGCGCACCCACGACGCCCTGCCGATCACCTTTGCCGAGTGGGGGTATCTAGGAAAAGGCAAATTCCAGCGCCGCGATTTTCGCTTGGATAACCTCATCGGTTCATCTGTCTTTAGCTCCGAGGGGTCGCTCTTCGACCACGCCGGCAAGGACGATATCTTCACGCCAACCAAACTGACCTACCTGCCCATGACGGTGAGTGAGCTCGCCGCCCTTGCACCGGAGGCCGCAACATGAGCGCCCAAGCCAGCTTTACCTTGCGCAGCCGCAACCCCGATGTGCTGACGTGTATCGCCAACCTCTCAAACGACGAGGTATTCACACCCCCTGAGTTCGCGAACAGGATGCTGGACACTCTCGCCGAGACATGGGCCGCCAACAACAACAGCGCGAACATCTGGGCCGACCAGACGGTGAAGTTCCTGGACCCCTGCACAAAATCAGGCGTGTTTCTACGGGAGATCACCAGCCGCCTCATCAAGGGGCTGGAGAAAGAGATTCCGGAACTGGAGAAGCGCGTAAATTACATCCTGACGAAGCAGGTGTTCGGCATCGGCATCACCCAAATTACCAGCCTGCTGGCGCGGCGCAGTGTCTATTGCTCAAAACACGCCAACGGTAAGCATTCCATCGCCAAATCCTTTGCCGGCGACGCGGGCAACATCTGGTTCAAGCGCATCAAGCACACGTGGGACGGGGACAGGTGTCAATTCTGCGGCGCGGGTCGATCTGTTTTCGATCGTGCTGAAGGCATGGAGACTCACGCCTACGCGTTCATTCACACAGTCAACATCAAGACTCGGCTGGCCGAGATATTTGGAGGAAACATGCAATTCGATGTTATCATTGGGAATCCACCGTATCAGTTGGCGAGCGACGGAGGCACACGCGACATTCCCATCTACAATAAATTCGTGGAGCAGGCCAAGAATCTCCAGCCGCGTTATCTTTCGATGGTTATTCCTTCGCGCTGGATGGCGGCGGGCCTCGGCCTTGGCGAGTTCCGCAAAGCCATGCTCGAAGACCGACACATCAGGAAACTGGTGGATTACGAGCGCATGGATGCGGTGTTTCCAGGAGTGGATTTCGAAGGCGGCATCTGCTACTTCCTTCGGGATCGCGATAACGCAGGACCGTGCGAAGTCACCACGGTTTGCGGCGAGGAAACTGTCGGGCCGATGGCGCGCGATCTGAACGAATATGATATCCTGGTGCGCGATAGCCGCGGGCTGAACGTTCTCAAGAAAGTGCGCAAGGTGGGCGAGCCTTCCATCATCGAAATCCTGTCTGCGGATAAGGAGTTCGGCTGGACATCCAATTTCGACGGTTTCCGGCAAAAGAAAACCCCAGACGATGTGGCGCTGTATTACAATCGCGGCGGCAAGCGGCTTGTTGGTGGTATCGCCCGGAAGGACGTTACTAAAAGTCCGAACCTCATCGACAAATGGAAAGTGATGATTTCAAAAGCCTACGGCGAGCGTGGCGCGCGGCCTGCGATGGTCCTCGGCCCCAGTTTCATCGCCGAATCCCCTTCGGTTTGCACACAGACCTACCTGTTTTTTTACGTGGCAACAAAGAAGCAGGCGGAAAGCCTACAAAGCTATCTCAACACCCGCTTCTTTCGCTTTCTGGTGTCGCTGCGAAAGATTACCCAAGACGCCGCGCGCGGAACCTACACTTGGGTTCCTCAACAGACGTGGGATCGCACTTGGACTGACGAGGCGCTTAATAAAAAATACGGACTGGGCAAGGACGACATCACCCACATCGAGGCCAGCATCCGTCCGAAAGCTAGTGACGATGAGTAAAACCATCGAGGAAATCCTTGTGCCCAAGCCGGAAGCCCGGCCGCGCATCTACGCTTACACCATCGCGGATAAGGCGCACGCGGGTCTGCACAAGGTGGGCCAGACCACGCGCAACGTGAAGCAGCGCGTAGCCGAGCAGCTGAAGACCGCTGCGATCAAGAACTACAAGATAGAGCTCGACGAGTCGGCCGTGCGCGACGACGGCACGACCTTCACCGATCACGAGGTGCGAGCAGCCCTCGCCAAGAAAGGTTTTGAGAAACGAGAGCTGGAGTGGATGCGCTGCACGCTCAAGGACGTGAAGACCGTGCTCACCGAGCTGCGCACCGGGCAAAAGTTTACCGGCACGCACTCCCAGACCTTCGCGATGCGGAAGGAACAGGAGCAGGCGGTCGAAAAAACTTACGAATACTTCCACTCGATCTGGGCAGAGAAGAGAAAAGCTGTTCCGCGCTTTCTGTGGAACGCCAAGATGCGCTTCGGGAAAACATTCACCGCCTACCAGCTCGCCAAGAAGCTGGGAACCAAGCGCGTGCTGGTGTTGACCTTCAAGCCCGCTGTGGCGGATGCGTGGAAAACGGACCTCGAATCGCACGCGGACTTCGATGGCTGGCAATACCTCTCCCGACATTCCGACCGCGATCCTACCGAAGTCTCCCTCAAGACTCCGCTCGTCTATTTCGGCTCCTTCCAGGACATGCTGGGGCGCGATGCCGTGGGGAACATCAAGGCCAAGAACGAATGGCTGCACAAGGTGAAGTGGGATCTTGTCGTGTTTGACGAATACCACTTCGGCGCGTGGCGCGACACAGCCAAGGAACTCTTCGAGGGCGAGGAGGAGGAGGTCGCCAAGAAGGAGACCAAGCTGGAATACGCCGCCGGTTTGGAAGACGTAAACGAAGACCTCGGCGAACTCTCGACCCAGGAGACCGAGTTCCTGCCCATCACGACCAATGCCTACCTCTACCTGTCCGGCACGCCGTTCAAGGCGCTGGCTACAGGCGAGTTTATTGAGGAAGCGATCTTCAACTGGACCTACACCGACGAGCAGCGCGCCAAGGAAGAGTTCGCGGAAAAGAAATCCGGCAAGTGGAACCCCTACGGCGCGCTACCGCAGATGCGACTGCTCACCTACCAGATGCCAGACGAATTGGTGGCGATAGCGAGCGCCGGGGAGTTCGACGAGTTTGACCTGAACGCCTTCTTCGAGGCCTCGGGCGAGGGGAAAAAGGCGCAGTTCAAGCACAAGAGCGATGTGCAGAAGTGGCTGGACATCATCCGGGGTGGATATGCCCCCCGGGCGGTGGAACATCTCAAGACCGGCACCCGGCCACCGTTTCCGTATTCGGACGTGCGCCTGCTGCCGTATCTCCAGCACTCGTTCTGGTTCCTGCCCAATGTCGCAACCTGCCATGCGATGGCGAATCTACTGGCCGAAAAGCACAACGTCTTCTGGCACGACTACGACGCGCTCGTCGCCGCCGGCGCCTCGGCGGGCATCGGGCTGGAAGCGCTGCCGCCCGTGCGCCGGGCCATCGGCAGCGGTTTTAACACCAAGACCATCACGCTCTCGTGCGGAAAGCTCACGACCGGTATAACCGTGTCGCAGTGGTCGTCGATTCTGATGCTGCGCAACCTGAAGTCACCGGAGACCTATTTCCAGGCGGCGTTTCGCGTGCAATCGCCGTGGTCCATCAAGAACCCCCACGGCGACGACCCGAAGGAGGAGGAAATCCTCAAGCCGGTCTGTTACGTGTTCGACTTCGCGCCCACCCGCGCGTTGCGGCAGCTGTCCGAATACGGGATCGGTCTTTCACCCGGTGAGTCGAACCCCGAAAATGCGGTCAAGAACCTCGTTTCGTTCTTGCCGGTGTTAGCATACGACGGCGCGGACATGATGCAGATTGATGCGGGGGGCATCCTCGACATGGCGATGGCCGGAACCTCGGCCACGTTGCTTGCGCGCAAGTGGGAGAGTGCACTGCTCGTGAACGTGGATAACGACACCCTGCGGCGTATCCTAGACAACCCCGAGGCGCTGGCCGCCGTGGAGCGTATCGAGGGCTGGCGCGCGCTCGGCGACAACGTCATCGAAACCATCATCAACAAGAGCGAGTTGGTCAAAGGCCTCAAAAACAAGGCGAAGGAAAAGGATCTGTCGAAGAAGGAGCAGAAGCAACTCACGGACGAGGAAAGGGAATACAAGTCCAAGCGGAAACTGATTCAGGAAAAGCTCATCAAGTTCGCGACGCGTATCCCGGCCTTCATGTATCTGACGGATTTTCGAGAGAACACGCTGCAGGACGTGATCACCAAGATCGAGTCAGGCTTGTTCGAGACGGTCACGGGTCTGACGGTAAAGGATTTCCACCTGCTCGTGCGGCTCAAGGTGTTCAATACCGAGCAGATGAATCAGGCCGTATTCGCATTCCGGCGTTATGAGGATGCCTCACTGCATTACACAGGCATCGAGAGCCATGAGGGGCTCACTCATTACGGGTTATACGACACGGTGGTGGCGAGGGAGTGATGATTGGCCAGGATTGAATTATTTGTCGGTGCCGATTTAGCATAGGCATCCGGGAACGAGCATTAGCTCTCCCGCTTCCCAAAGGCCTCACCTGCCTAAGCGGTCGTGAGGCCATGGCGCAGACAGCCAGGGTTGTTTCGCGTCCTCTCCGCTGCGCTCCGTTCCCGCTCCCCAACCCCGGCCGACTGCTGGGCCTGCCGTGGGCGGTTCAGCCCGGGCAACCCGCGGCTCGCGTGCGCTCGCCCCCGGTTGCCCGGGCCGCCAATGGTTCACCTAGAAGCCCCAGTGTTTGTCACAGATTCTGAGCTTGGTGGCTAGGGATGGACCATGACAGTCCCACCAGTCGATAAACATCCAACGGGCGGCATCTTGTCGGGACATATCAGGAGGCAAGAGAAACGCGGTGCGGATAGAATCGTGTGACCGGAGGCCCAGCATCATCACGAAATATTCGACGGTCGCGGCACGCTGTCCGAGAAAATAGGCAGCTTCGGGTGAAGGCGTAACGCCGGCGATCCCTTGACAGAGGTTCTCAATACAGCGCTGGATTTCATCCCGAAAGGGCGTTTCGGCATTCTGATAGTTTTGTCCTTGGTGCTCCAGGCTCTCATCCGGGAGCCATGCACAGGCGGCTGGCGCCTTGTCGTGCGGCACAAAAGGGAACGCAAACAAGAGGCTCTGCCCAATTTCATCCCAATGACCGTGTGCCATTGAGTTGTAGATTACTGAGGCCACCACCAAGGGGCAAGTTGCTTCACCTCGAGATGGCTATCCCAATCGGTAGAATCTGATCATCTTACCCAGCGCTTAAACATGCATCTCGGTCTTCTCACTAAATTGCCGAGACCCAAGACAGGGGGATTTCCACTCGCGTGCCCCACCACCTGAGCGTAATCTCTCGATTACCCCTGCACCATGGACGCGCCTAGTTTAACCAAGCAGCATTCGCCCGAAGACGTCCTCTTTTCTCATTTGGTGCAGATTCGCACGGCACTGTGGCGCAATTCCAGTGCTGGGCGTGCGTCAGTGATGATCGGCGCCGGTTTCAGCAGGCAGGCTGAGTCTCTGGCTCTCCACGCAGGAAAGTTTCCCCTTTGGTCTGACTTGAGGCGGAATCTTGCCGATACGTTGCGACTGCGCGACGACGACACAACGGAGGTATTGGACGTTGCCCAACTCTATGAAGATCGGTTCGGCCGGTCGGCACTCGATGATGCCATCATCGCGGCAATGCCGGATTCTGCCTATGGTCCCGGAGATGCCCACCGCAAGTTGCTGGCGTTGCCTTGGGCCGATGTGTTCACGACCAATTACGACACGCTGTTAGAGCGAGCGGGCACCGATATTTTTGAGCGCCGATACGAGCGGATAGTCGTAGCTGCGGATCTTCCGATGCGCGCTTCCCCCCGCATAGTGAAATTGCATGGCACGCTCCCCAGCCAACGCCCGTTCATTGTCACGCGGAATGACTATCTGGAGTATCCCCGGAAACAGGCCCCGTTTGTGAACCTAGTGCGGCAGGCAGCGATGGAAACCGCCCTCGTTCTGCTTGGTTTCTCGGGAAAGGATCCAAATTTTATCGAATGGACTGGGTGGGTCCAGGATCAACTCGGACCGCAAGCCCCTCCCATCTATTTGTGTGGCGTGCTCGATCTCACAGCTGAGCAACTCCCTCTGCTGGCCAAACGGCGAATCATACCTATTGATCTGGGTTTTTTCTTTTCTTCCCGGGACTTTCCCCAACGGGACGCCCGGCATGCTGCGGCCACTGACTGGTTGCTGAAGGTGTTAGCCCAGGGCAAACCCGCTCGCCCAGTCGAGTGGGCTCCCATCAGTGCGCCGGACGAAACGACTCTGCAGCCGGCGGGCCCTTCGGTTCCACGGTTTACCGCGTTTCAGGAGATCTGGCCAAAACATGACCAACCTCTCACGCCCGAGAGACTCGCCGAAGTCCTGCAAGTTTGGGCTCGTCAGCGGGCCGAATATCCCGGGTGGCTCGTGGCACCCGATACTGTGCGGCGGCGCATCTGGCACGGCACCGAACACTGGCGCCAACGGGTCTTTCAGGAATGCAGCCAATTGCCACCGGTGACCCAGCTGCGGCTCCTTCGGGAACTGGTCTGGAGGCTCGATCTTTGTCTCGTCTCCATGTGGACCTCGGAGGCGCAACAGATCGCGGCCCTGCTTGAGCGCTGCAATCTTTTCCCGGGCATTCTGGACCTGCCGCAAGCCGAACCGCTTCCCAATGACGCCATTGGCCCCGAGATGGCTGATGCTTGGGTGGAACTGGCCTTGGCAGTCGTTCGACTGGCACGTGAGGACATGGACGAGAAAGTCCATGCGCTATGGATGAAGCGACTAGAACTGCTCACTCCGGTGTGGCCGCAGCTCGGGGCACAACTTTGGGCGGAATTGTCCTATTGGGCCCTGGCTAGGCTGGACTTGAATCAATTGGACAAGGCCATGCGACTTTGGCTCGCCAACGACCACACGCTGTCAGGACGGGCAAGATTGGCTGCGCTTAAAGCCGAGTTGGGAGAAAACGACGCTGCTCGCGAACTAGCTTCTACGGTGCTCCAAGCTCTTCGTTCTCGCTTAGGCGCCCTCCAGTCTCCCTTGGAGCTACTGTCACTGGAAGCATGGCTGATCACCTTACTGGAGCTGGTGCGGGAGGACTTAGGAATACGAAATCAGGAAGTTCGCGACCGACTCGCCGAGCTAAGGCGATGGAACTGTAGCCCTGATGACATTAGAGATGGCCTGCAGTCCGACTTGAAAGAACTGCAGCCGCCTTTGAAAGCAGAACGGACCGAGGAGCCGGAGTTCGACCCAGGCCGGAGTAATATCTCGAGACGCACGAGTTGGGGTCTGAACATGGATGACATGATCCCAGCTTTCACGGTGTTGCGCCTGGTAGAAGTCGCACCCTGTGCATTCCATTCCCGGAATCGGTCCTATTTATCACACGAGGCGGCCCGGGCGGCGGTATGGCTACAAACGACCGCGCCATTTTGGGCGGCGGGCATGATCGTTCGCACCCACTACAAGGAAGCGCTGTCGCACTTCCTCGATCGCGCTACCGCCGCGCTTTTGCCGATGGAGCGCGTGGATGGTCTCTGGACCATGCTCCACCGCCTTTCGACACAGGTTCTCCCGCGGATTCCCGACAACTTCCGTGCGGCCCACGACGACGTAGTCTGCCAGATGGGTGCAATCGGATTGGAGCTATTGTCACGTATTGCTTTCCGGCTCCGACCCGAGCAACTGGACTCGTTGCTGGAACTTCTCCTTGCTTGGCTGCGCTCAGAGCGTGCGGCCGGAGCATGGTCGTTTGACGACCCGGTTCGCTCGCTGTTGAATCGGGTGGTGTTTGCTTTGCCGGTCGTCAAATTGCCGGCCGCCGCCGCACGTTTGCTCGCCGTGCCTGTTTGGGCGGAGAGCCGGTTTGGAAGTGACGACAACTGTCGTTGGCCGGACCCGGTGGATGCCATGTATGAGCGCGATGACTGGCCAGCGGAACATCCCGATATCCCTACAACACTGGTGGAAACATTAGCGCAGCATGTGCGAAGTGGTGACAAAGGAGTCGTTCGACGAGCCGCAGCGCGGCTTCTTTTTATGAAGGAGAGGGGGTGGCTGAGTGCCGAGCACCTGGCCACCTTTTCCGCAGGGGTTTGGGCCCGGACGGATGCGGCGTCTGGGTTGCCGATGCACCTGAGGACATTCACCGCGCGCGGGATGCTGGAATTGCCCGACGCAGGTCAGCATGGTATTGAGATCAACATGCGGGCTCGCCTGACATTCTCAAACTTTGCAGCGCTTCGCCAAACCGATGGGAAAAGCATCCGAACCGATGCCTTATCCGATTTGCGGAGGCACTTGGACGAAGTGCGACAAACGTGCGGTGTATTTTTCCGGAGACCAGCGATATTATCACTGACCAAGGATGAAGGCCGCCGGATTCTTAACGGGATAATCGAATGGTGGCCGCTGAACACCTCCACCTTGGCTGAAATTCACCAGACGAAGAAATGGCAATTTGCGTTTGAGCCTGGAGCCGCACGCGCGCTCGCCGGCAGCTTTGCCTCGCTGACCGGGGAGTGCCTTTTGCCGTTGCTGAAGGATGAACCGGAGGCGGTCTCGACAATATCAACCTGGTTGCAGCAGATGGAAAAGGACGGTTTCGACGGCACGCTCGCGACCCTCGGCCTCCTTGCTGCAAAGGCGACAGGGACGGTGGAGGCAACGGAACGGATCAGCCTGCTTCTGCTTTCTGATACCCGCAAGGGCATAAACGACGGCTCCTGGCTGGTGAGCTCATGGCTCCGGGCACATCGTGCTGGCACTATCAGCGAGCCTTGCCCGCAATCGTTGATAAACCTGCTCGCCGAACGGGTGGCCTTGCGGGCGGAACCAGCTTTGGAACTCTCCTGCGATTGGTTGGCTCAAGTCATCGAAGAGTTCGGGGAAGTGATGTCGGCTGACAGTCGCAGCTTGCTGCTTCGGTCACTTGACGTGCTGGCCGGCGTTACGGATTTGGAACAATGGAACCGCAACCATGCGCGCGGCATGGCGGAACGGAATGAAGCCTATCGCTTGATGGGGCTGCGGACCAGTGCTGCCGGGCTCGCCAACGCTTTGTTTAAGAGCGCGGTTAAGAATCAACGCCCCCCCGAACCGATCCTTGAGCGCTGGCGTTTACTCGCGTCCGAAAGCCCGCTTCCCGAGATTCATCGGGCTTGGAGTGCCCCTGCTTGATTCTCCGCAGGGAGGTGGGGCGACTTGGGCTACTCGACCTTATTGAATTTAGCCAATCCCCCTGCCCGCCACCCGATTATACGCGTCGGTCAAGGTAGTGCTCCGCTTCGCTCCACCTCCACCTTGACTCGGCACGGCAGAAGGGCGGTTATCGGGGCAGGTGGGACTATGGGTGGGATTTAGGGAGCGTTGGCGAGCCTCTGCGCCTGCTCTTGCAGGCCGGCAAATATCCGCTCGCTTACACGGGCGGGGAAGCCCCGTGGCAGTTGGCGGCTGACTTCGGCTATGGCCGCGGGAGTCTGACGGAGCACCTCAGCAATCAAGTCCGCAGCATCACCCAGGCCCGCGAGGCGAGTCACCGCATCCCAGTGGCGCGGAAGGATGTCTTTCAGTTTCCAATGGGCGTTGCGGCTGCGAACCGCCATCGCCAGTTTGGCTTTCTGCCATTGGAGCAGGCGCGGGCCGTTGCCGATGATCGGCCAAGCCGACAACACATCGTAGAAAGGAGTTAGCCGGTAGGTGCCGCCGCGTTCGTGAAACAGTGAGAAATTCTTGGCGTGGCCATCCGTGGCAGCGAGCAGCCAGAACACCAGCTGGGCTTTGGCGAAGGCCCGCTTGTCTTGCTCCGCGCGGGAACTCGTGGCCAGCACGCGCAGGATGGCGCTCATGCCGGGCCCGCCATCAGCCTCGTATTTCAGCCGCGCAGGCTGGCCGAGCGCCTGGCAGAAATCCTCCTGCGGCAGGCGGGCGATCCAACGGCCTTCTTCCCAAGCGCGGTCGAAGCGTTGCACGACGAGCACCTTGCGTTCTCCAAAATGCGCGATTTCGCAATGGGCAGTCTCGAGGTCGAAGGCCTGCATCAGGCGGGAGCAGAGCCATTCGTTCTCGACGGAGTCCTGCATGTCCGCCTGCAGGTTACCGACCAGCCCGAGCGGCAGCTTCAGAATGTGCGTGGTGGGGGTGGAGCCTTTCGGCCGGCACCAGCGGTTGCGGTAGTAGAGCAGGGCCGTCTTTTCCTGCGCCCCGGCAATGGAGATACGAAACTCCTCCTCTTCTGCCTGCCCAAGAACGCGACCACCAGAGAGGGCCGCACCAATGGCTTGTTCTACGCCGGCGTCATCCAGGGGCTCGGCTTCGATCCGATCATACCCCTGCGGGGGCGCGCCCTCCGGCAGCAGTTGCACCGCCCCCACGCAATCCCGGCCGATCGCAGTGAGCAGGTCAAAGGCTCCCGTGGAATCCGTCGCGAATTTGGACTGGAGCCGCGCGCGGATGCCGTCGCTGTCCGGCAGGAGATTGTCGAAGAAGTAGGTGACGGTTTCGCCGCGGTGGGGTGCGTTGCCGGGGGTAAACGGCAGGGAAAGCGAAAGCACGCGGGCGGCCGCGGAGGAGACCCAGGCGGAGTCATACTGGAATGTAGGCGAGCCGGCGCGGGGCTGCGCCCACACGCCGACGCGCGCGCCATTCATCCAAATAACAAGGTGCGTGGATTTGGGCATGGACGGGGATACTTACCAGCCGGCTCGGCCCGGTTTTTGTTTCTTGGGGCCGGAAGGACCGGTGTCTTCAATGACGACCCGACCGCCAAGGATCGCCACCAGTTTCGCAATCTGATCGAAGCTGGTGCGGTCAGGCGCTGACTCGATGCGCGCCACGCGCTTTTGGCTGACCCCCAGCA
>JAQSCO010000049.1:51904-150971 GCA_029945445.1 Lacunisphaera sp. | reverse complement strand
TCCAACCATAACTAACTCGACCCTCCCATCTGTCTAACGGATGGGGTCCACCTCATTCGATACCGATCTGCTGTTTCGGCGATGGTCCAATAAAAACGAAATCAACTCGGTAGTCTTTCCCTTGAGTTCGGCAATGATACTGGCGATGGAACAGCACGCCGGGGGCGACAACCTTATGAAAGTCCCATAGAAACGCATCTTCGATAGGGCTTTCACAATTTTCCCACATTATCGGGATTTCCTGCCGAACCATCTTAAGAAAATCTCTTGGCGTCGGTTTCATTTCATCTCAATCGGTGCCAGCACTTGAACTCATTTCCGGGTAATGAAGCGGGTTCGTTGCAGAAACTGATGTCATATAGCGTAGCCTATCTCCAGTTTTGGCAAAGTAAGTTGCTGCCCGATACTGCATCATTAAGCCTAAGTAACCACAGCCATCACGCTTCGTCGCATCGGGCCAAAGCAGGGCCAGTCTCCGAACTAAAATGCGGTGCAGAGAATTCATACTGATCAAGTGTATGAACTCATGCGCCGATTGGGATGTTTCTTGGTCTGTCTCGAGTCAGTTGCTGTCGATAAAACCGAGTTACTTGTAGTCCTTGCCGAGTCGAAGATCTTGGATCTGGTCGGCTTGGTCTTGACCGTGCCGCGGGTGATATTTTCCCACAGGTATTGATTGCAGCATCTGGGTGTTCGCCAGTTGAGCATATGGCACATAGTCAGCCAGGGCGGTGTTGAGCGAAGTTACGACGGCCTTCACAATAAGATCGACGAGGGGATTCCCCGAATTGCTATTAGCGGACAAGTCAGCGACGAGTGTGCCCGAATATTCCCATAGCGTGCGTTCGCTTTTCGTAGACTTTAGTTTGGCGTCAATCGAGACAGTCAACGTCGAGGCTAATACGGCGTAGGATTTATTCCACTTTGTGATCGTTGTATATAAGACGGCATCCGCGCCAAAATATTCCGCAAACTTGGCCACCGGCTGATTCATCAGAATTTCAGTGTCGTAGAGTCCCTGTCCTTTCAGGATTTCTGCGGTTGGTTCTATCGGCACGACGTAAAAGCCAGAAAATGCGAGCGGCTGAGCGATGGTGGTGGAGTAATACTCTTTCGCATCGGCTGCCGTCGTGTTGTTGATCGGCGGCAGAACCACGACCGTGTTAGGATGCTCTTCATAGAGTAGCGGATACTTCTGGCCTTTGGTTACCATCACACGGGTGACACAGCCTGATAAAACTAGCATCGCCAAACTCAAGAACAGGGCGCGAAGAAGGGGTTGTTTGCAGGTGAGGGAGTTCATTTTTTGATTTGGCTGCGCAAGAGTTCAACGAAGCGGGCTGATTCGGGGTAGGCTTGGACTTCCAGTGCGAAGTAGCGGTCGGCGTCGCTGCTGCCTGCGAGAGCGAGCCAGTAACCATATTCACAATAAATTCCGGGCGGCACACGAAGGTTCCGCTTCTTTGAAGTTTCAATCACATCTAGGAGAGTGGCCATGTGCTTCTTCTGGCTCTCAGGGGTGCCGTCCTTTTTGGCATGATAGAGTGTGCGCGAGTAATTGCCGTAGTAGTAGAGGGGAGGGACGGCGCATCCCGAGAACAAGCACAGGCCAAGGCAGATGAGAAAAAATGGGCGATATTTCATGTGTTCAGGGAATCAAGATTTCCATGGTTTGCTGATCACCTACTAGCACTTCCCGATCGACCACCAGCTTTTCACCTTTGCTTACGCGAACTCGATGTCGGCCAGGTTCGGTTGCCAGTTTGGTGTGCTCGCCAAGAGTAACCGCAGTTTGTTCATCGATGGTAACGGCCGCCCCCTCCGCATTGCCCACGAAAGCAAAGTGGGCGATGGCGGCATGGGTTATCGTGCCGGTATTTGCCGTGCACCCGACTAGCCCGATGACCGCCAGAAGCAGGAAAGTAAGCGCTATACGATTCTGAGAGGTTTGGGTTTTCATTTGGACTCCTGAATATAGAGGTTTTGATAGTCAGCGGCGTCCTCGGATTTCGGCAATTCTCCTGAGACTAGGCTTGCGAGTGAAACTTCATCGCCTCCTTCGCCGGCAAATCCAGTGACTTTCAGCTGGGCGATTTTCTTGCTGGGGAGGGCGATTTCAGTGCCGGATTGCGGGTTTTTCACTTTCTTGCCTGAAGCAAAAACATCGAACATATCGCCGGGCTTAACCCCCTGCTTTTGCCCTCCCGTCATGAGGTAGTTGCCTTCCGCAAATGTCAGAACGTAGGCACGCCATGGTTTTCCGAGAAGATTCTCGATCACTCGGCTGGCTAGATTAGTGATGGCAACGTCGAGCGCCTTGTCATTCAGCGTCGAATCATAGTCTGCCGTTGGTCCAAGGCCGACGGCGGTCTTTACTTCGGAGAACGCTTCGCCTGAGCCATCCTCAGCGTAGATAATTTGTCCAGTATACACATCAACAAGGCGGATCGTCACTTTCGCATAGGCCGTTTGTTTTTTCTTTCGCGTGAAGACACCAACATTGCCTTCGGTTTTTCGGCCGAACTCAGTAATTGATCCTACAATCAGATAATCTGCTGCGTTCTTAAGCTGGTTGCTGCTGGCAAGGCCAAGCTCTGCATTAATCTTATCCATGTCGGCCCGCTCCAGAAGGACGAATTTGCCAGTATCTAGCAGCTTCTTAGAAAGTATATCGACGGCCTGCTTGCCGATCTGGTTGGCATCCTTGTCCACCAAGAAACTCTTCCCATAATTGGTCTCATTGGTGAAGCGGGCGATGGCCACTTTGCGTTTCAGGCTATGCAAAGATTCGTTTTGCGGCTGAAGCGTTGGGCTGATCGCGGGATTGCCGCCGGTCGCTCTAACTGAATCAGATGCGAATGTGGTCGTTGCGATGAGCGCCACGCAGAAGCACCCTTTTAGTATAGTTATTTTCATAGGGTCGTAGTTTGCCATAAAATGATCACCGACTTACGGCTAATGCCCACTAAGCAGGCGCAGCCATCGCGCTTCGTCCCATTGGACCAAAGCGGAGCCAGACTCCCAAATGAAATGCGGGGGGTGTGCATTGTCCCGTCTGGCCCGACGAGGCGGATATCTAAGAGCAAAGCAGGCGCCGAGCGCAATACCGGACTCATCGCCAAGGCCGGAGGCTTGAGGCGGGAGGCGGGAGGCTGGAGGTTTGGCGCGGCAGAAGGGGCGTCATCTTGCGACGCCCTACTTGGCGGGGAGAGGGACAGAGCCGTTGCCCTCAACGGTCCTGTTCGATGAAGGGCGGTTGAGGGCAACCGCCCCTACCGGCTCAGCGGGAGCTGAGCCCGCCAAGGGAAAGGCGGCGGGCCGACCGGAAATTTGTCAATTAATACGTTACAAATTTCCGAAGGGTGCGCGGCTCAGGGCTCGGTCGTGAACTTCGGCTCGATGTCCACCGGGACGTCGTTGAGGCGGTCGAGCATGGCCTTCACCGCCGGGCGGATGACGACCATCTTGTCGAGCAGCGCCTTGCAGCGCGCGTAGTCGCCCGTCGCCTGGATCGTCATGATCTCGGTGACGAGACTGGCGACACCGGCCTTCACCTTCGCGAAGTCCACCGCAAAGCGGCCGTCGGCGCCCACGGTGACGCCGCCGGAGTCGAGCAGCCAGTTGACCTGGAGCGCCATGCTCTTCGCGTGGGCCTCGGTCAGGCCGAAGCGGAGCGTGCGGAACGACGACGCGAGGAAGGTCACATACATCGAGCGCTCTTGCGTCTGGTCGAGGACGCCCTTGTCCATCAGCTGCTGCAGCGCCCAGAGGCCGGAGATGTCGGCCTTGGCCTCCTCGAGCGCGCTGTTGAGTTCCTTGAGCTCGAGGCGGACGGTCGTGGCGCGGCCGCCGACGGTGATCTCCTGCGGCCCGAGGCCGTGCATCAGCTCGTGCATCAGGATGTGCGTGAAGAACGGATCGAACGCCACGAGCGGCTGGTCCTGGGCGACGAGGGCGTGCTGCGAGATCGGCACAAGCACATGGGCGAACTTCGCCTCCTGCATGTTTTTCAACATGACGCGCTTCGAGCCCTTGGCGGCGACGACGCGCTCGTCGTTCGGCAGATTGAAGGCCGCGGTCTGCACGCCGCGGTTGCCGTCGCCGGCGCAGAACACGACGTTGACGACACGGATGGGCGAAAGGCCGCCAAGCTTCGGGCGGCGGAACTTCGGGTCGATGGGCAGCTTGTCCTCGAGGCCCTGCAGCTCGGCGCTGAAGCGCGCGAGCTTGGCCGTCTCGGCGGCGTCGGTGAGCGTGATGAAGGCCTCGAATGCGGCCTTGTAGTTGAACCAGTCGTCCTCGTAGGTCTCGTAGGGCCCGATGGTCGGCTCGATCGTGGCGTCGAGCTCCATCCAGGCCATGTCGCTGTCGTAATAATCGTTCGTGAGGAAGGCGCGGGCGCGTTTCACGAGGAAGTTCTGCAAGGTCGGCTGCGTGGTCGCGGCGGCGGCCTCGTTGAGCAGGCGCGCGGCGGGCAGCAGCTCGCTCTGGTAGGCGATGTTGTAGGGGATGAGGAAGAGCTCGCCGTTGGCCTTGCGGCGCACGATCGAGAAGAACCCGGTGGCCTCGGCCTGCTGGGCGGCGGGGAGGGTCTTGATCCAAGCCTCAATCTCCTCGCGGGTGCTGTCGGCGGGATAGAAGCTTCCGCCCGGTGGCTTGGGGCCCGCACCGGGGATGAACCCGCGGTGGGAATCGAGGCGCGACCAGGGGCCCTTGTTGAGCGCGAAGTAGTGGAGGCGCGCGCGGCCGAGGGGCGAGGGGTCGGTGACCAGTTCGGCGAGGTAGGTCTCGTTGAGCGGGGCGACCTGCCGGTAGAAGAGCGCGTCGCAGATCTTCGCGGCCTCGACCATCTTGGCGAGGGCGAGCTTTTCGTTGGCGGGGAGGGCGGAGGTGTCGGCCTTGATCTCGACGGGCGCGAAGCGCGCGGTCATGGCGCGCAGCTCGGCCTCGTTGGGCAAGGGAGCTTCCGCGGCGGCCGTGGAAGCGAGGAGCAGGACGGACAGGAGGGGGATGATAACTCGCATCCCGCGAGAATCAGGGCCCGTAATAGCCGGGGCAAACCTGAAAGCTGAGGAGTGGACACGGGCCCTCCAGCTCAATCCTCAGCCTCGGGTTTGGCCCGACCCGCGCACGACATACTTGTAGGACGTCAACTCCTCGAGGCCCATCGGGCCGCGGGCGTGGAGCTTGTCCGTGCTAATGCCGATCTCGGCGCCGAAACCGAACTCGTGGCCGTCGTTGAAACGCGTCGAGGCGTTCCAGAGGACGACCGCGCTGTCCACGCCGGCGAGGAACTGCTCCGCCGTGGCGGCGTCGGCCGTCACGATCGTGTCGGTGTGGTGCGAGCCGTGCGTCTCGATGTGCTCGATGGCGGCGGCGACATCGTCGACGATCTTCACCGCGAGGATCAGGTCGAGGAACTCGGTGCGGAAGTCGGCCGGCTGCGCCGCAGTGACAAGTGACGAGTGGCGAGTAACAAGATCGCCGAGCGCGGCGCGGGCGGCATCGTCCAGGCGCAACTGGACGCCGGCCTTGATCAGGGCCGCGCCTACGACCGGCAGGAATTTCGCGGCGATGTCGCGATGAACGAGGAGCGTCTCGGCGGCGTTGCACACGCCGGGACGGGAGACCTTGGCGTTGACGATGAGTTTCTCCGCCATGACCAGGTCGGCGGCCCGGTCGACGTAGACGGTGCAGATGCCGTCGTAATGCTTGATGACCGGGATGCGGGCGGTCTGCACGACCGTCTCAATCAGCCCGCGGCCGCCGCGGGGGATGAGCAGGTCGATGACGCCGACGGCCTCGCCGAGCAGGCGGACCGTGTCGCGGTCGGTGACCGGCACGAGCTGCACGGCATGGGCCGGTAGGCCGGCGGCGCTCAGGCCGCGCGAAAGGGCGGCGGTGATGGCGGTGTTCGAGCGCAACGCCTCGGAGCCGCCGCGGAGAATGACGGCGTTGCCGCTCTTCAGGCAGAGCCCGGCGGCGTCGACCGTGACGTTGGGGCGCGACTCGTAGATGAAACCGATGACGCCGAGCGGCACGCGGACCTTGGCGAACTTCAGGCCGTTGGGCTGCGTCCACTCGCGGAGCACTGCGCCGACCGGGTGGGGGAGGGCCGCGACCTGGCGCAGGCCCTCGGCGCACTTGGCGAGCCGCTCCGGCGTGAGCGTGAGGCGGTCGAGCAGCGCGAGAGTCTGGCCGGCGGCCTTCGCCGCGCCGACGTCAGCAGCGTTGGCCTTGAGGATATCGGTTTGCGCGACGAGCAGTTCCTTCGCCATGGCCGCGAGGGCGGCGTCGATGCGCGCGGCCGGCGTGGTCGCGAGCACGCGCGCGGCGGCGCGGGCCTGTTGCCCGAGCTGGGCGATGAGCTGTGCCAGGCCGTCCATGTTAGCAGCAAACTGCACCGTTGTCGGCTGCTGCCGGCCCGGTGTTTGTCCTCGGTTCCCGCTGCGCGAAACCGAGGCAAAGGAACTGATCATTTTGGATCATCGGGCAGGGAAGTAAGTGCCGATGCGCTGGCCGGCGACGATCGCGGAGACGAGCCCGGCCCGGCGGCCGCTGGCGATGCTGACCGGGATGCCGGCCTTCACGGCGAGCTGCGCGGCCTGGAGTTTCGTGACCATGCCGCCGGTCGAGACGTGGCCCTTGTCGGAGCGGACGAGGTTCGCGACCGCGCTGAAATCCTTCACGAGCGGCACGATGTTGCCGGCGGAATCCTGCAGGCCGTCGACGCTCGTCAGGATGATGAGCAGGTCGGCCTCGACGAGGATGGCGACCTCGGCGGAGAGCCGGTCGTTGTCGCCGAAGTTGAGTTCCTCGACGGCGACCGAGTCGTTCTCGTTGATGATCGGCACGACGTTGCCGCGGGAGAGGAGGTGGGCGAGGGTGTTGCGCGCGTTGTGGTGGCGGGTGCGGCTGTCGAGGTCGTTGTGCGTGAGCAGCAGCTGCGCGACGGCGAGGCCCTGCCGCGCGAACGCGCTGGCGTAGGCGTGCATCAGCTGCGACTGGCCGACGGCGGCGCAGGCCTGCTTGCCGGCGAGTTCCTTGGGCTTGGCGGACAGGCCGAGCGTGGCGAGGCCCGCGGCGACGGCGCCGCTCGAGACGATGACGCACTCGTGGCCGGCGCGGACGAGCGCGCCGACCTCGCGGGCCAGCCGCGCAATCTGCCGCCGGCTCAAGCCGATGCCCTGCGCCAGCGACAGGATGCCGGAGCCGAACTTGAGGACGATGCGCTGGGAACGTTTGGCCATGAAAATCCAGCGTAGTCACGGAGCTTCGCGCAACAAGCCGGAATCATGCGGCGCCGAAATGACCGCGCGGGCTATGACACGCTTGCCGCGGACCGGGGGAGCTATGACACGTCACCCCCTTGTCCCGGTGGGGTGCTTGCAATCTCATCCCTTCAACACAAAAATAACCAATCCCCGCCATGAACACCAAGCCCGCCCACTGTCCCTTCTCCGTCAATCGTTGCACCAATGGTGGTGACTACGTGACGGAAGGCATGGCGGGTCGGCAACAATCGGTCGCCGGCGCGTTGACGCCGGCCGCGTGAAATGGAAGCATCATGCCCGCCATTGTCATGCCGACCGTTGCTGCTTCGCCGCATTCCTTTGATCTGGCCCTGCCCGACCTCGCGCTGGCGCGCGGCGGCGTAGTCCGCTCCCACCGCGCCCGCGGTTGGTGGTGGAGCCGCGCGGGTGATACGCCCGAGGCCCCGGCGAGAGGCGTCCCGACCGTGCTCCTCGTGCACGCCCTGACCGGCAGCGCGCAGGCGGGCGGCAAGGACGGCTGGTGGGAACCGCTCATCGGTCCCGGCAAGGCGCTTGATCCCGCGCACTACCGGCTGCTTTGCCTCAACAACCTCGGCTCCTGCTACGGCAGCAGCGGTCCGGGCGTGGAGGGTTTCCCCGCGACCAAGAAAGTCGACCTCACGAGCCTCGATATTTCCCGCGCGCTGCTGCAGGGCCTCGACAAGCTCGGCCTCGACCGCGTGCATCTCACGACCGGTGGTTCGCTCGGCGGCATGGTGACGCTCACGCTCGCCGCGCTCGCGCCGGGGCGCTTCGAGCGCATCCTGCCGTTCGCCACCAGCGTGTCGGCCAGCGCGTGGGTCGTCGGCTGGAACCACGTTGCGCGCCAGATCCTGAAGCTCGACCCGGGTTACCCCGACAACGTCGGCCGCGGCCTTGAGATCGCCCGCCAGCTCGCCATCCTCACCTACCGCGCCGAGCCGGGGCTCGACGCCCGCCAGCCGCGCCCGGCGCCGGGCACCGATGCGGGTTATCCCGTGCAGAGCTACCTCGAACACCAGGGCAAGAAGCTCCGCAACCGTTTCGCGGCGCAGGCCTACGAGCTGCAGCTCGCGGCGATGGACCACCATGACCTGACCCAGCCGCTGCCGGGCGACACCAAGTCCGCCATCAGCCGCGTGCGCGCGTCGGTGCTGGTGGTCGATGTGGACACCGACCAGCTGTTCACCCCGGCACAGGCGGAGGCGCTGGCGTCGCACCTGCGCAAGGCCGGCGCCACCGTCGAACGGACGACGGTCAAGAGCATCCACGGCCACGATGCGTTCCTGATCGAGTGGCCCACGCTCGGACCTCTCTTGACAAAGGCGCTGCATCTGCACGCTCCGAGCCAATGAGCGAACGCTGGCAGGTCTACAAATTCGGGGGCTCCTCCCTCGGCACCTCCGGGCGGTTGCCCAGGGTGCTCGAGCTCGTCGCCGCCGCGCCGCGCCCGCTCGCGCTGGTCGTCTCCGCGCTCGGCGACAGCACCGACTGGCTCATCCTGTCCGCGAAGTCCGCGGCCGAGGGCAACATCAGCCAGGCCCGCCGCGAACTGGCCCAGATGCGCGAGCTCGCCGTCGCCACGGGCCGCAGCGTCCTGAACAGCCAGAACCAGAAGGGACTCAAGCACGACCTCGACGAGATCCTCACGCCGGTCGAGCGTTTGCTTTCCGGCATCGAGCTGACGCGCGAGTGCTCGCACCGCACGCTCGATGCCATCATCAGCGTCGGCGAACGCGTCTCGGTGACCTTGCTCGCCCGGGCGCTGACCGAGCGCGACGTGCCGGCGATCCCGGTGGACGCGCGGGACTTTGTCGTGACCGACGCCACATTCGGTTCCGCCACGGTGGACCAGGCCGCGACCACGGAAAAATTCGTCGCGCTCAAGGCCAAGTGGGCCGGCAGCGTGCCGATCGTCACCGGCTTCATCGGCCGCACCAAGGACGGCCACACCACCACGCTCGGCCGCAACGGCTCCGATTACACCGCCACGCTCGTGGCCGGCCTGCTCAAGGCCAGCGCCGTCACCGTCTGGACCGACGTGCTCGGCGTCATGACCGCCGACCCCGCGCTGGTGCGCGAGGCCTCGCCGGTCGACCGCCTCTCGTATGATGAGGCGCTGGAGCTCGCTTATTTCGGCACGCGGATGTTCCACCCGCGCACGATCATCCCGTTGCGGGAATGCGGCGCGGCCCTCGTCATCCGCAGCACCACGCAGCCCGACGCCCCCGGCACGCGCATCGACGCGACCGGCAATCCCGACCCGAACCGCCCGACTTGCGTCACCAGCCTCGAGCGCCTCACGCTCATCGGCGTGCAGTCGCGCCGCACCGGGCTCGGCAAGCCGCTCGGCGGCCGCATCCTCGCCGCGCTCAACGAGGCCGCCGTGCGCGTGTGGATGACCACCGAGTCCACGCTCGGCCAGTCGTTTTCCGTCGTCATCCCCGAGGTCGACGAGGCCCGCGCGAAATCGAGCATCGCGGAGGCGCTCGCCCCGGAGATCCAGTCCGGCGACCTGCGCATTGAGCCGGTGCTTTCCCCCGTGACGCTCGTCACGCTCGTCGGCGAGAACATGGGTGCGCAGCCGAACGTGGCCGGCAAGTTCCTCAACTCGATCGGCTCGGCCGGCATCGCGGTGCGCGCCGTCGCCCAGGGGGCGTCGGCCCGCAGCATCTCGTGCGTGGTGGACGCCGACCAGACCGCGACCGCGGTGCGCACGGTGCACGGCGCCTTCAACCTCGCGCACACCCAGCTCAGCGTGCTGCTGCTCGGCAAGGGCGTCGTGGGCGGCAGCCTCCTCAAGCAGATCGAGCGGCAGAACCAGGCGCTCGGCCGCGAGCACGACGTGCAGGTGCGGCTCGTGGGCATCGGCTCGAGCCAGGGGGCGCTGTTTGACGCCGAGGGCCTGGCGCCGCTGGCGGCGATCGCTCATCTGGAAAAGGCGCTGGACGCAGGCAAGGCCGTGAAGGAGGTCGGCTCCCTGCTGAAAAAACTCTCGCAGCTCCCGAATCCCGTGCTGGTCGACTGCTCCGCCGCGCCGGGCATGGAGAAGATCTACCGCGCGGCCTTCGCGCTGGGCATCAACGTGGTGTCGGCCAACAAGCAGCCGCTCGCGCTGCCGACCGCCGAGCGCGCGGCACTGCTCAACGAGGCGCGGAAGCACTTCCGCGCCTACCATTACGAGACGACCGTCGGCGCGGCGCTGCCGGTGATCGAGACACTCAAGAATCTCGTCCGCACCGGCGACCACGTCATCACCATCGAGGGCTGCTTCTCGGGCACGCTGGGTTTCCTGTGCGAGCGGCTCGTGCAGGGCGAGCCGTTGTCAGTGGCGGTGCGCAAGGCCAAGGACCTGGGCTACACCGAGCCGCACCCGCGCGACGACTTGTCCGGCCTCGATGTGGCGCGCAAGGCGGTCATCCTCGCCCGCGAGCTCGGCCTGCAGGTCGAGCTGGGCGACGTGGCGCTCGAGCCGTTCGTGCCGGCGGAAAACCTGCGCGAGGACGATCCGGAAAAATTCCTGCAATCGCTGAAAAAGCTCGACGCGTCCGTCGCGGCGCGCGTCGCGGCCAGCAAGGCGCAGGGCAAGCTGCCGCGCTACCTCGCGCGCATCACGCCCGGCGCAACCGGCCCCAAGGTCTCGGTTGGACCGGTCGACGTCGATGCGGCGCACCCGGCGGCGGCGTTGCGCGGGGCGGAGGCCTTTGTCGCGTTCCACACCGAGCGTTACCGGGAATACCCGATGGTCGTGCGCGGGGCGGGCGCGGGTGGGGAAGTGACCTCAGCCGGCGTGCTGGCCGATATTTTACGTCTGGCGCAGAACATTCGCGGCCGGCGGTGAGGTTTTCCCGTTGGCGGCCACCGGCCCCAAGTGTGGTGGGAGCCTCCTGCCGCCTGGCTGTATCAAAAATGATTCACATGGTACGCCTGTGCCGGATTGTCCCGGATAATGTCATAAAGAAGAAACTAAGAAACAGGGGTTGACAGGTCCGATGCCCATTAACACGTTCCCCGCGTCCTTATGAATCTCAGCGTCGCCCTTGTTGCGCTTATTACCGTCGTCCTGGCCATTCTGGCTACGGACCCGAACACACATGGGCGGCTCGCCAAAGCCACAAGCTCCTAAGAGATCAAAAACTCGAATCAGGAAGCCGCCCACCAAGGGGCGGCTTTTTTTATTCTCTCCTCGCTTCCCAATATGACGCAGACACATCCAACCCATTTCTCGCCCTGCCGAAAGTGCTTCGGCAGCGTGGAGTGACCTGTCCCTTTATGAATTCCGGTAAACGTCACAGCCACCTTGTCACCGACGGCCCCAACCGGGCCCCCGCCCGCGCCATGATGAAGGCCGTCGGGTTTACCGACGAAGACCTGAGCAAGCCGCTCATCGGCATCGCGAACACCTGGACCGAGATCGGACCCTGCAATTTCCACCTCCGCGCGCTCGCCGAGCACGTCAAGGCGGGCGTCCGCGCCGCCGGCGGCACGCCGCTGGAGTTCAACACGGTCTCCATCTCCGACGGCATCACGATGGGCACCGAGGGCATGAAGACCTCGCTCATCAGCCGCGAGCTCATCGCCGACTCCATCGAGCTCGTCGCGCGCGGCAACAGCCTTGATGGCCTCGTCTGCCTCTCCGCCTGCGACAAGACCAATCCCGGCGTCATGATGGCGCTGGCCCGCATGGACATTCCCGGCCTTGCGCTCTACGGCGGCTCGATCAACCACGGCCACCTCCACGGCAAGGCGCTCACCGTGCAGGATGTCTTCGAGGCGGTCGGCGCGTTCAACGCCGGCAAGATTGACGCGAAGGAATTCCACGGCGTCGAGAACGCCGCGTGCCCGACCGCCGGCGCGTGCGGCGGCCAGTTCACGGCGAACACCATGGCGACGATCATGGAGGCCATTGGCATCTCGCCGGCCGGCCTGAACGGCATCCCCGCCACCGATGAAGCGAAGAACCAGGCGGCATTCCGCTGCGGCGAACTCGTCATGGATCTCGTCCGGAATGACCTGAAGCCGTCGCAGATCATGACGCGCGCGGCGTTCGAGAACGCCATTGCGTCCGTCGCCGCCTCGGGCGGCTCGACCAACGCCGTGCTCCACCTGCTCGCCCTCGCGCGCGAGATGAATATTCCGCTCCAGATCGACGAATTCGACACCATCAGTTCGAAAACCCCGACCATCGCCACGCTCAAGCCGGGCGGTCTCTATACCGCGGTCGAGATGCATCAGGCCGGCGGCATCTCGCTGCTGCTGCGCCGCCTGCTCGAGGGCGGTTACCTCCACGCCGGTTGCGCGACCGTTACCGGCCGCACCATCGGGGAGGAAATGAAAAACGCGCCCGAGACATCCGGCCAGCAGGTCATCCGTCCGACCGACAAACCGTTCAAGCCCACCGGCGGGCTCGTCATCCTCCACGGCAATCTCGCCGAGGAGGGCGGCGTGCTCAAGGTCGCCGGCAGCGCGATCAAGCATTTCCGCGGACCCGCGCGCGTTTTCAACTGCGAGGAGGACGCCATGACCGCGGTCGGCGCGCAGCAGATCAAGCCGGGCGACGTCGTGGTCATCCGCTACGAGGGCCCCAAGGGCGGCCCCGGCATGCGCGAGATGCTCGGCGTCACCGGGGCGCTCGCCGGCGCCGGCATGGCCGAGACGGTCGCGCTGTTCACCGACGGACGTTTCTCCGGCGCGACGCGCGGCTTCTCCATCGGCCATGTGGCCCCCGAGGCGTTTGTGGGCGGGCTCATCGCGTTCGTGAACGAGGGCGACATGATCGAGATCGACGTGGCGTCACGCAAACTGCAGCTCGACGTTCCGGCGGCGGAGATCGCCCGGCGCCGCGTGGGCTGGAAGGCCCCGGCCCCGCGCTACTCGCGCGGCGTCATGGCCAAGTATGCCAACACCGTTTCCTCGGCCGCCGAGGGCGCCATCACCATCTAACGAATTCAAAGTCATTCAACTCAAGGTCACCATGAAACTCACCGGAGCAGAGATTATTTGGGAATGTTTGCAGAAGGAAGGCGTCGACGTCGTGTTCGGCTACCCGGGCGGCGCGATCCTGCCGACCTACGATGCGATGACAAAGTATCCGAAGATCCACCATGTCCTCGTGCGCCATGAACAGGGCGCCACGCACATGGCGGACGGCTACGCCCGCGCGAGCGGCAAGGTCGGCGTCGCCATCGCGACCTCCGGCCCGGGTGCGACCAACATGGTCACCGGCATCGCCACCGCGATGATGGACTCCTCGCCCATCGTGTGCATCACCGGCCAGGTCGGCTCGAAGGCGATCGGCACGGACGCGTTCCAGGAGACCGACGTCACGGGCGTCACGCTCCCGATCACCAAGCACAATTATCTCGTCACGAAGCCCGGCGACATCGCCCGCGCCATCCGCGAGGCGTTCTACATCGCGAAGAGCGGCCGCCCGGGCCCGGTGCTCGTCGATATCACGAAGGATGCGCAGCAGATGACGGCCGAGTTCGACTGGGAGGCCGCGGCACCACGCCTGCCCGGCTACCGCCCGAGCTACCATGCGCCGGCGTCGGAGTTCGCGCGCGCCGCCGAGCTGATCAATTCCGCCAAGCGCCCGCTCATCCTCGCGGGCCAGGGCATCCTCAAGTCCGGCACGACCGCCGAGGTGCTCAAGCTCGCCAAGTCCGCCGGCATTCCCATCACCACGACCCTGCTCGGCATCGGCGCGATCCCCGCGTCCTCCGAGTTCAACCTCGGCATGATGGGCATGCACGGCGAGGCGTGGGTCAACCAAGCCATCCAGCAGGCCGACCTGCTCATCGCCCTCGGTATGCGCTTCGACGACCGCGTGACGGGCAACCTCAAGACCTACGCGCTCAACGCCAAGAAAATCCACGTCGACATCGACCCGACCGAGATCAACAAGAACGTCCCGGTGGACGTCGCCCTCATCGGCGACCTCCGCGAGGTGCTCGAGCTGATCCAGCCGCAGGTGAAGAAGGCCGAGCACGCCGAGTGGTGGGCCACCATCAACGCCTCGCGCGGCGATGCCGCCGTGCGCGACATCCAGAGCCTGCCCGACAGCGGCCACCTCTACGCCGCCCACGTCATCAACGACCTCTGGCGCCTCACGCAGAAGCGCGACACCATCGTCGTCACCGACGTCGGCCAGCACCAGATGTGGGAAGCCCAGTATTTCCGGCACGAGAAGCCGCGTTCGCTCATCACCTCGGGCGGTCTCGGCACGATGGGTTTCGCGCTCCCCGCGGCCATCGGCGCCAAGTTCGCCTGCCCCGACAAGGACGTCTGGGTGGTCGTCGGCGACGGTGGCTTCCAGATGACCAGCTGCGAACTCGCGACCTGCGAGCAGGAGGGCATCAAGGTCAACGTCGCCATCATCAACAACTCCTTCCTCGGCATGGTGCGCCAGTGGCAGGAGTTTTTCTACGACAAGCGCTACGCCGCCACGCCGATGACGGGCCCGGACTTCGTGAAGCTCGCCGAGGCCTACCGCCTCAAGGGCCTCCGCTGCAACAAGCGCTCCGACGTGAAATCCACCGTCGCGCAGACGCTCGCCGCCAAGGAAACGGTCGTCATCGACTTCGTCGTCGAGAAGGAGGACACGGTGTTCCCGATGGTTCCCGCCGGCGCCGACCTCGACAAGATGATCCGCCGCCCGAAACAGGACGTCATGCTCGAGTCCGGTTCCGACAAGGACTGGGAGATGCCCTCGTCCCCGCTGCCGAACGTTTTTGCCGAGGCGAAAGCCGAGGCGACGGTCTTGAACGGCCGCGGCAAGGCCGCCAAGTCCGCGAAGAAACCGGCCCGCAAGGCCGCGAAACCCGCCCGCCGCTAACCCCTTCCTCCCATGGCCAAACATACGCTCATCGCCTACGTCGAAGACGTGCCCGGCGTCCTCAACCGCATCGCATCGCTCTTCCGCCGCCGCAACTTCAACATCGATTCCCTCACGGTCGGTCGCACCGAGCAGCCGGGCGTCTCGCGCCTCACGGTCGTCGTCGAGGCCACCGAGGCCGGCGCCCGCATCGTCGAGGCCAACCTCTACAAGCTGGTCAACGTCCTCCGCGTCGACGACCTCACGCACAAGCCTTCGCTCTTCCGCGAGCTCGGCCTCGTGAAGGTCAAGGTCACGGCGCAGACGCGCTCGCAGGTGCTGGAGCTGACCGAGGTGTTCCGCGCCCGCGTCGTCGACGTGGACGAGGCGACGCTCGTCATCGAGGTCACCGGCACGCCCGAGAAGATCGGCAAGTTCGAGATGGTGATGCGGCCCTACGGCATCGTCGAGATCGTGCGCACCGGCGCCGTCGCGATGGCCCGCGGCCATGAGCTCATGTCCGCCGCCCCGCCGCTGGTGCCCACCGCGCCCGTGGCCGACCACCATCACGACTCCGGCCTCTCGATGTCCGTCTAATTCCGCTCTGAACTCTCAACCCTCATCCCTCAACCAATTCATCCCATGGCTAAAATCTACTACGACAAGGACGCGAACCTCTCGCTCATCCGCGGCAAGAAAGTCGCGATCATCGGCTACGGCTCCCAGGGCCACGCCCACGCGCTGAACCTCCAGGACAGCGGCGTGAAGGTCCGCGTGGGCCTCGCGCCCGCCAGCAAGTCCGTCGCCAAGGCGAAGAAGGCCGGCCTCAAGGTCGACACCGTCGCCGCCGCGACCAAATGGGCCGACGTCATCATGGTGCTTGTGCCGGACCACGTGCAGGCCCGCCTCTATCGCGCGGAGATCGCCCCGCACCTCACCGCCGGCAAGATGCTGATGTTCGCCCACGGCTTCAACATCCGCTTCAAGGGCATCGTCCCGCCGAAGAACGTCGACGTGACGATGATCGCCCCGAAGTCCCCCGGCCACCGCGTGCGCGAGGTCTTCCAGGAGGGCGGCGGCGTCCCCGGCCTCATCGCCGTCCACCAGAACGCCACCGGCCACGCCAAGAAGCTCGCGCTGTCCTACGGTCGCGGCATCGGCTGCACCCGCGCGGGCGTCCTCGAGACGACCTTCAGCGAGGAGACCGAGACCGACTTGTTCGGCGAGCAGGCCGTCCTCTGCGGCGGTTGCGCCGAGCTGGTCAAGGCCGGCTTCAAGACCCTCGTCGACGCGGGCTACCAGCCCGAGATCGCCTACTTCGAGTGCATGCACGAGCTGAAGCTGATCGTGGACCTGATGTATCGCGGCGGCCTCAACTACATGCGCTATTCCGTCTCCGACACCGCGGAGTGGGGCGACTACGTCTCCGGCCCGCGCGTGGTCACCAAGCAGACTCAGCGGGAGATGAAGCGCATCCTCAAGGACATCACGACCGGCAAGTTCGCCAAGCGCTTCATCGACGAGAACAACAAGCATGGCCGCAAGACCATGACCAAGTTCCGCAACCGGGAGCGCGGCCAGAAGATCGAGGTCGTTGGCGCCAAGCTGCGCGCGATGATGCCGTTCCTCAATCCCGTCGTGATCTCGAAATAAGCGCAGCCCTCACGCCCGCCGCGGCGACTTTTCCTCCATCATGAAACCCGACTACGTCCGCATCTTCGACACCAGCCTCCGCGACGGCGAGCAGGCGCCCGGCGCGTCCATGACCTCGGCCGAAAAGCTGGAGGTCGCCCGGGCGCTGGCGCGACTGGGGGTGGACGTGATCGAGGCGGGCTTCCCGGCCGCGTCGCCCGACGACCTCGCCGCGGTGCAGTCCATTGCGGCCGAGGTGGGGCAGGAGCCGCTCGAGGGCCGCCCGCAATCCGAGCCGCCGATCATCTGCGGCCTCGCGCGCTGCACCCGCACCGACATCGAGGCGGCGTGGCAGGGCGTCAAGGGCGCCAAGCGCCCGCGCATCCACACCTTCCTTGCGACGAGCGATCTCCACCTGACGCACAAGCTCCGCATGACGCGCGAGGAGATGACCGCCAAGGCCGTCGCGATGGTCGCCTTCGCCCGCTCGCTGTGCAAGGATGTCGAGTTCTCCCCCGAGGACGCCGGCCGCAGCGACCCGGAGTTTCTCTACCAGGTGCTCGCCGCCGTCATCAAGGCCGGCGCCACCACGCTCAACATCCCGGACACCGTCGGCTACACGATGCCCGACGAGTTCGGCGCACTGATCGCGGGCATCATCAAGCACACGCCCGGCGCCAAGGACGTGATCATCTCCGTCCACTGCCACGATGATCTCGGCCTCGCGGTCGCCAACTCCCTCGCCGGCCTTCGCGCCGGCGCGCGGCAGGCGGAGGTCACCATCAACGGCATCGGCGAGCGCGCGGGCAACGCGGCGCTCGAGGAGGTCGTCATGGCCATCCGCACCCGCAGCGCGAAGATCGGCCTGCAGACCGGCATCGACACCACGCAGCTCTGCCGCGTGAGCAAGCTCGTCTCCCGCAGCACGAGCTATCCCGTGCCGCCCAACAAGGCCATCGTCGGGGGCAACGCCTTCGCCCACGAGTCGGGCATCCACCAGGACGGCATGATCAAGAACGCGCTGACCTACGAGATCATGCGCCCGCAGGACGTCGGCGCCACGCACACCATGCTCGTGCTCGGCAAGCATTCCGGCCGCGCGGCGTTCTCGAAGCGCCTCGCCGAGCTGGGCTACCCGCTCGAGGGCGACGCCTTGCTCAAGGCCTTCAACGAATTCAAGAAGCTCGCCGACCGCAAGAAGGCCGTGCTCGACGCCGACCTCATCGCGCTGGCCTCGGACGAGCGCGCCACCGTGCCCGAGCTCTGGGCGCTCGACTATCTCCAGGTTACCTGCGGCACCGCGGGGTTGCCCACCGCCACGGTCCGCCTCCGCGATCCGGACGGCAAGACCCGCACGCACGCCGCGATCGGCACGGGCCCGGTGGACGCCTCCTACAAGGCGATCAACGCGATCGTGCAACTGCCGGTCGAGTTGCTCGAGTTCGGCATCAACGCCGTGACCGAGGGCGTCGACGCCCTCGCCGAGGCCACCGTCCGCGTCCGCCACGAGGCGCAGCGTTCCTCGCACGGCCACGGCGCCGACACCGACATCGTCGTCGCCGCCGCCAAGGCCTACATCGCCTCGCTCAACCACGTGCTGTCGCGGCACTCCACCGGCCGCGTGCAGCACTCGCAGAGCGCGCCCACCGAGATTTCCACATGAGTTCGTCACCCCAAACCCTCTTCCAGAAAATCTGGGATTCCCACGTCGTGGCCGAGGAGCCCGGCGCCCCCACCGTGCTCTACATCGACCTGCACCTCGTCCACGAGGTCACGTCGCCCCAGGCCTTCTCCGTGCTCAAGGAACGCGGTCTCAAGGTCCGCCGGCCCGAGCGCACCGTCGCGACGATGGACCATTCCATCCCGACCAAGGGCGGCTACGAGGCCGCCGACGAGCTGGGCCGCATCCAGCTGCGCCTGCTCGAGGCCAACGCCAACGCGAACAACGTCCGCATCTACGGCCTCAACTCCGTCCAGCGCGGCATCGTGCATGTCATCGGGCCGGAGCAGGGCTTCACCCAGCCGGGCATGACCATCGTGTGTGGCGACAGCCACACCTCGACGCACGGCGCGTTCGGCTCGCTTGGCTTCGGCATCGGCACCAGCGAGGTCGGCCACGTGCTGGCCACGCAGTGCCTGCTGCAGCGCAAGCCGAAGACCTGCGAGGTCCACATCGACGGCGCCCTGCGCGCCGGCGTGACCGCGAAGGACATCATCCTGGCCGTGCTGGCCCAGATCGGCGTCGGCGGCGGCACGGGCCATGTGTTCGAATACACCGGCGCGGCCATCCGCGCGCTCGACATGGAGGGCCGCATGACGGTCTGCAACATGTCCATCGAGGGCGGGGCGCGCGCCGGCATGGTCGCGCCCGACGACAAGACCTTCAATTTTGTGAACGGCCGCGAGTTCGCGCCGAAGGGCGCGGCGTGGGACCAGGCCGTCGCCCGCTGGCGCAGGCTGCCCACGGACGCGGGCGCGGCCTTCGACAAGACGGTCACGCTCGACGCGAGCACGCTCGAGCCGATGGTCACGTTCGGCACCAATCCCGGCCAGGGCGTCGCGATCACGCAGCCCTTGCCTCTGCCCTCGAGCCTGGCCGACGCCAACGAGCGCGCGGGCCTGGAAAAGTCGCTCGCCTACATGAAATTCGAGGCCGGCAAGCCGATCCTCGGCCAGCCGGTGGACGTCGTCTTCCTCGGTTCCTGCACCAATTCGCGCATCGGCGACCTGCGCGCCGCCGCCGGGCTGCTGAAGGGCCGCAAGGTCGCGAAGCACGTCCGCATGATGGTCGTCCCGGGCTCGCAGTCCGTGAAGCAGGCCGCCGAGGCCGAAGGGCTCGACAAGGTCTTCAAGGAGGCCGGCGCCGACTGGCGCGAGGCCGGCTGCTCGATGTGCATCGCCATGAACGGCGACCAGCTCTCGCCCGGCCAGCTCGCCGTCTCCACTTCCAACCGCAACTTCGAGGGCCGGCAGGGCAAGGGCGGGCGCACCGTCCTGGCCTCGCCGCTCACCGCGGTCGCGTCGGCCGTCGCCGGCCGCATCGCCGACCCGCGGGTCTTGATGAATCAATCTTAATCTTGTAGGGCCGGCGCTTGTCGCCGGGCCGGCCTGCCGACAAGCGGCAGCCCTACAAAAACCACCACCATGTCCGCTCCCAAATTCACCACCCTGACCGCCCGCTGCGTCGTCCTGCCGGTCATCGACATCGACACCGACCAGATCATCCCGGCCCGTTTCCTCAAGGTCACGGACAAGCTGGGCCTGGGCGAGAAGCTGTTCTGCGACTGGCGCTACCTCGACAGCGGCGCGCCGAACCCGGCGTTCATCCTCAACCAGCCCGAGGCGAAGGGCGTCGAGATCCTCGTCGCCGGCCACAACTTCGGCTGCGGTTCCTCGCGCGAACACGCGCCCTGGGCGCTGGTCGGCTGGGGCTTCCAGGCGGTCATCTCCACGATGTTCGCCGACATCTTCAAGGGCAACTCGGTCAAGAACGGCCTGATCCCGGTGGTCATCAGCCCCGACGCCCACGCTGCGCTCGTCGCCCTGCGCGCGAAGAACCCGGACCTGGAGATCACGATCGACCTGCCATCGCAGACGGTCAGCTGGCCCGGCCAGACGCCGCTGATGTTCCCGATCGACCCGTTCTCGCGCACCTGCCTGCTCGAGGGCGTGGACGAGCTGGGTTACCTGCAGAAATTCCAGCCACAGGCCGAAGCCTACGAAGCCGCGCATGCCTGAAAAAAAATCACGCCCCTCGGTCGAGATCTTCGATACCACGCTGCGCGACGGAGCCCAGACGGAGGGCATCTCGTATTCGGCCGACGACAAGCTCCGCATCGCGCGCAAGCTCGACGAGCTGGGCGTGACCTTCATCGAGGGCGGCTGGCCGGGCTCCAACCCAAAGGACGCGGCGTTCTTCGAGCAGGCCCGCACCATGCAGTGGCAGCACGCCAAGATCGTCGCCTTCGGCGCCACGCGCCGCGCCGGCCTGAAGCCGGGCGACGACCCAAGTGTGCGCGCGCTGGTCGACGCCGGCACGGAAGTCTGCGCGATCTTTGGCAAGTCCTCCGTCCTGCAGGTGAAGGAAGTGCTCCGCACGACGCTGGAGGAGAACCGCAAGATGGTCGAGGACACCGTGGCCTACCTGCGCGGGCAGGGGAAGCGGGTCATCTACGACGCCGAGCATTTCTTCGACGGTTACCGGCTGGATGCCGCCTACGCGCTGCAGACCCTGCAGGCGGCGGTCAAGGGCGGCGCCGAGACCATCGTGTTGTGCGACACCAACGGCGGCTCGCTGCCGTGGCAGGTGGAGGCGGCCGTGACGGACGTCATCGCCAAGCTCGGCCCGGTCCCGGTCGGCATCCACGCGCACGACGACACCGGCTGCGGCGTGGCCAACAGCCTGGCGGCCGTGAAGGCCGGCGCCCGGCACGTGCAGGGCACGATCAACGGCTACGGCGAGCGCTGCGGCAACGCGAACCTCTGCGTCGTCATCCCCAATCTCGAGCTGAAGCTCAACCTCCGCGCGCTGCCCGCCGGCGCGCTCGCGCGCCTGCATGAGGTCGCGCGTTTCACGGCCGAGGTCGCGAACTTTGCGCCGAACGAGCACATGGCCTACGTCGGCAACAGCGCCTTCGCCCACAAGGCCGGTGTCCACGTGTCGGCCATGCAGCGCCATCCCGACGCCTACCAGCACATCGACCCGACACTCGTCGGCAACGCGATGCGGGTGGTCGTCAGCGAACTTTCCGGCCGGGCCAACGTGGTCTCCAAGGCCAGCGAGCTCGGCCTGCAGGACGTCGATGCCGCGACGGGCGCGAAGGTCGTCGAGCTCATCAAGGCGAAGGAGCACGAGGGCTTCTCGTTCGAGGCGGCCGAGGCGAGCGTCTCGCTGCTCGTGCGCCGGATCAGCCCGGACTACCAGCCGCTTTTCACGCTGCTGGATTACCGGGGCATGGTCAGCCGCCATGGCGCGCGCACCATGGCCGAGGCCACGATCAAGCTCAGCATCGGCGGGCATGAGGTCCACACCGCCGCCGAGGGCAACGGCCCGGTCAACGCCTTCGACATGGCCCTGCGCAAGGCGCTGACGCCGCTCTTTCCGCAGGTGAAGGACATTTCGCTGTCCGACTACAAGGTCCGCATCCTCAACTCCAACAGCGGCACCGGCGCCGTGACGCGCGTGCTGATCGACTGGCACGACGGCGTGCGCCGCTGGAGCACGGTCGGCGCCGGCACCAACATCCTTGACGCCACCTGGCTCGCGCTGGCCGACGGCTACGAGTTCATCCTGACGCCCGCCCGGCAGGCCGCCGCGGCCCACGACTGATTATTTTTCATGAAAGCAAGCATCGCACTCACTCCCGGTGACGGCATTGGCCCAGAGGTGGTCAATGAGGCCCGGCTCGTGCTCGAGGCCGTGGCCCGGCGGCACGGGCACGAATTCAAATTTTCCGAGCACCTGCTTGGCGGCTGCGCCATCGACGCCAAGGGCACGGCCATGCCGGACGAGACCCTCGCCGCCGCCCAGGCCGCCGATGCCGTTCTGCTGGGGGCCGTGGGCGGCCCGAAGTGGGACGATCCCCAGGCCAAGGTCCGCCCGGAGCAGGGCCTCCTGGCCATCCGCAAGGCCCTCGGCCTCTACGCCAACGTCCGTCCCGTGAAACCCTATCCGGCGCTGGCCAAGCTTTCGCCGCTCAAGCCCGAGCGTGTGGCCGGCGTGGACTTTGTCGTCATCCGCGAACTGACCGGCGGCCTTTACTTCGGCACGCCGAAGGGCCGCACGCAGACGCCGCAGGGCGAGGTCGCGGTCGACACGCTCATCTACACGGAAGGCGAGATCCGCCGCATCGTGCTGCTCGCTTTCCAGATGGCGCAGAAGCGCCGCAAGCTCGTCACCTCGGTCGACAAGGCCAACGTGCTCGAGTCGTCCCGCCTCTGGCGCAAGGTCGCCATCGAGATCGGCAAGCAGTTTCCCGACGTGAAGCTGGAGCACCAGCTCGTGGACTCCTGCGCCATGCGCCTCATCACGCACGCGCCGTCGTTCGACGTCATCGTCACCGAGAACATGTTCGGCGACATCCTGACGGACGAGGCCGCGGTGCTCGCCGGCTCGCTCGGCGTGCTGCCCAGCGCGTCGCTCGGCGAGGGGAAGCTTGGTCTTTATGAGCCGATCCACGGCTCGGCGCCGGACATCGCGGGCAAAGGCATCGCCAATCCCACGGGCACGATCCTTTCGGCGGCGATGCTGCTGCGCTACTCCCTCGGTTTGGAGGCCGAGGCCCGAGCTATCGAGGCGGCCGTAAGCGCCGCCCTCGACGCCGGCTGCCACACCGCCGATCTCGGCGCCAAGCAGCCGCTGACGACCGCCCAGATGGGCGCCGCCATCCGCGAGCGCCTGTGAAACTGATCCTCCCACCTTATTTTCCATCCTTTCCATGAGCCTTTCCAACCAACCGCCCCTCGATACGACCCGCTTCATCGCGCGTCACGTGGCGGGCCTGCGCCGTTCCGGCATCCGCGACTTCTTTGAACTCGTCGCGAAGACCGACGGCGTCATCTCCCTCGGCATCGGCGAACCCGATTTCGACACCCCGCAGCCGATCCGCGACGCCGTGAAGACGGCGATGGACACCGGCAAGACGCACTACACCTCGAACCTCGGCCTGCCCGAGCTCCGCAAGGAAATCTGCCGCTACGCCGAGAGCCATTTCAAGACCAGCTACCGGCCCGACGACGAGGTGCTCGTCACCGTCGGCGTGTCCGAGGGCCTCGACCTGACGCTGCGCTCGCTGCTCAACCCCGGCGACAAGGTGATGTATCACCAGCCGTGCTATGTTTCCTACGCGCCCTCGGTGGACCTGGTCCACGCCGTGGGCGTGCCGGTCGGCACGCATGCCGCCGACCTGTTCTCGCTCGACGCCCCGGCCCTGCAGGCCGCGTGGCAGCCGGGCTGCAAGCTGCTCCTCCTGAACCTGCCCTGCAACCCGACCGGCGGTGTGTGCTCGCGCGAGCAACTCGAGCGCATCGCGAAGTTCGCCATCGAGAAGGACCTGATCGTCGTCAGCGACGAGATCTACTCGGAGCTGGTCTTCGAGGGCGTGCACACGAGCATCGCCAGCCTGCCCGGCATGCGCGAGCGGACGATCCTGCTGCATGGTTTTTCAAAGGCGTTTGCGATGACCGGCTTCCGGCTCGGTTACGCCTGCGGGCCGGCACCGTTGATCGAGGCGATGATGAAGGTGCACCAATACTCGATGCTCTGCGCCCCGAGCATCAGCCAGGAAGGGGCGCTCGCCGCGCTGCGTCTCGGCGACGATGCCACGAAGTTCATGCGTGACCGCTACCGCGAGCGCCGCGACCTGTTTGTCCGCCGGATCAATGCCGCGGGGCTGTCCTGCCATCTGCCGCGAGGCTCTTTCTATGCGTTCCCGTCGATCGTCTCGACCGGGTTGGACGAGGGCGAGTTCGCCCGCCGGCTGCTGACGGAGCACAAGGTGGCGGTCGTGCCCGGCACGGCCTTTGGCGACGCCGGCCAGGGCCATGTGCGCGCCTGCTTCACCGCCAACGAGGAGAAGCTGACGGCCGCCTGCGACCGGATCGAGCGCCTGCTCAACACACTCAAGCCCGCCGTGGTGGCCTGAGGCCGGTCAGAAGGACCACGCGTAGCTGATCGTCAGGACCCCGCGCCCCACGGCGGCGGGGTTGGCCACCCTGACGGCGGGGCCCTGTTTCAGGTAGTTGCGGGAGCCGGCGGTGTAGGCCCAGCCGACGGTCAGTGTGGAGCCATTGGGGAGCCGGAAAGGCGCGTTGACGCCAACGAGCCAGTAATCGCCCCAGTTCTTGACGGCGGGGGAGCTGTCGGGCGCGGAGTCGGTCAATTTGAAGCTGCCGAGGGTGGCGGTGAAATCCAACTCGGTGCCGGCCCGTGGCAACGGAATGGCAAAGGCCGCGCTCAGCTCGGCCGTCGGGCCCTTGAGCATGAAATCATAGTAGAGCTTGGGGGTGAGCCGCACGGCGCCGATCGTGTAATTGAGGGCGAGGCTGGGTTCGAAGGTGACCGGATAGTAACCGTCGGCCTTGGTGGCCCCGGGGTAGGTGTAGAGATTGAAGCCCGGCACCACGGTGAGGTCCCGGGCGACCTCGACGGTGTAGGAGCCGTAGAAGTCGACCTCCGGCTCGGAGCCGTCGGCCACATGGTTCCTCAGCGGGAAGCTGCCCCAGAGGCCGGTCACCAGGCTGCCATGATTGTATTCAAGCGCGGGCTGCAAGCACGGGCCGCCCAGCCGCGCGCCGCGGAACATGTATTGCGAGGCGAAGGACGGCGTGAACACCCAGGAGTTGTCCGCCGCCCTCGCAGGCAGCGCGGTGGCGGTCAGCAGGCCAGTGAGGATCAGGGCGGCGGTCGGCTTCATCGGGGATGAACCGATAAAGAGCGGCGACCCGCAAAACGCAAAGCCGGTCTGCCCAAAGAAAAAACCCGGCCCGCGGCGAGCGGGACGGGTTGAAAGCAAACCTCAGCGCTGGTCGGCGGCTCAGAAGGTGTAGTTGAAGTCGAGGGTGCCCCAGAAGTGGCTGCCTTCCAAGCCGGAGATGTTGTGATCGGCATACTGGGCACCGACCGACACGGTGGCGGCGTCGGACAGCTTGTAAGGCACGGTAACGCCGAACCCGTAGTAAGTGTAACTGCTGCCGGCATCCGGCGCGACGTAACCCAGGGTGGTGGCCAGGTTGACCGAAGTCTTGCTGTCCACCGTGATGCTGTAGCCCAGCGTTTCCTGGGCGGTGAAGGCCTTCAGCTTAAAGTCATAGTAGGCATAGGTGCCGGTCGTGAGAACACCCAAGGGGCCGTTCAGCCCGACATATCCCTCGTAGGTGGCTTTGTCGCCGACCCCCAAGCCAGGGTAGGTGTAGACGGTGAGACCGACATCGAGGGCCCAGTCCTTGTCCACCTTGAAGCCGTAGCCGGCGGTATAGTCGAATTCGAGCTCATAGCCGCGGTCGACCGGCATGCTGCTCCAGACGCTGGCATAAAAATCCCCCGAGGTGAGCTTGACCGAGGGTTGGAAGGCGCCCTTGGCCAACAGCACACCGCGAAAAATATATTTCGAGGCATAGGTGAAATCCGCGGTGATCGAGTAGGCGGGAGCCGCCGGCGCCGGGGCAGGTGCCTGGGCCGAGAGCGAAGCGCCCGCAACGAGCGCCGCGAGGATGAGTGCAATCTTCTTCATATGTGGTGGTGGGTTGGTTGGTGCAGTGTCAGCGAGTCGGGAAAGCAAACCGCGGGCCAAGGGAGGCGGTTAAGAATGCACGGGGCGCATATGACACACGCGCCGTGCGGGTTGGTCAGACGGCGGCGTCACCGCGTTCATCGGTGCGGATGCGGAGCACGTCCTCGAGGGGCAGCACGAAGATCTTGCCGTCGCCGATCTTGCCGGTCTTGGCCCCCTTGGCGATGGCCTCGACGACCGCGCCGACCTGCTCAGTGGGCACGGCCAGCTCGATTTTGACCTTGGGCAGAAAATCCACGGTGTATTCGCTGCCCCGGTAAATCTCAGTGTGGCCCTTCTGGCGGCCGAAGCCCTTGACCTCCGTCACGGTCATGCCCTCGATGCCGACCTGCGAGAGAGCCTCCTTCACTTCGTCGAGTTTGAAGGGTTTGATGATGGCGATGACGAGTTTCATGTGGTGGGTGAGGATGAGGGGAACGCGGGCGGGGGAACGAAAGGCAAATTAGCACGGGACGTGCCAACGCCGCGCACATGACAGGGCGCCCCGGGAGCGGGAGACGGGCATGAAAAAGCCGCACCCGGGAAGAGGTGCGGCTGGAAAGCGGCGTTGGCCTTACTTGGGGGCCGGCGGGGGCGGGGGCAGCGCGGTGAGGCGGCTGTCCCCAACTTTCTTGGCGACCATCTCGACCATCCGCTGGATCTCAAGCTCGGCGTTGCGGCGGTTGATCTTGGCCAACTCGACCTGCTTCGAGAGTTCCAAGGCCTCCCGGTTGAGTTTTTCCCGCTCAGTGCGGCCTTGGGAAATCTGGATTTCGAGGTCGGCGGCCTCCTTGGCAAGCTTATCGGACTGGGCGGAGTAGTCATTGGCCTCGTCGCGCAGCTTCTTCATCGCGTCCTGATAATCGCGCTCCTTCTTTTCCTCCTTGGCCTTGTCGGCGGCGGCGCGTTCATCCTGGCGCTTCTGGGCATCGGCATTGGCGCGTTCCTCGACGGCCTTTTTGCGCGCGGCGTCCTCGGCCTTGACCTTGGCCGCCTGTTCCGCGAGGGCCGTTTCCTTGGCGGCCATTTCATGGAGCGCGCCGTTGTAGAGGAAGCCGAAAAGCGCGAGCAGGATGATCGGAACGATAACGTATGACTTGTTCATGTGAGTCGGAAATGAGGCGATTTAGCTGTTCTTCTTGGCAGCAGCAGCGGCGGCGGCTTCAGCCGCGAGGCGGGCCTTTTCCGCGGCGTCGATCTTGTCGAGGAGGTCGTAATAATACTTCTGGTTGGCCTCGGCCTGCTTCACGTAGGTCATGAGGAAAGCCTGCTCGTCGATTTGCTTCTTCTTTTCGTCGGCAATCTTGGCGGTGGCGGCCTTGACCTCCTCGAGGTCCTTTTTCAAGCGGTTGCCCTGGTCGCGGAGCTTGTTGCGCTCGTCGTAGGTGCGCTGGCGGCGGTCCTCGGCCTCCACACGGGCGTTGTCCTTGGCTTCCTTGACGCGCTCGCGTTCCAGCCGCTCGGCTTCGCGCTTCTTGGAGGACTCGACGGCGGCCTTGATGGCGGCCTCGCGGTCGGCGACGTCCTTCTTGGCCTTGTCGGCCTTGGCCTTGTCGGCGGCGGCCTTGAGCTCGGTCTGATGGGCCTCGTAGCCGCGATCGAACTGGACGTAGATACCGCCGAAAATCAGCAGGCCGACGAGGGGAAAGATGAAGTAAGCTTTATTCATGGTCTGTGCGCGTGCGTTAAAGGGGTTACATTTTGCTCTTTTTAGCCTGACGTTCCTTCATGATATCCTGGATGCCCTTGAGCAGATTTTTGGCTTGGGGATCTTTGGCCCCTTCCGGCGTGTCGACGGATTTCTGAGCGGCCTCCAAGGCTTCGTCGAATTTCTTCAGTTCATAGGCCATGTAGGCCATGAAGCTGTAAACTTGGTGCGGCTTGGTCAGACCCCCCTTGGCCACCGCGGTCTTCAGGTGGGGGAGGGCGTCCTCCGGCTTGCCCAGGGCGTAATAAGCCTGGCCGATCATATATTCCAGCTGGCCGGACTTGGGGAAGGCCTTGGTGGCGTCCTTGAGGGTCTCGATGCCCTTGAAGGGCCGCTCCAGCTGCTGGTAGGTGAGCGCCAGGAGCTCCCAGTTCTTCTGCTCATTTTCGATGGAGCCGGCATGCAGTCCCTTCTCGAGCAACTCGGAGGCCTTTTCATACTGGCCGATGTTGAAATAGATGCCGATGAGATTGAAATTGTCCTTGGGGGAAGTCATCAGGCCATGCGACTGGGCCCGCTCGATGCTGAGGATGGCCCGCAGGTCGTTGCCCGCGCCGAGATAAAGGGCGGCCAGCTGCTGCCAGTAGGTGCTGGAATCAGGCTTTTGCTTGACCAGCAGTTCCAAAATCTCGACGGCCTCGGGGTTGCGGTTGAGCTGCTGCAGGCAGACCAGCTTGAGCACGTAGAAGGTGTCCTTGGGGTGGGAGGAAAGTTTGAGGCCGATGTCCACCTGGTCCATGGCGCGCTTCATGATGGCCAGGTCGGCATGATCGGGATCAAGCACCGCGCGGTTGTAGAGGAGCTGGGAGTAGATCATCTGGGCCTCGGGCGTGGTCTTGGGATTGATCTTCAGATAGCGCGCCATGGTGTTGTCGGCCTTCTCAAAGAGGAGGGCCGCCAGCTTCTTGTCCTTGGTCTGGACGGCTTCCTGCAGGTAGAGCTGGGCCAGGAAGTAGACCAGGTCGCGGGTGGCGCGCTCCTCGTAGTAGGTCGGCGTCTTGGCGTCGGAGAGGGCGAGGCCTTTCTCCAGCGGGTCGATCACCCGGGAAAAGTCGCCCTTCTGGAGCAGGGTCTGGGTCTTGATCTGGTAAAGCAGGGCGGCGTCGTAGCTGTCGGCGGGAACCTTGGCGAGCTGGCCATCCACAATGGCGACGGCGCCGTCATAGTTCTTGGCATCGACCGCCACCTTGACCTTGCCCAAGACCTCGCCGGTGGCGTCGGTGTAGGAGTAATCGCGCGGGGGCTGCTGCGCTACGGCGGGGGCGGCCGCCAGCAGCAGGGCGCCGAGGAGGACGAGGAGCGGGCGGAAGGAAAGAGACCGGGCGTTAAACATGGCGGGCGGCGCGGTTATTTGGAGTCTTCGAGATTGAACTCGATGAGCTGGGCGGCACGGACGTTGACGGGGCGGCCGCCCTTGCGGCCGGGCTTGAATTTCCACTTTTGCACGGCCTGCATGGCCGGAATCTCAAACTCGCGGTGCGTGGAACGCACGACGCGGGTGTCGACGACATCGCCGTTGGTATTGATGATGAATTCGACGGCCACCTCGCCGCTGATGCCGGCGCGGCTCATCTCATAGGGATACTGCGGGCCGGGTTGCACGCGGGCCACCGGGCGCTGGTCGAGATTGTTGATGTCGAACAGGTCCTTGATGCCCTTGCCGAAGCTGGCGCCCGGCGGCGTGACCGGAATGGTGATGGCGCCCTGCGAGGGGGTCATGCCCGGCGGCGGCGGCGGCTGGAGGGGCTGCGTGAACTGGGTGACCGTCACCGAGGGAATGTCGACGAGGCTCGGCGGTGCGAGCTGGTTCTGCACCTGCTCCTCCTGCAGTTCCTCCACCTTGTCCTCCTTGTCCTCTTCCAGCGGGGGCATTTCCATCTGGATGAGCACTTCCTTGGGCGGGGCGATGCGCACGGGGGGCTTGCCCTTGCCGGCGAACGGATTCAAGGCGAGCACGTGAATGGCGAGCGAGACCACGAGGCCGATGATGAGATCTTTGTTCATGGCGGGTCGATTATTTGCCCGTCTGGCGGGTGCGGGTTTCGACCGAGAACTTGTAGATGCCGGCCTTGCGAACCTCATCCAGCACCTGGACGGTCGGGCCAAAGTGGGCCTTTTCGTCGCCGGCGATGAGGATCTTCGGGTCATCCGTGGATGACTTGTAGGCCGCGATCCGGCCGGGCAGCTCGCCCATGTCGATGGGCTCCTTGTTCCAGAAAAGCGAGCCATCGGCCGAGACTTGGATGGTGGTCGGCTCCTCCTTGTTTTTGCTGTCCGTGGGATTGCTGCTGGGCAGTTCCACCGGCAGCGACTGGATGCGATTCAGCGAAAGGGTGAAAAGGACGAACGTGGCCAGCAGGAAGAAAATGACGTCAATGAGGGGGATGATCTCAATGCGCGCCTTCTTGCGGGCGGGAACTTTGATTTTGGTGCCTTCCATGATGGGTATGACGCTTGCGGACCGGGTTTCTTAGGGCCTCAGCGGACGTGCGTCTCGATGTAGACCTTGGGGAAACCGGCCTTGCGGGCCTCGTCGAAAATGTAGATGGCCTGGGCGAAGAACGCGCGCTCGTCGCCGTTGATGAGGATGCGGCCGTCCGGGCTCTCGCGCTTGTACTGCTGCAGGCGCACCAGGAATTCGTCCAGCGTGATCAGGTCCTTGTTCCAGGCCAGCGTGCCCTCGTCGGTGACGCTGATGGTCACCGTGCCGGCGGGGTCGCGGATCTCGCTCGTCTCGGCGGTAGGCAGCTTGACGGAGATGCCGTTCGACTTGTTGAGCGAGAGCGTGAAAAGGACGAACGTGGCCAGCAGGAAGAAGATGACGTCAATGAGAGGGATGATCTCAATGCGCGCCCTTTTCTTGCCGCCGGGGCCTGTGCCACCACCGCCGTGCATATAGTAAGAGTGTAGAGGTTGAAGTCGGGAGGTGCCGGCCGCTTAGTGGGCCTTGGTGCCCTCGGACTTGTTGACGATGATCTCGAGGGAGTTGGAGGCGTCCTCGATCTCGTGGCGGGCCTCGGCCTCGCGGGCGTTGAGGTAATTGAAGGGCAGCAGGCCCATGATGGCGATGGCCAGACCGCACATGGTGGCGATGAGCGCCTCGGCGACGCCGCCGGTGATCTTGGTGGCGGCCGAGCCGATGTCGCCGCCGCCGCTGTTCAGCGCGGCGAAGGTGCCCATCATGCCGGTCACCGTGCCGAGGAGGCCGAGAAGGGGGGCGGCGGTGATGCAGGTGTCGAGGGTGGGGAGGCCCTGGCCGAAGCGCTGCATCTCCTGGTTGGCGGCGCGGGTGAAGGCGTTGCCGAGGGAGTGCTCCTTGTGGGTCAGGGCGTAGACGAGGATGCGGGCCACGTAGTCCTGGCTCTTCTTGCCCATTTCCACGGCACCGTCGGTGTCGCCGGCCTCGACGCTCTGGAGCATCTTGTCGACGAGCTCGGGCTGGCGGCGGCCGTTCTCGCGGACGATGAACAGCACGCGTTCCACGGCCACGGTGATGAGCAGGAAGGAAACCACGAGGATCGGCCACATGATGGGGCCGCCGTGTTTGAACAGCTCCATGGTGGTCATGGGGCTGCCGTCGGAGTTCGTCAGCAAGATAGCCAGTGGCAGATGGGCAGTGATCATAGTGCGGGTTTTGGGATGAAGTTAAGCGTGATCAATTTTTCCGAATGGAAAGACGGTCGCCCGGAAGCAAAAGGTGCGCCATGCTGATGCAGATTTTGCAACGCCACCGACTGGGCGCGAGGGGGAGTGGGGATGTTTCAACGGGGGCAAGAGACCAAAAAATTAAGGCGGAAGGCAATGTTGCGGAAAGACGCTTTGCCCTGTCAATGCGGTTTCTTGCGACGGCGACAAATTAATTGGCCGCATGCCGGCCAGTCCGTTTTCTAAAATTTCCAAATTGGCTGCCCGACTAGGAGTCGAACCTAGACAGAACGAGTCAGAGTCGTTCGTGCTACCATTACACCATCGGGCAGTGAGAACCGCGCCCCCCGGCGCGGATTTGTTGCGCATCACCGACAGAGAACTGGAGCCGGCGATGGGATTCGAACCCGCAACCGCCTGTTTACAAAACAGGTGCTCTACCGTTGAGCTACGCCGGCGAGGCGCGCTGCGCGCAAAAGGAAATCTAACGGACTGGCAAAAAACGGAAATTTGGTGGCTCCCCCGGGACTCGAACCCGGAACCAATTGATTAAGAGTCAACTGCTCTACCATTGAGCTAGGAAGCCGTCAAAATAGGAGTGGGCAAACGTTATTATCGGCATGGCCATGTCAACGACATTTCAGGATTTCGCCAGCTTCTCCGTTTTCCCTCTGGGAAACGCCGGAAAAACCGCGGCCCGCCCGCGCGTGGGGCCCAATTTTCCGCCCGGGAACTTTCCCCTTGCCAAGGCTCCGGCCGTCCTCTGTTTTGATCCGCTCCATCCATGCAAAAGACCAAAAAGTCCGTTGCCAAGCGCTTCAAGATTTCCGGAACCGGGAAGCTGATCCGCCGCACGCCCGGTTTCCGTCACCTGCTGGCCGCGAAGAGCACGAAGTCCAAACGCCGTGCCTCCCGCGACAAGCTCGTGGCCCCCGGTCACGCTGCGCCGCTCCTCCGCTGCCTGCCGACCGGCCTCCGCTAATCCGGCGCCCAACCACAACCAGCCAGGCGGGTGAATCCTAACGAGACGACCCGCCGGCTCCCAACACCATAATATAACATGCCTCGTGTCACCAATGCTCCCGCGTCGCGCAAGCGCCGCAAGAAAGTCCTGAAATACGCCAAGGGCTATTTCGGCAACAAGTCCAAGCTGTTCCGCTACGCCAAGGAAGCGGTCCAGCATGCCTGGCAATACGCCTACATCGACCGTAAGAAGAAGAAGGCCAACATGCGCGGCCTGTGGATCGTCCGGCTGAACGCGGCCTGCCGCGAAGCCGGCATCTCCTACAGCCGCTTCATCGAGGGCCTCAAGGCCGCCGACATCCAGCTCGACCGCCGCCAGCTCTCCGAGATCGCGATCGCCGACGCCACCGCGTTCGCGAGCCTGATCAAGCAGGCGCAGGACGCGCTGAAGGCCAAGATGGCCAAGCTCGCCAAGGCCTGAGTCAGTTCGCGGGCCTCTGCGGGCTCGCCTTCCGGTCCAAAAGACCATTTCTCTGAAGGACGGGCTCCCCGCGGGCCCGTCCTTTTTATTTCTCCATGCAAGAAACACTCAACACCCTCCTGGCCCGCGCCACCGCCGAGCTGCCGGTCCTGAAGTCCCGCGCCGACTTCGAGGCCGCCAAGGCCCGCTACGTGGGCCCGAACGGGGAGTTCACCGTGCTGATGAAGCAGATGGGCACCGTGCCGAAGGAGCAGCGCCCCGCCATGGGCAAGCTCATCAACGAGACCAAGGGCCGCCTGCAGGTCCAGCTCGACGCCGCGCTCGCCCGCATCGGCGACGCCGAGATCGCCGCCCAGCTCGGGCCCGCCATCGACCCGACGCTGCCGCCGCCCGACACCGGCCCCGGCACCTACCACCCGCTCACGCTCGTGCGCGAGGAGATGTGCCGCATCCTCCGCAAGGCCGGCTTCACCGTCGTCGAGGGCCCCGAGGTCGAGACGGAGTATTACTGCTTCGACGCGCTCAACACGCCGGCCGACCACCCGGCGCGCGATGCGCAGGACACCTTCTATTTCCCCGAGAAGGCGCGTTTCGCCAACCTTACCAAGAAGACGCCGGAGGAGAAATACCTCCTGCGCACGCATACTTCCTCCGTGCAGATCCGCACGATGCTCAAGGGCAACCCGCCGATCCGCATCGTCTCGCCGGGCCGCGTCTACCGGCGCGACACCTCCGACGCGACGCACAGTGCGAACTTCCACCAGATCGAGTGCCTCTACGTGGACAAGAACGTCACCGTGCGCGACCTGAAGGCGCTGCTCGACTACATCTTCGCCTCGCTCCTCGGCCAGGACACGGTCACGCGCTTCCGCCCGCACTACTTCGGCTACACCGAGCCCAGCTTCGAGGTGGACCTGTCCGCCCAGCACCTGCCGAAGGTCAACAAGGACTGGATCGAGATCGGCGGCTGCGGGATGGTGGATCCCGCGGTGTTCGAGGGTGTCGGCTACGACCCCGAGGTGTGGAGCGGCTATGCGTTCGGCATGGGCCTCGAGCGCCTCGCGATGCTCATGTATGGCATCGATGACATCCGTTACTTCTACCAGAACGACCTCCGTTTCCTGAAGCAGTTCGCCTGAGCCCGCCGCGATGAAGATTTCCCTCAACTGGCTGAAACAATATGTCCGCGTCTACTCCTCCATTGAGGAGCTGCAGCGCGCCGTCACCTTCCTCGGCTTCGAGGTCGAGGGTGTGGAGAGCACCGCGCTCCCGCCGCTGACCAACGTCGTCGTCGGCGAGATCCAGACGCGCGCCAAGCACCCCAACGCCGACAAGCTCTCCGTCTGCACCGTCGACGTGGGCGCAGCGCACGGCGGCGTACGCACCATCGTGTGCGGCGCGCCCAACTGCGACCCGGGCAACCGCGTGGTCGTGGCGCTGCCCGGGGCCGTCCTGCCGGGTGACTTCAAGATCAAGCAGTCCAAGATCCGCGGCCAGCAGTCCGACGGCATGATGTGCGCCACCGACGAGCTCGGCCTCGGCGGCGACCACGCCGGCCTGCTCATTCTCGATCCGGCGGCCGTCATCGGCCTGCCGATCAACGAGGCGCTGCCGGGTGGCGACACCATCCTCGACATCGAGGTCACGCCCAACCGGCCCGACGTGCTCAACCACATCGGCTTCGCGCGCGAGCTCGCCGCGTGGCTCAAATACGATGTCCGTTTTCCCGAGATCAAGTTCCGCGGCAAACCCGACGGCGCCCCGCGCCCCGACCTCCTCGCCGGCATCCGTGTCGACGCGGCCGAGGACTGCCCGCTCTACGTCGGCATCGCCGTCACCGGCGTGAAGGTCGGCCCGAGCCCCGCCTGGATGCAGGAGCGCCTCAAGGCCGTCGGCCTGCGCCCGATCAACAATCTCGTCGACGTGGGCAACTACGTCATGCTCGAGCTCGGCCAGCCGCTGCACGTCTTCGACGCGAAGAAGATCCGCGGCCGCCAGATCATCGTCCGTCGCGCCGCCGACAACGAGAAGCTCGTCACGCTCGACGGCAAGGAGCGCACCCTCAACGGCCGCATGCTCGTCATCGCCGACGCCGAGCGCCCGCTCGTCGTCGCCGGCATCATGGGCGGCGCGGACGCCGGGGTGGACGACACCACGACCGACATCGTGCTCGAGTCCGCGTATTTCCGCCCGTCGTCCATCCGCTGGACCTCCCGGCGCCTCGGGCTCTCCTCCGATTCCGCCTACCGCTTCGAGCGCGGCGTGGATCCGCACGGCACGGTCGAGGCGGCCTACCGCGCCCTCGACCTCATTCTCGAAACCGCCGGCGGCACCGTGGTCAGCCCCGTCTTCAAGGTCGGCCGCGACCGGCCTTGGTCGCGCGAGATCAAGGTCACGCCCAATTACATCCGGGCGAAGATCGGCTTCGATATCACCGACGACGAGATGCGCGACGCGCTGATCGGCCTCAACCTCCGCATCACCGCCGAGCACGACACGCCAAAAGGCATCGAGTGGACCGTCAGGATCCCGAGCTACCGCTCCGACCTCGACCGGCCCATCGATCTCGTCGAGGAAGTCCTGCGCATCTACGGCACCGACCGCGTGCCGCCCGCGACCTGCGCCGGCCCGGCGCTCATCGACGGTGACGATGACCCGATCGTCCTCTTCAACCGCAAGGTCACGGACCATCTCGTCGGCCAGGACTTCCACGAGGTCGTCAACTACACGCTGCGCGCCCGCTCGGAGCTTGCCACCTGGGTTTCGGACGCGTCCGCGGAGGAGCTGGGACTGAGCAATCCGTTCGTCGATGACCAGTCGCACCTGCGGCCGACGCTCGTGCTCGGCATCCTCGATTCGCTCAAGCTGAACCAGTCGCGCGGTGTCGCGGTGTCCCGCCTGTTCGAGACCGGCCGCGTGTTCATGGAGCTCAGCGGCACGGTGCAGGAGTGCGTGGGCGTCGGCTTTGTCCTCTGCCACAACCCGCAGGACCGCGTGTGGCTCGCGCGGCCCGCGCCGGATTTCTACACGGTGAAGCACCAGATGGGCATCCTCGCGGCGGCGGCGGGCATCGACCTCGGCCGCGCCGAGCTCGTGCCGGTGCGCGGCGCGTTCTGGGGCTGGCAGGAGGGCCACTCGGCCGCCGCCGGCGAGATGAAGGACGGCTGGACCGCCCGCTTCGGCCTGCTGAACCTCGCCATGGTCCGCGCCGCCGGCGTCGAGGGCCAGGTGTGGGCCGGCATGTTTGCCATCCTCCCGGGCAAGCTCGCCGCGGCGGGCGCGCATCCGCGCTACCAGAACTTCAGCCTGTTTCCCGCGGCGCTGCGCGACATCGCGCTGGTCGCCGCCGCCGCCCGCCCTGCCGGCGAGGTGCGCGCCCAGCTGCTCACGGTCGCGCGGGCGGCGACGAGTGCGACGGCCACGGGCGCGACGTTCAGCGTCGAGGCCGTGGAGCTGTTTGACCTTTATACCGGCGCCGGTTTGCCGGAAGGGAAGAAGAGCCTGGCGTTCTCGCTGTCGTTCCGCTCCGCGGAACGCACGCTGACGGACGACGAGGTGAACGCGGCGTTCGTGAAGATCCAGCAGGACATCGCCGCCGACGGCACGCTCAGCGTGCGCGCCTGAGCGGGCACCGCGGTTGGTTCAGCTGACGGTTACCAGCTGGCTGAGGAACTTGCGCACGTCGAGCGGCACAGCCTTGGCGATGTTGGGCACCGCGAGGCAGAACAGCCAGTGCACTTCCTCCCGCTGCGTCGGGGTCAGGCCGGAGAGGCCCTTCTTGCCGCTGGCCTTGATTTCGACCGCCGCCGTCTGCACCTCGGTCATGCCGTGGGCCCAGCGCACCGAGTAATCGTTCATCCGAAAATCAAAGCTGTTGATGCCGCCGTCCGCGTCGCGCCAGACGGTGAGCCGCGAGGCCTTGTCCCCGGCATATTGTTCCTTGGTCAGGCCCTCGATGTCCTGCTTGATCGTCTTGGGATCCACCACGGCCAGTGAGGCGCCGAGCGACACCGGCTCGAGGATCTGCAGGTAGGACTTCTGGACCTCGAAGTCCGGGAAGTTGAACGAGAATCCGCAGAGTGCGTATTGGGGATAGAAGCGGAAGAAGGCGACGGTGCTGGGGATCTCGATCAGGTAGCTGTCGAGACTCAGCTTGAAACGGCAGGGCTCGCCCCGGATGGCGACGGCCGCGGAGTGCATCTGCATGCTGGCGCCGGTGGCGGAGATGTTGGCCAGCCGGCCCGCCCAGTCCTGGCTTTTGTCCGAGTTGGGGATGGGGTTGCCATCGCCGTCGTGCCCGACGAGGGTCATCACGGACTTGAAGGGGAAACTCTGGCCGACGGCATAGCGTTCAGCCTGGCGCTTGTCGCCGGCCGCGACCGCTTCCTTGCTGAAGTTGAGGATCTTTTTGAATAGCAGCACAGCAGACCGTTACGGCACAAATAGCCCGTATTCAAGTCTGGTCGCGCCGCTTTTTTTGCCGGTTGCCAACCCGCTGTTCCGTCGCATCCCTGAGGGGCGCACCCGACCTCCCATGAACCCGGCCCCCGACCTCGACATCAACTATGTGGCAAACCTCGCCCGCCTCGCGCTGACCGACGCCGAGAAGGGCAAGTTTGCCCAGCAGCTCGGCGACATCCTGCACTACGTCGAGAAGCTCAAGCAGGTGGAGGTGACGGGCGTCGAGCCGATGGCCCACGCCGCGCCGGTCTACAACGTCTGGGCGGCCGATGTCGCGCAGCCCGGACTGCCGGTCGGGGCGGCCCTGCAGAACGCCCCGGCGCAACGGGACAACCTGATCGTGGTGCCCAAAGTGGTGGAGTAGGCGATGGCGGACGAACTCATCTTCCGCCCGGTCGCCGAAGTGGCGGCGCTGCTCGACGCGAAAAAAATCTCGTCGGTCGAGCTGCTGCGGGCCTTTGTCGCGCGCAAGCAGGCGGTGGACGGCCGCGTGCAGGCGTTCAATTCCCTCGACGAGGCCGGCGCGCTGGCGCTGGCGGCCGCTTCCGATGCGCGCCGCGCCGCAGGACAGGCGCGGGGCCCGCTCGAGGGCATCCCGGTCGGATTCAAGGACGTCATTGCCGTCGAGGGCCAGCCGCTGACGTGCTCAAGCCGGATGCTCGCGAATTTCGTTTCGCCCTACGACGCGACCGTCACGGCGAAGCTCAAGGCGGCGGGCGCGATTCCCTTCGGCCGGCTGAACATGGACGAGTTCGCCATGGGTTCCTCGACGGAGAATTCCGCGTTCGGCGTGACCGCGAACCCGTGGGACCTGACGCGCGTGCCCGGCGGCAGCTCGGGCGGCTCGGCCGCGGCGGTGGCGGCCGGCGAAGTGCCGCTGGCGCTCGGCTCCGACACCGGCGGCTCCATCCGCCAGCCGGCGGCGCTGTGCGGCCTCGTCGGGCTGAAGCCGACCTACGGGCTCGTCTCGCGCTACGGGCTCGCGGCGTTCGCGTCGTCGCTCGACCAGATCGGGACCCTTGCGCATACCGTCGAGGATGCGGCGTTGCTGCTGGGCGCCATCGCCGGCCACGACGCGCATGACTCGACCTCGTTCAAGGCGGAGGTGCCCGACTACCGCGCGGAACTGGCCAAACGCCAGGGGCCGTGGCGGCTCGGCGTGCCCAAGGAATTTTTCGGCGCGGGCCTCGATCCCGAGGTTGGCGCGGCGGTGAAGCAGGCGATCGAGTTTTACCGCTCGGCCGGCTGCGCGATAAAGCCGGTCTCGCTGCCGCTCTCCGCGGAATACGCCATCGCCGTTTACTATCTCATCGCGACGGCCGAGGCGTCGTCGAATCTCGCCCGCTACGACGGCATCCGCTACGGCCACCGCTCCAAGGCGGCGACCGATGCCATCGACATCTACGCCAAGTCGCGGGCGGAGGGCTTCGGCGAGGAGGTGAAGCGCCGCATCATCCTCGGCACGCATGTGCTGAGCAGCGGCTACTACGACGCCTACTACCTGCGCGCCCAGAAGGTCCGCACGCTCATCCGCGGCGAGTTCCTGCGCGTCTTCCGCGAATGCGACGCGTTGCTGTCGCCGACGTCGCCGACGGCCGCATTCAAGATCGGGGAAAAATCCGCCGACCCGCTCGCGATGTATCTGAGCGACATCTATACCATCGGCGTGAACCTGGCCGGCCTGCCGGGCATCTCGGTGCCGTGCGGCTTCACGGGCGGCGGCCTGCCCATCGGCCTGCAGATCATCGGCCAGCCGTTTCAGGAGGGCGCGCTGCTCGCCATCGCCCGCGCCTACGAGCAGGCGCACGCCTGGCACACCAAACACCCGGCGCTGACATGAAATACGAAGCAGTCATCGGCCTCGAGGTCCACGTCCAGCTCCGCACGGCGTCGAAGATGTTCACCCGCGTCGCCGCCGGCTACGGCCAGCCGGAGAACACGCTGACCGACCCCGTCGTGCTCGCGCTGCCCGGCGCGTTGCCGGTGATGAACAAGGAGGCGCTCGACAAGATCATCAAGGCCGGGCTCATGCTCGGCTGCGATATCGCGCCGGTCTGCAAATGGGACCGCAAAAACTATTTCTACCCGGACTCGCCGAAGAACTACCAGATCTCCCAATACGACCAGCCCATCTGCCGGCGCGGCGCCGTCGAGATCGAGCTGCCCGGTCCGGCGCGCAACATCATGGGCGAGCACAAAAAAATCCCGCTCACCCGCATCCACCTCGAGGAGGATGTCGGCAAGCTCACGCACGGCGCGCATGAGTCGCTGGTGGACTACAACCGCGCCGGCACGCCGCTGATGGAGATCGTGTCCGAGCCCGCGCTGCACAGCGCCGACGAGGCGTTTGCGTTCCTGACCGTGCTGCGCCTCACGCTGGTGCAGGGCGACGTCTCCGACTGCGACATGGAGAAGGGGCAGCTCCGCTGTGACGCCAACATCTCGATCCGCCCCGTCGGCGAAACCAAGCTCGGCACGAAGGTCGAGCTGAAGAATCTCAACTCCATCTCTTTCGTCCGCGACGGCATCGCCCACGAGATCCGCCGGCAGACCGCCGTCGTCGAGGGCGGCGGCACCATCGTGCAGGAGACCCGGCAATACGACGGCGAGGCCGGCACCTCGACCGCCATGCGCTCGAAGGAGATGGCGCACGACTACCGCTACTTCCCCGATCCCGACCTGATGCCCGTGAAGGTGGACGACGCCTGGCTGGCGGCGATCCGCGCCACCGTGCCCGAGGGGCTCTTCGACCGGCAGCGCCGCTACCTGGAGCAGTTCCAACTGCCCTACACGCTCACCGCCGTGCTCGTGCCGCAGCTGCCGCTGGGCGTTTTCTTCGAGGCAGCGGCCCGGCTGTGCGGCAAGCCCCAGGCCGCGGCGAACTGGATCGCCAACGACCTCCAGCGCGAGCTCACCGCGGCGCACCTGGTGCTCGCCGGCAGCAAGATCAAGCCCGCGCACGTCGCCGGCCTGGTGCAACTGGTTGAGACGGGCGTGATCTCCAACAACATCGCCAAGGAGGTCTTCGTAGAGATGTTCGCGACCGGCGAGTTGCCGGAGGCCATCGTGGGCCGCAAGGGCCTGCAGCAGTCCACTGACACGGGTGAGCTGGAGAAATGGGTGGCCGACGCCATTGCCGCGAACCCGAAGGCCGTCGAGGGATTCAAGACCGGCAATGAGAAGGCGCTCAACGCCATCAAGGGTGCCATCATGAAAGCCTCCGCCGGCAAGGCCAACCCGCAGCTCGTCGACGAGATCGTGCGCAAGCAGATTGGCTAGCGGCCGGCGCAATCCCGCCTCTTGCACTGGCGGGATTTCCGGACATGCTGACAGGCATGAATGCTGGCAATGATACCCCCATGTCCCGCCGCGAGGCGTTGAAGATTATCGGGACCGGTGCGCTAGTCGCCGGTCTGGGTCTGACGAAAACCGCCGCCGCCGAGGCCCCGGCGGTCGCTCCCGCCCTCGGGTGGGAGCTCCCCAAGCTGCCCTTCGCCTACGCCGCGCTCGAGCCGCACATCGACGCGAAGACGATGGAGATTCACCACACGAAGCACCACCAGGCCTACATCACGAACGCGCAGAAGCTGCTCGAGGGGCACGCCGACCTGCTCGCGCGCGGGCCCGAGGCGCTCGTGCGCGATCTCGCGAGCCTGCCGGAAGGGCCCCTCCGCACCGGTCTCCGCAACAACGCGGGCGGGCACGTGAACCACAGCTTTTTCTGGCCCTTGCTGGCGCCGGGCGGCGGCGCGCCGGCGGGCGCGCTCAGCGAGGCGGTCACCAAATCCTTCGGCTCGGCCGATGATTTCAAGAAGGCGTTTACCGACGCCGCGCTGAAGCGCTTCGGCAGCGGCTGGGCGTGGCTCAGCCTCAAGGATGGCAAGCTGCAGATTCACTCGACGGCCAACCAGGATTCCCCGCTGAGCGACGGCGCGAAGCCCGTCCTCGGCCTCGATGTGTGGGAGCACGCCTATTACCTGCACTACCAGAACCGCCGGGCCGATTACGTCACCGCGTTCTGGAATGTCCTGAACTGGACTCAGGCCGGGGCGAATTACGCCGCCGCGCTGAAGGGCTGAGGCGGACATGGGCGCCAAGACCTTCGAGGAGATCGGCGGGCCGGCGGCCCGCCGCCACCTTTTCCTGTGCACCGGGCCCGACTGCTGCGCGCCCGGGCAGGGGCTGGCAACGTGGGAGCACCTGAAGGCCTCGCTCAAGGAGCACGCCATTCCCGCGCTGCGCACCAAGGCCGCGTGCCTGCGCATGTGCCACGACGGCCCGTGGCTCGTGGTCTATCCCGACGGCGTGTGGTATGCGCAGGTTACGCCCGAGCGCTTCGACCGCATCCGCCGCGAGCACCTCGAGGGCGGCACCCCGGTCGCGGAGTGGGTGCGGGCGGTGAATCCCTTGGTGAAATAAAAAGGCGCGGCCTCGGCCGCGCCTCACTGGCGGAACTTACGGGGTGGCTCAGATGCGCTTCTCGGCCGGAACCGTCACGCTGGTGCCGCGCGCCTGGCGGGCCTGCTGGCACGCGGGGCAGATGCCGAAGAACTCCACGATGTGGCTGACGTGGATGTAGCCGCGCTCCTTGACGATGCCTTCCATACCCTCGACGGAGAAGTAATCCACCCGCTCGGTATTACCGCAGGACTTGCAGACGATGTGGTAGTGGCGGGTCGAGCCGAGCGTGAGTTCGTAGAGGCAGGTGCCGTTGTGCAGGTAGCTGCGGCGCACCATGTCGAGCGACTCAAACGCGGCCAGGCAGCGGTAGACCGTCACGAGGTCGCACATCGTGGGGCCGAGGTCCTGGTGAATGCGCTCGATGCTGATCGGGCCGGCGTGCCGCAACAGTGATTCGATGATCGCGATGCGGGGCCTGGTGATGCGCATACCGGCCTGACGGATCCGGGCACGGGCTTCGACCAAGGGGGAAACTGCAGGACTCGGCTGGGTGCTGGCAGCCAAGGGGTGGTTGGACTGGGTCGCGGCAATCATGGGGTGAGGGCGATTGTTTCTTAATGCAGCAAAACTGTAAGATTGCGAGTTGAAGTTTTCCTGAATGGCACAATTCATGGAGGAAATGACGCGGTGCGAAATCCCCTTTTACCCAATGACCGGCCCGCGGGTCCGGGCTGCAGGGTTGCGAGCCGCCGCCGGCTGTGCTAGCTATTGGGCCTGAAATTCATGCAAGACTTGGAATTTTCCGAAATCGTCGGGCTCATCTGCAAGGAGGACGCCCGTTTTGACCGCAAGGCCTACACCTTTGTGCGGCAGGCGCTCGACCACACGGTCAAGGAACTGAAGCGGAAGAATCCCGAGCGCACCGGCAAATCGCAGCATGTCACCGGCGCCGAGTTGCTGCTGGGCATCCGGGCGTATGCGCTCGACCAGTTCGGCCCGCTCACCAAGACCGTGCTGAACTTGTGGGGCATCACGCGCTGCGCGGACTTCGGCGACATCGTCTTCAATCTGATCGAGTATAATGTCTTCAGCAAAACCGAGAGCGACCGTCGCGAGGACTTCGCGGATCTCTACGATTTCGACGAGGCCTTTGTGAAACCCTTCGTGCCGGCGCGCCCGCGCCGCGGCCGCGGCGGCCTGCCCGCCACCGCCTGAGTCCCGTTCGCCGACCTTCATGCCCAAGCCTACGTCCGTCCGCTCGCGCGACCTCGCCCTGCTCGAGAACCTCTGGCGCGAAGCCATCGAGCGCTACACGCTCCCCAACGGCCTCACGGTCCTGCTCAAGCGCGACACCGCCGCGCCCGTCAGTTCCGTGCAAGTGTGGGTGAAGACCGGCAGCATCCACGAGGGCGGGGCGCTCGGCGCCGGGCTCTCGCACTACCTCGAGCACATGCTCTTCAAGGGCACGGAGCGCCGCGCCGGCCGCGAGATTTCCGCGACCGTCCAGGCCCACGGCGGCTACATCAACGCCTACACGACCTTCGACCGCACCGTCTACTACATCGACTTGCCCGCCGCGCATACCGCCGTCGCCCTCGACCTGCTCGCCGACGCCACGCTCCACTCCACGCTGCCCGCCGCGGAGGTCGCCAAGGAAAAGGAAGTCATCCTGCGCGAGATCGACATGTGCCTCGACGATCCCGACCAGCGCCTGGCGCAGGCGCTGTTCGAGACCGCGTTCCGCACGCACCCCTACCGGCAACCCATCATCGGCCACCGCGATGTCTTTGCGGCCTGCACGCGGGACGACCTGCTGGCCTACTACCGCGCCCGCTACGTGCCGAACAACCTCGTGGTGGTCATCGTCGGCGACTTCGACCCCGCGGCGACGCGCGCGGCCATCGCGGAGCATTTCGGCAAAAGCCCGCGCGGGCGCCTTGCGCCTGTGCTCGTGCCGGACGAGTCCGCGCAGCTCTCGCGCCGCGACATGCACCTGGCCGAGGACGTGCAGGTCTCCCGCGCCGGCCTCGGCTGGCAGATCCCCGGGCTCACGCATCCCGACGCCCCCGCGCTCGACCTGCTCTCGATGGTGCTCGGCCACGGCGACAGCTCGCTGCTCTGGCAAAGCATCCGCGAGAAAGCCCGGCTGGTGCACACGATCGACGCGATGAGCTGGAGCCCCGGCACGAGCGGCCTGTTCTACATTTCCTACCTGGCCGACCCGGACAAGCGCGTGGCCGCCGAGGCGGCCATCCGGCGCGAGCTCGACCGTATCGCGCAAAAGGGCATCAGCCCGAAGATGCTCGCGAAGGCCGTGCGCCAGGCCGTGACTTCCGAGATCAACATGCGCAAGACCATGTCCGGCCAGGCCTCGCGCCTCGGTTCCGGCGAGGTGGTGGTGGGCGACATCAACTACACCCGCACCTACTTCGAGCGCCTCTTCGCGCTGACCCCCGCCGCGCTCCAGCGCGTGATGCGCACCTATCTCGTGCCCGAGCGTTTGACGGTCGTGTCGTCGAACCCCAAGGACTCGGTCGTCGCGGCCGGAGGACTGGTCGCCGGACCCGCCGCCGCCCTCGACTTTGAGGAGATCGATCTGCCCAACGGCGCGAAGCTCCTGCTCCAGCCGAACAAGCAGCTGCCCAATCTCCACCTTCGCCTCGCCTTCGCCGGCGGTCCGATGATCGAGCCGGCCGGCTGCCGCGGGCTGACCGCGCTGATGGCCGCGCTACTCGCCAAGGACACCACGCGCCGTTCGGCCGAGGAGGTCGCGCGCGCCATCGAGGAGGTCGGCGGCAGCTTCGGCGAGTTCTCGGGCAACAACAGCTTTGGCCTCGCCGCCGAGGTGCTGCCCGGCGACGCCAGCCTCGCGCTCGAGCTGATCGCCGACGCCGTGCTCCGGCCGGCGTTCAAGCCGGCCCGGCTCGAGGTCGAGCGCGAGTCGGCCCTCGCCGCGCTTAAGGAGAGCCTCGACGACGTCGTCACGGTCGGTCGGAAAAAGATGCGCGAGAAATTCTTCGGCGCCCATCCCTTCGCCATCGAGAGCGGGGGCGACGAGGCGGGCTTGAAGGCCATGCAGATCGCCGACCTGCGCGCCCTGCACGCCCGGCTGGCCGTCGCGGGCAACGCCGTGCTGGCGGTCGCGGGCGACTTCGACGCGAAGGCGTTCGGGCCGAAGCTGAAGGCCTTCCTCGGTCAGTTGCCCAAGGGCGCGGTGCCGCGGGCCAAGGCGCCGCTCAAGGTCAAGGCCGGCGATTTCACCGAGATCCAGCCCCGCCAGCAGGCGATCGTCTTCCAGGCGTTTCCCGGGCCGGGCCTGCTCGCGCCGGATTACACGGTGAGCGAGGTCATGGACGAGCTGTTCAGCGGCATGTCATCGCACCTGTTCGAGCGCGTGCGCGAGCAGAAGAGCCTGGCCTACTTTGTGCGTTCGAGCCGCATCGTCGGGCTCGGGTCCGGGATGTTTTATTTCTACGCCGGCACCAGCCCGCAGCGTTACGAGGAGGTCATCGCGGAACTGAACCTCGAGATCGCGCGCGTGCAGGCGGGCAAGGTGGGTGCCGAGGAACTGCACCGCTGCCAGGTGCGCCTCAAGGCCGGCAAGCGCATGAGCCTGCAGACCAATTCCGCGCGCGCCATGCAGGCGGGGCTGAACGCCGTCTACGGCCTGCCGGTCAACGACTGGCGCACCTACGACGCCCGCGTCGACGCCGTGTCGCTCGACGCCGTGCGGGCATTCGCGGTGAAATACTTCCAGGCGGCCCAGCGGGTCCAGCTGGTGGTGAAACCTTAAAAGGCACCTGATTTTAGGCCAAGGCCGCCTCTTGCCCGTCGCCGGGGATTCCGGCTATCGTGGCCGCGCAATGAAAGTTCAAAAATCCATTCTGCAAATCGCGCTGGGACTTCTGGCGCTTGTGTTCCTGTGCTCTGTCTCGACCCTGCGCGCGGAGGAGCCGAAGAAGGAAAAAGGCCCGAGCAAGGCCGACCTCAAGAAATACGACGCCAACGGCGACGGGCAGCTGGACGAGGCCGAGACGGCCAAGCTGAAGGCCGACGCCGACACAAAGAAGGAAGCCGAAAAGGCCGCCCGCCTCGCGAAATACGACACGAACAAGAACGGCAAGATCGACAAGGAAGAGAAGGTTCAGGAAGAAGCCGACAAGGCCGCGGCCAAGGCCGAGAAGGAAGCCAGGAAGGCCGGGATGGAAAAGGAAAAGGAGAAGAAGTAACGGTCACGTTTCCCGCTATCCGACCCCGGCCGAAACGCCGGGGTTTTTGTTTTGATCGGTGGGGCGCGTCCGGCCGCCGCGCGCCACCTTACTTCTTCTCGAGCAGGCCGCCGCTCCACTTGAGCTTGGCGCGCATGACTTCAAAGTGGGAGTAGTCGCGGCGCTGTGCCAGCAGCAGGGTGCGCGTGGAGCTCGAGATCTCCACCGGCGTGCCCTGGGTGACGACCATGTTGCGCTGGCCGTCCATGGCGACCAGCAGCCGCGACTGCTCGCTGCGGTTGAGCACCGTCAGCTTCACGTCGTCGCGGAAGATGATCGTGCGGTTGCTCAGCGTGTGCGGGCAGATGGGTGTCATGGCGATGACATTGGCCGCCGGGTGGATGATCGGGCCGCCGGCCGCGAGGTTGTAGGCCGTCGAGCCGGTCGGGGTCGAAAAGATCAGGCCGTCGCAGGTGTATTCGGTGACCAGCTGGTCGTTGGCGAAAACCTCGAGCCGGACGATGCGCGAGGGCTTGGCGTCCTTGATCAACACGTCGTTCAGGGCGATGTCGCTGCGCCGCGGGCCCGTCTTGCAATCGAGCAGTTCGCGCCGGGCGATGCGGTAGTCGCCGTCCAGCAGCGCGGCGAACTGCGCGCGGGCCTCGTCGGCGGAGAAGGTGGTAAGAAAGCCGAGGCTGCCCTGGTTGACGCCGATGATCGGGATGTCGGCGGCGGTCGCGCCGCGCACGGCGCCGAGCAGCGTGCCATCGCCGCCGATGACGCAGCATGCGTCGCAGTCCTTGAAGTAGCCGCGCGGCAGCTTGCGGTCGCCGGACAGCTTCAGCTTCTTCGCCCCGGCCAGGCGGGCGATCTCCAGCAGTTCCTGCGCGAGCTCGGCCGCCCCCGGTTTTTCCGAGTTGTAGACAAAGGCCAGTTTGCGGAAGGGAGGCATGGTGATGCTCCGCTGATTACGCGGATAAACGCGGATATTGGAAATCAATTATCAGCAGTCGGCATCCCGGGGTGGAGCGTCCTGACCCCAGGACGCTTGCCGGGGTCAGCGCGCTCCACCTTTGACGGGATCGGCGATCCTGGCCTACGCCTTGCGCAGGCCGAGCAGGTATTCGCGGTTGCCGTCGGCCCCGTGGACCGGGCACTCCATTTCGCCGAGCAGCGCGGCGCCGGCCAGCTCACGCAGGGCGAAGCCGCGCACCTCGGCCAGCACGCGGGCGCGCACGGCGTCGTCGCGGATGATGCCCTCGCCCTTGTCGACCTCGGTCTTGCCGGCCTCGAACTGCGGCTTCACGAGCGCGACGAGGGTGCCGCCGGGCCGCAGGAACGGCCACACGGCGGGCAGCACGCTTTTCAAGGAGATGAACGACAGGTCCATGACGACCGCGTCATAACTGGCGCGGGGCAGGGCGCCGGGCGCGAGGTGGCGGGCGTTGGTTTTTTCGAGGCTCGTGACGCGCGGGTCGCGGCGGATCTTCTCGTGCAGCTGGCCGTGGCCGACGTCGACGCAGGTGGCGGACGCGACGCCGGCCTGCAGCGCGCAGTCGGTGAAGCCGCCGGTCGAGGCGCCGATGTCGAGGAGGTGGGCGCCGGTCAGGTCGACGGGAAATTTTTCAAGATAGGCGGCGAGCTTCTCCCCGCCGCGGCTGACGAAGCGCGGCGGCTGGTCGACCGTGAGTTCGAAGTCGGCGGGGAATTCCTTGCCGGGCTTCTCGAGCCGCTCGGTGCCGTGGCGCACCCGGCCGGACATGATGAGCGCCTTGGCCTGCGCACGGCTGGGGGACAGCCCGCGGGCCACCAGCAGTTCGTCCAGTCGGGTCTTGGCGGCCATGGGATCAGCGTAGCTTCTGCCGGGCGGGCGACCAGCACGTTGTGCGGCCGCCGACCTCCGCGCGGACCAACGGCTTCTTGGTGCGCGGGCAAAGGCCGCCATTCTCCCAGCGGTGCCAGAACAACCACGACGGTGGGATGTGGTGGTTGAGGTTGGGCGGCAGGTAGCGGCCCTGGCCGGCGATGGTGTCGAGGGCGATCCGGCAGAGGTTCCGGCACTCGCGGTGCAGCGTGCGCACCTCCGCCGGCTTGAGCGAGCCGGCGAGCCGCTTCGGGTGGATTGCCGCGCGCCAGAGGACCTCGTCGGCCATCCAGTTGCCGATGCCGGGGAAACGTTCCTGCATCAGCAGCACGGCCTTGAGCGGGGCGCGGGCGCGGCGCTTTAGGAAATTCGCGACTGCCTCGACGGTGAAGGTCTTCGACAGGATGGCCGGGGCGATGCGCGTCCACCACGCCGGCGGTTTTGGCCCGGTGGCAAAAAGCACGCCGCCGAACATGCGCGGGTCGTTGAAGACCAGCTGGCGCTGCCGTTGCACGAGGATGAAGTGGTCGTGCTTGGCCGCGACGTAGTCCGGCGCCTCGACGCGCAGCGCGCCGCTCATGCCGAGGTGGATGCCCAGCCAGGCGCCGCCCGAGAAGCGGAAGAGCATCTGCTTGGCCGCAGTTTCGGAGCCGAGGAGCATGGCGCCCGTGAGCTTCTTCTTCAAGAGGGCCGTGCTCGTGCCGCGGAAGACCTTCTTGCCCTCGTGCAGCCGCACAGCGAGCACCTTGGCGCCATGTCCGGCGCCCCAGCGTTTGCGGAAAAACTCAACTTCGGCCAGTTCGGGCATGGGGGTGTCGGTTGGCTGGAGGGTCCGCGTCCCTGCGGACCGCGGTTCGCAGGGACGCGAGCCCTCCAAAAACCGTCAGCGGATTTCCCAGTTGTAGGGATGCTTCGAGAGCGGCTTGGTGCCGGTGGCGGTCACCTGCACGACGTCCTCCCAACGGCAGCCGCCGAGGCCGGGATAATACAGGCCGGGCTCGACAGTCATCACGGAGCCCTTTTTCAGCGGATAGGACACGGCCGGCGACATGCGGCCCGGGTCGTGCACGGCGAGGCCGAGCCCGTGGCCGGTGCCGTGGATGAAGCCGACGGCACCGTCCTTGGTCTGTCGTGTGATGTAGCCGGCGGCGGCGAAGCAGTCGGTGCACGCCTTGTGGACCGCCCGGCCGTCGACGCCGGCGCGGATGGTCCTGGTCGCGGCGAGCTGCGCCTTGCGGACGGTGGCGACGAGCTTGCGCTGCTCCTCGGAGGGGCGGCCCTTGAGGTAGGTGCGGGTCATGTCGCCGAAATAGCCGGTCTTCACGACGCGCGGAAAAATATCGATGATGATGAGTTCGTGCGGCCGCAGCGGGCCGGAGCCGCGGTCGTGCGGGTCGCAGGCCTGGTTGCCGCCGGCGACGATGGTGTCCTGCGGGTTGCCGCCCTGCTCGCTGATGGCGGTCTCGAGCGCGAAGCGCAGCGACTCGGACGTGAGCGGCTTGCCGCGGTGGACGAGCGCGCGGCCCTTGATCTGAGCGGCGCGCAGGATTCTTTCGGCGACCGCATAGCCGACCGTGCAGAGCCGGTTGCCCTCGCGGATGCAGGCGGCTTCCCAGTCGGTCTTGATCTCGCGCTCGGGGAACATCATTCCATCGGCGAACGCGAGCTTCAGGCCGTGCTGGGTGAGCTTCACGTAGAGCGAACCGGGAAAGTCGTCCGGCACGCGGAAGTGCCGCAGGCGGTAGTGGCCGGCGAGGGTGGCGATAATCTCGGCCACGCCGGCCTTCGGGCCGTAGATCTCCTGGGCCCGGGCGAGCCATTTTTCGCGCGGCAGGACGACGTCGAACGCGCTCGTCTTCTTCACGCGGCCGAACTCCAGCGCGCTTTGCACGGTGATGGTCCGGCCGCCCACGCCCAAGGCGATGAACGGGTCGTGCACCTCGACGCGCCCGAAATAGAGCATGTCGGCGCTGGCGTGGGTGTCGGCGTAGAGGAGCGGGGCGGGGGATTTCTGGCTCACGGGAGAGATGGGTTGAGTTGTGCGGAAGGCCCATTAGCTAGGAAACACCTCCAAAACGCAAAAATGTTTTCCCGCCCCCGCTTCCTGTCGTCCCTCGCCCTCGCCGCCGCCCTGCTCCTCACCGCCTGCGGCCGCTCCGATGCGGCCCGGGACGCCGCGCCCAAGACCGTCGACGACCGTTTCGCCATCAAGGTTGGCGACCGCACCGTGCAGATGCAGATCGCGGCATTGCCGGCGGAATTGCAGCAGGGCCTCATGTTCCGCAAGACGATGGGCGAGGACGAGGGCATGCTGTTCGTCTTCACGGCGCCGCAGCCGCAGGGTTTCTGGATGCGCAACACCACGCTGCCGCTCGACATCGGCTATTTTGAGGCGACGGGTGAGTTGAAGGAGATTTACCCGATGTATCCGCTCGACGAGCGGCCGGTCAGCGCGCGCAGTCGCAGCATCCAGTTCTGCCTGGAGATGAACCAGGGCTGGTATGCCCGTCGCGGCGTGAAGCCCGGCGTGCTGCTCGACCTCAAGGCCGTGGCCGAGGCGCTCAAGGCCCGCGGGCTCAAGCCGGAGCAGGCGGGGCTGCGCTGACTTTACTCGTCGTCGCGACGGCGCTTGTCGACTTTCTCGACTTTGAACTCATCCTTCGGGAGGACGTTGTCGGTGACGACGACGGCGACGGGCATCTTGGTTTTAATCCAGAGCTCGGACTCCTTGAAATACTTGGCGCTGGCGCTCTCAAGCGCCTCGCCGACGGACTTGACCGGCAGCAGGCGGCCCTTCTTGGAGGCGTTGAAATCGTAGGCGCCCTTGAAGATGCGGTCGGTGGTCGAGAACGGGCTGGCGTTCTCCGGGATCTGCACGACCCAGCCGGTGAGGTCCTTCTTCGGGAGCTTGCCGTCCATGTCGGAGAGCAGCACGACGAACTGCTTCTTGGGCGCGGGCGGCTTGAGGTCCTCGTCCGCGGCGGGCGCGGTGATTTCGTTCATCTCCTCGACAATTTCGCGGAGGATGGAGGGATCCAGTTTGTGTTTCTTGAGGATCTCGGCGACCTGACTGACTTCGATTTTGGCCATATGGAAAGGGGGGAAGCGCCCACGAAACACACGAAACGGCACGAATGACAAACCAGAAGAATGGATTCTTCGCTTCGCTCAGAATGGCAGGCCGGGCACATGATTTCTCGACAGGGTTATTTTCGTGCCCTTTCGTGGATTTCGTGGGCCAAAACCTGGACGAGCTATTCGACGTGGTGGACGAGCGGGACCGGGTGACCGGGCAGCTGCCGCGGCGCGAGGTGCACCGGCGCAAGCTGCGGCATCGGGCGGTCCATATGCTCGTGGTCAACCGGGCGGGCAAGGTGTTCCTCCACCAGCGCTCGATGCAGAAGGACTTGTTTCCCGGCGTCTGGGACTCTTCGGCGGCCGGGCATGTCGGCGCCGGCGAGGACTACGACGGCACGGCGGTGCGCGAATTGGAGGAGGAACTCGGCTGCCGGCCCGTGAAGCCGCCGCAACCGCTGTTCAAGCTGGAAGCGCAGGAGCAGACCGGCCAGGAATTCCTGTGGGTCTACCGCGTCGAGGCCGAGGGGCCGTTCACGCTGCAGGCGGATGAGATCGAGCGCGGCGACTGGTTCACGCCGGCGGAGATCGACCGCTGGCTAGCGGAGCGGCCGCAGGAGCTGGCGCCCGTGCTGATGCTCATCTGGCCGCAGGCGCGGCCCTGGCTCATTTCGGCCGCTGGCTCAAAATAAACTCGAACTGCTTCTGGGAAAAAAGCCGGCGCGGCACGCGGCGCTCGGCCTCGGCGACGAGCTTGTCCCATTCCGCGTCCGTGGGATTCGTGAAGGGCTCCCACGAGGAATTGTGGCCGTATTTCCGGGCCCAAGTGATGTTCTTGCCGAAGATCTCGACAAAGACCTGACGCTTTTTGCCTTCCTCGTCCTTTTCCCACCAGCCGAATTCCATGGCGTGACTGGTAACGCTTCCCGGGCCCGCGGCAATCTTTACTGGTAGACGACCCGCGGAACTTGCGCACGATAACCGCACTCCATGGTCAGGCTCATCCGTCCACTGCTTCCCCTGGCTTTCCTCCTGGCCGCAACCATCGTCCAGGCCCAGCTCGGGCATGAGATCGCCCGGAAACACGCGGAACGGGCCGGCGACAAGCTCGCGGCGCTGACCGCGCTACGGGCCGAGGGGCGCACCTTCATCAACGAGGAGGTCGTGCCCTTCACGATGGTGGCCCAGCGGCCGAGCCGGCTGCGCGTCGAGAGCTTCACGCCGTTGCGGCGCGTGGTGCAGGCCTACGATGGCGCGGGCAAGCCCTGGACCAGCCACTCGGAGCTGAAGGGCGGCGCGCCGCTGGACATGAACGCGGCCGACGCGAATGATTTCGTCGCCAACGCCGACTTCGACGGCCCGCTGGTCAACTTCGCGGCGAAGGGCTACTCGGTCGACTACGCCGGCGAGGAGCCGATCGACGGGCGCAACGCCTTCAAGCTGCTCGTCATGAACAAGAGCGATAACATCTTTTTCCTCTGGGTGGACGCGGAGAACCACGAGATCGTGAAGCGCACAGCCTACCGGGTGTTCAGCAACCAGCGCGTGGCGGTGGACACGTTCTTCAAGGATTTTCGCGAGGTCGGCGGCGTGCTGCAGCCCCACCGCATCGAGACGACGGCCAACGGCCGCACGCTCTACATCATGCTGATTGACCGGATGGAGGCGAACCCGCCGGCGATTCCGCCGGAGACGTTTGCGCGGCCGCCGGCCCGGCCCTGACCGCCAGCAGGCACCACAGGAACACGGCGACCGGCCAGACCTGCATCAGCAGGCGCACCAGCGATGAATCGAGATGCCACGCCAGATCGTAGGGGCTCAGCAGGTAGACGGTGTAGTAGCCCGCCAGCATGAGCAGCAGGATCGCGCCGGTGACCACCGTGCGGCGATCGAACCAGCCGCGGACGGGGCCCAACAGGTGCAGCAGCATGACGAGGAAGGGCAGGGAATACCATTCGCCGAACTTGGGCAGGTCGCGCCACCACGCCTTGAGGATGATCTGGTGCCGCGACCAGTCGGCGAGCTTGGCGAGTCCGTCCGCGTGCTGGCCGGCCATGATGTCGTTCGGCGGGGCGAGCGCGAATTTGAACCAGAGCACCGGGAGCAACGCCAGGGCCAGCCCGCCCAGCAGCGGCGGCAGGTTGCGCCAGCGCTTCGTGACGAGCTGGGTGGTGGAGAACACCAACCCCAGCACCACGCAGAAGAGCAAGCCCTCGTTCTTCGTCCACGCCGCGAGCCCGGTGGCCAGGCCGGCGAGGAACAGGACGCCGCGGTCACCCTCGTCGCGGGCGATGCCGAGGAGGACCGTGGCGGCCAGCATGAAAAATCCGACGGGGATGTCCGCGTGCTCGTTCGAGGAGAAGCGGACGAAAAAAGGCGTGCCGAGCAGCACCAGGCCGCCGGTCAGCGCGATGAGGCGGTTGCGCAGCCGGTGCACGCCGGCGACGAGCAGGCCCAGGGTCGCGACCCCGAAGACGGTCGCGACGAGGCCGGTGGCGAACGGCGAGTCGCTGCCGGTGTAAGCCCAGCTGCGGGCCACGCTCGCCGGCACGAGCAGGGGATAATCGGGGTGCGTCCACGTGAGCGGCGGCTGGACCATCTGGGAATATCCCGCGGAGCCGCCGCGGTAGAGGAAGCGCGCCTTCATGTTCCAGAGCGCCCAGCCGTCCCAGCTGCCGTAGGGCTCGACGCGCCAGGCCGCCACCGTCGAGAACAACGCGAGGGCGCACGCGGCGACAAAGGTCCACCGCACCAAGGCGCCCAGCCACGAGCGCGCGGGCTGGGCCGGTGCGACCAGCGCGGGCGGCAGGGTGCGCCTCTTCCGCAGCCAGAGAAAAAGCAGGCTGCAGCTCAGCAGCAGCTCCGCGGCAAAGGCCACGGGGAACGGATTGGCCGAGACGAGCGAGGCGAAAAAGAAAATCAGCGAGGTGACGCCCAGCCCGACGCCCGCGCCAACCGAGAGCACCAGTGCGGCTTCACCGCGCCGCGGCCAGAGCAATCCCGTGAGCAGGGCGCCGATGAGCCACGCGAACGCGACGGCGAAAAGTGAGGACACGGCGGACATCATGGCGCGGCCTGTTGCAGGAGGAACACACCCTGGCCGAAGTCCTGGACAACCTTGAAGCCCGGTGGCATGGCCGCGGCCGTCCGGAAGTTGGCGACGGCCCACGGGTGATGCTCGGTGTTCAGGTCGAGCACCAGCGGGGCGAGCGCATATTGCATCTGGTAGTATTCGGAGACGGTCGCGAACCCGGCGAAGACCTTCTCCTTCGGCACATCGGCGAAATAGCCCGCGGTGCCGCTGATGCCGCGCTCCAGCAGCGTGCGGCGCAGGGCCGCGAAACGCTGTTCCTGCGCCATGACCGGGTCGGCGACCGGGTGCCGGAGCGTGCGCAGGCCGTCCCCGGCGGTGCGCCACAGGTTGATGCCCGCGACCGCGACCACCAGCAGCAGGGTGAGGATCCGCCAGAAGGGCATCCGGCTCAGTCGCGCGACAGCTCGCCGGCGCGGCGCGTGCCGGCGAGGATGGTTTCCTTGATCGTCTCGCGGAACTGGCGCGCGGCCATGACCTGCAGGCCGGCGAAGGTGGTGCCGTTGGGCGACACGACCTTGTCGCGCAACTCCTCGGGCTCGCCGCCGGTCTGGGCGAGGAGCTTCGCCGAGCCGAGCACCGACTCGAGCGCAAGTTTCTGCGCGGTGGCGCGTGGCAGCCCGGCGGCGACGCCGCCGTCGCGCAGCGCGGCGACGAATTCAAAGAGGAACGCCGGCGTGCTGCCGACGAGGGTCGTGACGCAATCCATGTGTTCCTCGCCGAGCTCGAGGAACTGGCCGAGCGCGCCGAGGAGCTTTTCCACGGTGGCCCGGTCAGCCGGCGCGAGCGGTGCGAGCGAACACCAGCAGGTCATGCCCGCGCCGATGGCGGCGGGGGTGTTGGGCATCGTGCGGACGAGGTTGCGGGCCTGCGGAAAAGCTTGCGCGAGCCGCGCCAGCTTCTTGCCGGCGAGGACGGAGAGGACGAGCTTGCCCGCGGTGAGTTCGGCGAGGCGCGGGTCGGCGCCGGCGAGTGACTGCGGCTTGAAGGCAACGACGACAGTGTCGGCATGCGCGAGCAGCTTCGCCAGGTCGGGTTCGAAGGTGATGCCGGTGTCGGCCGCGAGCTTCTGCGCCGTGGCGCCGTTCTTGCTCAGGCAGGCGAGATCGGCGGGCGCGCCGACCTTTTGCGCGAGCAGGCCGCGGACGATGGCGGAGGCCAGGTTGCCGGCACCGATGAAAGCGATTTTTGCCATGGGCTGGGATGCGGCGCGCCGAGCCGGACGCGCCCGACCTTAGGACTTCGCTTTCCGGTCGAGCGGGTGGCGGATGGTGGCGATCGAGCCTCCGCCGGGACGATCCGCAAGGGAAACCTCGCCACCGAGGTTCCGCAGCGAGTGGCGCGCGACGGTCAGGCCCATGCCGACGCCGACGGTGTGCTTGGTGCTCGTGAAAGGCTCGAAGGCGTGGTCGCGGATCTCGGGGTCGACGCCGCGGCCCTTGTCCTCGATATGCACGAGGGCGAAGCGGCCCTCGTCGGGGCGCTCGATGACCTCGGTGCGGATGTTGATGGGTCGCTTGTCGTCGGGTTCGTCGTGGTAGCTTTCCCACGCGTTGACGAGGAGCTTGGCCAGCGCCTCCTCGAACACCTCGACGTTGGTCTCGATCAGGACGTCGCCGGGCGCGTTCTCGACGGTGATGGGCTGGTCGATCTTATAGTCGATCTGGTAGCGGCGGATGCCGCTGTCGATCATGCGGGCGAGGCTGGCGCGGATGAGCGGCGGCTTGTTCTTCACCACCAGGCCAGTGAGCTGCTTGATGATGACGACGATGCGGTTGACGGCGTCCTCGAGGTGCTGGGCGTTCTTGCGGACGAGCTCGGGCTTCTCGCTGTAGGCCTTGATGAGGTCGACGTAGCCGATGACGACGCCGAGGAGATTGTTCAGGTTATGCGCGATGCCCTGCGTGACGGCGCCGATGGTGGCGGAGCGGCGGGATTCGCCGAGGCGGCGCTGCAGGTCGACGAGCTCGCGGTTGATGGCGACGAAGCGGAGCTGCGTCTGCACGCGGGCGAGGGTCTCGTCGAGATCGATGGGCTTCGTGATGTAGTCCACGGCGCCGACGCCGAGGCCCTCGATCTTGCCCTCCTTGGAGGTGCGCGCGGTGATGAAGATGACGGGGATGGACTTGGTCTCGGAGCTGGCCTGGAGGCGCTGACAGACCTCGATGCCGTCCATCTCGGGCATCATGACGTCGAGCAGGATGAGGTCGGGCTTGTCGGCGGCGATGAGGTCGAGCGCCTCGCGGCCGGAGTAGGACGTGGCCACAGTCATGCCCTCGCGCTCCAGCTTGCGCTTCAGGAGCTGGACGTTGATGGGCTGGTCGTCGACGACGAGGATCTTGGGTGCGGCCATGCGGTCTACAGGAGAGAAGTGGGTTTGCCAGAGCGTGGCAAGTGTCCTGTTTGCGGGCGGCAGGAGTATTTTAACCCCGGTCAGCTAGGGAATTCTGCCGCCGGGCCTTGACGGTGTTCTTCATGAGCAGGGCGACGGTCATGGGGCCGACGCCGCCGGGGACGGGCGTGATCTTGCTGCACAGCGGGGCCACGGTGGGGAAATGGACGTCGCCCGTGAGCCGGTAGCCGGACTTCTTTGTCGGATCAGCGACGCGATTAACGCCGACGTCGATGACGACCGCCCCGGGTTTGACCATGTCGGCGGTGACGAATTCGGGCTTGCCGATCGCGGCGATGAGGATGTCGGCCTGGCGCGTGAAAGAGGGGAGGTTCGCGGTCTGCGAATGGCAGACGGTGACCGTGGCGTTGGCCCAAGGCTGACGCTGCAGCGCGAGCAACGCCGCAGGCTTGCCGACGATGAGGCTGCGGCCGAGGACGACGACGTGCTTCCCCGCAAGCTTCACGCCGGAGCGCTGGAGCAGTTCCATGATGCCGGCGGGTGTGCAGGCGACGAAGCCGGTGGCGTCCTCCTGCGCGAGCTTGCCGAGGTTCATCGTGTGGAAGCCGTCGACGTCCTTGTGCGCGGCGATGCGGCGGAAGACCTCGACCTCGTTGAGGTGCTTCGGCAGCGGCGACTGGACCAGAATGCCATCGACACCCTCGTCGTTGTTCAGGCCGTCGATCAGCGCGAAGAGTTCGGCCTGCGAAATCGTGACCGGCGGGAGGATGAGGCGGCTCTCGATGCCGATCTCGGCGGAGGTCTTCTGCTTCTTCGTCACGTAGGAGATGGAAGCGGGATCCTCGCCGACGCGCACGAGGGCGATGCAGGGCCGCCGGCCGGGGAGCGCGGCGACCTCGGCCTTGAGTTCGGCAATGATGTCAGCGGCGATCTTGTTACCGTCGATGAGTTCCATGGTGCGGGAAAATGAAAAGCCGGCCGCGCGGCCGGCGGGGAAGGAGAAAAAATTTATTTCAGCGTCATCGCCTCGGCGGCAATGACGAGGTCCTTGCCGTCGACGGTGTTCCGGACGGTGCCGGTGATGGTGATCTCGCGCTCGAGGAAGGACTCGATCTTCTCGTTCAGCCGCAGGCGCTGGGTGTCGACGTAGGCGAAGCGGCGGCCGTTCGCGTCGACGACCTGGTAATCGTAGGGCGGGTTCGGGTTGAAGATGGGGCGGCGGGCGAGCACGAGCTTGCCGGCGAAAAGCCGCGGCAGGTCGGCGGTGTCGCCGGTCATGGCCACGGGGCGGCCGGGAGCCGCGAGCGAGCCGACGGAGGCCGGCGCGGCGGGGGCGGCGGTGACGGGCACCGCGTGGGCGGCCGGCGCGGGGGTGTTGGCGGTCTCACCGATGGCGATGAAGCCCTGGAGCTTTTTCTCGAGCTTGATCTGGACCCAGTCGATGCCGTGCAGGCCGGTGACCTCGCTCTTGTCGCCCGCGGCGGCGACAGTCATGACGGGCGCGTCCTTGCGCGGGGCGGAGTAGATGCTGGCGCCCTCGCGGACATCGAGGCCCTTGGTGACATCGCGGTTCAGGACGTAGGCCTCGAACGGCCCGCTGACCTCGATGCGGCGCCAGCCGGCCGGGGCTTCGCCCACGGTGACCACGGTGGTGCCCGCCTTGAGGCGGGCGATGACCGGCGCCTTGGGGTCGGTCTGGATGAACACGGCCGTGTCGGTCGCGAGGAAGTCGGCGGCGAGCCGGGTGGCGGAGAAGGCGAGGGCGAGGAGGATGATTTTAGTTTTCATCGAAGGCAGTGCCCGCCGGTTGGCGGTAGTGGGAGGGAGGGACGGCGAAGAGGGATTGGATTTCTTTCGTAGAAAGTTGTTTCACGCCGCGCAAAGGAATTCCTTTCAGGCGGAGGGCGCCGATCTGGTAGCGGCGCAGACGGCGGACCTCGAAGCCGAGGGCGGTGAAGAGCTGGCGGATCTCGCGCTTCTTGCCGTGGTGCATGTGGACATCGAGCTGGGTCGAGGCGCCGTCGGGCTTGGGGTTGACGAGGTTGGCGCGCTCGACCTTCAGGTGCTCGCCCTCGATGACCACGCCGCGGAGCAGCTGGCGCAGGCGGCCGGCGGGGAAGGGCTCCTCGAGCGAGACGTAGTAGCGCTTTACGACCAGGTTCGACGGGTGCATGAGCTTGTGCGCGAGGTCGCCGTCGGAGGTGAGGATGACGAGACCCTCGCTGTCCTTGTCGAGCCGGCCGGCACAAAAGAGGCGCAGCCGGGCCCATTCGCGCGGCAGGAGGTCGAAGATGGTCTGCTCGGCGTGCGGGTCGCTGTTGCTGCAGACGACGCCGCGGGGCTTGTGCATGACGAGCGCGAGCTTCGGCTGGGCCTTGGGGCTGACGGCCTTGCCGTTGACGGAGACCTTGTCCGCGTCCGGCTCGATCTTCTGGCCGAGGGAGGCCTTCTGGCCGTTGACATAGACCTCGCCCGCGACGATCAGGGCCTCGGCGGCGCGGCGCGAGCACAGGCCGGAGTCGGCGATAAATTTCTGAATGCGGAGAGGCTCCATGTAAGCCGGCTGCATGGCAGGCGGCGCAGGGTGGCGCAACGAGATTCCCCGTGACGCAAACCATGCTTGCCAAGCAGGCGTCCGGGGGGCGTTAATTATCGTTGCGCATGCATGTTTCCACTCCGCCGTTCAGTGCCTACACGAAGGACAATCCGCTTTCCGCCAAATTGCTGGAGAACCGGGTGCTCAACAAGGACGGCTCGAGCAAGGACACCCGCCACCTGGTCGTCGACATCGCGGGCAGCGGACTGACCTACACCGTGGGCGATTCGCTCGGAGTCTACGCCACCAACCGGCCGCAGTTGGTCGACGAGATCATCGAGTTGCTCGCCGCCACGGGCAACGAGCCGGTGATGCTGCCGCGCCTGACCGCGCCCGTCAGTTTGCGCGACGCGCTGACCAGCAAGCTTTCCCTCTCGCAGCCGACCAAGAAGATCCTCGACACCCTCGCCGCCAAGACCGGCGACGAGAAGGAACGGGCCCAGCTGGCGGCCTTGCTCGCGCCGGGCGCGGAGGAACTCCGCGAGACCTTCCTCGGACAGCGTGAATACATCGACTTGCTGGAGGAATTTCCCGGCGCCAAGCTGACGCCGCAGGAACTGGCCGACCACCTGCGTCGGCTGATGCCGCGGCTCTATTCGATCGCCTCCTCGTCCACGCTCTACCCGGGGCAGGTGCACCTGACGGTGGCGCCCGTGCGCTACGAGTCCAACGGCCGCCGGCGCTACGGCGTCTGCTCGACCTTCCTCGCCGACCGTGTCACGCGCCGCCGGACGCCGATCCCGGTCTTTGTGGCCGCGTCACACTTCGGCCTGCCGGAGGATCCGGGCAAGGACATCATCATGGTCGGGCCGGGCACCGGGGTGGCGCCGTTCCGCGCGTTTGTGCAGGAGCGGATCGCGACCAAGGCCGCCGGTCGCAACTGGCTGTTCTTCGGCGACCAGCACGAGAAGACCGATTATCTTTACGGCGACGAATGGAAGCGGCTGCTCGCTGAAGGCAAGATGGCGCGCGTCGACCTGGCGTTTTCGCGCGACCAGCAGAAAAAAATCTACGTGCAGGACCGCATGCGCGAGGCGGCGGCGGAGCTGTGGGCGTGGTTCAAGGGCGGCGCGGTGTTTTATGTCTGCGGCGACGCCCACCGCATGGCGAAGGACGTCGATGCGGCGTTGCTGGAGATCATCGCCCAGCAAGGCGGAATGGATCCCGCGGCCGCGGCCGACTACGTGAAGCAGATGAAGAAGGACAAGCGCTACCAGCGCGACGTGTATTGACAAACGTCCGGGCCGAGGCGACCTATGGCGCCCTCCTCCCATGAGCCTGACCTACACTAATCGAGTGGCCCTTGTCACTGGCGCCGGCCGGGGCATCGGCAAAGCCATCGCGGAACTGCTGGCGAAAAGCGGCGTGACCGTGATCTGCGTGAGCAAGTCCGCCGACAGCTGCGGCGCGACTGCGGCCGCCATCAATGCCGCCGGCGGCAAGGCCAAGGCCCTTGCGGTGGACGTGGCCGACGGAGCCGCCGTCGCCAAGGCCAGCGCCGACCTGCTCGCCGAGTTCGGCCAGATCGACATTCTCGTGAACAACGCCGGCATCACGAAGGACGGCCTGCTCTTCCGCATGTCCGAGGACGACTGGAACTCGGTCATCACGACCAACCTCACCAGTTGCTACCACTGGACGAAGCACATCGGCCGCTCGATGACGCAGAAGCGCTGGGGCCGCATCGTGAACATCACCTCCGTGGTCGGCCTCATGGGCAACGCCGGCCAGGCCAACTACTGTTCGGCCAAGGCCGGCCTCATCGGCTTCACCAAGGCCATCGCCAAGGAATTCGCCGCCCGCGGCGTGACCTCGAACGCGGTCGCCCCCGGGTTCATCAAGACCGACATGACCGCTGCGCTGCCGCCCGAGGCCGCGGAGAAGATAACCTCGGTCATTCCGCTCAAGCGCCTCGGCGAGGCCGCGGACATCGCGCACATGACGGCTTTTCTCTGCTCCGAAGAAGCGGGCTACATTACGGGGCAAGTTTTTACCGTTGACGGCGGCATGGTGATGTGATGCCTCTTCCTAAACGTTTTAGACCCACTTTCCAATCTCATGGCTGACCAGAAAACCATCGACCAGCGCGTCAAAGAAATCATCGTTAACCAACTGAATGTTAACGAGGAGCAAATCACCCCGCAGGCGTCGTTCCTCGACGACCTTGGCGCCGACTCGCTCGACACCGTCGAGCTCATCATGGCTTTCGAGGAAGAGTTCAAGGACGAGATCAAGGGCGAGATTCCCGAATCCGACGCCGAGAAGCTTCAGACGGTGGGCGATGTGACGGCCTACATCGAGGCCAAGGCTGGAAAGAAATAGATTTTGGCTTTTGACCATAGCGTTCTACCGTCTGGCCTAGTGCTGGTCTGGTAGGGCGCTTTTTCATTTTATCACCCAATTTTCCGATGGAAACTGTGACTCCTCATAAACGCGTCGTCGTGACCGGCATGGGCGTCATCGCCTCGCTGGGGCATAACGTGAATGACTTCTGGGCCGGCATCCTGGCCGGCAAGTGCGGCATCGACCGGGTCACGCTCTTCGACGCCAAGGACCACAGCTGCCAGATCGGCGCCGAGGTGCGCGGCTGGGACGCCACGCAGCACATGGATCCGAAGGAGGTCCGGCGCAACGACCGCTACACCCACTTCGGCTTCTGCGCCGCCAAGCAGGCGATCGCGGACGCCAAACTCGACATGACGAAGGAGGACGCCGACCGCGTCGGCGTCATCATCGGCTCCGGCATCGGCGGCATGCAGACCATTGAGAACCAGCACAAGGTTCTCATGGAGCGCGGCCCCCGCAAGGTCTCGCCGTTCATGATTCCCGCGCTCATCAGCAACATGTGCGGCGGGCTCGTGGCCATCGAGCTCGGCGCGCGCGGGCCGAATTTCGGCGTGGTCAGCGCCTGCTCCACCGCCACGCACGCGATCGGCGAGTCGCTCCGCATGATCCGCACCGGCGAGGCCGACGTGATGGTCTGCGGCGGCGCCGAGGCGGCCATCACCCCGCTGGCCTACGCGGGTTTCTGCTCGATGAAGGCCATGAGCACCTGCAATGACGCCCCCCAGAAATCGAGCCGCCCCTTCGACCTGAACCGCGACGGTTTCATCATGGGCGAGGGCTCCGCCATCCTCGTCATCGAGAGCCTCGAGCACGCCCTGGCCCGCGGCGCCCACATTTATGCCGAACTGGCCGGCTATGCCGCCACCTGCGACGCTTACCACATCACCTCGCCCGACCCCGATGGCAAGGGCCTGTCACTGTCCATGACGCGCGCGCTGAGCGATGCCCGTCTGCGGCCCGAGGACATCGACTACATCAACGCCCACGGCACCTCCACCCCCTACAACGACAAGTTCGAGACCCTCGCCATCAAAAAGGTCTTCGGCGACCACGCGCGCAAGGTGAACATCAGCTCCACCAAGTCGATGACCGGCCACCTGCTCGGCGCCGCCGGCAGCATCGAGGCCGTCATCAGCGTCAAGACCATCGAGACCGGCGAGATCCCCCCGACCATCAATTACGAGACGCCCGACCCGGATTGCGACCTCGACTACACGCCGAATGTGAAGCGCAGTGCGAAGGTCAACGCCGTGCTGACCGACAACCTTGGCTTCGGCGGCCACAACGCCTCGCTCGTCTTCCGCCGGCTCTGAGCCCGTGGGAGTTGGCTCCCGCATGAACCGGGCAGTCATTGTTCTCGCGGCAGGATGCCTGCTCGCGCTTGGCTGCGGCCGCAAGCCGGCCGCCGCGCCCGATCCCGCCACGCGCGAGAACGTGTGGGCCGCGATCCAGCCGCATGCCGCCCGCTACCGGATCGCCCCCGCCTTCATCTATGCGTTGGTGGCGGCCGAATCGAATTTCGATCCGCAAGCCCGCAACGGCGAGGCGCGCGGGCTGCTGCAGCTCAAGCCGGCGGCCTGGCGCGAAGTGAACCGCACACCCTATGACCCGGCGGTCTGGGACTGGCGGCAGAACCTCGCGACGGGCGTCGACTACCTCGCCTGGTGCCGGAGCTACCTGCACCGGAAAAACAAGTTCTCCTATCCACTGCTACTGGCCTCGTTCCACTACGGCATGGATTACGTCGAGCAGCGGGGCTTCGCGCTCGACCGGCTGGATGTGCCCGACAGTCCGATCTATCGCGACCTCTGGCGCGGTAACCTCGCGCCCGTGCCGCCGCCGAAATAGCGTTGCGGCGGCCAACCGGCTGCGGCTGCATCGCCGCGTGACCTTCAGGCCAGCCAGCGTGCGGCTGCTCTTCGCGACGCGCATCGTGCGGATGTTCGCCTACGGCATCATCGGCGTCATGCTCGTGCTTTACCTCGCAGCCGCCGGGCTGGGGGAGACGCGCATCGGCCTGCTGCTGACGTGCACCTTCCTGGGCGACGCCGCGATTTCACTCGGGCTGAGCACGCGCGCCGACCGCTGGGGCCGGCGGCGCACCTTGATGGTTGGCGCGGCGCTGATGGCGCTCGGCGGCTGGGTGATGGCGTTGACCGGTGATTTCACCCTGCTGCTGATCGGAGCGACCCTCGGCGTGATCAGCCCGACCGGCAGTGAGGTCGGGCCGTTTCTCGCGGTCGAGCAGGCCTGCCTGGCGCAACTGATCGACGACCGCGACCGCACGCGGATTTTTGCGTGGTATAACGTCGCGGGCTTCGTCGCGACCGCCGTCGGCGCGCTGGCCGGGGGCTTGATCGCGGCCAGCCTGCAGCAGTCCGGCTGGACCGCGCTCGCCAGTTACCAAGTGCTGTTCACCGGCTACGGGGCGCTCGGCGTGGTGATCGGGCTGTTGAGCTGGCGCCTGGACGCGAAGGTGGAGGCCCCGGAGGCGACCGCGGGCGGCGAGCCTTCAAAAAAATTCCTTGGGCTGGACGAGTCGCGCTCCACCGTCTTCAAGCTCAGCGCGATCTTCTGGATCGATTCATTTGGCGGCGGCTTCATCGTGCAGAGTTTCCTCGCCTACTGGTTTCACCAGCGCTTCGGCGTCACGGACGCGGCGCTGGGCGGAATTTTCTTCGGCGCGAACCTGCTGTCGGGCATTTCGGCGCTCGCCGCGGTGCCGCTGGCCCGGCGCATCGGGTTGGTGAACACCATGGTGTGGACGCATCTGCCCTCAAACATCCTGCTGATGGGCGTGCCGCTGATGCCGTCGTTCGGCTGGGCCGTCGCGCTCCTGCTGCTCCGCCACACCATCTCGCAGATGGACGTGCCGACGCGGCAGTCCTACGTGAACGCCGTGGTGCCGGCCGGCGAGCGTTCGGCGGCGAATGGCGTGACCGGCACGGCGCGGCAGCTCGGCACATCCCTGGCGCCGTTGTTCGCCGGCCCCTTGCTGGCGTCGGCGGCGCTGGCCAGCGTGCCCTTCTTCGTGGCCGGCGGGCTGAAGATCATCTACGACCTCACGCTCTGGCGGAACTTCCGGGCCGTCAAACCGCCCGAGGAGAGGTAATAAGGTCTGGGCGGAAATTCCCTCAAATTCCCCGTTGACGCGTCCTTCCGCCGGCCTTTTAACTCGCCCCCTTTCGGCTTTGGCGAGTTAGCTCAGTTGGTAGAGCAGAGGACTGAAAATCCTTGTGTCCTCGGTTCGATTCCGAGACTCGCCACCACTTTCAGGGCCCCGTGCAAACGGGGCTCTTTTTGTTGGAATAAGCCGCGTTTAGGCAGACTCTTACCCCCGCATGCCCGGTGATATTTTCAACCAGCTGGTGGACGCGCATTACACGCCGCTCTTCCGCTTCGCCCTCAGCCTGACGAGGAACTCGTCGGACGCGGGCGACCTTACGCAGCAGACGTTCTTCATCTGGGCGAAACAGGGCCATGCGCTGCGCGAGGAAGGCAAGGCCAAGTCGTGGCTCTTCACGACGCTCTATCGCGAGTTCCTGCGCGGCCGCCGCCGGGCGGAGCGCGTGACCGCCCTGGAGGACCTCGGGCCCGTCGAGGCCGATCCACCCGCGCCGGCGGTCGATGTTGTCACGGGCATGGATGCCGGCCTCGTGGTCGAGGCCTTGCAGGAAGTCGACGAAGTCTACCGCGCCCCGCTGACCCTTTTCTACATGCAGGAACTCTCCTACAAGGAAATCGCGGACATGCTGGAGGTCCCGATCGGCACCGTGATGTCGCGCCTCTCGCGCGGCAAGGCGCAGCTGCGCGCGGCGCTGGCCCGCAAGGAAGCGGGCGCCCGCAGCAAGGTCGTGCCCTTCAACCAGCCCTCCGCCAAGAAAATCTCATGAACAACGTGGAAGCAAAATTCATCCTGCAGGGCTACCGCCCCGACGGCGCCGACGCCGGGGACGCGACGTTTGCGGCCGCGCTCGAGCAGACCCGGGCCGATCCGGCGCTGCACGAGTGGTTCGCGCTCGAGCAGGCCTTTGACCGCGCGATCAGCGCCAAGCTCGGCCTGATCCAGCCGCCCGCCGGTTTGCGCGAGGCCATCCTCGCCGGCGGCCGCGTGACGTCCCCCGTGACCACGCAGCGCAGCTGGTGGCAGCAGTCGGTGTTCCTGGCGGCCGCCGCCAGCATCGCCGTGCTGTTCGCCCTGGGCCTCGCCTTGTGGCCGCGGTCCGCCGCGGCCAGCGCTGGACTGATGGAGTTCGCGCTGAACGACACCATGTTGGACAAGAACCACGGCGGACACGGCGAGGACACGGCCGCCTTGCAGACGATGCTGAGCTCGCCGGCAAACCAGCTGAGCCGGGGCCTGCCGGTCGACTTTGCCGCCCTGCGCAAGGCGGGGTGCCGCACCTTGAATTTCCAGGAGCATCCGGTGCTCGAGGTGTGCTTCAAGCGCGACGGCGCGTGGTTCCACTGTTACATCGCGCAGCGGGCGGACTTCCCCGCGCTGGTGGCGGCGCTCAGTCCGGTGCTGGCCGACAAGAGCGGCGCGAGCATCGCCTCGTGGGCGGACGCCTCGCACCTGTTCGTGGTGGTCAGCAAGTCGGGCCGCGCGCCGTTGGAGCGGTTGCTGTGAGCCGGGCCAGTTTTGCCGTGCCAAGCCGGCGGCGGCGTGTAGCGTGCGGGTCGTGACCAAGCCGGCCCCGTCCACCGCAGAACACGCGCGCCTCGCTGAGGACGCGGCGCGGGGAAGAAACTGGAAGCGCTGGGGTCCATATCTCGCCGAGCGGCAGTGGGGCACGGTGCGCGAGGACTACTCGGCCGACGGTGAGGCGTGGAAGTATTTCACCTTCGACCAGGCGGCCGCGCGCGCCTACCGCTGGGGCGAGGACGGGCTGCTGGGGATCACCGACCGGGAGTGCCGGCTGTGCTTTGGGCTCGCGCTGTGGAACGGGCGCGACCCGATCCTGAAGGAACGGCTTTTTGGACTGACCGGCCCCGAGGGCAACCACGGCGAGGACGTGAAGGAGGCGTATTTCTACACGGCCAGCACGCCGACGCACAGCCACATGCGCGCCGTCTACCATTACCCGCAGGCCGAGTTTCCGTATGCGCGCCTGCGCGAGGAGAACGGCCGGCGCGGGCGCAACGAGCCGGAGTTCGAACTCGAGGACACGGGCGTGTTTGCCGAGAATCGCTACTTCGAGGTGGCGGTGGAATATGCCAAGGCCGGCGCGAATGATATCCTGATCGAGATCGCCGCGACCAACCGCGGGCCCGAGCCGGCGCGGCTGCACCTGCTGCCGACGCTGTGGTTCCGCAACACCTGGTCGTGGGGCTGCAAGCACGAGGGCTGCGAGCTGAAGCCACGGCTGCTGCAGCTGGCGCCGGGCCATGTGCAGTCGCACCACGAGTCGCTCGGGCGCTTTTTCTGGGAAGTCGAGGCGGGGCCGGCGGGACCCACGCCGTTGCTCTTCACCGACAACGAGACGAATGCCCAGAAACTGTTCAATGCCGAGAACCTCGGCCCGCACGTGAAGGACGCGCTGCACGACTACGTCGTGCACGGTAAGACCGCGGCAGTGAATCCCAAGCGCACGGGCACGAAGGTCGCGGCGCACCGCGTGCTCGACCTCGCGCCCGGCGGGACGGCGGTCATGCGCCTGCGGCTCTCGGCCGAGAACGAGGCGCCGGCGAGGCCGTTCGGGGAGAATTTTGCGCAGACCTTCGCGGCGCGCCGCGCGGAGGCGGAGGAGTTCTACGCGGCGGTGCTGCCCGCGGGCGTGAGCGCCGAGGAGCGCAACGTGGCGCGGCAGGCGTTCGCCGGCCTGCTCTGGTCGAAGCAGTTCTATCATTTCATCGTCAAGGACTGGCTGGAGGGAGACTCCGAGCAGCCGCCGCCGCCCGCGGCCCGGCGCAAGGGCCGCAACAGCGACTGGCCGCACCTCTTCAACCGCGACATCATCTCGATGCCGGACAAGTGGGAGTATCCGTGGTTCGCGGCGTGGGACCTGGCGTTCCACATGATCCCGTTCGCGCGGATCGACCCGCATTTCGCGAAGGAGCAACTCAACCTTTTCCTGCGTGAGTGGTATATGCACCCGAGCGGACAGATCCCCGCCTACGAGTGGAATTTCTCCGACGTGAACCCGCCGGTGCATGCGTGGGCCTGCTGGCGTGTCTACAAGATGACCGGGCCGCGCGGCGGGCGCGACCGGCTGTTCCTCGCGCGGGTGTTCCAGAAGCTCGTGGTCAATTTCACGTGGTGGGTGAACCGCAAGGACCCGAGCGGCCGGCATCTTTTCTCGGGCGGATTCCTCGGACTCGACAACATCGGGGTGTTCGACCGCTCGAAGCCGCTGCCGACCGGCGGCCAGCTCGAGCAGGCGGACGGCACGGCGTGGATGGCTTTTTATTGCAGCACGATGCTCGCGATCTCGCTTGAGCTGGCGGAGGAGGATCCGGCCTACGAGGACATCGCCTCGAAGTTCTTCGAGCACTTCGTCGCCATTGCGGACGCGATGAACCACCTTGGCGGCACCGGCCTCTGGCACGAGGAGGACGGCTTCTATTACGACCAGCTGTTGCTCGACGGCCGCGCATTCCCGCTGCGGTTGAGGTCGATGGTGGGGGTCATCCCGCTATTCGCGGTGGAGTTCATCGACGAGGCGCGGCTGGACCGTCTGCCGGGCTTCGCGAAGCGCACGCGGTGGTTCCTGGAGAATCGCAAAGACCTCGCTGCCCACATTTCCTACATGACCCAAGGCAAGTCCGGCACGGGGCTGCGGCTGCTGGCGATTCCCTCAAAAGAGCGGCTCGAGCGGATGCTGCGGTATCTGTTTGATGAAAAGGAATTCCTTTCGCCCTATGGGGTGCGGTCACTCTCGAAGGTTTATGGAAGCGAGCCGTTCACCTTGCAGGCCGGCGGCCAGGAGTATCGCGTGGACTATGTGCCGGGCGAATCGGACTCCGGGCTGTTCGGCGGCAACTCGAACTGGCGCGGCCCGGTCTGGTTTCCCACCAATTTCCTGCTGATCGAGGCCCTGGAGCGTTACCATCACTTCTATGGCGACAGCTTCATGGTCGAGTTTCCGACCGGCAGCGGGCGGAAGGTGAACCTGAAGGAGGCCGCCCAAGAGTTGTCGCGGCGACTTGTAAAAATCTTCGTGCCGGGGAGCAATGGCCAGCGAGCCTGCCATGGTAATTCAGGCGATTCGGACTATTCCGAACGACTAAAGGACATGGTTCTTTTCCATGAGTATTTCCATGGGGAGACAGGGCAGGGGTTGGGCGCCAGTCATCAGACTGGTTGGACTGCCTTGGTCGCTAGGCTGATTGAGGGATTTGGGTCTGAAAAACGACCAAACTGAGCAAAGATTTTTGGGCAAGAACGGCGCGTAAAAAGCAGCTGTTTCAATGGCTTACGAATCTGCCCGGTAAAAACTGAGACAGTGAGTCCCGCGTAAAAAAGTTGGGAGAAAAAACAACTTGTCGGGGTCTAGGATATAGCCTTTTTCACGGCCACTTAGGTATGAATAAACTGCTCACAAAAATCCTGCTCTTCGTCACGCTCCTCGGCTTTACATCTGTAGCCGGGGCGTCGGACCGTTGGGAGACCTTGCGCGCCATCAACTGGGTAGAGAACCCGACGAACCAGACCTCCGTCGGTCGCTTTGGCGAACTCGGACCCTACCAGTTCCGCCCGGGGACCTGGCGCATGCATACCGACAAGCCCTTCCGCCTGGCCGTCCAGCGGTCGGTGGCCGACGAGATCGCCGTCAAGCACTACGAATGGATCAAGCGCACCTTGGAACAGCGCGGCGTCGCGGCCAGCGTATTCAACATCGCCATGGCCTGGAACTGCGGAGTCGAGGCCGTGCTCGGTGGCCGGGCCCCGTCCGTCAGCTATAATTACGCCGAGCGCGTGACCAACCTGGTCGACACCTTTAAGGAACGGGTTCGCCCCGTCGTGGCCGAGGAGAAACTCCCCGCGGCGCACAGCGACCAATGGACCCTGCAGCAAGGCGGCGACACGCTACGCTTCCGCGTCATGCAGGATGCGCCCCGTTTCGTGCTCGCGGCGGGCTGAGTTTCGGGCCGGGGCCGAGAAAGCGCTTGGTTGTCGGCGGCGCGCCCGCCAAGCTGACGGCCATTGATGAGCCGCCCGTATCGCAAGACCCTTCGACAGATTTGGTGGGCGCCCCTGGCTTGTTTCGGGCTGGCCTTCGCGCTGAGCCGCACGGATTCGCTGCGGCAGTTCGAGTGGCATTCCCTTGATCTGCGGACGAAATTCCGGACCAATTTCCAAGCCGGACCGGACCCGCGTCTGGTCATCGTGCTCTTCGAGGACGATACGGAGGCGCGGTTGGGACAACCCTGGCCGGTCGACCGGCAGTATCATGCGCAATTGACCCAGGTGCTGGCCCTGGCGGGGGCGAAAATGGTCGCCTGGGACGTCATTCTCGATGCTTCGCGCGAAGGCGACGGCGACAACATTATGGGGCAGGTCGCCGCTGCGGCCAACGAGTCGGGCACCAAGGTCCTGTCGGCCGCCGTCACCAATGCGGAACCGACGGGAGTCGAGCCCGGCAAGGAGGGGCCGACCAAGCCGCTGCTCCAGGTCGAGGGCGATATCACCAAGCTCGACGGGGATGAGCATGCCTTCATTCCCTTTCCCCAGCTGCGGGCCGTGAGTCTGTATGGCTTTGCCAACACGCCGCCGGGGCCGGATGGCATCCGGCGCAATATTCCCCTCGCCGTGCGGGTGGGCCAGGCCGTCTACCCTTCAATTTCCATGCAGATCCTGCTCGCGCATTTCGCCGTCAAGCCGGAGGACGTGCGTGTGCGGCTGGGCGATGCCGTGTATTTTCCGGCGGAAGGCCGCACCCGGCGACTGCCCATTGATGAGCGCGGATGCTTTCTGCTCAACTATCGCTTCGATCAGAGCGGCCAGGCCGGAGATATTCCCCTCTACAACTACGGCTCGCTGTTGGTCGCATTGAGCGATGTGTATCTGGAGAACAAAAAACTAGCGGTCGCCCCGCCGGATCTAAAAGGCAAAATCGTCATCATCGGCCAGACGGTGACGGGCAAGGCCGACGTGGGTCCGAGCCCCTTGCGCGAGTTGACCCCGCTGAGTTACGTGGTCGCCAACTTGGTCAACAACGTTCTTACGGAAGACTATGCGCGGCGGGTGCCCGATGGGATCATCTGGCTGACGGCCATCCTGCTGGGCTACTGGGGCATCGTCTTCATCGCCGACCGGTCGATCTTCGTGCTTTGCGGCGGAGCGGTCGCGGGATTGATCAGCTATTCGTCCCTGGTGCTGTGGGCGTGGGTATGGGAAAGCTGGTGGATCCCCTGGGTGGCGCCATCGCTGGGATTTGTCGGGCTGCAATTCATCGTCATCGGCCGGCGGGTCTGGCAGGAGCAGAAGGCGAAGCAGGAGATCAAGGGCATGTTCGGCGCCTATGTCTCGCCCCAGCTGGTCGATCGCCTGATCAAGTCCGGGGTGCCGCCCCAGCTCGGCGGGCACACGGAGGAAATCACGGCGTATTTCAGCGACATCCAGGGCTTCTCAACCTTTTCCGAAAAGTTGTCGCCGGATCGCTTGGTTGAACTGATGAATGAATACCTCACGGTCTGCACCGACATCGTGCAGGAGGAGGGCGGCACGCTGGATAAATACATCGGCGACGCGGTGGTGGTGATGTTCGGCGCGCCCATCCCGCTCGGCGATCACGCCTACCGCGCGTGCGTGGCGACCGCGCGGGTCCAGCGCCGGCTGGCGGAATTGCGGGAGAAGTGGAAGGGCGAGGGCGACAAATGGCCGCCAATCGTCTGGGAGATGCAGTCACGCATCGGCCTGAACACCGGCCCGTGCGTGATCGGCAACATGGGCAGTCGCACGCGCTTCAATTACACCATGATGGGCGACCATGTGAACCTGGCCGCGCGCATGGAATCGGGCGCGAAGAGCTGGGGCGCCTTCACCATGTGCACCGAGGCGACCCGGCTGGCCTGCGAGCAGCATGGCGGCGACCGGGTGGTGTTTCGCCCGCTCGGCCGCATCGTGGTCAAGGGCCGGGCGCAGGCCGTGCCGATCTTTGAGCTTACCGGGCTGAAGGAATGGGTCACCCCTGAGACGCGGGAATGCCTCCGGCTGTTCAGCGAGGGCCTGCAGCGCTATTACGCCCGCGATTGGGAGGGGGCGCTCGTGCTCTTCCGCCGCAGTGCGGCGCTGGAGCCGAATATTCCCGGCCAGACCCCGGGCGTGCACAGCAACCCCTCGCTGGTTTACTCCGGGCTGGTGGCCGGTTATCAAGTCACCCCTCCGGGGGTGGATTGGAACGGCGACTACGTCATGCAGGAGAAATGAGACGCCGGGGGGTACCGGCCTCGGCCATGAAAAATAAGCATTAATACCTACTTGCCCTGCACCATGGGTTTCACTATTGCACATTAGCTTCACAACTTCCGTCTCATGAAAAAAACACTCGCACTCCTCCTCTCTTGCGCAATTTCAGCCTTCTCCGCCGCTTCGGGCCTCGCCGCTGAGGCCCAAGCCACGGCCAAGGTTCTCAATATCACGGGCACCGCGGCGCAGGTGCTGCTGCCAGGTGCGGCCGCACCCACGGCGCTCAGCGTCGGTGACGAGCTTCCCCAAGGTGCCACGGTCATCACCGGCGATGGCACCGACGTTTACATCCGGCCGATGGGCGGCGCGGTGTCGACGATCAAGGCCAACACCCGCGTCGAGATGGAGAAGCTCTCGGTCACGACGGAAGGCGCGAGCATCACGAAGCAGAGCGCGCTGCTGAATCTGAAGTCCGGCAACCTGGTTTCCTCCCTCGACCCGTCCAAGAAGGGCATCAACGACTACGGCGTCCGCACGCCGAAGGGCGTGGCCGCGGCGCGCGGCACGGTCTACCACGTCGCTGTGAACGGCGTGAACTACACCGTCACGACGGGCGCGGGCACCGTTCTCATCACTTCTGACAACCCCAACATTGCGGCGGTCAGCGTTGCCAACGGTCAGGTGTCCGTGTCGAACATTGCCGGCGGTGCGAGCCTGCCCGCGGGCGATGCGCAGCTTGCCGGCGTGCAAACCCAGATTGCCAATGCGATGACGGTCGCGACGGCGGCCGTCGCCGCGGTCGCTGAAAACTCCACCGGCCGGTTTGACGCCGATGCCAGTGCTTCGGCCAAGGGTGAACTGAGCAACGTGGTCCAGACGGTTGTGCAATCGGTGCCGGCCGCCACGTCGGCCGTCGTTCAGGCGGCCGTCGCCAACGCGCCCGGCCAGACCACCGCGATCGTGCAGACCGCCGTGACAACGGCGTCTAACGCCACCGGTGCCACGGCCGAGAGTGTCTCGGCCGCCGCTTCGACGATTTCGGCTGCTGCCACCACCGCGAACCCGACCCAGGCCGCGTCCATTGCTTCCACCGCCACCACCGCGGCGCCCGCGGCTGCGGCCCAGATCGCCGCCTCCACCGCGGCGGTCGCGCCGACCCAGGCCGCGGCGATTGCCTCTTCGGTGACCACTGCCGCGTCCAATGCCGGCAACACCACTTCCTCGGCCACGATCGCGGCTGCAGTCTCGCAGACGGTGCCCAGCGCGGCGACTGCGGTCGTTGCGGCCGTCGCCACGGCGTCCGGCACCTCGGTCGCCACCCTGACAACCGACATGAGCTCCTCCACGGTTCAAACCGCGGCCAACACGGCCTCTACGGCGGCTGCCACTACCGCGACCCAGCAGCAGGTCGTGACCCAGCAGGTCAGCACCGCGACCAACACGACGCCGGTGACCACGCCCAGCACCACGACGCCGAGCACGACTACGCCGGGAGAAACCACGACGCCGCCGGCCACCACGACGCCGCAGCCGATTGACCCGAGCACGGTCAGCCGCTCGGGCTGAGGTCTAATCCTTCCAACACGAAACGCCGCCCTCCCAGGCGGCGTTTTTTATTTGGGTGGTTGCGGGTAGGCGCGACCGCTGGGCGCGCCGGCTCGCCGTGGCCTACTCCAGGAACGAGGACTGCTTGGGCTGCTTGGCGGCCTTGCGGGCGGCCTCTTCCTCGGGGGAGGCGTTCAGGTGGCGCGGCGGGCGCGTCATGCGTGACGCCACGGCCGCCTCGCGGTCCGTCACGATGCGGTCGCACATCTTCTCTACCTGCAGATGGAGCCAGTTCGCCGTGGGACTGTTGTCGGTGTAGTCGGCCGGGCCGTAGTGGTCGATGCGCCCCGCCTGGCGCAGGCGGTCGTTTTGCTCGAACTCGGCGCGCACGGCGGGATTGTAGACGGCGTAGGTCTTGCCGCCGCCCTTCTTGACGACCGAGAAGCTCGGTACGTCGCTTGGGCCGTCGGCGATGTAGATCATGTTCTGCAGCGGGATGCGGCGGTCCTCCGGGGTGACCTTGGCGTTCACGTCGATGGCCGCGTTCTTGTTCGTGCCCTTGTTGATCTCAAAGATGGCGCGGGTCTTGGTCGTGTTGTCGATCATGATGCCGATCTGGGCGATCTCGGAGGCGGCCTCGATGGACAAATCGGTCTGCTTGAGGAATCCGGGCTGCAGCGGGTTCTCGATGAATTCGCAGGCCCACACGGCGTCGATGTAGGGCGCGAGCGCGCTGCCGCGCACCATCTCGGCGAGGCCCGTGCTGACCACGTAATGCTCGAGCGTGATGTCGTGCTTCACGTATTCCGGCTTGGCCGTGGCCCAGGCGCGGGAGGATTCGAAGAACTTCGGCAGGCCGGGGTAGAACTTGATCTCGGCGCCGCACTCCCGGAGCACCTGGTTGCTCAGGCCCGCCATCTTGCCAGCCATGACGTAAGTCAGCAGGTGGTTCAGGTAGCTGATCTCTGGGGCGATGTGGTAGCCTCGCTTGCGGTAAGTCTCGACCAGGCCGTTGGTCTCCGCCCAGAAGCTCGCCTCGTCCACGCCGTAGCGGCGGAAGAGCGGCCCCTGCATGTAGTCCGGAATCAATGTCTTGTCAAAATCCCAGACGCAGGCGATGATGTTCTGAGTGAAAAGTGTAGAGGCCATCGCGGATAAGTTTTACTAGACGGCTCGTTCAGCCGTTGGTTTGGCCTTTGATAAATGCCGCGCCCCGCGGCTGAAGCAATTCGCAATTTCCCGCCTCACTTTCCGCATGGATTCACTGCCCGACATTTTTCCGTTCCAACACCGCCTCGACGAACTCGACGCGCAGATGGCGGAGCCGTCGTTTTATTCCAACCAGCGCAAGGCCGCCGACGTCACCCGCGAGCAGCAGTGGCTGCGCAAGTTGGTCGACAACTACGCGGCCCACGAGCACCTCGGCCGCGAGATCGCCGAGCATGCCGCCTTGCTCAAGGACCAGTCCGCCGACGCCGAACTGCGCGCGCTGGCCCAGCAGGAACTGCCCGAGCTGTCGGCCCGGCTCGCCCAATTACGCGAAGCCGTGCTGCTCGCGATGATCCCGCCCGAGCTGTCCGACTCGCGCAACACCGTGCTTGAGATCCGCGCCGGCACCGGCGGGGATGAGGCGAGCCTGTTCGCGGCCGAGCTCTACCGCCTCTACACGAAATACGCCGAGGGCCGCGGCTGGAAGATCCAGCCGATGAGCTCGAGCTCGTCCGACCGGGGGGGCTACAAGGAGGTCATCTTCCTCATCACGGGCTCGGAGGTCTACAAGCAGCTCAAATACGAGAGCGGCGTCCAGCGCGTGCAGCGCATTCCCGTGACCGAGGCCAACGGCCGCATCCACACGTCGACCGTCACCGTCGCCGTGCTGCCCGAGGCCGAGGAAGTCGACGTGACGATCGATCCGCAGGATCTCGACATCACCGTCCAGCGCGCCAGCGGCCCGGGCGGGCAGGGCGTCAACACCACCGACTCCGCCGTGCGCATCGTCCACAAGCCGAGCGGCCTCACGGTCTACTGCGCCGACGACCGCTCGCAGATCAAGAACAAGGCCCGCGCCATGGCCGTGCTGCGCTCGCGCCTGCTGAAGCTCAAGGAGGACGAGGAGAAGGCGAACTACGCTTCGCAGCGCCGCACGCAGATCGGCACCGGCGACCGCAGCGAGCGCATCCGCACCTATAATTTTCCGCAGAACCGCGTCACCGACCACCGCATCGGCCTGACGCTCTACAGCCTGCCGGCCGTGATGGAGGGCAAGATCGACGAGATCATCGAGGCGCTGCAGCGCGCCGAATATGAGGAAAAGCTCGCGGCCCTCACCGGCGGCACGCTGCCGACCCGTCCGCGCCGCCCGCCGGACGACGACTGACATGCTGACCGTCCTCGAGATCATCAAGCGGACGACCGAGTTTTTTGAGAAACGCGGCGTCGAGTCCGCCCGGCTCAACGCCGAGCTGCTCATCGGCCACTCGCTCGGGCTGAAGCGCATGGCGCTCTACCTGCAGTTCGAGCGCCCGCTGACCGAGCCCGAGTTGGAGAAGATCCGTCCGCTGGTGAAGCGCCGCGGCAACCGCGAGCCGCTGCAATACATCACGGGTGAGACCGAATTTGCCGGCCTGAAGCTCAAGGTCGATGCGCGTGCCCTCATCCCGCGGCCCGAGACGGAACGCCTGATCGAGATCCTGCAGGAGAAGCTGACCACGCCGCCGGCGTGCATCCTCGATCTCGGCACCGGCAGCGGCGCCATCGCGCTCGCGCTCGCGAAAATCTATCCGGAGGCGCTCGTGACCGCCGTCGACCAGAGCGAGCCGGCGCTGGCCTTGGCGCGCGAGAATGCCGGGGCCACGGGCCTGACCACCCGCGTGAGTTTTCTCGTTTCCGACTGGTTTTCCGCCCTGCCGGCCGGCGCGCAATTTCAGTTGATCGTGGCGAATCCACCTTATCTGTCCGACGAGGAGACCCGCGCGGCGCAGCCGGAGGTGAAGGACTTCGAGCCGCTCACGGCGCTCTCGGCCGGCGCGAACAGTGCCGCGGCACTCGGGAAAATCATCACCGGGGCGAAGTCGCGTTTGGTGCCCGGCGGCCTGCTGGCGTGCGAGACCGGCCTTGCCCAGCATCCGCAGTTGCTGGCGCTGGCGGCGCAGGCCGGTTTCTCCCGCACCGAATCCTTGCGCGACCTGACCGGCCGCGACCGCTACCTCTTAGCCTTTGTTTAGGCTGGTCGCGGCGGTGATCGGCGCGCGGCCGTCGGCCCAATACTGCGGATCCTGATTCAGGCGCAGGGCGTCGGTCATGACGCGCAGGGTCTCGCGCAGATGCACATCCAGCTTGGCCTGGGCCGCGGCGTCGGGCGCGTCGGTGTCGCCGTCATCCACGGTCGCGACGGCTTCCTTTTTCGGGCCGTCGGCTTCCGCCTTCAGGAGGGAGTCGAGCTTGATCTCGCGGGTGGGGAAGTTGGCCTTGGCGAGCAGGTCGCGCTCGGCGTCCATTTTCTTTTTGAATTCGTCGTCGGCGAGCTTGAGCGCCTGGCGCTGATCAAGGTTGAGCGAGATGGTCTTCTGGTCCTGCCGCTCCTTGAACCAGTCGATGTTCTTCTTGAGATAGCTGAACTCCTCGAGCTTGTCCTGCCGCTCCTTGCTGGCGGCGAGCAGCGGCTGGACAAAGGTCTGGGCGAGGGCCTTGCCTTCGAACGGGGTGGACTTGATCTCGTCCCACATGAGCGCGTGCGGCAGGCTCGACTCGCCGATGGGCAGGAAGTCGTCGATGGACGGGAGGGCGATGTCCGGGATCACGCCCTTCTTCTGGGTGGAAGAGCCGTTGGGCAGATAGAATTTCCGCACGGTGAGCTTGGCGGCGCCGGTGTTCTCGATGTTCTGGCTCAGGCGGGGGAGGTAGTTCTTCATCTCGAGGACGGCCTGCACGGTGCCCTTGCCGTGGGTGGAACTGTCGCCGATGATGACGGCGCGGCCGTAGTTCTGCAGCGCGCCGGCGAAAATCTCCGAGGCGGAGGCGCTGAAGCGCGAGGTCAGCACGGCGAGCGGCCCGCTGTAGGTGACCGCGGTGTTCGTGTCGCGGTCGACGGTGATCTGGCCCTGGAAGTCGCGCTCCTGCACCACCGGGCCCTGGCCGATGAAGAGGCCGGTGAGGTCGACGGCCTCGGAGAGGAGGCCGCCGCCGTTGCGCCGCAGGTCGACGACGAGGGCCTTGATGCCCTGCTGCTTGAGCTTGCCGATCAGCTCGGCCACGTCCTGCGTGGCCGTGCTCTTGACCGCGTTCTCGGCGGAATCGTCGGGGGGGCCGTAGAAGGAGTTGAGCGTGATGACGCCGACGGGCACCGTCTGGTTGTTCTCCCCGGGCAGGTCGTAAATGGAGGCGGAGGCGCGCGCGGAGTTGAGCTTGATGACGTCGCGGGTGATGACGACCTGCTTGGTCTTGGTGGCGTCGGGCGCGTCGTGGGGGAGGATGGTGAGCGTGACCTTGGTGTTCTTGTCGCCGCGGATCATGTCGACGATGCGGCGGAGCTTCATGCCGATGACCTCGATGTTTTCGGCGCCCTGCTGTTGGACGGCGGTGATCTTGTCGTTCACGCGGATCTGACCGCTGTGGTAGGCCGGGCCGCCGGGCACGACCTCGCGCACCACGCAGTTGCCGTCGTCCTCGATGCTCAGCACGGCACCGATGCCGACGAGCGAGAGCTTCATCTGGATGCTGAAGTCCTGCAGCGTGTCGGCCGAGAAATAGGACGAGTGCGGGTCATACATCCGCGTCAGGCTGGAGAGGAACATTTCCTGCACGTCCTGCGACTCGATGTCGCCGAGGTTTTTCAGCATGCGCTCATAGCGCTTGCGGACCGTCGCCTTCGCGTCCTCGACGGGTTTCTTCGCGAGCAGGTCCTGGAGGATTTCATATTTGATGCGGCGGCGCCACAGGTCGTCGGCTTCGGCCGCGCTGGCCGGGAAGGGGCTCTTGTTGCGATCGGGCGTGTAGGAATCCTTCGTGGTGAAGTCGTAGTCGTGCTTCAGTTCCTCGAAGAGCCAGGTCGTGCGGCTCTTCACGCGCTGCTCGTAGGCCTGGTAAATCTCAAAGGCGGTGTCGATGTTGCCGAGGTAGGCGAGGTCCGTCTCGATGCGCGGGCCGTATTGCTTGCGGAAGCCCTGCTCGTCCACCGCGGTGAAGAAGAGGTGCTGCGGGTCCAGTTCCTTCAGGTAGTCGGAAATGAGCTCTGGATAATCGGCCGACGAGACCGCGTCCTTGTTGTAGTGGAAATACTCGAGCATCTGCACCAGCGTGCGCGTCTCGAGGCGCATGACCGGCGTGGTCTTGAAGGTGCGGTCCGGCGCGGCGAACGCGGTGACGCACAGGGCCAGCGAAAGGAGGGCGAATTTGGCGGCGAAGCGGGCGGGGAATTTCACAGGGGAGAGAGTGATTTTGATACGCATTAGTCGCGCAAAAACGAGAATTGTTTCTACAAATGGCCGAATTGCACCGGGGGCCAGTCGAGGGGGCGGGCGACCGCGATGAAACCCCGGGCGCGCCGGGCCGGCAGAACCGCCTTAATGCCGGCTGAGCAGGTCCTTGGCCTCGTCGAGAACCCGCTTCTCCTCCTCGGTCAGGGCGCCGAAGCCGTCGCTGTTGATTTTGTCGAGGATGCGGTCGACCTCGACCCGCAGCTCGGCCGAGGGTTGGCGGAGGTTCACCTTGAAGAAGGGCGTGGCCGACTTGGCCTGCTTGCGCCGGCGGAGCCAGGCCGGGAGCTCGATGCCGGCGGCGCGGTCCCAGCCGTTGTTGGCGTGGAAATACCGGAAATACACCCAGGCCGCCAGTATGCCGCCGAGATGGGCGGAGTAGGCGACGCCCGGGTCCCGGCCGGGCAGCTCGCTGAAGAGGAAGCCGAACGCATCGATCCCCACGAGGATCCAGGCGAGATACTTCGGCTTCACGGTCACTGGCAGCACAAAAAACAGCAGGAAGGTGATCTCGCGCTCGGGATAAAAGCAGGCGAACAGGATGAACAGGGCCATGACGCAACCCGAGGCGCCGAGCAGGACCCCGCCGCCGTTGAAGAAGTGCACCGCCAGCCAGAGGCCCGCGCCGGTCAGCACCGCGGCCGCGACGATCGCCAGGAACCGCCGCGTTCCGACCAGGGGCAGCAGCTCCCGCCCGAGCAGGAAAAGGCCCAGCGCATTGAACAGGAGGTGGAGGATGTTGGCGTGGAGCAGGGGATAGGTGGCCAACGTCCAGAAGTGGCCCTGCATCAATTGCCCGGGCGTGAGGGCAAACAGGGTCTCCACCACGTTTGAGCCCAGTCGCCCCCGGACCATATCCAGGCCGAAAATATTCTGCAGCAGGAAGCCCGCGATCAGCGCCGACAGGATCCAGGTCAGGACCGAGGTCGGTCGCGAATCGTAGTCGTTGCGCATGTAGGGTCGGTCGGACAGCATTGCGGCCAAGCTATGCCGCGATCGGGTAAAGACAAGTCCGGCTCTTGTTCGCGGGGCGTCCGGGCTGACATACGCCCGGCCTATTCTTGACAGGTCCGCGGATTGCCTTTGAGTTGGTTCAAATGGCCAACAAAGCAGAAAAATGGAAAGACAACGCCGGCGGTAAATTCTATGTCGATCAGCAGTGCATCGACTGCGACCTCTGCCGCGAAACCGCCCCCGCGTTCTTCAAGCGGCATGAAGAGGGTGGCTACTCCTTCGTCCATACCCAGCCGACCACCGAGGAAGAGATCGCCCTCTGCACCGAGGCTCTCGAGGGCTGCCCCGTCGAGGCCATCGGCAACGACGGCGAGGGCTAATCCTCCCGCAGCCGCTCCCCCGGGCGGCTTTTTTAGGGCCAGCCTTGTTAAGCAAGGTTCAGCGGCTTTGTAACCCAATGGCTTTTTCGCGTCTCGTCATCGCCCGTTCCTTGCTCCGCGCCGCCCTCACCGGCTGTGCGCTCGCCTTCGCGGCCGCGGGCCCCGTCGCCCGCGCCGCGGACGATTCGGCCTACGAGTTGCCGAAGGTCGCCGTCTATTCTGAGCAGGTCGCCAACCAGACTCCGGTCAACACCTTCGCGATGCCCGTATCCGGCCTGCGCTTCGAGCCGCGCGTCGACGTGCAGGCGCGCAACCTCGCCGAGGGCCAGGCCGACCTCGCGATCCGCGGCGGGGTGTTTGAGAACACGGGCTTCAAGCTCGGCGCCCTCTCGCTTTTCGACCCGCAGACCGGTCATTACTTCGCCGAGATCCCCATTCCTCCCGCGATGCTGCAGTCGCCGAAGATTCTCACGGGCGCCGCCAACGCCCTCGCGGGCCTCAACGCCGGCGTCGGCACCGTCGCCTACGGCTGGCGGCCGATCGAGCCGCGCGGCGAGGCGGCCGTCGCCGTCGGCGATTTCGCGACCAACCGCCAGAGCCTCTACCAGGGCGTCGTGGCGAAGACCGGCGTGGGCGGCCAGACCCTCGCGGCCGACGCCGAGCTGGCGCGCTCCGAGTCCGAGGGCTCCGTGCCGTTCGGCGACCACAACTTCCGGCGCGCGGCCGGCCGCCTCCAGTTGCGCGGCGCGCAGAGCCAGACCGATCTCTTCGCCGGCTGGCAGCACAAGTTCTTCGGCTGGCCGAATCTCTACACGCCGTTCGGCTTCAACGAAACGGAGGACCTGCGCACCACGCTCTACGCCTTCCACCACCGCGCCTGGACCTCGCCCGAAAACTACTGGGAGCTCGGCGCCTACTACCGGCGCAACGACGACGACTACGAGTTCAACCGCGCCGTCCCGGGTGCCTCCAATCCCTTCCAGCACACCACGCACGTGAGCGCCGTCTCCTTCGACGGCCACCAGCAGTTCGGCGATTGGGCCGTCGCCTACAACGCGCAGGCCATGCACGATAGCCTCGCGTCCACGTCGCTCACCTTCGGCCCCTACCACACGCGCTCCTTCCTCAAGCTCGGCGTCGTGCCCGAGACCAGCCTCGACACTTCCGCCGGCCAGCTCCTTCTCCGCGCCGGTGCGACCTACGACGACACCAACCGTGACGCCTCCGCCGTCTCACCGCTCGTGTCCGCCGCGCTGACCCGCCCCGACGGCACGTGCCTCTACGCGGAATACGCCGAGACCACGCAGGTGCCGACCTACACCGCCCTCAAGTCCAATCCCGCCGCCGGCCTCTTCCGCGGCAACCCCAAGCTCGGCCGCGCCACCAGCCGCAACCTCGAGACCGGCGCCGCCTTCCAGGCCGCCGGCTGGTCTGTCGAGACCGCGCTGTTCTACCGCTGGGACGACCATCTCACCGACTGGACCTTTGCCAAGGGCATCACCGCCCGCACCGCCAACCGCGTCGACACCGGCACGCTCGGCTTCGAGGTCGTCACCACCCGCCGCACGCCGCGCTGCGACCTCATCCTCGGCTACACCTATCTCGACAAGACCGCCGACTACGGCCTCGCGACGGTCGACGCCAGTTTCTACGCGCTGAACTTCGCCCGGCACCGCTTCACCGCGGCGGTCGTGCTCCGCCTCGGCGCCGGCTTCGAGGCGCGCCTCGACCACGAATATCGCGTGCAGGAGAAAAACTTCCTCCGCACCATCGGCGGCAACGAGGCCTTCGTTTCCGCGGTGGGCCTCTACTACCTGCCGCCCGCCGTACGCGGCCTCGAGTTCTCGCTGCTCGTGGACAATCTCTGGGACAGCACTTTTCAGGAAATCCCCGCCGTCCCCGCCGCCCGCCGCCAGTTCGCGGTTGGCGCGGCGTATCGGTGGTAGGCTGTTTTCCGGCCAAAGTGACCGCAAAGGGCGCGAATCGGGAAGCTACGGTTTGCGGGTTGTTTCAAGGCTGAGTGCGTCGTCGGCTGGCACTACTTCAATTTGCCTAGGATCAACCAGCTTCACGTGGGTTTGATAGTAGTAATTTTGGGTCTTGAGCCCATATTGGGTAATCCAAATGGTAGCCCGGCGGGCTTCACCATTCACCCGGATGTGCTTCCCCTTGAGCGCGACATCGGGAGCGAGGCCGAATTTTCTGACATATTCCGTTACGACCACCGTCGGAATCTGGATCGTGAGGCATCGTTGGTCGCGATAATTGTTCTCCGAGTTCAGGTAGATGACGTCGTTATCGCGACCCGTTGCGCGCACCGTTAATTCAAAGATGCCGTCGACTCCATCGGGCGCGGCGGCCGCGGCGAGGTGGATGGCGTCCTCCGGTGTGAGGGCCTTTTCCGCCGCAGGTTTGGGGATGATGGTTGGCGCTGGCTGGCTGGCATTGGCCGCCGGGTTCGCTGGACTGTTGTCCTCAAGAATCCACTTGAGATAGCGGCCGATGTCGCTCGCGTTGGGTTCGGGACCCACCAGCTCGATTTGCACGAGAAATCCCCGGAATTCGCCCACGGCGACGATGCGCAAATGCTTTTGGTCGCCCTTGCTGCCCCGCAGACGCAGCACGATCCAATCGTGGCCCTTGACGTTAAAGATGTGGGCCAGCTCGATCTTCTCCAGTGGATAAGACTTTGTCGCCTGCTCGACGATACTCGCAAATTGCGACGAGAGCAAAGCGGGGGAGATCACGTTGGTGTCGTCCACGCCAAGCCCAAGTCGTGTTCCGAAAGGATCGCGCCATTCCCGCACGACCCGCTGGCTGATGAGCGCGATGCCATGCTCTTCCTGCACTTTCGCGAGTTGGAAGGCCGACGGTGCGACAAAGCTTTCCGCGCCATCCTTGGCCGACTTGGCCGGGAGCAAAACGGGCGAGACCGCGCCTAAGCTGAGGAGGCATCGCACCAGAATCAGTCGAGGGCGCACGTTCATTGCGCCCCAAGGGCTATTTCGCCGAGGGTGGGTGACAAGCCTGTATTGCCCGCCCGCCGCCAGTTCTCCCTCGGCGCCGCGTATCGGTGGGAGGCTACCTGCTGGCCCTGGCTAATGTTCAACGTCCATTGTTCATTGGCCATTTCGGACCGCACTCCAATGAACAATGAACATTGAACAATCCTCCGCGCGCCTTGTATTAATTTGACACCCCCGCCCTGCGCGCGGTCATTACGCGGCCGATGGACCATCCCTTTCTCGACCGCTCCTTCCTCATCCGCTGGTCGCAGCTGACGCCCGACCGCGTCGTGCCCGCCGTCGAGCACGCGCTCACCGCCGCCGGGGAGGCCATCGCCGCCATCACCCGCCTCGACCCCGCCGCGGCCGCCTATGCCAACACCTTCCTCGCCCTCGAGGACGCCAGCGACCTCCTCAATGAAACCTGGGCCAAGGTCACGCACCTCACGTCCGTCTCCGACTCGCCGGCGCTGCGCGACGCCCACAACGCCATGCTGCCGAAGGTCTCCGCCTTCTTCGCCCGCATCCCGCTGAACCCCGACCTCTGGCTGCGCCTCAAGGCCGCGGCCGCGCATCCTTCCGTCGCTTTGCCCGGGAATCCGGCGGAGCACGGAGTTCCCGGGACAAACGCCCCGGCGCAGGCCGGTGGACGATTCCCGGGATTCCAGCAGGAATCAACGGGGCACACCGGGCCGGCAGCCGGCACCGGCGCCCCCCTGCGCGGCGAGCACCGGCGCTTCGTCGATGAGACGATGGCGGAGTTCCGCCAAAACGGCGCCGATCTCCCGCCCGACAAGAAGGCCCGCCTCGAGGCCGTGCAGGCCGAACTCGCCTCGCTCACGCAGAAGTATTCCGAGAACGTCCTCGATGCCACCAACGCCTGGGAACTCGTCCTCCGCGACGAGACGCGCCTGCGCGGCCTGCCGCCGCACGCGCGCGAGTCGGCCCGCCAGAATGCGCTCAAGAAAGGGCAGGGGACCGCCGCCGCCCCCGCCTGGCGCTTCACCTTGCACGGGCCTTCGCTTGAGCCGGTCCTGCTTTACGCCGAGGATGCGGCACTGCGCCGCGAGGTCTGGAGCGCCTCCGCCGCCGTCGGCGTGACGGCGCCGCAGGACAACCGCGACCTCATCAAGCGCATCCTCGCGCTCCGCCAGGAAAAGGCCGCGCTGCTCGGCCGCCCGCATTTCGCCGACCTCGTGCTCGAACGCCGCATGGCCAAGAGCGGCGCCACGGCCCTCGCCTTCATCGAGGACCTCCATGCCCGCGTCGCCCCGGCCTTCGCCCGCGAGACGAGCGAACTCGCCGCGTTCAAGGCCGAGCAGACCAAGTCCGCTACCGGCCCATTGGCCCCGTGGGAGACCGCCTTCTGGGCCGAGCGGCTGCGTCGTTCGCGCTACGATTTCGACGAGGAGCAGCTGCGGCCGTATTTTCCGATGAGCCGCGTGCTCGCCGGCATGTTCGAGATCACCTCGCGCGTCTTCGGCATCCGCGTCACCGAGCGCCCGGCCGGCGCCGTCGAGACCTGGCATCCCGAGGTGAAATTCTACGACGTGCACGACGAGGCCGGCCGGCACCTCGGCTCGTTCTACGCCGACTGGCACCCGCGCGAGTCCAAGCGCGGCGGTGCCTGGATGAACTACCTGATCACCGGCGGCCGCCGCCCCGACGGCACGCGCGCGCCGCACCTCGGCCTCATGTGCGGGAACATGACGCCGCCCATGGACGGCAAGCCCGCGCTGCTCACCCACCGCGAGGTCGAGACGGTCTTCCACGAATTCGGCCACCTGCTGCACCACCTCCTCGGCGAGGGGGAGATCAAGTCGCTCAACGGCACCAACGTCGCGTGGGACTTCGTCGAGCTGCCCTCGCAGATCATGGAGAACTGGTGCTGGGAACGCGCCAGCCTCGACCTCTTCGCGCGCCACCACGAGACCGGCGCGGCCATTCCCGAACAACTTTTCTCGCGCCTCGTCGCCGCCAAGAACTTCCGCAGCGCCTCCGCCACGATGCGCCAGCTCGCGTTTTCCCGCATGGACCTCGAGTTGCACCTCCACCCCGCCGCCTACGTGGACGGCGAGGTCTCCCCGAAACTGCAGGCGCTCCTCCGCAGCTACCTCATGCCGACCGAGCCGCCCGCCCCGACGATCGAGAACCGCTTCACCCACATCTTCTCCGACCCCACGGGCTACGCCGCCGGCTACTATTCCTACAAGTGGGCGGAGGTGCTCGATGCCGACGCGTTCACCCGCTTCAAGCGCGAAGGCATCTTCAACCGCGCCACCGGCGCCGAGTTCGTGGCGAAGATCCTCAGCCGCGGCAACTCCGCCGACCCAATGCAGCTTTTCGTCGACTTCATGGGCCGCCCGCCGGACCAGGCGGCGCTGCTTGCCCGAGCGGGGCTCGGGTAAGGCATGAGGCGAGAGGCACGAGGCGCAAGCTGCCGATTGTTCATTGTCCAACTTTCATCGTTCATTGGCCATTTCGGAAACCCGATGAATAATGAACATTGAACAATGAACGATGAACAATTCCGCGGTTCGTTTGTTGGACGGCCCGTCTCTTGACGGACCGCGGTCGGTCGGGAGACCGACCCTCCACGGATCGCCCTTCGCCTTTCCCCTTCCGCCTCTCGCCTTCGCCTCTCGCCTCCCGCCGGTTTACAACGGGCTCCCCCCTTTCCATCCCGCCATTGTCCGCTTGAAAATCCCGCCCTCCTGACAACCTTCCTCCTAACCACTTTACCAACCATGCTCATCTACGTCGCCCTCCTCATCGTCCCGTTCCTGTTCGGCCTCTACGCGCAGATGCGCGTCCGCAGCGCCTACAGCAAGAACATCCTGATCCCCTCGCGCGGCCATATCACCGGCCGCGAGGCCGCCGCCGCCGTCATGGAGAGCGCCGGCATCCACGACGTCGAGATCGTCGAGATCGAGGGCGACCTCTCCGACCACTTCGATCCCAGCAAGAAGCAGCTCGCGCTCTCCTCGCCCAACTACCGCGGCACCAGCCTCGCGGCCCTCGGCGTCGCGGCGCACGAGGCCGGCCACGCCATCCAGCAGAAGCAGGGCTATGCCATGATGAACTTCCGGCAGGTGCTCGTGCCCGCCATGCAGTTCGCCCAGCCGGTGGCCTGGGGCGTCCTCAGCTTCGGTATCGTCCTCGCCTCGCTCCTTGGCATGAAGGCCTTCGGCCTCGTCATCCTCCAGCTCGGCGTCGCGGCGCTCGCGATCATCGCCCTGTTCCAGTTTGTGACCCTCCCCGTCGAGTTCGACGCCAGCCGCCGCGCCAAGCTGCAGCTCGTCAACCTCGGCATCGTCGGCCAGGATGAGATGAAAGGCGTCAACGAGACCCTCGATGCCGCCGCGCTGACCTACGTCGCCGCCTTCGTCGCCACGATGGGCAACCTGCTTTACCTCCTCATGATCCTCTCGGGAAATCGCAGGAGCGATTAAGGCGCGAGGCTAGAGGCATGAGGCTAGGGGTGGAGGCGGGGTGCCCTCACCCCGCGATGACAGCCCAGGCAAATCGTTCATCGTCCAACGTTCATTGTTCATTGGCCATTTCCGGACCCGATGAACAATGAAAATTGACGGAGCGCGGCAGCGCGGAGATGGCGTCGTGAAGTGTAGAGCAACAGCCCGAAGCGCAAGCGCAGGGTGACTGATGGCGGGTGCCCTCTGTGGGCGGCAGCAGTCACAACACTGAACGATGAACAATAGGTCCGAAGGCTGAAGGTTCCTCTTCCGTCTCCTACTTCCCCGACTTCCCCTTTCCCTTCCCCTTTCCCTTGTCGGAGCCTGCGTCCGACTTGCCGCCGAGATGGAAGTTGCCGTTCTTGAGGGCATGGAATTCCGCCGAGCCGGGCTTGATGCCGAGTTCCTTGGCGATCACGCCCCAGCCCTTGCCTTTCTGCGTCTGGTAGACCTCCACGACTCTCTCCGGGGGCTGCTGGGTCATCTGGCCGAGCTGAAAGACCATGAAGGCATCGGCGGGCTCGCTGACGGTGCTGAGGACCACCTTGACGCGGGCCTCGGGCACGCCGAACTGGGCGCTCACCCTCGCGGAGAAGCCATCCTGATCGAGCCGGGCCTCGACGTTGATGCTGTTGAGGAAGTCGTCGAGCCCATCGGCGCGGGCGGTGGCGGTGAAGCAGCAGGTGGAGACGAACAGGGCGGTCAGGATTCTTTTCATGGTGATAACTCCTCGGGGGTAATGGTGCGGGATTGCAGGGATAAGGACCCCCGGCCGGCCGCTTGGTTGCGCCCGCGCCGCGCCAGGCTCGGTTTTAAGGTTTAAGTTGTCTGCTCTAGGTCTCTCAACGCTCAACTGCGGCGGCACCCGCCGCCTCCACTTGTCCCTTGTCACTTGGTTCCATGCACGCCTAGCGTGCTGCCGGGCCCATCCCGCTGAGCGCTTGCCGTGCAGCGGACTATTCGCTGTTCTGCACCCTACGCATGCCCACCCCGGAAGCCATCGCCCGTGAGAAGATCGATGAGATGCTCATCGCCACGGGTTGGGTCATCCAGAACTACAAGCAGCTGAATCTGGGCGCAGGGCAGGGGATCGCCATCCGCGAAGTTCCCCTCAAGACCGGCCCGTGCGACTACCTGCTCCTCGTGGATCGCCGTCCGGTGGGTGTCATAGAGGCCAAAAAATTCGGCACGACCCTCTCCGGCGTCGCCGACCAGTCGGCCAACTACGCCGAGAACCTGCCCGATTTTTTTGCCAATCTCCTGCCCGCGGGCATCTCCGGCCTCCCGTTCCTCTACGAATCAACCGGCGTCGAAACCCTCTTCCGCGACGAGCGCGATCCCGAGCCTCGCTCGCGCCGCGTCTTCTCCTTCCATCGTCCTGAGACTCTCGCCGACTGGCTGGCCCAGTCCGACACCCTCCGCGCCCGTCTCGCGGTCATGCCCACCGCCCATCCGCTCCCGGCGCAGAATCTTCGCGCCTGCCAGGTCGAGGGCATCACCGGTCTCGAAAAGTCCTTTGCCGCCGACCGCCCCCGCGCCCTCATCCAGATGGCCACCGGCGCCGGCAAGACCTACACCGCCTGCGCCTTCGCCTACCGGCTCATCAAATTCAGCGGGGCCAAACGCGTCCTCTTCCTCGTCGACCGCGCCAACCTCGGCCGGCAGGCCATGGCCGAGTTCCAGCAGTTCGTCGCGCCCGACACCGGCCGCAAGTTCACCGAGGTTTACAACGTCCAGCACCTCACCTCCAACCAGCTCGATTCCGTTGCCCGCGTCACCATCTGCACCATCCAGCGCCTTTACTCGATCCTGCGCGGCGAGGCCGCCTACGACGAGGACCTCGACGAGAAGTCCGGCTACGAGATCGCCACCGCCGACGACCGTCCCAAGGACGTCGCCTACAATCCCGCTGTCCCCATGGAGGCGTTCGACTTCATCGTCACCGACGAGTGCCACCGCTCCATCTACGGCCTCTGGCGGCAGGTGCTCGAATACTTCGACGCCTACCTCGTCGGCCTCACCGCCACGCCCTCCAAGCAGACCATCGGTTTCTTCAACCAGAACCTCGTGATGGAATACAACCACGAGCGCGCCGTCGTCGATGGCGTCAACGTCGGCTACGAGGTCTACCGCATCAAGACCCAGGTTACTGCGCAGGGCGGCAAAGTGGAGAAGGGCTTCTACGTCGACCGCCGCAGCAAGGAGACCCGCGCCGTCCGTTGGGAGCGCCTCGACGAGGATCTCACCTACGACGCCAAGGACCTTGACCGCTCCGTCGTCGTGAAGTCCCAAATCCGCACCGTCCTCCAAGCCTTCAAAGACGCCCTCTTCACCGAGCTCTTCCCCGGCCGCACCCTCGTCCCCAAGACCCTCATCTTCTGCAAGGACGACTCCCATGCTGAGGACACCGTGCATCTCGTCCGCGAGGTCTTCGGCAAGGGCAACGATTTCGCCAAGAAGATCACCTACAAGACCTACAACCCCGAGACCAAGCGCTACGAGAAGTCCGAGACGCTCATTCAGGAATTCCGCACCTCGCCCACGCTTCGCATCGCCGTCACCGTGGACATGATTGCCACCGGCACCGACATCAAGCCGCTTGAGTGCCTCCTCTTTCTCCGCGATACCCGCAGCCGCACCTATTTTGAGCAGATGAAAGGTCGCGGCACGCGCGTCCTCACGCCCACCGACCTGCAGGCCGTCTCCGGTGCCGATGCCCGGGCCAAGACGCACTTCGTCATCGTCGATGCCGTCGGTGTGTGCGAGAGCGACAAGACCGACTCCCATCCCCTGGAGCGCCAGCGCACGGTCGGTTTTCCGGCCCTTCTCCTCGGCGTCGCTCTCGGCAAACGCGACGAAGACACCCTGACGACCCTTGCCGGCCGCCTCGCCCGCCTCGACCGCGAACTCTCCGCACCCCAGCGCAAGGAACTGAAGGAACTCGCCGGCGGGAAGACCGTCGCGGAGCTATCCGCCTCGCTGCTGCAGGCCCTCGATCCCGACGTCATCGCCGAGAAAGCCTCCGGCAAACCCGGCGCCAGCCCCGCCGAGGTGTTGCCCGAGGCCATGACCGCCGCCCGCAAGACTCTCGCTGACGCCGCCTGCGCACCCTTCGATCTGCCCGCCCTGCGCGACGCCCTCGCCAAGGCCAAGCAGGATGCCGAGCAGACCATCGACACCGTCACGATCGACACCGTCCAGTTCTCCGGCTTTGACGCCGCGGCGAAAGCTAAAGCCCAGAGTCTGGTTCAAACCTTCCGCGAATACGTCGAAAAGAACCGCGCCGAGATCACCGCCCTCCAGATTCTTTATTCGCGTCCCTACAAACAGCGCCTGACCGAGCCCATGCTCAAGGAGCTGGAGAAGAAGCTCAGCGAAACCAACGCCACCTGGACCGAGGACACCCTCTGGCGGGCCTACGCCGCCACCGCCCCGGAAAAAGTCAAAGGCCGCTCGCAAGCCGGCCGCTTTGCCGATCTTGTTGCCCTCGTGCGTTTCTCTCTCGAACAACAGCCAGTCCTCGAACCCTTTGCTGATTCTGTGAAAACTCGGTTCGGTTCCTGGCTCGCCCAGCGTAAAGGACAGGCGTTCGCTCCCGAGCAGCTCTCTTGGCTCGAACTCATCCGCGATCACATTGCTACAACGTGTAGTATAGAGACCGACGATTTCGAATTCGCGCCATTCTCCCAGCGCGGCGGCCTCGGCAAAGCCCATCAACTCTTCGGCGAGCAACTGTCCAAGCTGCTCGATGAACTTAACGAGGTGCTTGCGGCGTAACGTCTATGAAAGCTAAAAGCACAACCAAATCATCCGCAGATGTCCTGACATCCGAAATGGATTTGCCGCAATTGAAAAGGCTTCTGAAAGCGAGGGGTGACGCATTGCCGAAATACATGTTCAGCACAGTCGAGCAGAATACAGACATACGTGATTATCGTTACGTTTTTTGGTTGGATCTCATGGGGGCGAGGAACTTGATGAAGCTCTCGCTTCCCAGAGCGGCCCGGTCAGTAATGAAAATTCACGCGGCTGCACTCTTTGTGAAGCAGCGACATCCTGAATTAGAGATAAACCCGGTCATGGATGGAGTTTACGGATATGTGAGCAACCGCGATTTGCTGGAAACATGCCTCACTGAAATCTTGGCTGGATTGGCAAACGTGTTTGTTCAAGAGCGCGTGCCCAGCAGTCGATTCATGGTGCGGGCGGGCGTTGCTTTTGGTCCGCTTATTCCAGGTAGCTCTCTGGCGGCGGGCTCTACAATTCTCCAACAGAACACACGCTATCTCGGAGGGACAGCAATAGGCATGGGCATCTCCCACGCTTACGAAGCAGAGGGTCTTGCTCCTCCATTCGGGGTCTATATCCACGAATCCGCTCGTGCGTTTGCACCCAGGAGAAAGGACGCCTACCCATACCGCGTTAATCTCTGGCGCTGGTTTGAAAATGAGGACGCTTTGACTTGGGCAACGCGGCGAACGCTGGTCCATCACTTTGACTGGTTGGAGAAGAACTCCGTTTCTGCCCAATACGACCTGGATGCAATGCGTCGTCACAAGAGTTTGGCTATCGAGTATTTTAGGCTCCACGAACTCACCGAAAGCAAGGTAGCTACCAAGTAATGAGTATTCGCGCGAACAACTGGTCAGTGGTCCGATTCTCGGACGTGGTAGACATCAATCCTCGGCCTGAACTTGATGAGTTAGGCGGCGACGCGTTGGTGTCTTTTGTCCCGATGAAATGCGTTGAGGAAGAAAGCGGGCGTTTTAGATCCTTGGGAGACCGGAAAATAAAAGAAGTCCGTAAAGGCTATACACCGTTCAAAGACGGCGACGTTCTCTTTGCAAAGGTGACTCCTTGCATGGAAAACGGAAAAGCAGCGGTTGTGACCGGCCTTACAAATGGCATTGGCTTCGGTTCAACGGAACTCTTCGCGCTTCGGCCCAAAGCTAAGTTGCTGCAGAAATTTCTTTTTTTCTTTATCAATCAAGAGAGCTTCCGGCGGTCAGCGGCAGCGAACATGACTGGGGCCGTGGGTTTGCGTAGAGTGCCCAAGAATTATCTAGCCCAACAACCGATTCCTCTTCCGCCGATTCCCGACCAGCGACGGATCGTGGCGGAGATCGAGAAGCAATTCACGCGCCTGGATGTCGGGGTCGCCGCGTTGCGCCGCGTGCAAGCCAACCTCAAACGCTACCGCGCCGCCGTCCTCAATGCCGCCTGCGAAGGACGCCTCGTCCCCACGGACGCCATCTGGCCACAGAAACCAATCACGAGTGCGATTCTTTCAATGGATCAAGGCTGGAGCCCGAAATGCGAAAGCGAACCATCAGATAGTGACACCAAATGGGCCGTCATTAAGACCACAGCGATTCAGAACCTCCGTTACATTGATGCGGAAAACAAGGCGCTGCCACTAGGATTAAAACCACGGGTGCATCTTGAGCTGATGTCCGGAGACCTGCTAGTGACACGTGCCGGACCGCGTTCCCGGGTTGGTATCGCCTGTTTAGTAAAAATCACACGTCCTCGGCTAATGCTTTGTGACAAAGCCTACCGACTGCGCTGCAAGCCAATGGTTGCTAGTGCCGCCTTCCTGGAAGTGGTCCTAAACGCCCCGCGCATCGTTGACGCTGTAAACAAGCTCAAGACGGGTATCAGTGACAGTGGCGTTAATCTTACGCAGAAGGGTTTCGGCCAACTGCTCATTCCGCTCCCACCCCTCGTCGAGCAAACGCGCATCGTGGCAGAAGTGGAGCGCCGACTGAGCGTGGTGGAGGAACTGGAAACCCTCGTGCAAACCAACCTCCAGCGTGCCAGCCGCCTCCGCCAGTCAATACTTCAACAAGCATTTACCGGGAGTTAGATCAAACCGAGGTGAATATCAATGAGCACAGTTACCCGTAAAACTGAAATTGCGCCTCTCAATGGGATGCCCGAGAAGCGAATGTTTTGGTCGATCATCAGTGACTACGACCTTAAGACGGGACTGACGGAACTTGTGGATAATGCCTTGGATATTTGGATTGGAACTAAAAACAGAAAGCCTCTTCTTATAGAGCTTACCCTAGACGCAGACAGGCAAATCGTGACACTGAGAGACAATGCTGGAGGGGTTCCAAGGGAGAATCTTCGACTCTTGATTGCGCCAGGAGGCAGCATGAATTCGCCCGATGGCGAATCGATTGGTATCTTTGGAGTCGGCAGCAAACGAGCCGTTGTTGCGGTTGCCGAGCGCGTTACCATTCAGACGCACCATGTGGGTGACGGGAGCTTTCAAATCGACATTGATAAAGAGTGGCTTGAATCCCCCGATTGGGAATTGCCGGCTTACGAAATTCCAGAAATTGATGCCGGCACGACAAGAATAGAACTTTCTCATCTTAGAAAGCCCCTGGCTGCCTCTGATGCTGCGGTTGCGCTGATTCATTTTGGCGAATCTTATGAATGGTTCCTTAAGATCGACGATTGCAGGATCGTTGTGAACGGCGTCGATGTTCTGCCGCGAGCATTCGACAGTTGGGCCTATCCGCCAGATTTCCCACCGCGTAATGCTACATTTCAAATTGCACCTGATGGTGCTGGGAAACTTGGAGTCGACATCACAGCGGGCTTAATTCTAGACCGTGATCCAGAGAAGGATAATTACGGTGCTTACGTCTACTGTAACAACCGGCTCGTTGTTAAGGAGCTTAGAACACGCGAAGTCGGATACTACGTAGGTTCAGAAGCAGGTGTTCCACATCCGGACGCTTCATTGTGTCGCGTGATCGTGAGGCTGAATGGTGCCGCGAAGTTGATGCCGTGGAATAGTAGCAAGACAGGCATCAACTATGGACACACTGCGTTTTTGCAGGTCCGACCGACGTTGATCCAACTTGTCAGCCACTTCAGTTCTCTCTCGCGGCGCCTAAAGGACGACTGGGCCTCCAAAGTATTCCGTCACACTGTAGGTGATATTCAAGAGATACCTCCGTCCGAAGCCGAATCAGGCAGAAAATTGGTGCTACCGCCGTTACCGCGAGTGCAAAAACCGCATATTGAGCAACTCAAAGCAAAAAACAGAAAGCAGATCGAAGAAAAGCCATGGACACTCGGCTTGGTCGAGGCTGTCGCGGCGGTTGATTTCATCGGACGCCAACGTCTGACGACCGGCAATCGGATCGCGATGATACTGCTCGATAGCAATTTCGAGATAGCACTTAAGGAGTTCATTGTTCACCGGACCGATCTCTATGATTCGCGAGTTTTCAACGATTCCAAAATCGCGGAAATCTTTAAATCTCGGCACAAAGTGATCCAAACGGTGATAGATAAAATGCCATTGCAATCCGGTTTACTGGAACGAGCGCGGCACTATTACGACGTAAGGAACAAGCTCATCCACGAGCGGGCAACCGTTGGAATCCCTCAAGAGGACATCGACAACTATCGTCAGGTGATCGAAGCCATATTGACCGAATTATTTGGTCTGCAATTCTAATGACCACTCCCGCTCTTGTCCAAAAGCTCTGGAATTACTGCAACATACTTCCGCCTTCGCCTGCATGCTATGGCGAGATGTGCCGGGACGGCGGCCTGTCGTATGGCGACTACGAAGAGCAAACGCGCATCATGGCGGAAGTGGAGCGCCGCCTGAGCATGGTGGATGAACTGGAAACCTTCGTGCAAACCAATCTCAGGCGCGCCACCCGCCATCGGCAGTCCGTCCCTCAAAAAGCTCTTACAGGAGGGCTCGCATAACCAGAACCCATCAATATCAAGCTTAGAAAACCAAACATAATACATGAGCGCTAAACCACACAGCACAGACGACATTCTGGAAGTTCAGGAAGAGACGGAAGATAACGAGGTCTACATCGCTTACGATATTGCCTCATACCCCTCAGACTTAACTCTAAGTGTCGTGCATGAAATGTGGAAGGCCGGGGATATTGTTATCCCTGACTTTCAGAGAAACTTTGTTTGGAGCATTAAGCAGGCTTCTTTGCTGATTGAATCTTTCTTAATCGGCTTACCAGTTCCCCAGGTCTTTTTCTACGTCGATGAGGCGAATAAGAATCAGGTAATCGACGGGCAACAGCGGCTAACCAGTGTAGTTTACTTTCTTGATGGCTATTTTGGTTCAGAAAGCCTGCAGGGGAAGAAACAAGTATTTCGGCTTCAGGGGTTGGATGAGAACAGCCCGTATGCAAAAAAACGTTTTGAGGATTTAAGTGAGGTGCAGCAGCGAAAGCTTAAATCTGCCGTTCTTCGCGCGATCAACATCAGGCAGCTCAAGCCAAGGAACGAAACCACGAGTATTTACCACATATTTGAGCGTCTGAATACTGGGGGCACACCTCTTAAACCTCAGGAAATAAGAAACTGTGTATTTCGCGGGGACTTAGTCCGTATTTTGCGCGACCTTAATAAGGACAAGAATTGGAGAAAGATTGTAGGTAAGACGACGTTCGACCGTCACCAGAAGGACGTGGAGTTAATCCTCAGAATTTTCGGGCTCACATATTTTTATGAGGACTACAATAAGCCTATGAAGGAGTTCTTAAATAGGACTATGAATCGGGAGAAAGGCGGCACATCGATTCAGGTCCAAACGCTTGTGAAGCGTTTCGCACAAACCGCAGAAACGATCATTACAACCCTGGGAGATCGTCCATTCCATATACGGGGGCCTCTGAATTCCTCGGCGCTCGATGCGGTCTTTGCGACGCTGCTAGGCAACAGTAGCAAACTACCCGGTGATTTGGCCGAGAGATACATCCGCCTCAAAGCGGATCCCGACTTTAGCGAAACCACATTCTATAGCACGAGTGACTTGTCCGTGGTAAATCGGCGATTTGAAGCGACTAAAAATCATCTTCTCGGGTAAGCGATGGCGTATTCCGATCACTTCAAGCTGACTGATGATCTGATCCAGCATCTGGATCCAATATTGGCTGGCTTGAATGATCCATTCATTGAATCGCGTTACACTGGATTCTTAGCCGTTAGTTCTGTCACCGTGCTGGAATTAGCCATGAAAACAATTTTCTGTGATTTCGCTTTGGCAAAGCACAAGGTTTTAGGGAATTTCTGCGCAAAATATTTCGATCGAATAAACGGCCGTATCGGGCTCCGGCCAATCAGGGATGACTACCTGCCAAGATTTGGCGCCCGATACGAACTGCGTTTTCAACGCGCTCTTGAGAAATTGGAGCAACAACATTTAGTCGCTGCGGGAGCTAGCATTAAGGCTTCCTACGGGAATCTTATTACCTGGAGAAACGAGTTCGCGCACGAAGGCAACGTGCCAGTTACCGCTAGTTATGCTGAGGTAAAGCGGGCCTTTGACTGCGGTAAGGTTGTAATGACCTGTTTAGCAAGCTGTATGCGCCGCTGAAAAACCATGACTGCTCCCGCTCTCGTTCAAAAGCTCTGGAATTACCAGCTTTCGCCCTACTACGACCCGGCATGCTGCAACATCCTTCCTCCTTCGCCAAGGCTACGGCGGACAGGGCGGGATGATGGTCTGTCGGTCCGCCTTCGCTCAGCATCGGCGCGACATGACGGCGACCAGCGATAACCCATGACGCCGGAAAGCCAGCCTCCTGTCGTCCCTCCGCCCGTCTACGGCGACTTCATGGTCTTCGTGGACGAAAGCGGGGACCATGGATTGGACCCTTGCGACCCGACCTATCCGGTCTTTGTGTTGGCATTCTGCATCATTCGCAAAAGCGAGTATATCGACGTCATCACGCCGGCAGTGCAGCGCTTCAAGTTCAAGCACTTTGGCCACGACCTAGTAGTCCTGCATGAGAACGAAATCAAGAAGGCCAAGGGTGAATTCGCCTTCCTGCTCGTGCCGGCAAAGCGCGAGGTGTTTTTCCCCGACCTCAACGCCTTGATGGAAGGAACGCCGATGACGCTGGTGGCCGTTGTCATCCGCAAGGACAAGTTGAAGGCGCAATACTCTGAACCGGCCAATCCTTACCATATTGCTTTGGAGTATGGCCTCGAACGGGTGGCCAAATGCCTGTTGGCCCATGGACAGGCCGGTAAAGTCACGCCGCTGATCTGTGAGAGCCGGGGGCGGAGGGAGGATGACAGCCTCGAACTCGAATTCCGACGTGTTGCCACCCGCGTAGCGGGCTTTGACATCAGGTTCGTGGACAAGAAGGCCAACTTGCCTGGTCTGCAGATCGCTGATTTGGTTGCGCGTCCCATAGGACGGCATGTCATCGATCCAGCGCAGGAAAACCGGGCCTACGCTATTCTTGAGCCGAAGTTTCGCCGGGGCTCGGGTGGACAGATCAACGGTTATGGCCTTAAAATCTTCCCCTAAAAAACGAAAGGCCCCGGCTTTCACCGAGACCCTTTGCCGACCGGGAATTCCCAATCCGTGACAAAACACAATCCATCCGGGCCTAGTTCTCAAGACCAATCATGACCGCTCCCGCATTAGTCCAGAAACTGTGGAACTACTGTAATATCCTGAGAGACGATGGTCTCTCATATGGGGATTATGTGGAACAGCTTACTTACCTGCTGTTCCTGAAGATGGCAGACGAGCAGAGCCGGCCGCCATTCAAGAAGCCGTCGCCCATTCCGAAGGGCTTTGGTTGGGATGTGCTGGTGAAGCTCGATGGCGACGATCTCGAAACCCACTACCGACATACGCTCGAGGAGCTGGGCAAGCGCCCGGGCATGCTCGGCGTCATCTTCCGCAAGGCGCAGAACAAGATCCAGGATCCTTCCAAGCTTCGTCGCCTGATCGCCGACCTCATCGACAAGGAGACTTGGACCTCCCTCGAAGTGGACGTGAAGGGCGATGCCTACGAGGGCCTCCTCGAAAAGAACGCGGCCGACGTGAAAGGCGGGGCAGGGCAATACTTCACGCCTCGTTCCCTTATTGCTGCCATTGTCGATGTCATGGCCCCGGAGCTGGGGAAAACCATCTGCGACCCGGCTTGCGGCACCGGCGGCTTCCTTCTGGCGGCCTACACCTATCTCTCGAAACAGCCCGACCTCGACCGCGCCCAAAAGAAGAAACTCAAAAGCGGCACCTTCCATGGCATCGAGCTGGTCGACAGCGTCACGCGCCTCTGCGCGATGAACATGCTCCTCCATGGTATTGGTGGCGATTCCGACGACGACCTGCCGGTCACCACCAAGGACGCCCTCGCCGGCAAGCATGGCGAATACGACATGGTCCTGGCCAATCCTCCCTTCGGCAAGAAGAGCAGTGTCACGGTCATCGGAGCCGATGGCGAACAGTCCAAGGAGTCACTCACGATCAACCGTGATGACTTCTGGGCCACGACCAGCAACAAGCAGCTCAATTTCCTCCAGCACATCTTCACCATCCTCAAGCAACACGGCCGCGCTGCCGTCGTCGTCCCAGACAACGTCCTCTTCGAGGGCGGAGCGGGGGAGACCATCCGCCGCCAACTCCTCCAGCAAGCCGACTGCCACACGCTCCTTCGCTTGCCCACCGGCATCTTCTACGCGCAGGGGGTGAAGGCCAACGTCCTCTTCTTCGACCGTAAACCCGCGCAGGAGAGACCTTGGACCCAGAAGCTCTGGATCTACGACCTTCGCACCAACCAGCACTTCACCCTCAAGGAGAGCACCCTCAAGCGCGAGCACCTCGATGAGTTCGTCGCCTGCTATTTCGGGAATGTAGGGGCGTCGCTTGACGGCGCCCGTTCCGGAAAGACGGGCGCGCACAAGGCGCGCCCCTACCGGGACCGCCTGCACCGCGTCGAAACCGAACGCTTCAAGAGCTTTACTTACGAGGAGCTGACCAAACGCGACAAAGCCAACCTCGACATCTTCTGGCTCAAGGACGAAGCCCTCGAAGATAGCGCAAATCTTCCAGCCCCCGGCATCATCGCCATCGACATCGTCGCCGACCTCGAAGCCGCGCTTGAACAATTCCGCGAAATCGAATCCGACCTGAAAGAATAGGACTCCCGAGACAGATTGCCTTCTACTTGCGATGAAAGACATCACAGCCCAAGCCGTCTACCGGTTCGCAAAGCTGAAAGCTGGAAGCAAATTGCGAACACTTACACACAAGAGGCCTTTTAAGATTCTCGTCGAGGACGGCCAGTTGATATTTGTCCCGAGTAGCGGACGGCACTTCAAACCGCAGCTGCCACGCTATGTAGCAGCCTTCAATCGGCACCATTCATTCCAGCCTGGCAAGTTTCCCAAGGACCTTTGGAGCCGATCATATTTCGTAAGTCTCCTTGACGCGATGCTCAGAGAGAAGTTTGCCGAGGCGAAAATGAAGAGCTTGCTTCAACCTGAGCCACCGTCGGAAAAGCTTGAGAAGAAGGTAAAGCGCCTTCGGAAAATGGGCCCCCTGCCGCCTCCGCCGGGTCAAAAAATACCGGGGAGAATAAAGACAACGGTTACCCAAATTGAGCGAGATCCTGCTGTAAAGGCCTGGGTCCTGCAGAACGCTCAAGGGGAGTGCGACCTCTGCGGGAAGCCGGCCCCTTTCGAAGACTTTGATGGCGTCCCATTTCTTGAACTACATCACGTCAGGTTTCTTGCAGACCATGGAGAGGATACGATCGAAAATGCCGTTGCGTTATGCCCAAATTGCCATCGAGCCTGTCACTATTCGCAGAATCGAAAGAAACTGAAGGCTCGGCTATACAAGCGCAGGCCTCGCCTAGTGAAGAAATGATCCCCCTC
>JAQSCO010000049.1:0-51804 GCA_029945445.1 Lacunisphaera sp. | reverse complement strand
CTCGCGTGAGGACGCGGCGCAACATCTCGGGCAAAGCGGAGACGAAGGCATAGATGGCCGTATCAATCAGGATGTCCTGGGCCTCGATCAAGTGTTGGTGCAGGCGAAAAGGTATCGCCCGGATCGGACCGTGGACCGTAAGGAGGTGCAGGCTTTCATCGGCTCACTTTCCGGGCAAGGGGTCACCAAGGGTGTGTTCATCACAACCAGCAGCTTCGTCGCCAGCGCCCATGAGTTCGTTTCCCGAGGCCTGACGACCAAAGTTGTGCTGGTCGACGGCCAGATGCTCATAGACTTGATGATCCGCCACGGCATCGGACTGCGCGTGGCCCAGGAATACAAGATCCACGAGATTGATCAGAACTACTTCGATGAAGAGGAGTGAATAAATTCCTTTTGAGGCGGGTTTCTGCAGGCGGCAGTAGACATAGCACTGAGCATTTTCAGCAAGTAGCGGCGAGCAGTGCGCAGTGGCTGTTAAGCTTCTATCAGGCCGGCGCGGAAGGATGCGCACTTGCGTCGGCGAAGCGGGAGGTCCTGCATGACAGCTCGTGATTGCGCCGGGCCAGGCGAGATCACTCCAGAATCACTGCATAATTTCCTCACTATGAATTGGACCTTGGCCTACTTGTTTTTCGGTTATCTTCTATTCTTTCTCATCGCCGTATTCGGGGTTGGCTGGTGGTTGAAAGGGAAGCGGAGGCCAAAATCACCATTCAAGAAGTCCACCCGTCTACTGCGTGCCCCAGGGGAAAGCCTTCGATTGCGAATCCAGGAAATGGACGATGTCTTTCCCGAACTCATGCTTGTGGCGATGAGCGGACCACTGCTTGCTGCTCTTTTGGTCGCCTGGCTGCTAATATACATGAAAGGGGCAGAGCCGCGCAGCATTTTGATCACATTCCTGAGCCTCTTGATTCTGCTGACATTGGCAGCTGCTTGGTGGCTGATAAAAAAGGCGCTGAAGAGAGCAGACTACTACCTTGGCTATTATGGCGAGAGAGTTGTCGGGGAGATATTGGAGCCGCTACGTGCTGAAGGCTGGCAGATTTACCACGATGTGCCGGCACAGGTCGGGAAGATGAAATTCAACGTTGATCATGTGGCGATCGGTCCCGGTGGTATCTTTGGTATTGAAACAAAGGCACGGCGCAAAGGAAACGCGCTGCCGGGGCGCAAGGACCATGAAGTCTTATACGACGGGCAGAAGCTCATGTGGCCTTGGGCTGACGAACAGCCGCCCAAAGGTGTGCAGAACGCCATTGACCGGGCAAAGTGGCTCGAAGGCTGGCTTACCAGCGCCACAGGAGAATCAATCAAGGTGAACGCCGTGTTGACCCTCCCTGAGTGGTTTGTGAAGGAAACCGGAGTCGATCCACGCCTGAGGGTCGTTGCGTCCTCCTGGCTCCCAGATGTTTTGAAGGCGCGCCGCGGGGTCCTGACCGACAAGCAAATCGATCTGCTTGCCCGCCAACTCGAGCAACGCTGCCGCGACGTGGAGTATTGAGTCCTGCGGCACCCTAACCATCCTATTTCTATGTCCGAGGATCCAGCCATCTACCGAGCCGAGCCGGCAAAGTATCAGGTCTTCGTGGACTTTGAGAACGTTCCGACGGTTGACCTGGAGTTGATCGGCAATCACCCGGTGCTGGTCACGTTGCTCATTGGGAAAAATCAGAAGCGGCTGGATACTTCCTTCTCCCTCCAGCTGCACAAGTTCTCGGAGAAGGTGCAGCCCATTGAGGTTGGTGCTTCCGGGCGCAATGCCCTCGACTTGATACTCAGCTACTACCTCGGCCGGGTGGCGGGGCCGGCCTTTCACGGACAATGCTTCATCGTATCCAAGGATAAGGATTTCGACCCGCTGATTTCCCACCTGATGGCGAACGGGATTCAGGTATCGCGGCACGACAGCTTCGCCGCCCTGCCGTTCCTGTCCCCGCCGAAGAAAAGCAGTCCGCCCAAAAAGGCGGCTCCGGCCAAGGACACTGCCCCCAAGCCACCCCAGGACCGGCTCGAGAAACTTGTCACCGCGCTGCGGACCAAGTCCACCGCCCGTCCGGGTAAGCGCAAGGCCCTCCTGGCCCACATCAACAATATGCATGGCAACAAGCTCAGCCCGGCAGAGCTCGAGAAGGTCATCACCGATCTGGTCGGGCGCGGCGTGATCAACATAGATGCCAAGGACAAGATAAGTTACCCGAACTGACTGGTCCGCTTCGCTCCTTGGGGGCCGGATAATGGTTCATCGTCCAACGTTCATCGTTCATTGGCCATTTCGGACCCCGATGAACGATGAATATTGACGGAGCACCTGGTTAGGAGCCGGAGCGGGGGAGGAGGTTTGGCTTGACGGCGATAAGCCGTCATATGTAGGGAATAAGCCGTCAATGTGCCTGCTCACCATCCTCTTTCCCCAAGTGCGCGCCGAGGTGCTGCGGCTGTTGTTTGCCGACGCCGCCCGGGAGGTGCATGTGCGCGACTTGGAGCGCCAGAGCGGGCTCAATGTGAAGACGGTGCAGGATGAACTGGAGAAACTCACGAAGGCCGACCTCGTCACCAACCGGCGCGATGGCAACCGGCGCTACTATCGGGCCAATGCCCGGCACCCGCTGTTTGCCAATCTGCAGCAGATCGTGCTCAAGACGGCCGGACTTCGCGACGTGCTTGTGCAGGCCCTGGCGGGCGTGAAGGGCATCGAGGTGGCCGTCGTGTTCGGCTCGCTGGCCTCCGGGTCAGGCAAGGCGGCGAGCGACGTGGATCTGCTGGTCATCGGCGACGTTGGTCTGCGCGCGCTCGCGCCCGTGCTGCGCTCCGCGGGCCAGGTGCTGGGTCGGGAGATCAACCCGATTACCATGACCGCCGCCGAATTCAAGAAAGGCCGCCGCAAGAATCCGCTGCTGGTGGATATCCTTGGCAAACCGAGACTGTTCGTGAAGGGTGACTCCCATGAGCTTGGACGTCTGGGCTAAATCTGGCTGGCTGAAGGCCCAGACGCCGACCCGCGACCAGCTCGTGAAGATCTTCGGCGTCGTCGACCGCGACCTGGAGGATTCGAAACGCAACCTGTCACCTGACGGTCAGTTCAACATCGCCTACAACGCGGCGCTCCAGCTCTGTGCCATCGTGCTCCTTGCGGAAGGCTGGAAGCCGGACAAGCTCAACGCCCATCACCGCACGATCTCCGCCCTGCCCCTGGTCATGGGCAAGGAACGCCAAGACGACGCCGACTATCTCGACGCCTGTCGCGCCAAGCGCAACGGACTCGAATATGATGCCGCCGGCCGGGTGAGCGCCAAGGAGGCGAAAGAGCTGCGCGATTTCGCAGTGGAGCTGCGCGAGGTCGTTGTGGCGTGGCTCGGAGGCAAGCATCCCAAGCTCTCCCCTTGGAAAAAATGATTCTTACATGACCTGGCAGCACGGACTCTTCGCCCTCGGTTAAGCTCAGCCCGGCAGAGCTCGAGAAGGTCATCACCGATCTGGTCGGGCGCGGCGTGATCAACATAGATGCCAAGGACAAGATAAGTTACCCGACCTGACTGGTCCGCTTCGCTCCTTGGGTGCTTTGTGTTCTCCCCTGCGTCCGACAATTAGCGTCCATTAGCGTCCATTAGCGTCCATTAGCGGTTAACCGGCCAATTGTTCATTGTCCAACGTTCATCGTTCACTGGCCATTTCGGAACCCCGATGAACAATGAACATTGGAAAATGAAAAATGAACGATGGGATATCCCTCTCCCCGCCAAAACCGGGGCTTGCCGGCACGGGTGGTTGCGCTAGATTCCACGCCGTGAGCCCGTCGGAAATTCTCGCACAATTGCCCCGGCTGACCCCGGCGGAGCGGGACGCAGTCCGGTCCCGGCTCGACGACCTTGATGCCTCAGCTCCACTCACGGCCGAGGAAAAACGCTTGGTCGAGGAACGCGTGGCCGCCTACCGCCAGAATCCCGGCGCGGCGGTATCCTGGAGCGTAGCCGAGGCGGAAATCCGCAAAGAGCTCAGGCTTTGATGCGGGTGGTTCTTACACCCGAGGCCAAAGCAGACATCATTCAGGCGGCGACATGGTATGCGCAACGCAGTGCCCGGGCGGCTGAGGCATTCCTTGGCGCGGTCGGGGTCACCTTCCGCCGGATCGAAGCGCAGCCGACCGCGCAGGTGGTCGTGGACGCGGCCACCGGTGCCCGGCGCGCCTTGCTCCGCAAATTCCCGCATCGCGTGCTCTACCTGATCGACGACGATCGGCTGGTTGTCTTTGCGGTCATGCATCACCGGCGCGATGCCCCCGCGTGGCGCGAACGCTTGGAGCATTGATGAGCAGGGAGCTTGGAGCCGGCCAATGGTTCATCGTCCAACGGCCATCGTTCATTGGCCATTGCGGAACCCGATGAACAAGGAACATTGAGAAATGAACGATGAACAATCCGCGGCAATTGGCACCGATTTCCCGGTGCCGCGGCCAAGCTCCTCGCTTGCTCCGCCCGGCACAAATCGCCTAGCGTCACTCCATGCGCGGATGGCTGGCGGCTTTGTTCCTCTCGTTCCTGACCGCGGGGTTGTCGCCCGACACCATCGATCTGCATGAATACGGCAAGCTGACCCTGTATCCGGTCGGGGACTGGAACATCCACAGCGAGGACCTGGGCGACATCAGGATCCGGATCACCCCGCAGGACAGGAAGGTCAACGCGGCCTGCCTGCTCGTCGTGGCCCCCGGCGGGCCGGATGACTTTCCCACCCCGGAAAAACTGGTCGAGCGGATGCAGCTCTCCGCCACCCGGCTGCGCAAGAGCGGCGACTACGCGGAGACCAAGCTCAACGTGAAACCGTTCTACCGCCAATCCGGCTTCGGGTGCTATTACACGCTCACCGACAGGAAGCTGGTCGGCAAGCCGCCCGCGCCGCTCGAATACAAGCAGATCACCCTGGGCCTGATCCGGCTGAGCCCCACGGTCGTGGCCCGGCTGCAGATCATGTCCGACGGGGAGGAGACCCAACCCTGCCAGCAATTGCTCGGCATGGTCGAGGGGATGGAACTGGCGGGGAAGTGAGCGGAGGACAGAGGACAGAGGACGGAGGACGGGCTATGGTTCATTGTCCAACGTTCATCGTTCATTGCTCATTTCGGATCTCCGCTGAACAAGGAACATTGAAAAATGGACGATGAACAATCTCTCCTCCGCCTACTTCCAAATCTTGAAATTGAACGCGAGTTTCCGCTGCTGCAGCATGACGCGCCAGTCGAGGAAGAGCATCATTGCGATGGCCGCCAGGCCGGGCACGGTGAGCAGCAGGCTTTTCGGCGAGAACAGGGCGTGGGCCACGCTGCTGGCGTTGACCGCGACGTAGCTGCCGGTGAAGAGCATCACGGCATCACTGCCCATCTTGCCGAGGAAGAATGGCGGGATGATCACGAGCGGTGAGATCCGCGCGATCCCGGCCGCCGTGAACAGCGCCGTGGTGGACATCGGCAGCAGCGAATAGATGAAGACGAACAGCCAGCTGCGCCAGAGCTTCTGCCGGAGCTTGCCGCCGACGAACTTCAGCTCGTCGCTCTTGTGCTGCTTGATCAGCCGGTCGGAGAACTTCGGGATGAAGCGGCTGAGCAGGTAGCGGCCGAGCGTCGAGCCGGTGACGCCGGCGATCAGCACGAGCCACGGGTTCAGGTGGAATTTCACCATGAAGAAGACCATGGCCATCCACGCCGGCGGGCCGAAGAACGGGATCAGGTCCACCGCCAGCGCCGACGCGAACACCGCGAGATAAAGCAGCGCGTCGTTCATGGGCGGATGACGGCCGCGGGCGGGAGGGGCCGGGCGGAGAGGGGGAGCGGGGGTATCAAGTCACTGTAGACCCGCTGGGGCGCCGGTGGTCCCCGGGTTTCGGGCGGGACCTATGGTTCATGGTCCAATGTTCATCGTCCATTGGCCATTTCGGCCCCCGTCGGGGCCCAATGAAAAATGAACGATGAACAATCGCCCCTCTGGGGCGCGGCCGGCGAAACCGATTTGACCCCCGCGGCTTCGGGTCCAAGCATCCTTCCACCGGCTGGGGCCACAGGCGGAAGGAGCAACCCCATGAGCAAATTCACGTCCCAGTTATTTTTGCGGTCTTTTTCCGCGGCCGAGGTCAAGGCCGCTGGTTCTGACGTGCAGCTGTATCAGCTGACGCAGGACTTTTCCTACCAATCCGACAAACTCGGCCTCACCATCACGGTGCCGGCCGGGCTCGTCACCGACTTTGCCAGCATCCCGCGGCCCGTCTGGCAGTTGCTCGACCCGGAGGATCCCATCATCGCGTGGCCGTCGGTCGTCCATGACTTTCTCTATACCTGCAAGGGCACGCTGCCCGACGGCACGAAGTATAAACGCGTGCAGGCCGACGGCGTGCTGCGCGAGGCGATGGAATTCTGCGGCGCCGGCAGCATCATCCGCGAGTCCGTCTACCAAGCCGTCAAGAACTTCGGCGGCTCGCATTGGGGAGGCTAGAGGCGTGAGGGGCCGAACCTATTGTTCATTGTCCGGTGTTCATCGTCCATTGGCCATATTCGGACCCCGATGGCCAATGAACAATGAACATTGAAAAATGAACAATGAGCGCGCCGGCGCGCGTCAGCGCTCCAACCCCAGTTTCTTTACGAGCGCGGTGAAGCGCGGATCTTTGGAGAACTGGGCCGTCACGGGATCGACGGGCAGGTAGATCATGACGCCGTCGTGCTCGTCGCCGGCCTGCTCAAGGAGTTTGAACCCCTCATCGGTTTCGCCGAGTCCGAGCAGGATGATGGCGAGATAGTAGTTCATGCCGGCCGTCGTCTTGGACAACTCGACCATCTCGGTGTAGGTTTTGCGTGCCGCGTCCTTCCGGCCCGCCAGTGCCTGGGTCAGGCCGAGCATGGCGACGATCACCGGCCGGCGGCCGGAGAGTTCGATGGCCTGCTGCAACGCCGCGGTGGCCTCGTCATACCGGTGCGCCGCCTGGTAGGTCAGCCCCATGCTGAAATACGCCTCGGCGTAGCGGGGCTCGATCTCGAGGGTTTTCCGAAACTGGGCGAGCGCCTCGTCGTATTTGCGCTGGAAGTGGAAGATGCGCCCGACGCCGTTGTTCACGCTGGCGGACAGCGGGTCGAGCTGGCGGGCGAGTTGCATCTCCCCCAGCGCCTCGTCGAGCCGCCGCTGGATGGCGAGGAAGAGCCCATACTGCTCGTGCGCGCGGGCATAACCGGGCTTGAGGGCGAGGGCACGCTTGAACTCGGCCTCGGCCCCGGGCCAGTCCCAGTCGATGCGGAACTTCACGTAGCCCAGCGCGGCGTGGGCCTCGGCGAGCGAGTCGTCGAGCGCGATGGCCCGGCCGGCCGCCGCCCGGGCCCGCTCGTTGGCCTCGGCGCGGGGCAGGGAGCCGTAGCCGCCGCTGCCGGCGAAGGTGTAGCTTTCCGCCAGCCCGGCGTAGGCGAGGGCGAACGTCGCATCCTGCCCGATGGAGCGCGTGAAACTATCGATGGCCTTGAGGACCTCGTCGCCGGTCCGCTGGTTGAGGTGGGAGCGCCCGAGCAGATACTGGCGGTAGGCCTCGCTGTTGCCGACGGCGCGATGCTCGAGGAGATCGCGCTCGCCGGCGAGCAGCTGCACCTTCAAGGCGTCCGTCACGCTCTGGGCGATGGCGGACTGCACGGCGAAGACGTTCTTGATCATGCCGGTGTATTCCTTGGTCCAGATGGTCTGCTGGGTCGCGACGGTCACCAGGCTGACGTTGATGCGGGCTTCCTCGCCGATCACGCGGATGGTGCCCTCGAGCACGGTGCCGACATTGAGGGCGCGGCCGATCTCCGCGATGTCGAGGCGGGTGCCCTTGAACTTGGTGATGGAGGTGCGGGCGATGACGTTGAGTTCGCGGATCGTGGTGAGGGACGAGATGAGCTCCTCGGTCATGCCGTCCGCGAAATACTCGTCGTGCGGGTCGCCGCTGAAGTTGACCAACGGCAGCACGGCCAGGCGGTTGATGGGCGCGGGCGCCGCGCCGGCGGGCCGCCGGAACCAAAAGACCCCGACCAGGGCGAGCGTGACGACGGCCGCGGCCAGCGTGCGGCGGACGGCCCGGCGGCGGAGATAAAACCTCAGGCGATCGGTGAGCGGCCGGTGCTGCTCCGACCACGGAAGGATGACGCGGTAGATGTCCACGGGCATCGAGATGTTCTTCAGGTCGCCCGCGCCGAGGCGGACGAGGGCATGGCCGGCCTTGTTCTGGATCTGCCGGGCGACGTCCTCGGAAACGCAGATGCCGCCGGCGTCGGCGAGCGGCTCGATGCGCGCCGCGATGTTCACGCCGTCGCCCAGCACGTCGTTCTCCTGATAGATGACGTCGCCGGCGTGCAGGCCGATGCGCAGCAGCACGCAGTGATCGGGCGCGGCGGTGCGGTTGTGCTCGTGCAGGGCCGTCTGGATGGCGATGGCGCAGGTGGCGGCGGCGAGCGCGCTGGCAAACTCCACGAGGAAGGCGTCGCCGATGGTCTTGATCTCGCGGCCGCCGTGCTGCGCGAGGAGCGGGCGGACGAGCCGGCGGTGTTCCTCGAGCAGCTGCAGGGCCAGCCGCTCGTCGCGCTGGGTGAGGGCGCTGTAGCCCACCATGTCGGTGAACATGATGACCGAGAGACGCCGCTGGCCGGGCGGGGCGGACGGCGGGCCGGAGTTGCCGGGTGAGGCAGGTGTTTCTGGATCCACGGCGAAGGCGGCAGCAAGATGCGGCGGCGGCCGGAAGGGTGCAACCCCTGATTGGGCGGAGGCGCGGGCCTACCGATGGTTCATTGTCCAATGTTCATCGTCCATTGGCCATTGCGGAGGCCCGATGAACAATGAACATTGAAAATGAACGGGGCGGAAATCCCACCGGGCCGGCTGGCACTCCGTCAGCCCGGTTTGAGCGGCAGCGGGCGCAACTTTTTCTCGCCGCGCCCAAGGGCCAAATACTTGCAGGAAGACGGTGCCGGTGGGAGTTTTTTTGCCGTTCAACCGGGTTGTTTCCCCTCCGCGAGATTTATGCCTTGATAGTTTGCCGCCGGCAAAATTTTATCACGCTCATACCTCCGCAAAAATCAGGGCGGATTCCCGTCCGCTCCCGTTGCGCGGCAACACAACAACAAAGCAGTCAGGCATCACGAACATGAGATCCCGCATCTTGCCCCCCCTGATCCTCGCCACGGCCCTGCTCGCCGTTTCGCAAGTCCACGCCCGCAGTTATCTGCTCGTCGGCAATGGCAACAAACTCCCCGCCAAAATCGAGGCCGCCGTCACCGCGGCGGGCGGCACCGTCACCCGCTCACTGCCGCAGGTCGGCATCGCCCTGGTGGAATCCTCGTCGGGCCAGTTCCAGGCCAGCGCCGGGAAAATCACGGGCCTCGACGCCGTGCTCCCCGATGTGCAATGGAAGCCCCAGATGCCCGTGAGCGTCGAGTCCGCGTCCATCGACTCGGCGGAGGTGCAGCCCGATTCCCACACGACCGTCTTCACCGATGGTTTTGCGCAGCTGCAGTGGGGCCTGGACGCCATTAATGCGGCCGGAGCCTGGCAGGCCGGCCAGACCGGCGCGGGGGTCCGGGTCGCCGTGCTCGACAGCGGTATCGCGGCCACCCACCTCGATCTCGCCGCCAATGTGAACACCGCGCTGTGCACGTCGTTTGTCCCGGGCGAGCCCTATAATTTCACGGGCACCGGCTTCAACCACGGCACGCACGTGGCGGGCATCATCGCCGCGGCCGCCAACGGCGTCGGCACGGTCGGCGTCGCTCCGCACGCCGAGATTGTCGCCGTCAAGGTCCTGTCCGCCGTCACCGGCAGCGGCTCGTTTGGCGGGATCATCTCCGGCCTGGTCTACGCCGCCGCGATCAACGCCGATGTCGTCAACATGAGCCTCGGGGCCGAGTTTCCCCGCACCGGCTTCATCGACGACAACGGCACGCCGGCCGATCCGAGCGACGACGTCAAGGTCGGCGCCAACGAGATCACCGCCCTCGTGAACGCGCTGAGCCGGGCCACCACCTATGCTTACCAGAACGGCATCACGGTCATCGTCTCCGCCGGCAACTCCGCCATCGACCGCGACCACGACGGCAGCTACCTCGTCGTGCCCGCCGACTGCGCGCACGTCCTCAGCATTTCCGCCACCGGTCCCGTGGGCTGGGCGCATAACCCGGCCGGCACCCCGCTGGACAACCTCGCCAGCTATTCCAACTACGGCCAGTCCCGCATCAGTTTCGCCGCGCCGGGCGGCGACTTCATCTACCCGGGAAGCGACAACAGCGTCGTGGCCGGCATCCTCCGCCCGACTTGGGTGTTCGACATGGTCTTCGCCCCCAGCAATCGCGTGGGCAACAGCAACCGGTATTCCTGGGCCGCCGGCACCAGCATGGCGGCGCCGCACGCGAGCGGCGTGGCGGCCATCATCATCGGCCGCAGCGGCGGCAAGATGAAACCTGCGGCCGTCGAGGCAGCGCTGCGGGCTTCCGCCGACGATCTGGGCAAACCGGGCAACGACGATGCTTACGGCGCCGGTCGCGTAAACGCCGGCCGGGCGGCGACGCAATAAGCCGTCCCGCTCTCTCCGCCCTTCGACGCCGGCCGCTGACGCGACCGGCGTTTTTTATCGCGGGTCGATCGGGACCGGGCCGGCCTGTTGTCCAACGTCCAATGTTCATCGTCCATTGGCCATTGCGGAGTCCCGATGGACAATGAAAAATGAACGATCAACAATTCCTGGCAATCCGCCCCGGGCGGGTGAACGCCCCATGGTGGCCTTGGCCGGAGCGGGTTAATCTGCCGGAATGCATACCCCCATCATCCCGCAGAAGTCCCCGTATCCCGTCAATGTCGAGGCCGGCAAGTCCTACGCCTGGTGCGCCTGCGGCGGCAGCAAGACCCAGCCGCTGTGCGACGGCTCCCATAAGGGCACCGGCCTGGCGCCCGTGATCTTCAAGGCCGACAAGAGCGAGACCGTCTACTTCTGCGGCTGCAAGCACACCAAGACCGCCCCGCTGTGCGACGGAACGCATAAGACGGTTTAGAGAGGAGAAGGGTGGTCGCCGCTTTCCCCATCGGTGACAGGCGTCAGGTCTGAGGCGTGCGGCAAACCGCTGGTTCCTTGCCCAATGTTCATCGGCCAATGGCCATTTTGAAGACCCGATGAACCATGAACATTGAAAAATGACCGATGAACAATCTTTGCCAGTTTAGAAATCAAACTGGTCGATGTTCCCCTTGTTGAAGACGAAGGGTTTTCCGAGGAGGATGTTGTCGCCCTTGATCTCGAAGGTGCCGAGCGTGCCGGCCTTGAAGGTCTTCGCGCCGGGCTTGAGGTCGCCCTTCGCCAGCGCGGCGCCGGCGTAGACCGTCAGGTAGCCGAGGTCCTCGGTGTTCCAGAGGATGATGCCGTCGGTGACGCCCTCGTGGACGTAGCGCTTGTTCTCGTTGGGCAGGCCGAGGCCGATGACCTTCACCTGGCCGGCCTTGCCCGCCTGCTTCACGGCCTCGGCCGCGCCGGGGACGCCGGGCGTGCAGATGGCCATGATGAGTTTCAGGTTCGGGTGGGCGCTCATCAGCGCGGTGGCCTCGGACTGGGCGCGGTCCTTGAGATCGTCGCAGGGGCGGACGGCGACGAGCTTCATCTTCGGGTAGGTGGCGGCGAGGCGGGCCTCGATGTGCTTCATCCACTCGCGCTGGTTGGCGGCGGTGAGCGTCGCGGTGATGATGGCGAACTCGCCCTCGTTGTTCAGCAGGCGCGCGGCCTCGTCCATCAGGCCGTAGCCGATGCCCTCGGGCGTGGCCTGGTTGACGAAGAACGAGCGCGCGTCGGGCAGCGCGTCGGCGTCGTAGGTGAGAACCTTGATGCCGGCCTTCTGCGCCTTGCGGAGCGCGGTCGAGATGCCCTCCTTGTTCTCGGCGGCGACGGCGATGACGTCCACGCCGAGGGTGATCCAGTTCTCGACGATCTCGTTCTGCTTGGCGGCGTTGGTGTCGGTCGGGCCGTCGAAGCGCAGCTCGACGCCGAGCTCTCTGGCAGCCTTGTCGGCGCCCTTCTTGACGGAGAGGAAGTAAGCGTTGCCCTTGGCCTTGGGCATCAGCGCGATGATGAGACCGGAGTCAGCGGCGGACAGGCCGACGAAACTGGCGGCGAACAAGCCGGCGCACAGGCCGAGACGGAGGAGGAGGGATTTCATGAAGGGTAGGGGGAAAGGCGAAGAGCTATTGTCCAAGGTTCATCGTTCATTGGCCATTTCGGAAATCGATGAACAATGAAAATTGAACAATGAACAGGGTAAAATCCTAAGAGGGCTCACCCAGCCTGACGCCGCGCCCCCAAGCTAGACAAGATTTTTGGCAGGACGCTCCCCGCCAGCGCCACGATCAGCAGTGCGCCGGTGAGCAGGCCGGACATTTCCTCGGCGGCGTTCAGCCGGAGGACGACCGGCAGGGTCGCGAGGCCGCTGCGCAGAACGGCGATCGCCGCCACGCCGAGCAGCGTGCCGGTGATGCTGCCGGTGCCGCCGAAGATGCTCGTGCCGCCGAGAACGACCGCCGTGATGGCGAACAACTCGTAGCCCGTGCCGGCATCGGCCTTCGCCTGGCCGAGGCGCGCGGTGTAGATGATGGCGGCCAGCGCCGCGATGAGCCCGGCCAGCACATAGCCGAGCGCCACACGGCGTTCCACCGGCAGGCCGGCGTAGCGCGCGCCCTCGGGCGAGAACCCGATCGCGCGGAACGAGCGCCCGAACACCGTGCGGTGCACGAGCAGCCACATCGCCACGGCCACGAGCAGGAACAGCCACGCCTGCGTCGGCAGACCGAGCCAGCGCTCCTGGCCGAGGAAAAGAAAACTGTCGGGGAAATCGGTATACGTCACCGCGCCATGCGTGATCGCCTCGGCCAGACCGCGGAAGAGCGAGTAAGTGCCGAGCGTCACGATGAGCGGCGGCAGGCGCAGCGCGGTGATGAGCGTGGCGTTCAAGCCGCCCGCCCCGGCGCCGATGACGAGGGTGAGCGATGCGGCGGTGGCAATCGACAGTCCGCCATCGTGCCAGAGCTTGCCGAAGAGAATGGCGCACAGGCCGAGCAGCGAGCCGACGGACAGATCGATGCCGGCCGTGAGGATGATGGGCGTGAGCGCGAGGGCGAGCAGGCCGATTTCGCAGGAGTGGCGCAGGATGTCGAACTGCCGGTCCAGCGTGCCGAAGCCGACGACCAGGCCGCGGCGGTTGGTGGTCGTGCCGTAGTGGTAGAACAGGAGCCACTCCACGACGAGCACGAGCAGGAGGAGGGTCTCGTGACGAAACAGCAATTGGAGGGCCCAGCTCCCGCTGGGCCGCGGCTCAGCCGGAGCTGAGCCCGTCAGCTTTTTCCCGGCAATGCTCATTCGCCCCTCCTCTGCCGGATGCCATCCGCCACGACGGCGAGCAGGATGATCGCGCCCTGGATCGCCTTTTCCCAATACGCCTCGATGTGCAGGTGCGTGAGCGCGGGCGAGACGCAGGCGAGCAGCAGCAGGCCGGCGAACGCGCCCCAAAGGTTGCCGCGGCCGCCCGAGATCGCGACGCCGCCCACCACGACCGCCGCGATGACCTTCAGCTCGAGCCCCGCGCCGGAAAGCGGCTGCACCTGCGGCGACTGCACGATGTTCATCACCGCCGCCAAGCCGGTGAGCGCGCCGAGGAAGACGAAGACGAGGAAGGTGACGCGCTGCGGCGGGATGCCGGCGAGGCGCGCGGCCTCGGCGTTGGTGCCGACGGCGTAGACCTGGCGTCCCGCCGCGAGATGCCGCATCGCCAAGCCGAGCGCCACAAGCACCGCAAGCGCGAGGACGACAAGGGTCCATTGACCGGCGGCCTGGCTCAGGCCGAACCATTGCACGCGGTCGGGCAGGTTCACGAATTCGCCCTGCCGGACGAGGTTCAGGCCCTGCCGCAGCGTCACCATGGTGGCGAGCGTCACGACAATGGACGGGAGGCGCAGCCCCGCGACCAGGCCGCCGTTGACCGAACCCAGCAACGCCCCGAGGGCGGCGGACGCGAGGATCACGAGCGGCAGCGGCCAGCCATGCGCGGCCAGCAGGCCGGCGGCCACGCTGCAGACGGAGAACACCGAGCCGACGGAGATGTCGATCTGCCTGCAGATGATGACCAGCGCCATGCCGCAGGCGACAACCAGCGTCGGCGCCTCGCGGGTGACGAGCGAGAGCAGTGGTTGCGGTTGGAAGAACGCGGGCGCGACCACCGCCAGCAGCAGCAGCACGAGCAGCAGCGCGGCCGTCACGGAGAGCTCGCGGAAATACTTCTTCATGCCGCGTCTCCAATACGTAGGGCCGGCGCTTGTCGCCGCGCCGGGGTGTGTTCGCAAGACGGCACGCCGACAAGCGGCGGCCCTGCAATCGAACTGCCTGCCAATGGATTCATGTCACCCCTCCCAGCGCCGTCGCCATCACGACGTGCGCGTCGCTGCCACCGGGCAGCACCGCGGTCAGCGTGCCGCCACGCATGACACCGATGCGGTCGCTCATGCCGAGCACCTCGGGCAGGTCGCTTGAGATCATGATCACGGCGAGGCCCTCCTTCGCGAGGCGGCGGATAATCTTGTGGATCTCGCTCTTGGCGCCGACGTCCACGCCTTGCGTCGGCTCGTCGAGGATGAGCACGCGCGGCTTTGTCGCCAGCCAGCGCGCGAGCGAGACCTTTTGCTGATTGCCACCGGAGAGACTGCCGCCGGGCGCGTCGCAGCCCGCGCACTTCACGGCGAGGTCGCGCACGTAGTCGAGCGCGAGCGTCCGCTCCGCACCGTCGCGCAGCCACGCGCCGGGAAACAGCCGGGAGTGGATCGCCATCGTCATGTTCTGCGCGATGGGCATTTCAAGGATGACCCCGTGCCGGCGCCGGTCCTCGGGCACGTAGGCAATGCCCCGGGCGATGGCTTCCGGCGGGGAAGCGATGGTCACGACCTGGCCGTTGAGCCGGATTTCGCCGGCATCGGCCGGCGTGATGCCGAAGAGCACGCGCGCCAGCTCAGTACGGCCCGCGCCGACGAGCCCGGCGAGACCGAGGACTTCGCCCGCGCGCACCTCGAGACTGACGTCGCGCACGCCCCCCGCGGCGCAACCGGTGTTCTGCAGCGCGAGCACGACGTCACCCGGGGGGGATTCGGCGGGCGGATAAAGCTGCGAAACCTCGCGGCCGACCATGAGCTTGATCAGCGCGGCCTGGTCCATCGCCGCAACCGGGTGCGTGCCGACGCTCTCGCCGTCGCGCAGGACGGTCACCCGGTCAGCCAAAGCGAAGATCTCCTCAAGCCGGTGCGAGATGTAGATGACGCCGGTGCCGGCGGCGCGCAGCTCGCGCACGACGGTGAAGAGGCGTTCCTGTTCCCGTTGGGTGAGCGCGGCCGTGGGCTCGTCCATGATGACGATCCTCGCGCCGGCGCCGACGGCGCAGGCGATCTCCACGAGTTGCTGCTCCGGCATGGAGAGCGTGCCGACCTCGGCGTCGGGCGCGATCGTCGCGCCGACGCGCACGAGCAGAGTCGCGGCCTGGGTGCGGCGCGCGGGCCAGTCGATCCGGCGGAGCGCGCGACCATGCTCGAGGCGCAGGCCGATGTTCTCGGCGACGGTGAGGTCGGGGAAGAGCGCGGGCTGCTGGTAAATGCAGGCGATGCCGAGTTGCTGGGCGAGCGCCGGCGTGAGGCCGGAGAGCGACCGACCGCCGACGATGATCTCGCCGCTGTCCGGTGTGTGCGCGCCGGTGGCGACCTTGATCAGCGTGCTCTTGCCCGCGCCGTTCTCGCCGAGCAGGGCGTGCACTTCGCCGGCGTGCAGGTCGAAGTCGACGCCACGCAACGCGCGCACGCCGCCGAAATTCTTGGCGACGCGCCGCAGGGTCAGCAGCGGCTGGGGTGGGGTGACGGCCATGCGCGAGTGGGTCCGGGCAGGTTGGGGCGCCCGGCCGGCTCAGGCCAGATGAAAGACTTCCTGCAACTCGTGCGACACGGGGCTGTGGTCGGGATTGGACGGCATGAGGTCGCCCATGAACTTCCACCAACGCTGGCAGACCTCGGTCGTCGCGACGGCGTTCCAGCGCGCCTCGCTCTCGATCTCGACGTAGCCGAAGAGCTGGTGCGTCGCCGGGTCGAGGAAGATGGAGTAGTTGTGGCTGCCGTGGGCGCGGAGGACGGCGGCGAGGTCGTCCCAGATGGGCTGGTGGCGGCGGGCGTATTCGGCCTCGGCGCCGGGGTTGACGGACATGACGAAGGCTTTGCGGATCATGGGGAGGGAGGGGTGGGGAGAAGGTGGAAGGCGGAAGGTGGAAGGCGGAAGGCGGAAGGTGGAAGGCGGAAGGCGGAAGGCGGAAGGCGGAAGGCGCAGGCGCAGGCGCAGGGTGGGCTAAAACCGCGCGAAATACAGTCTGGTTCCATTTGTCCGGCAAACGAGCAAGAAAAGCGGACAGTCAGAATAGCGGCGCGCAGCCTTGCGCCGCGCGCGAATCGGGCTGTTTATTGCCCCCTGCCCCATGGAGAAGAAACGCATTGCCTTCGTCGGCACCGGCGGACGCGCCCTGAGCTTCATCGAGCCCGTCGCCACCACCTACCGCGACAACAACGAGATCGTCGGCCTCTGCGACCTCAGCCCGGCGCGCATGGCCTACTACAACGGCCTGCTCGCCGGCGACCTCGGCTACCACGTCGTGCCGGCCTTCACGGCCGATCGCTACGACGAGATGCTGCGCACGACGAAGCCGGACACGGTTTTTGTCTGCACCAAGGACAGCACGCACGACGACTACATCATCCGCGCCCTGAAGGCCGGCTGCGATGTCATCACCGAGAAACCGCTGACGACCGACGCCGCGAAATGCCGCGCGATCCTCGACGCCCAGCGCGCGACCGGGAAGCGCGTGCGCGTGGCCTTTAATTACCGCTGGGCGCCGTTCCGCACCAAGGTCAAGGAACTCATCGCCACCGGCGTCATCGGCCGGGTCCGCTCGGTGAACCTCGAATACCTGCTTGATACCAACCACGGCGCGGACTATTTCCGCCGCTGGCATGCGTCTGCCGCGGAGTCCGGCACGCTGCTCGTGCACAAGAGCACGCACCACTTCGACCTCGTCAACTGGTGGCTCGACGCGATCCCGGCGCAGGTCTTCGCCTACGGCGACCTGGTGTTCTACGGGAAGAAGAACGCCATCGCCCGCGGCGACGAGGCCTTGACAAAATATCCGCGTTACACCGGCCACCCCGAGGCGAAGGACGACCCGTTCCGCCTCGACCTCGACGAGAGCGAACCCTTCCGCAAGATCTACCGCGCCGGCGAGGCCGACTCCGGCTACATCCGCGACCGGAATGTGTTTCGCGAGGGCATCGACATCCATGACCAGATGTCGCTCAACGTCCGCTACCGCACCGGCGAGGTGCTGACCTATTCGCTCACCTGCTACAGCCCGCGCGAAGGCATGCGCGTGTGCTTCAACGGCGACCGCGGCCGGATCGAGTATCACGAGTTCATCGGCACGCACATGAACCGCGCCGTGCGGCCGAAGGATTTCCAGCTCGACGTGAAGCCCGGCGCCGAGGCCGAGGGCGAGTGGATCAAGGTCTTCCCGCACTTTAAGCCCAGCTACGTCGTGCCGATGCCGCCCGCCACCGGCGCGCACGGCGGCGCCGACGAGATCCTCAACCGCTCCTTCTACGCCAAGGATGCGCCGGCGACGGACCAATGGGGGCGTTTCGCCGGCCACGAGCAGGGCGCGGCGTCGATCCTCGTGGGCCTCGCGGGCGTCGAGTCCATCAAGCGCAACGTTCCCGTGAATATCACCGACCTCGTGCCCCTGCGCCCCGAGGCGACGCGTCTCAGCCAGCTGGTTTGATCGTCAGCTTCCCGTTATCCCCATGAAGAAACTTCTCCTTACCGCCCTTATGACCGCGGCCGCCACGTTGGCGGCCGCCACCGAGCCCCTCGTGATCCCGCTCTGGCCCGAGGGCGTGCCGGGGGCGAAGGACATCGGCGCGGAGCTCACCGACGAAACCGGCCGCATCGCGAATGTCTCGGTGCCCACGCTCACGGTTTATCCCGCGGCGGTAGACCGGCCGAACGGCACGGCGGTCATCGTCTGCCCGGGCGGGGCCTACATGCGGCTGTCCAATCTGCGCGAAGGCGTCCAATACGCGAATTGGCTGAGCACGCTGGGCGTCACGACCTTTGTCCTCAAAAGCAGATTGCAGGAGTTCGGCCACCCGGCGCCATTGCAGGATGTGTTGCGGGCCGTGCGGATCGTCCGGTCGCGCGCCGCGGAGTTTAAGATCAACCCCGCGCGCGTCGGCGTCATGGGCAGCTCGGCCGGCGGGCATCTCGCGGCGAGTGCCGGCACGCTGTTCGACCAGGCCGCGGGCAAGACCGGCGCGCCGCTCGACACCACCAGCGCGCGCCCCGACTTCCTCATCCTGCTGTATCCGGTCATCACGATGGACGACCCGTTCGCGCACGCCGGCTCGCGCAAGGCGCTGCTCGGCGCGACCCCGCAGCCGGAGCTGCTGCAGTTGATGTCGCTGGAGAAGCAGGTCACCGCCGCCACGCCGCCGACGCTGCTCATCCACACGCAGGAGGACGCGACGGTGCCGGTGGAGAACAGCATTGTGTTCTACCAGGCCCTGACGCGCGCGCAGGTGCCGGCCGAAATGTATCTGTTCGAGCACGGCACGCACGGCATGGGCCTGAAGGCCGAGTTCGGCACCGCCTCTGATTGGACCAAGCGCGCCGAGGAATGGTTGCGTCACCGCGGCCTTCTCGCCGCCGCCAAACCCTGAGCCGGCGCACCCGCCCCTATATGCAACACCCCGCCCGACTGCTTCTGCTGGCCGCGCTGGCGACCGCCCCGGCCCTCGCGCAAACGCCGCCGCCGCCCCCGAGCAGCAATCCCAATCGCCTTGCGCCCGCTTACCCGACGCCCTATCCGCCGGCCTCGGTCGACGAGATCAAGGCCGTGCTCGGCCGCGTGCTCGGCTATCTCGGGACGGCGAGCCCGATCAAGGTCGTCAAGATCATCGACCGGGACAAGCGCGAGCCGGTCACCGACCTGACCAAGCTCGAGGGCAACGTCGCGTTCGACCGCACGGATTTCCTCATCACGAGCTACGAGTGGGGTGTCACATATTCCGGCATGCTGCTCGCCGCCGAGGCCACGGGCGACGCGCGCTACCGCGAATACGCCGCGTCGCGGCTGCATGCGATCGCGACCGTCGCCGCCCACCTGAAGACCCTGCCGCCGCCGGCCGCCGACGTGCCCGGTCCGCAACGGATGCTCGCGCTCGGGTCCGTGCTGGCGCCGCGCTCGCTCGACGACTCCGGCTCGATGTGCGTTGCGTTCATCAAGGCCGCGCGCGCCGGCGTCGAGCCCGAGCGCCTCCGGCCGTGGATCGACAACTACATGGCGTGGATCTCCACCGGCCAGTTCCGGCTGGCCGACGGCACGCTGGCCCGCAACCGCCCGCTGGCGAACACGCTCTGGCTCGACGACCTCTACATGAGCGTGCCCGCGCTGGCGCAGATGGGGGCGCTGACGGGCGAGCCGAAATATTTCGACGACGCGGTGAAGCAGATCCTGCAGTTCTCCGCGCGGATGTTCGTCAAGGAGACCGGGCTCTACCGGCACGGCTGGGTGCAGGAGATGGACCCGCATCCGGCGTTCCACTGGGGCCGCGCGAACGGCTGGGCGATCGTCGCGATGGCCGAGCTGCTCTCGGTGTTGCCCGAAAACCATCCCGGCCGCGCCGCGGTGCTCGCCCAATACCGCGCGCACGCCGCCGGCCTCGCCACCGTGCAGGGCCGCAGCGGGCTCTGGCACCAGTTGCTGGACCGCAATGATTCCTACCTCGAAACGTCGGCCTCCGCGATGTTCACTTACGCCATCGCGCGGGGCATCAACCGCGGCTGGCTCGACCCGCTCGCCTACGGCCCCGTGGTGTCGCTCGGCTGGAATGCCGTCACCCTACAGGTCAACGCGCAGGGCCAGGTGGAGAACACCTGCGTCGGCACGGGCCTGGCGTTCGACCCGATGTTCTATTATTACCGCCCGGTGAGCGTCTATGCGGCGCACGCCTACGGCCCGGTGCTGCTTGCCGGCGCGGAGCTGCTCGCGCTCCGCTCGGGCAAGGGCGCGGCGGCCAACGTCAGCGACGGCGCGGTGCAGTTCGCCCCGTCGCCGGCGCGTTTCTGATGTGCCCATGAAATCCGCCCGCTTTTTCCTGCTGCTGTTCCTCGGTGCCGCCGCGGCGTTTGCGCTGGAGAAGCCCGAGCGCACCTACCAGGTCTTCCAGTTTCCGGCGGACAAGATCCCGCGCATTGATGGCGACACCTCCGACTGGGCGATGGTGCCGGAGAGCTACGTCGTCGGGAAAGACCAGCTGACCAACGATTCGAAACCCCCGCCGGCCGCCGGCGACAAGTCGCTCGCCGTGCGCGTGAGGGTGGGGTGGGTGAAGGGCCTCAACCGGCTGTATTTCCTCTACGAGGCCGAGGATGACTTCTGGGATTTCGCCGACCCGGGCCTGCACAACGACACCTTCGAGATCATCGTGGACGGGGATGCCTCGGGCGGCGCGCTCATCGACAAGGGGCACAAGGAATTCTGGACCCCCGACCGGGTGGGCGAGTCCGCGGCCCGGCCCGACGACCGCATCAGCCTGGACGAGGCGCACTGGGCCATCCATGGTGTGTCGGCGCAGAACTACCACATCTTCACGCCGGCGGTGAACAAGGACTGGACGATGGCTTGGGGGGCGCCGACCTGGACGAAGGAGCTGCCGTGGGCGAACTCCGCCCAGTCGTTCAGCTTCAAGCACGGCGAGTCCGGCAAATACGTTCTCGAGTTCTGGATCACGCCCTTCGACTACGCCGGGCCCGAGGGGCCGCAGCGCGCGGTCGAGTCGGTGCTGCGCGAAAACAAGATCATCGGGCTCTCGTGGATCGTGATCGATTACGACGGCCCGAGCCCGCGGGGCTTCTGGATGCTCTCGCCGAAGCGCACCTCCTACGGCCATGCCTCAGAGCTGTGCGCGTTCCGGCTGATGCCGCTCGAGCCCGCGCTCCAGCCGAAGCTCGGGGCGCAGTGGACCTGGACCGTGGTCGACCTGGATCGCCGGCTCGTGGCGTTCAAGGACCTCTCGGTGGGCACCATCACGGCCTGGAAATGGGATTTCGGCGACGGCGCGACCTCGCCGGAGCAGCATCCGCAGCACGCCTACGCGAAGCCGGGCAACTACGTGGTCGTCCTCGACGTCACCGGCCCCGCCGGCCCGGCCCGCCGTTCGAAGGTGTGGGACGTGCAGTTGAGGTAACTCCGACATGATTTTATGAAACAACTTACCCTGCTGCTGCTCGGCGTTTTCGCCATCGTCGTTTCCAGCGAGGCAGCGCCTCTGCCCACCCTCGAGCGCCGGGGCGCGGCCGCACAGCTCATCGTCGACGGCCAGCCGTGGCTGATCCGCGGCGGCGAGGTCGCCAACACGGCGTCCTCGAGCCTTGCCTACATGGATACGGTCTGGCCGAAGCTGACGCGGCTCAACCTCAACACCGTGCTCGTCGCCATCGCGTGGGCGTGGGTCGAGCCGGCGGAGGGCAAATTTGATTTCGCGCTCGTGGACGGGCTCCTCGCCGGCGCGCGCGCGAACAACCAGCGCGTCATCTTCCTGTGGTTCGGCAGCTGGAAGAATGGCATTTCCAGTTTCGTCCCCGCGTGGGTCAAGGCCGACCAGGCACGCTTTCCGCGTGTCCGGGTCGCCGGCGGCCAGTCCGTGGAAATCCTTTCGCCGCTCAGCGCGACGGCGCTCGCGGCCGACACCCGCGCCTACGTGAAGTTCATGGAGCACCTGCGCGAGGCCGACCCGCAGCGCACGACGCTCATGATCCAGCTGCAGAACGAGGTCGGCGTGCTCGGCGACTCGCGCGACCGCAGCGACGCGGCGAACGCCGCCTTCGCCGGCGCGGTGCCGGCGGAACTCATGAAATACCTGGCGGCGCACCAGGCCGGCCTGGCACCGGCCTTGGCCAAGCTGTGGGCCGAGGCGGGCGGGAAAACCGCGGGCACCTGGACGGAAGTCTTCGGGACGAGTCCGGCGACCGACGAGCTCTTCATGGCGTGGCACTACGCGAAGTTCATGGGCGGCATGACGGCCGCCGGCAAGGCGGTGTATCCGCTGCCGGTGTTCACGAACACCTGGATCGTCCAGCCCGAGGACAAGGGCCCCGGCGACTACCCGAGCGGCGGCCCGCAGCCGCTTTCGCTCGATGTGTGGAAAGCCGGCGCGCCCGCCATCGACCTCAACTGCCCCGACATCTACCTGCCCAACTTCGACGAGCAGGTCGCGTCGTTCCAGCGGCCCGACAACCCGGTCTTCGTCCCGGAATCGCGCGGCGACGCCGGCGGCGCGGCCAACGCCTTCTACGCGATCGGCGCGCACGCCTCGCTCGGTTATTCGCCCTTCGGCATCGACAACACCGGCCGCCTCGTGGTGCTGCGCCCCGAACCGGGCGCGCCGGCACCGACGGAGCTGGAGGGCTTGCCGCTGGCGAAGGCTTACGCCGTGCTCCGCGACCTCACGCCGCTCATCCTCGAGCACCAGCAGAAGGGCACGATCCGCGCCGCCTGGCTGACCACGACCAAGCCGAGGCAGGAAATCGCGCTCGGCAACCACACGCTGACGGTCGAACTGCGGAAAAACCGCCGGACCGGCAAACTTTCGGCCGAGCTGGGCTATGCCATGGTCTGCGGGCTCGGGCCCGACGACTACCTCGTTGCCGGCACGGATGTGCAGGTGACCTTCACGCCCCGCCCGCCCGGCGCCCCCATTGCGGGCATCGCCGACGCGGAAGCCGGCGAGGTGCGGGACGGGCGCTGGGTGCCGGGCCGCAAGATGAGCGGCGACGACATCTTGGTGGACTACAACCTCGCCAAGGCCGCGGCCGCGAACCAATCGGGCAGCGGCCTGATGTTCGGGCCCGACGGCCCCACGCTCCAGCGCGTGAAGCTCTACCGCTACCGCTGACCCGCCGGCGGCACGATCCGCCGGATACGGGCCGGATCTATATGATTGACCTCAATCATATAACTTTCCTGACTGCCCGGCATGCGCGTGCCCCAGCACATTGTCGATCTCCGCCGCGAGGAACTTCGCCGCCTGATCCGGCGCGACGGTTTCCTGCCGGTCAACGAGATCTGCAAGCGGCTGCAGGTGTCGGAGGCCACCGCGCGCCGCGACCTCGCGGCGGTCGAGGCGAACGGCCACATCACCCGGACCTACGGCGGCGCGCTGGCGGACTACAACAGCGCCTTTGCCTCGCACGACGAGCGTTCCGGCCGGGCCCGCCCGGCCAAGACCCGCATCGCGGAGAAGGCGGTCGCGCAGGTGCCGCGCACCGGCACCATCTTCCTTGACGCCGGCACGACCATCCAGGCCGCGGCCCGCGCGCTGGCCCACCGGCGCGGCCTGACCCGGCTGGTGGTCGTGACCAACAGCCTCGCGGCCGCGTCTGTCCTCGGCAGCACGCCGGGGGTGGAATTGCACGTCGTAGGCGGTGAGTTCCTCAACCGCCAGGCGGCCCTGATGGGTCCGCGGGCGATCAAGGCGCTGGGGGAGTGGTCCTTCGATGCGGCCTTCCTCGGCGGCGAGGGCATGGACGCGGCGGGCATCAGCAACTCGCACGCGAGCGTCGCGGCTTTCCAGAAATCCGTCCTGCGCCACGCCCAGCGGGTTTACTTCTGCCTCGATGCGTCCAAGCTCGGGAAAGCCACCCCGCACCGCGTCGCGGCCTGGTCCCAGCTTACCGCCCTGATTTCCGACACCCCGCCGCCGCGGCTCGCCGCGCACGGCATCTCGCTCCCGCCCGCCAAACTCCTCCGCGCCTGATGACTTCGTTGCCCCCAGTTGATGTTCTCCAGCGGATGCTCGACCTCTCGCACCAGCTCGGCCGCGAGGACCGCAAGCTGGCGATCCTGGGGGAGGGGAACACCTCCGCGCGGCTCTCGGCCGACACTTTCGTCGTCAAGGCCAGCGGCTCGAATCTCGGCTCGCTCGCCGCCGCCGGCACCGCGACGTGCCGATTCGACAAGCTGCTGCCGCTGCTCGACCAAAAGGCTATGGCCGACACCGCCATCGACGAGGCGCTGTTCACCGCGCGCGTCGACCCTAATTCCCGGAAGCCGTCGGTTGAGGCGATGTTCCATGCGTGGCTGCTCACTTTGCCCGGCGTGAGCTTCGTCGGCCACACCCACCCGGTGGCAGTGAACAAGATCCTTTGCACGAAGCACGCCCGGGCCTTCGCGACCAAGCGCGGCTGCCCCGACGAGGTCGTGTGCTGCGGCGCCGAGTTCGTGCGGGTGCCCTACATCGATCCGGGCCTGAAGCTGGCGCAGGGCATCCGCAGCGCCGTGCAGGCCTACCTCAAGCGTCTCGCCCGTCCGCCGCGCATCATCCTGCTCGAGAATCACGGCCTGATCGCGCTGGGTGCCACGCCCGAGGCCGTACTGGCCGCCACCCTGATGGCGAACAAGGCCGCCGAGATTTTCACCGGCGCCGTCACCTTGGGCTCGCCGCGTTTTATGACACCCGCCCAGGCGAGCCGCATCGCCGGCCGCCCCGACGAGCACTACCGCCAGAAGGCCCTCGGGCTCTGACCATTTTTCTCCACCCGACTCTCCATTATCAAAACCATGCCCTCCTACAAATACGTCACCTTCGGCTGGGACGACGCCAAGGCCGCCTCGCTCGATCCCGTCGGCCGCCTCATCTACCGCTCGAACCTGCTCGGCAGCGACCAGCGCATCACCAACACCGGCGGCGGCAACACATCGTCGAAGATCACCGGGAAGGATCCGCTTAACGGCGCGCCCACCGAGGTGCTCTGGGTCAAGGGCTCCGGCGGCGACCTGCGCACGAGCACGCGCGAGAACTTCTCGTCGCTTTACCAGCAGAAGCTGCTCGACCTGCAGCAACTCTACGCCGCGCGCAGCGACAAGGGCCTCAAGGCCCCGGCCGAGGACGACATGGTGGGCATGTATAACCACACCACGTTCAACCTGAACCCGCGGCCGTCGTCGATCGACACGCCGCTGCACTCCTTCCTGCCCGGCCGGCACGTCGACCACATGCACCCGAACGCGATCATCGCGATCGCCGCCTCGCAGAACTGCGAGCGGCTGACCAAGGAGATCTTCGGCGGCGAGATGGCCTACGTGCCGTGGATGCGCCCGGGCTTCGAGCTCGGCCTCGCCATGCAGGAGATCGCCAAGCAGAACCCGCAGACGCAGGCCATCATGATGGGCCAGCACGGTTTCATCTCCTGGGACCACGACGAGAAGGCCTGCTATACGCTCACGCTGAACTTCATCGAGAAGGCGGCGGCCTACATCGAGTCCAAGTATCAGGCCAAGGGCGGCGACGCCACGGCCTTCGGCGGCGCGAAATACTCCACGCTCGACGCCGCGAAACGCAACGCGGTCTTCGCCGGCATCCTTCCGTGGCTGCGCGGCCAGGTTTCCCAGCAGAAGCGCTTCATCGGCACGGTGCAGGACGACGAGAAGATCCTGCGCTTCGTCAACTCGCAGGACGCCGCCCGCCTCGCCGAGCTCGGCACGAGCTGCCCCGACCACTTCCTCCGCACCAAGATCAAGCCCCTCTACGTGGACTGGAACCCGCAGGCCGAGGACGCCGCCGCGCTCAAGCAGAAGCTCGCCGCCGGCCTCGCCGCCTACCGCAAGGACTACGCGGCCTACTATGCGAAGTGCAAACACGCCAACTCGCCGGCCATGCGCGACCCGAACCCGACCGTCGTGCTCATCCCCGGCGTCGGCCTGGTTGCGTGGGGCAAGGACAAGTCCGAGTCGCGCGTCACCGCCGAGTTCTACAACTGCGCCGTCGAGGTCATGCGCGGTGCCGAGGCGATCGACCAATACATCGCCCTGCCGCAGCAGGAGGCCTTCGACATCGAGTATTGGTTGCTCGAGGAGGCCAAGCTCAAGCGCATGCCCGCCGAGAAGGAACTCGCCCGCCAGGTCATCATCGTCATCGGCGCCGGCTCCGGCATCGGCAAGGAGACCGCCCACCGGCTCGTGAAGGACGGCGCGCACATCGTCTCGGTCGACATGAAGCTCGAGACCGCGCAGGCCACCGCCGACGAGATCACCGCCAAACTCGGCCAGGGCATCGGCGTCGCGGGCACGGGCATCTCCAGCTGCGGCCCGGCCGTCGGCCTCGCCTGCAACATCACCGACCGCGCCAGCGTCCGCGCCATGCTCGACCAGGTCGCGCTGGCCTACGGCGGCTTCGACTCGATTTGCGTCACCGCCGGCGTCTTCTGGCCGAGCGACACCACCGGCCACATTCCCGACGACAAGTGGGCCTTCACCTTCGGCGTCAACGTCACCGGCAGCTACATTGTCGGCGACGAGGCGTTCAAGACTTGGAAGGAACAGGGCCTCAAGGGCAGCCTCGTCCTCACGACCTCGGCCAACGCCGCGGTCGCGAAGAAGGGTTCCGTCGCCTACGATACCTCGAAGGCCGCCGCCAACCACCTCGTGCGCGAGATGGCCATCGAGCTCGCGCCGCTGGTGCGCGTCAACGGCGTGGCCCCGGCCACGGTGGTGCAGGGGAGTGCGATGTTCCCGCGCGACCGCGTCATCGGCTCCCTCGCGAAATACAACATTCCCTACCAGGCCGACGAGGCCACCGACTCGCTCGTGACGAAGCTCGCGCAGTTCTACGCCGACCGCACGCTGACCAAGGCGCCGATCACCCCGGCCGACCAGGCCGAGGCCTACTTCCTCCTCGTGAGCCAGCGCCTCAGCAAAACCACCGGCCAGGTGGTCACGGTCGACGGCGGCCTGCATGAAGCGTTCCTGCGCTGAGGCGCAGAAAGGAAAACAGCCAACATCCAATCTCCAGTGAAACTCCAACGGCCAATGTCAGGAAACAGGGTTTCCTTGTTTTCCTGTCTTCAGTGCTTTGACATGCTCTGGAGCTTGGATGTTGGAGCTTGGAGCTTAATCTTCCCCCTGTGAGCCCACCCCTCAAAAAATCAATTCATTGTGCGGCCGTCGATCTCGGCGCGACCAGCGGGCGCGTCATCGTCGGCACGTGGGCGAAGAACAAGCTCACGCTGACGGAGGTCCATCGTTTCCCGAACCAGTTCCGCACAGTGGACGGCCACGACTACTGGGACATCCCGGGCCTGTGGACGGAAATCAGCACCGGGCTGCGCGCGGCGATCAAGCGCTTCCCCAAGCTGGCCTCGGTCGGCGTGGACACCTGGGGCGTGGACTACGTGCTGGTCAACGACGCGGGCCGCATGGTCTTCCCGACCCACGCCTACCGCGACGCCCGCACGCAGCCCGGCCTGCAGCGTCTCGCCCACACCCGCGCGGCCCTCGAGCGCATCTATGCGGCCACCGGCATCCCGAACGTTTTCTACAATTCCAGCCTCCAGCTGGCGGAGACGGTCGCGAGCTGCCCGGCCGTGGCCGACCTCGCCACGCGCTGCCTCTTCCTGCCGGACTACTTCAACTGCCTGCTCTCGGGCCGCATGGAGAACGAAATCTCGTTCGCGAGCACGACGCAGCTGCTCGACGTGCACGGCCAGGACTGGTCGCGCGCCACGCTCGACCACTTCCACATCCCGGCGAGCTGGTTCACGCCGCCCATCCTCGCCAACACCGTGCTCGGCCCCGTCACCGGCCTCCCCGAGCTGAAGGGCGTGAAGGTCGTCGCCGTCCCCGGCCATGACACCGCTGCGGCTTACGACGCCATGCCGGCCAATCCCGCCGGCGGCGATCTCTACATCAGCTCCGGCACCTGGTCGCTGGTTGGCTTCGAGAGCGACACGCCGGTCCTCGGCCCCGCGGCGCTGGCCGCCCGCATCTCCAACGAACGCATCGGCGACGGCCGCTACCGGCCGCTGACCAATGTCATCGGCCTCTGGCTGATCGAGCAGACACTGAAGGACTTTTCCGCCCGCCCGAAGAACGACGCCGAGTGGGCGAAGCTCATCACCGCGGCCGGTGAATTGGGTAGGGGCGCGGCTCGACCGGGCCCGCGGGCGTCGTCAAGCGACGCCCCTACATTGCTGAATTGCACCGACCCCGCCTTCATCAACCCGGTGTCGATGCGCGCGGCCATCGACGCCCAGCTCAAGAAACGGAAGCTCCCGGCGCCGAAGAACCTCGCGGGCTACGTCCGGCTGATCTGCGACTCGCTGGGACAGGGGCATGCCGATGCCCTCCGCGCCTTCGAACGTCTGGCTGGCCGCAAGTTCCAGCGCATCCTCATCGTCGGCGGCGGCTCCAAGAACCGCCTGCTCTGCCAAGCCACGGCCGACGCCAGCGGGCTGCCCGTGCATGCCTTCACCCTCGAGGGCACCGCCGTCGGCAACATGGCGTCGCAACTCATCGGCCTGCGTGCCGTGCGCAACCTGAAGACCTTCCGCGAACACTTCACCAAGCAGATCAAGGCCACAATTTATCAACCGAAACAACTCACAGGAGGTAACTGAGGAAACAGAGAAATCCGTTCCCAGTCATTCCGGTCTCAGTTAACTCCGTTACCTCCTGTAAGAATCCCATGAGCTCCCCCGCCTACAAACTCGCCCGCCAAGCCTACGCCGTCCAGGGCGTCGACACCGAAGCCGCCATCCGGCACGCGCTCCGCATCCCGATTTCCCTGCATTGCTGGCAGGCCGACGACGTCCGCGGCCTCGAGACGCCCAAGGCCGGCCTCACCGGCAGCGGCACGCTGGCGACCGGCGGTTATCCCGGCCGCGCCCGCAACGGTGACGAGATGCGCGCCGACCTCGACCTCGTGCTAAAGCTCCTGCCGGGCAAGCAGCGCCTCAACCTCCACGCCTTCTACGCCGAGACCGGCGCCAAGGCCGTCGAGCGCGACGACCTGCGCCCCGAGCATTTCGCGCGCTGGATGGGCTGGGCCAGGTCGCGCCGCGTCGGCCTGGATTTCAACCCGACCTATTTCGCCCACGAGATGGCGAACTCGGGTTTCACCCTGTCCTCCGAGGACAAGAGCGTCCGCAAATTCTGGATCAACCACGCCAAGGCCTGCCGCCACATCGCGGAGAGCTTTGCCAAGACGCTGGGCACACCCTGCGTGAACAACCACTGGGTGCCGGACGGCGCCAAGGATGCCCCGGCCGACCGCTGGGCGCCGCGCGAGCGCCTCGCCGAATCCTACGACGCGATCTTCGCCGACAAGACCGTGAACCGGCGGCTCTGCGTCGACGCCGTCGAGGGGAAGCTGTTCGGCATCGGCAGCGAGGAATACGTCGTCGGCTCGCAGGAGTTCTATTCCAACTACGCGCTGAGCCGCGATCTCGTGCTCTGCCTCGACCTCGGCCACTACCATCCGACGGAGTCGGTCGCCGACAAGGTTTCCGCCCACCTCGAATTCCACAAGAAGCTGCTGCTGCACACCAGCCGCCCGATCCGCTGGGACAGCGACCACGTCGTCATTTTCGACGACGCGGTGCGCAACCTCTTCCTCGAGATCGCCCGCGGCGCTGCCTGGGATCGCATCTATGTGGCGCTCGATTTCTTCGACGCCTCCATCAACCGCATCGCGGCCTACGTCATCGGCGCCCGTGCCACGCGGCAGGCGATCCTCTGCGGGCTGCTCGATCCGTCGGCCAAGCTCAAGGCGGCCGAGTCCGCCGGCCGTGGCCACGAGCGCCTTGCGCTCATGGAACTGTCCCGCGCGCTGCCGTGGGGCGCGGTGTGGGACGAACTGTGCGAACGCGACGGCGTGCCGCCGGCCACGAAGTGGCTGGCCGACGTCGCCCGCTACGAGAAGGGCGTCCTGGCGAAGCGCGTCTGATTCCCCATGGATCTTGCCCACCGTAAACTCCCCGGCGCCGACAAGCGCGTGCAGCTCATGGCCACGTGCATCTGCGATGCGTTCTACGCTGACGTCGCCCGCGCCACGGTCGAGGTGCTGGAATACCTCGGCTGCCGGGTCGAGTTTCCCGAGGGCCAGACCTGCTGCGGCCAGCCGGCCTTCAACGGCGGCGACTGGCCCAATTCGCGCAAGGTTGTCCGCCACACGGTGCGGACTTTCGCGGGCGAGCTGCCCGTCGTGCTTCCGTCGGGCTCCTGCGCGGCAATGATGTTCCATGGCGCCTTGCTCGAATTTGAGCAGGAGGCCGACCTGCCCGCGGTGCAGCAGCTTGCCAGCCGCACGTGGGAACTGGCGGACTTCATCGTCAACGGCCTCGGGGTGAAGTCCTGGCCCGGCAAGCTCGACGCCACGATCGCCTTCCACCGCGCCTGCCACACCCGGGGCACCGGCAGCGGCGATGCCGCGCTCGGGCTGCTCTCATCGATCGCGGGCCTCAAGGTCGCGCCCTTCGGCGAGGGCGAGCAGTGCTGCGGTTTCGGCGGCACGTTCTCGGTCAGTTTCCCGAACGTCTCGGCCGGCATGGGCGAGCTGAAGCTCGAGCACATCCGCGCCGCGCAGCCCGACTTCCTCGTCTCCGGCGACATGAGCTGCATGATGCACCTCGGCGGCCTCGCCGAGAAGGAAGGCAAGCCGATCCGGACGCAGCACTTCGTCCAGGTGTTGCGCGATGCGCTCAAGAACGGGGGGCTCCTCTGATGGCCACGCAGCTCATCGACCAGTTCGCGAAGAACCTCGCCCCGGACACCAAGGCGGCGGTCTACGACGGCTCGAAGAAGGGGCACGAGAAGCGCACGCAGCTGCTTTTCGACACCTACGCTGATCCGAATCGGCTGCGCGAGATCGCCGGCGAGATCAAGCAGCACGTCATCGAGAACCTCGACACCTACCTGCCGGCCGTCGAGGCGAAGCTGCAGGCCAACGGCGTGAAGGTCCACTGGGCCGCCACGGGCGACGACGCCTGCGCCGCCGTGCGCGACATCATGCAGGCCCGCGGCCTGAGGAAGATCGTCAAGGCCAAGACCATGGTCAGCGAAGAGATCGAGCTGGAGCACTACCTGAACAAGCACGGCATCGAGACACTCGAGACCGACCTCGGCGAGTTCATTGTGCAGATCGACCACGACCACCCGTCGCACATCGTCAAGCCGATCATCCACAAGAACCGCCGGGAGATCGCGCAGAGCTTCGAACGGGAGGGGCTTGGCGCCTACAACGACGACCCCGCGACCATCACGGCCCGCGCGAGACAGTTCCTGCGTCACAAATACCTCGCGGCCGACGTCGCCCTGACCGGCGCCAACTTCGTGTCCGTGGAGAGCGGCCGGCTCGTCATCGTGACCAACGAGGGCAACTCCCGCTTCTGCCTCGCCGCCACCAAGTGCCACATCGCGCTCGTCGGCATCGAGAAGCTCGTGCCGAACGACCGCGACCTCGGGTTGTTGCTCAACCTGCTCGGCCGCTCCGCCACCGCGCAGCAGCTGACGGTCTACACCGAGTTTGTTTCCGGCCCGAAGTCCGCGACGCAGCCGGACGGCCCGGAGGAGATGCATGTCATCTTCGTGGACAACGGCCGCACCGATGTCCTCGCCAGCGATTGCCGCGACATCCTGCGCTGCATCCGCTGCGGGGCCTGCCTCAACGTCTGCCCGGTCTACCGCCAGGCCAGCGGCCACGCTTACCGCAGCGTCTATCCCGGGCCGGTCGGCGCCGTGCTCTCGCCGTTGCTTGCGGGCAAGAAATTCCCGGAGTTCGCCGACCTGCCGAAAGCCTCGTCGCTGTGCGGCGCGTGCCACGAGGTGTGCCCGGTCAACATCCCGATTCCCGACCTGCTCCTGCGCCTGCGGGAGAAGGGCAAGCGCGAGGGGGCGCCGCTCGCCGCCGCCGGCACGCCGCCGATGGGGGCGTGGGCGGTGCTCGCCTCGCAGCCGGCCGCGTGGAAGGTCGCGCTCTTCGGCGGCAAGATCCTGAATTTCCTGCCGACCAATCTCATTCCGGTCCCCGCGCTCCGTGCCTGGGAGGCGAAACGCACACTGCCCGAGTGGCGCGGCGGCGAATTCCGGGCGTGGTTCAAGAACCGCCCAAAGCCATGAGCACGTCCCGCGAACAGATCATGGGCCGCGTCCAGGCCGCCCTCGCGCCGCTGCCGCAGCGCGCCGCCCGGCCGGATTGGGACCGCGACCTTGTCATCCTTCGCCAGGCCCACGGCCTCACCGATCCGTGGCCGCTCTTCGCCGAACGCCTCAAGGCGGTCAACGGCACGCCGCTCACCTCGGTTACCGAGCTTGTCGCACTGCTCGGGAAAAACAACTGGAAGCACGGTTACTGCGACCCGGCGCTCTGGCCGCAATTGTCCGGCGCGTTTCCGTCCGGTTTCACCGTTGAGACCACCTACGACCGCACGCGCGTCGACGACTACGCGTTCGGCCTCACGGCGGCGGCCGGCGCCATCGCCGAGACCGGCACCCTGATCCTCACCGACAATGGCACGTCGTCCCGCCTCGGCGCGCTGGCGCCGTGGGTGCACATCGCGGTGCTGCACCGGAACCAGATTCACCACGACATTCCCTCCGCGGTCGCCGCGCTGCCGGCCGACCCGAACATCATCTGGGTCACCGGTCCGTCGAAGACCGCGGACGTCGAGGGCATCCTGATCGAGGGCGTCCACGGCCCGGGCCGGCAGGTTGCGCTGCTGGTGGATTGAGCCGCGGCGGCTTCACCGTCGTCGCGCTTAACGATACAAGGCACACCAAGGCTTGCCGGAGCGCGGGAACTGCGCTGCATTACAGGCCTATGCCCCGCTCGAAGGCCGTCCTACTCGTCGCCAACGGCGATCTCCGTCTGGCCGCCAACCAGACCTGCTGGCCCGCCCAGGCCGCCATGGAAAAGCAACTCGCTGTCGCTGTGGCGGCGCAAGGCCACCGGCTCGTCCGCGCCCATCCTTACAAGCCGAAGGTGAAGCACGGCTTCATCGCCTCGCAGCAGGAGGGCCTCGCGGTTTTTGCCAGCCTCGATCCCGACGCCCCACTCATCGTGGCCGAAGCAGTCTGGCAATATTCGCACCACCTGCTGGCCGGCCTGATGAGCCACCGCGGCCCCATCCTCACCGTCGCCAACTGGAGCGGCACCTGGCCCGGCCTCGTCGGCATGCTCAACCTCAACGGCTCCCTGACCAAGGCCGGCGTCAGCTACTCGACGCTCTGGAGCGACAACTTCGACGACAAATATTTCCTGAAGCGCCTCGGCGACTGGCTCAAAACCGGCGTTTGCACGCACCGCACGCCGCACGTGCGGGCTTACGCCAAGGCCCGCGTGCCGGGCAAGGCGAAGACCGTGGCGAAGCAGATCGCGGCCGACCTGCGCACGAGGAAGTCCATCATGGGCATCTTCGACGAGGGCTGCATGGGCATGTATAACGCCATCATCCCCGACGACCTCCTCTACAACGTCGGCGTCTGCAAGGAGCGCCTCTCGCAGTCCGCGCTCTACTACGCCGCGACGCAGGTGCCGGACCAGGAGGCGAAGGCCGTCTTCAACTGGTATCTCAAGAAGGGCTTCAAGTTCCACTTCGGGCGGGATGAGGTGACCGCGCTCACGCGCAACCAGGTGCTGTGGCAGTGCAAGACCTACATCGCCGCCTGCCGCATCGCGGACGAGTTCGGCTGCGAGTCGATCGGGATCCAGTATCAGCAGGGCCTCAAGGATCTGCTGCCCGCCTCCGACCTTGTCGAGGGCACGCTCAACTCGACCGACCGCCCGCCGGTGAAGAACGCCGCGGGCCGGGTCATCCGCCCCGGCGAGCCGATCGTGCATTTCAACGAGGTCGACGAATGCGCCGGCCTCGACGGCGTGTTCACCAACCGCGTGCATGCCGCACTCGGCCAGCCGAAGGCGAACACGCTCCACGACCTGCGCTGGGGCGACTGGGACCGCTCGGGCACGACCAAGGATTACGTCTGGGTCTTCCTGATCTCCGGCAGCGCGCCGGCCGACCATCACATCGGCGGGTGGGCGGGCTCAGATTCGTTGCGCCAGCCTTTGATGTATTTCCGGCTCGGCGGCGGCACGCTCCGCGGCATCGCCAAGCCCGGCGAGATCGTCTGGAGCCGGGTGTTCGTCCAAGGCGGCAAGCTCAAGATGGACCTCGGCCGCGCCAAGGTCATCAAGCTCCCGCGCGAGGAGACCGAACGCCGTTGGAAAGAGACCACCGTCCAATGGCCCATCATGCACGCTGTCACCTACGGCGTGACGCGCGACCTGATGATGGCGCGCCACCAGGCGAACCATATCCAGGTGGCCTATGCGAAATCAGCCAAGGCGGCCGACCTCGCCGCCTACACGAAGGCCGCGCTCGCGGCGCAGCTGGGCCTCGAGGTCTCGTTCTGCGGCACCAAGGCGGACGGCGCGGGCTTTTGATCAGCGCCGCAGGCTGCGGATGACCCCGAGGGCCACCGGGCCCCAGCGCAGGAGCGAGCCCACGGTTTTCAGCCGGGGCAGGAAGGAGCGGCCGAGGGCGACGGCCAGCGGAATCGTGACGAGCTTGGCCAGCGGGGGGATTTTCCGCCAGAGGGCCATGGCGTTATCCAGCCACACCAGCGGCTGCGTCGCGCGGTCCGCCGCCGCGGCGCATTGGACGCGGCGCACGGCGATGACCCGGCGCAGCGCGGTCTTTTGCCCGGCCAGCCGGGTCAGCTCGGATTGCTGATACATGAGCGGTCGGCGCCGATTTCCTGCAGCGTGGCGGCAAACGGGCTCGGCTGGCGGGCGATGAAACGGCGCAGCCAAAGGACGATCGCGACCAGGGCGCCGGTATAGAGGACCGCCAGCCCGCCCAGCACGGCGAGGCGGGCGCTTTCCCAGAACAGATAGACCAGCGTGAGGCTGGCGAACGTGATCGCCATCATGCCGGCGAAAAGAGCCGCGCTGATCCAGACAAAGGTCTGGATCAGGCGGAATTTTTCCTCCTGCAGTTCGATCGAGAACAGCTCCAGCCGGTCGCTGACGGTCGCGAGCAGGCTGTCGCCGAGGGCGCGGAACGCACCCATGAATCCGGCCGGGGCAGGGGGAGGAGTTTCCATGCTGGCCGTCGGCTTACTTGCTGCGGCGGCCGAGCAGGACACCGACGATCAGGCCGGCGCCGGCGGCGATGGCCAGGGCCTGGTAGGGATTCTCGCGGATGGCCGTGTCGGTGCGCTTGGCGCCGGCGACGACCTTGGTCCGGGCAGAGGCGTAGAGGTCGGACAGGCGTTCCTGGGCGGCGTCATAGCGCGTGCGCAGGCCGCTGACGGCGTCGGCGGTGTGCTCGGAGATGGACTCGCTCATCATCTTTTCGGCCTCGACAACGAGGGCCTGGAGATCGTGAAGGAGTTCCTTGGGCGTGAGGGTGGAAGTATCTTTGTTGTTTTTCATGGTAGAGATTGAGGGAGGAGGGAGGGACGATCAGGGATTCTTGGAGCCGAAGACCAGGCCGCCGCCGCCGATGACGGTGGCGGCAATGCCGCCGATCATCAGCCACATGGTCTTGTCGGTGGGATTGCCGGTGAAAAAGCGGGACACGCCGGAGGCGGCCGAATCGGACGCGGCGATGCCGGCGGAGATGAGAATGATGCCGCCGATAAGGAGGGCGAGGGAGACGAGTCGGTTCATGGGAACAGGGGGCTGTAGGGTTGACCCAGCGCGGGTGAACAAGGTTCCCCGGGGCCGGAAATGAAGCGCGACCGCCCGTGGGCGGCCGCGCCGGTGGGAATTTTTTTCAGCGAAGGGTTCAGCCCTTCACGGTCATGTTGTTGGTGACCGAGCGCACGTCGCGGACGTCGCTGGCGAGCTTGGACACGAGGGAACGCTCGGCATCATTGGCCGCGACGCCGGAGACAGTGACGACGCCGTCATTCGTGGTGACCTTGGTCTTGAGCGCGCTGGTGGCCTTGTGGCGGAGCAGCGTGAACTTGACCTGGCTGGTGATGGAAGCGTCGTCCATCTTTTCGCCCATCGTCTCTTTCGGCGCGGGCTCGTTCTTGACGACGATCTCGTTGTTGACCGACTTCACGTGGTCGATGTCCTTGGCGTAGATCCCGGTGAGATCCTTCTGCGCCACGTTCTCGGCGGTGCCGGTCAGCGTGACGACGCCGTCCTTGACCTCCACCTTGGTGGTGGCGGCGCTGACGTTGGCCTTCACGAGCAGGCGGCTGCGGATCTTGACGGCCATCCACTTGTCCGAGTGCTCGGGATAGTCGGAGGCGATCTTGATCTCGTTTTTCACGCTCAGGACGCCGGGGAGGTTTTCCACGGTGTCGACGGCGAGTTCCTTCTCGTCGTTGTCCTGCACGGTGCCGGTCAGGGTGACGATGCCGTCATTGGCTTTGACCTTCACGTGGTCCTCGAGGACGGTGCGGTAGTTGTAGGAAGCCTTGGCGGCATCCTCGATCTTGCGATCAACGGTGGACGAAGCAAACAGCGCGATGGGGCTGGCAATGATGACTAGCAGAGCTGGCAGGTTTTTGATTTTCATAAGCGAGGAGGAACACTACGCGTTCGGGCGCGCGGTCGCTATGGGGCGTTGGCCTACCCCGGCCGCGCCGCCATTTCGCCCGGTCGTGAACCCCGCCGGCACGGAGTAGGGTTAGACCTCATTGGCAGCGGCCGCCCAGCGGGGCATTATGCCGGCGGTAATCAAACGTCCTCAATCCAAACTCAATAAATCACTCCCATGGCAAAGAAATCCAGAGGCGGTCGCATGACCGCAGCCAAGAATCGCGCAGCCAAATCCCGCGGCGGCAAAGGTCCGGTCAAGAATCGCCCCGCCGGGCGGAACATCATGAAGACCTGACGCGCCCCGCGTCATCTTGCATTTGCAGGGGCCGTCGCGGGACGGCCTTTTTTATTGCCAGGCGCCCGCCCGGATGGCGGGGGCGGCCGGGCGGCGCAAATATTGTGCGCCGGGCGGCGGGAAAGCCAGGGAGCCGGAGGGCCACCCGGTGCGGCGTTGCCCGGCCGCAGTGAAATTCCCGGTAGCATAACACCCCATTCTATCGGGGCCACGGCCGGGGTAAGCTGCGCTCTGTCATGGTTGCCGACCTTTCCTCCACCGCCACCGCTCCGTTCCCCCGCCCGGTTTCCGCGCGCGCCGCCGCCGCCCGCGTCGAGGCGCAGCATGACGCCGGGCTCGTGCGCCGGTTCATTGCCGGGGACGAAACGGCCTTCAATGAAATCGTGCAGCGTTACCGCCACAAATTGTTCGCGGTCGCGCTTGGCTTGCTGCGGAACCGGGCCGATGCCGAGGAAATCGCCCAGGACGCCCTCATCCGCGCCCACCGCGGGCTCGCGCGCTTCCGCGGTGACTCCTCGCTGTCCGCCTGGCTCTACCGCATCACGCTCAACCTTTCGCGCAACCGTTACTGGTATCATTTCCGCCGCCGCCGGCATGCCACCATTTCCCTCGACTGCCCGGTCAGCGACCGGAGTCAGGCGACCTTCGCGGATCTCGTGGCGGCGGAGGACGCCGGACCGTCCCGCCAGGCGGCGAGCCGGGAGTTTTCCGAGATCATCGCCTCGTGCATGAGCCGGCTCGGCGCCCCGGCCCGCGAGATTCTCCTGCTCCGCAATTCGCAGAACCGTTCCTACGCCGAGATCGCCCGCGAGACGGGCATCAATATCGGCACCGTCAAGAGCCGGGTCGCCCGCGCGCGCGCGAGCCTGCGCGTGCTCCTGGCCGAGACCTGCCCCGAGTTCGGCCAGAACGCCCGGCTCCTCAGCTGGTTCGACCCCGTCGGGTCCGCCGCCGGCCAGCTGGAAGCCATCTGCGCCTGACGACCGCCGCCCTGACCCAACCGGTCGCGGAAAACCACCCGCCATGCACCCTCATCCCACCCTGGCTGCACATTACCCCACGCCCGAGGCCAAGCCGGAATTTGTCAACCGGCTGTTCGACCGCGGCGCGCGGCATTACGACGCCGTGGTGGACTGGGGCTTCCTCCGCAGTGGCGCCGCCTATCGCCGCTGGTCGCTGCAGCGCCATGGCTTGCTCGCCGGGGATCGGCTGCTCGACGTGGCCTGCGGCACCGGCCTCGTCGCGGTCGCGGCGGTGAAGATCCTCGGCACGGCGAAGAACATCACCTGCCTCGATCCCAGCGCCGGCATGCTGGCCGTCGCCCGGACCAAGCTGGCGGCGAACTTCGTGCAGGGGCGGGCGGAGCAGATGCCGTTCGCGGACCAGGCCTTCGATTTTCTCACCATGGGTTACGCGCTGCGGCATGTGACCAGCCTGGACGCGACCTTCCGGGAATTTCACCGCGTCCTGCGGCCCGGCGGCCGGCTGCTGATCCTCGAGGTCACCAAGCCCGCCGGCCGGTTCCCGCGCGCCCTCTTCCGGCTCTACTTCGGCCACGTCTATCCGTTTCTGACCCGGCTGTTCACCCGCAGCAACGACGCGCGCGACATGATGCGCTACTATTGGGAGACGATGGATGCCTGCGTGCCCCCGGCCGCGGTGCTCCAGGCCCTGCAGGGCGCCGGCCTGGCCGCGGTGAAACGCGACACGCTGCTCGGTCTCTTCAGCGAATACTCCGCCGTCAAGCCCCTCGCTTCCCCCCGCCCCCCGCCCCCGCTCCCATGAAAACATCCACCGCCCCGCTTCCCGGCACCGCGAGCGATCGCGAGGAAATCCTCCGGCATCTGCCCGAGGTGGCCCGCGCCGCCTTTCACCGTTTCAAGTCCGGCGGTGATCCGGCCGCGCTCGACCCGGTGGTCTTCGCCATCCTGGCGGACTTCATTCCGAGCGACTCCGCCGTGCCCCTGGCCGAGCTGCCGGGCAACACGCGGCTGATTGACGACCTGGGCTTTGATTCGCTGGCCATCACCGAAGTGGTCTTCTTCACCGAGGATTTGTTCGGCATCACCATCACCAACGAGGAGATCATCCGCGTGCGCTCGCTCGACGATCTGCGCGATTTCATCCGCGGCAAGGTCGCCGCCCCCGCCCAACACTGAACGCGGCCCGTCCTGCATGCCGCCACTGCCCGTCATCACCGGTCTGGGTTTCATCACCAGCATCGGCCATGATCGTTCCACGGTTCTGCGCAGCCTGCGCGAACTGCGGCACGGCTTTGAAGCGGTCGAGTTCTTCGGTAACCCGAGCCTGCCCGTCAAGGTGGCCGGCACGGTCAAGGGTTTCGCGTTTCCCTCGCCCAACTGGCGCGACTGGCATTGGCCGGCGCAATTCGAGGTCGATCGCGAGCTGCTCCGCGGCCTCGCGCCGCACGGGGTCTATGCGGTCTGCGCCATGCAGCAGGCGCTCGCGGACGCGGGGCTCACCCCCGCCGACCTCGCGGGCGGCGCCACGGGGCTTTTCTGCGCGTCGGCGGGCTCGCCGTATCTGCTCGGGAATTTTCTCGACCAGATGCACGCCACGCGCGGCGAGCGCGGCAACCCGATGGGCATCGTCTCCTCCATCGCCGGCACCCTGAACTTCAACCTCGCGGCCCATTACAAGATCTCCGGCGCCGTCTGCGGCTTCGTCTCGGCCTGCGCGTCGTCGAGCCACGCCCTCGGCTACGCCATGGACGAAATCCGCCTCGGCCGGCAGTCGCGCATGCTCGTCGTCGGCGCCGAGGACCTGACGGCCGAGAGCATCGTCTCGTTCTCCAGCCTGCGCGCCCTCTCCGGCAACCCCGACCCGGCCACGGCCTCGCGCCCCTTTGACGTCAAGCGCGACGGCTTTGTCGGCACGGGCGGGGCGGTGGTGCTCGTCGTCGAGGACGCCGCGCTGGCGCGCTCGCGCGGGGCGCACCTTTACGCCGAACTGACCGGCTGGGGCCAGGCCGGCGACGGCCACAGCGTGGCCCAGTCGCATCCCGAGGGCGCCGGCCTGCGCGAGGCCATGCGCCGCACGCTGGCCGATGCGCGGCTCAATCCCGCCGACGTCGACTACGTCAACGCCCACGCGACCTCCACGCCGGCCGGCGACCGTTCCGAGGCGCTGGCGCTGCAGGCGGTCTTCACCGCGGCGGGCGCGAAACCGCGCATCAGCAGCACGAAGGCGCTGACCGGCCACGGCTTGTCGCTCGCGGGCGCCATGGAGGCGGCGTTTTGCGCGCTGGCCATCGATGACGGCTTCATTCCCGGCGCGGCGCATCTCGTGGAGCCCGATCCGGTGTGCGCCGGTCTCGACCTGCCGCGCACCTCGCTCAACGAGGCCCCGCGCCACGCCCTCAACAACAGCAGCGGCTTCGGCGGCAGCAATGTCTGCCACCTTCTCCGCCGCCCCACCTGATCCTTTATGAACGACTCCCTGTCCCTCCGCCTCAAGACCCTGATCATCGCCACCCTCAAGCTCGACGGCGTCAGCCCCGGCGACATTCCCGACGACGAGTCGCTCATCGGCTCATCGCGCTTCGGCCTCGATTCGCTCGACGCGCTCGAGCTCGTGCTGGCGCTCGAGAAGGAGTTCGGCGTCAAGATCGGCAGCAGCGAGGAATCGCGCCGGGCCCTGGGCAGCGTCAACACGCTCGCGGCCTACCTGCGCGCGTGTCCGGCTGACGTGTCGGCTCCCCCCTCTCATGCCCGCACCGGCTGACCAGCTTCCGGTGGGCCTGGCCGCTTGTGATTGCCTCACGCCGTTCGGCGACGCCCCGGCGTCCGCGGCCGCCCTGCTCGCGGGCCGGTGCGCGCTGGCGCTGACGCCGGTGCTGGGCCGCGCCGGCGGCGACCTCGTGCCGCTCGCGCTGACCGGGCCCATGGATGAAACGCTGCCGCCGCGCTGGCTGCCCGGCCTGCGCCGGCTGGCGGCCGGCATTCCGCCGGAACAGTGGGGCGCGGCGCGCACGCCGGTCATCGTCACCAGCAGTAATTTCGGGGTCGGCAGTGTTTATGCCTTCACCCGTGATGCCGACGTGCGCCACCTCGCGCACGGGACGCCCTTTGCCGCGGTCGAGCGGCTGCGCCGGGAATTCGGCTGGGGCGAGCAGGTGTGGATCTTTTCCCACGCCTGCGTCACCGCGCATCTCGGCCTCGCCCATGCCGCCCGGCTGCTGCACGCCGGGCTGGCGGACCGCGTGCTGGTCATCGCGTTCGATTTCGTGAGTCCGTTTGTCGCCGGGGGATTCCACAGCCTGAAGATCCTCAACGGCGCGATGCCCGCGCCCTACGCGCGGCGCGAGACGGGCTCGATCGGCCTCGGGGACGGCGCGGCCTTTGCCGTGCTCACGCGCGAGCCCACGCCTTTCCAGCTGCGGGCCCACGCCCTGCACAACGAGATGTTTCATTTCACCTCCAACCAGCCGGACGGCGCCGGCTTCGCGGTGGTCGCGGCCGCGATCGCCGCCGCCGCGGGCGGCCGGCGGGTCTGGGTCAAGGGCCACGGCACCGGCACGCTCGATGCCGGGCGGCTCGAGGCGGTGGCGCTGGCGGCACAATTTCCCGCGGCCCCGCTGGTTTCCTGGAAGGGCAGCCTCGGTCACACGCTCGGCAGTTGCGGCCTGGTCGAACTCGCCATCGCCCTCGCGGCGCTGCGCGGGCCGGCGGGGAAGATTCCCGGCACGGTCGGCGGCGCGGCGCCGAGCTTCACCAACACCATCGCGCTGGAGCCTTTTGCCCATGCGGGATACGACGGGGCCATCCTCACCAGCAATGCGTTCGGCGGCGCCCATGCCGCGATGCTCCTTACCCATGATTGAGCGCTTCCTGCACCAGCTGAGTATCGAACTGCCGACGGCGGACGAAACCCTCGCGGCCGCGCGCCTGCGGCTGGGGGCCAAGTTCCCCCGCACCGCGCTGCGCCGGATGACCCATCTCGGCCTGCTCATCGGCTCGGTGCTCGATGGCGCGGCGCTCGGGCCGGACGACGCCCTGGTCTATGCGTCGACTTTTGCCGAGACGTGCTCGCTGGAGGATTTCCTGCGCAGTTTCCCCGCGGCCAGCCCGCTGCTGTTTCAAAGCTCGATCCACCCCGGCGGCGTGCAGCAGGTGCTGATCGGCCGGTCGCAGCCCATTGCGCGGCTGTGGCCACTGGCCGGACGCACGAGATTGATCGAGCAGGCGCTGCTGACCGCGTTGCTGGAAACGGCGGCGCGCGTGGCGCTGGTCGGCGGGGAGGAGCGCGGCACGTGGATGCTGGAACACCAGCTGGCCTCGACCACCTCGTTTGCTTTCGCCGCCTGGCTGACCCGTGAGCCAACCGGGGCCGCGGGCCGCATCTATTTTGTCCCCGGGGTCCGGGTGGCGGAAGCGTGTCCGACCTTGGAGCATTTCACCCTGGCCCTGGCGGCGCGCCGCCCCTTGCAGTGGTCCGGCGCCGGCGGCACATGGTCGCTGGAGTGGGCGGCGGCGGCCGGAGGTGCGGCATGAGCCCCACGACCACCCTCCGGCGCAATCCCGGTCCGAGCTGGGGCTACGGCTTCCTGCTGTGGGCGGAGCGCTGGTGGCCGCGGTGGGTTTTCCGGCCGGTGCTGATGGCCGGCACGTGGGTCGCGCTCGGGGTCATGCCGGCGCAGCGGGCGTATTCGCGGGAATACCTGGCCGTCGTCCTCGGCCGGCCCGCGGCGCTCGTCGAGGTCTGGCGGCATTTCTTCGCCCTGGCGGAATTCCTGATGACCGAGCTGCGGGTCGGCCGCGGGGCGCCGGTGCGCTGCACGCTGGCGCCGGAGAACGAGGCGGCGTTCGAGGCGCTCGTGCGCTCGGACCGGCCCGCGCTTTTCGGCTCGTTTCACTTCGGCGGCTCCGACCTGCTCGGCTACCTGCTGGGCGAGCGCGGCCGGCGGGTTTCCATCATCCGCCTCCGCGTGGGCAACTCCGGCGAGACGCGCCTGCTGGGCGAGCGGTTCGGCCGGCAGGTTTCCTTTCTCTGGGTCAACGACCCGGTGAACCTGCTCTTCGACCTGAAGGCTGCGCTCGAGGCCGGGGACTCGCTCGCGTTGAAATGCGACCGGCTCGAGTTCAGCGCGAAGGCCGAGCCGTTCGACTTCCTCGGGGCGCGCCGGCAGTTTCCCTTCACCATCTACCACCTTGCGATCCTGTTCGAGCGCCCGGTGGTGTTCTGCACGGCGGTGGCGGAGCAGGGGCGGGCCGAGCTCCGCGTGTTTGCGTCGCCGGTCTTCACCCCGGTGCCGGCGGCGGGCCGCGAGGCGAACACGCAGGCGGGCCGGCGGCACTTCCAGGCCGTGCTCGGCCAGCTCGAGGCGCTCGTCCGCCAGCATCCCTACCTCTGGTTCAATTTCATCCCCCTCAATCCCGAGGTGCCGGCCGCCCGCTAGGCCGGGCTTCCCCCCATGTCCCTCCGCGCGCTCTATTACTATCCGGTTTACTACTTCACGCTGCTGCTCTTCGCGGCGGGCGGGTTTGAGCTGTGCGGGCTCAGCTGGCTGTGCGGCTGGCTGCCCGCGACGGAAAGGACGGAGGAGTTTTTCCAGCGGCTGATCCACCGCCACCTGGCGTTTTTCCACTGGTGGTGCGGGCTGACCAGGCTGGTGCATGTGCGCTATCACGGCTTCGGCGCCGGCCGGCGCGGTGGAGTGGTGCTGGCGGCCAACCACCAGTCGCTGATCGACATCACGTGCCTGCTGGCGCGGCTGCCGGTGGCGCTGTGCATCTTCAAGCCCGCGATCCGCCGCAATCCCGTGCTCGGCGCCGCCGCGCGCCGCGCGGGCTACCTCGGCAGCGACGGCGGCCACGAGCTCGTGCGGTGCGCGGCCGACAAGGTCGCCGCCGGCCACACGCTGATCGTGTTTCCCGAGGGCACGCGCCAGCCGCCCGGCGAATCGCTGCCCTTCAAGCCCGGCTTCGTGCTCATCGCCCGCCGCGCCCGGGCGCCGATCCAGCTCGTGCGCATCACCACCGATTCCGATCTGCTCGTCAAGGGCCGCGCCTGGTGGCGGCTGCCGCGCTTCCCCGCGCATGTGGAAGTGACCGGCGGTCCGCTCATCCGCACCGACACGGCCGACAGCGTGGCCGGATTGACCGCCAAGATCGAGGCGTGGTTTCGCGCGCCCAGCGGGCCGTTCCCCGCTGCCGCCTTCATTCACCGCCCATGACCGCTTCCGCCACCCACGTCGTCCTGCTGCCAACCTACAACACCGGTCCGCGACTGCGGGACGTCGTGGTCGAGGTGTTGCGCCGCTGGCAGCCGGTCCTGGTCGTGGTCGACGGCAGCACCGACGGCAGCGAGCAAGCCGTGATCGAACTGGCGGGTCGCGACCCCGCGCTCGGCGTGCTGCTCCTGCCGCGCAACGTGGGCAAGGGCGCGGCCGTGCTCGCGGGCATGCAGGCCGTGCAGGCCGGCGGCTTCACCCACGCGCTCGTGATGGATGCCGACGGCCAGCACCCCGCCGGCAGCATCGCGGAGTTCATGGCCGCCTCGCACAGCCGGCCCGGGGCCCTCGTGCTGGGCCGGCCGGTCTTCCCGGCGAACATCCCGGCCGAGCGCCGGCACGGCCGGAAACTCAGCGTCGGACTCGTGCACTTCGAGCTGCTGGGCGCGGCGGTCGCCGATCCGTTGTTTGGCTTTCGCGTCTATCCGATCGCCCCGCTGCTCGCCGTGCTGGGTTCGCGCCGGGGCGGGCGGCGCTACGACTTCGACACGGAAGCGGGCGTGCGACTCGTCTGGGCGGGCGTGCCGGCGCACAACCTCGCGGCACCGGTCCGGTATTTTTCCCGCGCCGAGGGCGGCGTGTCGCATTTTCACTACCTGCGGGACAACGCCACGCTCGTGTGGCTGCACACCCGGCTCATCGCGGAGCTGCTCTTTTGGCGCTGGCCCGTCGTGCTGCGCCGCCGGCTCCGCTGGTCGGCGCTCGGGCTGCTGCTGGCGCTGCTCCTGCTGGGCGGGCCCGCCGGACTCGCCGCCGAATCCGCCGTGCCGGTCGATCCGGCGCACCGGCTGACACCCGCGGCACCGGGTTGGCGCGAACTGGCCGGCGCCTTCACGCAGCACCCGGACGCGGTCGCCGATTTCAGCGAGCGCCGCTTTTTCCCCTTCAAGCGCGAGCCGGTCGAATTGCAGGGCGAGGTGCGCGTGTCCGCCACGCGCGGCCTGAGCCTGCACTACACGGCCCCCGCGGAGAGCACGGTCATCCTCGATGAACAGGGCTTGCTCATGCGGGCGGCCGCCGGGGAAAAGACGGTTCCGGCCGACCCGCGCGCGGCGGCGGCCAACGCGGCCCTGCGGCACATCGTGCGCTTTGACCTGGCGGCGCTGGAGGTTGACTTCGAGATTTACGGCCAGCGCGAGGGGGCCAGCTGGGCGCTCACCCTGGTGCCGCGCACGGAAGCGGCGCGCCGCAACGTGGGCCGGATCAACGTGGCCGGCGAGGCCGCCACCCTCCGGCGCATCGAGATCCGCCGCACGGCGAAGCAGGCGATTGAAATCACCATCGCGCCGCCGCGGCCGGCCGCGGCGTTCACCGCCGCGGAGCTGAAGACGTTCTTCCGCTGACGCATGACCTTCCGCCGCCGCCAACGACTGGGCTGGAGCGTCCTCGCCGCCGCGGCGCTGCTGGGCGGCGGCTGGCTCTGGCGGCTCGACTATGCGCGGAAGATTTCCACCGACGTGCTCGACCTCATCCCGGTCAATGAGCAGGCGCCGGAACTGACGCTGGTCCGCTCGCTCGCGAGCCAGGCCGAGGCGCGCACCATGCTCTTCGAGTTGACCGGGGCCGACGGCCGGCCGGCGCCGGCGGGAGCGGCCGCGCGCTTCGCCACCGAACTGGGGCGCGAACCGGCTTTCGCGCAGGTGCTGGTCATGGGCGACACCGTGGCGCAGGACGCGATGGGCGCCGCATTGTTCGCCCAGCGCTTCACGTTGCTCTTCCCGCTCTGGCTGCAGGAGCGCGCCGCCGCGTATGCCGCGACCGGCGGCCCGCCCGCCGATTTTTCGGCGTGGCTGGCGCGGGATACGGCCGAGACGCTCGGACGTTACCTGACCACGCCGGGGGCCCTGGCTTTTTCGGAAATCATCCCGGCCGATCCGCTGCTGCTCATGCCGGGTGCGGTTGACCGGTTGAAGGACGGTTTGGGGCAATCCGCCGCGACCGGCGCCACGCTCGTCTGGGCGCGGCTGGCCGCCTCGCCGCTCAGCGAGGCGGGACAGGCGCCGGCGTTTGCCGCGATCGCGCGGGCCGCGACCGCGGTGCGCGCGGAGTATCCCGGCTTCGCCGTCGCCGACACCGGGGTGAACCGTTTCGCCGCCGCCAGCCGGGCGCGCATCGAGCGCGAGGTGACCTGGCTGAACGTGTTCTCGCTCGCGGCCGTGCTGGCGGTGGCGTTCACTTTCATCCGGAGCGTGCATCGCGGGCTGCACCTGATCCCGGTCGTCCTGCTGTCCGTGCTCGGCGCCTGGGTCGGCGCGACCCTCGCCTTCGAGCGGCTGCACATCATGGTGTTCGTGATCGGCTCGCTGCTGACCGGCGTGGCCATCGACTACGGCTTCTATCTTTTCATGCAGCCGCCCGCGTGGCCGGGGGAGGACTATTGGGAGAAGGTCCGCCGGCTGACCAAGCCGCTGCTCGCGAGCTGCCTCACCACCGTCGCCGGCTTTTCGCTGCTGCTCTTTTCGGACCTGCCATTCATCCGCCAGCTCGGCGTGTTTGTGGGGGCCGGCCTGGTCGGCGCGCTGGCGGCGGCGGTCATCTATTTTTCCACGGTGCGCGATCCCTTCCTCGCGGCCTGCGGGTTCCGCCTCGGTCCCGGGTTGTCCCTCGGAACGCGCCGCGGCGTGCGCTGGCTGCTCCTCGCCGGCTGGATCGCCGCGCTGCCCGGCCTGGCCCTGCTCAAATGGAAGGACGATATCCGCGAACTCGAAATTCCCTCCCCGGAACTCACGCGGGAGAATGCGCGCATCAGCGGCCTTTTCGGCGAGCATGCAGACCGGACGGTCTATCTTACCTATGGCCGCAGCGTGGGGGCGGCGCGCGCCTCCTTGGCGAAACTCGAAGCCTGGCTCCACACCGCGGGCGGCGGGCGCGGCGTGGTTCTTCCAGCTCGACCTCGACTACAACGGCGCCCTGCAGTCCTGGTATCTGACGAATTGGGAGGCCGGTGCGACCGCGAACCTGATCGACTGGACCTACAACGCCTGCGACTTCGACAAGCTGCTGCAGTCCGTCGACCTCGAGGACGACTCGTGCACGGTGTCGTTCCGTTACTTTGCCGGCGGCCCGTGGGACAACTGGCTGCCGGGCAACCTCGCCGCGCGCGGCTTCATCACGATCTTCCGCGCCGACGTGGACGGCGCCGGCGCCTTCTCCAATTTCCGCCAGGTCTGGAAGGGCGAGCTGAAGACACCGCAGCTCGACGGCCCGAGCGTGCGACAGAAGGCGCTCGGAGCAAACGCCCTCTTCGCCCGCTCGGCGCCGCGGCAGGTGATGGGCAAGACCTGCGGCACGATGCTCTTCAAGCCGCGCTGCGGCCTCGCGCTGGCCGACTGGATCTTCAACGCCGTGATCACGGCCGTCGCCGGCAACGTGGTCACCATCGGCACGATCACGCGCGCGAACGGTGGCGGCCTGCCGGCGGGCTTCGCCGCGGCCGACTGGTTCGCCCTCGGCTGGATGGGCTGGACCGCGGGCGGCCTGCCGCTGCGCGAGGGCGTGCTCACCAGCACGGCCATCGACGGCGGCGGCCATGTCGTGCTCACGCTGGATCGGCCGAGCGCCCTGATCGCGGGCAACGCCGTCACGGCCGTGCCCGGCTGCGACCGGACCTTTGCGACGTGCGCCGCGAAGTTGGCCAACGGCGACAACTTCCGCGGCTTCCAGTTCATGCCGGCGGTGAGCCCGAGCTTCGTCATCCCGCAGCGCAATACCACCGCCGCCAAGAAATGATCACACCCGCCCAGCTGCTCATGCTCGAGGAAGCCGCGACCGCCGCCATCGGCCGCAAGGAAATGCGCTGCCAGTTCGCGATGTCCGATCTCTACAAGGCGGCCGCGCTGCTGCCGGCCGACCTCGAGATTCCCAACGGGCCGCGCGACTGGTCGCGCTCGCAAGGCCGCAGCCTCATCCGCGAATGGCTCGAGGAGAGCCCGCAGTTCGCGCTGGTCGACGCGCCGGCCCAGCCGGGCGATCTGCTGGTGTTCCGCCTCGGGCACACGCCGCACCATGTCGCGATCCTGCTGGGCGAGGGCCGCATGGTGCATGTATTCGGCGAGCATGGCGTGCAGATCGCGCCGTGCATCCCGACGCCCTGGGCGAAGCGCATCGACTCAATCTGGAGGCTCGCGTGAGCCACAATAAAACCCCCGTCAAGCAGGCGCTGCTCCCGTTCCAGAAGGAGAACGTCGCCAGCAACCAGCAGGCGGTGCCGCTGCCTTATCTCGCCGGCACGCGGCTGATCGCCGTGCGCTGGATCACGCCCGCCCTCAACCAGGTGACCCAGCAGGTGAAGGGCGCCGGCAAGAAATCCTAAGCCATGTCCTCCGGCGGAAAAGGCGGCGCGGCCGCACAAAGCAAAAACTACTACGGCACGCTCGCCGGAGCGATCTGCTGGGGTCCGCTCGACTGGATCAAGGCCGTGATCCTGAACGGCAATTACATCTTCCAGGGCAGCCTCACGCTGACGACCGACGTGACGGACCTCACCGGCTCGATCCTCGACCCGACGCTGCTCGCGCCCGGCGGCTACCTGAAAATCTATCGCGGCACTGAGACGCAGCCGGCCGACGCCGCGCTCGCCGGGCATCCGCCCTACAAGGGCACGGCGCTGCTGGTGGCCTCGGGCATCTTCTTTGGCCAGGACTCCGGCACGGCGCCGAACATCCAGATCATCGGTGGCCGCAAGCCGCGCGTCTCGACGGCCATCGTGGCGGCCATCGACAACGTGGTGGACGACGACCAGATCAACCCCATCGCGGCGTGGGCGGAGATCCTCCTGGACGAGCGCGGCGGCTCCGTCGACGTGGCGCAGCTCGATGCCGCCAGCTGGCTCGCGGCCGCACACTGGTGCGCGCAGGACCAGGCGCACAAGGACTACACCTTCTGCTCGCCGCTCGTGACTGAGCAGAGCGCCCTCCGCGACATCGCGCGCGCGTTGATGGACCCGTTCAACGGATTCTGCCGCTGGACCAACGCCGGCAAGCTGGCCTGCAACATCTACGAGTGGGGCGTCGATCCGGGCGGCCTCACCGTGCTCGACTCGCGGCACTGGACGAAGAAGCCCAGCATCCCGCTCGGCGACTGGAACGACGTGCCGACCGAGATCCTCCTCTCGTTCGTCGACCGCGACTACGAATATCAGGACAACAGCCACCTGGTGCCGAACGCGCGCGCCGCGCAGATCCGGCAGGTGGACGACCAGCAGCGCCTCGAGCGCAAGCACGTCACCCGCATCGCGCAGGCGCATAAGCACGCCGTGGAATACAACCGGCGCGTCGGCACCGCACCGACGACGGCCACGATCAACGTGCGCCAGCCTTTCGTAGCCGGCATGAATGTCGGCGACAAGATCAGGCTCAACACCAACCCCGAGCCGGGCGGCGCCGGGCTCTCGCAGCTCGTCCGCATCGAGAAGCTGCAGCAGGACCGCACCGACGAGGCGACGCTCACCATTGTGACGGACAACCTGGTGCCGGCGAACGCCTACACGCCGGTCTGGACGCCGCCCACACCGCCGACCACGTCGTCGCCGCCGCTGCTGCATTATCTCGGCGTGCCGTTGCCGCCGAACGCGTGGGGCTGGCCTTCGGCCGTCGCGCTGCTCGCGACCAGACCGGACGCGAAGATCGTGGGCTTCGAGGCCTACTTCGGCTCGACGCATGCCGGCGCCTACGCGGACCTCGGGCAGCAGTCGGGCTTCGCGGTGCGTGCCACGCTGGCGGCCGACATCGCGAGCGGCGCGGCCGCGGCGCAGTTCACCGAGACGGACGGCCTCAGCGCGCCCGACGCCGGGCTCGCGTCGAACACGCCAGGCGGCAACGCGACCGAGGCTGGCGACAACGTCCTGCTGGCGCTGCTCGCCACGCTGGACGGCAGCGGCCGCATCGCCATCGATGGCTCGGGCAATCCCGTCATGGAGTTCGTCTCCATCGTGGATCGCGCGGCCGTGGCGGGCGCGACGTTCAACTACACCATCCTGCGCGGCCGCCTCGGCACCACCGCCGTGGCCTGGGCGGCCGCCACGACCGTGGTGTGGATCGTGCCGCGCGCGAACATCGTGCCGTGGCGGCATTCGCTGCTGTCGGCCATGCTGGGCGGCGTCGCTTACTTCCGGCTCGTGAGCTTCACGCAGGACGCGGTGGACGACAGCCTGCCGGTGCCGGAGCTGTCGGTGAACATGCTGCCCGCGAACTCGTCCTTGTTCGGCGGCGCCCTGGACGGAGGCACGTCGCCCGACGACGGCGTCGACCCGAACCCGGTCTCGGGCGTCACGGTCACGCCCGGCCTCGGCCTGCTGGTCCTGACCTGGTCGAACCCGACGAACATTCCGCTGCTCAAGGTCTACATCTACGAGTCGGCCACGACCACGCGGCCGGCGCTGCCGCAGTATGTCTTCGCGCCCGGCACGACGGCGTTCTTCCGCACGGGCCTGCCGCCCAGCACGCTGGCCTATTACTGGATCGAGGTGCAGGGCGTGAACGGCCGCCGGAAGCTGGCCGGGCCTTTCAGCGGGACCACGCGGGCGGGCATCACGCTCTCCGACATCGTGGCCGGCCTGACGATGGTGGAGGTCGTGGGCACGCTGCCCGTCAGCGGCAACTTCGACGGCCGCTTCGCCTTCCTGACGACCGACAAGAAGCTATACCGCTTCGACGGCACGGCCGGCGCGTGGATCAGGACGGTGGACGGCGCGGACCTCGTCGCGAACAGCGTCGTGGCGGGCGCCATCGCGGCCGGCGCGATCACGGCCTACGCCGTGGGCGCGAACCTGATCATCACGAACACAGCCAACATCGACAACGCCGTGATCACGGGCGCGAAAATCGCCCTGGCCGAGATCGGCACAGGCCACCTGCAGGACCTCTCGGCCACGACGGGCAAAATCGCTGACTTGGCGGTGGAGACGTTGAAGATCGGCGACAACGCGGTCACGGTGCCGGTCTCGGCCAGCACGAGCGGTTCGCAGTCCGTAAGCGGCTCGGGCGGCACGCAGGTGATGCAGTCCGTGACCATCAACGTGGTCGGCAGCGAGCCGGTCGCGCTGTTCGCCTCGTTCCAGTTCAACCCGGTGGACAATTACACCTACTGGTTCCGGTTCAAATGCGACGGCAGCGAAATCTACGTCGTGCAGTATAAGGCGCCGGTCATCGGGGCCGACCACGACTGCCTCTATACGTCCCATGCGCCCGGCGCCGGCACGCACACCTACGACTTCGAGGTGACGCAGATCAGCTCCGGCTCCTCGACCAATTTCAGCAAGCGGGAGATGCTCGCCCTGAGCACAAAGAAATGAGCACAGCCTTCACCCTCTATAAAGCCACGGCCGACGCCGAAGGCCGGCACGAGATCATCCGCCGCGGCCGCTGCCCTGAGAGCCTGCTGGGCAAGCAGGTCCGGGCCGGCGAATCCATCCTGGTCGGGCAGGCCCTCTGCGACGTCCAGCACTTCATCCGGCATGACGGCGAGGGCCGTAAGCTGGCCCACCGGCACACGGCCGAAGAGATCGCCCACCGGGCGCCTCCAGGCTGGGTTCCGCCGGTCGAGCACCAGACGGCCGAGCTGGTCGCCAAGGGCATCCACCCGGCCCTGGCGGCCCGCCACGCCCTACGCCGCAGGCACCATGCCGCCGTCATGCATGAGGCCGGAAACAGCCCTGCCGGGCCGACCTCGGCACCCCCGCCGGAAGGCTGATTTTCTCAAACCCGCTGGAATTCTTCTCAAACCCCGCGGGAAATTACAGGGTGGTCAGCAATCTGCGGTTAATGGCGGAG
>JAQSCO010000048.1:91526-166264 GCA_029945445.1 Lacunisphaera sp. | reverse complement strand
CTCCGCCATCTGGCTTTTCAGAAGGCCAAAGAGAAAAGGTCCGCCGCAATTCTGGTGCAGGCGAGTCTGGGCCGTTTGCCGGCGCTATGGCCGTTCCGCTTCTTCGCCACGTTGGATGTCGCCCCCGACTCCCCTTGGGGTGTTTCACCACTTGATTAACAAAAGTCGGGCCGGCACCTTTTCTGTTCCTTCAGCCTGAAGCATTTGAAAACTTTCCGCGAACTCTACTGCGAGCACCACGGCATCGCCTACGACCAGTTCGAGCGCGTGCTACTCTGGCGCTGTTTGCACTGGCAGGCGCGGCCGTTCTATTGGCTGCTCTGGCTGAACCGCGATTACTACTCGCCCGACTTCGACTTTATCCGCGGCGTGGGCGACCTGCGCAGCCGGCGGGATTTTCGCAACGAGGCGGCGGAGTTCCACTACCACCCGGGCAACCGCGGTTTCCTGCGCACCATCCTGCGGATGCGGGTTTCCTCGCATCGGCTCCAGGCGGTTTTCGAGAAGGTGATCAGTTCCACCACCACCACGCCGCCAATGGCGGTCTGAGGTCGGGGCCGGGCGCGGCCGGCGATTTTTCTGGGTTGAGCGCCGGCCGGGAATGGGTAGGTTCCGCCGCAATCATTCCCCTATGCAATCTCCCTTCCGACTCCTCCGTCTGGTCGCCTGCCTGTGGCTCGCACCAGCCCTCGTCAGCCAAGCCTTGGCCAAAACCGCCGGGCTGGCTGATTTCCAAGCCGAGGCCGCCCGCGCCCAGGCCGTGCTCACGCTGCCCGCCTATCCGCTGACGCCCGACGAGATCCGCGCCCAGGCCGAGGGCGCGATCAAGACCGCCGACGCCGCCCTGGCCGCGCTCGCCGCGCAGGATCCGGCGAAGCTGACTTTTGCCAGCACCTTTGCCGCGGCCGACGCCATCGGGGCCAAGGCGGGCGACGTCTACCTGGTCCTCAACACGGTCGCCGAGTCGGCGCTCGACAAGGCCATGCGCGACACCGCCAACGAGATGAACGTGAAGATCCAGGAATGGAGCGTCGGGCTCGACTACCGCGAGGACCTCTATCGCGCGCTCAAGGCCGTGGCCGACCGGAAGCCCGTCCTCAATGCCGAGGAGCAGCGCCTCGTCGACGAGCAGATGCGCACCTACCGCCGCGCCGGCCTCGCACTGCCCGCCGCCCAACGCGCCGAGGTCGAGAAACTCCGCAAGGAACTCGCCGCGCTGAACACCGAGTTCGCCGTCAACATCAACAACGCCCGCGCCCCGCTCGACTTCACCGCCGCCGAAATGGCCGGCGTGCCCCAGAGTTTTCTCGACAGCCCCGGCGTCAAGCAGCCCGACGGCCGCTACCGCGTCATGGCCAACATCACGTGGCACGCCGTCGCCATCGCGGAGAACGCCGACAATCCCGAGACGCGCCGCCGGGCGAACATCGCGCGCAACAACCTCGCGCGCGAGACCAACATTCCCGTCCTCACCAAGCTCGTCGCCCTGCGCGCCGACATCGCCTCGCGCCTCGGCTACGCCACGTGGGCCGACTATCAGATCGAGACCCGCATGGCCAAGAACGGCACCACGGCCGTGAAGTTCGAGGAGGACCTCGTCACCGGCCTGCAACCGAAGTTCGCCGCCGAGATGGAGACGCTCCGGCAGTTGAAGGTGAAGCAGACCGGCGTGGCCGACGCCAAGCTCGAGCCGTGGGATATCAGCTACTACACGAACAGGCTCCTCAAGGAGAAGTATGCGGTCGATACCGAGGCGCTGCGCGTCTTCTTTCCCTACCAGTCGACGCTCGATGGCATGTTCGCCATCTACCAGAAGATCTTTGGCCTGAAGTTCACGCAGGTCGAAGCGCCCTACGTCTGGGCGCCGGGCGTGCAGACCTACGTCGTGCAGGATGCCGCCACCGGCGTGCCGATGGGGACGTTCTACCTCGACATGTTCCCGCGCGACGGGAAATTCAACCACTTCGCCTGCTTCCCGCAGAGGACCGGCGGGGTCATGGCCGACGGCCGCTACGAGCTGCCGGTCGCCGCGCTGCTCTGCAATTTCCCGGCGCCGTCCGCCGACAAGCCCTCGCTGCTCAAGCAGGCCGACGTCGTCACGCTCTTCCACGAGTTCGGCCACGTCATGCACATGATGATGAGCCGCTCGCGCTTCGTCGCGCAGGGCGGGTTCAACGTGCCGCAGGATTTCGTCGAGGCCCCGTCGCAGATGCTGGAGAACTGGGTCTGGGACAAGGCCGTGCTCGACACCTTCGCCGCCGACTACCGCGACTCGGAAAAGAAGATCCCGGCCGAGACCATCGCCGCCATCGTCGCCGCGCGGCAGGCCACCGAGGGCTACGCCACCCGCCGCCAGCTTTCACTCGGGCTCATCGACCTGGCGATGCACGCCGTGCCGGCGGCCGAGGCGGCGCACATGGACATCGTTGCCGTCACCAACGCCGTCCTCCAGCGCGTGGCGGTCGAGCCCGCGCCGGACACGGCCTTCGTCGCCTACTTCGGGCACATGGCCGGCTACGACGGCGGCTATTACGGCTACCTCTGGGCCAAGGTCATGGCGATCGACATGGCCAGCGAGTTCAAGAAGGCCTCCGGCGGTTTCCTCGATGCGAAGGTCGGCCGCCGTCTGCGTGACCAGGTCTATGGCGTGGGCAACACCCGCGACGTGGCGGACTCCGTGGAGAAATTCCTCGGCCGCGCGCGCTCGCAGCAGCCCTACCTCGATTACGTCGGAATCAAGAAGTGACCGAAGCCTCCGTCGGTTTGTAACGTATTACGTTACAAACCGGATTGGGGCTCAGACCGACTCCAGTAATTTATAGAGGCGTGCAACCATTGGCGTGGCATCTTCCAACATCCCGGCGGAGATGAGCGCGTTGTCGAGGATCTGCTCGGCGACGAGCCGGGCCTTCTCCGGCGACGCGGTGTGCGTCTCGAAGAGGCGCTTCATCACGGCCGAGCGCGGGTTGATCTCGAGGTTCACCTTCGACGGGGTGTCGGCGCCGTCTTTGTTCATGGCCTTCATCATGCGGCGCATGTGGGCGGACATGAACTTGTCGGCGTTGATCGCCAAGGCCGGGGAGTCCACGAGCCGGTCGCTGGCCTTCACCTCGCCGACGCGTTCGCCGAGCGTTTCCTTGAGCCAGTTGGTGAGCTTCTTCGTGTCGTCCTCGCTGAGCGCGCCCTCGGGCTTCGGCAGGTCGCTAAGTTTCACGTCGCCGTGGTCGGCGGCGGTGAGCTTCTTGCCGTCGAACTCGCGGACGTTGTTCATCACGTATTCGTCGACGGGCTCGTAGCAGAACAACACCTCGAGGTTGCGGGCCTTGAAGCCCTCGAGGTAGGGGCCGCTCTCGATCGTGGCGCGGTTGGCGCCGACGAGGTAATAAATTTCCTTCTGGTCCGCACCCATGCGCGAGACGTAGTCGGCCAGCGAGGTCGCCTTGGTCTTGTCGGTGAGCGACGACTCGAAGCGGAGCAGCTTCACGAGCTGGTCCTTGTGGGCGTGGTCGAGCGCGGCGCCCTCCTTGAGGAAGAGGCCGAACTGCGCGTAGAACTTCACGTAGGACTCGGGCCGCTGCGTGGCCTCCTCGTCGAGGAACTTGAGGAAGCGCTTCGTGATGACCTTGCCCAGCTTGTCGAGCAGGGCCTTGTCCTGCATCGTCTCGCGCGAGATGTTCAGCGGGAGGTCCTCGCTGTCGACCACGCCCTTGAGGAAGCGCAGCCACTCGGGCAGCAGGTCCTTCGGCGCGGCGTCGATCAGCACCTTGCGGCAATAGAGCGAAACGGACGGCTCGAGGCGCGCGAAGCCATAGCGCTCGGTGTTCTCCTGCGGCACGAAGAGCAGCGCGTTGATCGCCAGCGGCGCGTCGGCCGAGAAGTGCAGGCGCAGCATCGGGTCCTCGTAGGCGTGGGCCTGGAACTTGTAGAACTCCGTGTATTCCTCGTCCTTGATCTCGTGCTTCGAGCGGAGCCAGAGAGCCGTGACGGTGTTGATGTGCGTGCCGTTGAGGTTGACCGGGAACGACACGAACGCGCTGTAGCGCTCGAGGATCTCCTTGATGCGGCCCTCGGTGGCGAACTCGGTGCACTCGTCCTTCAGCTCGAGGACGATCTTGCTGCCGCGGCTGAGGTCGGCGGCCTCCTCGATCTCATAGCTGCCGGAGCCGTCGCTGGTCCACACGTGGCCGGGCTCGCCCGTGCGCCACGAGCGGGAGTAGACCTTGACGGACTTGGCGACCATGAAGGCCGAGTAGAAGCCGACGCCGAACTGGCCGATGAGGTTGGCGTTTTTCTGGCCGCCTTCGCCGAGGGCCTTGAGGAAGGCCTTGGAGCCGGAGTGGGCGATGGTGCCGAGGTTCTCGATCAGCTCGGCGCGCGTCATGCCGACGCCCGTGTCCGAGATCGTAAGGGTTTTCGCCTTGTCGTCGGTGGTGAGGTTGATCGCCGGCTTGGCGTCGGCGTCGAAGACTTCCTTCTCGGTCAGCGAGGTGTGGCGGAACTTCTCCAGGGCGTCGGAGGCGTTGGACACGAGCTCACGGACGAAGATTTCCTTCTCCGTGTAGAGCGAGTGGGTGACGATATCGAGCAGCTGCGCGATCTCGGCCTGGAATTCGAATTTCTGCGGTGTGGCGGTGGACATGTTGGTAAAGGGAGGGTGGGAAAAGAAAAGGGCGGCCAATTTACGGGCCGCCCGTGAAAAATCAAGAGGGTGACCGTGATTATTTGATCCTGATTTCGACCAGCTCGGGCTTCTTGTTGTCGTAGGTCTGGATCAACATCTCGAAATCCTTGTGGCTCCGGTCGAAGCCGCTGGCCCGGCTGTTGACGTATTGCCGGTAGGACGAGCCCTCGACCCGGTAGCGGCCGGTCCAGCCGGGCACGGATTCGGGGTTGTCCAGGTAAACATCCGACCCGAGCACCGCCCCGATGTTCGAGAGGGGGTCGGCCTGGTATTTGAAGTAGGCTTGGGCCCGTTGCTCGGCGAACTTGGCGACCTCGTCCGGCCGGGCCTCGAGGCGGGCGGCGTTCTGCTCGGCGGCCTTGACGTTCAAGCTGCGGTTGGCCGCACGAACCGCCTGCGCTTCCTCCTCGGCCTGTTTTTGCCGGCGCTCGGCCCGGTCGGCGGACTTGAGCCGGTCGGCCGTTTCCTGGGCCTTCTCGGCCACAAGTTCCTCCTTGGATTGCGCCGGGCTCAGTGCCTGCAGCCGGGCGCGGACCTCGTCGGGCAGCAGGGAATGCCGGACGCTGACGAGCTCCTTGTTGACCTGGAGCAGCACGGTGCCGGCGGCGGTGTTGACGCTTTTCACGACTGCATCCCCCAGCAGCATGCCGTCCTTCAGGCGCAGGTCCTTGTAGGGGAGATTGACCTCGACGATCACAGCCGCGGCCTGCACGGCGAGCAGCCCGGCGAGGGAGAAGATGATTCGGCGGATCATTTCCGTAAGCTAGAGCGAGTGCCGGGGTTTCGCAAGCGCGAGCCTTGGTGCAAGGTCCGTCTCCTGACGGGCCGCGGCTGGTCGGGGGACCAGCCCTCCAACAGACAAGCCCCTTACGGCGTGAATGCCAGCAGCGGCACGAGCTTTACCGGGCCGAGCAGGCCCGAGGGCTGCAGGGGCCAGACCGCGCCGTTGAAGCGCTCGTAGAAGATGTTCACGAAATTGATCTCGTAGAAATTCTTCCACGCCACGCTGCGTTTCTCCAGGTCGCGGATGCGGTTGGCGGCGAGGTTGGTGACCTCGAGGGCGAGCGTGTTCTTGCCGGGCTTGAGGAAGGGGCCGATCCTGGTCCGCATCGGCAGCGACCAGACGAGGTCGGTTTCCCGGCCGTTGACGAACACGCGGGCCGTCTCGCGCACGTCGCCGAGGTCGAGCAGCCAGTCGTCGGCCTTCACGCCGGCGGGCAGTTCGAACTCGATCTCATAGCGCGCGGTGCCGCCGAAGCGCTCCCACTCGCCGCCCTGCGCCGTCCACGAGCCGAGGCCGTGCTGGACGAAGGCCGGCGGCAGCTCGGGCCCGCCGCGGGTGGCAGTGACCTTCCAGTCGCCACCGAGTTCGACCGGCTCGCCGGCCGGGTGCAGGTAGCGCATGGCCGGGCCGTTCGCGGCACGGCTTGTGAAGGTCCTAATGAAATACGATTCACCGGGTGCCTGCTGAAGGTAAACTTCCGGGACGCCGTGGTTCTGACGAATAGCCGCAACACCGGCGCCACCTCTGCGTGGATTCATTTGGACCGCGCTTTCCGCTTCACAATAGAGCGGCATCCAGCCTTCAAAGGATTTGCCGCCCTGGTTCACGATAAAATACAAGGTGCCATCGGCAAGTTTCCGCCGAATGAACTGCAGTCCGGCGTCGGCCATCGGTTCGCGACTGCCAGCAGGTATTTTTTCTGCGGGTCCGACCCAAACCTTTCCTTTGCCGAGCGGCGCCCAACTAATTCCATCGGGTCCATGCTTCAACCCGATGCGCGCGAGTTGAGCCTTCAATGCTTCACGCCGAGCCGACAATTGGCCGTATCCCGGCACATCCTTCGGCAGGCTTCCAGCGAAGTTCACCGTGGCGCCGTCATTGGCCAGATCCAGCAGCCGCCGCAGCGTGCCGGCCTCCATATGATCCGTTTCTGGCACGAGCATTGTGCGATAGAGGCCGCCGGGAGTTTTCAACTGGCCCTTCTCGCAATGTGCTTGGGCGAGCTGCGTGTCGGAGATGAGGTCGTAGCTGAAGCCTTTTGCCGTGAGTTCATGCATGAGCCGGCCGGTGCGCGAGGCCTCCAGCCAGCTGGCGTGGACGGTGAGCTGGATCATCTGGCCCTCGGCGTTGTGCCAGAGGTCGTCCGCCGGCCAGTAGACGAGCAGGTCGTTGTCGGGCTGGCCGGCCTGCAGCAAGGACTGCGCGCGGGCGATGTAGGTGTTGAGGCTGTCGCCGAGGTCGCGCCAGAGGGGATTGCGGGTGTTGAGCTGCGACGAGGCGTAGAACAGCCAGCCCGGCCACGGCGCGTCCTCCGGCGAGTAGGCGTCGCCGTGGTAGAAGACGTGGTTGATGCCGGCGAGAAAGAGCGCGTCGAGCTCGGGCTTCATCTCGGATGGCGACTCGTGGAAATGCTCGCGCAGCCACGTGAAGGTTTCCGAAGAGGCATAAGGCTTGCCCATGACGTGGGCGGCGGACGAGGCGAAGCGGTGAATGATCGGCGGATGACCGGGCCGGCCGATCTCGGCTGGGTCGCGGCGGAAACCGGGAATCGGAAAGGGGATCGAGCCGAAGATTTCCGTCTCCGGAATGTCGGCGGCCGCGTAGAGGTCGAGCAGGTTGCCCGGCGAGCCGTGGGCCTGGTTGCGGGCGGTCGAGCCATGGGCGTGCGCCCAGTCTACCCAAGTGCGCAGGTATTCGAGGTGCAAAGCACCGAGCGTGGTGCGGTAGTCGGCCTTGATGCGCGCGACGGTGTCGGGGTCGCCCTGGCCGTTCAGTTCGGCGGCATGCGCCAGAATATCGTAGCCGTGGAGCGACTGGAATTTTTCCGGCAGCTCGGTGGCCCACGTGGCCTGATATTCGAACGAGTCGTGGAACTGGCTGTTGATCGTGCCGGCCGGCAGCGCCGAGAGAGCGGCGGTGAACGGCTCGAGGTAATGCTGCATCGCGGCGGTCGAGTAGGGGCTGAGCACCCAGCCCTCGCCGCCGGGGGCGGAGCGCTTCACCTTGAACTTGGTCGGCACGGGCGCGATCTGGCCGTCGGCGGCGAATGCCAGCTTCAGCTCGGCGTCGGCGGGCATGACCTGCGCGCCGCCGAAGGGCCAGCCGGTGCCGGTGGCCATGTCCACGCCCAGCCCGAGCCGTTTGGCCTCGGCGCCGGTGTGCGCGAGCATCTCAATGTATTTCGGCGAGAGGAACGGAAGGAAGCGCTCCTCATAGCCTTTCGCACCGTAGATGGGGGTGATCTCCACGCCGCCGAAGCCGGCGGTGGCGATGGCCTCGAGCTCGCGCGTGAGGTTGGCCTTGTCCACCGCGCTGCCGAGCCACCACCAGCGCGTCCAGGGCTTGTTCTCGCGCGTCAACACCGGCCAGGCGAGATCGTCAGCGGCACGCAGAGAACCGGAAAGAACAACACAACACAACAATGCGACCAGCACGCGCGGGGTTTTCATGGGGTCCGGCCAGTGTGCGCAGCGAGACGCGCGCCGCAACGGAACACTTAGCGGACAGTCAGAGGCAGCTAGCGATAGGGCGAGTCGTCTCGACGAGCCGGTTTCGCGTGCCCCGCGGCTCATCCGGAGGAATCGCCCTACCCACCGAGGTAGGCGGCCTTGAGCTCGGGGTTGGTGCGCAGTTCCTTCGACGCACCCGACATCACGATGCGGCCCGTCTCGAGCACGTAGGCGCGGTGCGAGATCTCGAGGGCGAGGTTGGCGTTCTGCTCGACAAGCAGGATGGTGGTGCCGTGGTCGCGGTTGATCTCCACGATCTTCTCAAAAATGGTGCTGATGAGCTTGGGCGCGATGCCGAGCGAGGGCTCGTCGAGCATGAGCAGCCTCGGGTTGCCCATGAGCGCGCGGCCGATCGCGAGCATCTGCTGCTCGCCGCCGGAGAGTGTGCCGGCGGCCTGCGTCAGGCGCTCCTTGAGACGCGGGAAAATCCCGAAGACGTAGTCGCGATTCGCGGCGATGCGGGCCTTGTCCTTCTGCAGGTAGGCGCCCATTGCGAGATTTTCATCGACGGTGAGGTTGGCGAAAACCATGCGGCCCTCGGGCACATGGCCGAGGCCGCGCGCGACGATCCGGTGCGGCGGCAGGCGGGTGATGTCCTCGCCGAGGAAACTGATCTTGCCCGCCTTCGCCGGCAGCAGGCCGGAGAGCGTGCGCAGCGTCGTGGTCTTGCCCGCGCCGTTGGCGCCGATGAGCGTGACGATCGCACCCTGGTCGATGGTGAACGAGATGCCGCCCAGCGCGCTGATGGCGCCGTAGGAAACGGAGAGGTCGGTGACTTCCAGCATGGCCTCAGTGATGCGAGAGGGATTTCTGGTGGTCTTCGCCGAGGTAGGCCTCGATGACCTTCGGGTCGGACTGGATGGCGGCGGGCGCGCCCTCGGCGATCTTCACCCCGTAATCGAGTACGGCGATGCGCGAGCAGCAGCCCATGACGACCTTCATCGAGTGCTCGACGAGGAGGACGGAGAGCTTGAAGTCCTGCTGCACCTGCTGGATGAGGCGGATCAACTCGACCTTCTCGCTCGGGTTCATGCCCGCGGCGGGTTCGTCGAGCAGGAGCAGTTTCGGTTGCGTGGCGAGGCAGCGGACGATCTCCAGCCGGCGCTGCTCGCCGTAGGGCAGGCTCTTCGCCGGGGCGTCGCGGAAGCGGCGCAGGTTGAAGATATCGAGTAATTCCTCGGCCTCCTCGATCAGCGCCGTCTCCTCGCGCTGGAAGCGTCCGAGCCGGACCAGCGTCTGCCCGGGGCTCGTGACGCGGTGGAGGTTCATCGCGGCGCGGACATTGTCGATGACGCTGAGCGAGCCGAAGAGGCGGATGTTCTGGAAAGTCCGCGCGATGCCGAGCCCGGCGATCTGGTAGGGCTTGAGGCCGGCGACGGGGCGGCCGCGGAAACTCACCGCACCCTCCGTCGGTTGGTAGACACCGGTGATGAGGTTGAAGAGGGTGGTCTTGCCCGCCCCGTTGGGACCGATGACGCCGATGAGTTCATTCTCGTTGATGGTGAGATCGACCGCGTTGACGGCGGTGAGGCCGCCGAAGCGGATCGTCACTTGGTCGAGCTGGAGCAGGGCGGTCATGCGGCTTGCTTCCGTCCGAAGTGGAAATTGAACAGACCCTGCGGCCGCGCGAGCATGAGCACGATCAGGAGGAAGGAGTAGAGAATCATCCGGTATTCCGCGACCGGCCGCAGCACCTCGGGGAGCAGCGTGAGCAGGATGGCGGCGAGGATGACGCCCACCGTGTTGCCCATGCCGCCGAGGATGACCATGACGATGATCTCGATCGATTTGCTGAAATCGAAACCGGAGGGCGAGATGGTCTGCTTGAAGTGCCCGTAGAGCCCGCCCGCGATGCCGGCGAAGAACGCGCCGACGACGAACGCCACGATCTTGTAGAGCGTGGTGTTGAGCCCCACGGCCTCCGCGGCGATCTCATCATCCTTCGTGGCGATGAAGCCGCGGCCGTAGGTCGAGTGCACGAGGCAGGCGACGGTGAAGATCGTCACGGCGCCGAACGCGAGCACCCAGAACGCATTCGTGTAGGCCGGAATGCCGTTGAGCCCAAGCGCGCCGCCGAGCGGCTCGAAGTTCTGGAAAATCACGCGGATGATCTCGCCGAAGCCGAGCGTCACGATGGCGAGGTAATCGCCCTTGAGCCGGAGCGACGGCACACCGACCAGCAGGCCGGCCACCGCGGCGCTCAGGCCGCCGGCGAGCAACGCGAAGAAAAACACCACGCCCTGCGACAAGGCCGTGCCTCCGCCGGCCCCGAGCAGTTGCGGCGCAACGAACAGCGTCACCGCGGCCGAGAGGTAGGCGCCGACCGACATGAACCCCGCGTGGCCGAGCGAGAACTGGCCGGTGTAGCCGTTCACGAGGTTGAGGCTGACGGCGAGAATGATGTTCACCCCGACGCCGATGAGCACGTCGAGGTGGTAGGGATCGATGCGGTCGGAGAAATACGACACCCCGCCGGAGACGAGCAGCGCGACGAGAAGGTAGAGGTGCGGGCGCGGCATGGCTCAGGGGGAACGATCCAAACCATTTTGCCGCAAAAAGTCGCAAAAAGGTTGATGGGCGGCGGAGCAAATCCCCCGCGCGCCTATAGGCGCGACGCAAGGGTCAGCCGGCAGAAATGATTCTTTGCGCCTTTTTGCGGCCATAAATCGTTCAGACTTTCTCCGTGGTGAACCGGCCGAGCAGGCCGGCGGGCCGGAACAGCAGGATGATGATGAGCGCGGCGAACGCGATGGCATCCTTGTAGCTCGACCAGTCCGCGCTGCCGTTGACGAAGGTTTCCACGATGCCGAGCAGCAGGCCGCCCAGCGCGGCGCCGGGAATGTTGCCGATGCCGCCCAGCACCGCGGCGACGAAGGCCTTCAGGCCCGGCAACACCCCCATGAGCGGATCAATCGACGGGTAGTTGAGCGCGTAGAGGATGCCGCCGGCCGCCGCGAGCGCCGAGCCGAGCGCGAAGGTGAACGAGATGACGACGTCGATGTTGATGCCGACGAGCGAAGCGGCCTTCGGGTTGAGCGAGACCGCGCGCATCGCCGTGCCGATCTTCGTCCGGTGCACGATGAACTCGAGCGCGAGCAGCAACCCGAGCGTCACGCCGATGACGACGAGCTGGTTGCTGGAGACATAGACGCCGCCGACGATGAAGGTGGTGACGGGAAACAGTTCCGGGAAGGGCCGGGGCGTCGCGCCGAAGAAGAACTGGCCAAGGTTCTCCAGGAGCAGGGACACGCCAATGGCGGTGATGAGGACGTTGAGCGTGGGCGAGCCACGCAGGCGGCGGTAGGCGAGGCGCTCGATGATCACGCCCAGCAGGGCGCAGACCGCCATGGCGCCGGCCAGCGCCAGAAAGCCACCCCAGAGGGTGTGCTCGGGCACGTGCCGGCCGATGTAGTAGCCGACGAAGGCGCCGACCATGAACACGTCGCTGTGCGCGAAATTGATGAAGCGCAGCACCCCGTAGACCATCGTGTAGCCGAGCGCGATCAGCGCGAAAATCGCGCCCAGCGAGATACCGTTCAGAAGTTGCTGCAGGAATTCCGTCAAGACGCCCGCGAGTGGAAACTTTCAGCTTTCAACACTCAACTCCCAACTGCCGTCAGGGCGAGACGGACTCGACAAATTGAAACTTTCCGTCCCGGACCGTGAAAATCACGGCGGATTTCGAGGCGTTGCGCTGGGCGTCGATGGTGATGTGGCCGGTGACGCCGGCGAAGTCCTTGGTGGCGGCCAAGGCGTCGCGGATCCTCGCGCCCTCGGTCGAGCCGGCGCGCTTGATGGCGTCGGCCAGCAGCATGACGGCATCGTAGCCGAGGGAGGTGCCGGTGTCGGGGCCGGAGCCCCAGCGGCGCGTGAAACGCTCGACGAATGACCGCACGGCAGGGTCGGTGGCGTCGGGCGAGAAGTGGCCGGAGAAGTAGGCGCCCTCGACGGCCTGGCCGCCGATCTCGACGAGCGCGGGCGAATCCCACGTGTCGCCGCCGAACAGCGGCCCGCTGAGGCCGAGCTCGCGGGCCTGTTTGCAGATGAGGGCGGACTCCGTGTAGTTGCCTGAGGCGAAAATGGCGTCGGGTCGCGCGGCGCGGATGGCGGTTAGCTGGGCGCGGAAGTCCTTGTCGCCGTCGGCGTATTTTTGCTCGGCGATGACCTCGCCGCCATCGGTGGTGAACTTTTCCCGGAAATACTTCGCGAGGCCCACGCTGTAGGCGTTGCCGTTGGCCACCAGCACCGCGACGCGGCGGGCCTTGAGGCTGTGACCGGCGAAGCGCGCGAGCACGGTGCCTTGGAACGGGTCGATGAAGCAGGCGCGGAAGATGTAGTCGCCGGCCTCGGTCACGCGCGGGTTGGTGGCGGTGGCGGCGACGAGCGGCACGCCGGCGGCCTGGCAGAGCGGCGCCACCTCGAGGGCGGCGGACGAGCCGGTGCCGCTGACGATCGCGACGACCTTGTCGCGGGACATGAGCTTCTTCACGACGGTGGCGGGTTCGCCCTGCAGGGAGCGCGTGTCCTCGGCGAGCAGCTCGACCTTGCGGCCGAGCACGCCGCCCGCGGCGTTGAGTTCCTCGACGGCGAAGGCGGCGCCGCGGTGGTTGGTCTGGCCGAACGAGGCCTCGCGGCCCGTGAGCGAGGCGAACATGCCGATCTTGACGGTGTCCTCAGCGGCCAGCCGCAGCGCGACGACGGACAGGAAAAGGCAGAGGAGGGGAAACCGGCGACGAATGGTCACGGCGCGACGGAGCTGACGAATTTGTATTTCCCGTCCTTGATCGTGAGGATGACGGCGGACTTCGAGGGATTGCGGTGGGCGTCCATCGTGATGTGGCCGGTGACGGCGGGGAAATCCTTCGTGGCGGCGAGGGCGTCGCGGACCTTCGCGGGCTCGGTGGAACCGGCGCGCTTCATGGCGTCGGCCAGCACGAAGGCGGAGTCGTAGCCGAGGGCGGCCCACGCGTCGGGCACCTCGCCCCAGCGGGCCTTGTAACGCTGGTTGAAGTTCTGCACCTCGGCGCTCGGGTTGTCGGGCGAGTAGTGCGTGCTGAAATAGGTGCCCTCCATCGCGGCGCCGCCGATCTCGAGCAGGGCGGGGGCGTCCCAGCCGTCGCCGCCGAAGACCGGCAGCGTCAGGCCGAGCGCGCGGGCCTGGCGGCAGATGAGCGCGGCCTCGGTGTAGTAGCCGGAGGCGAAGATAGCGTCGGCGCCCGCGGCCTTGATCGCGGTGAGCTGCGCGCGGAAATCCTTGTCGCCCTCGGAGTATTTCTGCTCGGCCGTGACCGTGCCGCCGTCGGCGAGGAAGCGCTCCTTGAAGACCCGGGTCATGCCGACGCTGTAGGCGCTGTTGACGGAGGTGAGGATGGCGACGCGGCGGACCTTGAGGGACTCCTGCACGAACTTGGCGAGCACGACGCCCTGGAAGGAATCCACGAAGCAGACGCGGAAGATGTAATCGCCGGCCTCGGTGACCTTGCTGTTGACCGACGCGGAGGAAACCATCGGGAGCTTGGCGTTCTGGATGACGGGCGCGGCCTCGAGCGAACGGATGGAAGCGACCTCGCCGAGGAGGGCGACGACATGATCGCGCGAGATGAGCTTCTTCACCACGGTGGCGGATTCACCCTGCTTGGACTGGTTGTCCTCGGTGAGCAGCTCAAGTTTTTGGTGGAGGACGCCGCCGTGGGTGTTGAGCTCCTCGATGGCGAGCACGATGCCCTTGTGGGAGGTGTCGCCATAGGCGGCCTCCTTGCCGGTGAGCGAGGCGTATTCGCCGATCTTGATGGTGTCCTGGGCGGCCAGGGTGGCGGCGAGGGCGAGCGAGCAGGCAACCGACGGGAGGTTTCTAATCATGGGGGATGGGGAAAACGGCTTACGGTTGGACCGCCTCGACGAATTTGAATTTTCCGTCCTGCACCACGACGATCATGGCGGGCTTCGAGGCGTTGCGCTGGGCGTCGATCGTGATGCCGCCGGTCACGCCGGGGAAATCCTTGGTGGCGGCGAGGGCGTCGCGCAGGGCCTTGCTCTCGGTCGTGCCGGCGCGCTTGAGGGCGTCGAAGAGCAGGAGGGCGGCCTCGTAGCCGAGCGTGGTGGTGGCGTTGGGGATTTCGCCGTCCCAGCGGGCGCGGTAGCGTTTCACGAAACCCTGCATGGCCGGCGTGGCGGATTCGGCGGAGGCATGGGTCGAGTAATAGGTGCCCTCGACCGCCGCGCCGCCGATGGCGACCAGCTCGGGCCCCTCCCAGGCATCGCCGCCGAAGAGCGGGCCGGTGAAGCCGAGGCCGCGGGCCTGCCGGCAGATCAGCGCACCCTCGGTGTAGTTGCCCGAGTGCAGGATGGCCTGCGCGCCGGCGGCCTTGATGGCGGTGAGTTGGGCGCGGAAATCCTTGTCGCCCTCGTTGTGCTTCTGGTCGGCGACGATGACGCCGCCGGCCGCGGTGAATTTCTCGCGGAACACCTTCGAGAGGCCGACGCTGTAGGCGTTGTTGACCGAGGTGATGACCGCGACGCGCTGCAGCTTGAGCGTGTCTTTCGCGAACTTCGCCAGCGCGGCGCCCTGGAACGGGTCGATGAAGCAGACGCGGAAAATGTAGTCGCCCATCTCGGTCACGCGCGGGTTGGTCGACGTGATGGCGACCATGGGGATCTTCGCGTTCTGGAACACCGGGGCGGCCTCGAGCGAGTGGTTGGAGAGGTTGCCGCCGAGCACGGCCACGACCTTGTCGCGCGAGACGAACTTCTTGGCGATGGTGGCCGACTCGCCCTGCTTCGACTGGTTGTCCTCAACGAGCAGCTCGACCTTCCGGCCCAGCACGCCGCCCGTGGCGTTGGCCTCCTCGAAGGCGAGGATGACGCCCTTGCGCGCGGCGATGCCGAAGTCGGCATCCTTGCCGGTGAAGGCGCCGTATTCGCCGATCCGGATGGGGTCGTCCGCGGCCAGGGCGGCGGCACCGCAAACGAAGGACACGAGCGCGGGGAGCAGGCGGGAACGGAGGGACGGCATGGGGGTCGAATGAATGCACCCCGCGCCGCGGGGCAAACCCCAAACACGCCGATTCGGCTTTGCGCCGCGCCCATCCGCCGTTTCACTGGCCCCCGGTTGAACCTCCTCGATCGCTACCTTCTCCGCGAATGGCTGAAAATGCTGGCGCTGCTCCTTGCCGCCACCATGGGCGTGTTGATGATGTCGGCGCTCTACGACAATTTCCGCGACCTCGTCCAGGTCGGCGCCGGGGCGGGCGACATCCTGCTCTACTACGCCACGCTGATGCCGAGCTACCTGTCCATCGTGCTCCCGCTCTCGATGCTGCTGTCGCTGCTGTTCGTGCTGAGCAAGCTCCACCGCAACAACGAGCTCATGGCCGTGCGCGCCGCGGGCCTGAACATCTTCGCCACGACGCGGTCGCTCTGGCTGGCGGGCGTGGTCCTGTGCGGCGTGTCGCTCCTGCTCAATGCCCGCGTCGTGCCGGCATCGGTCGAGGCGTCGCGCGCGCTGCTCGACAGCTTTGAATTCCGGGCCGAGGCCAAGGCCGCGCCGGGCGGCGCCCTGGGCGTCAAGTCCGCGGTGGCCTTCGACAACCAGCGGCAGAACCGCATGTGGTTCATCAACCGCTACAGCCGTTTCTCGGCGACGGCCTATGGTGTCACCGTGTCGGAGATGGACCGGCTGCGCCGCGAGAAGACCCGGATCACTGCGCGCGAGGGCCGTTATGACGCCATCCGCCGCAGCTGGACCTTCCACGACGGGCGCGACACCTGGTTTGACCCCGAGACGGGCGAGGTGCAGCGCACCACGCCCTTCCGGGACAAGACCGTCCTGCACTTCAGCGAGGATCCGCAGCTCATGCTGCTTTTCGACCGCAAGCCCACCGACCTGTCGTTCAACGAGCTCGGCCGCATTGTCGACTACTTCACCGCCGAGGACAGCCCGAAGGTCGTGCGCTACGAGGTGCGCTACTACGGATTGCTGGCCGACACCCTCGGGCCGCTGATCATCCTCGCCATCGCCATCCCGTTCGCGGTGTCGGGCGTGCGCGTGAGCCCGGCAGTCGGCGTGTCGAAGTCCATCGGGCTCTTCTTCGTCTATTACATCCTGAACAATCTCTCCACCCTGGCCGGCGGCCAGAGCTACCTCGATCCCGTGTGGGCCGCCCTCATGCCCAACCTGGCGATGATCGGCCTCGCCGCCTGGCTGTTCGGCCGGATGCGGTAGGGCGGAAACAGGGGAGGGCCGGCCTTGTCGCCGGGCCGTCGCGCTTGCGAAAGCCGGCCCTACAACCGAACGCAACAGAGCCTCAGGGCAGGAACGGCGGCGGCCACTTGAGGAACTCGAGCGTGGCGATGCGGCCCCAGTTGGAATACAGGATCAGGCCCCAGACCGTGATGCAGTTGATGTAGGCGAGGAAGACCGCGGCGCTGCCCATGTCCTTCGCCCGCTTGGCGAACGGGCGCTTGGCGAGCGAGACGTCGTCGATCGTCCACTCGATGGCGGAGTTGAGCAGCTCGGCGATGACGATAAGGAAGAGCGACGCGATCATCACTGCGGTCGACACGGCGTTGACCGGCAGGATGACCGCGAACGGCGTCAGGATGAGGACGAAGAGCAGGTCCTCGCGGAACGACGGCTCGTGCTTCAGCGCCGCCCAGAAGCCCTCGAGGGCATACCGCACCGAATGGAAGAAATTCAGGAAGTCGCGGCGCTTGGCCTCGGGCGGAGGTATGGTCTCGGGCTCGCTCACGGCGGCATTCCAGCCGGCCGCGCGAGGACGGACAAATCTATTATTGGCCGGCCGGCGTTCCTGCGGGCCGGGCATTGGTGGAGGACTCAGCTCCGGCTGGGCCCTCCGCCAGTCATCCTGGGGATGACTTACGCGCTCAGCAGCCGGAAGCCGGCCGGCGTCCCGGCGAGCCCGAGGGCACGGCAGGCGTGGGCGACGGTCTCGTCGTGGCAGCCGATGAACTCGAGCAGCCGGCAGACGAAGCGCCGCTTGGTGGCGTCGTCGATCGTCATGACCGCCCAATACTGCGTGCCGGCGAGCTGCACGGCATGGTTGTGCGAGCGCACGGCGTTGACCTCGTCGCGGTTGAGCATCAGGTAGCGCCGGCCGCTCTCTTGGTGGGAGATGAAGTCGGCGAAATCGCACGCGTAGTTCCGCGCCAGCCACGACAGCAGGGCGAGATAGCGCCCGGTCGGATCGGCCTGCGCGGTGAACTCGGCGCGTGTGAGGAAGAAGAGCAGGTTGTCGCCGGCGAGCGGCGGACGGTTGTCCTGGAGCATCGAGGCGAGCACCTCGGCGGGCGTTTGGTTCTTGGCGGCGGCCAGCTGCAGCAGCGCCTGGTAGGCCTCGTCGCTCAGCTCGACTTCTTTCATGCCGTTAATCTAGCGGAAAACCGCGCGCGCGCAACCCCGCAGCGACGAACCGCACCTGGGCCGGGGCAGGTGCCCCGGGCCGGACGGCGAACGCCGCGGCTTGTCACCGCGCCCGCCGCCGCCAATGTCGACAGGCATGTCAACAGCCTTGATTGCCGGCGCGACCGGACTGGTGGGCGGGCAGCTGCTCCGGCAGCTGCTCGACGCGCCGGAGTATGACCGCGTCATCGCGCTCGGCCGCCGGCCGGTGGACGTTGCACACCCCAAGCTGGTGCAGGTGGCGGCGGACTTCGCCGCGCTGGAGAAAGTGACCGCGGACCTGCGGTGTGACGACGCTTTCTGCTGCCTCGGCACGACGAGCAAGAAAGCCGGATCCCAGGCCGCCTACCGCGCCGTGGACCATGCCGCGGTGCTGGCCTTCGCGTGGGCGGCGCGGCGCAACGGGGCCACGCGCTTCTTCATGGTTTCATCGCTCGGCGCCAATGCCCGCTCCCGGGTTTTCTACAACCGGGTGAAGGGCGAGACCGAGGAGGCGCTGGAGGTGCTCGGTTTCCGGACCCTCGGGATTTTCCGGCCGAGCCTGCTGCTCGGGCCGCGCCGGGAGTTCCGGCTTGGCGAACGCCTCGGTGCGGCGCTCATGTGGCTGGCCGAGCCGCTGCTGCTGGCGGGGCTGCGCAAATACCGCGCGACCCAGGCCGAGGTCGTGGCGCGCGCGATGGTGCGGTGCTCCTTCGGCCGCGAGGGGCAGGGGGTCCTGATCTTCCTGTCGGACGAGATCCAGGACATGGGCGTATACCGCGGCTGAGGTGCGCTTACTTGGCCGGCGTCTCGGGTTGTGCGGGAACCGGGGGTGGCACCGTTCCGGCCTGCTGGCCGGCCAGTGGTCCGGGCACCTTGTTGCTCGCTGCTGCGAGCCCAGGGTCAGTCGCGCGACCTGCGTCGCGGCTGAGGTCGCCCGGCAAAGCGTGCAGTGTGAACGTCTTTTTCTCGGCCTTGGCACCGAGCCGCAGCACGAGCGTGGCATCGGCCTCGCTGAATTGTCCGGCAAGCTGCGAGGACATCGGCTCGGTCTCGAGCGACTGGCCGGGCTCGAGCACAAGCTTTTCCGGGCGGACGGCGAAATTGCCCAGCGGTGATACAAAGTCGTCGATGTGCAGGGCCAGCGCCTCCGGGCCCCGGTTGGTGAAGCGCAGGTGGATCATGACCGGCCGGCCCAGGCCGCCGCCCATCACCGGGCGCGGGCCGGCCGCCGGGCCGCCTCCCCCGTTCTCGCCATTTCCGCCGCGCCGGCCGTGGCCACCACCACCGCCGAAAGGAATGCCGCCACTGACGTTGCCGCCCACGGCGCCGCCGCTGCCGGCAATATTCAACCCACCACTGCCTCCACCGCCGTGCCGACCGCGATTTTCGCCACCGCCGCGCGATCCGCCGCCTTCACTGGAGTCAACCTCGGGCACGCCGTCGGTGCCGACCTTGATCTCGGCGAGAATCTGTCCGTCGAAAAATTTCTCCTGCCCCGCCAGGGGAGGCGGCGGCTTGCTGCGGGCGCCGGCGAAGCCAGCATGGCGTTCGCCGGGACCGGGGTCGCTGCTGCAGCCGGCGCAAACCAGCAGCACGACCAGAGGGAGCGCGGTGAGGCGGCAAAGATGGGTGGGGACGGTCATCCGGTTTTTGACGCCGTCACGGGAAAAAGGTTGCAGGATTTTTCCCACCGCCGGCGGCCAAGGTGATGTCAACTAATAGTATACTAAGACTCCGTGCTCCGGCAGAACCCTCCCGGAAAAGAGCCCCGGGCATCAGTATACTATTAGTTGACAAATAACCGGCGGGGGAGCTGCGCCAGTGCGGGCGGGTCAGCTCCAGTTGTAATTGAAGCTCACGCTGATCCGCTCCGCCGGCACGCGGTTGGCGGCGACTTCGTGGCGGAGCCAGCTTTCGAAGAGGATGACGTGACCGGCCTTGGCCGGGTAGGTGATGTGCGGCCGGTTGGCGGGCTTGGCCGTGGCGGTCTTGGGCGGCGCGGCCATGAACTTGCTGAGGCGCGGGTCCTCGAACTTCAGGCCGGGGCAGCCACGGGGCGTCACGACGTAATACGTGCCGCTGATGAACGAGAGCGGGTGGAGGTGCAGGCTGTGCGCGGCGTGCTCGGGCATGATGTTCACCCAGAAGTCGGTCATCGCGATCGTCCGGCCGCGCAGGTCCAGGTCGAGCTGGGCGGCAAATTTCCGCACGTGCGCCGTCAGCTTGCGTTCGAGCCCGGCGAAGGTGGACGAGAACTTGTGCAGCTGGTTCAGCGACGCGTAGGAAGTGTAGCCGCCGGGGTAGTTCTTCGCGGACCAGCGCCGGCCCGCGGCATCGAAGTCCCGCAGGTTGCGACACTCGTCGGCGAGCTCGGAGTTGAACCGCTCCAGCCCGCTCCGCAGCAGGGGTTCGTGATAGATCAAGGTCGGGAACCAGGCGCGCGTCGGCATGAATTCATACTCAATAGAGGCATTAATATAACGCAATCCGTTATTTGGGAAGCAGTTGTCATGCTAATAGAAATGAGGAAAAAATAATTGCCATAGGGTAAACACCCTGATTCTAAGTCGGACCATTTTTCATGAAAAATACAATCACCCGAAATATCCTTGGCGGCACTATCGCGCTGTTGTTTTGCACGGCCGTTTTTGCGGCCGATCGCGTCGAACTGACTGACGGTTCCGTCGTCCTCGGTAAGCTCCTGTCGGCCGAGGCGGGCAAGCTCAAGTTCGAGACCGCCTTTGCCGGCACGATCGAGATCGCGCAGGACAAGGTCCGCAGCTTCAGCACCGACGAGGCCGTGAACGTCCAGCTCGCCGCCGGCAGCACCGTGCTCGGCAAGGTCGCCATGACCGACACCGGCATCGCGGTCGTCGCCGCCGACGGCTCGTTCAGCACCCCGACGGGCAAGGTCGCCGCGGTGTGGCGCGCGGGCGCCGACAGCCCCGCCACCCGCCAGCACAAGGAGCAGATCGCCAAGAACGAGCGCAAGTGGGCCTTCGAGGCCGGCGTCGCCATCACCGGCCGCACCGGCGGCAGCGAGAAGTTCTCCGGCGCCGTGGGCCTGAAGGCCACGCTCGAAAGCGCGCAGGACAAGCTTATCTTCGCCCTGCGGGCCGAGAAGGCCAAGGACAACGGCGTCGAGACCGCCAACCGCCAGTTCGGCAGCGCGGACTACTCGGCCTTCTTCTCGGACAAGAGTGTCTGGTATGTCCGCACCTCGATCGAGAAGGACTCCATCAAGGCGCTCGATCTCCGCTCGGACACCTCGTTCGGCGTCGGCCGCAAGCTAATCAAGAAGGAGCTGCAGGACCTCGAGCTCCGCGTCGGTGCCAGCTACGTCTACGAGACCTACGCCAATGGCACCAAGTTCGACTCGCCGGGCCTCGATCTCACCCTGACCCACGCCTACACCTTCAAGGCGGCCAAGCTGAACAACGTCCTGACCTACACGCCCGCCTTCAAGAATTTCAGCAACTATCGCGTGCACCACGAGACCACCATCGAGATGCCGATCACGGCCTCGCTCTGGAAACTCAAGACCGGCGTCAGCAACGATTATACCAGCATCCCGCAGCCCGGCGTGGAGCGGCTCGACACGCTTTACTTCACCAGCCTGATCCTGAACTGGAAGTAAGCGCCGCGCCTACCGGTTATCTTTCAAGCGGGGCCCTCACCGGCTCCGCTTTTTCATGGGCGTTAGTGCAGGTCCACCTTGAGCGTCACCACCTGCGTCGGCTTGGTGTCCCGGGTGTAAGTCAGCAGAAGCTGCCTTCGGCCGGTCAGGATCATGCGGGGGAACCCGCTCATGCGCGACGTGCTGCTGGCCGCGAGCATCTGCGGTTCGGACAGTTTGCCGTCAAGCGCGAGGGTGCGCAGGTAGATGCCGCCCTCCTTGCCGGTTTCCTTGCCGGTCATCTCCAGCCAGACCAGCACGAAGGTGCCGTCGGGCAGCATCACGCTGTCCACCCGGCCCTGCGGCCGGCCGAGGTCGATCCGCGCGACCGGGCCGAAGGATTCACCGGCATTGTCCGACACCCGCGCCAGCACGCGCGGCTTGCTGTCGGGGGAGGTGAACCAGACGGCCCCAATCAAGTCGCCGCACTCGGCGAGCTGTGGTCCGTTGACCGGGCAGGCAGCGATGCTCCAGCCGTCCGCATGCAGGCCCGTCGGGCGGCCCCAGCGCCGGCCGTCGAAGCGGGCGAGCCGCATGTCGCGGGTCTCGTCCGCGGTGCGTCCGCGGTAGGCGAGCAGTGCGCCGCCGTCGGTGGTCGGCACGAAGGAGAGCTGGCAGCAATCGCACACGAGGTCGTCCACCAGCGTGTCCGGACCCGGCTCGCCGAGCATGCGCGCATGGAGCGATTGGTGATCCTGCCCGTCGGCGCCGTTGCGGCCGTCAAGCCACGCCGCCAGGAGGCGGCCGTCACGCAACGGCTGGAGGGCGACGAATTCGACGGAATCTGATTCGCGCGTGACAGGCTGCGGCGGACCCCAGGTGCGGCCGCCGTCGGCCGAGCTGCTGTGCAGCGCGCGGTAGGTCTCCGCATGGTGGCCGTGTCCGCCGGAGGCGGGGTTATTGACGAACCACACGGCGGTCAGCCGCTCCTTTTGCACGGTGAGCACGGGGAAGTCGGCCCAGTTCACGAACCAGTCCGCGCCCTTCGCAATCAGGCGGGGCTCACTCCAGCGGCCGGCCTCGAGCCGGCTGAATTTCAGGGTCCACTCCTTGTCGCCGAGTGGCTCCAGCCAGGAAAGATACGCCGTGCCATCGGGGGCCTGCGTCAGGGCCGAGCCCATCGCGCCGGGACCGGCCGGCGACTGGGCCGGGGCGACCTCGTGGGCGTGGGCGCACAGGAAGGTGACGAGCAGCAGCCAGGCCGGGTGGGGCACGGGAAATTTCATTGCCGGGTTTCGCGCCGGCGCAGCGCGCCGGAGAACGCGAGGGCCGGGCCCCACCAGCCGCGCTTCCGCAGGTGTTCGGCCCAGCGGGCCGGCCGCAGCAGCGAGACCAGCGCGATCAGCACGCAGCCGACCGCCACAAAGCGCAGCGCCAGCCACGCCACGGACTCCCAGGGCTGACCGCTGCTGAGCAGGATGGCGACGACGACCAGCAGCGGCAGCCAGAACTGCCATTGGCCGAATTCCCGCAGGCGCTGCCAGCCGCGCCGGACAGGCAGGGGCGGGGTGGAAAGATTTTCCTGCTCAATGAGCTCCTGCAGGGCGGCGGGCGGCTGTTTGAGCTTCCACGCCGTCAGGGCGGATCCCGCGGCGACCAGCGCGTGCAACACAGCCCACGCCCCCACCAGCCACGGCAGGCCCGGCGCGGAGATGTGCCACCGGTCTGCGAGCCACAGCACGGCGGTGTCGTAGGCCTTGACCAGGTCCTGGCCGAGCAGGAGGTATTGCAGGAAAAATCCCTGCAACGCCGCCCACGCGCCGACCAGCGCCCCGCCGAGCCCGAGGGCAACAAAGTTCCAGCCCAGCATCTGCACCGAGGCGCCGAACAGCAGGCCTTGCACCATGATGGCGAGCATGGGCCGCAGGCGGTTGCCCGCGGGCGAGAGGGCCTTGAGGCCGCCCGAGATGAACGGCACCCACACGACCCGGCCCGGCTGGCTCAACCCGGTGCCGGCGAAGACCATCATCGCCGCCTGCAGCGAGGACATCACGAGGCCGGATGGGAGCTTCAAGGCATGCAACGCCGACCCAATGGTCATCTCGAGTCCGCCCGAGGCGCCGCCGTAGAGGCCGATCCGGGTCCACTCGCCGAAATCCTCGCAGGCGCGGCCCAGCCGCGACAGCGCGGCAGGGTCGCTCGATGGAATACAGAGATCGAATTTCCGCCCGAGCACCTGCTCGATCTCCCCGACCAGTCCCTCGCGCACGGCGATCACCACGACGTGCGGGGCGCTGGCCGCGAGCACGGGCCACAGCGGCATCAGGCCCTGACCCTTCGCCTCGAATTTGCTGAATTCATCAAGGAGGAGCAGCGGCGCCGGCGGCAACGAGCCCAGACGCGCGGCCCAGGTCTGCAGCTTCTTTTCGGTCTCGGGCTCGAAATAATACGGCGGGTTCAGGCTTTCGTCGCGCACGGCCCAGCTCAGTTCCCGGCCGGTGCCGATCAGGCGCAGCCAGTATTCGTTGGCGCCCTCGTGCGGCACCCGGCGGCCGACGGCGAGGGCGAGCACCCCTTCGACGCGCTGGCCGCGGGCCAGCTGGGCGGCGGCCAGTTCGGCCAGCAGATGGGTCTTGCTCGAGCCGGGACCGCCGGTGACGGCGATCAACAGGCTGGGCGAAGGCAGGGTGGCCGGTGTGGTGGCGTGCGGCATTGCGGTGACCGCGATGAACAAAGGGCAACCCGGGTCACTTGCAAGCCCGCGGGTTCATAAGCATCAGGCCCCGCCCGGCCGCGCACGTTTTTCTTTGTGACATAACCGCGGGGATAAATTTTCCGCGGCGCACCGAAAAAACTTTGAAACAACGGCCGGTCGGATACGTCGAAGGCAGCACCATGCGCCCGCTCCTGAAATTTCGCCACCGGCTCCTGGCTGTCCTGCTCCTTGGCCTCGCCGCCGGCGGGTCGGTGCGCGCCGCCGAGCCGGCCGTGTCCGCCCGCGATGTGCTCGTCTACCCGGATGGCGACCGGGTGCAGGGCCGGCTCGTCGAACGGACAGCGGACACCGTGGTGTTCCAGTCCGACCGCTTCGGCCTCCTGAGGGTGCCGGCGGCCGGGGCCGAGGTGATCCTCGCGGGCAAGTCGGTCGGACCGGCCGCGGTGGTCGCCGGGCCGGTTGAGCCGGCGGCGCCACCCGCCGCCGCCAACGGCGAAAGCGCCGCGGAGGCCCGCATCACGGCCTCGCTCGCGCGGCTGGCCGCCCGGCTGCACGCGAGTTTCAAGCCCTGGACCGGCCGGTTCGCCTTCTCGACGGAGGTGGTCACGGACACGGCGGACCGGAGCAACCTGTCGGCAGAACTCCAGTTGCAGCGCAAATGGCAGACGGAGGAGGTGCAGCTGAAGGGTCGCTATGACTTCAACAGCACCAACGGGCGGACGACGACCGACACGCTGAAGGCCGACGGGCTCTGGCGGCATGATTTCCCGCAGAAGAAGTTTGTGCTCTACCGGCCGGTGCTGGAGTGGAACCGGGCGAGCTTCCGCGCCGGCGTGCCCAGCGACTATCTGCTGATGCAGCAGGAGATCGGCGCGGGCATGAGCCTGCTGGCGACGGCGCGGGCCAAGGTGCGCGCGGGGGTCTCCGAGAACCTTTTCGACGTATGGAGCATCGCGCCGGGCGACGCGCACGACTCGCGCACGGCGGAATCCGCCTTCATCGAGAACGAGCTCAAGCTGCCGTGGAGCGTGCTGATCACACAGCGCGGCGTCTATTACTACTCGTTTGCCTCCGCGGCCGAAGGCTGGGAAAATCGCGTGGAGCTGACCAAGAAGTTCACCAAGACGCTCAGCACCGCCATCCGGCATGAGATCCGCCGCGGCAGCCCCGACGGCACGGCGCAGGACTATACGCGCCTCAAGCTGCTCTTCGGGGTGGATTTTTAGGCGGCGGACGCCCAGTCTGCCCCGTCATGTCCGGCCCCGTCGCCATCGCCCGCCCGCTGCCGCGCTTCCTCACGGTCTCGCGCCCGCGTGAACTGGGGATCCTGCTTACCCTTTCGGTGCTGTTTCCGTTTCTGATGCACCTGCTGCCCGTGCCGGAAACGTCACGGCTCGGCGCGCGGCTGCTGCCGATGTTCTATGCGCCGCTGCTCGCCGCGCTCTGGGGCCGACGCGAGACCGGCTGGCTCGTCGCGCTGCTGGCGCCGTGGCTCAACTGGGCGCTCACGGGACATCCCGCGCCGCTGGGCGCGATCGTGATCATGATCCAGTTGCTGGTTTTTGTCCTGGTCGTGCCACTGCTGCTCAACGCGACGTTCGTCCGCTGGCTGGTGGCGATTCCCGCCTACTTTGCCGGCATGGCGTTGTCGCTGCTGGCCGCGCTGCTCATCCCGGCCCTGATCGGTGGGCGTCCGCCGCTGACCTGGGCGGTGCAGAGCGTGATCTTCAGCCTGCCCGGCGTGGCGGCGCTGGTCGTGATCACATGCCTCGTCCTCCGGTATTATCCGCCGGCGGGGAAAGGCGGCGGGCCGGTGGCGGCCTGAGGGCGCTCAGGCCTCGGTCTTGAACACGAAGACCTGGCCCTTCGCCGTGCCGACGGCGAGGAGCGCATCGTCGGCGCGCCAGGCGAACTTCGTGGCGGCGGCCGGCATCTTCACCTCGGCGACCATGGGATTCTTGCGGGTCGGCCCCCAGAGCGTGAACGCGCCGCCGGCATCGGCGGTGGCGAGCAGGCTGTGGGCATGCTGAAAGGCGACGGCCGTCGTGCGCGCGGTCTGCGGCAGCAGGAGCGGTTCGCGGCCCTCGGGGCCGGCGCCGGTGCAGTCCCACACGCAGGCATCCTTGCCGCCGCCGGTGGCGAGCCACTTCGAGTCTTGGCTGAACGAGAGTTCCGCAAGCTTCGTCTCGTAGCCGCTCATGTGCAACTCGAGGTCCTCGGCCGGCGCCCAGAGGTGCACGGCGTTATCGTGGCAGCCGGCCACCAGCCAGCGGCCGTCGGGTGACCACGTGAGCGCGAGGATGGCGTTGCCGTAGGGGAACTCTTTCTGCGCGGTGAAGTCCGCCGCGTCCCACACGACCACATGACCGAAGCACGCCGCGGCGATTACAGGGGAAAGAGGACGGAGGACAGAGGACGGAGCAGGGGCGAGCGCACTGATTGTCTTGGGTGCGTCGGGAAAGGTGTGCGCGATGACACCGTCCGCCTTGAGCGCGACGAGTTTTTTCCCGGCCGCGGCAAACAACAGATTCTCAGTTCTCTGGCCTCCGTTCCCTATCCTCCGAACCGGAAGCCACGCGAGGTGCTCGACCCAGGCGTGGCCGAGCGAAGCTTCGTGCACGAGTGCGCCGCTGGCGGGATGCCACAGCTTCACCTTGCCGTCCTGGCCGCCGGTTGCGAGCAGCGCGCCGTCGGGGGACCAGGCCAGCGCGTTTGCGCCTTCGTCGTGTCCGGCCAGCGCGTGCTGCACCGCGCCGGTCGTCGCAGCATAGAGCGTGCTGCCCCCGGCGGCGGAAGCGGCGGCGAGCGTCGTGCCATCCGGCGACCACGCGAGGTCGATGACGTAGTCGTCGAGGGTCGCGGCCCAGTGTTTGGCAAATTGCATGGTGGCTGACCGGGAACGCGGGGGGGGCGGACGGGAATTATTTCGCGGCAACGGCGGCGAGCACGCTGGTCGCGATCTGCTCTGCGACCGTCGTCGGGTCGCTGGCGGCCACCGGATACCGGGCGGTCCACGCAATGGAGGCATCCTCCACCTTCACGAGCAGCAAAATGAGGGTGCTCGCGCCGTTTTCCGTGGTGAGGTGCGCGCCGAGCACGTAGCCGGCATCGAGTTTCTGGCCGAGCGCAATGAGCGCCTCGTCCGTGAGCGGTGGCGGCAGCTTGGTGCTGAGGCCGGTCTCGCCGGGATGCGCGACCGCGAGCCGGCCATAGAGCGGGGTAAAGACATCGCCGAGAAACTTCGCGTCGGCCTCGTTGGTGACCCCGAGGTTGAAGGGCACGACGACGATCTTCTTGTCGCTGTTATCGGCGTCCTTCAGCTCGGCGGCGATGCTGCGGGCGATCTCGGCCAGGGCGCCGGGCTTGTCGCCGGGCTTCTCCCCGGGCTTGTTGCCGAACTGGGCGAATTTTTCGGCGGTGGCCCGCAGGGCCTTGCGGGCCTCCGCCTTGTCGGAGGCGGAGACCTTGGGCGGGCCGGCTGGAGTCGGCTGGGAGCGGTTGCACTGGGCGACGGAGAAGCCCCAGATCACAAACCAAATGGTGATAATGATGCGGAGCCAGCGCGGGGCGCGCTTGAACAGCAGCCAGCCGGCGGCGAGGGCCCACCAGATGACCTCAGCGAAGAATTTCACGCGGTGCCCCAGGTTGTGATTGTCGCCCAGGTGGGGGAACGGCGGCATCGGCGGCGGGCCGTCGGCCTCCGGTTTGCCGAACGGCGCGGTGGTGGCCACGCGCGGGCGGTTGACCGGCGGGGGGCGGTCGAGTGGCGGCGGCACGGAGTGGTCGCCGGTGGCGATGCGGGCGGCCACGGCCTCCAGCGCGGGCGTCGGCTGGCCGCCGGGGACGCGCAGCCATTGCACGGTAAGGAATTTCTCGGGCACGCGCGCCCCGACCTCGCTGGTGTCGTCGAGGACGGCGGGGATCAGGAACATGACGTCGTCGGCCATGTCCATCGTGCGCTCGGCGGCGAGGCGCCACTCGCGGCGGAAGTAGCCTTCCTTGCGGCGCTCGGTGGTCGCGGAGATCACCGGCATGAAGTAGTCGCAGTCACGGATCTGGCGGCGGATCTTCTGGTCCCAGGCGTCGCCGCCGCCGAGTTCGTTGGCGTCATACCAGACATCGAGCCCGGCGGCCTCCAAGGCATTGCGCAGCAGGAGGACAGCCGGGCGGTCCTCCGAGGCGTAGCTGATGAAAAGGGTTGGGCGCGGGAGCGACATGGGCGCGACGGAAAGCTCGTGTCCCGCCGGGACGGGGTCAAGCGGTGAGTCGGCCGGCGGCTTTACTTGCGGCGCGACTTGGCGCTAGGTGGAGCCATGCCGGACGAGCCCAAGCGGGTGGTGGAGTGCGCGGATGCGATCCCGTGGATGCGGGCGCGGAGGCGCATCGCGGGCGCCTGCGCGGTGACGTCGCTGCCGGATGTCTCGGAAGTCGGGCTGGCGCTGCCGGCATGGCGCGCGTGGTTCCTCGAGGCGGCGCGCCTCGTGGTGGAATCGGTGCCGGACGAAAGCGCAGCAGTCTTTTTCCAGAGCGACATCAAGTGTAGCGGGGAATGGATCGACAAGGGCGCGCTGGTAATGCGGGCGGCGGAGGCGGTGGGCGCGCGGGTGCTGTTCCACAAGATCGTGCTGCGGCGGCCGGCGGGGATGCTCACGGCGGGCCGGCCGGGGTTCACGCACCTGATCGCGGTGTCGCGGGCGCTGCAGTGTCCGGACGTGCTGCCGATCCCGGATGTGATTGCGGATGCCGGGGAGCAGAAATGGGTGCGCGCGATGGGGGTGCGGGCGGCGGGCCACGCGGTGCGGTTTGCGCGGGAGCAGGCGGGGGCGAAGATTATTTTCGACCCGTTCTGCGGCGTCGGGACCGTGCTCGCCGTCGCCAACGCGTTGGGGCTCGACGCGCTCGGCGTCGAGAAGGCGAAGAAGCGGGCCGAGCAGGCGCGGGCGCTGCGCGTGCGGGCGGACGAGCTTTGAGGCAGCGCGGGGACGCGAGCCCGCCAAGATCGGTTCAGCTCAGGCCAGGCAGGCCTTGAAGCCCTCGGTCAGGGCGGCGCGGTCGAGGTTCTTGCCGATGAAGACGAGGGTGTTCGTGCGGTTCTCGCCGTCCTTCCACTCGCGGTCGAACTTCGCGTCGAAGAGCATATGCACGCCCTGGAAGACGAGGCGTTTCTTCGTGCCCTTCACGACCAGCACGCCCTTCATGCGGTAGATGTCGCCGCCCTTCTCCGCGAGGAGTTTCGAGATCCACTCGTTGAGCTTCTTGCCGTCGAGCTCGCCGTCGACGCTGATGCCGACCGATGATACTTCCTCGTCGTGCGAGTGCTCATGGCGGAAGGCCCTGTCCCAGCCATAGCGGAGCATGTCGCCGCCCGGGGCGTGCAGGTGCGTCGGCACATCGTGGCCGGTGAAGAGGACGTAGTGGCCGGGCTTTTCAATGTTCACGGCGAAATGACCGTGTTCATCGTGGAGTTTCAGGCGGTGCATCTTGCCGTCGGCGGCGATGGTCTCGCCGGCCGGCGTATTCTTCTCCCAGTCGGAGAACGCGAGGACGGTGGACTTGATGATGGCCTCGAGATCGGCGGGCGTGGCGCTTTTCACGGGGGCAATGACGACGTCGAGCGAGTTGTGGTCGTGCCCGCATTCGTCACCACACTCGTGGTCATGGTCGTGCCCGTGGTCATGATCATGGTGGCCGATGGCCAGCTCGTGGATGCCGGCAGCGAGCTCGTAGGCGCCCGCCCACTCGAAAGGATACTCGGTCTCGAGGAACTTGGGGTCGATCTCGACGGCATGATCGAGGTTGAAGCCGCCGATGCCGATGACCTTGTCGATGGCGACGTCGGCGTTGTTGGCGCGGTGGATCTTCGCGACGGCGTTGATCGTGTGCAGGCGTTGCTCGAGCGCGGCGAGCTCGACGGGTGTGACGAGGTCGGTCTTGTTGAGGATGATGACGTCGGCAAAGGCGATCTGCTTAAGGGCCTCCGGCGAATCGTCGAGGTGGAGGAGGATGTGCTTGGCGTCGACGAGCGTGACGATGGCGTCGAGGGCGAACTGTTCCTTCATCTCCGGGTCGCTGAAGAAGGTCTGCGCGACGGGCGCGGGGTTGGCGAGGCCGGTGGTCTCGATGAGGATGGCGTCGAGCCGGTCCTTGCGCTTCATGAGGCGCGTGAGGATGCGGAGGAGGTCGCCGCGCACGGTGCAGCAGATGCAGCCGTTGTTCATCTCGAAGATCTCCTCGTCGGACTGAATGACGAGCTGGTTGTCGACGCCGACTTCGCCGAACTCGTTCTCGATGACGGCGATCTTCTTGCCGTGCTGCTCCGTGAGGATGCGGTTGAGCAGGGTGGTCTTGCCGGCGCCGAGGAAGCCGGTGAGGACGGTGACGGGAATGGGGGGAAGGGACATGGCAGAGGACAGAGGTCAGAAGACAGAGGACAGAATAGCAAAAGAGGCAAGGAGGGAGGCTTGCCCGATGGCAGGCGGGAGAGTGTGCTCAGAAATATGGAACACATGCCGCCCAAGCCCGCCGAGCCCCGGCCGGGGCTTTACCGCCACTACAAGAACAACAATTACCGCGTGGTCGGACTGGCCTTGCACTCGGAGACGCGCGAATGGCTCGTGGTTTACGAGGCTTTGTATGGCGACGGCGGATTGTTCGTGCGGCCGGCGGCGATGTTCACGGAGACGGTCGAGGCGGGCGGGAAGCGCGTGCCGCGGTTTGCCAGGATGGGGGACTGAGGTGGTCGCCGGTGTGGAAACCGGCGCCCACCTTCAGAAACGGAAGTTCCACGCGGCCTTCATCGAGGTGTCGTTCTGCGTGGGGCGGAAGCGGTCGAGCGAGGTGTCATAGCCCTCATTGACGATGAAGAACAGCTCGTTGCCCGGCTGGACGATCCACTTGAGGCGGAAGTTCACTCCCAGGGAATCGGAGAAATTGTCGTATTGGCCCAGCAGGCTGAGCTGCAGGTCGGGCGTGAAGGTGTAGACGGCATTCCAGCTGCCGATCCGCACCGCAAAATTCCCCTGGGGCATGCGGATCTGGCGGACTTGCCAGTTCAGGCTGGTGGAGAAAAAGCGCGAGGGCCGCCACTCCACCCCGCCGCCATAATCGCGGCGGTGGCCGGCATAGAAGCCCTGGTCGCGCATCGATAGGGCTACGCTGACGGGGCGCGACTTGGTCGTGTTGTAGTCGGCCGTGAAGCGGCCCCAGCCGTAGTTGCCCACGGGAATGACAATGCCGGGCCGGATGGCAAAGGGTTCATCCAGCCGGTCGGCCGTGCGGGAATATTGCAGGTGCAACCGGTCGCCGGCGGGGGTGCGGAAGGAGAGGGAGGGGAGGTCGTGGTCCAACGCCACGACCCGCCCATGCAAATCCATGACCCAATCGAGCTGGGCATTCAGTTGCACGCGGTCCACCCACGGGGTCACCGGGTGCCAGGTATAACCGGCCTGCTGGAAAACCTCCTCGACCCCGGTGCGGGACACGAAGCCGAGCGCCGGGTCATACTTGCCGTCGATGCGGCTGGAGAAAAAATAGAATTCAAACGGATCGTTGGGATAGAAGAGGGAAAGGGTGGCGGCTGTCCCCTGGCCGCGCGCATAGTCGGAGTCCGTGAACTGCACGGAGGCATGCGCGCTGAGGCTCTTGCTCCCGAACACGTGGTTGTTGGTGTAGTTGAAGTCGGTGCCGACCAGCGTGTTTTCGCCGTTGCTGCGCGGGTCACCATGGGTGAAGACGACACCGACGCTCGACTCGTCCAGCACCTGCAACGCCGCGCGGCCGACGAGCAGGTTCTTGGAGTCGACGCCGGCGTGATCCTCAATCTGCACGTCGAGCAGGCCGACGGTCCAAGGGCCGGCGCGCCCGGTGACCTTGGCGCCGGCGAGGAGGTTGACCTTGGAACCGTCGTCGGCGAGGCCGATGCGGCGGGAGAAGAATGGCAGCGGATTGTCCATGAGGCCGGCAAACGTGAACAGCGAGGCATCCTGCGTGAAGAACGCGCGCTTCTCCGGGAAGAAGAGTGAGAAGCGGCCGAGATTGACCTGACGCTCATCGACCTCGGCGTCGGCGAAGTCGGTGTTGACGGTGAGCGTGGCGGCCAGCGACGGCGTGACGTGCCAGACAAGGTCGAGGCCGGGCTTGAAATCGAGTTTCTTTTCGCCGGGCGCGGGCGCCGAGTGCCGAGTGAGGCTGGCGAACGGCTTCAGGTCGATTCCGCGGCCCTGCCGGAGCCCGGTGAGGCCCCGCAGGTCGCCGAGCAGCGGCAGCGCGATGGTGGGCCGGTTGCGGAAGATGCCCGTCCAGCGCATGACCTCCTGCTTGCGGCGGACCGCCCGTGCGACGTTGAAACCCCAGGTGGAATTCGCGGGGTCGAAGGACAGCGACTTGACCGGGATGGCGAACTCGGCACTCCAGCCGCCGGCGTCAATCGTCGTCCGGCCGAGCCAGATGGCGTCCCACTGGTCGTTGGCGTCCTCCTTGTTCTGGATGAGACCGTCGTGCTTGCCGCCCGCGGCGGTGAGGGCGAAGTAATAGCCGTCGTTCTGCCGGTGGAAGGTGTCGAACACGATGCGGACGATGTCGTCGGAGCCATTGTCCTGGTCGTGCTGCATGGAGTAGGCGCGCACGCCCGGCGCGCCCGCGGAATCATGGGCGCGGACGGCGACGTAGACGGTGTCGGCGTCGTAAGTGACCCAGAACTCGGTGCGCTCGGTGACCGCGCCGCCCTCGGTGGGTTCCACCATGGTGAAGGCTTCGCTGTGCGCAGCGCCGGCCCATTCGCCCTCGCTGATGACGCCGTCAATTTTCGGCGGCGTGGTTGTGGGATGGACCTCGAGCGACGGCGCGGCGCGCAAGGTGGTGGCCGCCAGCACGACAATCGCCGCCGCCAGGAGGGAAAAGGGACGCATAGGGGGATTCAAGGACTCAAGGACGGATTCTTGGGCAGGGAAACCCGAAAAGCGGGTGTGCCTCTTCAAAACCGCCGGAATTGCGACCGGTTACCGGAAATCGCCGCTAGGCCGCTTTTTTCCGCCGGTGGGGCGTGGCCTCCGCGCGGAGCTGCCCGAGGATTTTCCGCACGGCAGGATTTTTCAGCAGCTCGCGGGCCATGGCTTCGCCGACGACGCGGCCGGCCGCGAGGTCGCTGGCATAATGCACGCCGGAAAGAAGCTTGTAGCGCAGCGTCTCCTCCGCGCGCTGCCGGAAACCGGCGGCCTGGTCGGGAAAAATCTCCGCCAGCAGCCCGGCCCACAGCGCGGACTGGATGCCGTGGCCGCTCGGGTAGGCACCGGTGTCGGTGAAATCCACGCAGGGCTTGATGCGGGCGTCCGCGAACGGCGGGCGGCGCCGCGGCCACACGGCCTTGGCCGCGCGGTTGATCGGGCCGAAGTCCTCGCGCACCGCGGTAAAAAATTGCGCGGTCTGCGGCAGGTTGGCCGCGGTGAACCATTCGCCGAGCACCTCCGAGCCGAACAGAAAAATATCCTCCCCCTCGATCTGGCGGCAGCGGGCGGCTTGCGCCGGGGTGCGGGCCGCCTGCAGCGCGAAGACCGCGTCGAGCTCGGCGCGGGTCGCGGGCGAGTCCGGCGCGGGCGGCGCGGGCAGCAGTGCCGTGAGGTCGAGGTCGGCGGACGCGAGAAAGTGGGCCTTGGGCGCCACCGCTTTGGCGGTAGCGGCCTGCGCCATCGTCGGGGCGGGTTGGGCGGACGCTGCGGCGGCGAGGCCCAGCGCCGCTAGGAAGGCGGGAAGGCGTTTCATGGGGTGAACTTATTCCACCGACCGCAGCTGGATGCTGTCAATGCGGCGATCCTTGGCCTGCACGTCCGAGACGATGACGAGCTTGTCGCCTGGCGCGATGCGGCCCTGCTTGAGCAGCGAGGCCGTGGCGCGCTCGATCGTAGCCTCGGGATCGCCGAACTCCTGGAGCAAGTAGGGCTCGACCGAGCGCACCATGCGGAGGTGGCGCAGCGTCTCAACGCTGTCGGTGACGGCCAGGATGGGTGCGCGCGGCGGGCGGTGCGCGGCGATGCCGGCGGCATTGGTGCCGTGGCGGGTGAACACGAGGATGAGCGAGCGGGGAAACTCGTTGGCCAGCACGACGGCGGCGCGGAAAACCTTCATGCGTTCCTGGATGAACACGGCGGGCTCGGGGATGTCGGTAGCCTGCTCCTCCTCGATGCGGCGCGCGATGGAGTCCAGGATCGCGACGCACTCGAGCGGATATTTGCCGATGGTGGTCTCGCCGGAAAGCATCACGCAATCGGCCTGCTCGTAGACGGCGTTGGCTACGTCGGTGATCTCGGCGCGGCTGGGCATCGGTTGGCTGATCATCGACTCGAGCATGTGCGTGGCGATGATGACGGGGCGGCCGATGGCGAGGCAGGTGCGCACGGCGCGGCGCTGGATGACGGGCAGCTCGCGCAGCGGCACTTCAATGCCGAGGTCGCCGCGCGCCACCATGAGGACGTCGGTGGCGCGGATGATGTCGTCGAGATTGTCGATCGCAGACTGGTCCTCGATCTTGGCGACGATGCGGGCGCGGGACTTGTTCTCCTTCAGGAACAGGCGGAGCAACTCGACGTCGCTGGCCTCGCGCACGAACGAGAGTGCGATGAAGTCCACGCCCTCCGCGATGCCGACGAGCGTGTCGGCGCGGTCCTTCGCGGTGAAGGAGGGGAGGTTGACCTTGACGCCGGGCAGGTTGATGTGGCGGCGCGAGGTGAGCGAGCCGGGCGTGAGCACGCGGCAGCGGATGTGGGCGTCGTCCTTCGACAGCACCTCGAGCCGGATCAGGCCGCTGTCCACCAGCACGGTGTCGCCGACCTTGATGTCGTTGACGAGGTCGCGGTAGTTGACGTCGACGGAGCGGATTTCCTCGCCGCCCGACCGCCCGGCGCCGGGTTTGACGGTGAAGTCGAAGATCTCGCCGGGCTTGAGTTCGATGGGCACCTCAAGGTCGCCGGTGCGGATCTCGGGGCCCTTGATGTCCATCATGACGGCGACCTCGCGGCCGGCGGTCTTGGAGGCGGCGCGGATGCGGCGGATGATCATCCGGGTCCAATCGTGCTTGGCGTGCGCCATGTTGAGCCGCACGACGTCGACGCCGCCCTGGATCAGCTTGACGAGCATCTCCTCGCTCTCGGTGGCGGGGCCGAGGGTGGCGATGATCTTGGTCCGGCGGTTGGTGGCGGGCATGGCGGGGGAGGGAAGCAGCTCCCTTGCCGTGCGGCAAAGCAAAACCCGGGCATAAGGGCGGGCCGTCCAGGTAAATTAACATGAGCGGAACCTTTTCGGCGTGCCTTGGGTGCGTTGCGACCTATGGTGCCCGCGTGTTGTCCGCCGCGCGCACCTTTCCCCTGTAATTTATGGATCTGGCCCTCGTCTTCGTTGTCCTGCTGACGGTCATCGGGATTTATTTCTACAACAACCCGATGAAGCACGGGCCCTGGTTCCTGAGCCGGCGCTTCATCAACTGGTTTCCGCTGGGGATGTCCTACTCGTTCCTCTACATGGGACGCTATAACCTGACGGTGGCGAAGAACGCCCTCGACACGCTCATGTCGAACAAGGATTTCGGGATGATCTTCGGCATCGGCACAGGCGTGTATGCGTTTTCATTCCTGGTCAATGGGCCGCTCGTGGACAAGATCGGCGGCAAGAAGGGCATCCTGATCGCGGTGCTGGGGGCCGCGGTGGCCAACACAGCGATGGGCGTCATCGTGTGGCTGGTGGTGACAGGCCGCACGAACATCCCGCTGTTCTGGCCGCTCTCCGCGCTCTATGCGCTCAACATGTATTTCCAGAGCTACGGCGCGGTCTCGATCATCAAGGTCAAGGCGAACTGGTTCCACGTCCGCGAGCGTGGCGTGTTCGGCGCGATCTTCGGGACGCTGATCTCGTTCGGCGTCTATTTCGCCTTCGACTGGGGCCAGGCCATCGTCGACATGACGAAGGTGAGCGCGCAGGCGATCCCGAACGGCCTGTCGCGCCTCCTGCGGGACTGGTTCGTGCCGGCGGGCTCGACCATCGACGCGACCTGGGCGGTGTTTTTCATTCCCGCGATCATCCTCGCGATCTGGGCGATACTGGATTTTTGGCTGATCAAGGAAACGCCGGAGATGGCCGGATTCCCGTATCTCGACACCCACGACGCCTCGTCCGGCCACATGCACGAGGAATATTCCACGATGGACCTGCTGAAAAAGGTCTTCCTCAACCCGCTCATGCTGCTGCTCGGTGGCGTCGAGCTCACGGCCGGCGTGCTGCGCAATGGCATCATGCAATGGTATCCGATCTTCGGGAAGCAGGTGCCGCAGATCGGCGCAGAATGGTTCAGGGGCAACTGGGGACTGCTGCTCTGCATGTTCGGCATCGTCGGCGGTTTCGCGGGCGGCCTGATCTCCGACAAGTTTTTCCAGTCGCGGCGCGGGCCGCCGGCGGCGATTTTCTGCGCATTCATGCTCCTGATGGCCTCGGTGATGGCGATGAACCTCTTCGCGCTGCCCGTGCTGGTCGCGCTGTCCGCGCTCATGATCGTCGCGGCGGTGACCGGCGTCCATTCGCTGATGTCGGGCACGGCCGCCGCGGACTTTGGCGGGCGCAAGGCCACGGCGACCTGCTCCGGGATCGTTGATGGCTGCGTCTACCTTGGCAGCACGATCCAGTCGTTCGCGGTGGGGTTCCTGACGGATCCGTCCTTCAGGTATCACAGCTGGCAGTGGTGGCCGATTTTCCTCATTCCGTTCGCCTTGGCGGGCGGCATCATCGCCTGGCGCATCTGGAACGAGCTGCCCGCGGCCACGCGCAAATACATCGACGAACACGAAAAGAAGCCCGCAGCCTGACCCGCGCGCCGCGTTCTGTTACGTTTGGGCAAAATGTTCGTGCACTGCGGGCCGTTTGGCCTAAATCAGTGCGTTCATGGGTAATCCCGCCGCTTCCCTCGACCGCCCCGCCAAGCGGCAGCGGTTACCGGAGGGCTTCCGGCCGCGGCGCGGATTGAACTGGGCAATGGTGGGCCTGACCTACACGAGCTACTACCTTTGCCGCTACAATTTTTCCTACGCGAACAAGTCCATCGCCGAGGAGTTTCACTTCACGAAGTCGGACATGAGCACGATTCTCGCGTGGAATTTCGTCGCCTACGGCTGCGGCCAGATCATCAACGGCCTCCTGACCGATCGGATCGGGGGCAAGCGCGCGATGCTGATCGGCGCGACCGGCACCGTGCTCGTCAACCTGCTGTTCGGCGCGGCGTCGTTCTGGGGCATGCTTTCGCTGTTCTCCCTGCTGTGGGGCCTCAACGGCTACATCCAGTCGTTCGGCGCGCCCGGCTTCATCAAGATCAACAGCGCGTGGTTCAGCGAGCGCGAGCGCGGCACCTTTGCGGGCATCTTCGGCTGCATGATCAACCTCAGCCGGCTCCTGGCGAACAGCCTGCTGCCGGCGCTGCTGGCGGGGTTCGTCTTCCTCGGCATGTGGCACGTGCCGCCGCAGCACTGGCGCTGGCTGTTCTGGATCCCGGCCGGCGTGGCCTCGCTGGTGGCGGTGATCATGGCGCTGACCGTCAAGGACACGCCCGAGGAGTGCGGCTTCCGGGAGGTTTTCCCCGGCGAGGCCGACCACGCCGACATCAGCATCATTGGCGAGATCCGCGTGGTCTTCTGGCACATCGTCAGCAATCGGATCGTCTGGATCATGGCGTTCGCCTATGCCTGCACCGGCGCGGTCCGGCAGAGCATCGACCAGTGGTTCCCGCGGTTTTTCCAGGAGGTGCACCACCTCAACATGACCGGGTCGAAATTCCAGTGGCTCGGCTTCCTGATCCCGGTCGCCGCCTCGTCGGGCTCGCTGCTCTCCGGCTGGGTGTCGGACCGCTTCTTCCAATCGCGGCGGGCGCCGGTCGCCGCGGGCATCTATTTCCTCCAGGTCCTGGTCACGCTGGCGGCCACGCGCGTGACGTCGGTGAACTGGGCGCTCGCCTTTTTCGTGCTGATCGCCTTCACGGTGAACTCGACGCATTCGCTGCTCGGGCCGGCGGCGGCGATGGACATCGGCGGGCGCAAGATGGCGGCGTTCGCCTCGGGTGTCATCGATGCGTTCCAATACTTCGGGGCGGCGCTGGCGATCAAGGGGCTGGGCTGGGTCCTCGATACTTTCGGCTGGGACTACTACTTCTATTATCAGGTGCCCTTTGGCCTAATGGGCGCCGGGCTCATGTATAGCATCGCGCACCGCCGGAGCCTGAAGAAGGGGCACACCCACTGAGCCGCTGTTCAGGTGAACTCGTAGACCGGCGTGCCCTCGCCGGGCGCCACGACGGAGAACCCGCAGCGCAGGGCCGCCAGCGCCGGACCGCACTCGGCCTCCACCGCCGCGAGGGAATTGCAGTCGCGGCTCAGGTGCGCGAAGAACACATGCCGCCAGCGCGCGCCGGCGACCGACTCGAGGAGCTCGCGCGCGGCCGCGTTGGAAAGATGGCCGTGCCGGCCGCTGATGCGCTGCTTGGTCGCCCACGGGCGCTTCGTGTCGGCCTCGAGCATCACGGGGCAGTGGTTGGCCTCGACCACCAGCACGTCGGCCTCGCGGATGCGCTCGCGCACGTGGGCCGGCGCGTGGCCGAGGTCGGTCAGCCAGGCGAGACTGTGGCGCGGCGAGAGCAGGTCGCCGTGGCCGTGCGCGATGAGGAAGCCGACGGGATCCTGCGCGTCGTGCGGCACGGCGAAGCTCGCGACCTCGAAGTCGCGGAAGCGGAACGTCGCGCCGGTCTCGAACAGGTGCCAGTCGATGCGGTGCTTCAGGTTGCGCTGCACCGCCTCGGCCGTGGCGCGGTTGGCGAAGACCTGGATGTGCGGCTGCCGCGCCAGGCCCGTGAGGGCCGCGGCGTGGTCGCCGTGCTCGTGCGTCAGAAAAATGGCGTCGATGCGCGCGAAGGATTCGCCGGCGGCCGCGAGCAGCTCGCCCAGCTTCTTCGCGGAAAAGCCGGCGTCGACGAGCACACGGGTGTCGTCGGTCTGGAGCAGGGCGGCGTTGCCGCTGCTGCCGCTGCCAAGAATGCGGAACCGGAGGGGCATCGCGGCGATTGAGCGGCGCGCGCCGGGCGCGGGCAATGGTTATTTTGGCGCATGCGCCGGGGGTTGACCCGCGCCGGAATCTGGCTTCCCTTGGCCCTCCATGCCCAAGCCGGCCTCCAGTCGAAAAAAGCGCCCGCAGTCCGTGCGCGCCCTCACCGGCACGGTGTTCATCACCCGCCAGGTGCACTTCAACTCCGCGCACCGGCTCTATAACCCGGCGAAGAGCCAGGCCTGGAATAAAAAGCAATACGGCCTCTGCACCAACCCGCACTGGCACGGCCACAACTACGTCCTCGAGGTCACGCTCAAGGGCGTGCCCGACCCCGTGACCGGCTACATCATGGACCTCGGCGAGCTGAAGCGCCTCCTGCACCAGGCCGTGGTCGACCCGTGCGACCACCGCAACCTCAACGACGAGGTGCCGTTCCTCCGGCACATCATTCCCTCGACCGAGAACCTCGTCATCGCGTTCTGGTCGCAGATCGAGCCGCAGATCAAGGCCCCGGCCGCCCTCCACGCCGTTCGGCTTTACGAGACCCCGCGCAACTACGCGGATTACTACGGCCCCGACGTCATCTGAAAATTTTCCGCGGTTACGTCACCCCGCGGCCAATAAGACAAAAACGACCCGCCCCCACGCCATGAAACAAATGTATTTGCACCGCTCGAACTGCGGCAAGGAACCGCCGATCAAGCGTGCCTACGACCGGAAGTTCAAGCCGACCGCCGCCTACCGCGCCACGCTGCCCGACATGATGGAGGTCGCCAACGAGACCGTGCAGGGTGTGCACATCCCGATCCAGCAGGTCGGCATCCACAATTTCAAACTGCCGCTGAAATACCGGACCAAGGCCGGCCGGACCCTCACGCTTGAGACGAGCGTCACCGGCACCGTTTCGCTCGAGGCCGAGCTGAAGGGCATCAACATGAGCCGCATCATGCGGACCTTCTACGAGCACAAGGACGGCATCACCACCGGCGAGTGGATGGGCAAGATCCTCAAGAGCTATCTGCGCAAGGTGGAGACGAAAGACGCGCGTCTGAAGATCTCGTTTTCCTACCCGATGCTGCGCACTAGCCTCCGCACGAACCTTCAGGGCTGGCAGTTCTACGACGTGGCCTTCGAGGGCGTCATGACGCGCGACGGCCGCTACCGGCGCTTCATTCACTTCGACTTTGTCTATTCCTCCGCCTGCCCGTGCTCCGCCGAGCTCACCGAGCACGCGCGCGACCAGCGCGGCGCCTACGGCGTGCCACACTCCCAGCGCAGCAAGGCGCGCATCACGCTCGAGGAGGCCGAGGGGAAGAAGATCTGGATCGAGGATGTGCACGCTCTCTGTGTTAAGGCGCTGCAGACCGAGACGCAGGTCATGGTGAAACGCGAGGACGAGCAGGCTTTCGCCGAGCTCAACGGCGCCTACCTCAAGTTCGTCGAGGACGCCGCCCGGTTGCTCTACCTGGAATTCAACGCCGACCGGCGCATCACGGACTTCCGCATCGCCTGCTCGCACCTCGAGTCGCTGCACTCGCACGACGCCGTGAGCGTTGTCTGCAAGGGGGTGAAGGGCGGCTTCACGGCCGACTTCATGGACTTCGGCTCGCTGCTCTGCTGATCATGGCCGCGAAACTTCCCGTCGTCCTCATTACCGGTGCCTCGCAGGGTATCGGCGCCGCCATTGCCCGGGTTTTCGCGGCGGAACAGCCGTGCCGGCTCGCCCTCGTTGCCCGCAACGAGAAGAAGCTCCGCGCCGTCGCGAGCGCGTGCATCAAGCTGGGCACGGAGGTGGAGATTTTCCCCTGCGACGTGAGCGCGGAGAAATCGGTGCACCGGATGGCCCGGATCGTGGCCAGCCACTTCGGCCCGGTCGATGTCCTCATCAACAACGCCGGCGTTTTCGAGGGTGCGCCATTTGCCAAGACCTCCGTCGCGCAGTTCGACCGCCTCATCGCGGCGAACCTCCGCAGCGCCTTCCTCGTCACCCACGTGTTCCTGCCGGCGATGCTGAAACGCAAGCGCGGCGATGTCTTCTTCATGAGTTCGATCGCGGGCCTGTCGGCCTACCCGAACGGCGCGGCGTATTGTGCGGCGAAGTTCGGCGTCACCGGCCTGGCCAAGGTGCTGCGTGCCGAGACCAAGGGCACGGGCGTGCGCGTGACCTGCGTGCATCCCGGCGCGACGTGGACGCCCTCGTGGGCCAAGTCCGGCGTGAAGGAGCAGCGCATCATGCCCGCCGAGGACATCGCCCGCGCGATCCTTGATGTCCACCGCCAAAGCCGCCGCACGGTCGTCGAGGAAATCATCCTCCGTCCGGAGCAGGGCGACCTCTAGAGCTGCCTTGTCATCCCGCGCCGGCGCGGGCACAAAGCGGGCATGCCATCCCCGCGCCAGACGATCCTCGTGGTTGAGGACGAGGCCGCCATCGCCGAGACGATCACGTACGCGCTGCGCACGGAGGGATTCGAGCCGCTCTGGAAAACCACCGGACGCGACGCGCTCGCGGCGCTCAACCTGCAGCCGGTCGCCCTCGTCGTGCTCGACGTCGGCCTGCCCGACATGAGCGGCTTCGATGTCTGCCGCGAGTTGCGCCGGCGGCACGCGGTGCCGGTGATTTTCTTGACCGCCCGCAGCGGCGAGATCGACAAGGTCGTGGGCCTCGAGCTCGGCGCGGATGATTACCTCGCCAAACCGTTCAGTCCGCGGGAGCTCACCGCCCGGGTCCGCGCCGTGTTGCGCCGGAGCAATGGCGGGCCGATTGCGACCTCGACGATCTGGCAGCACGACGAGGGGAAGTGCCGCATCAGCTATCGCGGCACCGCGCTCGACCTGACGCGCAACGAATACCGGCTGCTCGGCGCGCTGCTGGCTTCGCCGGGGCGTGTGTTCAACCGCGACCAGCTGATGGCGGCGGCGTGGGACGATCCCGGGGCGGCGCTGGACCGCACGGTGGATGCGCACATCAAGACCCTCCGCGCCAAGCTTCGGGAGGCTGCGCCGGATGCCGATCCGATCGTGACGCACCGCGGGCTGGGTTACTCGTTGCGGGAGGAAACTTGAGGATCCGCACAGCCATCTTTGGCGTCTACGTGGCCGCGTCGGCGATCGGTTTCGCGGGTGTGATGGCGCTGGTGCTGCGCGATGTGCGGCTGCGCTACGTGGAGTCGATGCGGCGCACGCTGGGCGACACCGCCGCGTATCTCGCGACCTATGCCACGCCGACGGCGGCGGGGGAGGACTGGGTAAAGAAGCTCGCCGGCCTGCCCCCGGGCACGGAGGTGCTGCGGGTCTTTGCCTGCGGCCCGGACGACCGGGTGATCTTCGACGCCGCCGGGCGGGATGTCGGGCAGACCTACGCGCGGGAGATGTATGGCGGCGGCAAGATTGCGTCGGAAAATTATTCGGTGCCGAACGTCGCGGTGGTGGGCAACGAGCTTCGCGTCTTCGCGCCGGTTCGCTTCAACAAGGAATTGGTCGGGTGGGTGGGCGTCGGGCGGCCGCTGGCGACCATGGCCGAGGGCATCAGCAGCGCCCGCTGGCGCCTCGTCTGGATGAGCGGGAGCATTGCGCTGCTGATGATGGCGGCGGGTTGGTGGATCGCCGCCCGGCTGACCCGCTCGCTCGAACGCCTGACGGTCTACGCGCAGAATGTGAGGGACGGTCGCGCGGTCCGGCCGCCGCCGTCGCGCGCCACGGAGATCGCGGCGTTGGCGAAGGCCTTCGAGGAGATGCGCGATGCGCTCGAGGGCCGGCAGCACGCCGAGCGCTACACGCAGGCGCTCGCCCACGAGGTGAAGGCGCCGCTCGCCGCCATCCGCGGCGCGGCCGAGCTGCTCGACGAGGACATGCCGGCGGAGCAGCGGAGGAAATTCATGGCGAACATCCGCGGTGAGTCCGCGCGCATCCAGCAGATCGTCGACCGGCTGCTCGAGCTGTCGTCGCTCGAGGCGCGCAAGGCGCTTGGCCAAGCCGGGCCGGTGGAGGCCGGCGCGCTGCTCACGGAGGTGACGGCGTTGATGCAGCCGGCTTTCGCCGCCGGCCGCGTGACACTCACGGGCGAGGGGGCCGCCGCCACGCTGCACGGCGAGCGCGTGCTGTTGCGCGAGGCGCTGGTGAACCTGCTGCAGAACGCACTGGATTTCTCGCCGGCCGGGAGCGAGGTGGTGGTGCGCTGCGCCGCGGCGGCCGGGCGCGTGAACTTCAGCGTGGAGGATCACGGGCCGGGTGTGCCGGACTACGCGCTCGCGCGGGTGTTCGAGCGGTTTTATTCGCTGCCGCGGCCGGGCACGGAGCGGAAGAGCACGGGGCTCGGCCTCGCGCTTGTGCGCGAAATTGCCCACCTGCACGGCGGGGACGCGACGCTGGCCAACCGGCCCACGGGCGGCGCGCGGGCGGAGTTCTGGGTGCCAATCAAGGCAAGTTAACCGCTAATCTGCGCTAATCTGCGCTAATGCTGAACAAGGCATTCTGAAGATTAGCGTCAATCAGCGCAGATTAGCGGATAATGAATTTTGCCCGATTTCATCGTCGCTTCATCAAGGCTTCACACGACTCCGGCAGAGTAGGGGCATGGACTCCGCACAACCTCCTGTCATGACTCCGCCGGCGCTGACTCAAAATCGGCGTCACACCGTCACCCTTAAACTGCTCTTCATCGCCGCGCTGGTGTTGTTGCTCCAGCTGCCGCTCGGCCTCGTCAACAACCTGCGGCAGGAGCGCGCTACCAACCGCGAGGCGGCGAACGTCCGCATCGCGCAGACCCGGGGCATTGACGCCCAGTCGGCCTACAACCCCGCGGTGGCCGCGGCTGAGGGTTACCGCATGGTCGAGCGTTCGCTGAAACACAGCGTGCTCGTGCTGACGCTCGTGTTCGCGGCGTTCTTCCTGTTCGAGACGCTGGCGGGGCTACGGCTGCATGCGGTGCACTACGGGCTGGTGGGCGCGGCGCTCTGTCTTTTCTACCTCGCGCTGCTCGCGTTCGGCGAGGTGCTGGCGCCCGGCTGGGCCTACGTCGGCGCGGCGGTGGCGTCGTCGCTTCTCATCGTCTGTTACAGCATCACGATCCTGCGCAGCTACGTTCGGGCCGGCTCGATCGCCGCGCTGCTGGCGGCTGAGCACAGCGTGCTCTACGTTGTGTTGCGGATGGAGGACTACGCGTTGCTGGCCGGCACCGCCTCGCTCTTCGTTGTGCTCGCCGCCATCATGTTCTTCACCCGCAACGTCGACTGGTTCGCCCAGGAGGCGGGCAAGGAGGCGCGGGCCTGAACGCCGCCCACCGGAACAAACAAATTCCTCCGGCCCGGCATTCGGGCCAGGGGCTGTGCGAACGCCGGCCGGTGTTCTCCAAAAGTGCCGGCCGGCTAGCGACCCAAACACCGTGACCACCACACCCGCCACCCCGCCGTTCCCGGAAATTATCCGGGACGCGCTGAAATTCTGGGAACTCGGCCGCCTCGGCTACAATGCGGTGCTGGCGTCCATTACCGTGGCGTGGATCGTCCTCACGTGGCCGCATTTCGAGCCGGCGTTCACCTTGCGCTGCGGCCTGATGCTGCTGGCGCTGGCGGCAATCGCGAACGTCCTCTACTGCGCCGCGTATCCGGTCGACCTGCTGCTGCAGTCCTCGGAGTGGCGGCCGCTCTGGCGGCAATGGCGCTGGCTGCTCTGGGCGGGCGGCACACTGTTCGCCCTGCTGCTCACCTGCTACTGGATCGCGGACGAGATCTATCCCCACGTGGAGGAAGCCGCGCGGCCGCTATGGTGAGCCGGGCCGGCGCGCTTCAAAAGCCCCGCTGACCGATCTCGAGCGGTTTCAGGTAGCAATCATGGCCCAGATCCCGACGCCAATGCAGATCAGTGCAAATAGGCGAAAAGCCCATCTTACCGATTCGCTGCCTCCAATGCGGAATATCAGCCTGAACAGCAGGCCGAGTAGTGCAGCGCGCCATCGCCATCGTTCCCAGCGTCTTTCCGTATAGAAATCAGGATGGGCGTTCGCATACCAAAGCATGAAGCTCCCCAAGAGAATCAAGGTTAGTCCGAGCAGCAGATTGAACGTATTGCCATTCATCCGATCACCAAAGAAGTGATATCCTACAGCAGCGTCTGCTGGTCGCTCGTCGCGGCTTTCAGGCCGATGGCGTGGTAGCCTTTGGCGGTGAGCACGCGGCCCTGCGCGGTCCGGGCTAGATAACCTTCCTGGATTAGGAACGGCTCGTGAACTTCCTCGAGCGTGTCGGCTTCTTCGCCAACGGCGATGGCGATGGTGCCGAGGCCGACGGGGCCGCCCTTGTAGTTCTCGGCCATGAGGCGCAGCACGCGTTTGTCCATCTCGTCGAGGCCGGCGGCGTCGATCTCAAGGAGTTCGAGCGCGGCGGCGGCGACGGGCTGCGTGATCTTGCCGTTGGCCTTCTCGGAAGCGTAGTCGCGGCAGAAGTTGACGAGGTTGTTGGCGATGCGCGGGGTGCCGCGGGCGCGGGTGGCGATTTCCTTGGCACCGCCTTCATCAATGTCGACCTTGAGCAGGCCGCAGCTGCGGCGGACGATGCCCTCGAGCGTGGCGCGGTCGTAGTAGTCGAGGCGCGTATTGAGCGTGAAGCGTGAGCGGAGCGGCGCGGTGAGCAGGCCGGAGCGCGTCGTGGCGCCGATGAGCGTGAACTTCGGAATCGAGAGCCGCACGCTGCGCGCGTTGGGCCCCTGGTCGATCATGATGTCGAGACGGAAGTCCTCCATCGCGCTGTAGAGATACTCCTCGACCGTCTTCGGGATGCGGTGGATCTCGTCGATGAAGAGGATGTCGCCCTCCTCGAGATTGGTCAGCAGGCCGGCGAGGTCGCCGGCTTTTTCCACGACGGGGCCGGAGGTGACGCGCACGTTGCGGCCGAGTTCGTGGCCGAGGATGAAGGCGAGCGTGGTTTTGCCGAGCCCCGGCGGCCCGGAAAGCAGAATATGGTTCAACGCCTCGCCGCGGCGCTTGGCGGCGCCGACCATGACCTTGAGGCGCTCGACGGTCTTAGGCTGGCCGGCAAAATCGGCAAACGAAAGTGGGCGCAAGGCGGCCTCGGCGGCGGAGACCGGGGCGGCGAGGGCGGTGGTGATAAAGCCCGTGCCCGTCGCGCCCGCGGCCGACGCCGGCATTTTCGATTTTTGATTCTCGATTTTCGATTGGGACACGGGAAGGAAGCGTAGAGGGGATGGCGGCTTGGGCAGGAAATCAAAAATCGAGAAACAAAAATCGGGAATCCGGTCACTTCCATTCGACCTTCGCGCCGAGGCTGCGGAGATTTTCCACGAAATGCGGGTGGGCGCGCTTGATGGTGTCGGCGTTCTTCACGACGGATTTGCCCGGGATGCTGGCGGCGACCATGTAGAGGGCGACCGCGGCGCGGATGATGTAGGGCGCCTCGACGACCGCCGGGCGCAGCGGCTTGGCGCCGAAGACGGTGATGCGGTGTGGGTCGCTGACGACGATATGCGCGCCAAACTTTGAGAGCTCGGACATCCAGGTGAAGCCGCCCTCATAGACCTTGTTCCAGAACATCACCGTGCCCTCGGCCCGGACCGCCAGCGCGATCATGACCGGCAGCAGGTCGACGGGAAAATACGGCCACGGCGCGGCCTCGATCTTGGGGAGCAGGTTCGAGGTGAACGGCTCGGCGATGACGAGCTTCTGGTTCTTCCGGACGATGGCGGTGTCGCCCTCGTAGTCGACCTGCACGCCCAGCTTCGCAAACGAGCGGTTGATGAGGTCAAAGTGGTGCGGCAGGGAATGCTTCACGCGCACCTCGCCGCCGGTGATGGCGCCGAGCGCGAGGAAGGTGACGACCTCGTGGTGGTCGGAGTTGATGGTGAACGAGCCGCCCTTGAGCGACTTCACGCCGGTGACGGTGAGCTGGCTCGTGCCGAAGCCCTCGATTTCCGCGCCCATGCCGGCGAGCATGGCGCAGAGGTCCTGCACGTGCGGCTCGCTTGCGGCGTTGAGCAGCACGGACTCGCCCGCGGCGAGCACGGCGGCCATGACGAAATTTTCCGTCGCGGTGACCGACATGTAGTCGGGCCAGTGGCGCGCGCCCTTGAACCTGCCCTTGAGCGAGAGCTTGAGGTCGCCGTTGTGCGAGACCTTGGCGCCGAGTTTTTCCAGGATCTCGAGGTGCGGGTCGAGTTCGCGGATGCCGAGCGAGCAACCCTTGGCGTTGGTCGGCAGGGAGATTTTCTTCATGCGCTGCAGGAGCGGCGCGAAGAGCAGGACGGCGGAGCGCATGCCGGCGGGCAGCTCGCCATTGAGGCGGCCCGCATCGAAGCCTGAGTGGTCGATGTCCATGCGTCCGGCGCCGCGGTCCCAGGCGATACGCGAGCCCTGCTCGGTGAAGAAGGTCGCGAGTTTTTCGACGTCGGTGATGTGCGGGACGTTGTGGAGCGTGACCTTGGCGTCGGTCAGGAGCGTCGCGCAGAGGATGGGCAGGACGGAGTTCTTGTTGCCCGACGGCGTGATGGTGCCGCTGAGGGGTTTGCCGCCGTGGATGATGAGATCGGCCATGAGGGAGGCGTGAGGCTAGAGGGGTGAGGCTGGAGGAAGGAGCCGGGAAGGCAAACCCGCCTGCGCTCCGAAGCTACGGCGCGGTTGTTGCTGCGCAACATAAAGGCGCGGACCCGCGCGATGGGAGTGAAGGTTAGCACCGTTGCTGGCTGCTGCCAGCCCGGTGTTTGTCCCGGCCGTCGCCGGGCAAACAACAAAAAGGCGTCTGCCGTGAAGCAGACGCCTTGGAAGTTTGAGGAGAATGAAGCGCGGGAAGCTTAGACGCCGCCCTGGCTGCTGCCTTCGGAGCGGTAACCGCCGCCCCCGCCGCTGCGACCACGACCGCCGCGGCCGCGACCACGGCCGCCTTCGCCGCCGCCATGACCGCCGCGATTGCGGCCGCCGCGGTGACGACGCTGGCCGCCCTCAGGGCGGTGCTCGCCGTGCGAATGCTCGGCCGCGACCGGCGCGGCGGACGAGCCGCCGAAGAGCGACTTGAGCCAGCCGAAGAAGCCGCCCGATTTCACGGGAGCCTCGGTGGCCGGAGCCGTCTCGAAGGAGCGGGCCGGAGCCTCGCTGCCGGCGTCACGGTTGCTGCGCTCGCGGGGTGCGCCGCCGTAGTTGGACGGGGTCGGCACGTAATTGTAGCCGGGGCGCACGTAGAGGAATTTTTCCGGGATCGACGCGAGGTCGACCGGCTCGGCGCTGCGCTCCTGCCGGGGTGCACGTTCCTCGCGGCGGGGACGATCGGTGCGCGGCTCGCGGTTGGGGCGGAAGCCCTCGCTCTCCCAGGTCTGCGCGTGAACGGCCTTGGGCTGCTCGGGCTCGAGGATGTTGAGTTCCGCGGGCTCCTCATGCTGGACAACCGCAGGAGCGGCGTCGGCCATCGGTTCGACGTGCTCACGGCGGGCGGGAGCGGCGTATTCGCGGACGGGGGCGACTTGGGCGACCGGGGCCGGCGCGGGAGCGACAGCAACGGGGGCGGGGGTCATGGTTTCGGCAGGCACAGCCGCCGGCGTTTCAGCCGGGGCGAACGGGTTCTGGTATTCACGCGGAGCGTTGACGACTTCGATGGCGGTCGGCGTGTATTCGGTGGAAGCCGCGGTGGAGGCGGCGGGACCGGCGGCGGGACGTTTACCGCGGGCCAGGCCCGAGCCGCGGGTGGAGCCGAATGTAGGAAACGCGGCGGGAGCCGGGGTGGTCGCGGAGGCTTCGGCAGGAGCTCCGGACGATTCTGTGGATGACATGTCTATCTATGTTGTTGGTTTAAAGCGCCTGCCAAGGGGTGGCGGCGCGGGTAGTGATGCCAGCCGGAGCTAGAAAATCTCGCTCAAACAGCGGCAATAACGCGGCGAACGTCGCCCAGCCGCCCGGGCAGGGCAACTTAAATTTTCCCGGGAGGCGGGCTTGCCAGAGGGAAACAGGGCTCCCAAGCTCCCCGGCCATGGACAAACTCGAGGAGATCTTTCATATGCAAGATGCGCTGAATAAGCGCATTGGAGTTAATCTGCCCCCGCCGACCGACGAGGAGAAGGCGAAGTGGATCCTTAATTATACCCGGGCCATGCAGCAGGAGACGGCCGAGCTGATCGACAGCGTGCCGTGGAAGTGGTGGGCCAAATACCAGAAGTTCGACGAGCAGAACGCCAAGGTCGAGGTCGTGGACCTTTTCCACTTTCTCGTGTCGCTGGCCCAGACACTCGGCATGACCCCGGACGATGTCTACCAGGCTTATCTTAAGAAGAACGCGGTGAACCACCAGCGGCAGGAGAGCGGCTACGTCAAGAAGGACGAGGCCGACTCGAAACACATCTAAGCGCGGCGCCGACGCACTCAGACCACCGCCACGAAGGTGCCGTAAAATTCCACCGCGGGTTTCCCGCCGGCGCCCTCGACGATCGCGGTGAGTTCCATGCGTGCTTTCTTGTGGCGGCGGAGGTCGGCGATGAATTCGTTGGCGAGCTCCGCGGGCGGGCGCAGGCACACGGCGCGCAAGGTGCCCGTGACCGGCTGGCGGTAGCTGGCGGCGCTTTTCTTTACGACCACGTGGCCGTCAATGCCGGCCTCGCGCAGGAGCGTCCACAGCGCCGCGTAGCAGGCGAGGGTGGGCAGCGCATGCAGCGAGCCGCCGAACGCGGTGCCGAGGTGATTGCGGTTGGCGCCGAGCGGCGCCTCGAGCACGAGGCGGTGCGCGCTGCTCTCGGCCACGTGCAGGCCCATCGCCTTGGTCAGCGGGATTTTTTCGTGCAGGAAGGCCTCGAGCCCCCGCGTCGACATGCTGTCCGGAACCAGATTGCTCATGAATTGAGTTTTGTGACTACCACAGAATACACGGAATACACAGAAAGGTTTTGGCCGCAGAAAAAACGCCAGAGGCACAGAAAACACCCGCGTTATTTCTTTTGCGCCTTCTGCGCCTTTTTGCGGCTAATTAAGCCATGGACTGTCGAACCAGTTGCGGAGCGTGCTGCATCGCGCCCTCGATCTCGTCGCCGATCCCGGGCATGCCACACGGCAAGCCGGCGGGTGTTCCGTGCATTCAGCTCCTGCCTGATATGCGGTGTGCACTATTTGGGCAACCGGAACGACCGGCAGTCTGTCTAAGTTTAAGGCCGAGTGAGGAAATGTGTGGCACAGGCCGGGAGAACGCCTTGGCTTTCCTCGGGTCGCTGGAGCAGGCGACTCTTTGAGCCGCCACAAATTGCGGCTACCGGCCCAAGATCATTGTCTGGTTGGACGTGTCGGCGGTCCGAAGCATGCGCCGGGAAATCAGTCAGCCCCGCCAGCGACAATCTATGCTGACGGCCTATGAGGCACAAACATAGGCGAAGCTGATCCGCGCACGCTGCTCGTTGGCAGATAAATCTTCCGGCTTCCACGCGTTCTGTCTGTTCTAGGAATGGCACCGGTCGTGCGTTGACCTGGGCGAGCAAGCGGTTAATTTGGCAGCATGCCGACGCGCCTATGCCCGTCAGTTCCGAGCGCGCTCCCGTCCCCGTGGAGGAGCATTGGGCGGGTATGGCTGACCGCGGCGGTGCTGACCTTGGCCGGATGCAGTGCCTTCCTGCGCGACACGCCCACGCCGATGCCCACCCAGGCGACGCAGCTATCACCCGCCGGGCCGGCCACGACGCTCGTGGTGTTTCTGCCGGGGCGCGGCGGCGCGATGGTGGATTTTGACCGCCACGGTTTCACCGCCGCGTTGCGCGCCGCTGGCGTCAGCGCCGACACGATCGCGGTGGATGCCCACCTCGGCTACTATTTCAAGCGGACCGTGATCGAGCGATTGCGCAACGATGTGCTGCTGCCCGCCCGTGCGCGGGGCTATCGGCGGATCGTGCTGGCTGGCGTCTCCCTCGGCGGTCTCGGCGCGCTGCTGAATGAACGCGATGCCCCGGGGTTGGTGGATGCGGTCGTGTTGATTGCCCCATACCTGGGCGACCAGGCCGCGCTGTTCGAGCAAATCAGGGCCGCCGGCGGCCCGGCGGCGTGGGCGGCCGGCCGGAATCCGCTCGCCGGCAGCGTGGAGGAGCAGCTCTGGACGTTTCTCGGCCACCGGTCGGCCGCGTTGCCGCCGACGTGGCTGCTCTACGGGCGCGGTGATTCGCTGGTGACCGGGCACCAAATGCTCGCGGCGCTTTTACCGCCCGCGCGCGTCAAGACCGTGACGGGCGCCCACGATTGGCCGACTTGGCTCTCGCTCTGGCGCGGGGTCTGTCTGGATTCCGAATTGTTTGCCGCGGAACGAGCCGACGCGCTCGCCCGGCGCCCCAACCCGGCGAACGGCAAGCCGACGTTATGAGAAGAAGATTTTTCCGCTGGTTGGTCCTGTTGGCCTTGGGGCTGGGCAATGCCCCGGGCGCACGGGCCGTAAGTTGGACCCCCGGCTGGACGAATCGGCCGGTCGGCCCGGGCCGAACGATCACGGTAGAGGAGCAGGCGTCGGCCCGGAGGCTGGGCGATGCGATCGACTCCGCGGCGTCGGCCCGCACGGCCATCCAGGCTTGGGAGGCGATCGCGGCCGCGCAACCGGGAGACACCGAGGCGTGGACCGAAATCGGGATGCTGCGCCTGCTGGAAGGCGCGGCCTACCGGCAAAGCGCGCGCGATCGGCTGGTCTGCTACCAAGCGGCGCTGCAGGCGTGTGAGCGGGCGATGGCGACCAACCCGGAGTTCCTCCGTCGCGTGCAGGGCGGCCAGACGACGGTGGAGGCGCTCGGGGCGCTCGGCGCACGTGACATGGGCGCGATGCAATTCTGGTCCACCGGGATTTTCTATATCTTCCGCGACTGCCTCGGGTTTTTCGGCCGCATCTTCAACGTCCGCCAGCTGGCGGGGGCCAAGGAGGTTTTGCTGCGGATGGATGCGGTCGATCCGGCCTGGGAGGATTATGCGAGCACGTTTTCCTGGGGCATCTACTATCTCGCCCTGCCGTCGTCGCAGGGCGGCGACCGGGTGAAAGCGCGCGAGTGCTTCGATCGCGCGGTGGCCCTCGGCGCACACCGGGCTTTGCCGCGGTGGGGACGGGGCAAATATTTCTACGGGGCAATGGGGGAGCCGGCGGCGGCGCGGGCCGATTTCGAGGCCGTGCGGGCGCAGGAGCTCAACGGTCTGGCCGGAAACCGCTCTTGGAACCGTTACTTTCAGGCCGACGCCGCACGGTTACTCGCCCGGTAGTCCTTGAAATAGGTGCATTCCCGAACGGCGCTGTCCGGCAAGCCCGGGCGACCCGCGGTGTGCGCGAGCCTGCGGCCGGCGGAAGAAATGTGCGGCACGAATCACGCCGAGGCGCTCGCCCGGCTGGTCGGGCTCGAACGCGCGATGCGGCCGGCGCAGCGGCCTTGACATCGCCCGCGCGAGGAAAACTCTCGGCGCCATGCAGGTGATGGCATGCGGCTGGCGCGGCGGATTGGCGGCGGGGCTCCTTTGGGCGGGGCGCCTCGTGGCGGCCGAGCCGGCGGCTCCGGCGGCAGGTGGAAACTGGCCCGAGATCCGCGACCAGACCTTTGCCGTCGTCTGGGAAACGGTCAATGAATCCTACTACGATGCCACCTTCGGGGGCGTGGACTGGGCGGCCGTGCGGGAAAAATACCGGAAGGCGCTGCCGGACATCGCGGACAAGGAGGCGCTGCGCGGATTGCTTTTCGCGATGCTGGGTGAACTGCGCCGCACGCACTTCTCCATCCAGCCGCGGGAACTGGCGGTGTTCACCCCGGCGGAGCGCACGCGGATGGGCACGGTGGGCCTGGACTTGGTCTATGTTGATGACGTGGTCGCCGTGGAGGCGGCGAAGCCGGCGTCGGCGGCCAGCCGGGCCGGGATCCACGCCGGGGACATCATTCTCCGGGCCGACCAGGTGGATTTCGGGCGACTGGGCGATTACCTGAAAAACACCGGGGTGTCCCCGGCCCGGCGCGGACTCTATCTGACCGCGCTGGCCGTCTCGCGCTTGCGCGGGGCGGTCGGCGCGACGGTGCAGCTGCAGGTGCGAAGTCCGGACGGCCAGGAGCGGCCGGTGGGGCTCACCATCGAGCCGACCGAGGGCGAGTGGTCGGAGCCGATGGGCGATTTCCCGTCGGTGCCGGTCGCGTGCACCGTGTCGTCCGGGCCGGCCGGCCTGGCTTACCTGCGTTTCAATGTCTTTGCGCGGCAGGCGATGAAGGACATCCGGGCTGCGTTGCGTCTGGTGCCGGCCGACGGCGGGCTGGTGATCGACCTGCGGGGCAATCCTGGTGGCATCACGGTCATGGCCCCGGGCATCAGCGGCTGGCTGAGCGACCGGACCTTTTTGCTGGGCACGATGCACATGCGCCAGGGGCATATCGGTTTCACGGTGTCGCCGCAGGACAAGGCGTTCCTCGGGCCGGTCGCGCTGCTGATCGACGGCGGTTCCGCCTCGACGAGCGAGATCATGGCCGCGGGCCTGCAGGAAGCGGGGCGCGCGCGCGTCTTTGGCGAGACAAGTCCGGGCGCCGCCCTGCCTTCGCTGTTCAAGGCGCTGCCGACCGGCGACCTGCTGCAGTATGCGATCGCGGACTTGCAGACTCCGGGGGGGGTGCTGATTGAGGGTCGTGGCGTGGTGCCGGATGAAATGGTGCTGCGCACGGTCGCGGATCTAGCCGCCGGTCGCGATCCCGTGCTCGCAGCCGCACACCGCTGGCTTGAGACCGAACGGCACAAACCGTCAGGGGCGCCGCCGACCGCGGCCAAACCATGAACCTGCCGCGGGTTTGGCCAACGCTGGCGGGGTTATGCACGTTGCTGCTCGCGCTGGGTTCAATGCCCGCGCGGGGATCTGGGAATACACCGCTGAACGACGAGCAGCAGGCAAAGGTGATCCTCAACCGCTGGGCTGACGCGATCGGCGGTGCGTGGCGGATCGCACGGCGGACGACCATGGACTACACGGCCCAGTTCAAATACGGGCCCGGGGTGCCCCCGGTGGAGGCCCACCTTCGCGCGCGGCTTGATGGGGCTTACCGCTATGATTATGAATTGGCCCGGATCGGACGGCTGACGCAGGCGTTCGACGGCCGTTTTACCTGGCAGAGGAACGATGTGCTTGGCTTCGGGCAGCTCTCGCGTGAGACCCATCAGGTCAACTTGGGCGATGCGAATTTCCGCAGTCTGCTGCTGATTGCGGGTCAGTTCCCCGGCCGAAAGAAGCTGCCCGACGAGACGATCGATGGACAGCAGCTGCAGGTGGTGGAGATGACCGATCAGGCCGGCGCACGCAGCAAATGGTATTTCGACCCGGCAACCGGCCTGCGCGTGCGGATCGAGGCGCCCGACCAAGGCGGTAACTTCGTCGTGGAATTCTCCGATTTTCATGACGTGCAGGGCGCGAAAGAGCCGTTCCACACGAAACGCACGACGAAGGGCAAAACGACGGAGATCATCGTGCATTCCATTGTCTACAATGAGGAGATCGACCACGAGCTTTTCGCCGCGCCGATCGGATTGGTCGAGGACAACCAGCAGATTGAAAGGATAATGAACGACCATCTCGTGGGCAGCGGTTATTATCAGCTGGCGAGGATCAAGACGCGGCGGACGAAGGCCCGCATCGTTATGACGACCTCGGGCACCGCCTCGACCTCCACGACTTACCAGAAACAGCCCAACCTGCTGCTGATTCAACAAGAGACCCCTGGACTGGGCACGGAGTGGCAGGGCTATAATGGCGAAATCGGCTGGGTTTGGAGCGAACTGCAGGGCTATCGTGTGATGCAGGGCGCCGAATTACAGCAGTTGGTCAGCGGCGCCGACCTGCAGGGCCCGCTGCGCCTGAGTGCGTCGTGCCCATTCCGCCGGCTGTTGGAGGAACGGGAGGACAGCGGCCGGCGCATCATCGGCATCGCCTTGGCGAGTTTCCAAGGCGTGGAGGGTAATTTTTATTTCGACACCCGCACAAAGGACCTGGTGCGGGTAGAGACTTTCATTCAGGCGGGGGCGAACGGGCAGCTGAAGGTGGTGGCGGACTTCTCGGACTTCCGCCGGGTCGACGGTATCTTGATCGCATTCCAGACGGTGGTGACCAACCCGGCCTTGCGCATGGTCACGACCATCGAGTCGGTGCAACACGACGTGCCGATCGACGACGCAATCTTCCAGCCGAAGAAGGAATAGGCCGGCCTAGTGCCCGCCGTCGAGGTCGCCGGGCTTCAGCAGCGGGGCGAAGAGCGCCTTGTTCGAGCCCTTCATGTAGGCTTCCTTGGCCTCGACGGTGCCGTCCTTCACCCGCGCCATGAGGCTGTTGTCCATCGTGATCATGCCGTCGCTCGCGCCGCTCTCGATGATGCCGCGAATGTTCGCGATCTGGCCGGAGCGGATCGTGTTGGGCAGCGCCTCGTGCTGCAGCAAAATCTCGTGCACGGCGACGCGGCCCTTCGGCACTTTCTTGCAAAGCAACTGGGCGACGACGCCGGCGAGGCAGCTCGCGAGCATGACGCGCACCTGGTTCTGCTCCTCGGCCGGGAAGGTGTTGATAATGCGGTCAACGGTCTTGGGTGCGTTGTTGGTGTGCAGCGTGCCGAAGACCAGCATGCCCATCGAGGCGCAGGAGAGCGCGAGCTTGATGGTCTCCATCTCGCGCATTTCGCCGAGGAGAAGGATGTCGGGGTCGTGGCGCATGGCGCCCTTGAGCGCGGCGCCGAAGGTTTCCGTGTGTTCGCCGACCTCGCGGTGGACGATCGTGCACTTCTTGCAGGGGTGGACGAACTCGATCGGGTCCTCGATGGTGATGATGTGGCGCGCGAGGTTGTCGTTGATGTAGTCGATCATCGCCGCGAGCGTGGTGGACTTGCCGGAGCCGGTCGGGCCGGTGACGACGACGAGGCCCTGGTCGAGGTGGCAGAGCTTCTTCAGCGCCACGGGCAGGTTGAGCTGGTCGAACGAGAGGATCTTCGCGGGGATCTGGCGCATGACCGCCGCCTGGCCCCAGTGGTTGTAGAGAAAATTGGCGCGGAAACGGGCGAGGCCCTCAACTTCGTGCGCGAGGTCGAGGTCCTTCTTCTCGAGGAAATCCTTCCAGCGTTTCTCGGGGGTGATTTCCTTGAGGAGGGTTTCCATCTCCTTGGCGCTGACCGCGCCATCGCGGATGACCTGGAGCGAACCGGAAATGCGGGACTTCGGAGGCAGGCCGACGGTGAGGTGCAGGTCGGACCCGCCCTTTTCGAGCATGGTGCGGAGGAGGGCGTCGATGGCGGCCATGGGTCAGGAAAGGCGGAAGGCGGAAGGCGGGAGGCGGAAGGGAGCGGCCATAACAATCAGGTTTTCGCGGCGACCGGGGGCGCGCTCGGGGCGGCGGGGTCGATCTTGTTGCGGACGTTGCGGGTGGAGACGTTGATGAGCGCGGTTTCCTTCGAGATTTTCTTCTGCGAGTAGAGCTCGAAGACGACGTTCTCCATGATGCACATGCCCTCTTTGACGCCGGTCTCCATGACGTTGCGGAGGCCGGAGGTCTTGCCTTCGCGGATGAGGGCCTGGATGGCGGTGTTGGAGATCATGATCTCGCAGGCGACGACGAGCCCGCCGGCGGTGCCGGGGAGCAGGCGCTGGCAGACGACGCCGCGGAGCGACTCCGCCACGCTGGCGCGGATCTGCGTCTGCTGCGCGGGCGGGAAGACGTCGAGCAGGCGGTTCAGCGTCGTGGACGCGTCGCTCGTGTGCATCGTGCCGATGACCAAGTGGCCGGTCTCGGAGGCGCTGATGGCCATCTCGATGGTCTCGAGGTCGCGGAGTTCGCCGATGACGATGACGTCGGGGTCCTCGCGGAGGGCGCCCTTGAGCGCGGTGAAGAAGGACTTGGTGTGCGGGCCGACCTCGCGCTGGGTGACGTTGCAGCCCTTGGGATTCTGCACGACCTCGATCGGATCCTCCACGGTGATGATGTGATCCTCGCGCTGCGCATTGAGCTCGTCGACCATGGCGGCGAGGGTGGTGGTCTTGCCGGCGCCGACGGGACCGGTGATGAGGATGAGGCCGTTGTGGTAGGAGAGGAGCTTGCGGATGGCGTCGAGGTTGCGCAGGCCGAGCGAGTCGAGCTTGGGGATGCCGGCGGGCACCATGCGGTAGGAACCGGACGGGCCCCACTTGTGGAACATGAGATTGACGCGGTAGCGGTTCTCCGGGCCGAGGGCGAGGGCGAGGTCATAGTCACGCCGCTCGAGGAAGATGTTCTTCTGGTGCGCGGCGAGCAGCACGGTGTTGAGGCGGAGCGATTCGTCCTCCTTGAGGATGTGCTCGGTGATGGGGGTGAGCGCGCGATGCTTGCGGATGAAGGGCCGCGAGCCGGCCGAGAGGTGCAGGTCGCTCGCGCCGAACCGGCCGGCGTCGACCAGCAGCTGGCGCATGGCGTCGGCCAGGGCCGCGTCGTCCATCGCGGCGATCTTGTCGAAGGGAAACACCGGGGCGGCGCCGCTCGCGGGGGTGCTGCCGCCGGTGGCGGGGCGGCTGGCGGCGCGCGGGGCGGCGGGGGCGGCCGCGGCGGCATCGTCCTCATCGAGCAGCGGGTTGCCCGGCGGCGGGCCGGCCGGCGCGCGGGCCACGGCATCGCCGGCGGCCACCTCGAGTTTTTCCACGTTGGTGACGTAACCCTCGTCGATCAGCTTCTGGGCGAAATCCATCAGCCCGGCGCCCTTGCCGAGCGCGCGCATCACGATCAGCGCCTGGTCACGGCTGAACAACTTCGCATCGCGACCGAGACGGATGAGCCAGAGGACTTCGTTGTTCATGCCAGGCGGATGCGCGGAATGCTCCCCAAGCCGCGCGGCATTGCAAGAATTGAACGTGGGAAGATTCTATTCCGGGCCGTTGGCCGCCTTGAAGACCAGGGCGGCGGCGAACCCGCCGGCGAAGCACGCGACCAGGTAGATCCAGAGACTGCCCCAGGCCACCACGCCCAGCATGCACAAGCCGAGCGCGACCGCGGGATTGAACGCGCCGCCTGAGATGCTGCCGACCGCGTAGGCGCCGGTAAGTACGGTGAAACCGATGGCGAACCCGTAGAAGGAATTGCCGCTCGTGCCTTTGGCCGTCGCGACATGGAGGACCACCCAGACCAGCGCGAAGGTGAAGAGGAACTCCGCCAGCAGCGCCGGGAGGACCTCGGGCGTCATCGCGCCGGACATCGCCGCGGCCTTGCTGACGAGGCCGGTCTTGAGGGCCTTCACGGCGAACGAGGCGACCACGGCCGCCGCCGATTGCGCCACCATATAGGGGACCACATCGGTGGTGTCGCACTTGCCGCGCAGCCAGACGCCGAGGGTGACGGCGGGATTGAAATGCCCGCCCGAGATGTGGCCGCCGGCGAAGATCATCACGGCCAGCGCGCTGCCGATGGCGAGCGGCGCCATGGCCCCGGCGCCCGGCGCGATGACCGTCATGCCGATGGTGAAGACGAGGAAGAACGTGCCGATGAACTCGACGAGGTATTTTTTCATGGAGCAGGGTGGGTGTGGCGGGATATCAGCCGTCCGGCCCGGGGTGGTCGAGCCGGAAAGAATCGTGGCCCCCGGTTGCCCGTCCCTGAGGGATATTCCCGCCCGCGATTTGCGAACGCGTTCTTGCCTGCCGGTACAAAAGTGGCTCTGCTGGCGCCGTTCTCGATTTCAGAACCGGCACCGCTGTAACGAAATGAACTTGTCCAACCGCCTCCCCCCATTCTCCGGCGACCGCTGCGGCCGCCGGGCACAGCTGGTGGAGCGGATTTAATTCGCACCCGGTCCGCCGCCCTTCCGCGCATGTCCGACTACAGCGGCTACAAGATCAAGCGCCCGCACGCGCTCAGCGGGTTTGCCAGCGTCTACGAGGCGACGGCCCCCGACGGCGGGCCGGGGCGTTTCGCGCTGAAGATTTTTCATCCGCCGCCGTCCACCAACATCCGCCGGAGTTATGCGATCGAGGGCTGGCTGTTCGCCGCCGAGCGCCAGAAGGACAAGGCGAAGAAGGACGGCGCCGTCCTGGAAGTCCTGGCCTTCGGCCGCTGCCCGGAGGGCGCCTACGCCGTCATGCCGTGGCAGGAGCACTCGCTCGAACCCTTGGTCGCAACACTGGCGGCGAAGGGCGACAACCTCCGCGCGCTGGCCGAGGGCCTGCTGAACACCCTCGAGCAGTGGGAGACCCAGACGGGCGGTTCGCACCGGAAACTGAAACCGGCGAATATTTTCCTGCGTGAACCCGGCCCGCTGACGGGCATGAAGGCGATGTTTTCCGACCCGTGGTTCATGTATGGGGACAAGACGGACAACTCGCGGACGAAGGACCTGACGGCGATCGGCGCCATGCTCGCGCAGGTCGTGCGCCGGCGCGAGGTCGCGGCCTGGCCGATCGAGGATGCGCCCGAGTGGAAGGCGCTCGGCCGCCCCGGCAAGGCGTGGCTCGAATACTGCAACTACCTGCTAAACCCCCAGCCCGCGGCCGGCGAGCTGACAACGACCGAGGCACGCAGGCGCCTGCGCGCGATTCCGAAGGACGCCAACCCGATGCGCAGCGCCGTCCTGATCGGCCTGGCCGCGGTGCTGGTCATGGCGGGCGGCGTGCTCGCCTTCGCGCGGTTCGGCGATCCGGCCATCATGCCGCCCCAGATCAGGAAACTGGCGGAAACGAATTGGGTGCGCAATCCGCGGGCGTTCGTGGAGACCGTCACGCCGAAGTGGGCGCTGCTCTGCCATGCCTGGGACAACTGGCTGGGGGACCTGCAGAACAACACCCCCCGCATGCTCCGGACGGAGGCCTTGTGGTCGGACAGCCTGTGGGCGGACCAAAACGATCCCCTGCACGCCGCGCTGGTGAAATTCAACGCCGAGGCGAAAACCCTGCTGCCCGGAACGCTTGTGCCGGAGGCGGCCGGTGAAAAACGGCTGGGCGCGCTGGGCGATTCGCCGTCCCCGGTGATCCGGAACGAACTGCTCAAGGTGAGCGTGCAGGACAAGGTCGAAGCCGCCTACGCCCGCGTCATCGCGCTCGCCGGGCAAATGGAATCCTGGCCGCGCTGGAACGAGCTGCGCACCCTGCTGACGCTGCTCAACCAGCGGGGATTCACCCGCGCCGCGGGCGCGCTGCAGCCACGCCTGCCCAAGGCGCGTGGGAGCGAGGGCTACAAGCTGGACACGGTGCAGACCCTGAAGCTCCTCAACGATGTCTCGCTCGACGACACCGGTGCGCTGCTGCTGGCCAGCCGCTGGGGTGAGCTGTCGCATCTTCAGGCCGGCATGGAGACCAGCGGCGACCGGATCCAGCAGGCGATGCCCGGCCTGATCCTGGCGCGGCTCGCCGACCGGTCGTCCGTCGGTGATTTTGCCGACGCACTCGCCGATCCGCTGGAAGAGATACGCCGGCACCGCCAGCGCTTCCTTGATCCCGCCGTCGTGCGCGAACGGTTCCTGAAGGAATCAACGCTGCAGGCGGAGACCGCCGCGGTGACGGTGGAGGACTTTCCGCGCTGGGAGCAGGAGATCGTGCAGTTCTCGAAAGTGCCCGCCGCCGACGATCCGCGGCTGGCGCCCGAGCTGGATGCGAACGGGCCCAAGCTGCAGGCGAGCGCCGTGGACCTGGAAGCCGACGCGCCGGCGGCGGAGCCGGGCGGCCTGCCCACGCTGAGCGCGACGGATTTCAAGAAGGAGTTCGACGGCGTGACGGCGAACCTGAAGGCGCTGCGTGCGCGAGAGATCGTGCGGCACGATCTGCCGGACATCAGCAAGGAGACGACCAACCTCGCCGGGGTTTTCCGCCTGCTCGAACAGCGCCTTGAAACCACGCTCGCCTTGCTGAAGCCCGAGATCTGGCTCGGCAAGGTGGCGCAGCCTTACGGCAAATTCAACGAGACGAAGCAGCGCTGGGCCGCCTGGCAGGCGACCATCAGCACCGTGACGCCGGCCGACCTCACCCGCGACCGCAACCGCTTCCGGGCGCTGCGCGCGCAGGAGCGCCAGGTGCGCGGCTGGATCGACGGCCTCGAGGGCCCCGACGGTCTGGGCGCGCTGGCGGTGCCGGATCTTTCCGCGGCCTCGGCCGATGTCGCCACGGCGTTGCGGCAATTGGAAAGCGTGCGCCGGGAACTGACGGCCAGCGCCGCCGCGGCCGCCGCTGAGTGGCGGGCCGCCCTGCCGCAGACCCCCTGGGCTTCCGCCAGCGCCGGTGTCCGCGCGCCACTGCAGGCGCATCGCGAATGGCTGGCCGATCTGCCGGCCTTCGGCACCGACCTCGACCGCCTCGGCTCACTCCTCGAGGGTGGCTTCAGTTGGAATGAAGGCGTAAGCGAGGTGATGGAAAAATTGGGGAGGCACCTCGGGCTGGACGCCCTGGCGGGCCGGCCCGCGGAATGGAACACCGAGGCGAGACTGCTGCAGAAGCTGACGGGCAGCAACGACCGGGCGGAACTCGTCGCCGCGGCGCAAAGCGGCGGCCTCTCCCGAAAATTCACGGCGTGGCGCCGGCTGGGCACGCTCACCGGCTGGCCGGCCAATGCCGCCGACCTCGACATCGACGGGGCGGTGGTGGCGGCGTTGCGCGAGAACCTCGGGCGCGACGTGAAGGACGAGGCCCGCCGCGGCACCCTGCGCGCGGAGCTGACGCGCGAGACGCGCGTGCGCTGGAATCGCGCCGCGCGCAACTCGGCCGGCGACGAGAAGCAAATCACGGCGGTCTTCGAGCGGATGGAACGCTATGGCATCGGCGAGGCGGACCTCGAGGCGCCGGCGCTGTATAACCTGAAACTCTGGCAGCTGAAGCGCTCCGACTGGGGCGAAGTCGACCTCGGCCCCCTGCGCGCGCGGCGCGATACCTTCGTCGGGGCCGTGCGCGCAATTTCGGGCATGGACGGACAGGCCGCGGTGAAAAAATTCGTGAACGAGCTCGCCGGCATCGAGCTGGTCGTCGATGCGAACCGCGCCCCGACGCCCTCGCCCCGGCTGGCGGGCTGGCATGAGGAGCTGACGGATGCCGGGCTGGGGCTCACCGCCATCTGGAACAGCGGCGGGAAAACCGTGAAACTTGATTTCAGCGTCGTGCAGCCGAAGGACAGCACCCTGCCGCCCTTCTATCTGGCCCGGCGCGAAATCGCGGTCGGGGATTTCCTCGACCTCATCGCGGCGCGGCCGAAGGAAGCCGGGGAGGTGCTGGAGGCGCTGCCCGTGTGGGCGCGGAGTGATTCCTCCGCCAAGCCCTACAACAAGCCGATGGCCTGGCGCCCGCGGGTCAGCAACACGGGAGCCTACAGTGGCATCGAACTGAATCCGACCTGGATCTCCTTTCCCACTTCCGACGTGAAGGGTCTGCTCGACGATACCGACCTGCGCGCCAAAAATCCGGCGCTGGACCAGGTCGTGGCGGAGAAACCCAGCTTGCGCAGCCCGCTGCAGCAGGTGCCGCCCGACGCCGCGCGCCTCTTTGCGGAGAAAGTGCTGGGGGCGCGCCTGCCCACGCCCAAGGAGTGGGAGGCGGTCATGCAGCTTTACGGTCCGCTCACCGGGGGGAATTTCCGCGGTTCAACCTTCAGGGATCTGTGGACTTTCATCGCCAACTATCATGTGGCCGGACAATCGTGGACCTGGCGCCCGAGCGAGGGCGCGTTCCTGCCGCTGGTCGCGACCCCGGGCACGACGGGGCGCCGGAAGTATGTCGACGATGGCGCGGCGGGCGCGGGGCCGGACAAGGGCCGCTTGTGGTTTGCCCCGGTGGATGAGGGCCCGGCGGCCGGGGATTTTGTCAACCTGACCGGCAATGTCTCGATCTACCTTTACGACAACGCCGCCAGCCAATTCTACGCGGCCGGCGGCTCGGTCCTGTCCCCGCCCGGCATCGACTTCACGCAGCCGCAGAAGGTCGAGGCGGCCGGGCTGATCGGGGCCAAGAAAGTAACCGAGGGGTTCAGCGACGTGGGCATCCGGCCGGCCTTTGACGCGCCGCCGGGTTTCCGCGAGCGCTACAAGCTGTTAGTGCTTGTGCGCCAGCAGGCCTTTCTGACATGGTAATTTCGCATGCCGCCGCCCCCTCCTAACGACGTGGCCTCAGCTGAACCTGCCGCATGGGCGGCGGCCTTGGTGACACGGCTGAAATACCTCCAGACCAAGCTGGCGGAGGAAAAGCCGGAGGATCGCCAGGTCCACCTGGAAGAAGAACTGCACCGGGCGCTGCAAGAACTGCCGGCGGCGAAGCGCGGTTCCTATCTTTACGCCTTGGTGCAGCAGTTTCCCGAGTGGGAGTTGGCCGCCGCCACGGCGATTGCCCCTGCCGCCGTCGCCCGCCAGACCCCGGACGAGGTCATCCAGGCCTTCCTGCAACTCGCGCCGAAACTTTCGGGCGAACAGCGCGAGGACGTGAAGAAGAAGCTCGCGGCCGCGGGCCTGATCATCCCGACCAACCAGCCCATCGAGGGTGACGCGCTGACCGGCATCCAGGCAAAGCTCAAGCTCGACACCGAGGACAAGGTCGACACCCAGCAACTCGGCCGGCTTTTCGCGACCTTTGCGGAGGCGATCCTGGCGCTCGACCAGCTGGCCTGGAATGTCTGGCGCAATGCCGCCCCCAAGTCACCCATCCGGCGCGACACTGCGCAAGGCGACCTGCGCACCGTGACGCGCCGCGCACTCACCGGCGATGCCGAGGCCGCGGCAGCGCAGGCGCAGGTGCAAAAGCAGGTCGAGGCCTCCCGCCAGCTGATCGCCGGCCTGCTCGCCGGCCTGGGGCCGGCCGGGAAGAATTTCGCCCGCCGCTACCAGCAGCGCTACACCCCCGACGCCGTCCGCGAGGTCGTGCGCGCGGAGGGCGGCAAGGGCGACCTCCAATTCTGGAAGAAACACACCGAACTCGCCGCCGAGATCACCGAGACCGTGATCGAGGACGACGTCCAGGCGGCGGTGGTCAAATACGCCGAGGACCTCATGCGCGGCTCCGGCCGCACCTGAGTCGAGCGTGACTTGCCCGCCCACCGCCTTCCGGCCGGATCACTTTCCTCAACCAACCCTGACCCCCTAATCTGCCGTGGCTGCTAGTCTGATCAATCACTGTGACCCTCTCTTTCAGGCGGTCTGCCGCCTCAACCGCATCGGCCGCATCCAGCGCGGCTCGACCATCGATTACGCGCAGACGCGCACGGAGATCGAGGAGCACTTCGAGGTGCTGGCCCGCGTCGCCCGCGGCGACATCGCCCTCGGCGAGCAATACCGCAAGGTCGAGCTGCCGCTGGTGTGCTTCGTCGATAACATGCTCGCGGAAAGCGCGCTGCCGTTCGCGGCGAAATGGAACAACAACCGCCTGGCCTTCGCCCGCAACGAGCGCGCCGGCGACGAGAAGTTCTTCCAAATGCTGGACGAGACGCTGGCGGACCCGAAGCCCGAGGCCGACGAGCGCCTCGCCATCTATTATGTGTGCATCGGCCTGGGCTTCACGGGCGGCATGCAGCCGGACTTCCTGAAGAAGAAGATGGCCGAGATCGCGCCGCGCGTGAAGGCCTACGTCGATGCCGACGAGTCGGCCTTCATCACGCCGGCCTCCTACCAGCACACCAACCTGTCCAACCTGCCGCTGCCGATGGCGGCCAGCCTCGTGCCACTGCTCATCGTGCTCGCCGGCCTGCTGCTCGTGGTCGTGGGCGTCAATGTCTACACCTTCCACAGCGCGTCGGCCGAGTTGAACCAGTCGCTCGATGCCATCATCGCGCACGATCCGGCCAAGACCCCCGCCCAACCCTGACCCGGCGCCATGCTCAACCAATTCCAACAGATTCCCAAGAACATGCAGCTGCTGGTCGCCGCGCTGTGCGGCATCAGCGTGCTCGCGGTCACGGCCATGATCGGCAAGAGCGCCGTGCTGATCGCCGCCGCCGGCATCGTCGTCGTCGTGGCCGCGATAATGCTCTGGTCGATGTATCAGAAAATGTCAGGGCGCTCGCGCACCCGGGCCATGAGCAGCCAGCTGGCGGCCCACTCGTCCGGGGCGCCGTCCGCGATCCACGATCCGGCGCTCCTCGCCACCCTCGACCGGTTGCGCGAGAATTTTGCCCGGGGCCTCGAGAAGTTCGAGGCGGTGGGCAAGGACCTTTACTCGCTGCCCTGGTATGTCGTCTGCGGCGAGCCCGGCTCGGGCAAGACGGAGGCTGTGCGCCGCTGCAAGGTCGGGTTCCCCCCGGGCCTGCAGGATGAGATGCAGGGCGCGGGCGGCACCATCAACATGCACTGGTGGTTCACCAACTACGCCGTGCTGATCGACACCGCGGGCAAGCTGCTCTTCCAGGATGCGCCCCCCGGTTCGACCACCGAGTGGACGGAATTTCTGAGCCTGCTGCGCAAGACGCGGCCCAACTGCCCGATCAACGGCCTGCTGCTGGTGATCCCGTCCGAGAGCCTGATCATGGACTCGATGGAGGACATCACGGCCAAGGCCAAGAAGATCGCCACGCAGCTCAACACCATCCAGCGCGTGCTCGACGTGCGCTTCCCGGTCTTCGTGCTGATCACGAAGTGCGACAAGATCGTCGGCTTCCGCGAGTTTTTTGCCGGCGTGAAGGATCCGCAGCTCCAGGACCAGATGACCGGCTGGTCGAATCCCGCGCCGCTCGACACGCCCTTCCAGATGGAGGCGGTCAACCAGCATCTGGCCGAGGTCGTGCAGCGCATCGGCCGGCGGCGGCTGGGCATGCTCAAGGACCCGGTGCCGACCGACCACGGCAAGCGCCGCGCGGACGAGGTCGACTCCCTTTTCTCCCTTTCGGCGAGCATCGGCGCGCTCGCGCCCCGGCTGCGGAAATACCTGGAGACGATCTTCGTCGCCGGCGGCGTCACGGCCCGGCCGCTCTTCCTGCGCGGCATCTACTTCACCTCCGCCCTGACCGAGGGCAAGGAGCTCGACACCGAACTCGCGGCCGCGCTGGGCCTCACCGAGGACCAGCTGCCCTCCAGCAAGGCCTGGGAGCGCGAGCGTTCGTATTTCCTGAAGGACCTGTTCCTGCAGAAAGTTTTCAAGGAAAAGGGTCTGGTCACCCGCGCCACCAACACGGAGAAGCTGATCAAGAACCGCCAGCGCATGATCGGCGGCGTGATCGCGGCCGGGCTGCTCACGGTGCTCGGCATCAGCTTCATCGGCTACCGGGGGCTCAAGTCCAGCGTGGGCAGCGAGCTGGTCTACTGGCGCGCCGGCGCGCAGGCCGAGAACTGGTCCGGCGGGAAGTGGCGGCCGGTCGTCAACGGCCGCCTCGAGTATACGGGCAACGACATCGTGAAGCTGGATGCCAACCAGGAGCTGCCGATCATGTCGTTCCACGAGAAGCTGCAGCAGCGCGCGGAGGGCGACCTGAAGATTCCCCTCATCTACAAGCCGATTGAGTCGCTCGCCCTGCAGGCCAATGCCCGCCGCAAGCAGGCCCAGCGGGTGCTCTTCGAGGCCAGCGTGATCGCGCCGGTGGTCGAGGCCAACCGCGACCGGCTCATCAACTCGTCCAACTGGAGCGCGGCCGACTCGGAACGGCTCGCGGCCCTGATCCGGCTCGAGGGATCAATCCACCTCAAGGGCCAGCCCGGCTACGACGCGGATTATCCGGCTGAGGATTTCTACAACCCGCTGCTCGGGCCCTCCATGACGGGCGTGACCGAAGGCCAGGCCGTGCTGGCGAAATTGATGCAGATCCACGAGTGGACCTATTTCCGCGGGGGCGCGGGCCGCGGCCAGTGGCCCGGCGCGTGGCTCTCGCGCGGCGTCAGCCTGCGCGACAACCAGCCGCTTGTGCGCGGCTGGGACGCGCTCGACCGCTCGGTGCAGGCGGCGCAAAAGGATTCGCGCGCCGCCATCCAGATCATCCAGAACGGCCGACGCGTCGTGGAGCGTTTCACCGAGGCGGAAAAGACCTTCCAGCGCGCGGTGGCCCAACCCCGGGCGGACGCGGGCTGGGCGGGCAATGTGCTCTCGGCCTGGGGCGACGTCGTCTCCCGGCGGGCCGCCATGGACAAGCTGGTCGAGGATTTGAAGAGCAAGACGGGGCTCACGGATGAAGTGACGCTGGATGCCGGTTACCGCGCGTCCATCACGCGCATGAAGGGCGAGGCCACCCAGTCGGCGCAGGTTATCCGCGCCGCGCTGCTCAAGCAAAAACCCGCGGCGGATGCCGCGGCCGCGTCCTCCGCGGGCGCCGGCAGTGAATTCACGCTCTATCGCGACCTCGATCGCCGCCTCACGACGCTCGACACGCAGGTCACGGCGCAACTGGGACAAATGATGACTCCCGCCGAGGAGGCGCAGTTGTCCGACTTGGATGTCTCGACCCTGATGGGGGAAAAGGGTACCGCGGCCTATACCGTGCGGTGCAAGGCCTACGATGAGATCATCCAGGTGCTGGCGCCGACCGCCGGAGGTGCGCCGCTGCTGGGCCGGCTGGCGGAAGCCCTCGGGCAGCAGAAGACGGCGCTGGCCGCCGTCGGCGACCGCGTGAGCAAATACACCGGCTCGCAGCGCTATGAATTCACCACGGCAACGCGCACCTTGCAGGACGCGGCGGCGAGCCAAGGCGTGGAGGCCGCCCTCGAGGCATATCGGCGGGAGTTTGACCAAGCCCTGCCGGACACGCTCGGCTATCCCATGGGAACCGGCGCGGCGCTCACCCCTGAGCAACTCGGAGCCACCATGACGGTGCTCGAGAAAGTGCGCGCGGATGCCGCGGCGGCCAGTCTGCCCGCGGACGCGCGCCGCGCCCTGGCGGGCCGGTTCAAGCGCGCCGACCAGCTGGCTGGATTTGCGGCCCGGTTGATCACGCCCAAGGGCGGGGCGGCGACGGTGACCTTGGTCCTGCCCAGTGATCAGGATCAGGAAGCGGCCGTCCAGAAAGCCCTGGGCGCGGCTGGCGCCAAGCAGGCGATCGCGCGCGTTTTCAAATCGACCCGCATTACCGACCGCAGCTACCCGCTGCAGGGCCTGCCCGAGAGCGTGATCCTGGAAAAATTCACCGTCGCGGCCCCGTTGCCCCGTCTCGAGTTCTTCACCACGGCCGGCCCCAAGTCGGTGGCGGATGCGACGGTGGAGCCCGGTTCCGGCTGGAGCGTGCTGCGCCTGCTCCAGCAAGGCGCGGCGCGGCGCGCGGACGGCAAGGAGTGGGATGCGATCATCCGCGTGAACAACCGGGGCACCGAGTTGGTGCTGGCCGTGACCATCGTCCTGGAGCAGCCGTTGCCGCCCTTGGACCAATGGCCGGCACCGCGGTGAACCAGCCCCCGGCGAAGCAAGGTCCCATGCCCCATGCTTGAAATCCAACTAAAGAAACCGCGATTCCCCTCCGCCTTGGACCGTCCGTGCCCATGATGAATGACTTCACCAAGTTTTTCCTGAACGAGGACTGGAAGGCGCTGACCAATGCGCCGCGTTTTTATCTGGGCGCTTTTGGCAAGCACCCCGGTTGGAACGACCACATGGACGACCTTGGGCTGGCGACCGCCTCGCTCGTCGAGGCCCGCAGCTATCTCTATGGTGGCATTGCCCACCACATCGAGCATGCCACGTGGGAGAAGGCGGCCGCGGGCAAGGTCATCCCGGGTTTTGACCACCTGATCCACTGGCGGCGGTTGAACGAAAGTCTCACCGGACTCATCTGGTCGTCGCAGGATGGCAAGGGGCGCGCGCTTTATCCGATGATCACAGTCGCGCATACGGTGACCCGCTCGTTCAGCTGGCTGGCGGGTGAACTGCTGCCGGCGCTGGAGGATGTGCGCGCGAAGTGCCGCAGCACCAATTCGGCCAGTGTGGTGAAGGCGCATATCCAGGGAGTCGAGCAATCGCTCCGCACCCGCTTGCCCGACAAAGCGTGGGTCTCCACCACCCCGGGTTTGGGCGTCCCGGCCTGGGCCGCTCATTTTTCCAAGGAGCCCGTGGCCTTGCGGCGCGTGTTGCACCATCTCCGCCGGAATTTCACAGCCTTCACGCCCGGTGCCTTGGAATGGTGCCAGGGCGAAAAGCAATCGCTGTCCCGCGGCCTGCGCCTGCCGCAAATTCCCGGGACGAAACCGGCAGAGTCGCTCAACGCTTGGATTTCATTCCTCGCCACCCAGCTGGATCCGGCTGTGCCGTTCTTTGGCCTGCTGCGTTTGGACGGGAACTGGCTGGACGTCATCGTGGGCGAGCCCAGTCCGGCGGATTTTTCAATCCTGCGGGCCTCGCCCGCCGAAGTGCCGATGGTGACCGACATTCCCTATCAGTTGGACGCGGAGACTTCAGCGCAGGAGGCCGGGTTGCTTGCGAACCTTGGGCGCGGCGTATTACCGGAGGCTTCGTGCCTCAATGGGCAGCCAGCCAAGGCCAACGCGGAGACTGCGGCAAAGTGGCTCTTACGTTTCCGGCCTGGTTCGCGCCCAAGTTTTTTGAGCCGGTTGTTCAAGATGGACGGCTCCTGAAATAGCGCTGGACAGGGATGATAGGATGAAACGAGGGACGTAGCTTCTGCATCACCCGGAAACGGACGCGTTTTTTTGACCAGTAGGGCGAAATCCCCAGAGGCCGGCATTTTGCATTAACTGGTTGACGGCGAGGGAAATTTAAAGGTTTCTAGACCCCCCGGATTCGGGTAAGTCACTGAATGAAACTTGGCTATAATTGCCTTGCCGTGACGGCTGCCAGTCAACGCATGAGGTGCTTGCCACGTCGCGCGGCTGCTTGGTGGTCGGCCGTCTGTTTTCTGGTGCCGTTTGGTGCCATGGTGGTGTCTGCTCCGGCGCAGGAGACGACAGTTCCGCCGGCCGCGGATGCGAACAGCGTGGCGATTGAGCACTTTGAATTTCGCTATGGCTTGCAGCATCCGGCGCTGCCTTCACTGGAAGAGCTCAACCGCGTCGGGGTAAGACTGACCAAGGAGGGGACCGTTTGGCACCCGGCGCCGGCGAAGGCCGGGGAAGTCATCATGCTTGGCAGCATTCCGGAAGGAAGCCGGTTTGACGGCGACGCGCTGCGGGAAATAGCGCAGGAAGTGGTGCGTTGGTATAACCTGCGCGGCATGTTCGGCGTGTGGGTTTCGTTTCTGGATGTGGAAGCTTCCAGTTCCGGCCTGACCGACAACCGGCCGGCGGCGGACAACCGGACGGCGCGAGTGGTGGTCTGGGCCAGCCAAGTCGCCGAAGTGCGGACGCTGGCGCGCGGCAATCGTTTCAAGACCCAATTCTCGGTCAACAACCGCAAGCATCGGGGGATCATCGCCAAATCGCCGCTGCATCCCGGCAAGACCCCCGCAGAACCCGGCAGTCTTTTCCGCAAGGATCTGCTCGATGCCTATCTGCACGGGCTGAGTCTGCATCCGGGGCGACTCGTGGAGGCCTCCATCGCCTCGGCGGGCGAACCGGGCAAAGTGGTGCTCGATTTCCTGGTGAACGAGTCGAAGCCCTGGCAGATTTTCAGCCAGTTAAACAATTTCGGCACCGAGCAGACCGGGCTGTGGCGGGGCCGGTTGGGCTATCAGGATAACCAGCTCACCAACCACGACGACATCCTGAACATCGATGTGATCAGCACGCCGGACTTCAAGACCTACGGCAGCTTCCTTTCCTACCGCATCCCGCTGTGGCGGCCCGCCAAGCTGCTCATGCGCGTGTATGGATCGTATGGCGACTTTCTGGCCAATAATGATGCCACGCTCCAAGGCCTGCGGTTTGCCGGGAAAAACTGGCTCGGCGGCCTCGAGCTCACCAACCGGCTGTCTTTGCGGCGCGGCTGGCAGCTGGAAAGCGGCCTAGGGGCGAACTTCACTCATTACGAGAGCCAGAGCATCCTGAGCGGCACCCTGGCGGGGCACGGGTTTTCCAACTTCCTGATCCCCTTTGTCAGCGAAACCCTGTCCCGCGACGCCGGCGGCTGGGCGTTCGATGCCAATCTGCGCTACGATACCACCGTGGGCAGCTTTGCTAACACGGATCCGGCCACCGGCATCTCGGCGCTCGGTCGCATTTTGGCGGATTCCAGCTGGACCTCCCTGCGTTGGAATGTCGGCGGCTTTGTCTACGTTGAGTCGCTCTTTCGCGGTGCCGACCGGGCGCCCTATCTGGCCAATCAGCTCTCCCTGCGGGTCAAGGGGCGCTACCTGCTGAAGGGCTCGCGGCTGATCCCGCAAGAAGAGGAGCCGATTGGCGGGGCCTTGTCGGTGCGTGGTTACGCCGAGTCGGAGCTTTCCGCCGACAACTTTGCCACCGCCACGTTCGAATACGCCTTCCATGTTCCGCGGACCCTGAAACCCGGGGAACCGGCCACGCTGTTCCGCAGCCCGTTCAAATGGCGGCCGACGAAGCCGCAGCAGAATCCCGATTGGGATTTCATCGTGCGCGCCTTCTATGACTTTGGCCACCGGCAGGTCACGCCCATCCAGCTCGGGGCGGCGCCGACCCCCGGGGCCGCCGTGGCTTTGTCGGACAAAACCCTGAACCTGTCCGGCACCGGCGCCGGCATAGAGTTTCTCCTCAAGCAGAATTTTTCCCTCCGCTGCGATGTGGGCATGGCGCTCACGGAATTGCGCGACGATACCCAGCCCCAGGGTAAGGAGATCATTGTCCCCGCAGGCCAGATTCACTACTACCTGACTTCAAGCTTCTCATGGTAATCGCCCCGCCGCCCCTGTAATATAGTATATAGTCCCCCGGCCGATGATCCACCCCCGCCTCAACCGCAAGCCCCCGACCGCCCCGCTGCTGCTGCGCGGCGTGCTGGCCCTGCTGGGTTTCGCGGCGGCCGGGTTGCACGCCCAGTCGCCCACCGGTGGCACGGTGGTGGCCGGGCAGGCGACGATTGCGACGGTGCCCAACGGCACGGTCATCACGGCCGGCAACAACAGTGTGTTGCACTGGGGCTCGTTCAATGTCGGCGCCGACCAGACGGTCCAGTTCGTCCAGCCGAGCGCCAGTTCGCGCGTGCTCAACCTGATCGGCGGGCTGATGCCCTCGCAGATCGACGGTGCGCTGCTGGCCAACGGCCAGGTCTACCTGATGAACCCGGCCGGCGTGTATCTGGGCAAAACCGCGGTGATTGACGTCGGCCGGCTGTATGCGGTCGGCGGATCGATGACCAAGGAGGACTTCCTGTCCGGGCTCAACCGCTTTTCCGGGCTCACTGGCGTGGTGAGCAACGCCGGCTCGATCCGCGGTGATTTTGTGGCGCTCGTCGGCCGCTCGGTCGCGAACACCGGCACCATTGTTTCGCCAAACGGCTTCATCGGCCTGGCCGCGGGCGACCAGGTGCTGCTCGGCCAGAACGGCAGCAACATCTACGTCGACACCGGCCAATCCGCGGCGGACAGCGCGGCGACCGTGGCCACCGGGGTGGCCAATTCCGGCACGATCGACGCCGGCCGCGGCACTGCGATCCTGGCCGCAGGCGATCTCTACTCCGTCGCCATCACGCAGGGCGGCCTGCTCACGGCGCGCAACGTGCAACTGCAGGGGCAGGGCCGGGGCGATGTTTTGGTCAGCGGGACGATCAACGCCTCGGCGAGTGCCGCCGGCGAAACGGGTGGACGGGTTGAAATCACTGGCGAACACGTCGGCCTGCTCAACGGCGCCACGGTCAACGCCTCCGGCGCGGCCGGCGGCGGCACCATCCTGGTCGGCGGCGATTTCCAGGGAAAAAATCCCGATGTGCGCAACGCCACCGCCACGTTTGTCGACCGCGGTGCGACGCTCAACGCGGATGCCACGGCGGCTGGTAACGGTGGCAAACTCATCGTCTGGGCGAACGACTCGACTCGTGCCTACGGCAGCTTCACGGCGCGAGGCGGTTCCCAGTCCGGCAACGGCGGCTTGATCGAAACCTCCGGCCATTGGCTGGATGTGGCAGGGGCCGGCATCAATGCCGGTGCTCCGCACGGGACGGCAGGCACCTGGCTGCTTGATCCTTGGAATGTCACGATCACGGGCGCCGCTGCTTTTGGTGGCTTCGGTTCGTCTGGAGGCACTGACACCTGGACGCCAACTGCGTCTGGATCTACCGTCTTGAATACCGACATCAACACCAAGCTTGATGCCGGCACCAACGTAACCATCCAGACCGTTGGTGGTGGCGGCGGAGAAGCGGGCACCATCACCGTGGCGGCCGCCATCACCAAAAGCAGCGGCGCCCTCACGACCTTGACCCTTACGCCAAACCAGGCCGCCGGCGGCACGCTTACCGTCGGAGCCGCCATTTCTGGCTCGTTGGGCGCTCCCTTGAGCGTGAAGTTGGACGGGGCGGACACGGTCGCCGTTTCTGCTCCCGTCACGACGTTCGGCGGGGATTTTACCAGCACCGGCACCACCTTTACCAATGCCGGCGGCGCCATCACCACCGCTGGCGGCAAGGTGGACATTCTTCATTCCTCCACTGTTGCCATTGGCGCAGCCGTGACCACGGGCGGCGGAAACTTCAAGAGCACGGGCAGCACCTTTACCAATGCCGGCGGTGCGATTGACACGTCCAGCACCCCCACGGCGGGCGGCACCTTGACCATCGATCAAAGCAGCACCGTCACTCTCGCCGCGCCATTAACCACCAAAGGCGGCGCCGTTCTCCTCAAGGTGGGGACGACCTTCACCGACACCACCACGATCGATGCAGACACGGGGAGCGTGACCATCCAACCGCAAGCTGATGCCACCACGATCGGCGTGGGGAACAACACGAGCACGCTCATCATCACCAACACCGAGATCGGCGCCATCACCGCCGGCAGTCTGTTTATTGGGCGCCCCACCGGCACGGCGGCCATCACGGTCGGCACAAATGAGGCGGTGAATTTCGGGACCAAGAATGTCACGATCCAGCAAACCTCGGGCGGAATGACGCTCCAGACCAACTCCGTCACCGGGTCCGGTGCCATGACGTTTATTGCCGGCACGGGAACGTTCACCAACGCCGTCGCAGTTAACACGACCGGCGCTATCACCATCACGGCCGATGATGCGGCCATCAGCGCCAAGATCGGCGCGGCGGCCGGTGCGGTGCGAATTCAGCCATTCACCGCGAACCAGCCGGTCAATGTGGCGAGCGGTGCTGGCGGCCTCAACATCGACGCGGCTGAAGTTGCATTCTTAACCGGTTCGGGGACCAACACCGGCACGCTCACTATCGGCGCGGCTGCCGGTTCCGGAACTGCCACCATCGGCACGGCGGCGACGACCTTGACCGTGGCCGGGACCAGCGGCCTGACCTTCGATGGCACCGCCGCGCACGCCGTCACCTTGAACGGTAACTTGACCATGTCCGCGGCCACGCCCGCGCCGGTAGTCATCAAGGGCGCGGTGACGCTGGGATCCGATGTGACAATTAACACGTCAACCGGAGGCGGCGGTATTTCCTTCACCAGTAACGGCACGATCGATGGTGGGCAGGCTCTCATCCTGACGGCGGGCACGGGCGCCGTGAGCATTGCCGGCGCGGTGGGCGGGACGCCGCTGACGAGCCTGACGGCGACCGGCAACACGATCAATGTGAAGGCGGTGACGACGACCGGGCTGCAGAGCTACACGGGCACGACGACCTTGAACGGCAACCTGACGGCGACGACCACGGGCGGGGCGATCACGGTGACCGGGGCGGCTAACCTGGCGACGGGCGCGATCACGGTGGCGACCAACGGGGGTGCGGCCACCGATGACATCACCTTCACCTCGACGATCGACGGCGGGCAGGCGCTGACGCTGAATGCGGGCGCGGGCGACGTGCTGGTGTCGGGCGTGGTGGGCACGACGCCACTGACGAGCCTGACGGCGACCGGCAACACGATCAATGTGAAGGCGGTGACGACGA
>JAQSCO010000048.1:0-91426 GCA_029945445.1 Lacunisphaera sp. | reverse complement strand
CGACCTTGAACGGCAACCTGACGGCGACGACCACGGGCGGGGCGATCACGGTGACGGGGCCGACGACCCTGGGCGCGAACTTGACGGTGATGACGGCGGGCGGGGCGACAACCGACGCGATCACCTTCAGCGGCGGCACGAGCACGATCAATGGCGGGTTCAACCTGTTGCTGGATGCGACGGCTGCAGGCACGGTGACCGCCACCTCGGGCACGGTGACCCTCGGGGGGGCAATCGGCGGTACGACGCCGCTGACGAGCCTGACGGTGAAGGGCAGCACGCTTAGCGCGGGCAGCGCCCAGACGACGGGCAACCAGACTTATACAGCGTTAACAGGCACGACGGGCACGACCCTCAACGGCAACCTGACCTCGACGACCACGGGCGGGGCGATCACGGTGACGGGACCGACAACGCTGGGCGCAAACGTGACGGTGATGACAGCAGGCGTGGTGACCACCGATGCGATCACCTTCAGCGGCATCACGAGCACGATCGATGGCGGGTTCGACCTGGTGCTGGATGCGGCCAACGGCGGCGCGGTGAGCGCGACCTCGGGGACAGTGACCCTCGGTGGGGCGATCGGTGGCACGGCGCCGCTGGCGAGCCTGACGGTGAAGGGCAGCATGATCAGCGCAGGCAGCGCCAGAACGGTGGGCACTCAAACCTACACGGCATTCACGAGCACGACGCTCAACGGTAACTATGTCACCGCCGGGGGGGCGTTCACGGCCACCGGGCCGGTGCTGCTGGGCGGGCCGACCACGGTGGATACGACTAACAGCGGCGGCACTCTGGCGGGCGCGAACATCACCTTCACGAGCACGATCGACAACGGCCAGACCCTTGGCCTGACGGCGGGCACGAACGGGGCGATTGCGCTGCAGGGCGCGGTCGGCACGACGGCGCTGACGAGCCTGACGGCCAGCGGTAAGACGATCAGTGCCGGTAACGTCAAGACGACGGGGCTGCAGAGCTACACCGGCACGACGAGCACGACTCTGAACGGCGCCTACGTCACCACTGGCACGGGTGGCACTTTTCAGGTGACGGGCCCGGTGCTGCTGGGTGGCGCGACCACGGTGAACACGAGCGCGGCCAACACTGCCGCGGGGGCAGACATCACGCTCGGGGCGGTCGCCGGTGGCGGGTTTACGCTGGACTTGAATGCGGGCACGGGCGGGGCGATCGCCGGCACGAGCGCGGACAATGTCTCGACCCTTACGATCACCAACTCCGGCGGCACGACCTTCAGCGGGGCGATTGGCGCCGGCACGGCCGGGGCAGTGACGCTCACGGACACGACCGGCACGGTCGCCTTCCAGGGCAACACGCACATCACGACGCTGACGACGGCGAACAAGGGCTACAACGTGGCGTTCACGGGGACGACCAACACGGTGGACAACGCGGCGACCTTCCTGAACACCGGCACGATCACCCTCGGTGACGGCAGCGACGCGCTCGCCTTCACCGGCGGAGTGGTGGCGACGGCGCCCTCGGGCATCAACCTCAACGGCACGGTGACGGCGGCGGGCACGGGGGTCATCACCCTTGGCGACGGCAACACCGGGGTGGCGGTCGGCGGCAACTCGACGGTGGGGGGCACCTCGACGGGTGCGATCACCTTGGGGGCGGCGACGCTGACCGATGGCGTGAGCCTGACGGTGGGCACGGGGATCGCGAACGCGATCAACCTGAGCAGCGTGCTGGGCAATGCGGGGGCGGGCGCCGAAACCCTGATCATCAACACCACGGGCATCGCCACGATTGCGGGCGCGGTGGGGGCCGGCGGCAACGCGCTCGATCAGCTGACGGTGACGCAGTCCGGCGGGACGACCTTCCAGAGCACGGTGGACGCCAAGCAGATCACGGTGAGCGACACGGCGGCGGCGGCGACGGTGGCCTTCCAGGGCAACACCACGGCGACGACGGGGATGACGGTCGGGGCCGGCACGGCCGCCTACAACGTCTCGCTGACCGGCGGCACCAACACGATCGCCGGGACGACGACCTTCAATAACACCGGCACGGTGACGCTCGGTGACGGCGGTGACACGCTGACCTTCACCGGCGGAGTGGTGGCGACGGCGCCGCTCAGCGCGACGGCCGGCATCCTCTTGAACGGCACGGTGACGGCCGCGGGCACGGGCGTGATCACGCTGGGTGACGCGAACACGGGCGTGAGCGTGGGCGGCACCTCGCTGGTGGGCGGTACCTCGACGGGCCAGATCACGCTGGGCAATGCGCTGCTCGCCGACGGCGTCACCTTGACGGTGGGCGCCGGCGCGGCCACCCCGATCAGCCTGGCGGCCGTGACGGGCACGGCGCTTGGCGCGGTCTCCAGCCTGACGCTCAACACGACCGGCACGGCGACCGTCAGCGGCGCGGTGGGCACGGACATCGGCACGGTGACGGTGACGCAGTCCGGCGGGACGACCTTCCAGAGCACGGTGGACGCGGCGACGATCGCCCTCACTGACAGCGCGGCGGCCACGACGGTGGCCTTCCAAGGCAACACCACGGCGACGACGGGGATGACGGTCGGGGCCGGCACGGCCGCCTACAACGTCTCGCTGACCGGCGGCACCAACACGATCGCCGGGACGACGATCTTCCTGAACACCGGCACGGTGACGCTCGGTGACGGCGGCGACACGCTCAACTTCACCGGCGGGGTGACCCACACGGCGGGAGCGAACTCGATCAACGGCGACATCAGCACCACGAACAGTGCGATCAACCTGAATAGCGGCACGGCCGTGACTGGGAGCAGCACCCTGGGTTCCGGCAGCGGCACGATCTCGCTGGGCGCGACGACGCTGGCGGACGGCGTGACGCTGACGGTGGGCACGGGCGCGGCGAGCCCGATCAACATCGGCTCGATCAGCGGCACGGCGGGTGGCGCAGCCTCGGACCTGACGATCAACACCACGGGCGTGGTCACGATTGCGTTAGCGGTGGGCACGGACCTCGGCACGGTGACGGTGACGCAGTCCGGCGGGACGACCTTCCAGAGCACGGTGGACGCGGCGACGATCGCCCTCACCGACAGCGCGGCGGCCGCGACGGTGGCCTTCCAGGGCAACACCACGGCGACGACGGGCCTGACGGTCGGGGTCGGCACGGCCGCCTACAACGTCGCGCTGACCGGCGGGACCAACACGATCGCCGGGACGACGACCTTCAATAACACCGGCACGGTGACGCTCGGTGACGGCGGCGACACGCTCGCCTTCACCGGCGGAGTGGTGGCGACGGCGCCGTCCACGGTCAACCTCAACGGCACGGTGACGGCGGCGGGCGCGGGGGTCATCACCCTCGGCGACGGCAACACCGGGGTGGCGGTCGGCGGCAACTCCCTAGTGGGCGGCGCCTCGACCGGCACGATCACGCTCGGGGCCGCGACGCTGGCCGACAGCACGACTTTGACGGTGGGCACGGGCATCGCGAACACCCTCAGCCTGGCGGCGGTGAGCGGCACGGCGGGTGGCACGGCCTCGAACCTCACCCTCAACACGACCGGCACGGCGACCGTCAGCGGCGCGGTGGGCACGGACCTCGGCACGGTGACGGTGACGCAGTCCGGCGGGACGACCTTCCAGAGCACGGTGGACGCGGCGACGATCGCCCTCACCGACAGCGCGGCGGCCGCGACGGTGGCCTTCCAGGGCAACACCACGGCGACGACGGGCCTGACGGTCGGGGTCGGCACGGCCGCCTACAACGTCGCGCTGACCGGCGGGACCAACACGATCGCCGGGACGACGACCTTCAACAATACCGGCGGGGTCACCTTGGGCAACAACCCGGCCGATGTGCTGACATTCACCGGCGGCCTCACCTCGACGGCCAGCACGACGACGGTCGATGGGATTGTGCGGACCGCCGGACAGTCGCTCATCCTCGGCGCGGTGACGCTCGCCGGCAGCTCGGCGCTTGATACCACGAACAGCGGCGGCAGCGCCGGCGCCGCTGTCACCCTCGGGGCGGTTGACGGCACAACGAACTTTGCGCAGGACCTGACGCTGACGGCGGGCACGGGCAGTGTGGGCTTCGGCGGGGTCACCGGCGGCACGGCGAAGCTGGGCGCGCTCACCATTAACAGTGCCGGGACGGTGACGGCGACGGCGGGCAACACCACGGCGAAGAGCCTGACGGTGACGACGGCGACATCGTTTGACTCCTCAGGGCGCACGATCGACACCACGGGGGCGGCCGACACGGTCGGCGGCAACGTCGCGATCACGACGACGGGTCAGTTGACGACCGGCCAGATCACGACCACGGGCGGGGCGGACGTGGGCAACACGACGGGGCGGGCGGCCGGCGCGGTGACGCTCTCCGGCGGGGACATCAACGCCGGGGCGATCACGGCCAGAGGCAGCGCGGCGACGACGGGGACGAACCCGGGCGGGGCGGGTGGCACGGTGGCGCTGACGGCGACCGATGGCACGCCGACGATCACGTTGAGCGGGAACATTGACACGAGCGGCGGGGCCGGCACGGCCCAAGGTGCGGGCGGCACCATCACCTTCAACAGCCCGGTGATTCTGGCGGCGAGCCGCACGATCACGACCGGGGCCACGGCGGGCAACATCGTGTTCAATGGCGCGGTCGATGCAACGACGGCGGGGGTCGAAACCCTGACGCTGGCAGCCGGCACGGGGACCATTGACCTGAATAACTCTTTGGGTGCGACCAAGGCGCTCGGTGCCTTCACCATCACGAGCGGCGGACAGGCGAATCTTCAAGCCATTACGGCCACGGGCGGGGACATTGGCGTCACGGCCTCGACCATCAATGTCAATGGCGTGCTGACAACGACGGGTGGCCCAGGTGGAGTGCTCACCATCACGGGAGGCGGGGTGACCATCAACGCCACGCCCGTGGTGGGTGCGACGAACATCACCCTGACCGGCAACGGCAACGACGTGATCATCAATTCGGCCCTCACTAATAACGCAGCCATCAGCGTCACCGCGCCTCGCGATATCATTATCAACGCCCAGGTGCAGACCACGGGTGGAACTTCCGACATCCTCCTTACGGCGGATACCAATGCCGACGGTGTCGGTGGCGTCCTGGTGCGCCCCGCGGGACAGGTGGACGCCGGACGGCACGCCACGCTCACGGGTTCGGCGCTCTTCACCGGGCTGGACGGTGCGACTGGCGAGAGTGTCTTGATCGCGGCCGACGGGGCCAACACCCAGGTTTTGGCGGCGGGCAACGTCACTCTGCAATCGGGCGTCAGCGCTCCAGTGGGGGCGGACATCCAGGTTTCCGGCATCGTGCGCTCCAGCGGCGCGGGCACGGTCACCGTGAATGCGGCCGACCAGATCCGCCTTGCGGCCAACGTTCTGACCGTGGGTGGCGACATCACATTCAGCGATGCGGTGATCCTGACCGGTCCGGTGTCGGTGGATACGGGGGCCGGCGCGGGCAACATCAACTTTAACAGCACGCTGATCGGCGCGACTGCCGGGGTTGATAATCTGACGCTGACGGCGGGCATCGGGAACATCACCTTCACGGGGGCGGTGGGGACGACGCGGCTGGGTGATGTGACGATCGCCTCGGCCAACAATGTCACCGCCTCCTCGACCTTCAATGCGGCGACCCTGACGCAGTCGGCGGGCACGGGCACAACGACCTTGAACGGCGCGGTCAACACGAACGCGGCGGGCGGGGTGAGTCTCACCGGCACGAACCTGGCGGTTAATAATACCATCACGACGACGGGCACCGGCCCGGTGACCGTGGTGGAGAGCGGCACGGCGACCTTCGCGGCGGCCGGCGACATCACTTCCGACGGCGCGGTCTCGCTCACCGCCACCGGTGGCATCTCGACGGCGGGCGACATCACGACCACCAACGACGACGTCACCTACGCCTCGGCGACGACGCTGACCGGCCCGGTCGCGGTCAACACCGGCGCTGGCGCCGGCAACATCAACTTCAGTTCGACACTCGACGGCGCCCAGGACCTGACGCTGACGGCCGGCACGGGCAGTGTGAGCTTCACCGGCGTGGTCGGGGCGACGCGCCTGGGCAACGTGACCATCGCCTCGGCGAACAATGTCACGGCGACGACCTTCAGTGCGGCGACCCTGACGCAGTCGGCGGGCACGGGCACGACAACCCTCAATGGCGCGGTCAACACGAACGCCGCCGGTGGCATCAGCCTGACGGGTAATGTGCAGACCGTGAATGCGACACTCACGACGACGAGCGGCGGCCCGGTGACCTTCACGAACGCAGGCTTGCTGACGCTCAACGCCAATGTGACCTCGGACGGGGCGGTGACGCAGAACGGGGCGGGCGCGGTGACGATCACCGGCGCGCGGACGATCAGCACGACCTCCGACGCGGTGGACTTCCTGCGGGCCGTGACCCTGAACGGGTCGGGCAGCCTGGTGGCGGTCAACACGACGACGAGCGGGACCGGCGGGAGCATCACCTTCCAGAGCACGCTGGATGCGACCACGGCCGGGGTGAATGCCGAGGATCTGACGCTGACGGCGGGCACGACCGGGAACATTACCTTCACGGGAGCAGTGGGGACGACGCGGCTGGGTGATGTGATAGTCGCCTCGGCCAACAATGTCACCGCCTCCTCGACCTTCAATGCGGCGACCCTGACGCAGTCGGCGGGCACGGGCACAACGACCTTGAACGGCGCGGTCAACACGAACGCGGCGGGCGGGGTGAGTCTCACCGGCACGAACCTGGCGGTTAATAATACCATCACGACGACGGGCACCGGCCCGGTGACCGTGGTGGAGAGCGGCACGGCGACCTTCGCGGCGGCCGGCGACATCACTTCCGACGGCGCGGTCTCGCTCACCGCCACCGGTGGCATCTCGACGGCGGGCGACATCACGACCACCAACGACGACGTCACCTACGCCTCGGCGACGACGCTGACCGGCGCGGTGGCGGTCAACACGGGGGCGGGGATCGGCAACATCGCCTTCTCCTCCACGCTGGACGGCGGGCAGGATCTCACTCTTACCGCCGGCACGGGCAGCGTGAGCTTCGGTGGGGTGGTGGGGGCGACGCGCCTGGGCAATGTCACGATCGCCTCGGCGAACAACGTGACGGCGACGACCTTCTCTTCCGCCACCCTGACGCAGTCGGCCGGCACGGGCACAACGACCTTGAACGGCGCGGTCAACACGAACGCGGCGGGCGGGGTGAGTCTCACCGGCACGAACCTGGCGGTTAATAATACCATCACGACGACGGGCACCGGCCCGGTGACCGTGGTGGAGAGCGGCACGGCGACCTTCGCGGCGGCCGGCGACATCACTTCCGACGGCGCGGTCTCGCTCACCGCCACCGGTGGCATCTCGACGGCGGGCGACATCACGACCACCAACGACGACGTGACCTACGCCTCGGCGACCACGCTGACCGGCGCGGTGGCGGTGAACACGGGGGCGGGGACCGGCAACATCGCCTTCTCCTCCACACTCGACGGCGCCCAGGACCTGACGCTGACGGCCGGCACGGGCAGTGTGACCTTCACCGGCGTGGTCGGGGCGACGCGCCTGGGCAACGTGACCATCGCCTCGGCGAACAATGTCACGGCGACGACCTTCTCTTCCGCCACCCTGACGCAGTCGGCCGGCACGGGCACAACGACCTTGAACGGCGCGGTCAACACGAACGCGGCGGGCGGGGTGAGTCTCACCGGCACGAACCTGGCGGTTAATAATACCATCACGACGACGGGCACCGGCCCGGTGACCGTGGTGGAGAGCGGCACGGCGACCTTCGCGGCGGCCGGCGACATCACTTCCGACGGCGCGGTCTCGCTCACCGCCACCGGTGGCATCTCGACGGCGGGCGACATCACGACCACCAACGACGACGTCACCTACGCCTCGGCGACGACGTTGACCGGGGCCGTGGCTGTGAACGCCGGGACGGGGGCGATCAGCTTCAATTCGACCGTGAATGGCGGACAGACCTTGACTGCCAATTCGACCGGCGCGACGACCTTCAGTGCGGCCGTCGGCGGCGGCACGGCGCTGACGAGCCTGACGACGGACGCCGGCGGCACCGTCTCGTTGTTGAATGTCACGACAACCGGCGTTCAGAGCTATGGCGAGAACGCGACCCTCAACGGGACCTACACGACGACCAATAATGCCTTCGGCGTGGGCGGCACGACGACGCTCGCGGGGGCGACGACCGTCTCCACCGGCAGTGGCACGATCACCTTCACGGGCGCCGTCGATGGCGCGAACACCCTGGTGGCCAACTCGAGCGGCACGACAACCTTCGGCGGGGCGGTCGGCGGCGGCACGGCGCTGACGAGCCTGACGACGAACGCCGGTGGCACGACGGCGATCAACGGCGGGGCGGTGACGACGACGGGTGCGCAGACCTACGGGGACTCGGTGACGTTGAACGCGAACACGACCTTGGCGACGACCAACAGCGCCGTGGCCTTTGCCACGATCCTGAACTCGTTCAACGCGACGGCGCGCAACCTGACCATCAACACCGGCACGGGGGCAGTCACTTTCGGCGGGACCATCGGCGGGGTAAATCCGCTGGGCACCCTGACCATCAATAACACCGCGGCGGGGCAGGTATTGCCGACCACGACGGTGCAGGCCCTTAATGTGACCACCAATGGCGCGATCACCCAGACGGGTAATCTCGTGGTGACCGGCATCACGACGCTGACTCCGGGGGCGGGCAACAGCGTGACGCTGACCCAGGCGGGCAACAACTTTGGCGGTCCGGTCGGGGTGACCAACGGCACTAACGTTACCCTGGTGGACACCAGCATCCTCGACTTGGGCCCGATCGCGATCACCGGCAATCTCACGGCGACCGCGACCACGGGCGATATCACCAACACGGGCGGGGCACTGCTCATCACTGGCAACTCGCTCTTCACCGCCAGCGCGGTCGGCGCCTCGATCACCGTGAACAATGTCGGCAACAACTTCACCGGCACCGTGACCTTTGCGCCCACCGTGGGGCTCGCGAATGTGAGCGTGGTGGACAATTCGCCCTTCGATCTGCTCGGCAACACCCTCAGCGGCAACCTGACCGTGAACGCGGTCGGCAACATCACGGACAGCGGGGCCATCCCCACGGTTGTCCAGACCGGTTTGGCCAGCTTCAACGCCAATGGTTTCAACATCACCCTCGACACCCCGGGCAACAACTTCAGCACCGTCCAGCTGGCGGGCGCGGCGATCACCCTGTTCAACGTCAGCTCGATCAACTTCGCGGGCGTGCAGTCTTCCGGGGCGCTCAACCTGCAGTCCGCGGGCACCATGACCATCAGCAACCCGATCACCGGCGGCGCGACGGTCAGCCTGGGCTCGACCGCGGGCGACCTGCTCATCAACGCCCCCGTCAGCACTTCATCCGGCAATCTGAATCTCACCGCCGCCGCGGGCAACGTCACGGCCACCGCCCCCGGGACGCTCACCACGGCCGGCGGGTCGATTACGGTTCAGGCCGGGGCGAATGTGCAGCTCGCGGCGACCTCCACGGCGGGCGGCGCGGTGACGGTAACCGCCACCGGTGCGGCCCGGTTCATCAGCCCCTTTGCAATGAGCGGTCCCTACACGGTCAAGGCCGGAGGGAACGTTACTTTCGACCAAGCCCTCAGCGGCGGCGGCGGCGACCTGGCCGTGAACACCGCCGGCATCACCACTTTCTCCGGGCCCGTCAGTGTGCGCCACCTGACCACTGATGCGCCGGGCACGACGATTCTGGCCGGCGGTTCGCTGGGCGCCAATGGGGGATTCCTCTTCCTCGATCCGGTGGTGGTCTCGAACAACCTCACCATCAATGCCAGCGCGGGCTGGTTCGACCAGACCCTCCGCGGCGCGAGTAATGGCGGCCAGACCCTGACCGTGAATGTTTCCGGCGATCTGGTCTTCGGCGGGCCCGTCGGCGGTGCCGGCCTGAATCTCGCGGGCCTCACCACCACCGCGACCGGCCGCATGTTGTTCTACGGCGCTGGCGCCGGGGTTACCACCACCGGGGCCCAGATCTACAACAATGCGGTGCTCCTCGGCACCACGACGACCTTCGGCGCCTCCGCGCTGACCTTCAACGGCACAGTCAACACGGGCCCGTCGCTGGTCTCCTTGAGCCGCCCCCTCCTTAACGCGGCCACCACGGGGGAAAGCGACCTCATCGCCAATGTTTCCGGGGTCACGACCTTCAACGCCCCGGTGGGGCTGACCAGCCGCGTCGGTGACATCACGACTGATTCCCCGGGCACGACGGCCGTGAATGCGAATATCAGGGCGACCGGCATCACCCTTAACGATCCGGTGACCTTCGGTGGAGCCTCCGCCCTCACCATCGACACCACGGGCACGCAGGTTTACGCGGGTGCGGCCACAATGCTCACCAACCTGAGCTTCAACTCCTCCTTGGCGGCGGCATTCACTGACCCGGTGGCGCCGGGCATAAACTTCCGCTCGGCCATCACCGCGACCGGCCAGACGCTTACCCTGACGGCTCCGGCAGCGACCATCAGTGTCGGCGGCGACCTGGGTGCGCCCAGCGGCCGGCTGGCCAAGTTCACCGCCACCGGCCGCAACATGGTCATCGGCGGCGGCATCTGGGCCGAGGGTGACATTCTCCTGGACATCGGCAACGGGGTCGGCGCCGGCAACGATTTCCTGCGTTTCAACAACGCGAGCAGCACGACGCATGACACCACGATCGATTCCGCCACGGGCGAAATCATCCTGGGCAGCGGCGCCGCCGGTGGCACGGTGGCCGCCAAGACCGCCCCGCCGCCGCGTTCTTCCATCTTTAAGAGCGACCAAGGCGACTTTTATCTCTTTGCGCGCAAGATTACGATGCAGCCCTTTGAACGCCTGACCGTGCGCAACGGCTCGTTCATCGCGATCGCCGACGGCACGGCGGCCGGGGACGGCCTGTCGGTGGGCAGCATTGCCGCTGCCAATTATCTCGTGCTGATGGCCCACAACGGAGCCTCCCAGGGCATCCACCTGCAGTCCCGGGGCCCCGCCAGCGTCGATAATGCCAGCGGCCAGTCGACCCAGGACCGGGGCACCGAATTGATTGGCGGTGGGGTATTCTTCTTTAGCGATAATCCCTCATATACCCTTGGTGTGGCCTTCCCGACCCGGACCAGTTTTTCGCCGACGACCGGATCGGCCAATTTCTTCGACTACGCCACTATCACCGGAAACATCCTGTCCAACAACGTCACGGGACCCCTGACCATCGACATCGTGACCGGCAAGGACGGCACGGTGCACCCGGTTTATGTCGCCGACCTGATCAGCGTTAACCGAAACCGGCCCCTCGTGGGTCCCAATCTGGTCTATCTCGACCTGCTCGGTATCCCCGGCATCGGCGGTCCCCGATTCATCACACCGGACAGTCTGATTGGCCCCATCGACCTGACGCCCTTGCGCACCTTGGTTACGACCAATGCGACGGTGCGGGCGGTTGTGTCGAACAACACCGCCCCGAATGTGCCCGTGCAGACCGTCGAAGCCACGCCGCCGGAAATCGAACTGGCCGCCGCCGTGCGCGAGCAACTGCAGGCGCTGGGCATCTACGCCCGGCCGCTGCGGCCGGACGAACGCCGGTCGCGCGAGCTGCGCAAGGGGTTGTTCACGACGATTCCGGAACGGGAACGGCCCCGGGAATCGGACTACGAGGTGGCGGACGCCCGCATTGAGGACAAGGCGTTGCGCGAAGTCATCCGGCTGGCCACGGCCACCGGCCTGATCGGGCTGGACCAACACAAGCTCGACGAGGTGGCTCGCGCGCTGGCGGCGAGCTTCGAGGCCTTCTCGGCGACGACCACCAACGCGGGCGCCAAGGATTTCCGGGCCTGGCTGGAGACGAGCAAGGAGCCCGATGCCGTGCGGGTGCTGGACTATGTGAAGACTCTCCAGGAGACGCTGAAGCGGATCGAACTGCTGGGTCTCACCCGGCAGGAACTGGAAAGCTCGAAGGCCCAGATTTACGGCAGCATCCTGCGCGCCCGGCTCAACACGGAGCCGGAATTCATGCGGGCCCTGGTCGAGGGCGTGCCGGCGGCCCCCAGCCTGACGGCGTCCAACCAGCGGACGAATCAGTCGGACTCCCTGGCCATGGCTTCCGGTCGTCCCCCGGGTTGAAATAGGGGCATCGGCGGCGCACTCCTGCCCTGAGGCCGGCGGGAAATCTCCACGGGGGGCTTGATTCCTCTCTTGAGCCCGGGGCCGGAACAGTTATCGAGAATGGTCTACCCCCCATGGCAGAATCCTCTTCCGGCTTCGGACAAACCTCTCCCGGTTTCGGGCAAAGCTCGCCCGGCTTGGGGCAACCCAACCGCCGCCTGGCGGCTGTCATGTTCCTCGATATGGTGGGCTACAGCGCCATGATGTCCAAGGACGAGGGCCGCGCGCTGGCTTGCGTCGGCGAGTTGGAGAAGCTCCTGCGCGCCGAGGTGCCGAAGTTCGGCGGACGCGTGGTCAAGTTCATGGGTGACGGCTCGATGGCTGAGTTCCCGACCGCCTTGTCCTCCGTGCGCTGCAGCCAGAGTATCCTGGAGGCGGTCGAGTCGAACAACGCCTGGGTGCCGGCCGCGCAGCGTTATGGCGTCCGCATTGGCCTGCACTTGGGCGAATTGGTGGACCGGGACGACGACATTTTCAGCAACGCGGTCAATGTGGCCGCGCGCATCCAGCCGCTGGCCGATCCGGGCGGTATCGCCATGTCGAGTTTCATCTACTCCCAGATCGAGAGCCAGCTGAAGCTGGATGGCACCTATCTGCCGCCGCAGAAGCTCAAGAACATCCCGGAAAAGATGCGCATCTTCCTCGTGAACCCGGTCGGGGGAAAGCCGACCGGCCGGACCATCCGGGAACATCGCGATCTGGCCACCCGGATCGCCATCGGGGCGGGCTTGCTGGTGCTGGCGGTCTGGCTGGCTTACTGGTTCTTCGGCCGCCATTCCTGAGCGGACTCCGGCCGGGCGGACCGGAAATCGTCACGATTGCGTTGCCTCGCACCGCCGCGTGGGTTTGCTTTTCCGCCCATGGCCACGCCTGAAGCCCCCAAGATCATCTTCTCGATGCTCGGCGTCTCGAAGAAGATCGAGCGCAAGGAAATCCTCCGCGACATCTCCCTGTCGTTCTACTACGGCGCGAAAATCGGCGTCCTCGGCCTCAACGGCTCCGGCAAGTCCTCCCTCATGCGCATCCTCGCGGGGATCGACACCGAGATCGACGGCCGCGTGCACTTCGAGCCGGGCTATACCGTCGGCTTCCTGCCCCAGGAGCCGGCGCTGACCGCCGGCGCCACCGTGCGCGCCTGCGTCGAGGAGGGCGTGAAGCACCTGACCGACCTCACCGCGGCCTATGACGCGAGCTGGGACGAAATCGCCGCCGCCGGGGACGACAAGGCGCGCGACGCCATCTCAGACAAGCAGGCGAAGCTCCAGGAACAGATCGACCACCTCGGCGCGTGGGACGTGACGCCCATGGTCGAGCAGGCGATGGACGCGCTCCGCTGTCCGCCGGGCGACGCCATCGTCGACCACCTTTCCGGCGGTGAGCGCCGCCGCGTCGCGCTGGCGCGGCTGCTGTTGCAGAAACCGTCCATCCTCCTGCTCGACGAGCCGACCAACCATCTCGACGCCGACTCGGTCAACTGGCTCGAGCAGCATCTCAGCCGTTACGAGGGCACGGTTATCGCCGTGACGCATGACCGCTACTTCCTCGACAACGTCGCCGGCTGGATCCTCGAGCTCGACCACGGCCACGGCATCCCGTGGAAGGGCAACTATTCCTCGTGGCTGGAGCAGAAGCAGGCGCTGGCCACCGTGGCCGAGCGCACCGAGAGCAAGCGGCAGAAGGCGATGGCGCGCGAGCTGGAGTGGATCCGCCAGTCCGCCAAGGCCCGGCAGTCCAAGGGCCAGGCGCGCATCAACGCCTACGAGCAGATGCTCAAGGCGGACGTCGCCGAGCAGGAGAAGAAATTCGAGATCATCATCCCGCCCGGGCCGCGGCTCGGCACGCTCGTCGTCGAGGCGAAGGACGTCGCCAAGGCCTACGGCGACAACCTGCTCTTCGACAAACTCAACTTCACGCTGCCGCCCGGCGGCATCGTCGGCGTCATCGGCCCCAACGGCGCCGGCAAGACCACGCTCTTCAAGCTCATCACCAGCCTCGAGAAGGCCGACGCCGGCGCATTCCGGGTGGGTGAGACGGTGAAGTTCGCCTACGTCGAGCAGTCGCGCGACTCGCTCGAGGGGAACAAGACCATCTGGGAAGTCATCAGCGACAGCCAGGAAGTGATGATGCTCGGCACGCGCTCGGTGAACAGCCGCGCCTACTGCGCGCAGTTCGGCTTCACCGGCGCCGACCAGCAGAAGAAGGTCGGCGTGCTTTCCGGCGGCGAGCGCAACCGCGTGCTGCTGGCCCGCGTGCTCAAGAGCGGCGCCAACCTGATCCTGCTCGACGAGCCGACCAACGACCTCGACGTGAACTCCATCCGCGCGCTCGAGGAGAGCTTGGAGAATTTTGCCGGCTGCGCCGTCATCATCTCGCACGACCGCTGGTTCCTCGACCGCGTGGCGACGCACATCATGGCCTTCGAGGGCGACAGCTACGTCCACTGGTATGCCGGCAACTACACGGGCTACCTGGAGGACCACAAGAAGAGGGTGGGGAAAGACGCCGACCAGCCGCACCGGATCAAATACCGCAAGCTGACAAGATAGGAGCTTGGAGGGTTCGCGTCCCTGCGAACCCGCGGCCCGCAGAGACGCGGGCCCTCCAGTTAACTTCACTCGAACCCGAAGAGCCGGCCCATCTCGCGGCGGTCCTTCTTCGTCGGGCGACCCTCGCCGCGCTGGCGGGCGAGCAGGTGTTCGATGCCAGCCTGCTTGACGCGCTCGTATTCGGCGGCGGGCGTGAGGTCGGTCAGGTATTCCGGCAGTTGTTTCGCGGCGACGCGCGAGCGCGGGTGGGCGACGACCTTCAAGGTGCGGGTGATCGCGCCAACGCGGACGGTGACGGTTTCGCCGACATGGATGTCGCGGCCGGGCTTGGCCTCGAGCTCGCCGATAAGGACCTTGCCGGCGCGGCAGGCAGCCGTGGCCTCGGCGCGGGTCTTGAACACGCGCACGCTCCAGAGCCATTTGTCGAGGCGGGGATCGTCAGCCATGATCCGAGGCAAATTCATTGCTGAAAAAAGACAAGAGACGGAGTTAACCACTGATCCCCACTAATGGGGCACTAATTCCAAATTCATCCGAGCTGGCAGAGCATTAGCCACAAAAAGCACAAAATACCCACAGGCGAAAGAAATCTGCAAGGCGCCTATAGGCGCGCGGACGATCAGCGCCATCTGGACGGACCACTTTGTGCTTTTTGTGGCCAATCACTCTGGTGCTTCGGCTCTCTTGCGCCGGAATAAAAGGTGGCTAGCCTCCTCCCACGTGCATGAAAGTCCGCGCCTTTGCCGTCCTCCTGACCCTCCTTACCGCCATGACCCTCCAGGCTGAAACCAAACCCGCGTCGAAACACGAGTTCGCCACCTTCGGGGGCGGCTGCTTCTGGTGCATGGAAGCCGTGTTCCAGCGACTGCCCGGCATCGTCAAGAGCGTGAGCGGTTATTCCGGCGGCCAGACGCAGAACCCGACCTACGAGGACATCTGCGCCCACGGCAGCGGCCACGCGGAGGTCATCCAGGTCGAATTCGACCCGGCGGTGATCAGCTACGACAAGGTGCTCGAGGTGTTCTTCGAGTCGCACGACCCGACGACGCTCAACCGTCAGGGCGCGGACGAGGGCGACCAGTATCGCTCGGTGATCTTCTATCACGACGAGGCGCAGCACGTCGCCGCCGGCCGGGCCAAGCTCAAGGCGCAGGCCAATGTCCGCGACCCGATCGTGACCGAGGTCGTGCCGCTGAAGAAATTCTGGCGCGCGGAGGACTACCACCAGGACTACTTCAACCAGCACCCGGGCCAGGGCTACTGCGCCTTCGTCATCCGGCCGAAGGTCAAGAAGCTCCAGGACCACGGCGTGATCAGGAAGGACTGAGGACGGGTGGGCGGCGGTGTTCCCGCCGGCGTCGGCGCCGGCGCCGGTTGCCCGATGGGGACAGCGGCAACCACCAATGAAAACGGCGCCCGCGGGCGCCGTTGGAGAGGGGAGATGAGCGCTGGCTCAGGCGCGGACGCGTTCCCGGCGGGCCTTGACGACCTCGTCGGACAGGCGGTCGAGCCAGCGGATGGGCGCGATCGGGTGCGGGCTGAGGAATTCTTTCTCGGCGGCGTTCAGTTCGCCATGCTTGTAGAGGATGCCGGGGAAGATGCAGGTGCCGAAGACCCAGTCCGCGATGGGCAGGGTGAAGAAGCCGGAGATGGCCTCGTTGCAGTCGATCACGGCGTGGTGGCGCAGGTGGAAGCTGTAGACCTTGCGCCAGAAACCGCCCCAGACCGGGCTGTCGATGAGCGGGCCCCATTTCTCGAAGGACCAGTGCTCGATCGCATGGAAGATCTCGTAGAGCATGAGCGAGGCGGCCAGCGCGGCGTAGCCCGCCACGAACCACGGGAAGGAGGGTAGCAGGAACTGCAGCAGCAAATACAGCGGGGTGAGGATCACGGCAAAAATCACGAAGGTATACCAGGGGAAGAACGAGGCCTCCTTCTGCTCGTCCTTCACGATCGGATAGAAGTTCTCGACGAAGTTGACCTCCATGCCGCCCGGCGTGCGCCGGCGCGTGATGCGGGTCAGGCTGTGGTGATGGGTGTGCTGCCGGTAGAAGTAGCTAAGAACGGGGATCACCGGCTTGTGCAACACATAGCGGTGGAAGAAGTATTCCATGAAACAGTTGAACAGCGAGAGGGCCAGGAAGGCGGCGAGCAGCTTCCAGAACGGGCCGGCGACCTGGGCCAGCCACACGGAGTGCGGCGAGAGCAGCCAGACGAGCCCGATCGCACCTGCGAAGGAAAGCGTGACGATCGTGAGAAACAAAGGCAGGGAAAACTCTTCCTCGACCTGGGGTTTGTGGGATATGCGCTCGGACATTCGGGGAATAAATCCACGGTTTTCACCCCATTGGCAATCGCCGAAAAATAATATCTCCGGGCGGCCCGCCCGGAATTTTACACGGCTGGACTTTGGGCGAATCTGCATACACTGCCCCCATGCCAGACGACCAGACCAGCGAAGTGACCGGCACCGGGGTGACGGTGGAATTTATCCGCCACCGCAACGCGCTGCTCGCGCGCGCCGACTTCGCCCCGCTTTTCACCGATTACTACCTGCACCTTGCGGACAACAAGCTCCGCTACACGCCGGAGCAGGACGGGCTGTTCCGCTCCGCGCTGGCAGCCTTCACGCTGCACTGCGCCTCGCGGCCGCTGAACGAGCACCTCGCCTGGACCATAAATTTCCAGGCGCCGCGGCTGAATATCTTCCTGGCGGGCGACAACGAGGACTGCAACATCACCGGCCGGCTCTTCACGGAGAACGTGCGCGAGGCCGCCGAGAACGTGTTCTTCAGCGACATCATGCCCCGGCGCGGGACCGAGCCGCGCCGCAGCGTGGTGAATTTCCGCGGCGACGTGCGGGCGGCCGTGGAGGGCTATTATGCCCGGAGCGAACAGCGGCCGGCGCGGCTGTTCGAGCTGGGCGGAGACGAATACGCCCTGCTCGTGGCCCAGCCGGATTGCGACCTCGCGTGGTTCAGCGCGGCGGATGCCGAGACCGTGCGCAACCTCGCCACGGCCGAGACGCTCGCGCTGATCCAGCGCCGCAACTACGGCTGGCACTGCGGGTGCACCCAGCAGAAGATCCTCGCCGCGATCGCCCCGGCGTTCCGCGCCGACCCCGCGGGCCTCTTCGGCGACGGCGAGACCATCCGCGTGGAGTGCCCGCGCTGCGCCGCCGCCCACACGCTGACGCGCGAGGCGATGGAGGCCTACCTGGCCGAGGTGAAGAAGCCGGCATGAACGCCATCTGGCAGAACATCTGGACGGGGTTGAGCACGGCCACGCCACTGGATCAAGCCAACCTCGTGCTGGGCCTGCTGGGCGTGGGCTTGATGATCCGGCGCAACCTGTGGGCGTTTCCCGTCGGGCTGGTCGCAGTCACGGTGCAGGGCGTGCTGTTCTACCAGAGCCACTTCCCGGCGGACGCCATGTTGCAGGTTTTCTACTTTGTGGCGCTGGCCTGGGGCTGGTGGCACTGGGTCAAGGACAAGGGGGCCGCCCCGGAGCTGCCGGTCACCAGGATGACGGCCCGCGGCCGCACCGTGACTTTGCTCGCGGCGGCGGCCGCCACGGCGGTTTGGGCGCTGGTGATCGGGCCCGCGATGCACGCCGTGATGCCGTGGCGCGACGCCTTCATCGCAGCGTTCAGCGTGGCCGGGCAGGTGCTGCAGGTGCGCAAGCACATCGAGAACTGGGCGCTCTGGGCGGTCGTGAACCTCGTGGCGGTCGCCTCGTATTGGAGCGCGGAACTCGCTTACACGGCCTTTCTGTATGCCATCTATCTTGTCATGGGCCTGGTCGGCTGGCGGGCCTGGCGGCGCGCAATGCAAGGAGCGAAAGCGTGAGCGAACCACTGCGCATCGCCGTCTACGGGCCGGAGTCCACGGGCAAGACCAGGCTCGCGGAAAAACTGGCGGTGCATTTCCACGCACCGCTGGTGGCCGAATATGCCCGCGAGTTCTGGGATGCCCACGGCGCCATCACGCTCGGGGATATCCCGGGCATCGCCCGCGAGCAGTGGCGGCGCGAGGACGGACTGGCGGCGAAGGCGGACCGCCTGCTCATCTGCGACACCGAGGCGCTGACGACGGTAATCTGGAGCGACCTGCTTTACGGGACATGCCCCGACGACATCCGCCGCGGGGCGGACCAGCGCTGCCAGCACTACGCGCTCTACCTGCTGCTCGACATCGACGTGCCGTTCGCACCCGACCCGCAGCGGTGTTTTCCGGATCAAGCCGATCGCGAGAAATGCCTGCGCGTCTGTCGCGGCGCGCTGGAGCGCCGCCACCTGCCGTTTGAGCTGATCACAGGTGATTGGGCCGCGCGCGAACGGGCGGCCATCGCCGCCGTGGAGGGCCTGCCATGAAATGGGCCCTGCCCTTGGTGGCCGTCGTGCTGGCGGTCCAGGCGCCGGCCGAGCCGGTCTCGCTCGACGCCGACCTGGAGGAATTGTGCCGGCAACACGACGTGCCCGGCATGGCGGCGGCGGTGTGGTTGGACGGGGAAATCTTCGCGCAGGGCGCCGGCGGGGTGCGCAAGATGGGTTTGTCCGAGCGGGTGACGGTGAACGACAAGTTCAACATCGGCTCCTGCACGAAATCCATCACGGCCACGCTGGCGGCCGTGTTGGTGGAGCAAGGCGTGGTGCGGTGGGACATGACGCTCGCCGAGGCTTTTCCCCTCTGGCGGGCGAGCATGCTGCCCGAGTGGCGCGAGGTGACGCTGAGCATGCTGCTCTCGCACACGGCGGGCCTGCCGATGCAGACTTCCGACCTGGCGCCGGAGGTCGGCTTGAAGATCGACTACACGTACCTGCCGCGCGACCAGCGCGCCTCGCTCACCCGGCAGGTTCTGCGCAAGCAGAAGCCGCTCACGACCCCCGGCACGCAACACCACTACTCGAATGTCTCCTATGCCATCGCCGGGCACCTGCTGGAGGTGAAAGCCGGCGGCAAATGGGAGGATCTGGTCCGCAAATACATCTATCAACCGCTCGGCATGGCCACCGGCGGTTTCGGCGCGGCGGCCTATCCGGGGCGGATCGATCAGCCTTGGGGCCACTCCGAGAACGCCGGCAAGCCCGTGCCAGTGCCTGGCGGCTCGCACTCGGACAATCCGCCCTCCATCGGCCCGGCGGCCACCGGTCACGCCAGCACGCTGGACCTGCTGAAATACCTCGTGGCCCACCTGCAAGGGCAGCGCGCCGAGCCGACGGCGATCCTCCAACCCGCCAGTTGGCAGGAACTGCACACGATGCATTTCCCGCCGCACCAATACGGCTACGGCTGGGGTCTGGGACCGTGGGGTGTGATGGGCGCGGGCACTTTCGGGCACGATGGCACGAACACGATGAACTACACCCTCGTCCGCGTGGCCCCGGCGCGGAATGCCGCCGTCGTGATCAATGCCAATTTCGCCAGCAAAGAGGCCCAGAAGGCCGTCTACGAGATGCTCGACCGCATCACGGCCCGGCTGAACGGGCCTGTGGCGAGAAAATAACGGCCGGCGGAGGCCGGGGTTCAGACGTAGTGCGGATACTTGGGGTCGAACATCACCGCGGCGATGTGGGCCTTGAGGTCGGCCGGGCGCTGCATGCGGGTGAGCCCGTGCTTGAACACGACCTCCGCCACCGCGAAGGCGATGGCCATCGAGACCTCGCGGATGCGCTTGAGGTCGGGATAAACCCGCCCGAGCGCCAGGTCGCCGTCGGTCACGAGGCTCGCGAGGGTCTGCGCGGCGACGAGGAACATCTCGTCCGTCACGCGCGAGGACTCGGTGGCGATGACGCCGAGGCCGACGCCGGGGAAGATATAGCTGTTGTTGCCCTGGCCGGGCACATGGGTGACGCCGTTGAGCGTCACGGGTGCGAACGGGCTGCCGCTGGCGAAGATGGCTCGGCCGTCGGACCAGGTGTAGGCCTGTTCCGCGGTGCACTCGGCCTTCGAGGTCGGATTGGAGAGCGCAAAGACGATCGGGCGCTGGTTCAGTTTCGCCATGGCGCGGACCACGGGCTCGGTGAAGCCCGACGTCATGCCGGACACGCCGACGAGCGCGGTGGGCTTGAGCGTCTCGACGGCCTCAAGCAACGTGGCGACCGGCGCGTGGTCGTGGGCGAAGCGGAGTTTGTGCTCCACGAGGTCGGTGCGGCTCTTGACCACGAGGCCCTTGGAGTCGACGAACCAGCACTGTTGGCGTGCGACGGCCTCGGGCACGCCCTCGGCCTTGAGCGCCTCGACGATCAGGTCGCCGATGCCGATGCCGGCCTCGCCGGCGCCGAGGAAGAGGATGCGCTGGTCCGCGAGCTGGCCACCGGTCAGGCGGAGCGACGAGCAAAGGCCGGAAAGGGTGACGCCCGCGGTGCCCTGGATGTCGTCGTTGAAGGTGCAGACCTTGTCGCGGTAGTGGTGGAGGAGCCGGAAGGCATTGGCATTGCCGAAGTCCTCGAACTGGATGCAGGCGCGCGGGAAGAGCTCCTGCACGGCGGCGACGAACTCGCCGACGAGGTTGTCGTAAGCCACGCCGGGGAGGCGCTTCCGGGGAAGGCCGAGGTAAAGCGGGTCCGCGAGGAGGGCCGGGTTGTTCGTGCCGACATCGAGCATGATGGGCAGGCACTGGGCGGGCGGGATGCCGGCGCAGGCGGTGTAGAGCGAGAGCTTGCCGACGGGGATGCCCATGCCGTTGGCGCCGAGGTCGCCGAGCCCGAGGATGCGTTCGCCGTCGGTGATGACGATCATGCGCACGTCGGCGTGCGGCCAGTTCTGCAGGATTTGCTTCACATGGCCGCGGTCCTCCAGCGAGATGTAGAGCCCGCGCGTGCGACGGAAGATGAGGGCGTATTTCTGGCAGGCGAGACCGACGGTGGGCGTGTAGATGAGTGGCATCATCTCATCGAGGTGCTCCGTGACCACGCGATAGAACAGGTTCTCGTTCCGCTCCTGCAGCGAGATGAGGTAGATGTATTTCTCGAGGTCGGCGATCTTGCGCCGGATGTTGCCGAGCACGCGCTCCAGCTGCTGCTCCTGGGTGGCGATGCTGGGCGGCAGGAGGCCGCGCAGGCCGAGGGCGTCGCGTTCCGCCGCGGTGAAGGCGGTGCCCTTGTTGAGGAGCGGGTCGTGCAGGAGCTCGACGCCGCGTTTGCCCTGGAGGTGAAGCTGGCTTTTCATGGTGGCGCATCCTACGCCTGCCGGGGCCGCACCAGAAGGCCATTCCCGTCCCCGGGGCGTTCAGCACGGGTAGGCAACGCACTTACACCGCCGGCTAATAAGACAAACATGCGAAGCTTTTGGCAAAAAATGAGTGGCGGGGCGAACGGAGGGCGGCGGAACGCGCCTCCTGTCATCCCGGGCGCTGCGCAGGATCCAGCAGCATATTCGCTTGCGGTTGGGCTCGCGGATTCTTCGCTACGCTCGGAATGACAGCATCCGAGGATTATCTCCAGCGCTTCGGCGGACTCGGCCGGCTCTACGGCACGGCGGCCTTGCCGCGGCTGCACGCGGCACACGTCTGCGTCGTGGGCGTGGGTGGCGTCGGTTCGTGGGTGGTCGAGGGGCTGGCGCGCTCCGGCATCGGGGCGCTCACCCTGATCGATCTCGACGACGTGTGCCTGACGAATGTGAACCGTCAGCTGCCGGCGCTCGACGGCAACATCGGCCGGCCCAAGGTCGCGGCGCTCGCCGAGCGCGTGAAGCTGATCAACCCCGGCTGCGCGGTCACGACGGTCAGCGAGTATTTCACGGCGAACACGGCGGACGCACTGCTCGCGACGCGCTTTTCCTGGGTGGTCGACTGCATCGACCTCATGTCGAACAAGGCGCGGCTCATCGCCGAGTGCACCAGGCGCGGCCAGCCCGTGCTCACCGTCGGCTCCGCCGGCGGCAGGCGCGACGCCACGCGGATCGTCGTGACCGACTTTGGCGCCGGGCACGGCGACGAGCTGCTGCGGCAGGTGCGCAAGAAGCTGCGGCGCGACTACGGCTTCGCGAAGGGTGAGGGCAACCACTACGGCATCCCGTGCGTGTCTTCGCAGGAGCACCCGGTTTTCCCGTGGGCCGACGGCACGTGCGCGACGGAGCCGGAGGCCGGCTCGAGCCTGCGGTTGGATTGCGCGACCGGCTTTGGCACGGCGGTCTTCATTACCGGCGCCTTCGGATTCGCGGCGGCGGGCGAGGTCGTGCGGCAGGTGGCGCTCGGCTGAGGCAGGCGTCACTCCAGGCAAAACCAGGACATCAAGTCATTTGTGTGGCGTGGCGTCGGACTAAGCCCGGAGTGACTGGAGGGAAGACGACCCGTGCCGCGCGCCGGTTACAGGAACAGTCTCTTGAAATTCTGTTCCACCTGGGCCGCGAGGCTTTCGAGGGGGATATTGCGCAGTTTCGCCAACTGCTCGTAGGCGACGGCGATGTTGGCCGGATGGTTCACCGGTGAGCCGTCGGGAGCCAGAGGCAACGGGAACCGGTTGAGTGCGCCCGCCGGGGGCTTCGTCGGCGCGTCGGTTTCGACGAGCAGGCGCTTGGCGGGGATGTGGCGGAAATTGTTCAGGCGGGCGGCGTGGCGCGGCTCGAGCAGCTGCAGGTTGAACGAGTAATAGGCGCCGAGGTCGGTGAAGCTTTTCATCATCTCGGCCGGGCCGGCGTAGCCGTGGAGCAGGAAGCCGCGCGCCGGCCGCGGGGAATCCTGCAGCGTGTCCAACAACGGGCCCCACGCCTGCACGCAGTGGATGGACGCGGCGCGGTTCAGCTCGGCGGCGAGCACCAGCTGCGCGGCGAAGACCTCGCGCTGTTCGTCCAGCGGCGCGACGCGCAGGCCGGTGACGCGCGGATCGTCGGGCTTGAGCTCGAGCAGCCAGCGGTCGAGGCCGATCTCGCCGACGCCGGCGGACTGGTTAGCCAGCAGCTGCGTGCTGAGCTCGGCGTGCCAGTCCGGGGCGCGGTTGCCGGCGTCCCACGGGTGAATGCCGAAGCTGGGGCGGACCCAAGCGTAGTCCTTGGCCAGCTGGGCGACGACCGGCCATTCCTCGGTGTTGGTGCCGTTGACGACCGCGCCCTTCAGGCCGATGGCACGGAGGTCGACGTCGATGGCGGCGCGGTGCGGCGTAAGCTGGTCGAAGTGAAAGTGCTGGTGCGCGTCGTAGAGGTGCAAGCGAGCTGCAGTTGAAAGATGAAAGTTGAAGGTTGAAAGACCGAACCTGACCCAGTTTTCAACTTTCACCATTCAACTTTCAACCGCCTCCCTCAGTTCACGAACATCGCCTCGTTGGTCTGGAAGAGGGCGTGGGCGAGCTTGGTCCACGCGTCCTCGGGACCCGCGGGCATGATGTTGCTGCCGACCGGGCGCTGGTCGGCGGCGTATTTGATCTTGGGATTATTGGCGGCCTGCCGGGCCTTGCGCTCCTCCTGGGCTTTTTCACGGGCGGTCTTGAGTGCGGGCGGCTCGGCCACCTCGAGCGCCTTGCCGGCGGGATTGGCGCGGACGTAACGGACGCCCAGTTCGACCTCCTGGTCCGTCGGGGGCCGCTGGAAGATGGCGAGGTAGAGCGAAGTGACGCGGTCGCGGTCAGTGTCAAACATGGCGAACTCGGGCCGGTGGGTGAGCTTGCGCGCGGTCTCGACGACGAGGGGGCTGTTCATCAGGAAGAGCGCCTGTTGCGGCACCGTGGTCTCGTAGCGCTTGCCGGAGGGCGTGTCGGGGTTGGGGAAGTCGAATTGCGTGAGCAGCTCCGGCGGGTTGCGGCGGTCGATGTAAGTATAAAGCGAGCGGCGCGTGCCGAACGTATCGCTCGAGGGCATGATGGACTTCCCGCCGACCGTGCGGTCGAGCGTGCCAGCGATGGCGAGGAGGGAGTCGTAGACCTCCTCGAAATCGAGGCGCTGGAGGTTGGCGCGCCAGAGGAGCTTGTTGTCGGGATCGAGCGCGAGTGCGGCGGGGTTCGTGGTGCCGGCCACCTGGTAGGTGCCGCTCAGCGCGATGGTGCGCTGGAGCTGCTTGATGGACCAGCCGGACTCGACGAAGCGCGACGCGAGCCAGTCAAGCAGCTCGGGGTTCAGCGGCGGCGAGGACATGTTGCCGAGGTCGTCCGGCGTGCCGACAAAGCCGGCGCCGAGAAGCTGCTGCCACACCCGGTTCACGAACACGCGCGCCGTGAGCGGGTTCTTCGGGTCGGCGATGGCCCGGGCGAGGTCGACGCGGCCGGAGCCCTTGTTCCACTCCGGGCGTTTCTTGGGGTCGGGCGCAAGGCACTCGAGGAAGCGGCGCGGCACGGTGTCGCCCTTATTCTGCGCCTCGCCGCGGAGGAGGACGGGATAATCGCGGGAGCGGGGGACATCGAAGACGATGTTTGCGCGGGCGGGTGCGCCGGGGTGCTCCATCTCCAGGTCGCCGATCTCGCGCTGCAGCAGGCCCTCGTTGCGGACCAGCGCGCGGCGCTTCTGGGGGTCCCGGTCGCGCGAGCGGCGGAACTCGAGGAACTGCGCCTGCAGGTCGGCTTCCTTCTTCTCGAGCGCCTCGGACTTGGCCATGTAGTCGAGCAGCCCGGGCGTCTGCGGGATCTTGGAGAAAAGGGTGGGCTCGGCCGTGACGCGCGGCGGCTCGACGGTGTTGGCGAAGACGCCGTAGAGCGAATAGTAGTCCTTGGTCGGAATCGGGTCGAACTTGTGGTCGTGGCACCGGGCGCACGCGACCGTGAGGCCGAGGAAGGCCTTGGTGGTGACGTCGATCTGGTCGGCGATGACGTCGTCGCGGCGGCCGTCGAACTGATTGCCGAGCGTGAGGAAGCCGAGGGCGGCGAGCACGGTGCGGTCGCGCGGCGCCTCGACCTTCTTCGCCTTGGCCTTGTTCTCGTCCTCGACGACGAGGCGGTCGGCGGCGAGTTGCTCGAGGATGAACTGGCTGTAGGGCTTGTCGGTGTTGAAGGCGTCGATCACGTAGTCGCGGTAGGTCCACGCGTGCGGGTAGCGCGGGTCGTTGCGCTTCGGGGCGTCGCCCTTCGTGTCGGAGTAGCGCGAGACATCCAGCCAGTAGCGGGCCCAGTGCTCGCCGTAGGCCGGCGAGGCGAGGAGGCGGTCGATGACCTTGGCGTAGGCGCCGGGGGAATCGTCGGCGATGAAGCGCTGGATGTCGGGCTCGGCCGGCGGCAGGCCGGTGAGGTCGAAGGTCACGCGGCGGATGAGCGTGCGCTTGTCCGCGATCGGGTTCGGGTGGAGGCCGTTGGCCTCGAGCTTCGCGAGGACGAAGTTGTCGATGGGCGACTGGACCCAGGCGGCGTCCTGGACGGCGGGCACGTCGGGTTTCTTCACGGGTTGGAAGGCCCAGTGGGCCTTGCCGACGCCACCGTAGGCCTTGCCGCTCGCGGCCATGACGGGCACGCGCGGATCGGGCGCGCCCCGCTTCACCCACTCGGTGAAGTCCGCGATCTGCTGGTCGGTCAATTTGCCGCCGTGGTCGGCGGGTGGCATCCGCAGGTCCTCGTCAGTGTAGCGGATGGCCTGGATGAGGAGGCTGTCGTCGGGCTTGCCGGAAATGAGGGCCGGGCCGGTGACGCCACCGAGCAGCACGGCGTCGCGCGAATCGAGCATGAGCTTGCCCTTGATACGATCGGCTTGGTGGCTGTGGCACTTGAAGCACTGCTCGCTGAGGACGGGGCGGATTTTCGCTTCGAAGAACTGCAGGTCGGCGGCGGAGATGCCGGCCACGGGCGCAACGGCGGGCGCCAGGTCGGCGGCGCGGGTGATAACTGTCGCGAGCAAGCTCGCTCCCACAAGAATCTGGCGGCGCATGGTCAGGCGAGGATGGGTTTGACGACCTCGCCGGCCACGTCGGTGAGCCGGAAGTCGCGGCCGTTGAAACGGTAGGTGAGCTTCTTGTGGTCGAAGCCCATGCACTGGAGGATCGTGGCGTGCAGGTCGTGCACGTGGACCTTGTCCTTCACCGCGGCGGCGCCGAACTCGTCGGTCGCGCCGTGGACGATGCCGCCCTTGATGCCGCCGCCGGCCATGACGACGGAGAACGCCTTGGCGTTGTGGTCGCGGCCGGGGTTCTCGCCGCCGTTCTTGTCCTTGGTCGGCTTGCGGCCGAACTCGCCGCCCCAGATGACGAGCGTGGAGTCGAGCAGGCCGCGCTGCTTGAGGTCGGCCATCAGCGCGGCGAGCGGCTGGTCGATCTCGCCGGCCTTGGTGGTGATGCGGTCCTCGAGGTCCTGATGATGGTCCCAGCCGGTGTGCCAGACCTGGACAAAGCGCACGCCGCGCTCGATGAGGCGGCGGGCGATGAGGAGCTGCTTGCCCGGCTGGCTGTTGCCGTAGGCGGCGCGGACGTCGGCCGGCTCCTTGTTGATGTCGAACACGTCGGTGGCCTCGGCCTGCATGCGGAAGGCGATCTCGTAGGACTGCAGGCGCGCCTCCAGCGCGGCGTCCTTTTCCAGGTTCTGTTCGCGGAGCGAGTTGAGCTGGTTGATGAAGTCGAGCTGGCGGCGCTGCTCGGCCTTGGAGACGTAATTGTTGCGGATGTTCTGGATCATCTGCTGCACGTTCTGCGCCTGGGTGTTGACGCTGGTGCCCTGGAAGGAGCCGGGGAGGAAGGCCGAGCCGTAGTTCGTGGCGCCGCCGGGCGGCAGGCCGCCGGTGCGGAGCGAGATGAAGCCCGGGAGGTTCTGGTTCTCGCTGCCGAGGCCGTAGACGGTCCACGCGCCGAGGCTGGGCTTCGTGATCCGCAGCGAGCCGGTGTTCATGAACACGGTCGCGACCTCGTGCGCCGGGATGTCGGTATACATCGAGCGGATGACCGCCATGTCGTCGACGTGCGCCGCGGTCCTGGCGAAGAGCTCGCTGACCTCGATGCCGGACTTGCCGTAGGGCTGGAACTTGAACGGCGAGCCCATCGCGACGCCGCCCTCGGTGCCGATGGTCTTGTTGTTCATCTTCGTGAGCATCGGCTTCGGGTCCCAGGTATCGACGTGCGACGGCGCGCCCTGGGCAAAAATATGGATGACGGCCTTGGCCTTGCCGGGAAACTGGGGCGCGTGCGGCGCAAGGGGATTGGCGACGACGGTCTTCGCGTCCGCCGGGGCGGCGACGAGGTTCAGCGGATCGAGCAGGGAGGCGAGGCCCAGCGCGCCGAGGCCCATGCCGGTGCGGTTGAGGAACTGGCGGCGCGTGAGGAAATAATCCTGCGGGTCGGTCGAGACGCCACAACAGGGATGGTGATGGTGATCGGCGGACATTGGGGTGACTGGTTGGGCTAATGACGAGCGGACCGGCCGCAAGTTTCCTGCAACATGGAATCAGGTCGCCGGCGCGGCGGCAAATTCACGGATTTTTGCGCGCACGCTGCGCAGGCCGTTGAGGCGGGTGGGGGAGAGGTTCTTCGCGAGGCCGAGTTCCTCGAGCAACGCCGGCTCGGTGGCGGCCACGTCGGCGGGCGTCGCTCCGCTGTAGAAATCGCAGAGCAGCACGAGCAGGCCGCGCACGAGCGGCGAGTCGGCGTCACTGCGGAAATGGCAGAGGCCGTCGCGCCTCTCGCCGGCCACCCACGCCAGGGAGACGCAGCCCCGGACGCGGTTGTCCTCGGTGCGTTCGGTCTCGGGCAACGGCGGGCGGCGGCGGGCGTGGTCCACGACGGCGGCGAGCCGCTCCTGCGGGTCGGGGATGATCAGGTAATCGTCCACGAGCTGCCGTTGTTTCTCCGCGAGGGTCACGGGAGAAAGCTGGGCGGCCGGGCCGCGGCTTGCAAGCCGCCCGGCGTCCGTTTGACTGGCCGGCATGGTCAACCCGTTTGCAATCTCCTGGCTGTGGCGCGGCTTCAAGGGCCGGAGCGTGACGTTCGCGCTGCTCTTCGCCACGTTCATGCTCGGCTGGCCACTATCGCACGCGGTGAACGTGCTGCTCACGCGGCTGGGCGTGCACTGGCTCTACGCGCTGATTCTGCCGGCGGTTTTCTTCATGTGGCTGGCGAAGCGCGAGGCCCTGCTCCTCCCCGACGAGGCGAAGCGCACGCTCTACGCGCGCGGCCTGATCGCCGGGTCGATCGTGCTCGCGATCGTGATCAACCAGCTCCGGCACTAGAGCGGTTCAAATAGAAGTGTAGCCGTTGGATTGCCACCAAACCGGGCGCGCACAAGGCGCGCCCCTACGATGAGGCATGTAGGGGCGTGGCTCGTCCACGCCCGATTCGGCTACGACATTTCTTAAACCGCCCTAGGCCCCGCGGGCGCGCAATTCCGGGATCCGGGCGAGCACGCGCTGGAGTTCGTTCACGCGCAGCGGTTTGGTGAGGTAATCGTCCATGCCGCCGAGCTGGGCGCGCTCGCGGTCGCCGCTCATCGCGTGGGCGGTGAGGGCGACGATGACGGGCTGGGCGGCCGGGGCAAACTCGCGGCGGATGTGCGCGACCGCCGTCGGGCCGTCCATGTCGGGCATCTCCACATCCATGAAGACGAGGTCAAAGGATTGCTGCCGCAGCGCCCCGAGGGCCTCGCGACCATTGGCGGCGACCGTGGGCTGGTAGCCGAGCCGCCGGAGCAGTTGCACGGCGACCTTCTGGTTCACGGCGTTATCCTCGACCAGCAGCACCCGGGCGGGGTGGCGCGTGGCGAAGCCGGGGTCGAGTCCGGTCGCCTCCTTTGGCGTGGTCCGGGCCTCCGTCCCGGCCGGTCCGGCCAAAATGGTGAAGTGAAAGGTCGAGCCGGTGCCCGGCTGGCTTTCGATCCAGATGCGGCCGCCGTGCAACTCGGCGAGAAGCTTGCTGATGGCCAGCCCCAGGCCGGTGCCGCCGAACTGGCGGGTGGTCGAGGCCTCCGCCTGGCTGAACTCCCGGAAAAGCCGGTCGAGCCGGTCGGAGGGAATGCCGATGCCGGTGTCGCTGACGGCGAAATGCAACTCAACCTGTCCGTTGGCGGCAGGCGCGACGGCGGCGGTGACGCGGACCTGGCCCTGCCGGGTGAATTTCACCGCGTTGGCGAGCAGGTTGACCAGGATCTGGTTCAGGCGCGTGCGGTCGCCCAGCACGGCGGCCGGCAAGTCAGCCGCGAGGGAAGAATCAAGCTGCAGGCCTTTGGCCTTGGCGGCCGCGGTCACCATCGTCAGCGCGATTTGCACGCTCTCCGCCGGGGAAAACGCGGCGCGCTCGAGCTCCAGCTGCCCGGCCTCGATCTTGGAAAAGTCGAGGATGTCGTTGATGAGCGTGAGCAGCAGGTCGCTGCTCGCGCCGATGGTCTCGGCGTAGTCACGCTGCTCGGCGTTGAGCGGCGTGTCGTGCAGGAGGGTGCTCATGCCGATGATGGCATTCATCGGCGTGCGGATCTCATGGCTCATCAGGGCGAGGAACCGGCTCTTCGCCTTCGTGGCGGCCTCGGCCTCGGTCCGCGCTTTCTCCAACGAGACCTGGGTCTCGTGCAGCTGGCCGATGGTCGTCTGCTGGACGTGGATGAGCCGCCGGAGTTCGAGGGCGTTGATGATGTAGCGCCGGAGCACGCGCAGGGCGCGCTTCTGTTCCTCGGTCAGTTCGCGCGGCTTGCGATCGATGATACAGAGAGTGCCCAGCGCGGTTCCGTCCTGCGTGATGAGCGGCGTGCCGGCGTAAAAGCGAATGCCAGGGTCGCCAGTCACGAGCGGGTTCTGGGCGAAGCGCTGGTCGGCGGTGGCGTCCGGCACGAAAAAGAATTCCCGTTCCGGTTCGCAGATGGCGTGGCTGCAAAACGAATGTTCGCGCGGCGTTTCCGCCGCGGCGAGGCCAACCCGTGCCTTGAACCATTGCCGGGTGGCGTCAACCAGGCTCACGAGGGCGATGGGGGTCTGGCAGATCTGCGAAGCCAGCAGGGCCAGATCGTCGAATTCCGGTTCGGGCCGCGTATCCAGTATGCCGAGGGACCGCAATTGCTGCACGCGGGCGGTGTCGTTGGGCGGAACGGGATAGGACATGGCGCGGGAAATCCTCAATGCCCGCGATCCCGCGGGCTGACAAGGGTAACCTCCGGTCCGTTTCTTCTTCAGGCGGCCTGGCCCAGCGAAGGCATCGGGCAGCCCAGCGTGGCGCTGAAGGCGCGGTAGAGCTCGCCTTCCTCGACCGTCACGGTGCCATCGTTCGCGATGACATGGCCCGCGGCCACCAGCAGGCGCTGCTTGATGGGCAGCGTGCTCAGGACGAGCTTGTCGAGCGCGGCGTCGACTTGCGCGAGGCCGCAGGCGGCGGCCGGGAGCAGCGCGAGCTGGTCGCGGATGACCGGCATCTGGCCCGCGCCTTCGGCGAAGGCGCCGGCGGAGTCCTTGGGGCTGAGATGCGCCAGCGAGGAGAGCACGACGGCGATTTCGCTGCGCACGGCGTCGAACGATTCGAACTGCACGCGTTGGACCGGTTGCTTCGCGAGCTCCAGCTGGCTGAGGAGCATCTTCTGCATCGCGTATTCGAAGGGCGTGACCACGCCGTCGGCGTGCACGAGCTCGTCGAGCGTGGTGACGAAGCGGTCGAGCGCGGCGCGGTCGAGCGTGCGCAGGGCCGGCATCGAGAGCTGCAGCAGCGGCAGGCGCGCGACGGGTTCAAGCAGGCTGAGGGCGGTGCGCAGGCCGGCCAGCGCGGTGGCGGCCCCGGGCCCGGCGAATTTTTCCACGAGCTGCTGCTGGTGGTCGCGCGCGGCCTTGTCGCCGTTGAGCAGGAGGCCGTAGACCAGGACCTGCGCGGCGGCGGGATCGCGGGTGGACTCGCGCAGCCGGGCGGGAATCGTCTCGAGCAGCAGCTGGGCATGGCGGAAGTGCGACTCCGTGACCGCGCCGATGTCCGCGACGATGTGGGCCGGCTTGAAGGCCACCGGCTTGATCGCAAGAGAGGGGGGAATGTCCGCCGGCGCCGCGTGGACACGCTCGAGGGTTTCGTTGGCCGGGAAACGCGTGCCGCCGCCGAAGCCGGCGGTGGCAAAGGTCTCGTGCGCGATGTCCACCACTTCCTCCGGCTCGTAAAGCTTGCCGTCCCAGGTGGGATCGACGGCGCGGATGCGTTCCGCGAGCGGCGGATGCGTGGCCCAGAGCCCGCCGAAGTTGGAGATGAAGGCCTGCGCGAAGAAAAAGTGGCCGAGCTCCGCGGTGTTACGGCCGACGACGTTGCCGCCGAGCGCGTAGCCGCCGATTTTCCGGAGCGCGCCGGTGATGCCGCCGGGATTGCGCGTGAACTGCACGGCGGAGGCGTCGGCCAAAAACTCGCGCTGGCGCGACACGGCGGCCTGGATGAGCCGGCCGAAGAAGTAGCCGATGTAGCCGATGACCATCAGCGCGAGCCCGAGGCCCAGGAGGGCGACCACGCCGCCGTCCTTCTTGCCGCCGCTGGAGCGCCCGCGGCCGAGGGACTGGAGGATGCCCCGGCCAATGAGACCGATGAAGAGGATGCCGAAGACGATCGCCGTGATGCGCACGTTCAGCTTCATGTCGCCGTTGAGGATATGGCTGAACTCGTGGCCGATGACGCCCTGCAGCTCGTCGCGCGTGAGCTTGTCGAGCGAGCCGCGCGTGACGCACACGGCGGCGTCGCTGGTGGTGAGGCCGGCGGCGAAGGCGTTCAGGCCGGGCTCGTCCTCGAGCACGTAGACGGCGGGCATCGGGATGCCGGAGGCGATGGACATTTCCTCGACGATGTTGAGCAGCTTGCGCTCGCGGAGGTCGGTCGTCTTGGGGTCGACCGGCCGGCCGCCGACCATTTCGGCGATGGCGGAGCCGCCTTCGCGCATCTGCGACCACTTATAAAGAGACGCGAGCCCAACGATGGCGCTGGTGCCGCCCGCGACCCAAAGGAAGACCACGGGGTTCCACCAGTCGGAGACGGCGGCCGGCCGCGTCTCATAATAATACCCGCCCCGGCGGGAGCTGGAGCCCCCGGCATAGTTGACCGCCAGCATGGCGGCCACGTAGCCGGCGAGCATCGTGCCCAGCACGGCGAACGCGAACAGGACGACGAGCCGGTTGGTTCGTTTCCGGGCGCGCTCCTGGGCTTCGAAGAAATCCATGCCCCGGGCGGGTTGGCTAGGCTCCCGGTTCGACGACGACGGCCGTGCCGTAGCAGAGCACCTCGGTCACGCTCGGCGCAATCTCAGTGGCGTCGTAGCGCAGGCCGGTGATCGCGTTGGCACCCAGCGTGCGGGCCTGGGCGCACATGCGCTCGTAGGCGTCCTGGCGCGCGTGCTCGCAGAGCTCGGTGTAGAGGGTGATGTCGCCGCCGAAGATCGTCTGGATGCTGGCGCCGATGTTGCCGATGACCGAGCGCGAACGGACGACGATGCCGCGGACCGTGCCGAGTTCCTTCGTGACGCGCTGGCCGGCCAGGGACGGATTGGTGGTGGAGAGCATGGACGCAGCCGGCGGCCGGCGCTCAGGTGAACTTGACCTGCGGGGCGGCGCGCTCCGTGGCGTTCTCGATGGCGAAGAGCGCGGCCTCGGCGAAGTTGAACATGCCGGCGAGAAGGTTGGTCGGGAAGGACTCGCGGGTCGTGTTGTAGCTCATGACCGAGTCGTTGTAGGCCTGGCGGGCGAACGAGATCTTGTTCTCCGTGGAGGTCATCTCCTCGGTGAGCTGCATCATGTTCTGGTTGGCCTTGAGGTCGGGGTATTGCTCCGCGACGACCATCAGGCGCGACATGGCACCGGCGAGGCCGGACTCGGCGCCCAGGAGGCCCTTCATCGCGGCGGCGTCGGCCGGATTGGCGGCGGCGGCCTTGGAGGCAGCGTAGGCGGTGTTGCGCGCGGCGATGACGGCCTCGAGCGTGCCGCTCTCGTGCTTCATGTAGCCCTTGGCGACCTCGACGAGGTTCGGGATGAGGTCGTAGCGGCGCTTCAGCTGGACATCGATCTGCGCGAACGCGTTCTTGAAGCGGTTGCGCAGGGTGACGAGGGAGTTGTAGATACCCGCGACCCACAGGCCGAGGACGATGGCGGCAAGGAGCAGGACTCCGAGGACGATCAGGACAGCACTCATAGTGAAGTAGGGTTGAACTTAACGGGTGATAACTTGTCCCAACGCGGGAGGAGGCGCGAGAATTTTCATGTTACACTGCCACGGTATATTTCAAGCCGGCAAGGCGCGCTTGCCACGCGGCGGGACGGGCGGCACGCTGCCGCCATCCATGAAGTTGCCGGTGCGCCTACTCCTTACCCTGAGCATTGCGTTGGCTGGCGGCCGGCTCGCCGCGCAACCCGCGGGCCCGAGTCCGCTGGCCGGGCCGGTTTCGCCGGCGGTCCTGGTGCCCGGCAGCTGGATCGTGGCGGAGGGCCGCGCGAACGCCGCGCTGCAGGCCGGGTTTCCCGCGACGGCGGCGGGCATCTACCGCGACCTGCTGCATGACATGGACGTGCCGGCGGACAGCCGGCCCCGCCTGACGCTCGCGCTGGTGACCGCGCAGCTTGACGCCGGCGAGCTGGCGGACGCGGAGAAAATCCTTTCGAGCTACGACGGGCCGCGCAACGCCGCGTATCAGTTGCGCGCGGGGCTCCTCGCCGCGAACGCGCGGCGCATCCTGCCCGCCAAGGCCGCGCTGGCGGCGGGCAGGATCGACGAGCTGCCGGCGACCGACCGCGGCTGGTGGTATTTCCTCCAGGCCCAGGTGGCGGATGCCGACGGTGACACCGTGGCGGCGAACAATCTCTATGAACAGGCGGGGAGGGCCGCGGTGTCCGAACTGCAACGCGCGCGCTTCCTGCTCGGGCAGGAGCAAAACCGCCTGCGCGCCAACCAGACCAGCGAGGCGCAGCTCACCGCCCTGCGGGGCAACATGGAACGCTTCCAGGGCACGCGCACCGGCTACACCTACGTGCGCACCTACGCCGCGGCGCTGGCCGCGCTTGGGCGCGCCGGCGAGGCCCAGGCCCTGTTGCAGCGCCAGCTCGCCGTGGTGCCCGCGACCGAGCGGGACGCCGCCGACCAGCTCGGCCTGATGCTCGGCCTGATCGCGGGCGAGCGGAGCGTCGCCGGCCGGCAGGCCTTCAAGCAATTGCTGAGCGACGGCCAGAAGCCCGAGACCCAGCGCCTCGCCCTGCAATTGCTGGCGCGCGGGGCGAACAACCCGGCGGAGCGCGAACAGCTCCGGCGCGACCTGAGCGAACTCATCGGCGCACCCACGCAGCACCCCATCATCGAGGACCTGCTGCTGGCGCGAGCCCAGGCGGCGCTCGCCGACAAGGCCTATGCCCCCGCGGAGGAGGACGCCCGCGCCTTGCTTGAACGCTATCCCGGCACGCCGCTGAAGGCGGCGGCCCTGGGCGTGCGGCTGGCCGTGGCGTGGGACGTGAAACGCTACCGGGCTGCGGCGGACGTGATCGCCCAGCTGCGGGGAGTCATTGCGCCGGGCCGCGAACGCAATGAACTGGGGGTGCTGCTGGCGGAGGCATTTTTCCGGGCCGAGGACTACAAGAACGCCGCCGCCGCCTACGAGGCGGCCCTTGCGGCCATGCACGAGCCGCCGGCCGTCGTGCCCGCGGGCGTGTTGATTTTCCAACTGGTGCTCTCCGACATTCGGGCGGACCAGCTTGATGTCGCCGCCAAGCAACTCGACGAGGCCGCGGCGAACCCCGCGTTCGACGCGGTCAACCGCTGGCAAGCCGAATGGAATCTAGTGAAGGAACTGCAGGTGCGCGGGCAGGCGCCGGCGGCCTACGCGCGGGTGAACCGGCTGCTCGCCGGCGGCGCCCAAGGGGTGCCGGAGGAATTGCGGATCCGGCTCATGTGGCTGCGCGCGAAGCTCTCGTTCGACAACGGCCAGCCCGACGTCACGCTGCGGCAGGCGGACGAACTGCTCGGGGCGCTGTCGCCCGCCGCGCAGCCCGACGCCGCGCTGCGCACGAACGTCACCAGCATGGCCCAGCTGCTGAAAGCGCAGGCGTTGCTCGCGCTCAACCGCGACAAGGAGGGCTTCGCCCTGCTGGAGCAGTTGCGCACGGAGTTCCGCGGCACGGCCGCGGCCCAGTATTCCTACCTCGTGCAGGCGGGCTACCTGACGCAGGGCGGCGACATGGCGGCGGCGCAGCGCGTGCTCATCAGTTTTGTGGACACGGCCGAATACAAGCAGAGCGAATACGCCCCCCTCGCGCTCTACGAGGCGGCCCTGAACCTTGAGCGGCAGGGACTCGACCGGCAACTGGCGGAAGCCTACAATCTGCTCGACCGGCTGATTAAAAATTACCCCGCGGACGAACTGGTTTTCTACGTGCTGCTGAAGCAGGGCGACCTGCTGCGGAAGCTGAATGACTTTCCCGCGGCCCGGCAGATCTATGAGAGCCTGATCAACAACCAGGGCCAGCACCCGGACATCCTGCTCGCGCAGCTGGCCCTGGCCGACTCGCTCTTTGCCCAGGGCGCCAACAGCCTGGCGAACTACGAGAGCGCGGCGGCGCTCTTCGAGCGGCTGCGCGACCTGCCGTCCGCGCCGGTGGATCTGCGCGCGGAGGCCGGCTTCAAGTGGGGCTACGCGCTGGCCAAGCGCGCGCAGCCGGCCAAGGCCCAGACGGTTTTCTGGTCGGTGGTGGACGCGTTCCTCCTCGACGCGACGCAGGCGGCGCAGCTCGGCGCGAAGGGCCGCTACTGGATTTCGCGCGCGTTGCTGGAGCTGGGGCAGATCCACGAGGACGCGGGCCGGCTCGACGAGGCCCAGCGGGCGTATCAGCTGATCGTCGACTACAAATTGAGCGGCACGGTGCAGGCGCAGGCGAAGCTCGCGCGGTCCCGCACGACCGGGGGGACAAAGCCGTGAGCTTTGGCATTTACGACCGCCCGGCGCCGCGCATGATGCGCGCGACCCGATGAACGCTTTCAGTTACAGTGCCTTCGCCAAGGGCGGCCCGGTGATGTGGCTGCTCGTCGGGCTCGGGCTGGCGGCGCTGATCATCTTCGCCGAGCGCGCGCTCTTCCTGCACCGCGGGCAGATCAAGTCCACGGAATTTCTCAACGGCATCAAGAACCTGCTGCTGAAGCAGCGCCTGATGGAGGCGCTGACACTGGCGGAGGAAACGCCCGGGCCGGTGGCGAAGGTGGTGAAGGCCGGGCTGCGGCACGCGACGGACGACGAGCCCGCGATGCGGTTCGCGATCCAGGAGGCGGCGATCGTGGAGATTCCCGTGCTGGAGCGGCGCATCAGCGCCCTCGCGGCCATCGCGCAGATCGCGCCGCTGTTCGGCCTGCTCGGCACGCTGCTCGGGATGATCAAGACCTTCTGGCTCTTCAACCAGGGCGGCAACTACGCGACCGCCGCGGTGCTGGCCGGCGGCATGTGGGAGGCGCTGCTGACGGCGGCGGCCGGCCTCGCGGTGGCGATCCCGGCGCACCTCGCGCGGCATTTCCTGACGGGCCGCGTGCGGGCGCTCGTGCAGGACATGGAGTGGGCGGGCAGCGAGCTGATGCGCTTCCTGCTCCGCGAATATCGGAACGGCGCGGGGGAGAAAAAATGATCACGCGCCCGCTTGAGCTGGAATCGCGGATGAGCCCGCCGCCGCGCGACCTCGATTTCGTCGCGTGGGTGAACGTCGGGGTGATCGTGCTTTTCTTCAGCCTGTTCGGTTCGAGTTTTGTGCTGGCGCCGGGATTGCCGGTCGGGGTGGGCGAGCCGGGCACATTGGTCCTGCCGTCGGTCGGGACCGCGTCGCAGGGCGCCGGCGCGGCGTCCGTGGTGGTGAGCTACCGGAGCGACCGGATTATTTTATTCGAGGGCGGCATGTATTCGCTGTCGGAACTGCGGAAACACATGGAAGGCTACGTGAAAAACCATCCCGGAGCCGTGATGCTTGTGCGCGCGGACCGGCAAGTGTCGGTACAGGCATTTGCCGACCTATGCGAGATGGCGAAGTCGGTCGGCTTTGCCAACGTGTTGCTCGCGGCCGAGCCGCAGTCCGCGCAGGAGCAGACGAAATAAAGAGGCGCCCATGCGCATCGGGAAAATCGAAATCAAGCGCCGCGTCTGGATCGGGCTGGCTTCGGCCGTGATGGTGACGGGCGTGTGGTGGAACACGGCGCGGGTGAAGCCCGCGGTGACGGCGGTGACGGCTTCGGGGAAGGCGCCCTTCGTGCGGCTGGCCGGGGCAGGCACGGGGGCGGGGGACCAAGTTTTGCGCGAGCAGGCGGAATTGATGGACCCGACGCCGCTATTTTTCCCGACCGAATGGAATTTCGGCCAGCGGCCATTGCCGCAAAGCATGCGCCGCCAGCCGGGGAAGGTCTTCGAGAATTTCGGGGAGAAAATCACGCTGGGTGACCAAAGTATCAAAAGCTACGGCAGCGAAGCGGCGGTGGTGCCGGAGCGGCTGGCGGATGTGGTTGCCCAAGGCAATGAGGCGCCATTTGCCGGTGTGGGACAGATTGACGTGCCGCATTCGGCCTTGGAGGAGCGCAGTGCTTTCGTGGAAATCAGGAACTTGGTTGTCAGTAAAAACACTATGGCCCAATCACTTAGAGGCCTCCCGCTGCCACGATCGGATTTTGCGCCCTTGGAATTTCTGGCAGTCGTAAACAGCGCCGGGATAGTTGGTGATCTGGTGCTGGTAAGCGGATCCGGCTGGGAAGAGATTGATAGTTTCTTCCGTTCCTATTTTGTAAAATCATTCAGACTGGGCGAACGCCTGAGCCCGGGCCGCTACCGCGTTTTGGTGGGGCCATAGGATTTTTGGGAAATTCGGAAGAATCTAGTTGACGGTCTATTTTAGGAGTCGTTTCTTCGACGTTCTCTTTGTTTTTTGCCAGTGACTTGGTCTGCCCAGATAGCTCAGTTGGTAGAGCACGTTCTTGGTAAGGACGAGGTCGCCGGTTCGAATCCGGTTCTGGGCTCCAGGGACGTCTCTGATCTCCGACGTTAATCAAGATCAACAACTTCAATACCAAACTAAACTACTACTCCATATGGCTAAAGGAACATTCGAACGCAAGAAGCCGCACGTCAACATCGGGACCATCGGTCACGTTGACCACGGCAAAACGACCCTGACGACCGCAATCCTCTCGGCTCAGGCCCGCAAGGGTCTCGCCGAGGCCAAGTCCTACGCGGACATCGCCAAGGGCGGCACGGTGCGTGATGCCTCCAAGATCGTCACGATCTCGGTCGCCCACGTGGAGTATGAGTCCGACAAGCGCCACTATGCGCACGTCGACTGCCCCGGCCACGCCGACTTCGTCAAGAACATGATCACCGGCGCCGCCCAGATGGACGGCGCGATCCTCGTCGTCTCCGCGGCGGACGGCCCGATGCCGCAGACCCGCGAGCACATCCTGCTCGCCCGTCAGGTCGGCGTGCCGAACATCGTCGTCTTCCTGAACAAGGTCGACCTGATCGATGACAAGGAACTCCTCGACCTCGTCGAAGAGGAAATCCGCGACCTGCTGACCAAGTATCAGTTCGACGGCGCGAAGACCAAGATCATCCGGGGCTCCGCCACCGCCGCCCTCGAGGGCAAGCCCGAGGGCTTGGCCGCGATCCAGGCGCTGATGGAGGCCGTCGATGCCGAAATCGCCGAGCCCGTCCGCGAGCTCGACAAGCCCTTCCTGATGTCCGTCGAGGACGTCTTTTCGATCACCGGCCGCGGCACCGTCGCGACGGGCCGTATTGAGCGCGGTATCGTCAAGATCAACGAGACCGTCGAGATTGTCGGCCTCAAGGACACGACCACGACCGTCGTCACCGGCATCGAGATGTTCCGCAAGCTCCTCGATCAGGGCCAGGCGGGCGACAACGTCGGCATCCTCCTCCGCGGTATTGAAAAGGAAGGCATCGAGCGCGGCCAGGTCATCGCCGCCCCGAAGTCCATCAAGCCGCACACGAAGGCCAAGGCCGAAATCTACGTGCTCTCGAAGGACGAGGGTGGCCGCCACACGCCGTTCTTCAACGGCTACCGTCCCCAGTTCTACTTCCGCACCACGGACGTGACCGGCGTCGTCAACCTGCCGAAGGGCGTGGAGATGATCATGCCGGGCGACAACATCGCCGTCGATATCGCGCTGATCGTGCCGATCGCCATGGAGAAGACCCAGAAATTCGCCATCCGCGAGGGCGGCCGCACCATCGGTGCCGGTCGTGTCACCGAGATCGTCGAATAAGCGTCCTTAACCTCTTCCGACCGACGCTGCCGGGGCTCCTTTGGGGGTCCCGGCTGTGTCGTCTAAAAGAAAACAGTAATAATCACAGGGGTGTAGCTCAATTGGTAGAGTAGCGGTCTCCAAAACCGTTGGTTGGGGGTTCGATTCCCTCCGCCCCTGCCACTTTCGCCCGACAAAAACACATGGCAAATCCCTTCCGCAGCGCCCGCATCTTCTTCGTCGAACTCTGGCACGAGTTGCTGAAAGCCGACTGGCCGTCCAAGTCCGAGCTCAAGGACTCCACGATCGTCGTGGTCGTCGCCTGCCTGCTTCTCGGCCTGTTCACCGGCATCAGCGACTTCGCCCTCTACAACGTGGTCGATGCCGTGACGTCGCTCGTCGCCCGCTAAACCCTTTCCCGATGAGCACCCAGACTTCCACCGGCGCCCAATGGTTCGCGCTCCACACCCTCTCCGGCCAGGAGAACAAGGTGAAGAACTACCTCGAGAAATTCAAGAAGGCCGAGGAACTCGACGACCACATCTTCGAGGTGCTGCTGCCGACCGAGGTCGTGTCCGAGGTCAAGGGCGGCAAGAAGTCCACCAAGGTCCGCAAACTCTATCCGGGCTACGTGTTCATCAACATGTCGCTCTACGACGCGGAAAAACAGGTCATCATCAAGCCGTTCTACTTCGTGAAGGACGCGGCCGGCGTCATCGGCTTTGTCGGCGGTGACCATCCCGCCCCGCTCCGCCAGGCCGAGATCGACGAGATCAAGGCCCGCATCGAGGCCGCCTCCGGCAAGGAAGTGCCGAAGGTCACCTTCGAGGTCGGCGAGGAACTCAAGATCACCGACGGCGCCTTCGCCAACCTCACCGGCCGCGTCGACGAGGTCGATCCCGCCCGCGGCAAGCTCAAGATTTCCGTCTCCATTTTCGGCCGGTTTACGCCCGTCGAACTCGAATACTGGCAGGTCCAGCGCGCCTCTGAAAGCTGATCCAGCCGCCCCCCACCAACCAGTCCTCCCTTACCAAAAACTACCATGGCCAAAAAGATTCAAGGCTACGTCCGCCTCCAGCTTCCCGCCGGTGCCGCCAATCCGGCGCCCCCGGTCGGTCCCGCCCTCGGCGCCCAAGGCGTCAACATCATGGGCTTCTGCAAGGAATTCAACGCGAAGACCAAGGACCAGAATGGCATGATCATTCCGGTCGTCATCACGGTCTACTCGGACAAGTCCTTCACGTTCATCCTCAAGTCGCCCCCGGCGTCCGTGCTCCTGAAGAAGGCCGCCGGCATCGCGACCGGTTCCGCCAAGCCCAACATGGACAAGGTCGGCAAGGTCACGAAGAAGCAGATCCTCGAGATCATCAAGATCAAGAAGGCCGACCTCAACGCGAACAGCGAAGAGGCCGCCATCCGCATGATCGCCGGCACCGCCCGCAACATGGGCATTGAAGTCGTCGACTAATTTCACCCAACCACCACTCACCGCGGGAGTCCTCACGGACGTTCGCACCGCAAGGAGTCCAACATGCCCGTCAAACAAAGCAAAAGATACCGCAGCGCCGTCTCGGCGGCTGATCTCGCCAAGGAGTATCCCCTCAAGGATGCCGTGGAGATCCTGAACAAATTCCCGAAGGCCAAATTCGACGAGACCGTCGAGCTGTCCTTCCGCCTCGGCGTGGATCCCGCCCAGGGCGACCAGATGGTCCGCGGCACCACGCCGCTGCCCAACGGTTCCGGCAAGAAGGTCCGCGTGATCGTCTTCACCGACGATGCCGACAAGGCGATCGCCGCCGGCGCCGACCATGCCGGCCTCACCGAGCTGATGGCCAAGATCAACGGCGGCTGGCTCGACTTCGACGTCGCCATCTCGACCACCGAGGCCATGAAGCAGGTCCGCACCCTCGCGCGCGTGCTCGGTCCCAAGGGCCTCATGCCGAACCCGAAGTCCGGCACCGTCACCGACGACATCGCCGCGGGCATCAAGGCCGTCAAGGCCGGCCGCGTCGAGTTCAAGGTCGACAAGACCGCCAACATCGGCGTCGGCGTCGGCAAGCGCTCGTTCAGCGCCGACCAGATCACCGAGAACATTTCCGCGGTCCTCGAGGCCGTCGGCAAGGCCAAGCCGGCCGCGTTCAAGGGCCACTACATCAAGAGCGTCACGCTCTCGTCCTCGATGAGCCCGGGCGTGAAGCTCGCGGCCACCGAGTTCAACAAATTCTAAGGAGCCCACCATGAGAGCCGAAAAACAATATTTGATCGATGAGGTCAGCGGGCACCTGAAGAAGTCCGACTACGTCATCCTCACGAACTTCACGAAACTCACCGTCGCCGACGCGGCCGAGCTGCGCAAGCGCCTCGCCCCGGAGAAGGCCGAGTTTCACGTCGTCAAGAACAGCTCGTTCCGCGTCGCCGCCAAGGCCCTGGGCCTGCCCGACCTCGAGAAGTCCCTGACCGGCCAGACGGCCGTCGTCGTCGGCGGCAAGAATGCCCCCGGCGTCGCCAAGGTCCTGAAAAAGTTCATCGAGGAAAAGCAGAAGCTCGAGGTGAAGGTCGGCGTCATGGACAAGAAGATGATGTCCGCCGCGGATCTCTCGAAGCTCGCCGACCTGCCGTCGTTCGACGCACTGCGCTCGATGCTCCTCGGCCTGTTCACCATGCAGGGCGCGGCGTTCGTCCGCGTCCTCGACGCCAAGGTCAAGAAGGAGCAGTCCGCTGCTCCGGCCGCCTAACCAACCGATTCCCAACCCAATTTTTCCGGCGCAAGCCGGGGAAGCAAAATATCCAAGGAAGAGGCTAGGGGATACGTCCCTTAAACGCGTTCCAACCGGGACCGCTATCCGCTTCAGGAGAAAATACCATGAGCAACATCACCAAAGACCAAGTCATTGAATGGCTGTCCGCCCAGCCGATTCTCGAACTCGCCGCCCTCGTCAAGGACCTGGAAGGCAAGTGGGGCGTTTCCGCCGCCGCTGCCGCCGGCCCCGCCGTCGCCGCCGCCGGTCCGGCCGCCGCCGCCGCCGAGGAAAAGACCGAGTTCACCGTCGTCCTCCTCGAGGCCGGCGCGAACAAGATCGGCGCCATCAAGGAAGTCCGCGCCATCACCGGCCTGGGCCTCAAGGAAGCCAAAGACCTCGTCGAAGGCGCGCCCAAGCCCGTCAAGGAAGGCGTCAACAAGGCCGAGGCCGAGGAAATCAAGAAGAAGCTCGAGGCCGCCGGCGCCAAGGTGGAACTCAAGTAACCGCTTGGCGTTTTCGCCCTCTAGTCAGCTCAATTCACCGAGACAGGCCGTGTCGAACCGCGGCCTGTCTTTCGGCTTTCTTTCATTCGTTCTTTCCGCGTCCCAGGACCCCGCGTCCGGGCGCCCCACTGCCGGTCGTGCGCTCCTGCACGGCTGAGTTTTGTCACTTTCTTTTCGTCTCACACTTAAACGGGAAATTCCATGGCCGACCGCACTCATACCGAACGCATTAACTTCGGCAAACTCCGCGAAGTCATCCAGCCGCCGAACCTCATCGAGCTGCAGATCAGCTCCTATCTCGAGTTCCTCCAGAAGGACACGGCCGAGAAGGCGCGCAAGCCCTACGGCCTCGAGGCCGTGTTCCGCGAGGTGTTCCCGATCAATTCCTACGACGAGCGCCTGACGCTCGAATACGTCTCCTACACGATCGGCGAGCCCAAGAGCTCCGAGATCGAGTGCCTCCGCGAGGGCACGACCTACGCCGTCCCGCTCTACGTGAAGCTCCGCCTCCGCGAGGAAGACTTCATCAAGGACGAGGAGATCTTCATGGGCGACATCCCGATGGTCACCGAGCGCGGCTCGTTCATCATCAACGGCGCCGAGCGCGTCGTCGTCTCCCAGCTCCACCGTTCGCCCGGCATCTGCTTCGAGGTCGCCACGCACCCGAACGGCAAGCTGCTGCATTCCTTCCGCATCATCCCGGACCGCGGCACCTGGCTCGAGGTCCAGTTCGACAACAACGACCTGCTCTACGTCTACCTCGACCGCCGCCGCCGCCGCCGCAAATTCCTCATCACAACGCTGCTCCGCTCCATCGGCTTCAGCAACGATCTGGATATCCTGAACCTGTTCTACACGATCCAGGACCTGAAGGTTTCCAAGGCCCTCGATCTCGAGAACGTCTCCACGCTCGTCCTCGTGGAGGACGTGATCGACGCCCAGAAGGGCGTCGTCCTCGCCCGCGCCTTCGAGCCGCTCACCAAGGCCATCGTCCGCACGTTCGAGAAGCACGACATCAAGTCGATGCGCGTCATCGACACGACGGCCGACGAGGGCGCCATCATCCGCGCGCTCAAGAAGGACCCGACCCGCAACGAGGAGGAGGCCCTCAAGGAAATCTACAAGAAGCTGCGTCCGGGCGAGCCGCCGACCACGGCGAACGCCAAGGCCCTGCTCAAGCGCCTGTTCTTCGACCCGAAGCGCTACGATCTCGGCCGTGTCGGCCGTTACAAGATCAACCAGAAGCTTGACCTCAAGATCGACCTCGAGAACCGCATCCTCTCGAGCGAGGACGTGGTCGCCGCCACCAAGTATCTCGTCCGGCTCAAGAAGAGCGACGGCATCGTTGACGACATCGATCACCTCGGTTCGCGCCGCGTGCGCACCGTCGGTGAGCTCCTCGCCAACCAGTGCCGCGTCGGTCTTTCCCGCACCGAGCGCCTGGTGCGCGAGCGCATGACCCTCTATGACCAGAGCGTCGACTCGATCACGCCCCAGAAGCTGATCAACCCGAAGGCCCTGACGACCGTGATCCGCGATTTCTTTGCGCGCTCGCAGCTGTCGCAGTTCATGGACCAGATCAATCCGCTCGCCGAGCTCACGCACAAGCGCCGCTTGTCCGCGCTCGGGCCGGGCGGTCTGAACCGCGAACGCGCCGGCTTCGAAGTCCGCGACGTGCATCCGTCGCACTACGGCCGCATCTGCCCGATCGAGACCCCGGAAGGTCCGAACATCGGCCTCATCAACTCGCTCTCCACCTACGCTCGCGTCAACGAATTCGGTTTCATCGAGTCGCCGTATCGTCTCGTCGAGAAGGGCCGCGTGACGGACAAGGTGGTCTACCTCACCGCCGACCAGGAAGAGGGCAAGACCATCGCCCAGGCCAACGCCGAGGTCGACGACAAGGGTCACTACATCGGCAAGGTCACCGCCCGTAACTCCGGCAACTTCCTCGAGGTCACCGCCGACGAGGTCGACCTGATGGACGTTTCGCCCAAGCAGGTCGTGTCCGTCGCGGCCGGCTTGATTCCCTTCCTCGAGCACGACGATGCGAATCGCGCGCTCATGGGTTCCAACATGCAACGCCAGGGCGTGCCGCTGCTGCAGACCGAGGCGCCGTTCGTCGGCACCGGTCTCGAGGCCCGCCTCGCGTCCGACTCCAAGACCGTCGTCATCGCCGAAGAGGCTGGTATCGTCGCGTCGGTTGATGCGAAGCAGATCGTCGTCACCAAGGACGGCGAGCTGCCCCGCCACCCGAAGCACAACCCGAAGGAGCACATCTTCGTCTACGAGCTGCGCAAGTTCATGCGCTCGAATGCCGGCACGTGCTTCAGCCAACGGCCCATCGTCAAGAAGGGCCAGAAGGTCAAGAAGGGCGAGTGCATCGCGGACGGTCCCTCGACCGACCACGGCGAGCTCGCGCTCGGCCGCAACGTGCTCGTCGGCTTCATGCCGTGGAACGGCTACAACTTCGAGGACGCCATCCTGATCTCCGAGAAGGTCCTCAAGGAAGACATCTTCACCTCCATCCACGTCCAGGAGTTTGAGGTCACCGCCCGGGACACGAAGCTCGGGCCGGAAGAGATCACGCGCGACATCCCGAACATCGGTGAGGAAGCGCTCAAGAACCTCGACCACAACGGCGTCATCCGCGTCGGTGCCGAGGTGAAGCCCGGCGACATCCTCGTCGGCAAGATCACTCCGAAGTCCGAGACGGAACTCGCTCCTGAAGAGAAGCTGCTCCGTGCGATCTTCGGCGAAAAGGCCGCTGATGTTAAGGACACCTCCCTCATCGTGCCCTCCGGCGTGAACGGCATCATCATGGACGTGAAGGTTTCCACGAGCCGCCTCGACGCGGAGCGTGACCGCCTGTCCCCGTCCGACCGCCGCCGCCAGGTGAAGCAAATCCAGGAGGATTATAAGACGCAAATGGACAAGCTGCGCGAGCAGCTGACCGAGGCGCTTTCCAACATCCTCCTCGGCGAGAAGATCCCGCTCGACGTCATCAACGGCCAGACCGGCGAAATCATCATCCCGGCCAACCGCAAGATCACCAAGACGCTCCTCCGCAAGCTGGCGGCCGTCGCGAAGCACATCGAGATCGATCCCTCGCCCGTCCGCATCAAGATCATGGAGATCATCGCCTCGTTCCAGTCGAAGTTCGACGAGCTCGAGGGCGATCGCGAGCGCAAGATCGCCACGATCGAGACCGGCGACGAGAACGGCCCGGGCGTCATCAAGCAGGTCAAGGTCTACATCGCCACGAAGCAAAAGCTCGAGGTCGGTGACAAGATGGCCGGCCGCCACGGTAACAAGGGCGTCGTCGCCAAGATCGTGCCGGAAGAGGACATGCCCTTCCTGCCCGACGGCACCCCGATCGAAATCTGCCTCAACCCCCTCGGCGTGCCTTCGCGCATGAACGTGGGTCAGGTCCTCGAGACGCACTTGGGCTGGGCTTGCAAAAAGCTCGGCATCAAGGTCGCGACGCCCGTGTTCGACGGCATTCCCGAGAGCAAGGTGCGCGGCTACCTCAAGGAGGCCAAGCTGCCGATGTCGGGCAAGAGCCCGCTCCATGACGGTCGCACCGGCGAGAAACTCGATCAGGAGGTCGTCGTCGGCTACATCTACATGATGAAGCTGAACCATCTCGTGTCGCACAAGATCCACGCGCGCGCGGTCGGTCCTTACTCGCTCGTCACGCAGCAGCCGTTGGGCGGCAAAGCCCAATACGGCGGCCAGCGCTTCGGCGAAATGGAAGTGTGGGCGCTCGAGGCCTACGGCGCGGCGCACACCCTGCAGGAACTCCTCACGGTCAAGTCCGACGACGTGAACGGCCGCACCAAGATCTACGAGTCGCTCGTCAAGGGCGACAACACGCTGAGCGCCGGCACGCCGGAATCGTTCAACGTGCTGGTCAAGGAAATGCAGGCCCTCGGTCTCGACATCAAACTCGCGAAGCGCACCGCCCTCGGCGAAGCGCTGGGCGGCAGCCGCTAACTCTTAACACTATACTGGGAGCAAAATCATAATGAGCACCGAACACGCCCGCGAAGAAGTCCGTTCCGTCCTTGGTTCGGACGAGAACCAGTTCGACAACGTTTCCATCACCGTCGCCTCGCCCGAGACCATCCGGTCCTGGTCCAAGGGCGAGGTCAAGAATCCCGAGACGATCAACTACCGCACCTTCAAGCCCGAGCCGGGCGGTCTTTTCTGCCAAAAGATCTTCGGCCCGGTGCGCGATTACGAGTGCGCCTGCGGCAAATACAAGCGCATCAAATACAAGGATGTCGTCTGCGATCGCTGCGGCGTCGAGGTGACCATCGCCCGCGTCCGTCGCGAGCGCATGGGCCATATCGAGCTCGCGGTGCCCGTCGCCCACATCTGGTTCCTCAAGAGCATGCCGAGCCGCCTCGGCCTGCTGCTCGACATGACCGCCCGTTCGCTCGAGCGCGTCATCTACTATGAGAACTACATGGTCACGAACGCGGGCAAGACGCCGCTCGAGCTCAAGCAGCTCCTGACCGAGACCGAATACCAGCAGGCCGTCGACGAATACGGCGCCGATGCCTTCACCGCCAAGATGGGCGCCGAGGCCGTCCGCGATGTGCTCATCCAGATCGACATGGAGGCCGTCGTCGCCGAGCTCCACGAGACGATGCGCGCCACGCGCTCGAAGCAGATCAAGAAGAAGCTCTCGAAGCGTCTCAAGGTCATCGGCGGTTTCATCAGCTCGAAGTCCCGTCCCGAGTGGATGGTGCTCGAGGTGTTGCCCGTCATCCCGCCGGACCTGCGTCCGCTCGTCCCGCTCGAGGGTGGCCGCTTCGCGACCTCCGACCTCAACGATCTCTATCGCCGCGTCATCAACCGCAACAACCGCCTGCGGAATTTGATGCAGCTGAAGACGCCCGACGTCATCATCCACAACGAAAAGCGCATGCTACAGGAAGCGGTTGACGCGCTCTTCGACAACGGCCGCCACGGCCGCCCGGTCACGGGCGCCGGCAACCGCGCCTTGAAGTCGCTCTCCGACATGCTCAAGGGCAAGCAGGGCCGTTTCCGCCAGAACTTGCTCGGCAAGCGCGTCGATTATTCCGGCCGCTCGGTCATCGTCATCGGTCCGGAGCTCAAGCTCCACCAGTGCGGTCTGCCGAAGAAGATGGCGCTCGTCCTCTTCGAGCCGTTCATCATCCGCCGTCTCAAGGAACTCGGCTTCGTGCACACCGTCCGCGGTGCCCGCAAGATGATCGAGAAGAAGTCGCCGGAAGTCTGGGACATCCTCGAGGAAGTCACCAAGGGCCACCCGGTGCTGCTCAACCGCGCGCCGACGCTGCACCGTCTCTCGATCCAGGCTTTCGAGCCCGTGCTCATCGAGGGTTCATCCATCCGCGTCCACCCGCTCGTCTGCACCGCCTACAACGCGGACTTCGACGGTGACCAGATGGCCGTCCACGTGCCGCTTTCGCTCGAGGCCATCCTCGAGTGCAAGCTCCTGATGATGTCGACGAACAACATCTTCTCGCCGTCCTCCGGCAAGCCGATCCTCACGCCGTCGCAGGACATCGTCCTCGGCGCCTATTACCTGACCATCGAGCCCCGCACCAAGCCCGCCAAGGGCGTGCGCGTGCCGCTGCTGTCCGGCCTGCAGGAAGTGCAATACGCGAAGGCCGACGGCGCCCTCAAGATGCACGACTGGATCCAGGTGCCGAACCCGAACTACGGCAAGGACACCGTCTACGGCAACAAGGAGCGCAAGGTGCTCACCACGACCGTGGGCCGCGTGATTTTCAACGAGATCTGGCCCGCCGGCCTCGGTTTCATCAACTTCCCGGTGCCGAAGGGCAAGCTGGGCGACCTCATCCTCAACACCTACAAGGTGGCGGGGGACCGCGTGACCGTCGAGACCCTCGATCGCCTGAAGGAACTGGGCTTCCAGACCGCCATGCAGGCCGGCATCTCGATCGGCATCGACGACATGATCATTCCCGAGAACAAGAAGGAGATCGTGTCCGACGCCCGCAAGAAGGTCGACGAGGTCGAGTCCCAATACAAGAAGGGCATCATCACCTCCGGCGAGCGCTACAACAAGATCATCGACATCTGGACCGGCGCCACCGACCGCATCGCGAAGTCCGTCTTCGCGAAGCTCGAGAACAACGACGGCAAGGTCGAGGTGAACCCGGTCTACATCATGATGGATTCCGGCGCCCGCGGTAACAAGCAGCAGGTCCGCCAGCTGTGCGGTCTCCGCGGCCTCATGGCCAAGCCCTCCGGCGAAATCATCGAGCGCCCCATCCTGTCCTCGTTCCGCGAGGGCCTCACCGTCCTCGAATACTTCATCTCCACGCACGGCGCCCGCAAGGGTCTCGCCGACACCGCCCTCAAGACGGCCGACGCCGGCTACATGACCCGCAAGCTCTGCGACGTGGCCATGGACGCCGTCGTCACCGAGGAGGATTGCGGCACGCGCGACGGTATCTGGAAGAAGGCGATCTTCGAGGGTGAGACCATGCTGGTCTCGCTCGCGGAGCGCATCGTCGGCCGGTTCTCGGCCGAGGATGTCTACGACCCGCTCGCCCCGACCAAGACGATCGTCGACGCTGGCGAACTCATCACTGAGGAACTCTCCAAGCGCATCGATGACTCCGGCATCGAGCGCGTCAAGGTGCTCTCGCCGCTCACCTCCACGAGCGACCACGGCATCGACGCCAAGTCCTACGGCATCAATCCCGCGACCAACAAGGTCGCGAAGATCGGTGACTCCGTCGGCATCATCGCCGCCCAGTCCATCGGCGAGCCCGGCACGCAGCTCACCATGCGCACGTTCCACATCGGTGGCGTCGCCACCGGCGGCGCGAAGAACCCCGAGATCAAGGTGCGCAACACCGGCCTCATCAAATACCGCGGCCTCCGCCTCGTGCAGACCGCCGAGGGGCACAGCATCGTCCTCAACAAGACCGGTTCGCTGCAGATCATCGACGAGAACGACCGCGAGCTCGAGTCCTACCCGATCGTGGTCGGCACCTTCCTCTCCGTCGCCGACGCCGAGAAGGTCACCAAGGGCCAGACGATCGCCCAGTGGGATCCCTACAACATCCCGGTTCTCTCCGAGAAGGCCGGCACACTCCACTTCAAGGACATGATCCCGGGTGTGACCGTGAAGCGCGAACTCGACGAATCCACCGGCCGCATCGCGACCGTGGTCATCGAGCACAAGGAAGACCTCAATCCGCAGATCGAAGTCCGCGACGATCACGGCAAGCCGGTCGCCGCTTATTCCATCCCGACGGGCGCGCAGGTTGCCGTTGCCGAGGGCGACATCATCCAGCCCGGTGCGCTGCTCGCCAAGACCCCGCGTCAGGCGTCCGTCACCAAGGACATCACCGGTGGTCTCCCGCGCGTGGCCGAGCTGTTCGAAGCCCGCCGCCCGAAGGAAGCCGCCGAGATGGCCCGCATCGAGGGCGTCGTTTCGTTCGAGGGCTCCATCCGCGGCAAGCGCAAGCTCGTCGTCCGCCACGAGGAGTCCGGCGCCGAGGAGGAACACCTGATCCCGCACGGCAAGCACATCATCGTGCAGGCCGGCGACGTCGTCCACAAGGGCCAGCACCTCACCGAGGGCTCCGCCGATCCGCACGAGATCCTCGAGATCCTCGGGCCGACCGCGCTGTATGAGTTCCTCATCGGCCAGGTGCAGGAAGTCTATCGTCTCCAGGGCGTGTCGATCAACGACAAGCACATCGAGGTCATCATCCGCCAGATGCTCCGCAAGGTCCGCATCTCGGATCCGGGTGACACCGAGTGGTTCTGGGGCGAGCAGATCGACCGCACGGCCTTCCTGCGCGAGAACAAGCGCATCGAGTCCGCCGGCGGCAAACCTGCCGAGGCCGAGCCGATCCTGCTGGGCATCACCAAGGCCTCGCTCGAGACCGAGAGCTTCATCTCGGCCGCCTCCTTCCAGGAGACGACGCGCGTCCTCACTGACGCCTCGACGCTGGGCAAGGTCGACAACCTGAAGGGCTTCAAGGAAAACGTCATCATGGGTCACTTGATTCCCGCCGGCACGGGCTGGCCGGGCTACAAGAAACTCAAGGTCACGCTCCCGCTCGGGGGCGAGATCCCGATGGACGAGGCCCCGAAGGCCACGGCCGAGGCGAGCTAAACTCACCAGAAAGAAACTTCGAAGCCGCGGACGAAAGTCCGCGGCTTTTTTGTTTTTGGCGGAGCCCAAAACAAACGCGCCTTAGCGCGCAGGGCGAAGGCAGATCATCCTCGCATGGGAAAAACCAGACTTGTTTTCCCCTCTAAAAAAAGGGACTCTGCAGTTCCTCCCGCCAAAAAGATGTCGGTAGAGCCTAGCTCCTGATGTTTTCTCGCCCGGCCTTTACTGGCCGGTCGTTCTTTTTGGCTTCGACTAGGCAGGGCTGGGGCGGGGCGAGGGGAGTGGAAACGGGTTTTACAATCGGCTTTTGGTCCGACGAGCGCCTTGTGAACAACTTTTCCGGGCTTTTGTTGATTTAACACTTGATAGGGGGTGAAGCCGCCTGCTTTCCTAACCATCCCATTCGTCACTTACAGCCGCGGCAGCCAAACTGTTGAGGCACCTGAGACGCCACGATTTCCGGCGGTTTTCCCTCTGAAATTCGTGTTTCCAACCAAAGCGCGAAATAGTGCTTGCCGGAGGCATCGCCTCGGGTAGGTTCCGCGCTCTTTTTCTACTTTTCCAAACACTTCCATCCAACCACATGCCAACCATCAACCAACTCGTGAGAAAAGGACGTCGCAAGGTCGTCGCGAAGTCCAAGGCTCCGGCGTTGCAGGGTAACCCCTTCCGCCGCGGCGTCTGTGTGCAGGTCATGACCCGCACGCCGAAAAAGCCGAACTCGGCGATCCGCAAGGTCGCCAAGGTTCGCCTCACGAACGGCACGGAGGTCATCTCCTACATCCCCGATGAGGGCCACAACCTTCAGGAGCACTCGATCGTGCTCGTGCGCGGTGGCCGCGTGAAGGATCTCCCCGGTGTGCGTTATCACATCGTCCGCGGCACGCTCGACGCCACCGGCGTCGAGAAGCGCCGCCGCTCCCGCTCCAAATACGGCGTCAAGCGCCCGAAAGCCGCCAAGGCTTCCGCCTAACCCTCGTTCTTTTTAAGTTCCCATGTCACGCCGCCGCCGAGCCACCCACCGTCCCACCGTTCCGGATGTCCGCTACAACAGCGCTCTGGTTACGCACCTCATCAATGTCATCATGAAGAGCGGCAAGCGCACGCTCGCCGAGCGCATCGTCTACGGTGCCTTCGAGAAGGTGAGCGAGAAGCTCCAGAAGGGCGACCCGGTCGACCTGCTGATGGGCGCGATGGAAAACGCCCGCCCGAAGCTCGAGGTCAAGAGCCGCCGCGTCGGTGGCGCCACCTACCAGGTGCCCGTGGAAATTTCGTTCGAGCGCCAGGAGTCCCTGGCCCTCCGCTGGATTGTCGACGCCGCCAACGGCCGCAAGGGCGTCCCGATGCGCGAGGCGATCGCCACCGAGATCATCGACGCCTACAACAATACCGGCTCCGTCGTGAAGAAGAAGGAAGAGATGCACAAGATGGCCCAGGCCAACCGCGCCTTCGCCCATCTTCGTTGGTAAGGAATTTCCGTATCATGTCTTCTTCCGTCGCATCCAAGATTACTGTCGTCACCGACAAGGCGAAGGTCTCGGCCGTCAATTCGAAGGACCGTCCGTTCCCGCTCGAGTGGACGCGCAACATCGGCATCGCCGCGCACATCGACGCCGGCAAGACCACGACGACCGAGCGCATCCTTTTCTACTCCGGCGCCGTCCACAAGATGGGCGAGGTCCACGAGGGCACCACGGTGACCGACTGGATGGAGCAGGAGCGCGAGCGCGGCATCACGATCACCGCCGCCGCCATTTCCTGCGCCTGGAACGCCTCCTGGGGCCCCTGGAAGGGGATCAAGCAGCGCATCAATATCATCGACACCCCCGGACACGTGGACTTCACGGCCGAGGTGGAGCGCTCGCTCCGGGTGCTCGACGGCGCCGTCGCCGTGTTTGACGCCGTCGCCGGTGTGCAGCCCCAGTCCGAGACCGTCTGGCGCCAGGCCAACAAATACAACGTCCCGCGCATCGCCTTCATCAACAAGATGGACCGTGTCGGCGCGAATTTCTTCCACTGCATCGAGGATATCCGCACGAAGCTCAAGGCGAACGCCCACGCCCTCTACCTCCCGATCGGCGCCGAGGAGAATTTCTCCGGCCTGATCGATCTCGTGCAGAACGTCGCCTATTCCTTCGAGGAAAACCCGGCTGATCCGCTCGGCATGAAGCCGGTCACGATGGAGATTCCCGACGCCATGAAGGCGCAGGCGAAGGAATATCGCGACAAGCTGATCGAGGCCGTGTCCGACTTTGACGATGTCATCGCCGAAAAATATCTCAACGGCGAGGAGATCTCCGTCAACGAGCTGCTGCTCGGCGTCCGCAAGGCCACCATCTCGCTGCAGTTCACCGGCGTGTTTCCCGGTTCGGCCTTCAAGAAGAAGGGCGTGCAACGCCTGCTGGACTGCGTCGTCAACTATCTCCCGAGCCCGATCGACGTCCCGCCCATGCAGGGCCAGGACAGCGACGGCAAGGCCGTCGAGGCCGTCGTCGACGACAAGGCCAAGATGGCCGGACTCGCCTTCAAGCTCTGGAACGACCCGTTCGTGGGCCGTCTCGTGTTCTTTCGCGTCTACACCGGCAAGCTGCCGCGCGGCATGTCCCTCTACAATCCCCGCACCCGTCGCACCGAGCGCGTTTCCCGCCTCGTCCTCATGCGCGCCATCGAGCGCGAGGAGATCGAAGTCGCCTACTCGGGCGACATCTGCGCCGTCGTGGGTGTGAAGGACGTCATCACGGGCGACACGCTTTGCGACGAGGATTTCGACATCCGTCTCGAGCCGCCGTCGTTCCCCGAGCCCGTCATCTCGATGTCGATCGAGCCGAACTCCAAGGCCGACCAGGAAAAGCTGGGCATCGCGCTCCAGCGCCTTGTGGCCGAGGATCCGACGCTCCGCGTCAAGACCGACCAAGACACCGGCCAGACGATTCTCGCCGGCATGGGCGAACTGCACCTTGAGATCATCATCGACCGCATGAAGCGCGAGTTCAAGGTCGAGGCCACTTCGGGCAAGCCCCAGATCGCCTATCGCGAAACTATCACCAAGAAGGCCGAAGGCGAAGGCAAGTTCATCCGCCAGTCCGGCGGCAAGGGCCAATACGGCCATGTCGTCGTCCAGATCGAGCCGAACGAGAAGGGCAAGGGCGTCGAGGTCATCAACGAGACCGTCGGCGGCTCCATCCCGAAGGAATTCATCAAGCCGTCGACTGACGGCATCCTCGAGGGCGCCAACAACGGTGTCATCGCCGGCTTCCCGGTGGTCGATGCGATCATCCGCATCACCGACGGTTCGTTCCACGAAGTCGACTCGTCCGAAATGGCCTTCAAGATGGCCGGCATCTTCGCCTTCAAGGAGGCGATGAAGAAGGCCGGCCCGATCCTGCTCGAGCCGATCATGGGCGTCGAGGTCACCACCCCGGAGGAATACCAGGGCGACCTCTTGGGCGACATCAACCGTCGCCGCGGCCAGATCCAGGGCATGGAAAACAAGTCCGGCGCGTGCATCATCTCGGCGCACGTCCCGCTCGAGCTCCTCTTCGGTTACGTCACCGATATTCGCTCCCTCTCGAAGGGCCGTGCCAGTGCGTCCATCACGCCGTCCCATTTCGCGCAGGTCCCGAACTCGCAGCTCGCGAAGATCGTCGAGACCAACGCCAAGGGCCCGTCCCGCACCTAACCTTTAACCCTCGTTCTTTATACCGCCATGAAAGGCCAACGCATTCGCATCAAACTCCAGGGCTACGACTATCGCGTCATCGACCAGTCGGCCGTGGAAATCGTGGAAACCGCCAAGCGCTCCGGCGCCCGCGTCTCGGGTCCCATCCCGCTGCCCACCCACATCGTGAAGCTCTCGGTCAACCGCTCCCCGCACGTCGACAAGAAGTCCATGGAGCAGTTCGAATCCCGCACGCATAAGCGCCTCATCGACATCCTGGAGCCCACCGCCCAGACCGTCGACGAGCTCAAGAAACTCAATCTCCCGTCCGGCGTCGACATCACCATCAACGTCTAAAATTTCAACCCCACAACCATCTTAGCCAAGCCAGCCGGCTCACCCCGGCCCTTGCTAAAGTAGGTCTAAACAAACGGCGCTCACCCGCCACCTACCACTTAGCCCATGATCGCTACACTATTAGGAAAAAAAATCGGCATGACCCAGGTCTACGACGCCCAAAACGTCCTGGTCCCGGTCACCGTGGTTGAAGCCGGCCCGTGCCCGGTGGTCCAGGTCAAGACAGTCGAGACCGACGGCTACAACGCCGTGCAACTCGGCTTCGGGGCCCGCAAGACCAAGAACGCCACCAAGGGCGAGTCGAACCACGCCAAGAAGGCCGGGCTCGATGTCACGCCCCGCGTGCTCAATGAGGTCCGCCTCACCGAGGCCTACACCGGCAAGCCGGGTGATGTCATCACCGTCACGGCCTTCACCGAGGGCCAGATCATCGATGTGCTCGGTGTCACCAAGGGCAAGAGCTTCCAGGGCGTCGTGAAGCGCTTTCGCGTCGCGGGCGGTCCCGCCGCCCACGGCTCGATGTTCCACCGCCGCATCGGTTCGGTCGGCATGCGCCAGACTCCTGGCCGCGTGTGGAAGAACCAGCGCATGCCCGGCCACATGGGCAGCGAGATGCGCACCGTGCAGAACCTGCGCGTCGTGAAGATCATCGCCGACAAGAACCTCATCCTCGTCAACGGCGCCATCCCCGGCGCCAACGGTGACGATGTTATCATCCGCTCCGGCAAGAAAGCCCCGAAGAAAGCCTAAGCCACCCGGAGAACGCATCACATGAAGCTCAAAATTTTCACCACCGACGCCACGAAGAGTTCCGAGAAGGATTTCAACCTCCCCGTCTTCGAGGGCAACCGCGGCCTGCAGGCCGTCAAGGAAGTCGTCGTCGCCCACAAGGCCAACGCCCGCCTCGGCACCCACTCCACTAAGACCCGCGGCGAAGTCCGTGGCGGCGGCAAGAAGCCGTGGAACCAGAAGGGCACCGGTCGCGCCCGCGCCGGCTCCATCCGCTCCCCCCTGTGGGGCGGCGGTGGCGTCGTGTTCGGCCCGAAGCCCCGCGACTATTCCAAGAAAATCAACGGCAAGGTGAAGTCCCTCGCCTTCAACCGCGCCCTGTTCGACCGCGCCAGCGCCGGTGACATCAGCGTCATCGAGGCCTTCGCGGCCCAGAACACCAAGACCAAGGCCATGAACGAGGTCATCACCCGCATCGCCCCCAAGGGCAAGGTGCTGATCGTCGACGCCCCGTTCACCAGCGAGGCCAACCGCGCCGCGCGCAACCTCAAGCGCGTCACGCTGCAGGATGCTTCCAAGCTCAACACCCTCGACCTCGTCACCTTCAGCTGGATCGTTGTTTCCAGCAAGGCCCTCGAGCAGATCATCGCCCGCGCCAACGGAGGTCAGTCATGATTAACGCCGCCTCAGTCATCAAAACCATCCGCATGACGGAGAAGTCCAACAAGCTCTCCTCGAACTACGGCCAATACACCTTCGAGGTGTATCCCTCCGCCACGAAATACACCGTGCGCGAGGCCGTCGAGCAGACCTTCAAGGTCACCGTCACCCGCGTGAACATCCAGAACCGCGCCGGCAAGCCGAAGCGCACGCGCAAGGGCCTCGCCACCCACGCTTCCGACAGCAAGCGCGCCATCGTCACCCTCAAGTCGGGCGACAAGATCGAGCTCACCTGAGCCCCCGGAGACCACCCAACATGGCCCTTAAATCCTTCCGTCCCCTCACCGCGTCCCTCCGGTTCACCACCCTGAACCGCCCGGATGACATTTCCAAGAAGCGCCCGGAGCGTTCGCTCGTCGAGTCGAAGTCCAAGACCGGCGGCCGCAACGTCTATGGCCGCATCACCTCGCGCCGCCGCGGCGGCGGTCACAAGAAGCTTTACCGCATCATCGACTTCAAGCGCGCCAAGCTCGACATGCCGGCCAAGGTCCAGGCGATCGAATACGATCCCAACCGCACCGCGCTGCTCGCGCTGCTCGCCTACACCGACGGCACCAAGAGCTACGTCCTCGCCCCCGCGGGCCTCAAGGCCGGCGACACCATCTACAATCTGCTGAAGACGGACACCAACGATTTCCGCCCCGGCAATTCGTTCCCGCTGGCCGTCATCCCGCCCGCCACGAAGCTGCACGCCGTCGAGCTGCTCCCCGGCAAGGGCGCCCAGCTGGCCCGCTCCGCCGGCACGTCCGTCGAGCTCGTCGCCGTCGAGAACGGCTACGCCCAGCTCCGCCTCTCCTCCGGCGAGACCCGCCTGGTCAACGCCAAGTGCCGCGCCACCATCGGCGAGGTTTCCAACGCCGACCACAGCAAGCGCTCGCTGGGCAAGGCCGGCCGCAACCGCTGGCTCGGCAAGCGCCCACGCGTCCGCGGCGTCGCCATGAACCCGGTCGACCACCCGAACGGTGGCGGTCAGGGCAAGTCCAAGGGTGGTGGCGGCCGCCAGCACCTCGTCTCGCCGTGGGGCCAGCTCGCGAAGGGTTTCCCGACGCGCCGCCGCACCAAGCTCTCCAGCAATTTCATCCTCGTTCGCGCCAACGGCCGCAAGCCGCGCGGCCAGAAATAATCCCAACGACTCCGCACCATGGCACGTTCCATCAAGAAAGGTTTCTTTGTCGACTACCACCTCCTGGAGAAAATCCAGAAGGCGGCCAAGATCACCGGCACCCGCAAGCCCATCCAGACTTGGAGCCGCCGCTCGACCATCACGCCCGAGTTCGTCGGCCACACCATCAGCGTCCACAACGGCAAGACCCACGTCGCTGTCTACATCACGGAGAACATGGTCGGGCACAAGCTCGGCGAGTTCGCCCCGACCCGCATCTTCAAGGCGCACGGCGGTATGACCCGCAAGGAAATCTAAGGCGCCCGCCAACCGGAAACACCACCATGGAAATCCAAGCTCTCACCCGCAACGCGCGCATGTCGCCCCGCAAGGTCCGCGAAGTCGCGAACCAGATCCAGGGCCGCCGTGTCAACGACGCCATCGACTTCCTCACGCTCATCCCGCGCAAGTCGGCCCGCCTCCTCGTCAAGACGCTCAAGAGCGCCGTGGCCAACGCCGAGAACAACAACAGCATCTCGGCCGACCAGCTCACCGTCTACCGCGCGCTCGTCGAGCCCGGCCCGGTGCTGAAGCGCTTCAAGGCCGGCGCCAAGGGCTCCGCCAAGCCGCGCGTCAAGCGCATGTCGCACCTCCGCATCATCGTCTCCGACGGCAAAACCAACTAACTCTTCCCATGGGACAAAAGACCAACCCTACAGGCTTCCGCCTCGCCGTCCGCCGCAACTGGCAGTCGCGCTGGTTCGCGCGCAAGAAAGATTTCGCCAAGCTCCTCCACGAGGACCAGGTCATCCGCGCCACGCTGATGGAAAAGCTCAAGCAGGCCTCGGTGCCGCGCATCTTCATCGAGCGCGCCGGCAACCGCGTCCGCGTCAAGATCTTCACCGCGCGCCCCGGCATCGTCATCGGCAAGAAGGGCCAGGAGGTCGAGAACATGAAGGTCGCCCTCGGCAAGCTCACCGGCAAGGAGGTCCTCCTCGACATCCAGGAAGTGAAGAAGCCCGAGATCGAGGCCCAGCTCGTGGCCGAGAACGTCGCGCTCCAGCTCGAGCGCCGCATCGCCTTCCGCCGCGCCATCAAGAAGTCCATCCAGATCGCGATGTCGCTCGGCATCGACGGCATCAAGATCCAGTGCTCGGGCCGCCTCGGCGGCGCCGACATCGCCCGCCGCGAATGGCAAAAACAGGGCCGCGTTCCGCTGCAGACGCTGCGCGAGAACATCGAATACGGCTTCGCCGAGGCCCAGACCGTCTGGGGCAAGATCGGTGTCAAATGCTGGATCTGCAAAAAAGACGAAGCCAACTAATCTCCTTACCCGGCGCGATGCGCCACTGCTCCCATGCCTGCTCTAGCTCCCTCCCGCACCAAATACCGCAAGTCGATGAAAGGCTCGCGCGCTGGCAATGCCAAGCGCGGCAACACGCTCGCCTTCGGCGAATTCGGCCTGCAATCCCTCACCCGCGGCCCCATGACCGGCCAGCAGATCGAGGCGGCCCGCGTCACCATCGCCCGCCACCTGAAACGCAAGGGCAAGCTCTGGATCCGCGTGTTCCCGCACAAGCCGGTCACCAAGAAGCCCGCCGAGGTGCGCATGGGCCAGGGCAAGGGCCCGGTCGAGTTCTACGTCGCCGTCATCAAGCCCGGCGCCGTGCTCTTCGAACTCGCCGGCGTGCCGCTCTCCATCGCCAAGGAGGCCTTCCGCCTGGCCGACGCCAAGCTCCCGTTCCACTGCCGTTTCATCGTGCGCGAAGGCGTCGCCGTCTAATCTTAAGGAGAACCGTTCCCATGACTTCCAAGGAAATCCGCGACCTCGCTCCCGCCGAGATCACCACCAAGCTCCGCGAGACCCGCGACCAGCTCCTCCAGCTCCGCCTGCGCAAGAACACCGGCCAGGTCGAGAAACCCCACCTGCTGCGCACCTACCGCAAGGACATCGCGCGCCTTGAGACCATCCTCAAGCAGAAGAAAACCACGCCGGTCGCCTGAGGCACCCCGCGTTAACCGCTTACCTCCATGTCCACTCACGCTCGCCATAACGTCCGCAAGACCGTCATCGGTTTCGTCAGCTCCAAGATGGGCGACAAGTCCGTCAAGGTCACCGTCCCCTACAAGACGCCGCACCCGCTTTACCACAAGGTCATCAACCGCAAGACCGTCCTCCACGTCCACGACGAGAAGAACGAGGCCAAGGTCGGCGACAAGATCGAGATCATGGAGACCCGCCCCATCAGCCGCCTGAAGCGCTGGCGCGTCATCCGCGTCGTCGAGGCCTCCATCGGCCTGGATATCGTCGCCGTGACCGAGAAGGACGTGGCCGAGGCCGTCCCCACCAAGACCAGCAAGGCGAACGTGGCCGCCAAGGCCTAACCGTCCACCGGAGATACCACCATGATCCAAATGCGTTCCATCCTCGATATTGCCGACAACACCGGCGCGCGTCGCGCGTCGATGATCGGCAAGATCGGGCACCCGTCCCGCTACGCCCACGTCGGTGACATCATCACCATCAACATCAAGGAGAGCAGCACCGACGCCACCGTGAAGAAGGGCGAGGTCGTCAAGGCCATCATCGTCCGCACGCGCGCCCCGCTGCGCCGCCCCGACGGCAGCTACCTCCGCTTCGATTCCAACGCCGTCGTCATCATTGGCGAGGACGGCAACCCGAAGGGCACCCGCATCTTCGGCCCCGTCGCCCGCGAGCTCCGCGCCAAGAACTACTCGAAGATCATCTCGCTCGCCCCGGAGGTCCTCTAACATGTCCCAGAAATTCCACATCAAGAAGAACGATGTCGTGGTCGTCATCGCCGGCGCCCACAAGGGCAAGACCGGCAAGATCCTCGAGATCCGCTCGGCCAAGAACCGCGCCGTCGTCGAGGGCGTGGCCATGATCAAGCGCCACCTCAAGAAGTCCCAGGAGCATCCCCAGGGCACCATCTCCGAGCGCGAGGGCACGATCCACGTGTCGAACCTCATGCTCCAGTCGCGCTACGACTCGTCGAAGCGCGCCAAGAAATCCGCCGCGCCCGCGGCCAAGGCCTGAGCCGGCGAGGGGACACCACTTTTAATAAACACCCAAGCATCCGGGTCGGAAATCCGGTTAGCACCATGAGCAAACAACCCACTCCTCTCCAGAAACACTACGCCGAGTCCGTCGCCCCGGCCTTGATGACCTCCCGCGGTTACAAGAACAAGCACCAGGTCCCGAAGCTCGAGAAGATCGTCCTCAACACCGGCATCTCCTCCGAGGCCGACAAGAACACGATCGCCGACACCGCCCGCGACATGGGCCTCATCGCCGGCCAGAAGCCCGTGCTGAACCGCTCGAAGAAGGCCATCGCCAACTTCAAGCTGAAGCCCAACCAGATCACCGGCTGCCACGTCACGCTCCGCGGTGAGAGCATGTGGCACTTCCTGATGCGCCTCCTCGCGGTCGCGCTGCCCACCATCCGCGACTTCCGCGGCGTGCCCAACAAGCTCGACGGCCAGGGCAACTACACCATCGGCATCACCGACTTCACCATCTTCCCCGAGATCGTCGTCGAGAACAACAAGCGCTCCATGGGCCTGGACATCACCTTCGTGACTTCCGCCGAGACCGACGACGAGGCCCGCGAACTCCTTAAGCTCCTCGGCATGCCATTCCGCCGCATCGAGCCGACGCCCGCCAAGACTTCCGCCGCCTAACCTCTTCCGACCATGCCGAAAACCTCCGCCATCGAACGCAACAAGAAGCGCATCCGCCTCGTCGAGAAGCACGCCGTCAAGCGCGCCGAGCTGAAGGCCATCCTCGCCAACCCGGCGACCACCGACGACGAGTTCTTCGCCGCGCAGAAGAAGCTCGCGAAGCTCCCCCGCAATTCCTCCAAGGTCCGCATCCGCAACCGCTGCTCGCTCAGTGGCCGCCCGCGCGGCTTCCACCGCCGTTTCGGCGTCTCCCGCATCACCCTCCGCGAGCTCGCGCTCGCCGGCAAGATCCCGGGCGTCACGAAGTCCTCCTGGTAAACCACTTTCCCGCCGGAAGTCGGATATGATCCGACGGGGCCAAAAATAAAAAACATCCAGCCATGACAGACCCGATCAGTGATTTCCTGACCCACCTTCGCAATGCGTCGAAGGCCGGTCTCGCGCAGTGCGTTTCCCCGCACTCCAAGGTCAAGGAGAGCCTCGCCGGCATCCTGAAGACCGAGGGCTTCGTCCGTGACGTTGCCTCCGGCACCGACGAGCGCGGCCACAAGACCGTCATCGTCACCATGAAGTATGTCGACAGCGCCCCGGTCATCACCGGCCTCAAGCGCTCGTCCACCCCGGGCCGCCGCCTCTACACCGGCTACTCGGAAATCCCCCGCGTCCTCAACGGCCTCGGCATTTCCATCATTTCCACGTCCAAGGGCCTCATGAAGGACCAGGACGCGCGGCGCAACAAGCTCGGTGGCGAGCTCGTCTGCACCGTCTGGTAAGGAGCACCACCACCATGAGCAGAATCGGCAAACAACCCGTTCAGATCCCCGACAAGGTCAAGGTCGACATCCAGGGCACCACCGTGTCCGTCGACGGCCCTAAGGGCAAAGTTTCCAAGACCTTCGCACCCGTCGTGAAGATCGAGATCAAGGACAAGACCGTCATCGTCTCGCCCACCGAGGAGACCCGCTTTTCCCGCGCCATGTATGGCACGGCCCGTTCCGTCATCGCCGGCATGGTGAAGGGCGTGAGCATCGGCTACCTCAAGGAGCTCGAGATCCAGGGCGTCGGCTTCAAGGCCAACCTCAAGGGCAGCAAGCTCGACCTCGCGCTCGGCTACTCGCACCCGATCCTCCACGACATCCCCGAGGGCATCAAGGTCACCGTCACCGACGGCACCAAGCTCAAGATCGAGGGCGCCGACAAGCAGCTCGTCGGTCAGGTCACCGCCGAGATCCGCGCCTACTACCCGCCGGAGCCCTACAAGGGCAAGGGCGTCCGCATCGTCGGCGAGCACGCCGAGCGTGTCCGCCGCAAGGAAGGCAAGACCGTCGCCTAAACCGCACCACCTCCATGAAAACCGTTTACAAGGCCCAGCTCCTCCAGAAGCGCAAGTGGCGCATCCGCAAGAAGGTGACCGGCACCGCCGCCCGCCCGCGCCTCACCGTCAAGTTCTCCGGCAAGCACATCTACGCGCAGCTCGTCAACGACGACGCCGGTGCGACCCTCGTGTTCCTCTCGACCCTCGATCCCGAGGTGAAGAAGGGCGGCGTGAAGGGCAATGTGTCCGGCGCCAAGTCGCTCGGTGTCTCCTTCGCCGCCAAGGCCAAGGCCGCCGGCATCGCCTCGGTCGTGTTCGACCGCAACGGCCGCCTCTACCACGGGCGCGTCAAAACCTTCGCCGACGCCGCCCGTGAGGGTGGTCTGCAATTCTAATCCTCCCCCATGGCTAACAATAACAGGTCTTTTTCCGGCCCCGGCAATGATTCGGGTGAGCCCGGCATGTTCGAGAAGGTCGTCTTCATCAATCGCTGCGCCAAGGTCGTGAAGGGTGGCCGCCGCTTCAGCTTCTCCGCCCTCTCCGTCGTCGGCGACGGCAAGGGCATGGTCGGCATCGGCTACGGCAAGGCCAACGAGGTCCCCGACGCCATCAAGAAGTCCACCGAGTCCGCCAAGAAGCGCATGGTCTCCGTGAAGCTCAAGGGCACCACGATCCCGCACGAGGTCCTCGGCCAGTATGACGGCGGCAAAGTGTTCCTCCGCCCCGCCTCCAACGGCACCGGCCTCATCGCCGGCGGCGGCGTCCGCGCCGTCCTCGAGGCCGCGGGCGTCCACAACGTTCTCACGAAGTCGATGGGTTCCAAGAACCACATCGCCGTCGTCCACGCGACCCTCAACGGCCTGCGCAAGCTGCGCCTCGAGGAAGACTTCAAGGCGCTGCGCGCCTGATCCAGTAAAACCCATCCGAGTCGTCCCTGCGCTTTGGCGAGGGGGCGGCGCCAAAATTAGGAATCAAGAAAATGCGTCTCCACAATCTCGTTAACGTCAAGGGTGCCGTGCACCGCAAGAAGCGCGTCGGCTGCGGCGAAGGCAGCGGCCACGGCAAGACCTCCACGCGCGGGGGCAAGGGCCAGAGCGCCCGCTCCGGCAGCTCGATCCGCCCCGGCTTTGAGGGCGGCCAGATGCCCCTTTACCGCAAGCTCCCGCACCGCGGCTTCAACAACTACGAGTTCCGCACCAGCTACGCCGTCGTCAATGTCGGCGATCTGGCGAAGCTCGACGCGGCGGTCACCGAGGTGAACGCCGAGGTGCTCGCGAAGGCCGGCATCATCCGCGGCAATGTGAAGCTGCTCAAGGTCCTCGGCGACGGCGAAATCAGCCGCGCGCTCAAGGTCACCGCCCAGAAATTCACCGGCTCGGCCAAGGCCAAGCTCGAGAAGGCTGGCGGCCAGGCCATCACGGCCTGAGCCGGAGAGGGTGGGCTGACCACCTGACCTGCGCCCTCGTCACTTTCGTTCCCCTCGAATCTCCCAAATGTTTTCCGCCTTCACGAACTCCATGAAGATCCCCGAGCTCCGCTCGCGGATCCTCTACACGCTCGGCCTGCTCTTCGTGGCCCGCGTCGGCGCGCACATCCCGCTGCCCGGCGTCGACCCGATGCCGCTGCAGAGATTTTTCGCCGACCAGACGGCCAATGGTGGGGGCGGCCTCATCGGCCTCTACAACATGTTCACCGGCGGCGCGCTCACCAAGGGCGCGGTCTGCGCGCTGGGCATCATGCCCTACATCAGCGCGTCCATCATCTTCCAGCTGATGACCGCGGTGGTGCCGGCGCTCAGCCGCCTGCAGCAGGAGGGCGACGTCGGCCGCCAGAAGCTGACGCAATACACCCGCTACGCCACGGTGGCGATCTGCTTGGTGCAGGCAGTGCTGCTCGTCTTCACGCTCGAGAATCCCGCCAAGCTGTTCGGCTCGGGCTTCGATGTGAACCACTACGGCCAGATCGTGCTGATGAGCCACTGGAAGTTCCTGGTCTATTCCACCATCATCATGACCGCGGGCACCATGCTCCTCATGTGGCTCGGTGAGCAGATCACCCAGCGCGGCATCGGCAACGGCGTCTCGCTCCTTATCACCGTCGGCATCCTTGCCGACATTCCCGGCGCGGCCGTCGCGACGTGGCAGCTCTTCTTCGCGCCGATCGGCGTGGCCAAGCTCGGCCTCCCCCAGGGCGTCATGATGCTCTCGCTGTTCGCCATCGTCACGATGGGCATCATCGCCGTCACGCAGGGCCAGCGGAAAATCCCGGTGCAATACGCCAAGCGCGTCGTCGGCCAGAAGGTCTACGGCGGACAGAGCTCGTTCCTGCCGCTCAAGGTGAACTACTCGGGCGTCATGCCCGTCATTTTCGCCAACGCCATTTTGCTTTTCCCGCAGACGATCCTCTCGCAGGCCGGTGCGGCGCTGAACATGCCGTTCCTCGTCGAGTTCGGCAACAAGCTGCTTCCGGGCAACTGGATTTACTACACGGGCATGACGACGCTGATCATGTTCTTCAGCTATTTCTGGGTGTCGGTCATGTTCAAGCCGATCCAGATCGCCGACGATCTGAAGAAATACGGCGGCTACATCCCCGGCGTGCGCCCCGGCGAGCCGACCGCGAGCTTCCTCGACTTCATCATGACGCGTCTGACGCTGGCCGGCGCGATCTTCCTCACCGTCATCGCCATCATCCCGGACGTGCTGCTCTTCGAACTGAACGTGCCGCGGCGCATCGGTTATTTCTTCGGCGGCACCGGCATGCTGATCACCGTCGGCGTCATCCTCGACACGATGCGGCAGATCGAAACCTTCCTCCTGCAGCGCCATTACGATGGCTTCCTGAAGAAGGGTCGCATCCGCGGCCGCAGCACCTCCGCCAACGTCGCCATCGGTGAAGCCGCCAGCGATAAGTCGGTCATGCAACTTACTACGGTGATGGTGGTTATCTTGGCGATCGGTCTGATCGCCTGGGCAATCAAGGCCAAAGCCAATTAACACTTTACTTCGGTGAAAGGGCCTGAACACTCCAGCCCCTTTTCCACTTTCGCCTCGGTGAAAGTGAAGTTCCTTCTCCTTGGTCCTTCCGGCCCGCATTTCGCGGGTTTGGCGGCCCAAGGCCGTTCTTTGAATCTTGAGCACGTCTCTCCTGCGTCCCTTGTGCAACAGGAGATTTCGCGACGCACGCCGCTCGGCCAACAGGTCGGCGCGGCCATCACGCGCGGCTCTGCCGTGCCTGACCAGCTGACCATGGCGGTTCTCCGCAAATGGTTCTGGGCGCGCAAACCCGATGCGGGATTCCTTCTCGAAGGTTTCCCGGCTACGCTGCTCCAAGCGTTGGTGTTCGACGAGTGGCTCGAAACCCGTGGTGAAACCCTCACCGCGTGCTTCGCCGCCGACCCGCTTTCCGCGGACTCCGTCGTCACCCACTACCGCACCCAGGGCCTCCTCCGTGGAGCCCTCTCCGCCGCCGCCTGATGATCCCGATCAAAAATCCGGAAGCCATCACGCGGATGCGCGAAGCCTGTGCCGTCGCCGCGACCGTTCTGGCGCGACTGCGCGAACAGGTTCGTCCCGGTATCACGACCTACGACTTGGATCAAATCGGCCGCGATCTCATCGCCTCGTTCGGCGCCCGCAGCGCCTGCCACGGCTACCAGTTGCACTCGCGCCGCTATCCCGCCTACACCTGCCTCTCGGTCAACGAAGAGGTCGTCCACGGCATCGGCTCCATCAAGCGCATCCTGCGCGACGGTGACATCATCTCGCTCGACGTGGTCGTTGAATACAACGGCTACATCGGCGACAACGCCCTGACGGTTCCGGTCGGCCCCATTGCCCCCCGCACCGCCGAGCTGTTGAAAGTCACCGAGGAGGCCCTGGCCCTCGGCATCCGGCAGGCCGTCGTCGGCAACCGCATCGGCGACATCTCGCACGCCGTGCAGACCTTCGTCGAGGCCCACGGCTTCGGCATCGTCCGCGAAATGGTCGGCCACGGGGTGGGGCGCGCGATGCACGAGGAACCGCAGATCCCGAACTTCGGCCGGAAGAACTCCGGCGAGAAGATCAAGCCCGGGATGACCCTCGCCATCGAGCCCATGGTCAACCTCGGCGGCTACCCGGTCCGCACCCTCAGCGACGGGTGGACGATCGTCACCAGCGACGGCCAGCCCTCCGCCCACTTCGAACACACCGTGCTCACCGCTGATTCCGGCCCCGAGATCCTCACGATCCCGCGGCCCGCCTGAAAATTTTCCTCTCTCTCCACTCTCCACACTCAACTCTAAACCAAATCCAACATGCCTCGTCTCCTCGGCGTTGAACTTCCCGCCAAAAAGAAGATCGGATACTCCCTCCGGTATATCTACGGCATTGGCCCCGCCCGGGCCGATCTCATCATCGCGGCCGCCGGCCTCGATGCCAACATGCGCGCCTCGGACCTCTCCGAGGAGCAGCTGAACAAGATCCTCCACGTCATCACCGACAACAAGTGGGTGGTCGAGGGCGATCTCCGCCGCGACATCGCCGGCAACCTCAAGCGCCTCCAGGCGATCAATTGCTACCGTGGCATCCGCCACCGCCGGAGCCTGCCCGTTCGCGGCCAGCGCACCAGCACCAACGCCCGCACCCGCAAGGGCCCGCGCAAGACCGTGGGCGTCACCAAGGCCAAGGAAGTCTAATCTTTTAATCCCATCTCCATGTCCGACGAGAAATCCGCTCCCAAGAAGGAAAAGGCCCCCAAGAAGGCCGTTGTTGCTGACGCCGCCGCCGCTCCCGCGGCCGACGCCCGGCCCGCCAAGGCCCCGAAGGCCGGCAAGCCCGCCGCTGAAGGCGAAGCCGCCGCGCCGGCTGCCGACACCAAGCCCGTTGAGCTGGTCCATGGCGTGCCGAAGCAGGTCACGGCCGAGGACCTGCTCAAGGAAGAGCTGGCTTCGATCAAGGTCCGCAAGGCCAAGGGTTCGAAGAACGTCACCTCCGGCATCGCGAACATCGCGGCGACCTTCAACAACACCATCGTCTCCATCACGGATGCGAAGGGCAACGTCATCTCCTGGTCCTCGGCCGGCAAGTGCAACTTCCGCGGCTCGCGCAAGTCCACCGCCTACGCCGCCCAGGTCGTGGCGCAGGACGCCGCCCGCAACGCCATGGCGCACGGCCTCAAGGAAGTGCAGATCCGTGTCAGCGGTCCCGGCCTCGGCCGTGACTCCGCCATCCGCGGTCTCCAGGCCATCGGCTTGGAGATCTCCTCCATCATCGACGTCACCCCGGTGCCGCACAACGGCTGCCGCCCGCGCAAGCGCCGTCGCGTCTAATCCACCTCTTTAACCACTAATCATCTCCTCCCATGGCTCGCTACACAGGACCATCCACCCGCATCAGCCGCCGCTTCGGCCAGTATATCGTCGGCTCGGCCAAGGTGCTCGAGCGCCGCAATTTCCCGCCCGGCCAGCACGGCCCGAAGTCGCGCCGCAAGCTCTCCGAATACGCCGTCGGCCTCAACGAGAAGCAGAAGCTCCGTTACATCTACGGCCTGCTCGAGCGCCAGTTCCGCCGCGTGTTCGCCATCGCCAAGAAGGAGCGCGGCGTCACCGGTGAGCGCTTCCTGCAGCTCCTCGAGACCCGCCTCGACAGCGTCGTCTACCTCCTCGGTTTCGCCAAGAGCCGCGCCGCCGCCCGCCAGCTGGTCAACCACGGCCACGTCCGCGTCAACGGCAAGAAGGTCGACATCGCCAGCTACAACGTCGTCCAGGGGGACGAGGTTGAAATGAAGGCCGTCAATTCCTCCCGCCAGCTCGCCACGCGCGCCATCGAAGAGAACCGCGCCCGCGTCGTCCCCGCCTGGCTCACACGCAACGACGAGGCCCTCAAGGGCACCATCACCCGCCTGCCCACGCGCGACGAGATGGAGCCCTCCATCAACGAGCAGCTCATCGTCGAATACTACTCGCGCTTCTGAGCCCTCCGGGCTCATCTCGCCGTAGCCCTCCGGGCGAAGGCGGGTTGGTTCACTCTCACATTTCCTCTCACTCCTAAATTATTCCTCCCATGCCCAAGCGTCTCGGAAAGTTCGAAATTCCCTCCAAGCTCACCAAGATCGAGGAGGGCGCCACGTCCACCTACGCCAAGTTCATCGCCGAGCCCTTCGAGGCCGGCTATGGCCACACCATCGGCAACTCCCTCCGCCGCGTGCTCCTCAGCTCCATCGAGGGCAGCGCCATCAGCTCGATCAAGATCGACGGCGTGAACCACGAGTTCCAGTCCGTCGACGGCGTGGTCGAGGATGTCACCGACATCGTCCTCAACCTGAAGAAGATCCTGATCGTCTCCGAGAAGCGCGAGACCATCAAACTGCACCTCAAGGTCAACCGCGAGGGCGCCGTCACCGCCGCCGACATCCAGGCCGACGCCAACATCAAGATCGTCAACCCCGACCAGGTCATCTGCACCCTCGACCACAAGCGCACCTTCGAAGCCGAGATCGAGATCAAGACCGGCCGCGGCTACTGCCCCGGCGAGAACAACAAGAAGGAAGAGCAGGCCATCGGCGTCATCCCGATCGACTCGCTCTTCTCCCCGGTCCGTCTCGTCCGCTACGCCGTCGAGAACACCCGCGTCGGCCAGATCACCGATTACGACAAGCTCGTCCTCGAGGTTTGGACGGACGGCCGCATCACCCCGGACGACGCCCTCAAGCAGTCCGCCTCGATCCTCAAGCACCACCTCGACGTGTTCGACCGCGTCTCGCAGGAAGCCTACGAGTTCGAGAGCCAGGCCGCCGAGGTTTCCGAGGAACAGAACAAGCTCCGCAAGCTCCTCAACATGTCGGTCAACGAGATCGAGCTCTCCGTCCGCGCGGCGAACTGCCTGAACAACGCGAACATCACCACCGTCGGCGAACTCGCCATGAAGACTGAGCAGGAGATGCTCAAGTACCGCAACTTCGGCAAGAAGTCCCTCAACGAGATCAAGGAAAAACTCGAAGCCCTCGGCCTGTCCCTCGGCATGAAGTTCGACGAGCGCCTCCTCGACACGAAGAAGGAAGCCTAAAACTTAATCTTTCGTCCCTCGCGCCGTCCGCTGCCGCCCAACGCTGCGACCGGATTGCCGATCGGGGGCCGCTAACATCAACACCCAATGCGTCACAATAAACACCACGCCTCCCTCGGCGTCACCCGCGAGCACCGCAAGGCGATGCTCTCCAACATGGGCGCCAGCCTGATCAAGCACGGTCGCATCGAGACCACGCTGACCAAGGCCAAGGCTCTCCGTCCCTTCATCGAGAAGGTCATCACCAAGGCGAAGAACGCCGCGGCCGCTGCCGAAAAGAAGGACGCCCTCCACCTCCGCCGCATGGCCCTCAAGGACATTCGCGACGAGGGTGCGGTTACCCTCCTCTTCAACGAGAAGGCCGCGCAGTTCGCCAAGCGCCCGGGCGGCTACACCCGCATCTACAAGCTCGGCCCGCAGCGCATCGGCGACGCCGCCGAGATGGCGCTCATCGAGCTCATCGGCGCCGACGACGAGGGCTACAAGAAGTCCAAGGGCAAGAAGAAGTCCGCCAAGAAGGCCAAGCCGGCCGCCGAGGCCGCGGCGCCCGCCGCCGCGCCCGAAGCCCCCAAGGCCTGAGCGACCCCCTGCCTCCTCACTCTCAACGCGTCGACCACAAGTCGGCGCGTTTTTCTTTCCCCTTGGCGTTTTGCCGCCTTCTGTGTGAAGTTCGGCCGTGGTCACGCCGCCCGATTTCACGCTCCATGTCGTCCTCTACGGCCTGCTGGTGCTGGGCGCATTCGGCTTCCTGTGGCTCTATTACGACCGCCGCGATCGCGCGCTTTACGACACGCAGCGCCGCAAGATCACCTTCCACTGCATCCGCTGCGACCACCTCTATACCGAGCCGGCTGGCACCGGCACGGCACCGTGCCCCAAGTGCGGCCACCCGAACACGCGGCTGAAGTTCTGACCGGTTTCCCCTATGCGATCCATCTCCGTCCGGCGTTCCCTGTTCATCCTGCTCTGCCTCGGCCTGCTCCTGCCGGCCCTGCGCGCCGCCCCGAACCTGGCGGCCGTGCTCGACCGCTACTACGAGGAATACCTCGCGCTGTTCCCCATCGACGCGGCCATCAACGGCGACAACGACCCGCGCTACGACGCGGTCTGGCCGAACGACATCGGCGCCGAGCATCGCGCCAAGGTCGCGGCGCTGTGCGACAAATATCTCACGACCCTGGCCACTTATGACCGCGACACGCTCCCGCCCGCCGACCGGCTGAGCTACGACACCCTCAAGTGGAGCCTCAGCGTCCGGCGCGAGGGCACGCGGCAGTTCTTCCACCTGACGCCGGTCAACCAGTTCAGCACGCCGCACCTCACGTTCGCCCAGATGGGTGCGGGCGCCTCCGTCCATCCCTTCAACACTGCGCAGGACTACCGCAACTTTCTCCGCCGCGCCCGGGACTTCAGCACCTGGGTTGATACCGCCATCGCCAACATGCGCGCGGGCGTCGCCAAGGGCATTGTCCAGCCGCGCATCCTGATGGAGCGCGTGCTGCCGCAGCTCGAGCCCATGATGTCCGCCGACCCCGCGCAAAACGTCTTCTTCAAGCCACTCGAGAAGCTTCCGGCCGGTCTCAGTGCCGCCGAGCAGGCGCAGCTGGCGGAGGAATATCGCGCCGGCATCAATTCGGTCATCCGTCCCGCCTATGCCCGGCTGCACACTTTCATCCGCGACGAATACCTGCCGCACTGCCGCCCGACCGCCGGCATCGGCGCCCTGCCCGGCGGGGAGCAGGCCTACGCCTATACCGTCCGGCTCCAGACCACCACGAATCTCACGCCCGACCAGATCCACAACATCGGTTTACGCGAGGTCACTCGCATCCGCGCCGAGATGGACAAGGTCCAGGCGCAGGTCGGCTTCAAGGGCACGCTCAACGATTTCCTGAAATTCGTCGGCACCGACCCGCAGTTCTCGCCGTATAAGACGGACGAGGAGGTGCTCAACGGCTACCGCGCCATCGAGGGCCGGGTGATGGCCGCCGTGCCGAAGTTCTTCCGCCACCTCCCGCGCACGAAGTTCGAGGTGCGCGCCACCGAAAAATTCCGCGCCGCCACCGCGTCCGCGGAATACAACGCCGGCACCGCCGACGGCGCGCGCCCTGGCGTGTTTTACGTGCCGATCCCCGACGTCGCCAAGTTCCGCAGCCCGCGCATGGAGGACCTGTTCCTGCACGAGGCGATCCCCGGCCACCATTTCCAGCTTTCACTCGCCCTCGAGAACACCGGCCTCCCGCGTTTCCGGCGCTACGACGCCAACAACGCCTACGTCGAGGGCTGGGCGCTCTATTGCGAAACCCTCGGCAAGGAACTCGGCATGTATGCCGACCCCTACCAGTATTTCGGCATGCTGCTCGGCGACATGCACCGCGCCGTCCGCCTCGTCGTCGACACCGGCATGCACGCCAAGGGCTGGACGCGCGAGCAGGCCCTGCGGTTCTCCGTGGAGAATGAGGGCGGCACGCCCGAGTCGCATGTCGCCGAGGTCGAGCGTTACATGGCGGCGCCCGGCCAGGCGCTGGGCTACAAGATCGGCCAGCTCAAGATCCGCGAGCTTCGCACCCTCGGGGAGAAGCAGCTCGGCGCGAAGTTCGACCTGCCCGGCTTCCACGACGAGGTCCTGATGGAGGGCGCCCTGCCGCTCGACGTGCTCGAGGCGCATATCAGGGCCTGGTTCGCCCGTTAGTTTCAGGCCGGGCCCGGCATTGGTCCTGCTGGGGGAGGGTGGCGGGCACCATCACCGCTTCCCTTATGAGCCTGCAGATTGACCCCGAGCGCCTGAACGCGGAGATCGAGTATCTCGCACGCATCTCCGATACGCCGTATCCTTCGATCACGCGGGCTTCGGCCGCCTTGGGCCTGCCCTGCCGGCGGATGATCAGCCGGGCCTACCACGACTCGCTCTTCATGGCGCAGGTCTGCCCCACGGCCATGATCTTCGTGCGCTCGAAGGACGGCATCAGCCACCGGCCGGACGAATACTCCTCGCCCGGCGACATTGCCAACGGGGTGCGCGTGCTGGCCGGGGCGCTGGACTTGCTGGCGGGCTGAAGATGCGGTCGCCTTCCCGGAAAAACCGCCGCACTGTGCCGGATCGGCCGTGATTGGTGTTGATTCGTCCGCGGCGATTCACCCATAACTTCGCATGGCACAGACAATCGCCGTCCTCGATTTCGGTTCCCAGCTGACGCAGGTCATCGCGCGCCGCATCCGCGAGTGCCAGGTCTACTCGAAGATCTACCATTTCAGCACGCCGGCCGCCAAACTCCGGGAGGAGGGCGTCGTCGGCATCATCCTCTCCGGCGGCCCGCAGAGCGTCTACGCCAAGACCGCCCCGCACCCCGATCCGGAGATCTTCCAGCTCGGCGTGCCGGTCCTTGGCATCTGCTACGGCGTGCAGCTCATGGGGCATTTCCTCGGCGGCACGGTCGCGCACAGCAAGGCGCGGGAATATGGCCACGGCCATCTGACCATCAGGAAACCGGGCAAGCTCTTCGCCGGCCTGCCGCGCAAGCTTCGCATCTGGAATTCCCACGGCGACAAGCTCACCAAGCTTCCTGCGGGCTTCACCGCCACCGCCGTGTCCGACAACTCCCCGTTCGCCGGCATCGAGGACGCCAAGCGCGGCTTCTACGGCATCCAGTTTCACCCCGAAGTCTTCCACACGGAGCGTGGCGTAGACATGATCCGCAACTTTCTCGTCGGCGTCTGCCAGGCGAAGCAGGACTGGACGACCAAGGACTTCATCGCGCACGCCGTCGCGGACATCCGCGCCAAGGTCGGCAAGTCCCGCGTGCTGCTCGGCCTTTCCGGCGGCGTGGACTCTTCCGTCGCGGCCGCGCTCCTGCACCGGGCCATTGGCAAGCAGCTTACCTGCGTCTTCGTCGACAACGGCCTGCTCCGGAAGGACGAGCGCGCCTACGTCGAGGCGCTCTACCAGCGGAACTTCAAGATCGACCTGCGCGTCGTGGACGCCTCGCCGCTCTTCCTCCGGCGCCTCAAGGGCGTGACCGAGCCGGAGACCAAGCGCAAGATCATCGGCCGCACTTTTGTCGAGGTGTTTGAGCAATCCCTGAAATCCATCGGCGGCGCCGAGTTCCTGGGGCAGGGGACGCTCTATCCGGACGTCATTGAGTCCGTCTCCATCGCGGGCAACCCCGCGTCGCTCATCAAGACCCACCATAACGTCGGCGGCCTGCCCGCGCGCATGAAACTCAGGCTTATTGAGCCGCTGCGCGAGCTCTTCAAGGACGAGGTCCGCCTGGTCGGCGCCGCGCTCGGCCTGCCCAAGGAGGTCGTCTGGCGCCAGCCCTTCCCCGGTCCGGGCCTCGGCGTCCGCGTGATGGGCGACATCACCGCGGGAAAACTCGAGATCCTCCGCAACGCCGATGCGGTGCTGCAGGACGAGATGATGCAGTCGGGCTATTACTGGAAGGTCTGGCAGTCGTTCGCCGTGTTCCTGCCCGTCAAGACCGTCGGCGTGTTCGGCGACGAGCGCACCTACGACTACGTCATCGCCCTGCGTATCGTCGAGAGCATCGACGCCATGACGGCCGACTGGGCGAAGCTGCCGCACGACCTGCTGCAGAAAATTTCCAGCCGCATCACCAACGAGGTGCGGGGCGTCAGCCGCGTGGTCCTGGACATCAGTTCGAAGCCCCCCGCGACCATCGAATGGGAGTGAGTTTCCCGTTGCGAAAGCGGGCACTGGCGCCAATTTTGCGTGTCTACCCACCCCGCATGAAACACCGCCTTTCCCTCGTCCTCGCCACCCTGGTCGTCCTCACTGCCGGCCCGCTCCGGGCGGCCGACTCGGTTGGGGCGGTGCTCGCCAAGGCCCGCGCGTTCCTGGGCAGCGAGAGTGCGCTCGGCGCCGTCGGGGCCATCCATTTCACCGGGACCCTCGAGGTGGATGCGAACACGAGGCTGCCCGTGGACATCGTTTTCCAAAAACCTTTCCAACAGCGCATCACGGTGACCAGCCCCAAGCTCATCGAGGTGACGGCGCTCGACGGCTATGACGCCTGGAAGAAGCGCACCAACCCCACCAATTCCACCGAGTGGCAGGTGACGTTGCTCGACGCCGGGCAGGTGAAACGGCTGCGCGCGAACACCTGGGAAAACCTCAATTTCTTCACCGGCATCGAGAAGAAGGGCGGCAAGGTGCAGGCGGGCGGCGAGGTCACCGTCGACGGCGTGGCCTGCACGAAGCTCACCTTTGTCCACGCCGACAACATTGTTTTCAGCCGCTATTTCGACAAGGCCACTGGCCGGCTGGTCAAGACTGAGACGGAGAATGGCACCGAGATCCGCGAAGAGGGTGAGATTAGCGCCGGCGGGGTCCGCTTCCCGAAAAGAGTCATCAACAAGGCGCCCAACGGCGCGGTCACGACCATCACCTTCGACAAGGTCGAGCTGAATGCGCCCCTGGCCGGCGCCGAGTTTGCGGTGCCGACCCTGCGGGCGAACTGAGTCGCGGCGCCCGCCGGGCGTAATCTCTTCTTTTCGTGCCGACACGGCTGGCTAATGCTTGGCCGGCGGGCGGCAAATCCCGCGGCTTTGCTTTGCAACAGGCCTGATTTCTGTTCTTTTAGGTCCCTCACCCCCGTATGCAAAAGACCGCCCTCATCAAGATCGACGACAAGGAAGTGACTTACCCCGTGATGACGGGCACCGAGGGCGAACAGGCGGTCGATGCCCGCAATCTGCGCAAGGATACCGGTTATATTTTCTACGACCAAGGCTACGGCAACACCGGTTCCTGTGAGAGCCAGGTAACCTTCCTCGACGGCGACAACGGCATCCTGCGCCACCGCGGTTATCCCATCGAGCAGCTGGCGGCGCACTCCGAGTTCGTCGAGACCGCCTACCTGGTGATCTACGGCGAACTGCCCACTATGGGACAGCGCCGGAAGTTTGGCGACCTGCTGCGGGACAACGCCCACATCGAGCCCCAGATGCAGCGCCTCTTCGAGGGTTTCCCGAAGGATGCCCCGCCCATGGGCATGCTGTCCTCGCTGGTCGGCGCGCTCGCGGCGTATTATCCGAATCTCGCGACGAACAATTTCGAGAAGGACCTGCAGAACTTCGACCTCGCGGCGGCCCTGGCCATCTCGAAGATCCGCACCCTCGGGGCGATGATCTACCGGCACAACCGCGGCCTGCCATTCGTCCACCCGAAGGACCTGCCGTTCTGCGACAATTTCCTGCACCTGATGTTCTCGGAGCCCTACAAGGACTACGTGATCATCCCCGAGGTCACGCAGGCCCTGAACCTGATTTTGCTCATGCACGCCGACCACGAGCAGAACTGCAGCACCTCGACCGTGCGCATGGTCGGCTCCAGCGGCGCCAACCTCTTCACCTCGCTCGCCGCCGGCGTCAACGCCCTCTCCGGCCCGCTCCACGGCGGCGCCAACACCGCGGTGATGAACATGCTCCAGTCCATCCACGACGAGGGCGACGACGGCACGCGCTTCATCGCCGCCGCCAAGGGCGGCACCAAGAGCAACCGGCTCATGGGGTTTGGCCACGCCGTCTACCGCAATTTCGATCCGCGCGCCAAGATCATCGGCGAAGCCTGTGGCGTCGTGCTGAAGAAGCTCGGCAAGTCCGATCCGCTCCTCGCCATCGCGCACAACCTCGAGCAGGCCGCGCTCAAGGATGACTACTTTATCTCCCGCAAGCTCTACCCGAACGTCGATTTCTACTCGGGCATCATCTTCCGCGCCCTCGGCATCCCGACCAACATGTTCACGGTGATGTTCGCCATCGGCCGCTCCCCCGGCTGGATCGCCAACTGGCGCGAGGTCGCCTCCAATCCCAAGGGCCGCATCTACCGTCCGCGCCAGATCTACGTCGGCACGCCGAAGCGCGACTACGTGCCCGCGGCCCAGCGCGGCTAGGCGGCGCCGCTTGGATCTGTGGGCGGGGTGCCCTCACCCCGCGGCTCACTCTTCGCTGGCGGCTGCTTCAGGATTTCGTCCAGCGTCAGGCCGGTCAGCCGCTCCAGGCCCTTGAACATCCGCCACAGCGCATAGAACATGATGGCCATGGCCGGCAGCACCGCGCCGCCGAGGCTGGCCCAGTGCATCTTGGCCAACTGCTGCACAAACAGCTCCGTGCCGGGCTGGCCCGTGATGATCAGCCGCGCCAGACCGTAGTTCAGGCCGGCGCTCAGGAAGAAGGACAGCGCCAGCAGGTGGCTCGAGCCCTTCATCAGGCGGGCGAATTCCTGCTGGTGGTTCCGCGCCGCGAGCGCGGCATTCACCCGGGCCGCGTCGATGACCTGCGGGTTGTAGAGGAGTTCCTCCACCAGCGGCGCCTTGGTCCCCATCGACGCCAGCACCGCGAGCCCGATCAGGCCGGGCACGGCGCCGTCCTTCACCGCGAACCAGAAACCGTCGAGCTGCATCAGTCCGAAACCGCCCGTGATCAGCACGCTGGTGAAGCCGAGTGCCGAGATAAAATTGAACCGCCGCCGCACCGCGAAGTCATAGAGCCCGTAGGCCAGCGGGAAGAGCAGCGCCACCACCAGGCCCCACTTCGGCCCGAGCCCCCGCTCGCCACTGCCCCAGGTCTGGATCGCCGTCGGCAGGGCGACGTTGCAAATGAGATTGAGGAGCAGATTCTCCGGTTTGGGCGCGGGCGCTGTCGGGGTCGGGTCGGTCATTTCGTTTTGCCAAGCAGAAGCGCGCGGCCCTTAATCGTCAACCTCGCCCCCATGATTCTCCTCGGCCTCAACATCGATCACGCCGCCACGCTGCGCCAGGCCCGCTACCGGTCGGCCGGTGCCACGCACGGCGGCAACGTCGAGCCCGACCCAGTCGAACTCGCTTTCCGCTGTGAAAAAGCCGGGGCCGATGGCATCACGGTCCACCTCCGGGAGGATCGCCGGCACATTCAGGACGAGGACGTCATGCGCCTCGCGGCTTCCAAGTCCACCCGCCTCAACCTCGAGATGGCCTGCACGCCGGCGATGACCGCCTTTGCGCTCAAACTGAAGCCGCATTCCGTCTGCCTCGTGCCCGAGAGCCGCGAGGAGATCACGACCGAGGGCGGCCTTGATGTCGTGAAGCACCGCGACAAGGTCGCCCGCGTGACCGACGCCATGAACGCCGCCGGCATCAAGACGAGCCTCTTCATCGACCCCGAGCCGGCGCAGATCGAGCTGTCGGCCAAATTGCAGGCGCCATGGATCGAGCTCCACACCGGCGCCTACGCCAACGCTTACCACGGCGCCGGCCGCGCCGCGGAGTTTGCGCGCCTGGTCGCCGGCGCGCAGCAGGCGCACGCCCTCGGCCTCGTGGTCAACGCCGGTCATGGCATCAACTACGTCAACATCGCCGAGATCCGCACCATCCCGCACCTCCACGAGCTCAACATCGGCCACAGCATTATCAGTCGTGCACTTTCCACCGGAATCGATGAGGCTGTGCGCACGATGAAACGCCTGATGAACCCATGATCACCCTTCCTCCCGGCGGCGTGCTGATCGGCCTCGGCTGCGATCTCATCGAGACCGCGCGCATCAAGAACGTGCTCGAGAAGCACGGCGACCGGTTCCTCAAGCGCATCTTCACCGAGGAGGAACAGGCCTACTGCAACAGCCTGAAATACCCGCATAAGCACTACGCCGCGCGCTGGGCCGCCAAGGAGGCGGTGTCGAAATGCTTCACGACCGGTATCGGCGAACACCTCGACTGGACCTCGGTCTCCGTCTACCACGGCACGCGCAAGGAGCCGCTCGTCCACCTCGACGCCAAGGCCACGGCGCTGCTGGCCGAGGTCGGCGCCACGCATGTGTGGCTCTCGCTCTCGCACATCGACAGCCATGCGATGGCCGTCGCCGCACTGGTGAAGCATTAGGATTTCCATGCAGCTGCCTTCGCACCCGGTCCTCCCCTGCGCCGAGGCCAAGGCGTGGGAGGCCGGCCGGCTCAAGGATGAGGCCGCGGAGTGGGCCGCGATGCAGCGTGCCGGCGCCACCATCGCCGCGGCCATCGAGGAGGATTTCAAGGAGATCGGCGGGCTGCCGGACGACGCCCGCATCCTCGTGCTCATGGGCCAGGGCCACAATGGCGGCGATGCGGTGCTTGCGGCCACGGCGCTGCTGAAAAACAGGCCACGCGCCCGGGTGACGATTCACCCCGTATTCAGCACGGGTTCACCTCGTCCGCTGACGCAGCGTGCCCGGCAGGAATTTGTCCTCGCGGCCGGGAATCGGGAGGAGCCGTTCGACTGGCAATCGGCCCAGGCCAGTTCCTACGATCTCTGCGTTGATGGTGTGTTCGGGATGCAGTTCCATCCGCCGCTCGAGGAACCGGCCGCCAAGATGCTGGCGTGGGTGAACACCCATCCGCGCATCCGCCTGCGCGCGGCCGTCGACCTGCCGAGCGGGATGGGCGAGGAAAACGGCGGGACGGTCTTCCGCGCCGACTTCACCTACGCGACCGGTATCGTGAAGGCGCCGGTCGTCGCGGAGAGCAACGCCCTCTACACCGGCCGCCTGCGCTACCTCGACCTTGGTTTTTTCGCGGAAAGCCAGCCGGCCTCGTCGTCGCGTGTGCTCCAAGCCTCAATCCTGGCGCCGCTGGCAAAGTTACGCCCGGCGCAGACCGACAAGCGCACCTACGGCCACCTGTTCGTCGTCGGGGGCTCACGGCAGTATCCCGGCGCCGTGCTCATGACCGTGCAGGCGGCGCTGCGCAGCGGGGTCGGGTTGTTGACGGCCTTTGTGCCCGCGTCGCTCGTGCCGGAATATGCTGCAAAATTTCCCGAGGCGATGTGGGTCGGCTGGCCCGAGACATCCGCTGGCGGACTGGCCGCCACAGGCGTGGAGCTTTTGCTCGAAAAACTCCCGCGTGCCACGGCCCTCGCCATCGGCCCGGGCCTCGGGGCGGAACCGGAAACCCTTTCCGTCGTCGAGGCCATTGTTCGTAATACGAACATTCCTCTCGTGCTCGACGCCGACGCGTTGCGCCCGGAGGTCATTGCGGCCGCCCAGGGCATGCGCTTTATCTGCACGCCGCATGCGGGCGAGTGGCAGCGGATCGGGGGTAGGGCTGGTCTCCGACCGGCCCAAGGCGAGGCCGTCGCTGTGCTCAAGGGCCCGGTTACGCGGATCGTGAGCGATTTGGGCCGGTCGGAGACCGGCCCTACTTACTACTCTTTCTTCGGCGGCCCCGTGCTGGCACGCGGGGGCAGCGGCGACCTGCTCACGGGCCTGACCGGCGGGTTGCTGGCGCAGGCGCCGGACGATTTGTTGCTCGCCGCCGGCCGCGGCGTAGTGTGGCATGGCCTCGCTGCGGATTTGCTCGCTCGCGACAAGGGCCAGGTGGCAGTGCAGACGACCCAGCTGCTCGACTATCTGCAACCTGCCTTGATCCACGCGGCCCATGACTCCCCCTGAACTGACCGAGCGCCAGGCGTTCATGATCCTGAACGACCTGCCCAACATCGGCCCCATCTCGCTCAACCGTCTGCTGGAAGAATTCGGCGGCGACCCGCGCGACATCCTTACCTCGGACAAACGCCGGCTCGAGTCGGTGCGCGGCGTCGGCCCGGAGACGAGCGCGGCGTTGCTCAACTGGCGCACGCATTTTGACCTCGTGCGCGAGGAGGAGCGGCTGGCGCAGGCCGGCGCGACCTTCATCACCACGCGCGACGAGGGCTACCCGAAGCTTTTGAAGGAAATCCACGATCCGCCGATCGGGCTCTACCGGAAGGGTGGTTATCTTTTCAACCAGCCCTGCATCGCCGTCGTCGGCAGCCGGCGCACGACGCTCTACGGGCAGTCGGTGGCGAAGAAGCTCGGCGCCGACCTCGCGCGGCTCGGCTTCTGCGTGGTCAGCGGCCTCGCCCGTGGTATCGATACCGCGGCACACGAGGGCGCATTGTCGGTGGGCGGCAAGACGGCCGCCGTGCTCGGCTGCGGTATCGATATTGTCTACCCGCCCGAGAACCTTGAACTCTACCGGCGCATTACGGAGACGGGCGCGGTGTTGTCGGAATTTCCGTTCGGCCGGAAAGCGGACAAGCAGACCTTCCCGATGCGCAACCGGGTTGTCGCCGGCATGTGCGAGGCCACGGTGGTCGTGGAGAGCGATGTATCGGGCGGCGCAATGATCACGGCGCGCTTCGCCGGCGAGCAGGGCCGCCTGATCTACGCCGTGCCAGGCCGCATCGACCAGCCGAGCAGCGCGGGCTGCCACCAGCTTATCCGCGATGGGGCGACGTTGTTCACCAGCGTGGATGATATTCTCAACGAACTGAACTACCTCGACGGCCTGCGCCCGCAGGCGATCACGACCGAGGGCCAGCTCGGGTTGCTCGAGCAGCTGATGCCACAGCTCGATGCGAAAGAACGGCGGGTCATCGCGGCTTTCAGCGGCGGCGGCCTGCTCGGCATCGATGCGCTCACGGCCGCCACCGGACTGGGTTCGGCGGAGGTGTCCGCGGCGTTGATGGGACTCGAGTTAAAAAAGCTGGTCTCAAAGCGCGCCGATGGCACGTTTGAAGCCCGGTCATCCGTCTAGCCTTCAGTTCCATCCCCCCATGAAGAACGTCCGCCTGTTCCTTGCCTTGTCCTCGCTGGCCCTTGCGGCCGGCTTTGTCCGCGCCGCTGAGGCGCCGGCCAAACACGCCATCACCCACGAGGATGTGTGGCTCATGAAGCGCGTCGGCGCGCCCGTCCCCAGCCCCGACGGCAAATGGGCCGTGTTCTCCGTCACGGAGCCGGCCTACGATGCCAAGGACACGTTTTCCGACCTCTGGCTCAAGTCGCTCGCCGACGACACGCCGGCCCGGCGCATTACCTACAACAAACCCGCCGAGGGCGGTGCGAACTGGTCGCCGGACGGCAAGAAACTCGCCTTTACAGCCAAGCGCGACGCCGATGAGGTCGCGCAGGTCTACGTGCTCGACCTAGCCAACGGCGGCGAGGCCGAGCGCATCACGTCGCTCTCGACCGGGGCTGGCGCGCCGAAGTGGAGCCCCGACGGCAAGTCGCTCCTGTTCGTGAGCAACGTCTATCCCGGCGCCGCGAACGACGACGCCAACAAGAAGGCCGCGAAGGAGCGCAAGGACCGCAAATACAACGCGCGCGCCTACGAGCAGTTTCCGCCGCGTTTCTGGATGGCTTGGCTTGATGACCGCAAGCCGCACCTCTTCGTGCAGGAGGCCAAGGCCGGGGCCGCAGCGCGCGACCTGCTTGCGGACACCAAGCTCGCGGCGAGCCCCGGCTTCGGCGGCTCCTTCGGCAGCGAGGGTGAGAGCATGGAGGCTGAGTGGGCGCCGGACGGCAGCGCGGTTGTCTTCACCGCCACGCTGAACCGCGAGGAGAGCGCTCGCGCCAACGTGAACACCCAGCTGTTTTCCGTCGGCCCGGCCGGCGGCGAGCCCGCGCGCCTGACCAATGACGGCAGCAGCTACGGCTCGGTCTCCTTCTCGCCCGACGGTCGCACACTGCTTTGCACCACCGATGCCAACACGCCCGACAAAGTCTACGACCTGGCGCGCCTCGCGAGCTTCCCCTGGCCATTCTACGCCGCCGGCCGGAAGGTGCTGACGGCCTCGCTCGACCGCGCGATCTCGCGCTACGCCGCGCCGGCGGGCAGCGATCGTATCTATTTTACCCTCGAGCATGCGGGGATCGAGCAGCTTCACTCTGTCAGCTATGCGGGTGGCGACGTTCGCGTCGAGGCCTCGCCCGCGACCGGGACCATCGCCGGCCTCAGCGCCGGCGGCAAGGCGCTCACGGGCCTCTGGGACAGTGCCACCAGCCCGGCCGAGGTCTATTCCTTCAACGGCGGTCCGAAGCGCCTGACGTCGATCAACACGGCCAAGACCGCGACGCTCGACCTGCCGCCGCTGGAGCATTTCGACTTCCGGGCCTCGGACGGGCGGGAGATCCACAGCATGATCGTGAAGCCCGCGGGCTTCGACCCGGCGAAGAAGTATCCGCTCTTCGTCGTCATCCACGGCGGCGCGGCGAGCATGTGGCACGACACCTTCGTGCTCCGCTGGAACTACCACCTGCTCGGCGCGCCCGGCTACATCGTGCTGCTGACCGACTACAAGGGCTCGACCGGCTACGGCGAGGAGTTCGCCCGCGCCATCCAGCTCGACCCGCTCAAGGGCCCGGCGGACGAGGTCAACGAAGCTGCGGACGAGGCGATTAAGCGTTACAGTTTCATCGACGCCTCACGGCAGGCCGCGGGCGGCGCCAGCTACGGCGGCCACCTCGCCAACTGGCTTCAGGCCACGACCACGCGCTACAAGTGCTTCATTTCCCACGCGGGCGAGATGGACCTCGTCATGCAGTGGGGCACCAGCGACAGCATCTTTGGCCGCGAGGTCAACAGCGGCACACCGATCTGGGGCGACAGCAAGGTCTGGCGCGAGCAGAGCCCGGTCATGCAGGGCGGCAACCACGCCAAAGGCACCGGCTTCGTCACGCCCATCCTGATCACGGTTGGCGAATTGGATTTCCGCGTGCCAATGAACAATGCGCTGATGAACTTTGCCACGCAGCAACGCCTCGGCGTGCCGAGCAAGCTGCTGGTGTTCCCCGAGGCCGGCCACTGGATCCTCCGCGGCGAGGACAGCCGCTACTGGTATGGCGAGGTCCACGCCTGGCTGGCGAAATACCTGAAGTGAGTTTGGGTGCCGGTTTCCATACCGGCGCCAGTCGCCGAGGGGGACATCGGCGACCACCTCCCTCAGCCTGGCGGCCACGCGAGCGGGCGCGAGCCGAGCAGGTGCACATGCATATGCGGCACCGTCTCGCCGCCGTCGCGGCCGTTGTTGATCACGATGCGGTAGCCAGACTCGGCGATGCCGAGCTTCTTTGCGACGACCGCGGCGGTCAGCAAAAGGTGTCCGAGCAGGGCCTGGTCGGCGGCGGTGGCCTCGCTGAGGCGGGCGACAGGCTTCTTGGGGATGATGAGCACATGCACCGGCGCCTGCGGGCTGACGTCGTGGATGGCGATGCAGAGGTCATCCTCATGCGCGAATTTCGCCGGAATCTCGCGGTCGATGATCTTCTGGAAAATCGTTTTGCTCATGACAGGAGGTGCCCGCAAATGACGCGAATTTACGCCAATAATGATTCGCGTCGATTCGCGTGATTAGCGGGCTAAAGAAACAGCAGATTCATATTCGCGCTGCGACGGGACCGGGCGGCGGCGAGTTCGCGGATGAGGGACAGGGAATCGTCGTAGTCGCGCCGGCGGCGCTCGGTCCAGCGCCTTGCGGGCGGGCAGTGGGCGGCGCGCAGGTTGGTGACCAGCAGCGTGGACTCGGGAAAGGTTGCGAGCTGCTTCAGGCCCTGCATGACGCCGGCGCGCGTGAAGAGCGGGGTCGCACCGATGTCTTCGGCGCTGGCATCCCAGTGGAAGAAACCATGGCGCGGCTGCGCTGAGCAGAGGCGCTCGAAGAGTTTCGCGGCGGCGGCGATGAAGACCGGATCGGCCGGATCTCGCTCCTCGGCCTCGGGGAGGCTGGTGCTGATGGCGTCGTCGATCTGCTGCGCCAGATAAAGGTCGTGCCCGGTGAGCGGGGCGAAGAGGGCGTTGAGGAAGTGCAGCCGGCGCAGTTGAAGGGGGCGCGTCATTTCTTGGTCTTCGGATTATCGGAAGGACGGTGCGGTGCAAGACTGCTGATTTCGTCGACGAACTCGGAGACGTCGCGGAATTCCTTGTAGACGCTGGCAAAGCGGACGTAAGCGACCTGGTCCGTCTTGCGCAGGCGCTGCATGACGTGCTCGCCGATGACCTTGGTCGGCACCTGGCTTTCATACTGCGCCTCGACAGCGTCGATCACGTCCTCGATGAGCATGCCGATTTGCTCGTTGTCGACCGGGCGCTTGTGGCAGGCGGCGCGGACGGCGCCGACGAGCTTTTCCCGGCTGAACGGCTCCTGGCGGCCGTCGCGCTTGATGACGACGAGGGTGTCGCGGACAAACTCCTCGTTGGTGGTGTAACGGTGGCCGCACTCGAGGCATTCGCGGCGGCGGCGGATGGAATTGCCGTCGCGGGCGATGCGCGAGTCGATCACCTTGTCTTCAATGGAGGTGCACTTGGGGCAGCGCATGAATGGGAGGCTTGAGGCGAGAGGCTAGGGGCGAGAGGCCGATTAATTGAGGGCGAGGAAGTTTTGCAGAATCCGCATGCCGCCTTCGGTGGCGATGGACTCCGGATGGAACTGGACACCGTAAACGGGAAATTGTTTGTGGCGGAGGCCCATGATTTCACCTTCGGCGGTCTCGGCGGTGATCTCAAGGCAGGATGGGAAGCTGGCGCGCTCGACCAGCAGGGAATGGTAGCGGGTGGCCGTGAAGGGCGAGGGGAGGCCCTGGAAGATATCGGTGCCCCGGTGGTTGATCGGCGAAAGCTTGCCGTGCATCTGGCGGTCGGCGCGGATGACCTTGCCGCCGAAGTGCTGGCCCATGGCTTGGTGGCCGAGACAGACGCCCAGCACGGGCTTCTTACCCGCGAAGGTCTTTATGATGTCGATACTTACACCAGCATCGGTCGGGGTGCAGGGGCCCGGGGAAATGAGGACGCGGTCGGGGTTCAGCTTCTCGGCTTCGGCGGGAGTGATCTCGTCATTACGGAACACGCGCATGCTCACGCCCAGCTGGCCGAAGTATTGGACCAGGTTGAAGGTAAACGAATCGTAGTTGTCTATGACCAGCAGCACTTTTGACAAACATAGCCGGTAATTGACAGGGGGTCAAGACCGCGGGCAGGGTGATAGTCCGCCAATGACCGCCCCCTTTGACCTGCTGAAGACCGACACCGCGACCGCCGCCCGGCGCGGACGGCTGCGGACACTGCACGGCGTCGTCGAGACGCCGATCTTTATGCCGGTCGGCACGCAGGGGACCGTCAAGGCGCTCACGCCCGCCCAGATCCGCGAGGCCGGCGCGCAGATCATCCTCGGCAACACCTACCATCTCAACCTCCGCCCCGGCTCGGAACTCATCCGCGAGCTCGGCGGGCTGCACAAGTTCATGGGCTGGGTCGGCCCGATCCTGACCGACAGTGGCGGCTTCCAGGTCTTCAGCCTCGCGAAGCTGCGCGACATCCGCGACGACGGCATCGCATTCGCGTCGCATGTCGACGGGGCAAAGATTTTCCTCGGCCCGCGCGAGGTGATGACCATCCAGGCCAACCTCGGCTCCGACATTGCGATGGTCATCGACGAGTGCCCGCCGTGGCCCTGCACGAAGGACGAGTGCCGCCAGGCCGTCGACCGCAGCTACCGCTGGGCGCAGCAGTGCAAGCAGATCGCGACCGACAACGGCTTCCTCGGTGCCGGTCACCACGTCTTCGCGATCGCGCAGGGCTCGACCTTTGACGACCTCCGCCGCGAGGCGGCCGAGTCGCTGGCCGCGCTGGATTTTACCGGCTACGCCGTCGGCGGCGTCAGCGTCGGCGAGCCCGAGCCGGAGATGATCAAGCAGGTCGCGGCCACGACGCCGTTCCTGCCGGCCCACAAGCCGCGCTACACGATGGGCCTCGGCACGCCGCCGCAGATTTTGAAGATGATCGCGCTCGGCGTGGACCTGTTCGACTGCGTGCACCCGACGCGCGTGGCGCGCAACGGCGCGGCCTTCACGCCCGACGGGCTCATCAACCTCCGCAACGAGCGCTACCGCACCGACCCGAACCCGCTGGTCGCGGGCCTCGACAACTACACCTGCCGCAACTTCTCCCGCGCCTACCTGCGGCACCTCGTCATGGCCAACGAGATCCTCGCGAGCACGCTGGTCTCGCTGCACAACATCCATTTCTACCTCGACCTCGTCGCGCAGGCCCGTGCGCACATCGAGGCCGGCGATTACGGCCCGTGGCACCGCGCCTGGATCGGGCGCTACGAGGCGGGCGAGCGCGCCGACCCCACCGCAAGTTTTGCTGGCTAGCCCCGCCGCCTTGCCCTAGTTACCCCCTCCGTTATGCGCATCCTCATCACCGGCGGAGCCGGCTTTCTGGGCAGCCATTTGTGCGACAAGCTCCTCGCGCAAGACCACGAGGTCGTCTGCCTCGACAACCTTTTCACCGGCAGCAAGGACAACATCGCCCACCTGCTGAACCACCCGAAGTTCGAGTTCGTGCGCCACGACGTCATCGACCCGTTCAAGTATGAGGTCGACCAGATCTACAATCTCGCCTGCCCCGCGTCGCCGCCGCACTACCAATACAATCCCATCAAGACCACGAAGACGTCGGTCATGGGCGCGATCAACTGCCTCGGCCTCGCCAAGCGCGTGAAGGCGCGGGTCTTTCAGGCCAGCACTTCCGAGGTCTACGGCGACCCGACCATCCACCCCCAGCCCGAGAGCTACTGGGGCAACGTCAACCCCATCGGCCGCCGCTCGTGCTATGACGAAGGCAAGCGCGTTGCCGAGACGCTGTTCTTCGACTATCACCGCGAGAACAAGGTCGATATCCGGATCGTCCGCATCTTCAACACCTACGGCCCGCGCATGCATCCGAACGACGGGCGTGTCGTCTCCAACTTCATCGTGCAGGCGCTCAAGGGCGAGAACATCACCGTCTACGGCGACGGCCAGCAGACGCGCGCTTTCTGCTACGTGGATGATTTGCTCGAGGGCTTCGTCCGGCTCATGGCGCAGACGGAGACCGTCGGCCCGATCAACATCGGCAACCCCGGCGAATTCACCATGCTCGAGCTGGCGGAAAACGTGCTGAAGCTCACCAAGAGCAAGTCGAAGATCGTCCACAAGCCGCTGCCCGCCGACGACCCGAAGCAGCGCCGGCCCGACATCACGCTCGCCAAAAAGTATCTCAAGTGGGAGCCGAAGGTGCCGCTCGCCGAGGGCCTCAAGAAGACCATCGCCTACTTCAGGACGAAGGTCTGAGCGCCTAGCTTTCCGCCCGGCCGGACTGGTCGTGCAGGAGGGATTCCTCGTGATCCAGCAGTTGCTGGAGCGGCCGGTGGATGTCGTCGGTGATGACATCGCGCGTCCAGAGATCGTCGATCGCCGTGCGCTCGGCCTGCAGGGCGAGCAGGCGGTGCTGCCGGCCGGCCGCGCGGTGGCGCTGCGAGGCGGCCTGGGTTTCGCCCTCGGCAGTAAGTTCGAGCAGACGGTGCTCGTATTCCGCGATGATCAGGCCCAGCACCGTGCGGCCCTCCTTGGTGGTCGGTGCGACCTCCGGGTGCCGCAGGCTGGCCAGGCCGGCCTCCACCGCGGCGATGCGCGCGAGCCGCTCCTCTTTGATCCGGGTGTTGTCGGCGCGGAGCCCTACGCGGCAGATCAGCCATTCCAGGGTCGTGCCCTGCAGGAGCAGGGTCACCATGATGACACCCAGCGAGAGAAAGATCACCAGGTCGCGCGCGGGAAACGGGGTGCCCTCGGCCGTAAATTCCGGGATCGAGAGGGCGGCCGCCAGCGTGATCGTGCCGCGCATGCCGGCCCAGCCGGCGACCATCACCAGTTGTTTCGAGGGTGGTTTCTCCCGCTTGCGGAGCCGCGGGAACAGCAGGAAGGGCAGGTAGGCGCTGGGATAAACCCAGATGAGCCGGGTCAGGATGGCCGTGCCCGAGACCACCGCGGTGAACAGCAGGATCTGTCCGGCGGAGTAATGCGCGCTCATCGCGGCCAGAATGGACGGGAACTGCAGGCCGAGCAGGACGAACGCCAGGCCGTTGAGCCAGAACAGCACCATCGACCACACCGCCCAGTTCGTCTGGCGCGTCGCCACGTCCATGCGCAACGGATCGCGCCAGCCGGAATACAGCCCGGCGGTCACGACCGCGAGGATGCTCGACAGGCCGAGCTTCTCGCCCAGGAGGTAGGCGGCATAGGGCGTCATCAGCGACAGGGTGACCTCGATGAACGTATCGGAACTCCGCACGTGGCGGAGCAGATCGCGGATCTTGCCGACCAGCCAGCCGACGACCAGGCCCGCCCCGATGCCGCCCGCGGCGAGCACGAGGAAGTTCACCGAGGCCGCGCGGATCGAGAAGGTGCCGACCGCCAGCGCGCCCAGGGCGAACTTGAAGGCCACGAGGCCCGTGGCGTCGTTCATCAGGCTCTCGCCGTTGAGCACGGCCGTGAGCCGGGCGGGGACCTTGAGCCGCTGGGTGATCGCGCCGACGGCGACCGCGTCGGTGGGCGAGACCACCGCGCCGAGGGCGAAGGCCATCGCCAGCGGCAGCCCCGGCACCAGCCAGTGAGCCACCAGCCCGATGGCCACGGTGGTGAAGATCACGAGTCCGATCGCCAGCGTGAGGATGGGCCGCCGGGCCGTCATGAAATCGCGCAGCGGCATCAGCCAGCCGTCCGAGAAAAGCAGCGGCGGCACGAAGCACAGGAAGAAGAACTCCGGGTTGAGGACGACCCGGGGGAAGTGCAGCCAGAAGGCGGCCGCGCTGGCGCCCACGACGTAGGTGATCGGCATCGGCCACGGCAGCCAGCGGCCGGCGATGCTGAGGGCCGTCAGCAGCAGGATCAGGATGAGCGCGTGTTCAAAATCCGTCATGGCGGGAGATGCGCTCATCTTCCCCTTCGGCCGGTCCCGGGCAAGCAGACTCGGGAGGATTGTATTCCTGTAGGCCGCCCGCTTGCGGCGCATGGGCGCGAGCAAGCGCGCTGGCCCACGAAGAAATCGTCAGCTCAATAGCGCGCCGTGGCGTGGGACGCCGGGTGCACCGGGTCGTCCCCCTCCACGCGCGTCACCAGCACCTCGACGGTGAGCTTGCGCTTGGCGGTGCCGCGGTAGGTGCCCTTGAGGGGCGAGACGTCGGCGTAGTCGCGGCCGACCGCGACCTTGACGTAATGGCCGTCGGCCAGCCGGCTGTTGGTGGGGTCGAGCCCGCACCAGCCGTGGTCCGGCAGATAGATCTCCACCCAGGCATGACTGGCCTGCGCGCCCTTCAACTGGTCGGCGGGGCCGTTGTAGAGGTAGCCGCTGACATAACGCGCCGGGATTTTCAGCGCGCGGCAGAAGCCAAGCATGACATGGGCGAAATCCTGGCAGACGCCCGCGCGGGCCTGCAGCACGTCGCGCATGTGGGTGTGCACATGCGTGGCCGCGGACTGGTAGCGGAAATGCCGGTGGATGTAGCGCATGATGCCCTGGGCCGCCTGCCAGGTGTCGGTCTGGCCCTCGGTGGCGTCCAGCGCGAGCCGCCACACCTCGGGGCTGACGTCCACGTAGGTGCTCGTCTGCAGGAAATCATAGCAACGCTCCATGCGCGCGCACTCGTCGATGGCGCTCAGCGGCGCGGGCGCCGCGTCCGCGGCGAGGGCGGGCGTGTCGCCCGTTGTCACCGTGGAGTTCGCCTCGACGACCAGCTCGGTGTGCGGCTGCGTGAGGTCGAAGAGGTGCACGTAGTTGAAGTAGAAATCCAGGTAGTGCGACAGCCGCGTGGTCGGCAGGATCTTCAGGATAAAGTTGTGGCAGACCTGTGCGCCGTGGGTGACGGGCTGCAGCCGCGCCTCGTTGAAGCTTTCCCGCACGGTGGCCGCATAGTGGAAGCGGGTGCGGTGGAGGACGTGCAGTTTCATGCGGTCGGCGTCGGGCGGGCGGTCTGCTGCTGCTGTTCCTCCTGCTGGCGGAGCTCGTGCTCCTCCTGCGTGTGGAAAGGCTGGAAGATGTAGGCTTGGAAAAGGGCCTCGCCGATGGCGTTCAGCTTGGCCTGGGCGACATCGATGTAAGTGTGGAGGCCGATGTCAAAAATATCATCGGCCGTGCTGAACTGGAACTCGGCGAGGAGGCGGCCGGCGAGCTTCTCGGCGTCGTTGCAGAAGCGGCCCTCGGCCACGCCGGAGATGCTGCGCAGCGCGTGGTCGAGCCGGCGCACGCAGAAGCGGACGGAGCGCGGGAAGTCGTCGGAGAGCAGCAGGAACTCGGCGACGAGCGCGGGCTGGACCTCGGCGCCGTGCATGGCCTTGTAGGCGTCCCACGCGCTGCAGGAGCGGAGGACGGCGGACCAGCCGAGGGCGTCGGCCTGGTTCAGGGCGGCGGTGGGCGCGCCCTGGGCGGGCAGCGAGGCGTGGCGGACGTCGAGGATGCGCGAGGTCTTGTCGGCGCGCTCGAGGTAGCGGCCGGCCTGGATGAAGGACCAGCCCTCGTTGCGCACGATCGTGGCGTCGGTCAGGCCCTGCAGCAGCAGCGAGGCGTTGCGGATGATCCGGAAGAAGTCGGAGGGGTTCTCGCGCCAGATCTCCTCGGCGCGGGGCGAGTGGAGGAAGAGGTAGAGGCGGTTGATCTCCTCCCAGAGCTCGACGGTGATCTGGTCGCGGACCATGCGGGCGTTCTCGCGGGCCTGGGCGATGGAGGAGACGATGGAGTTCGGATTGGCCGCCTGGAAGACGAGGAACTGCGTCACGGTCTGGCCGGTGGCGCGCTGGTGCAGCCGGCGGAACTGCTCCTCGTCGCCCGAGCTCTGCACGATGGGCATCCAGTGCGCGGCGAGCCCGGCGTCGTCGAGGTTGCGGAAATCCAGGAGGAGCTGGAGGTTCACGTCCACGAGGCGCGCGATGCTCTCGGCGCGCTCGATGTAGCGGCTCATCCAGTAGAGGTTGTTGGCGACGCGGCTCAGCATGGGGCTTAAAGGGTAGGGGCGCAGTCTTGCTGCGCCCTGCGCGTTACCCGGGC
>JAQSCO010000047.1 GCA_029945445.1 Lacunisphaera sp. | reverse complement strand
CGGGGGACCTCGACTCCTACCGATTGAGCCGAGAGTAATTTTCACTAAAAGAACTTTCAAAGACTGTCATGCATTGGCGCGGATTTCTGACGTGACGGGATCAGCCAGAAAGGCAAAATGATCGCTGCCTGGTCATCGTTGCCCGCTGACCCTGCGCAGGGTCGGTGATTGGTGGCGCCATGCCAGATGAGGATGCGGCGCTTGCGTTCGCGTTCGGCGCCGGGGTCAGCGAATCCATGGTTCGCTGGCTCTGGCGTCTGCGGAGCGTGGCCAATTGTGACCATAACCAACCGGGATATTGTTCTTCACAGAATCCATGCTCTATTTGATGATGATTGAGTGGACCAAACTGAGAGCCGAATTCGAGTGCAGTTGCTCGGCTGGATGGTGAGCGACGGACTTGATCTCTACATTGCCGTTCACAATAAAATCTTCGCAGAGGCACAGACCCTAAAGAGCGTATTTAAGACCCTATTGGGGAGAGGTGCCTCGATGGGCTCACTCCTTGAGGATGCTGAAAGGTTGGGGCCCATCTGGAATACAATAGCGCTAGAGGTAGAGGCGTTCCGGACGAAACATCCTTCTAAACTCACCTCAGATGAAATTCGATATATTGGAATACTTTCACGCTATGTAGAGGCAGTCCGAACGACCGTCGTGCTGCTTATCGAACGGCAGAACCTTTGGAATGAAGGCAGCAAAAGCTGGCGTAACTCGACCGTTACTTATTTTAAGATGAAGATGATGAGCAAGAGATATGAAGCTGCGATTGCCGGTTACTTGGCCATCGGCCATGAGCTACAAGCGGCGGCTCAAACCATCTTTGAGTAAAGGGAGCGTTCGGACTCCCGCTATCGATTTTCGATTTGCAATGGCACTAGCTCACCCTTCGTCGTAGGCTGAGCCCGCGTAAAGCACCGCGCCGGTTGTGCGGGAGATCAGAACGACGGAACTGCTTTGAAGCCCTAGGATCGGGGCATCGGCATAGACGATCCAGCATTCGGCGAGATTGGGACAGCTGTAGATTCCGGGAAACGTCACTCCGATTTCCTCCTGCAAGAACGCTTCTTTGGCCCCGCTGCCAAGCCCACGGGACTGAATCTCCTTCACTGCGATACGCAGTGCCTCTGCTCGATCTAGACTGGCCACGCGCGAACCGTCGCCCCAGCTATCGCGAAAGTCTAGAAGAAATCGGAGCCGGCCGGGCGAAGCGATTGAATTGCAGCAATTCCGGCTTAGTCGTGTTCTCGAAGATAAAGTCGGCGATCGGTTCCCTAGCGGTGAACCATTCGTATCTCTGTGCATTTGACACTATTTCCTCACGCCTCTCGCGAATAAGTGCTTTCACCTTCGCCTTGGTAGTTCTCGTAGAGGTGCTCGAACAGGGCGGCGCATTTGCCTTTGTAGAGTTCTTTTGTGTAACCCGGAGGCAAACCAGTATCCAGGGTGTCTTCAATCGCGAGGCGCACCCTTGCCCGGGCATCGCCGCGTTGGCGCCAGTCCAAGACGAGCAGGCCGTGCACTCGCTCTAGCATGAGCCGCGCGACCTTCTTGACCTCATCCCGCTCCACCGTGGTCATCTCCGGGCCCGGCCGGACGAGAATGTCGAACACTGTCAACTCCTCCTCGGAAAGGTTCTCCCGAACGTGGCGTTCCTGCTCTTCGTTTAGGTTGCGGCTGAGGCTCAACAACTGCTGGAACAGCTCATCGATGTTCCGGCTGCCGGCGTTGTAGGACTCGATCAGCTCCTCGAACTTGGCAAGGAAGTCGGTGCGGCTCCGGTTCAGGCGGATTAGCTTATCCATCTCGGCCCTGATGGCCGCCTTGAGTTGCTCAAGCTCGACATTCTTGCGGTCCGACTTGGCGAACCGATTTGCAAGGGCCTCGAAGTCGATCTTGGAGATGTCGATGATGGACCGGCCCGCGTTCGCCGCGTCCTCTTTGATTTGAAAGCCGTCCGCGGCGATCGAGTCATCCAACAGCCGGTTGATGTCGGCCATCACGACCGAGATGTCCGGTGGCCCCTCCCCTGTCCTTTCCTTGATCGTCGCCGCAATCGCCGCAAGGCAGGCAGCCGTGCCGGCAAACTCCAAGACCGATGGATCGGGCTTGATGGCTTGATAGAGCGTCGCCACCCAGCGTTCCTGGGCCAAGAACTCCTTTCTAATGGCATCCGGCGAGATCAGGGCATCCACCGCCGCCACCAACGCCGTGAGCCGCTCTAGGCTGCCCACGGTGGCCTTCTCGATGGCATCGATCGCCACCCCGTGCTTCGCACAATAGGTCTGCGCCTCGACGATGGCTTTGCGCAGCTCCTCGACCAGCTTGGCCTTGTCCTTAACCGGCGTCGTGCCACCCGTCCCCTTGCCGTAGATCGCGAGGGCTTTTTCCAGCGAGGCGAAAACGTTGGCGTAATCCACGATCAAGCCGCTGTGCTTGCCCGGAAACACCCGGTTGGCCCGGGCGATGGTCTGCATCAGCGTGTGATTCCGCATCGGCTTGTCCAAATACACCGTCGAGCAGCTCGGCGCGTCGAAGCCGGTCAGCCACATCGCGCAGACGAATACCAGGCTCAGCGGGTCCTTCGGGTCCTTGAACTTCTCGTCGAGCGCCTCGTCATTCATCCGCTTGCGGTGCGGCGCCACCTCGATGCCAAACTGCCGCATCTGCTCGATCTCGTTCTGGCTCGGTGACACGATCACCGCCATGTCGGTGGCCTTGAGGGTGACCAACCGCTCGTTCAAGGCCCGCACCTGCTCAAGGATCTCCTCCGAGCGATTCTTTTCCGCGCCCAACTTCTTCAACTCCTTCTCGACGCGCGCCGTTTCGACGGCCCAGTTCTGGCGCACCTTTTCATACATCCGATAAGCCGTCGCCTTGTCGATCGACACCATCATGGCCTTGCCCTGAAAGCCGCGCCCGAGGAAATGCGTGCTGATATCCTTGGCAACCGTCTCCAGCCGGTCATCGCGGGTGATCAGGTGGTATTGCTTACCCATCTCTCGCTCCAAGCGCTTTTCCTGCTCAGGATCGAGCTCGGCTGATTCGATGAGCGTATAGATGTCGTCGTTCAGGTCGGGATTCTCCAAGCGAAGCTCGGGGGTGCGGTTCTCGTAGTAGAGGGGCACCGTGGCTCCGTCCTCGACCGATTGCTGGAAATCATAGATCGACACATAATCGCCAAACACATCCCGCGTGCGTTCCTCCCCGGCGATGAGCGGGGTGCCGGTGAAAGCCAGGAACATCGCCTTGGGCAGCGCCGACCGCATGTTGACCGCGAGGGTGTCGTATTGGCTGCGGTGGGCCTCGTCGCCCATGACGATCACATCGCTTCGGTCGCAGAGCATCTCCGGGGTCTGAAACTTGTGAATCAGCGTGAAGACATACCGCTGGTTACCTCGCAACAGCTCGCGAAGATGGGCTCCACTCTGGGCGTGGCTCTCGGCTGCGTCGGTAACGGCTCCACAGGCGGCGAAGGTCTTGGCAATCTGGTCATCCAGTTCCACGCGGTCGGTCACGACCACAAAGGTCCAGTTGCCGGCCAGCTTGCGCAGCACCTTCTGCGCGAAGAACACCATCGAGAAGCTCTTGCCCGAGCCCTGCGTCTGCCAAAACACGCCGCCGCGACCATGGCCCAGTTCCCGGGCCTTCATCAACGAGGCGATGGTGTTGTTAACTCCGAGGAACTGGTGATTCTGGGCCAGCACCTTTACCAACCCCGCCTTGAGCTCGGAGAAGACCGTGAAATTCTCCACCAGGTCCAGCAGGCGCGCCTTGTCGCACGTGCCGCGAAGCATGACTTCCAGGGACACGCGCCGCGGTTCGTCCTCGCGCTCGATCCGCTTCCATTCCACCCAGCGTTCCCAGTCGGCCGTGATCGAACCGACGCGGCTCTCCGTGCCATTTGAGGCGATCAGGAAGGCGTTATAGCCGAAGAGCAGCGGCACGCCGTTCTGCGGGTGCTTATAGCTGGTGAGATTCTCGTCGAACGCCTGCTTGGCCGGCACGCCCGGCTTCTTGAGCTCGATCACCACCAGCGGCAGGCCGTTAACGAAGCCGATCAGGTCGGGTCGGCAGGTATAGAGTGGCCCGGTGATCGTCATCTGGCTGACCAACAGGAAATCATTGGCTGCCTGATCGCTCCAATCCACCACGCGCAGGCGCTCGGTCCGCTGACCACCCTGCTTCTGATCCGGCAACGAGACGCTGACTCCCTCCTTGAGCAGCGAATAAATCTCCCGGTTGGCCGCCACCATGCCCATGGCCGACCGATCGCGCGTCAGCGCATCGACTGCGCTTTGGATCGCGCCCGGCGGCACACCCGGATTCAGCTGCTCCAAAGCCACCTTCAACTTCGGCACCAGCACCACCTCACCGGTTGTTTCCCGCCCGATCGAGCCGCTCGGCCCGAAGACCTCCTCCATCACCGAGACCGTCTGCCAGCCAAGCTCCGCGAACAACCCGATGGCGGGTTGCTCGACGAGTTGGTCCTCGGTGTAGGCGTTGGGCACGGAGAGCGCTCAGCCTTTCAGGGCCGCACGGGCGCACCGCTTGATTTCGCCAGGCAGTCCAGCTTTCAACATCCGAGCAACAGATGTCTGATTCTTGAAGTAGTTCGCGTAGGTCAACTCTTGGCCTTCGCGTCTCGAATAACTGCGCGACTCCTTATTAAAGGCCGCGAGAATGTGATCGATGCATTCTTTGCTCAATTTGCGCCAGAGCTTGAAGCGCTTTGGGTAATATCCGTCCCACTGTCCGTGAAGTTGCGCAGTCAAATCAGGATCACCCCACTTTACCCCAACCTCAGTCAATGCGCGAACCGCGAGGCTGAAGAGCGCAAAATACTCGTAGGACCTCAGATTGCCGATGTAGACCTTGACTTTGGCCAAGTCACTCCGGCTCTCCCACATGGCCGTGTCTAGTAAGAAAAGCTGGAAGGCCAATTCAGGCGAAGTTTCTCGGATCCCTTCGTAAACAGTCCCTTCAAATAGCTCTGCTACATTTTTTGCGACCGCAGGGCCGAGCCGAGGCGTGTTCCAGTAGTATGATGAAATTATCTGCGTGTGCCATTTGATGCTCGTACCATACTGAATCCCTACACTCCGCAACTCTCGACTGCGCTGCCTCCACTCTTTATCGCGCCTCTCATAAAAGAAGCCCTTGTTACGAAAGAATCGGAACAGTTCCAACTGGAAGTCATCGTTTGAAGCGAGGTCCCAACTCTTGATTGGATTCTGCTGATTGCTGCGCACAGCTATTTTCCCAATGACTTCCTTGCGGCGCTGAATCTTTTGGTCGAGGGCATCTCCACGCGGTGGCTCAATTTCAATTACCCGAACCATAACGCGCGCGTTAGGTGATGGATTGGGCACATCGCGAATGCTGTGCAATGTTTGTGAGCCATTCACCACACGGGGGTTTTCCAGAGTTAACACCTTTTGACCAGGGTCATAGTGCTGCTTCTCGCAGAGCATCGTGATGCCGTTATTGCTGAACGCGAATTCCTTGGGGTTAACGCTGAAAGTGTCTCTGATGGCCCGATTCACCTTCGAGCGCGAGATGCTGATGGCTACCCGTACGTTGCGGTTGAAAAGCAAATCGAAGGGATCGTTCTCCATGTAACGAATGAAATCCAGCAGGCGCGCGAATACGATGGACGTTGCCACCTCTGTGTCCTCTTGGTTTGCCGGTAGGAGTGCATGGATCCCATTGAGACTGATTGGCGGCGTGCGCGGCATCGCTCCGTCGATGTCATCAACCAAGCACTGAATCAGATCATCCATGTGGAACACCTTAACTGGGATATTTCGCACTTGCTCGTAGTGGGCTTCATTGCAGCGATGGTTCGTGACAAACATCAACTCTGCGGCGCCACTATCATAGCGTTCAAAAAGTTGCCGGTATTTTGGCCGTAACTCCAATTTCACGGCTTTCTCCAAGTAGGCGGCCCGAGCTTCCCGGTTCTCGAACGCCTGCCAGAAGTATTTAATCTCTTGGTAAAACGAGGGCGGGGCGATTTTGTTAAACTCCTTGGTGAACTTAGTATTGAGGACATGATGCATCACTGTCTTGCCATTGTCTGTGGCGAAGAAGAGGTCGATCTTCCCATCTTTTGATCCGTCGGACACAAAGATGTCGCGCGGGCTCATAAAGAAGAGTTCGGCGAACCATCGTCCAAACGCCATCGGCTCGGCTTCCAGATGTTGCTTTTGTGTGGCCTTTACTCGTTCGAGCATAAACTCGAATAGGTCGCTCTTTTCTTGGGCTGCCATGGTGTTTCCTTTTGTTATGCGTGACTTGCGAATGCAGTGTGTCCCCTAAGGTCCTAGAACAACCCGATGGCGGGCTGCTCGACGAGTTGGTCTTCGGTGTAGGCGTGGGGCATAGGCTCGGCTACTCATGCCCATTGAGCATCGTCACTTCGACACTGCCGTCTGGGAAGCCGCGATCTTCAGACAAGACAAGTCGATCTACCAGTTCCCTCAGTTTACGAACCTTCTCCTGGTTGCTGGAATGCGGACAGAAGAAAAGGTTTGTGCCTGGCACTGGCAGGGAGCTGAACGGCCGACCGGTAGCAGGATTTTGAAACGCAACCGCAGGGTCTTTCGCCAATGGATAACGGATCACCGGCAGCTCCTGAAGTTGTGTGGCGATAGGCTCACCGAGGGCCTTGATTAGTTCTGCAAGGAAACGAACTACCGTCTGGGTTGCCAACGGTTCTTCAAACTTTTGTTTTTCACGATCAACATCGAGGGCCGGCCAATCGACCACAATTCGTAAGCCTGTAGTCGAGCTTTCTTCAGCATCAGTTACCAGAGGTTCCACTCCCGTTATCAGGCTCTGTCCTGCGGGGCGCGGAGTATAGATTCGAGCAAGATAACTTTTGAAGTGGCCCTCAAGTTTCTGCATCTCGAAGCGGTTGCCATGGCATTGTGGACAAACAAGAACTCCATTCTCCATGACCGTCTGGCCACCGACGCTGTGCTCAACCACATGATGCACCGTGGCCTCAGCGAAGGAGACGACTCGGTCTGCGCGCTCGCAACTCGGACATTGGCACATGCCGCGATCCCGATTCCAAATTACTTCCTTTTCCAGCGGGTCGAATAGGCGATGTGGATCCAGCGGGCGGAGCTTCATCTTTGAGTAAATCTCGCTCAGCAGGAATGCGTGCCTGATCCGGATGATCTCGGCTGTGTCAGAGCCTGAGCCCGAGAGGAGGCGCCCGAACCGTTCATGATGGGGAATAGATTCACGGTGTTCCCTGTAGTGCAACTGCGCCTCTGCTACCTTTCCTTTGAAATCCAAGAATGCCTTCACGACCTCCCCCCGCCAATTAGGGGCGAAATCCCCTTCGATCAATGCGTCCACCAATAAAGCGAAATGAAATGCCCACTGATACGAAAGAGCCCGTCCTCGTTTGAGATGCTCCCATTCAGGTAGCAGGGCTGCGGTGTCCAGCGCTCGCACGACACGAGTTGCCGCAGGGTCTGTGTCTTCAAGAATTAGGTTGGCGATGTAAAAATCGTTAATCGTCGTGCCCTTTAGATCCACGAAATCAATACCGACACGACTGCGCACCATGAGAGTCATGGCCAAACCGGCGAAGAATTTACGGGTCTCCGCGAGTCCATCCACGTAGTGGGCACCGTCGTCAACCGAAAGCACCCGGTTCTTTTGGCAGATGGAGAAAAATGGCTTCGGATGAGATAAGGTGTGGCCGGCTTTACCGGCATGCCGTATCACGAAGTTGGTGAAATCGCCTGGCCAGGCATCGCGCTTTTCCTGGGCGGTAAGTGGCGTCCCGGCTTGAAGCCTGATAAAAAGATCACGCACCTCATTTGGATCCTCCGCCGTCATCTCGATTACCAAGAGTTCCCGTTCCTTCAGCCTCTTCAGATCGGCCCCATCCAAGTCGTCGTATTTCTTTCCAGCCCAACTTGGCACCAGAGCCATCGACGGAGGAAGAACGGAACTTGGCTTGGCCTTCTGTGGATCCGGCAGGCTAAACTCTCCCTGGAGGTATCCGACAATCGCCGCTAAGCGTTGCTGCCCATCCACCAACCAAGCAGTCGTTTCAACTCCGCCAGTATAGTTGTTTGGCCTTTGTTCTAGGTGAACATAGAAAAGAGGGATCTGATACCCGCGCAGGAGTGAGTCGATGAGCCCCTGCCTCTGGGGCAACTTCCATACCGTCCCGCGTTGATACTCTGGCTTGACGCGCAATTCGTGACTCGAATACGCGGTCGCTAAGCTTTGCAGCAGGCGAGTCTTTTGTTCGGATTTCATGGTGCGTTGTTGTCGTTTGGAATCTTCGTAAATCCACTTCTGCGGGCCGACCTTCGGCAAGAAGGGCCCGACCCAGAGGTGGAGATTAGCGGAGTGGGTTTCATGTCGTCAGTCTCAATCGCTTCGCCAGCTTTTGCCATGGACCATTCTTGCGCTCGCGTAGCTTGGCGACAAGACGCTGCGTGGTCACCGGGTCGAGTTGCTTCACATCCTCGGCGGTGCAGGCGGCGAGGTCGGCGGGATAGAAGGAGAGCGAGCGAGTGTCGTCCCATGCGATGTGCTCCAACCTATTTCTGACCGGCAACGCGCGGAGCGCGGCAAGCAATTTCTCCCGAGCAGACGCTCTTGCATGCTGGATTTCCGAGCGTTCGGCGTCTACTCGGGCGCCCACCGAACTTCGGATCTGACGCCTGCGCTCGCTTTCCGGCGCTTGGCTTGCCTTTTCGTCCGCTACGCGCTGTTGGCGTCCCCACTCGTCGGCGCACCAACGGTCGAGAGCCTCGCGACATTCTGCCCACGAGCCGGCAGTGCGTTTGATGCCCTCGAAGGCGTGCCGAATCTTGCACATCGGGAATGGGATGTAGTCGTTGTTGCTGTGGTCCACAATCCACGCGGCCAGTTCCATCGCGCCGACGCGGTTGCTGTCTTCCATTATTCGGTAGGCGTTCTTAACGGCCGACACCGATCCGCAAGACTTCGTGAGCCTCTCGGTTTCCGCCCGCGTCACGGCCCGGACAACCGCACATGCGTCTGCCCATGACTGCTCTCGCAACCACTCGAAATCCTGGAACGGGTGAATGGTGCTGACATAGGCGTTGGCCTTCAATGCGCCAAGAATTTCGCCGATGCGAGCGTCACCATCAAGGCACCGACCCAAGGCAATCAGCTTTTCCAATGTAGTTTGGTCTGGGCGCTGGGTGCTCACGGCTCAGATCCTTTCATCAAACGTCGACACCGTCTGCCAGCCAAGCTCCGCGAACAACCCGATGGCGGGCTGCTCGACGAGTTGGGCTACGGTGTAGGCGTGGAGCAAATTAGACTTTAATGTTTGGTTCTCCAGATAGTTTTAATAGATAAAGATTATCATTATCTTTCGACAATCCTAGTCGGACGTATGCACTAGCTCGCTCATAATTCCTGAGTCGTAATGCAAGCCAAGCCGCTTGAGCTAAGTCATCCGCTGAAGCCTCGTCGATTCGGAGTTGCATCACATCTAATAATTCTTGCCCTAAGGCTCTTTTTTCATCTGCACCGACATTTAACATCTGCCTCCTAATAAGGTCGTTTAGCAAACGAGCAGTATTAGTCAGGTCTGCGAAAGGCACCGACGCAATTTTGCTACGCTGAACGAAGGCGTGTATGTCCCCGAGCATGTCACCAGTCTTAAAACAACAATGCGCTAAGTTAAGCCATGCTTCAGCAGCTACTGGGCTTGTGTAGTCTTGCTCGAGATATCGCCGGAGTTCAATCTGTGCCTTCTCATATCCCGCCCGCGTACCTTCCTCCATGTGTAATCTGGCAAGTGACAGCCAGGCTGGAGGGAAATGCCGCCCTATCATTTCAACAATAGGAGTGTATTTCTCGTATGTATCCCCTTTGCCCATCCGGCGAGTTATGCTTCCAAGAAAATAGTCTATGCGTTTCGCTAGACTGAAGTGGACTTCACTTCTATTCACTGTGCCTAGCATCTGTAGCAGATCAGCATCTGCCTTAATTGCGGATTGAAATGGACTGATGTTCAGCTTTTTTCGGCCAAATGTTAACGCGACCAAAGGAAGCGCTATGAAGTCCATTCCCTCAACTGACTTTCGCCGTTCCGCTAGTGAAAATTGCAATAGCAAGTCAACAGCCCGTTCGACCTCGAGGATCTCGCCTACAGATTTCTGTAGGACTGCCTCCAATGCGACGCGCGGCACGGCTGAGTTCCAAGCCGCGAGGGTCATAAAGGTGCGTTGAGCACATGGGCTTAATGACGCATAGGTGCGTTCAAATAGCGCAGTTAAGATTTCATCCCTCCCGGCAACTAGTCGTTCAATATGACCGGCGCGCTTTTCTTTGGCAACCTCGCCAAGCAATATCTTGATGACATATGGATGCCCCTCGGCTTGCTGTATCAGTTCTGTGATGTAGTCATTCGGTAGCAGGTCTCTTATTTTTAAGTAACCTGCGGTAGTATCGATTAACTCTCTGGCCTCATCGTCGGTCATGCCCCCTACCTCAATAGGATAGTCGCCCTTAAAGTCGCGTAGCCGTGTCGTTATCAGTATTTTATTTGGCAAGCGAACGTGAGTGTCTATCCAGGTGAATAATTCCTCCGGATTCTGAGTTGTCTCAAAATTGTCGAATACAAACAGACAAGGGCCGAGTTCGTTTCTTGTTAGCTGCTTCTCGAAATATTCGCGGCTACGAAATCCTGGATCTTTCAGACTAGCGGGTGCGACCAATGTCACATATAGACGGCTAACTTCTTCGGGCGATAAAACGTGCGGCTTAACCGGCTTTGGCCCACAGAATTGGAGATCAACATCCCGCGCACTAAACCAAAGTAGCGCTGTGAAGCGCGTTCCTCCAGATAGTAGGTTGAGGACCTTTAATGCGAGAGATGTTTTTCCAATGCCACCTCGTCCAAGGAGTGTTACAATTGGATGACGGTCATCTTCCGTAAATTGTTTAATTTGTGCTTCGAGAACTGGGCGAGAAATGTATTCATTGGATAACAACGGAGCATTGGAGAAGCATTTACCCAGTTCATCTAATTCACCAAGCCCTTGGGTTTCACTCGATGGCAGTGTCCCCGGTGGCATCAGATGAGCAGTGCCGTCTCCTTCTTTTTTGTTATCTGTTGCGTAAGATATGCACTCAAATGTTTTCTTTCCAAAGCCACCGTTGGGATAGAAAAAATCAGTGAGATCTGCATCTGACTCCAGGAATGGAATCAAGCGTGGTGTACCCGCAAATATATAAACCCCGTTTGGATATGATCTATCGGATTCTTTCTTTAATTCGGCGAATTGATCAGCATTTTCTGTTATCGGTGTTACCCGATATTTCCCAGAAAGGTTGCGATATAGGTATGCCCACTGCCGCTTAAATAGCGCGTGATTATTATGAAATTGCGAAATGCTCTTCTTAAGATCTAGAGCTGCTTGAGCGACTTTACCTGGCATTGTTGCACCATGGCCCCGAGTCTTATTCCTCAGAACCGCAAACAGACTAAACCACCGCTTCATGTCTGTCTGGCTTGGAACTTCCTCGGCATCAATTCCAAGTGAGTCCAAACAATGCTTCAATGAATGTACGGCCTCGTATTGCCAAGTTCCCTTTGCGCACAGCTTAGTTAGTTCATTTTTTTCAGTGCTAAGATCGGTAAGTAAAAACTGCGAAGCCGGACCAATTAACGAGTCCTCAAGTGCCATGGACCAAGGACCAAGACCGTCGGCCTTAAGGATTTTATGCTCCAGCCTATATCGCTGCCTGTCTGGATCGTTTACGAGAGAACCTATCAGTCCAAGAACAGTTGTTTTTAGAAGCGCCTCCCCTTCCAAAAGAAGTGCGTAAAAATAGGTGAAATCTGAATCTTGTTTTGCGGACTCAATTCGTTTCTGGATTTGGATAATTGCTGCGTGTGCCATAAATTATGGTGCGTTTTCAGCCGACAGCAGACGCGGCAACAGCAAGTCGCGCGTCCGTCGGAGGTTTCGGTTGAGTTCGGTGAGCGCCTGCTTTTGACGCAGCATCGGAAACGCGAGTTCTGCGAAGCGGGTCAGAAGCTTAGCGGGTGGCGCGACCACGGCGAACGAACGCAGAGCTGAGATGTTGAACATGGTCATGTTCGTGCCGCCGGTTTTCAGAGCGGTGATGCGGCCCTGTCCCTCCTCCGATTCGAGCGCGAAATAAACGTAGAGTGCGTCCGTCGGATTTGCTGCCCGGCAAATGCTCATGTGCTGGTCAACGGCCCAGTCCTGATGCGACTCGGTATAGAAATGGACCCGGCCAATTGTGCCCTCGCCGAGACAGTTCACCAGCACGTCACCGAATCGCGCGAATTTGTCCGGCGGAACTTCGAGTGATGGTTCAAGTTCCTTGAGATCAACGAGCGAAAGCTCCAAGCCACGATTCACTTTTTGATTGATGATGAATCGTCCGCTGCCGAGTTCGTATTTCGGGGTCACTCCACGCGATACCAGAGGGCAGAATGATTCAACGGCCTTCACCTCCCAGCCTTTGGGGATGTCGCCGAGCAGGGAGACGACGCGCGGGAGCTTTTCGTGGCCGGGGAAGCGGAAGTGGACGAACCACTCGCGGTAGAGGGTGCGGGCCATCGCCTCCAAAATCCGGATGCGCCGCTGACTGTTCTCCATCAGCTCGTCGTAGGCCGACAGGATGCCCGCAATCCGCCGTTGCACCGGCAGCGGGGGAAGCGGGAACTCGAAATCGAGAATCTGCTGACCGCTGATGTGTGGCACGTTCACGCCGGTCGTGATGGGCTTCACGTAATTCTCAAAGCCCGGACCACCGATAACGAACCGCAGGAAATTCTGGTCGAGGCTACCGTCGCTGGCACGAAGGCGAGCGCACCGCTGAACCAACAATGCTTTTGGGTCGCGCTCACGGATGAATGACCACTTCAGGCCAGCGGGAATCCACGGACGGTCCATCGCGATGACCACGTCGCCGGGAACGAGATGAAACTTCTCCAGCTTTTCCCAATCGGATGCGGGCCAGCGTTTGGAGATGTCCCAGAGGATGCAGCCTTGGCTGACGTTCTCGCCCTTTACGAGCGGCACGTCTTCCGGCTTATCGGTGAACTGCTGACTCTTGAACGGAAACCCGGCCAACAGGTTCACGCAGTCAGCAAGTTTCACTTTGCGCGAGGCTGCCATCGTCACGCCTCCAGAATCTCCGCCACGTTGCCGGCGATGGTTTGTTCGTGCGGCAAGGCCGCACCCTCATCCCCGGCCCTTCTCCCAGAGGTAGAAGGGAGATTTGTGCATTGCGCGTTCATGTTTCGAGTATCTCGGTGACGTTTTGCGCAATGGTGGTTTCCAGCTCACGCGCCTGGGCGTTGAGGGTTTCGAGTTCCTCGTTCAGCGTTTCGAGTTGTTCCTTGAAATCCTCGTCGGTCACGGCTTCGCCCGCCGCCACGCCCACGTAGCGTCCGGGGTTGAGCGACCAGCCTTGCGCTTCAATTTCCTTGAGCGTGGCGGCGCGGCACAGGCCGGGAACATTCTGATAGTGACAAGTGATGTGTGACTTGTGACGAGTTCCGAACAGTTCTTCGATCTTCGAACGGGCTTCGTCGCCGCCGAGGGTGAAGTCGAGTTCCACGCCGCGATAGAGGCGCACGACGTTGGCGATGAAGCCAATCTGCGCGGGCGTCCACTCACGGTGCGCGCGGTCAACCTGTCGGTAAATGTGCCGTGCATCGATGAACAGCACCGTGTCGGCGCGGGGCGTCTTTGCCTTCCCTTTGTCGAAGAACCATAGGGTGACGGGCAGGGTAACCGTATAGAACATGTTGGGACCCACGGCGACCATCACGTCCACGGCGTGGGCTTCGATCAGTTCCTTGCGGAGGTCCTGTTCGGAACTACGGGCGTCGGAGGCCGAGTTGGCCATAACGAAACCGGCGCGGCCCTTCGCATTGAGTGAGGAGTAGAAAAGCTGAATCCAGAGGTAATTGCCGTTGTCGGTGCGCGGGAGGCCGAAGGGGAAGCGGCGGCCCGGCCCGACGGAGTCTTTCAACCGCTCCTTGTCCACGGCGTTGACGTTGAACGGCGGATTGGCGAGGACGAAGTCGAAGCGGCCCGTGGCGTCGTGCGGGTCGTCGTAGTAGCTGTTCACCTGGCCGCCGTGGCGGATGTCGCCTTCCAGCCCATGCACGGCGAGGTTCATGCGGCAGAGGCGTCCGGTTTCGTCGGTCTTCTCGACTCCGTGGATGGAGAGTTCAGACGCAGGGTTCTTCTTATGCTCCGCCACGAACTTGGCCGACTGGACGAACATGCCGCCCGAGCCGCAAGCGGGGTCGAGGATGCGCCCGTGATAGGGCTCGATGACTTCGGTGAGCAGGCGGACGATGGACGAGGGGGTGTAAAATTCGCCGCCGCCCTGGCCCTCGGTCATGGCGAACTCGCCGAGGAAGTATTCGTAGATCCGCCCGAAGGCGTCGTAGTCAAGGCTGGCGGGAATCTCGGATACCTTCTTGAGCAGTTCCTTGAGGAGGGTGCTGGTGAAGAGGTTGTAGGTCTTGGGCAGGACACCGGCGAGTTGCGGGTTGTGCTTCTCGATGTCGCGCATGGCGTCGTTGACCTTCGCGCCGATGTCCGCGGCCTCAGGAAGCCTCAGGAGGGCCTCAAAACGGGTATTGGGCGCCAGGTAGAGGATGCCGTCGGCGTGATAGGCGGCGGGCTCATCAACACGTGATCCGCGGCGGGACGAAGCCGACGATTTTTCCAGCTTGGCGCGCTGGGTGGCGAAGCGGACTTCGGCGAAGCGTAGGAAGATCAGGCCGAGGACGGGCTGGGAGTATTGGGCGGCGCTCAGGCCGCTGTTGGCGCGGAACTGGTCGGCGGCGGCCCAGAGGCGCTTCTCCAGGGTATCAGTGGCGAGGTCCTTCTCAGACGGGGCGATCCATTGCATAGGATTCGGTGAGAACAGTGCAGAATCGCGAAGGCCGCAAGATATTCGCAACGCATGGGATGCAACCACCTTGCGCTGCCCAGGTGCGATGCCCGGCCAAGCTTGAAAATCACCCTGATTAAGGTGGTGAGCCTGCGGACGGCCGAAGCGTAGTCGATGATTTCATCTTGGGTGAAAATAGAGACGGAGAAAGAAAGGGGATCATGCCAAAGGCTCAATGCCCAGGACCGGTTGCCGGGAGGGGAATTCCCGCTAAAAAGGGATTCGGCTACGGTCACCACAAGCAGGACGCTGCGTTCCTCTCATTCTGGCGGCCGGGGCGGCAAATCATCTTTCGGTTGATAATTGGGATCGTCCCATGCGTCCCGGATCTCTTGGTCGGTGGCGGGAGCGTAAACCATCATCCCGCCGGTATTTGCCCAGAATTTCCTTGGTGCAGAAAGGGCTGACAGATGGACTTTGCCGGCAACGGATTCAGTCCATCGGCGATGCCACGTGCGCAGTTGAGCCTGCCAAGAGACAATTGCGGCGCCCCCGCCCTGGTGCCAACCGTTTCCAGAGTAATGATCATAGAACTTTTTAGCTTCGTTTTCAGGAAGGGATATTTGTTTAGCATAAAGTATGGCCTGACTGTCTGACTGAGGCCGTGGGCCGTCAGGCACCGTAGTCAGATCATTCCTATCCCTCCCTTCCAATTCATCTACTCCCTCTACTCTGTCCTCTCTATCGGTTTCGGCTAGGTTTGCCGTGGGCTCAACGTGGGCTGCCGGTGGGATAGCTGCGGGTATCCCGTGGGTTTCGCCATGGCGCCCCGTGACGGCCTTTGAGAGGTCGCGTGACCTCCCGGCTGGCGTGGAGGGCCGACCACCTTTGCGCCCGTTCTCCCACGAATTGATAAGACCCGCATTGAGCACCTCCCAATCGTGTACGCGGAGATTCTGACTTCGCCGCACCACGAACCGACACTTAACGAGTGCCTTGACCCACGCGGTGGCGTCGACATCGGCCGGAACCGCACAGATCGCCTTGATGTTGGCCGCTGAGAGGCCTGTGAACTCCCAAGCCTTGGCAGTCTGGCAATGGGCCCAAAGGCGCTGCAGCCATAAGGGTGACTCCGCCCGGCCGGTCATCTCGACGAGCTGCTTAGTTTTCCAATGGTCAAAGAAATCAGGTGTGACGATCATGTGAGATGTCGTTTGAAGATTCCTGCGAGTGAAGTCCTTGCAGGGCTCGCGCAAGGTCAGGAAGTTGGAAGAGTGTGAGATAGATCACAACGGGATCGCCGTTTCCGACTTGGGAAAGGAAGGCGCGGTTATACGTCGGATCATATTTGAGAAGCCAACTCTCACACTCCGCAGCGACATAGGTTTCCTTGTTCATGCGGGGCCCTCCAAGGTAGCGAGTGCACGGAGGACGGTCTCGCGGCGATACCGGACGCAGCGGCCCAGGCGGGTCGGCCGGAGGTGCCCGCGAGCGGCGAGGTTGTCGACGTGCTTGGTGGAGCACCGCAGGAACGCGGCGACTTGCTGCTTGGTGGAGACGAGCGGGAGGTCTGCCCCCGCGAGGATGCCGCTGGTTTGTTCAGGCGCTCGAATCGCGGCGGTTTCCGAGGCGGCGCATGGTAAGGTTTCCATGCCGCCACCTAACTTTGGATTCACTTCGACAGAAAGGAAACACCCTAAATCAAAAAACGACCAAAAGGTCGTCCACTCTAACCTGTTCGCGCGGAGATCAATGCGCTGATTATTTTAATTTTTCCATGATCGAATCAACGATCTTGCTGTTTGTATCATCGCTCAATTCTTCGTCTAGTCGCACCCCGCTTTCCAAGCCAATGCGATTGGCTATCAATTGAGCCGCATCCGCACCAATTGGCTTTCCTGATTTGTCCGAGATGGAGTCCTTGGCTAGCGCGCCGGCGTACTGATCTGCGAGAGGCTGACCGGTTTTCTCATTTGTTAACCGAGTACGATATGCCTTCTTTTCCTCCTCCGAAGCTTTGGCGGCCTGATCATGACTCTCTAGAAGAACCTGCTTAACGGCCAGCGCACGTCTCGCCTCCGGATCAGCAGCCGTAGCTATACAATATTCAATGAAGTGCATCGTTTTCTTAGGAGACAGTATCCACGCCTCCACTAGCTCAGGCTTTTCAGGAATAGCACCGGCGTAGCCAGTCGCGTTTGATAACCAAGTCCCGATAGAGCGAAGGAGACGCTCCAATTTCATACCATCCGGGCGCGGACGGTGTTTGGTCATGCTTCGTCGCAATGCCTGCAGTCGCCGCTTAAAGTTGGTGTCGTAAATTGCCTCGTTCGCCGGTTGGAAAAAGTTCTCGTCGTAAGCCATTCTGACCTCCACCTTGCTAGCTTTTTCAGAAAGCTCCCTCGGTGTCTTACTCCGTGTCTTCCCCTTCTTTTTCCGGGAAGCCTTCGCCTTAATATTCTTCTTCCTTTTCACGCGTTTTGGATCGAAATCAAGGTGGAGGCGATCACGCTTCCTTCTCGATCGCCACGACTTCGGCATCGTCATCTTTGTCCAAATTCGCGACGCAAATACCGAAATACCGCTGGGCGTCCTGCTTGGTAATGCGGGCATTGCGGTAGAACTTGAGGAACGTCGCGCTGGTGTTGTGGCCCATCTGCTCCTCGACCCAATCCTTGCCGTGTAGTTTGCACCCGTAGGAACCGAAACTGTGCCGCTTGCTATTGTCGTGCGTGAGTTCCCATTTCGGGAAATCCGCCGCTTTATGCAGCGCGGTCAGCTTGGACGGGAACCTGGCTGGCACAACCGGGCCGGTTCGATTGGCGTGCAGAAAGAGAAACTCGGCAGCGCCCTCGGGGATGATCGGCGTGCGCCAATCGCCGTCGCGGCGGTTCTTCCCGGTCGCGGGCAGCACTTCCAGCTTGCGGCCTACCAAGTCGATGTCCCGCCAGTCGAGCCGCTCAACCTCAGCGGACCGCAATCCGCCGCAGAATAGCTGGAGCACCGTGGCGGGCATGAGCTCCTTGAATTTGGGCAGGAGCGCAGTGCGCAGGAGCCGCTTCGCCTCGGCGACGGTCAGAATCGCGGGCATTTTCCATTCAATCCGCGGTGGCCGAATGCGCATCGCCGGATTGTCGGCGCGGAAGCCGAATTGCACGCTGTAGTTGAAGAACTGCTGGGCATAGCGGATGTAATTCTTCAAGTGCCGGTCGCTCGTGGCACCGGCGTCCTCCAGGCTGTCAAACCACCGGCGCAGTTCGTCGTAGGTGATCGTTTTCACCTGCCGCTCGTCGCCGAATTGCTCGGCGATGCGGCCCATGTAAAAGCGAATGCCGTAGATCGAAGCGGGCCGTAGTTTCTCGCGCTGCTTTTCGCGCAGGATGCGATCAACCAGCTGCCGCAGAGTGATGTCACCGGACTCAGGTTTCAGATGCTTGCGGGCAAATTCGGCGGCCTCGGAGAGGCTCAGAGGCAAATCGCCGAGAATCCTCAATGCCTCGGCCGCGTCCTCGCGCTGGGCATCGCTTAGGACAAAAGCCCGCTTGCCGCTGGCGCGAGATAAGTCGGCCTTACCCTCGCAATAGGCGAGGGCCTTGGAGTAGGTCTTGAATTGCTTTCTGATTCGACCGGAGCCCGTAACCTTGGCGGGCACCAAAACACGCCAGCTGTGGCCGAATCTTGCCCCTTGGGAGTGATTTGTCACCTGAGCCAGGGTGATCCCAAGCCGGCGCCATAGTGGGTTCCTCTTAGGCTGCTCGGGCTTTTTCTCACCCGAATTGTCCGCCTTGTTCATCAGCCAAATTGAATGGCAGATAACGGAATGGAAACAAGCAGAATTGGCAAGAATCTGTCAGGAATTTTCGGCTCTCCTATGAAAAACTGGAGCCGCTTGTCGGATTTGAACCGACGACCTACTCATTACGAATGAGTCGCTCTACCAACTGAGCTAAAGCGGCGAAAACCGGAGCGGCATTCGGGTCATTTGCCTCCGGTGAGGCAAGCATTTTTGTCAGCTCCAGGCGCAGATAACTCCGAGCGAAACTGCGCTCACGACCAGCCACAGCCCGATGCCCTGCGCAAACGGCCGCCAGCCCACCGACTGCAACATGCTGGGCGACAAACTCGCCCCGATCAGGAACAGGGTCACGGCCAGACCGCCCTTGGCCGCCGCCACCAGCCACGGGTAGAGCGCCGCGCCCGCCGGCACGAAGGAGGCCACGGCGGAGGCCGCGACAAAGAAGAGGATGAACCAGGGAATGGTGGCCTTGCTACCCGGCTTGCGTACCAGCACCGCCGCCACCGCCACCATCGGCAGGATCCACAGCGCCCGCGCCAGCTTCACCGGCACGGCGATGGCCAGCGACTCCGCCGAATAGCGCGCCGCGGCGCCGACGACCGAGCTCGTATCATGGATGGCGATCGCCGCCCAGTAGCCGAATTGCTCCGGCGACAGATGCACGGCGTGGCCGATCGCGGGAAAAACGAAAAGCGCGACGGCGTTGAGCACGAACACGCAGCCCAGCGAGACCGACATGTCGCGCGGCTGCGCGCCAAGCACCGGGCCCATCGCCGCGATGGCGCTCCCGCCGCAGATCGCCGTGCCGGTCGCGATCAGCCGCCCGATCACCGGCTCCACGCCCAGCCAGCGCGCCAGCAGCAACCCCAGCCCCACTGTGGCCACCAGCGTGCCGGCCGTGAGCACCACGCCGGTCGAACCGGCCTTGATCACCGCATCGAAGTGGATGCCGAAACCCAACCCGACCACCGAGCCCTGCAGCAGGTATTTCTGGATCATCGCGGCGCGCTTGGCGTCGGTGCGACCGACGATCAGGGCGAACACGATGCCCGCCGCCAGCGCCACCGGCGGGGAAACCCACGGGAGCAAACACGCGGCGGCGAGTATCCATAGCAGTGTTTTCTTCCACGGGGCATCTTCCATTCAAGAAAGGTTGCCAGCCGCCTGATTTCTAATCCAGTCGAGAAACGTAATTCTTTCGGACTATCTTGCAGACCGACCTTTTCGACTACCCGCTCCCCGAACGGCTCATCGCACAGCAGCCGGCGGACCGCCGTGATGCCTCCCGGCTGTTCGTGGTCGACCGCCGGGCGCACACCGTCGCGCACCGCCACTTCCGCGACCTGCCCGAATACCTGCGTGCCGGCGACCATCTGTTCCGCAATAACGCCGCGGTCATCCCCGCCCGGCTGCACGCGGCCCGCCCCACCGGCGGCCACGTCGAGTGCCTGCTGCTGCGCCCGGCCGCCGCCGTGAATGAGTGGTGGTGCTTGCTGCGGCCCGGCAAGAAGCTCCCAGTCGGCGCGGAGTTCGGCGTGGCCGGCCTGTTCACCGGCACGGTCCGGGAGAAAACCGGCGAAGGCCTCGTGCGCGTCGGGTTCACCACGACGGAAGGCGATATTCTCGCCGTCGCGCAAAGGGTCGGCGAGATGCCGCTGCCGCCCTACATCGCCGGACGCCACAGCGACGCCGAACGCGCCCTCGACCGCGAGCGCTACCAGACCGTCTATGCGGACCGTGCGCACCAGGTCGCCGCCGCCGCGCCGACCGCTGGGCTGCACTTCACGCCGGAGTTGCTGGCGCAGCTCGCGGCGAAGGGCGTGAGCTTCGCCGACCTGACGCTGCATGTCGGCCTCGGCACCTTCCGACCCATCACGACCGAGCGCGTCGAAGACCACGCCATCCACCGTGAGGTCTATGAGCTTCCGGCCGCGACGCAGCAGGCGCTGTTCGCCACGCCGGGCCGGCGCATCGCCGTCGGCACAACGTCGGTGCGCACCATCGAGGATTTTTTGTCGCACCATAAGGTGCCGGCCGGCGGCGACTTTCTCGGCGAGGCCGGCCTCTTCATCCACCCGCCGCGCGACTTTCGCGGGGTGGATGCACTGATCACCAATTTTCACCAGCCCCGCTCCACCCTGCTCTGCCTCGTCGCGGCGTTCCTCGCGCCCGGCTCGACTGACGGCATCGCCTGGCTCCGCGAGATCTACGCCGAGGCCGTCGCCCGCGAATACCGCTTCTTCAGCTATGGTGACGCCATGCTGATCCTGTGAAATTCCGACGGCAACACAGTCCGCAGTTGCGCGGTTTTGATTCCTGACTATCCGTTCCAGCCGATCCCATTCACCAAACTATCGCCCCCTTATGAAACGCCTCCTTGCCCTGCTTGCCGCCCTCGCCCTCTTCGCCTCGGCCCGCGCCGACGTCGAGGTCTACAAGATCGATGCCACCCATTCCTCGATCGGTTACAGCCTCCGCCACATGCTTTCCAAGTTCACGAGCAACTTTACCAAGCTCTCCGGCGACCTCACCATTGATCGCGACAACCTTGAGAAGAGCAGCGTGACCGCCACGATCGACGTGGGCGCCATGACCACGGACAACGAGGGCCGCGACAAGCACGTCAAGAGCCCCGATTTCTTCGACACCGCCAAGTTCCCCACCGCCACCTTCAAGAGCAAGTCCTTCAAGAAAACCGGCGAGACCAGCTTCGACATCACCGGCGACCTGACGATCAAGGACCTCACCAAGGAAGTTGTCCTCAAGGCCAACCTGCTCGGCTTCGCGCCCGGCATGCGCCCCGGCTCCTTTCTCACCGGCTGGGAGGCGACCACTTCCATCAAGAAGTCCGAGTTCGGCCTGACCGGCCCGGCCATGCTCGGCAAGGTCCTCGGCGATGATGTCGCGCTGACCATCAACATCGAGGCCGGCTTCAAGAAGGAAGCGCCCGCCGCGGCCGCGCCCAAGCAGGGCTGAGCGCGATTCCCTGCGCGATTTTTCGAGGACGGCCCGCAAGGCCGTCCTTTCTTTTTGCCCTCGCCGTGCTACCGTTCGTCCCGTGACCGCCGACCAGATCCAGTCCCTCATCGAGGACGCCACCTTCGACTACACGATGGGCGACCACGAGGCGGCCCTCGCCAAGCTCGCCCGGGCCACCGCCGCCGCACCCGCCGCCTTCGCGGCCTGGCACGCGCTGGCCGAGATCAATTTCTCCCTGCGCCGCCTCGATGCCGCCCTCGCCGCCGCGGAATCGGCCCACGCCCTCCGCGCCGACGACCTGTTCATCAACACCACGCTGTCGCGCATCTGGATGGAAAAGGGCGACAAGCCGATGGCGGAAAAATTCGGTGCGCAGGCCAAGATCCTCTCGTGGAAGGACCAGCTCCGCAATCCAACTGCATCTGGCGAGGGCATTAAGGACTGAGCCGCCCCCGGCCGGTTGACAGCCGTCAATCCGGCCAACTAACCTGCCGGCTATGGATCGTCCCGCCTACCTGCTCGAGTTCGAGAAGCCCCTGCGCGAACTCGAGAAGCAGCTCGAGTCCCTGCACCAGCAGTCGCTCGAGAACAACATCGATATGTCCGCCGAGCTGGCGACTATCGAGGCCAAGATCGACGTGACCAAGCGCGAGATCTACTCGAGCCTCACGCCGTGGCAGCGCGTGCAGGTTGCCCGCCACCCGAAGCGCCCCTACGCCATGGATTACATCGGCGCGCTCTGCACGGACTTTCAGGAACTCCACGGCGACCGCCAGTTCAACGACGACCGCGCGCTCATCGGCGGCACGGCCTTCTTCGAGGGCCGCCCGATCATGATTATCGCGCAGCAGAAGGGTCGCGACACCAAGGAGAACATCATCCGCAATTTCGGCATGCCCCAGCCCGAGGGCTACCGCAAGGCCCTCCGGCTGATGAAACTCGCCGAGAAGTTCGCCCTGCCCGTCCTCACCTTCATCGACACCCCCGGCGCCTTTCCCGGCGTCGAGTCCGAGGCGCGCCACGTCTCCGAGGCCATCGCCGTCAACCTGCGCGAGATGGCCATGCTCAAGGTTCCCTCCCTCGCCGTCATCGTCGGCGAGGGCGGCTCCGGCGGCGCGCTCGGCATCGGCGTCACCGACCGCGTGCTGATCTTCGAGAACGCCTACTACTCCGTCATCTCGCCCGAGGGCTGTGCCGCCATTCTCTGGAAGGACCGCGCCCAGGCCCCTCAGGCCGCCGCGGCCCTCAAGCTCAACGCGCCGAACCTCAAGGAACTCGGCGTCGTCGACGAGGTTATCCCCGAGCCGCTCGGCGGCGCGCATTACGACCCCGCCGCGGCCGCCGCGGCCCTCAAGGCCGCGCTCCTCCGCCATCTTGCCGAGCTCACGCCAAAGTCCGTGGAAGAACTCCTCGACCAACGCTACGAGCGCTACCGCGCCCTCGGCGAGTATCGCGAAGCCGCGGTGAAGTAACGCGCCGCGGTCCGCGGCGGCCGGTCCGGCCTACTGGGCCAGGATGACGATCCGGGCATACTTGGCCGGCGGCTTGAGCCATTTATCCCAAGTCTCGTTCCAATTGATGGGATTGCCCGCAAAATCGACGTCGCCCGCCTTGTTCCGGAAGCCGACCCGGACCCGGACCAACGCGGTCGACGCGCTTGGTCCGACCGTGAAAGTGGCTTCCCGCCGGGCCGAGGTCCCGGAATTGGTATCATAGCAGATGCCCACCCAGGTCTTGCCGTTGTCGATGGAGTATTCCGCCTGGAAAAAACCAACCTGCTCGTCCGCCCCGTCGGTGATGGCCGTAAGCGACACCGTGACTAGGGAGCGGGCGCTCGCGGTGTTGGGCGCCTTGATACTCACCTCGCGGTGCACCAGGGCAGAGGCCGTCTGCGCGGCCAGCAGCATCAGCGCGAGCGCCAGCCAGCGGCTGCCGGTCTTCACGAGAGCTGCTGCATTGAACCGGAAAGTTCCTGTTTGGGTGGAGAGAGAGAGCATCCCTCATCAGACACCGTCCAGTAGGTCCGGTTCAAGTCCGATCCGCAGAAAAATTCACCATCGCGACCGCCGGACGGAGGCCGGCCCGCCAGCCGCCGCCACTTTGAGTGCCGTCGCAAGGGAAACGCCGTCCGTCGCCGAGCCTATGGACGGCAGCCTGCACCCTCGCTTCGCTCGGCGAAGGCTGGTGCCCGGGGCGGGGGTCGAACCCGCAAGACTTTAGAGGTCGGTGGATTTTGAGACCGGTTAAGGTCCTTTCCCATGAGGACACCAACCAAAACATACTCGCATGTTTGCGACGTTTTCGATATTAAAGACGACCCGTCTAAGGTTGGGTTTATTCTAATCGCGACGCGTCCAATGCAGAACAATCCAATCCAACGCCAAACAAACGGAGGCCACCATGGGCACCAGTTTTGAACAAGTGCATGACTACATGGGCCGACGCGTTCGCGGCCTGTGGCAACGCAACGGAAAGTTTTATCAGCAACTTTTGTTGCCGCATCCTGACGGGACCGGGCGACTCGCGCCGCGCCGCGTTCTGCTCGAATCTGCGACGCTCGATCAGTGTCGCATCGAGATGGCCCAAAAGCGCGGACTTCGTGATCAAGGTGAGGCCGCGACCGCGCCGGTGGAGATCCCCTCCTTCGCGATCTGCTGCCGTCGCTACCTCGACTTCCACACGTCGCTGAAACACGGGCTCAAACGAAAATCGACGCTCGACCGGGAGCGCATCAGTCTCGGCCGGTGGCAGGTGCATTTGGGGCATCTCCGCGTGAACCAGGTTTCGCGTGTTATGATCAATGCGTTCATGCAAAAGCGCCTGCGCTGTGGGCGGAATCCACGAACCGTCAATATCGACCTGATCAACCTGCGGCAGGTGCTCAAGTATGCGCAGGATTGCGGTTTCTTCTCAGACCAGGAGCGCCTGCCCACTGAGAACGTGAAACCGCTTCGTTGGAAAGCCCCCGTCCGTCCTCTCCTCAAGGATGAGCAATTCTCGATATTGTGCCAGAAAGCGGACGCCTCCACCAACCGGTCGGGACCCATCCTCGCCGTCTTCATCCGCTTCTTGGCCTACAGCGGCGGACGCTACAAGGAATCGCTTCGGCTGAAATGGAAGGACGTTTCCTTTGACCTCCGCCAAGTAACGTTTGGCAGCGACGGTCTCTCCAAAAGCGGCAAGGCTCGCGTGGTCGATTTCAATCCCGCGCTTGAGACGCACCTGCGCGCCATGCATGCCCGGCGCGCGCCCGACTGCAAATACCTCTTCCCGTCGCCCCAGCGCGGCGTCAGGGACATTCCCGCGAGCGATCTCCGCGGCAGTCTCTTCGCTGCGCGCGCAGAGGCCGGCCTGGAGTGGGTCGGTTTTCACGATCTGCGGCATTTCTTCGCCAGCTATTGCGTGATGTCGGGGATCGACTTCAAGACCATCGCCGAATGGCTCGGCCACGAGTCCGGCACCGGCTTGATCGACAAGGTTTACGGCCACCTCGCCGCTGACCACAAGCGCCGCATGGCGCAGAAGGTGAGCTTCAGTCTCGCGGAGCAGGCTTCCGCTGCGACGCCAGCGGTGGCAGCCCCGAGCATCACGGCGGCCACCCCGCCAGCGGCGCCGGCATTGGCAATCTCGCAGACGGTGTCTGCCGAATCGGTTCTCACCAGCCCGATCATCCAGTTGCCGAGCGCGCAGTCCGCGCCAGCCATTGGCCAGACAGTGTCTGGCCAATCCGCGTCCAGCATTCACGTCATTCCTTCACCGGTCGCCCACCCTGAACCCTTCCCTCCCTCTGAACTCGCCTCGTGACCAACATCCATGAAGCAACCCATAGGATGATTTCCGGGACAATGTCTCGGAAATTGATTGAAGAGCCACTGCGCCTCGAATCTCTCGACGGCGTCGAGAGATTCACCCGGCCCTGTTACTACCTATTGATGGTAAAGCGATAATACTCCCTTAATGGAGTAACTTGACATTACTCCCTTAGGGTAGTAACTTCTGCACATGAACTACCCAATCGACACCCCCGCGCAAGCCCGCGCGGTCCTGCGCGCCCTGCGGCACGGCCGGGGCCTCAGCCAGGCCCAGGTCGGCCAGCTGCTGGGGGTCAGCCAAAAGCGCGTGGCGCGCATCGAGTCAGCGCCTGACCGCAC
>JAQSCO010000046.1 GCA_029945445.1 Lacunisphaera sp. | reverse complement strand
CTTTCTTTGGCCCAGACTAACACTAATAGCGGCTCGAAAATTCGGGGTCAGGTCATTCGCCTCCGAGGACAAGAATCTCACCGTTAAGCTAACTGCGAACGGCAAGATCATGGGAAGTTGCCTCGATTTGCCCGCTGGCTCGGATATCAATTTCGAGGTAACGATTTCGGATCCGGACGAACCCAACGCCGATTACGATTTGGTTTTGATTCGGGGCGAAGTGAAACCGCAGAGGAGGGATAACCTTCATCGGCTGATGGCCAGCGATGGCGTAATCGAAACGGATGAACGCAATGGTAATGGAGCTGTTTCGTTTTCCACGACGACCGCAGGGCATCCTGAGTTTTTCTACGTGCGGGTCACGCAGGACAAGGACGACCGGACATGGACTGCTCCAGTTTGGATCAACTATCCTCGAACAGGCGCTCCGTTAGCCGCTGGCGAAGACACGTGGGCCTGGTCGGCTAGCTCAAGCTCCAAGGTTTATCACCATGACTGGTGTAGGGTCGTGGTCACCATCTCTCCCCAGAACGTACAGACCGGAGCTACACCCCCTGAAGGACGCACGCTGCATGACTGCAAGCGTCCTGCAGAGCCGCAACATTAGACGGCTGGAAACAACTCCAGGCTCTCATTCCTCATCCAGAAGTGCATGCACATATTACAAGACGCTATTGGCGTTGAATCGATGTGCTATCCGCCATGCCTATAACGCCCGCCCAGTTTCAGGTTCTCTATCCGCAGATCGTGGCCTGGATGCAAGAAACGCTGCGAAGCCACGCCGATTCTGCACGATCCGTCCAATCGGCCGGTTTCCCCACTCTATCCCAATATTATTCTGCAGGTCTGCTTCAGCGTGCAAAATATATACCCGTTGCGAATCCTCCTAAGCCACCGCTAACGAAGCTGGGCTTGCAACAATTTCACGCCTTTGAGCAGCAGGAGGTCAAAGGTATCACCTACCTCGACACCTACTTCGTGCGGCTAGGATGTGAGGATCAGGAGTCGCTCCATTTCCATGAACTGATCCACGTTGTCCAATGGAGCGTGCTTGGCCCAGAGCAATTCGTTGCCGCCTATGCAGACGGTCTTGAGCGCTTCGGCTACTGGCACTGCCCCCTAGAAGTGATGGCATACAAGGCAGAGAGTGAGTTCGTACGAGGGAGAATATTCGATGCCGAAAAGCGCGTCCGAAAAGAACTCGCGCATATTTATGGGCTTTAGGCTTAAGGAGAAAAGCTTCAAGGCATCTAATACCAACGTCCTCTCGCTTTTGGACTCTGGCGCGGCAGCGCCGGTAGGGACGGACCGCCGGGCCGTCCGCGAAGGTCTTTTCGGCGCGCCCAGCGGTCGCGCGCCTACCCGCCGGGAAGATTCGCTCAGTCCAAATGCTAAGGGACGTTGGTATAAGATGCAGCTGCCCGGAGGCGAGGTGCATGAGTGCGGTGCCAGTGGTTAGGAGGTACCGTGACTTTGCCACTCACGTGCAGCAGATGCTGCACGACCGGCGCTAGTCGATTGTCAGTTTCTTGATCCCTCGCCGCCGCGCCCGGTCGCGGTAAAGCCTCCCGAGGTCGGCCGAGCGGGAGTTCGTGTAGGCCGCCACGGCCGCGCCCATTGCCAGCACATTCCGCGCGGAATTATTGTTCAGCTCCCCCGCCGTGGCAATCCGACGAGGCGGCTGCCGGCCCGCGCGCACGCATTCGAACACCGCGTCCACCGTGATGGCGTTCGTGTTCACCTTCGCAAAATCCTTTTCATTTTCCGAATGCACCACTGCAACGCTGACCACGTGCCAGCGCGCGCCCCGTAGCGCGTCCGCCACCGCCTGCCACGCCGCGACCTTGTTGTCATGGAAGGTCAGAAGCATCCGGCCGGCGGGCTTCAGTGTCCGGCGCGTCTCGGCGAAGATCCCGCGCAGACGCGCGATATATTCTTCATGCGAACAACCCAGTGCCCGGTTGGGCACTGCTTCCTTCCGCTCGACCGCGTCGGTCCATGGCAGCCCAAGACCCTTGGCAAACACTCGGAACAGCCGCGAAAGCTCCGCGTATTGAACGCTGTCGTAATACGGCGGGTCAGTGATGACGAGGTCCACGGATCGGTCCGCCATCGGCTGCTTCTCGCTCGATCCACAGGTGACGCTCGCCTTGGCCGAACCGTTGAACCACCGCGCTGCCTTCACCGCGCACTCCAGTCGGCGCGCGATCGTCCCGCGGCCGAGCCTTCCAGCGGGGTTCGTCTCCGCCGCCAGCAGCGCTCGCGTGTAGTGATGATTCGCCGTGACTTCATACACCTTGCGATATTTCGGGTCCCACCGGCAGGCGTAGCCCGCCATTTCCGCAAAGCCCGCGACCGCCAGCAGCAGCCGACGCCGGACTGCCTCGGGAATGGACGGCACGTTCAGCGCCGAGAAAGCCTCGTCCAGCAAGGCCATCTGCCGGTCCGGGAAAAGGTCCGACCATTCCGCAAAACCGTTCCGCCGTAACGCGCCGGTTTCACCCTGTTCCGGAATCGCTACCCGCAGCGTTTTTCCCAGCACTGCCGCGCGGCGCAACTTCGGCAGCCGCTGCGTGGGCCGGGCCAAGCCCAAGCTTCGGCCATCGCTGGTCAGCGACAATACGTGGTGCCATTTAGCGCCGTCCAGCTCCTCCGCGCCCAACGGGACCGGCGCCGCACAATGGGCGCAGGTCACCGCCGAGTCCACGATGCGGCGCGCATCCGGCGCGGCCTTCCCATAGCCATAGTCACAGGCCGGGCAGCGCTGCGGACCCTTGGGCCATTTCGCGTGGTGCGTTTGGCCGCAGGCAGGGCAACCAAACCATCCGGCCTTGGGTTCAACCACGATTCGCTCGTCCAGCGCGACCAGGGTCGTGGGGAAAAGGTAGTTCGACTTGGCGCACGCCGGGCACGCGCAGCTGCGCACGTGCAGGCGACCGACCAAGTCCTGTCCCGCGTCCGCCCGGTAAAGGGTCCGGCTCGCCCGCCGCAACCGCGCGACCAAGACCTCGGCGGCCTGCTCCACCAGCTTCGGGTCCACCGGTCGGAGCGTGGTTTCCAGACCGAACGCCGCCCAGGGATTCACATCCTGCGCGTGCACCCGCAGGCCCCGGCGGGCTGCTTCCACCGCGACTGTGCCGCCGCCCGCCATCGGGTCCGACACCACCAGCTCCCTCCCGAGCGCCTGTTGGGCCTGCTCGATGAGTGCGCCGATCAGGGCGTGCGAGCGCCGCGCCCACCACCGGTAGGTGGAAATGGTCGGCGAGTAGTCCTCGCGGTTGCGCTGCTCCCGCCGCACCCGCCGCGAGAGCGCGGCCCACTTGAAGTTCTTATGTAGGATCAGGCGCATCGCTCAGGTTCGCCAGAAGCCGGTGACGATCGGGCCGAAGGGCACGACCGCCGCGCCCTCCTGTGGCACTGTGCCGCCGAAGAGCACCGCGCGCGAAAGCTCGCGGTTGAACTCCGTGCAATTGAATTCCCGGTGCAGGCACCCGACGCAGGCGCCGCCTTCCTCCGCGCAAAATGGATCCATGACGCAATCACCGCCCTCGTGATGCGCGCTTTGCAGCCAGCGGTCGAGCCCTTGTTCAAACAGGGTCAGCAGGCCGCCAACCTTGGTGTCCGTGTAGCGGCTGGCATACAGCACGCAGGCTAGTCCCTCCGGAATGAGGTATTCGCCGATGCTCTGCGCTCCGTAGCCGCTCCATTCGATGTGCCGCAGCAGCACGTGGCTTATTGAATGCACCAAGGTCCGGACCGCACTTGCCGCCGGCTGCGCATGGGCCGGGTCGTTGCGCCTCACGCAGAGTCCGGGCACGTCGCGGTAGAGGCGGGCCCACGCCTCAGCCGCGGACCCGCCCGGGGCCGCCGGGAGCAGGCGATTCCGCTCCAGCCATGCAACGACCCGCCGCGGGTCGAGTTGGAGGTAGAGGGCCTCGGTCGAGGCCACCACCGCATAGAGCGGCGTCCGCTGGTCCGACCGCGGAAACGGATTGATGATCGTGTGCGCCGGGTCGGCCTTGATGCGCGTGAAGCCCATCGCGGCGAGACCAATCGGAAATCCATCAAGGGCCCGCAGATCCGCGAGCCCTAGCCGGTCGGACGCCCAGCGCTGCGTTTCGCGCAACCGGACCGCCTGCGCCGTGTCGCCCGCCCGTTCCATCCGCTGGGCAACCTCGTCGATGGTGACGCTCGCCACGCTGTCCAAGACCGCGACCTGTTCGAGCAGACGGCGGCTCACGCGCAGATTGGCGGCGGTTGCGCCCGGCAACAGTTGCTGAACCGCATCGACCGCGTCGGTCCGCGCGGCGCGGGCCGCCTGTCCCCGACGCCAAGCCAGCACGCGCGGGTGATCCGGCATTGCGTCGGCGAGGTCCTGCATCGCGCCGGCCAGCTCGGCCTCGTTCGCGCTGGGCGTGACCGCCGTCATCGCCGCCCGCACTGGGATGGCCAGTAGCCCCCAGACCCTGGCCAGCACCCAAGGCCTGGCCTCCGGCGCCGCCAGTCCAACCATCTGCGCCTGTGGAAAATTGATGAAAGGTGCGATCTGCGGCTTGAACACCGCCGGATCCGTAGTCACGAGGAATCGCAACCGCTGCTCGTTGGGGTCCTGCGTGCCGAACCGGCTGTAGTCGCAGGTGCAAGGTGTCTGACGCAGCCGGGCCACCTCGGCGCCGTTACAGAGCCGGCACCGCCAGCGTGCCGTCGTCACCCGCCCGGTGTCGTCAAAGTAGAGCCCTTCCGTGCCGTGCCGCGTGCAGCCCTCGCGCTGCACGAAGATTTCGTCGAGCCGCCCGCAGTGGTGCGCCTGGAGGAACGGCATTTGTTCCAACGGGGCCTCGCAACCGGCGACCGGGCACCGGCCGGGCCGGCCGCCCCGCACGCGCCGCAGGTCCGTCAGCCGTTGCACCCGGCCGCAACGCTGGCACCGGAGAGTCGTGGGAAACGGCTCGAACAGCACCGAGGTCGGCTCTCCGATGATGTAGTTGCGCGCCAGCTCCACCTCGTTGTTCACCGGCGGAAAGCCCGCCCGCTGCCATTCGTTTACCCACTGCTGCAGCGTGTCGCTGACGACGTCGGCCAGGGCCGCGTGATTGACCCCCGCCAGCTCGGTGACCTCAATCGTGGTTACCCGGCAATGGCCGTATTCGTCGTGCGGGAACACCGCACCCGGGAGGTAGCTGTAGAGAATCTGCACCTTGCCGCGGGAAAAATTCATGGGTTCACGATTGTTCGAACCAGAGCAGATCCTGGTAACCCATCGAGGCATTGTCAGGCCGGAACGGGATTGTGACATCGACATCCCGCAGGCTGCTCATCGGCTTCGGGTCGAAAACCTTTGTCAGGTCGTCGTGCTGTGGATGCCGCACCTCAAGGAGGAAACCCTGCCACAAACGCTCAACACCGTCGCCCATCTGGGCCTCCAGCGAAGGGTCGTAGATGCGCTCGTCGAGCGCGTAGCTCGCGCGCAATGCCGCGCGCAGGGAGTCGCGGGTCAGCGCGCCCAACCCGGCAGACATGCCTCGGACCACCAGCCTCAGCTGCTGCGCGCGCGTGCCGGTTAGCGCTGCAAAGTGGCGCCCATAGAGCGCCCCGAGCAGCATGCCTGGAAAGCTCCTCGCCGCGGCCGCCTTCGCGAAGCGGTTTACCGGCACCGGCAGCACCATCCGGTCGAGGTGCCGGTGGAATTCAGCAAACCGGTCGTAGATGGAACTCGCCCGCAGCGAATAGCGCGGCAGCACCGCGAGGATGAGACCGACATGCTGGCGGCCCGAGCGGCTCGCCACCTGGATGTAGTCGGAAATCTGCTCCGGGATCCGCTCGAGGAACATCAGGTTGTAGTATTCGACGTCGACGCCGTGGCTGATCACGTGCGTGGCGACCGTGGCGTCGAGGTGGTTGGGCGCGGCCCACGGCGTGGTGGACTCGGCCCGCTTGATGGTCGCCGCGATCTCCTTGAGCGTGGAGTGGGCCGAAAGGTAATTAACGTTCAACTCACGTGCGCCGCCGGGCCGCAGGCCGCTCCCCTCCTTCGCGCTGTTCTGCTCCAGCCGTTGGCAGATGCGGATGCCGCTGTCCTTCTTGCCCACATAGGTGAGCGTCCGCGAATAGTAGGCCAACAGCGTGCGCACCTCGTCGGCATTCGCCGCATCCGCCAGTCCCACGGTGGCGATGGCCGCGAGCGGATCGCGCTGCAATTCGTTGATGGCCTCGTGCAGGATCTCCGCGCAGCGGGCGGCTGCGTCCGCCGGCCGCAGGAAGGGCGGCCGGAACGCGGTGAAAATGCGCGCGACCTTGGGCGCGGTCGGCATCACGCCGGGTTGCTGCTCTAGGATTGAATAAAACGTCTGGCTGAGTGCGTAGCCGCGGTTCGGGAAACGCCGGACTTTGCGGACCCCGTAAATCTGCCGTGCTTGGTGCTCGTAACCCGCGATGGTTGCCGTAGCCGCGATGACCTTGGCCGGCCTCCCGGAGGCGGCCGCTTCGTTCGCCCGGACCATCGTCTCATAGTGGCCGGCGAACGCACCCAGCTCCTCCTGCAATAGGTGCAATTCGTCCTGGATGTGCAGGCTCGGCGCCGGGTCGTGCGCCGTCACCGGCACTCGCCGAGCCTTCGGACCCTTGGTGTTCGGGTTGCTGTTGCACCCTTGGACGCACCAGTCGCCGTGCACAAAGCCGTGCTCCGCATGCGCGCAGCGGAACGACGGCCCGAGCCAGAGGCTCGCGATCTTCGCCTGCCAGCCGATGGCCGCGATCTTGTCCACAGTGCCGACCAGCAAGGTGGGCAGGAACCGGAAAATCTCGTCGTCGCTGATGTAGACCGGCAGCTCAACCTGGCAGTCGCGGCACACGTGCCGCACCCGCTGGTTGGCACGGTCGAGTCGGATTTCAACCGTGTCCTCGGCGCCGCACGCCGGGCAATCCGGCACGAGCAGCAGGCGATCGCGCTGGCGGTCGTCGGTCTCCAGCCGGTCGAAGGACCACTGGTCCTTGAAGCTGTTTGGTGTGTTGGCCGACCCGACAAAATATCCCAGCGAGAACGGCTCGCCCAAGCTCCCGTGTTCGCGCTCCAGTTCCCGGCGCTGCTGGTCCATCTGCCAGACCATGCGGATCGCGCGCTGCAACTGCTGCACGCTCAGCATCCGGAGCGGAAACCGCAGCCACGCGGTGACGCCCTGCAGCTTGCCGCGGAGTCGGTCATACAGCGCGGCGCAGCCCACCAGTCCCAGATAAGCCTCGGTTTTACCACCACCGGTCGGAAACCACAGCACGTCGGCGCGCTCCAGGATGTCCGACCATTCGTGAGGCATGCCCGGCGGCCATTCGCCGCGCGTGATGTTTTCCCTCACAGCCAACGCCGGCAGCTGGGTGACGATGAACACGATCTGGAACATGCGCCAGGACGGGAAGCGCCCCCGGGGCGGGGCAAACGCGCGGTTCATCGCGCGGAACGCTACCATTAGCCGCGGGTCCACTTGCAACGCCGCAATACCTGCGCACAAGCCGGCGATTTCCCCCTCGAAAGCCCGCAAATCGTCCCCGCATGCTGCGAGCTCCGCCGGGCCCAGCTCCAGCGCATTTCCGCCGACCACCCGGTCGGCCCAGTCGCGCGCATAGTCCACCATCGCCGCGTGGATGCTCATCAGGACGCGGAGCGGATCGTCGGCCAATTCCGCGTAGCGTGCGACTACGCGTTCCTGTGTGGTCAAGCGCGGCTGCTCATAGCGGGCCAGTGCACTGGTCCGGACGCTCCGGCGGTCAGGGGCGATTGCCGCACCCGCGTTCCGTCCGAGGGCATAGACGTTGCGGTCGTATTGGTAGTCTTCCGGCACGGGAAGCAGTTCGACCGGGCCCAGCGTGCCCTGCTGGAGGGTCACCTTCACCTCCGCATCGTAGAGACTGCTGTATTTATCATTCGACGGCCGGACTAGGTCCCGCACCGAATCATTGCACAGGTGCACCTCTACTCGGAGGCCGGTTTCGGTCGGCCGGGCGCGCAGGCGCAGGCTGGCCCGCAGGTGGGCCACTTCCGAGGGGCCCCGCAGGGTCTGGAGAAACTGCTGATAACCGGCCTCGTCCCGCAGTGCGGTCACGGGCACGATGCGGTTGCCGGTGAACGCGCGCAGCGTGGCAGGATCGGCTCGGAGTTGTGCCGCCAGCTGGTCGAATGTCGGCTGCACCGTGCCGCGGTCGTCAAGGATCTGGGTCGCTTCCGGCTGCAGCGTGAACGTGACGGGCGGCAATTCTAGCCGGTGGCGGCGAAACTTCTCGACCAGGGAGACATGCTGGCGTTCCCCCGCCACCGGCTGGTCGGGCGCGCGGTTGCCCATCTCCAGCCGCTGTGCCGTGAAATCCGGGAATTGCCGCGAATACACGGAGCAGCGCGCGGTGACGGTCAGCACGATCGCGCCGCCTTCCGGCTGCAGCGCCACCGCCAGCCCGAGGGAGGACGGCGGCCTCCGGCCGGCATCCTCGCGGACGCTGAAGGGTTCCACCGCTGCGAACCGACCCGTTGCGGGCGCACTACCCGCGGGCGGGGCCGCCGCCGGGGCCGGTCGCGGCGGCAGGTCTGCGCGCGCCTCCTCGACGATGATTTCATCCGGCTGCTCCTCGGCGTCCAACTCCTGAGTCCAAGGCGCAAGCACGCCGAGCTGGCAGTGGTCGTCCGGATGGGTGCGCAGGATTTCCGTCTCATGCCGGCCGGCCAAGCGGTCCTCCAGGCGCTGCACGAGATAATCGAGCAGGCGCTTCTCATCGCGATAGCTGGGGGCGGGCATGGCGGTGGCTTAGGGGACGCGGGTGACTTTGGCAACCACCCGGAGTTCGAGCGCGTGCATCACTTCCTCCGCCTCAGAGTTGAGGGCTTCCGCCGTGCGCATCGCGAGATCGAAAGTGTGGCCCTTGGCCAGGTTCTTGATTGCGCCGCGCATCTGGCGGCCGAGCTGGCGGCGGTTCACGCGCTCGGCGTGGATGCTCCGGAAGGTGGTGTGCGCGTCCGCCTCGTCGCGGTAGATGCCCGAGAGCAACGCCACGAGGAGGAAGTCGGCCTCCTCGCGCGGGCCGATGCATTCCCCGTCATCATCGCGGTCCGCGCCAAACCAATCCTTCAGCGCGGCGTAGCTGACGCTCAGCCGGTCCTTCAGCCGGTCGTAGATCGCCTGCCGGGTGCCGAATTGCCGGTGCAACCGGCTTTTCGCCACGTTCCAGCGCTCCAAGTGCAGGGTGTTGAGCGCTGGCCGCCGCTGCTGGGCGACCTCGCAGAGGCGTTCAAAGAGCGATTCGCATTCATCGTCGAGCAGCAGCACCAGGTAATCGCCGGCGAGCACCGAGCCGACCGACACGCGGAGAAGTTTTTCGGTTTCCCTCCGGTAGATATCGACCGACATGTTGCTGCGCAGCGTGAGCTTCCCACCGTCAACGTCTTCAATGACGACCAATCCACCTTGGGCCGAGTCGCCGGCGGTGATCATGGCGACGCGCTCTTCCGCGGGGACGTCCTCCGGTGACACCCAGGTGATGTCGAGCGACGCCTCCGGCAGCTCCGCCGCGCCGGCGGCCGGCAAGGGAGCGGCGGTCGTGTGCACGTTGACGGCCGGCGGACGCCAGGCCGCGTCGCTACCCCAAGCCGGCCCGCCGAGCTTCAGCATGGTCACGATCCGCTGGTGGGTGCCGTCGGCCATGGGCTGCCAGCGCTGGTAGTAGCGCTCCAAGCGCTGCCGGTCGCGCACCGCCTCCGAAGGATAGGCCACGACATTGACATCCAGCGTCGTGAAGAGGTCGAGGTAACGGAGCCGGCTTCCGCGGGCCCCAGTGAGAATGGTCGCCCTTACGCGCCCCTCGGCCACACGGCGGGCTTCCTCCCGCTGGTGCACGACCTCCATCGTGCCCTCGTCGACGGCGCGCCGCAGGCGGTCGTCGATGTCCGCTAGCCGCGAGGCGAGCAGCAGTGCCTCGTCCTCGCCGCCGGTGACGATCCGCAGAGGCAGGTCCGGCCGGCCGTCAAACTCGTCGAGCGCGTCGATCAGGGAGGAGAGCTTTGGCGGCACGCCCTCACTCGCGAGCAGCGCATAGGCTTCGTCCAATGCGGCAAGGACGCCAGCCCAGTGCATGGCCAGAAAGTGGCGCAATTCACCGCCCGCGGTCGGCTGGCTGCGCTTCAGGAGGCCAAGGCGGTCCCGCAGGCGCAAGCCGTGCCGGGAATTCCGCGCGGCGTGTTCCGCCTGCTCCAGCGGCACGCAGAGACCCCGGAGCGCGGTAAGGATGGCCCAGCCTTCAAGAATCTCCGGCGGTCCGCCGCCGGCCCCGAGCCGGGTCGCCTCCGTCAGGAGCTTCTCGGCGTCGGCGAATTTTTCGTCCAAGTCCGGTTTGGCCGCGAGCCAGTAAGTGCGCGACCCCCAGGCGGGCTTGGGTATCGCCGTGGGCGTGAGCAAGCCGTGGAGCTGCGCACTGGTCGGGGTATCCCACAGCCAGACCATCCGGCCGGGGACTTTGGTTAGCAGCGCCTCGTGCGGAGGAGCCACGACGATCCGCAACGGCACCTGCGCCAGGTCCGGTTGCGCGAGAAGGTTCGGCAGATGCTGCAGCGTCCGCGGATGGCTCGCATCGATCACCACCATACGAAGGGTCCGCAGGTGCGGGCCGCCGAGCAGGGCGCGCCCTGGATTTGCCACCAGAAGATTTTTCCAATGCCGGGCTGGTGCCGCACCAGTGAGCGAGAGGATGCGGAATACCTCCGCGATCGGCGTGCTACCTACGCGCACGGCGGCGAAGTGCTTGCGCGCATCAACGATCTGCTGGGTGATGAAAAGTAGGCCGGCTGGACCGGATTCATAGGCCCGGGACTGGTATTTCGCCAGTTCCTCAAAGGCCAGCGCGAGCACCGCCTGCCGCGCCTTGGCGGGCGTCGCCTCGGGATGCACGAGCGCCAGCTCCGCGGGCGGTGGAAGCCGGCTCGCCATCACCGCGAGCGCGGCGTCGCCCCGCGCCGTCGCATCGTTGCCGTCCCCGGCGGCACTACCGCGAAATGCAATCGAGCCGTTCAACAGCCGGCCCTCGAGGGTCAGCGATTTGGCGCGCAGGGTTTTGAAGGCATCGATCCACATGACGGCGAAGCCGTCAAATCGCGGGGCCGTCGGCCCACGTCACCCGGGATTGTTCCGGCTAAGGAAGTAGGCAGTGGGCATGCCGGACAGGCCCCGGGTTGGCGATACCAATCTGTGCCGCGCCTGCCGGGTCGGCGGTAAAACACTCCTTGTCTCGTGCACAGAGTGTTGTTTCTTACTAACCGTGCTGAGTCTCGAACATGTCGTCTCGCCGCGCGCCGAAATGCTCGCCTATGAGGTGCTGCTCGCGCAGCTGGACCATTCGATCAAGTCGGTGGTGGGCAACCTCCGCTCCGCCGGACAGCTGCCGTCGAACTACCTGCTCAATACGGAGGGAATGTTCAACGGGCCGCGGCGGGAGGAAGTTGCCCGCTTTCTTGCGGGCAAGTCCGGGTTCTCGATCTCCATTGCTGGAGACTTCCAATATCCTGCGGGCCTGCGCGACTGTCCGGTCGAGCTTTTCTATTACCGGGGCGACCTCGGCATTCTCGAAAGCCGGTGCGTCTCAGTTGTCGGGGCCCGGGAGGCCTCCGACGAAGGACTCGCTCGCGCTCGGAAGCTATCGCGTGGTCTGGCGAAAGCCGGCTTCACGATCATTTCGGGCTTGGCCAAGGGGATCGACACCGCAGCCCTAACCGCCGCCATTGAAGCCGATGGCCGCGTGGTGGGGGTCATCGGCACACCCATCGATGCCAGCTATCCCAAGGAGAACGCCGCGCTGCAGGAAGAGATCGCGCGAAAGCACCTACTCATCAGCCAAGTGCCGTTTTTCCGCTATCACCACGAACATTTCGCGCGCAAGAAGCTGTATTTTCCGCTGCGCAACGAGACGATGTCCGCCCTTTCTGAGGCCACCATCATCATCGAGGCCGGCGAAACCAGCGGCACGCTTACCCAGGCGCGGGCTGCGCTTAACCAAGGGCGCAAGCTCCTGATCCTTAATTCCTGCTTCGAGAACCGAAAAATCACCTGGCCAGCCCGCTTTGCCGAAAAGGGCGCAACCAGAGTCTCCACGATGGAAGACATCCTCCGGGAACTCGGCGAACGCCGGGGGACCGCAGAGTGAGGTTGTGGAAGAAACTGGAAATCGTCGAGAACCCGCCGGTCTACATCGGGGCAGACGACGAATGCTACTACGCCCGCGACTACATCGCGCGCGGCAGCTACAAGGATTCCGAGGCGAACCAGCTCATTTCGAATTTCAAGCGGCACCCCAAGTTCCGCGCTTCGCCGGCTTGGCGCTACAAGCTGGCGGCCATCGACCGGTTCGCGCGGGAACTGGCGGCTGCTGTGACCAAGAACGTGGCGATCGCGGGGATCCCGTCCTCCAAATTGGCAGACCATCCCGAGTATGACTCCCGCTTGGTGGATGTCCTGCAGACCCTCGCCGGGCTGCGGCCCGACCTGACCGTCGAGTCTCCGTTCGGCTGCAAGGAGTCTACGGTCGCCGCCCATCTCGGCGGTTCACGCAGTGTCGATGAGATCAACGCCAACCTCGTCTGGCGGGGACTGTCCCCGGGCTGCCGCGTGCTTATCCTGGTGGATGATGTGTTGACCTCCGGTGCGCATTTCAAGGCGTGCAAGCGCCTCGTCGCCACCCACGCGCCGGGCGTCCGCGTCGCGGGGGTCTTTTGGGCTCGCACGGTCTGGCCGGAGCCGGCGAACCCGTTCGAGGACGTTTCCCTCCTCTAGTCTCCGCTCATGAGCCCGTCGTCCAAGACCGTGCCCGAGGTGTTCATCGTCGAATCAGTTGATGAGGACGATGAGGAGGCAAATCGCTATGACGGCCGGCGCCTCTACGAGACGTTATGCCTGCATCCGGGACGGCTGCCCCGCTATTATTATATCCGCACGAAGCAAGAACTGCGGGAGATGGCGCGGCTTTTTGTGCAGTCGAACTACCGCTGGTTGCACTTTTCCTGCCACGGCAACCGCCGGGAATTCGGCTTGCGCCTTGACCCGTTGTCCTTTCCGGAATTCGCCCGGATCTTCGACGGCCGCCTGAATGACCGCAGGCTATTTGTGTCTGCCTGCAAGGTCGGGGTTGAGGGTTTGGCGGACGCCGTCTTTACCCGGAACCCGGACTGCTATTCCATTGTAGCACCATCTCACGGTCCCCGTTTCACGGAAAGTGCGGTCTTCTGGACCGCGTTCTACCACCTTATGCGCAAGCGTCGGCGAACCGTGATGCGGCACGAGGATATTTCGGAAGTGCTGGACAAGTTAGCAGGAGTGTTTCCGCCACGCATGAATTACTTCAAATTTAATAAGAAGAATCATGCTCTCCTCATTGCTTAGTTCCTTATTGTTACATCGCACGTCTTGAGGGAGAATGAGCTTCTTTGCGCAAAATCACTTCCCTGGATAGCCGCCACCTCGCCTTCATCCGCCTCCAGATAGCTCCTCACAGTTGGGAGCCCGGTCAACGGCTCAAGGGTGAGCCAAATGAGGCAAATGCGGCCCGCCATAGACTCGTCATCAGAATCAGGAGAAGGCCAAGATCCTCAGGCTTAAAACCGTCCAGCGGCTTTGAAATCGCGCTTTCCCACTCAGAGATGACACCCTGCGACTGTTATTAGCCTCAACTTCAGTTCGTGTTGAATTCGGCTCGCCCCGACCATTTCGACTCCGCTTCTCAGAGGGCGAGGAACGGATTGAAGCGCCGCTCGTTGGCCGCCGTCGTCAGCGGGCCGTGGCCGGGGGCGATGATCGTGTCGTCCGGCAGCAGGGCCATGATGCGGCGGGAGTGCGTGAGCTGGCGCTGGCAGCAGAAGTAGCCGCCGCCGAGTGAGCCGGCAAAGATCAGGTCGCCGGAAATCAGCAGGGCCGGACCTTTCGCGCCGGTGGTGTCCTTGATCAGGTAACAGTTGTGCTCGGCGGCATGGCCCGGGGTGTTGAAGGCCGTGACGGAGATTTTTTCATACTGCACCGTCTCGCCCTCCCCCAGCCCGCGGCATTGCGGCCAGCGGCCGCTGGGCGGGCCGTAGAAGTGATCCAAGCCGGTTTCCCGCAACACCACCTCCAAACCACCGACGTGCTCCGCCTCGAAATGAGTCACGTAGACCGACTCGATCTCCTGGATGCGCGCCGGCCAGGCCCGGTGCAGCTCGGCGTGGCTGGCCCCGGTGTCGAAGAGGATGGCAGTGTCGCCCCCGGTGGACACGACGTAGGCGTTGGCCACGCCGACGCCGTAGGGCATGCGCAGCGGGTGCACGCAGAACGGCAGGCCGTCGAGATCGGCCAGCGGGTAAGCCCCCTGCGCGAGCGCGTTCAGCCCGACCTCGTTCAGGCCCAGCACGCGGGCGAGCCGCCCGAGTTCCGCCTGGGTCAGTTCCGGCCGGTAGTCGAGGGCATCCTGCAGCCGGCCGGGGTCCACCTGCGCCGCCAGCGCCAGGCCCTCGATCGAGAGCGGCACGTTGCGCGCGGCCTTCTCCAGCACGTCGCCCAGCTCGTCTTCGAGCGGAGGCTTGTCGAGGGCGGGATTCACGTGGGGAAAATTACTGAAAAACAGTTTACATGCCACACCGGATTGCCCCAGTTTTTTTCGCATGGACGCCGTTCAACAAGAGGTCACGGACATTTTCCTGCGCACGAAGGCGCTCCTGCAGGGGCACTTCGTCCTCCGCTCGGGGCTGCACAGCGGGCACTTCTTCCAGTGCGCGCAGGTCGGCCAGGACATGCCGGCCGTCGAGCGCCTCGGCGCCCTGCTCAAGCAGAAGCTCGGCGGGCTGGCCTTCGACACCGTGCTGGCGCCGGCCATGGGCGGGCTCGTCATCGGCCAGGAAGTCGCCCGGCAGTGCAAGAGCCGGTTCATTTTCGCCGAGAAGGAGAACAACGTCCTCGTGCTGCGCCGCGGCTTCACCTTCCGGCCGGGCGAGAAGGTCCTCGTCGTCGAGGATGTCATCACCCGCGGCGGCCGCGTGCAGGAGTGCCTCGACATCGTGAAGAAGATGGGCGGCACGACCGTGGCCGTCGCCGTGCTCGTGGACCGCAGCACGGGCCTGGCCAAGTTCGACGTGCCGACGTATTCGCTGCTCGAGATGAGCTACCCCACCTACCCCGCCGACCAGCTGCCGCCGGAGCTGGCGAAGCTGCCGGCGACGAAACCAGGGAGCTGAGAGGGCGAGCTAGGTTTAAGTTTTAAGGTGTAAGCCAGAGGACGGACAGGCAGGCCCCGGCTGGGGCGGCTTAAAACTTATACCTTAAACCTTAAAACTGCCCGGCCCTCACCGCGTGCTGAACATCACGTAGCGATACACGCCGCGGAAGTAGACCAGGGCGATGTTACGGCCGTCGCGCAGGGATTTCTTGGCGGAGGCGAGATCGGTCACCGGCATGCGGTTGAGCTGCTCGATCACCGCGCCCTGCGGGAAGTTGTCCCGGTAGGGCGAACCGGGGGCGATCTCGGTGATCACGATGCCGTCGACGCGGTCGTCGATGCGCAGCTCCTTGCGCAGGTCGGCCGTCAGCGGGGCAACCGAGACTCCCGTGATGAACTCGCCGTCCGCCGCGTTATCTTCGGGCAGCTTGCCCAGCGTGACGTCGGTGCTCTGCGGCTTGCCGTCGCGCAGGTATTTCACGGTGATCTTGGTGCCCGGGGCGGTCTGGGCGATCACGAGGCGCAGGTCGTCGCGTGAGGCGACCGTCCGGTCGTTGATGGCGGTGATGACGTCCTCGCGCTTCAGGCCGGCCTTGGCCGCGGGCCCGTCGATGGGATTGAGATCGGTGATGATGACGCCCTTGGTGTCACCCTTGAGACCGAAGCCCTCGGCCATCTCCGGCGCGAGCACGTCGGTCGAGACGCCGAGGTAGCCGCGTGCGACCGTGCCGGTCTCAATCAGGCTGTGCATGATGCTGTTTGCGAGGTTGACCGGGATGGCGAAGCCGATGCCGATGTTGCCCTGCGAGGTGGAGATGATGGCGGAGTTGATGCCGACGAGGCGGCCGCGGGCGTCGATGAGGGCGCCGCCGGAGTTGCCCTGGTTGATGGCGGCGTCGGTCTGGATGAAATCCTCGTAGCCGGCGACCTCGTCGAGGATGCCCACGCGGCGGCCGGTGGCGGAGACGATGCCCATGGTGACGGTCTGGCCGACGCCAAGCGGGTTGCCGATGGCGAACACCACGTCGCCGACGCGGAGCTTGGCGCTGTCGGCGATGGTCGCGGCGGGGAGGTTCTCCGCCTCAATTTTGATGACGGCGACGTCGGTCTTCGGGTCGGTGCCGATGACCTTGGCGATGAACTCACGGTCGTCGTTGAGCAGCACCTTCAGCTCATCCGCCTCCTCGACGACGTGGTTGTTGGTGATGATGAAGCCGTCGGTCGAGATGATGACGCCCGAGCCCAACCCCTTCTGCTTCTGCTCCCGGCCCTGCGCGCCGAACTGGCGGAGGAAGTCCGGCACCTGCTGGCGGACGATCTTGCTCGAGTAAACCGAGACGACGGCCGGGCGGATGGCCTCGAGCACATCGGCATAGCTGGTGACAACCGTCTTGCTGTCGCCGATGGGCGTGGCGTCGAGTTTGAGCGCCGGCATCTTGACCCCGACGGCCGCGGGGGTGGTGGCCTTGGCGGCCGCCTTGGGCGCGGCTTTCTCGGCGGCCAGGAGGCCGGCCGTGAGGCCGAGGAGGGAGGTAATCAGGGCAAGGAGCAGGGCGACCGGCTTGATTTTCATAGGGGAATTGTGCGGACAAAGACACTGCGTGCTTCCGACTGTTCCGCAAACCCGAGGTCAGAAACCCTTGATTTTAAACAGGCTCGTGACGCTCTCGTTGGTGTTGATGCGCAGGATGGCCTCGCCCAGCAGCGGCGCGATGCTCAGCACCGTGATCGGGAGGCCGCGCGTATCGATCGGCACGGAATTGGTGGTGATCAGCTCGTCGATCAGGCCGCCCCTGAGCCGCTCGTAGGCGATCTCGTTCAGGACGCAATGGCTGACGGCGGCGCGGATGGTCTTGGCGCCATGCTCCTTCAGGATCTTGGCGGCAGCGGTGAGTGTGCCGGCGGTCTCGGTGATGTCGTCCACCAGGAGCACGTCGCACCCGTCCACCTCGCCGACCACGTTGATCGCCTCGACGGTGTTGGCGTTGACGCGCTTCTTGGCCACGAGGCCGAGCGAGGCGCCGAGGATGTCGGCGTAGGCCGAGGCCATCTTCATGCCGCCGACGTCGGGCGAGAAGACCACGAGCTTGTTGAACTTCTTCGTCGACAGGTATTGGAAGAAGACCGGCGAGGCGAAGAGATGGTCGACCGGAATGTCGAAGAAGCCCTGGATCTGCTGGCTGTGGAGATCCATCGCGAGGACGCGGTTCGCGCCGGCGGACATCAGGAGGTTCGCCACCAGCTTGGCCGTGATGGGCACGCGGGGCTGGTCCTTGCGGTCCTGGCGCGCGTAGCCGTAGAACGGGATGACGGCGGTGATGCGCTGCGTCGACGCGCGCTTGGCGGCATCGATCATGATGAGCAGCTCCATCAGGTGATGGTTCGTCGGCGGGCAGGTGGACTGGATGAAGTAGGCGTCCGCGCCGCGGATGTTCTCGTTGATCTTCACGAACGACTCGCCGTCGGGGAAGCAGTTGACGGTCGCGTCGCCGAGCGGCACGCCGATGGACGAGCAGATTTCCTCTGCGAGTGCGCGGTTGGATGAGCCGGAGAAAATCTTAAGCTTCGTGTCCCTCATGTCGCGGCATGAGTAGAGGAGAACCGGAAGACCGGAAAGTCTATTCTGGTTTTTTCTCCAGTGCCTCGACGCGCTTGAAGAGGTCGGGCAGGCGCTGGTGGAGCACCTGCAGCCGGCGCTCCAGCATGTAGGAGATGGCGGGGGTGCCGTTCAGGTAGCTGCCCGGCGGCGTGTCATAGGCGATGCCGGTCTGGCCACCGACCTTGGTGCCCTTGCCCAGCGTGATGTGGCCTCCCACCCCGGCCTGGCCGCCCAGGATGACGTAATCCTCCAGCGTGGTGCTGCCGGAAATGCCGACCTGGGCGCACAGGATGCAATGCTTGCCGATGACGACGTTATGGGCGATTTGGACCATGTTATCGATCTTGGTGCCCTCCCCCACGACGGTCCGGCTGAACCGGGCGCGGTCGAGGGTGGAATTGGCCCCGATCTCGACGTCGTCCCCGATGACGACCGAGCCGATCTGCGGGATTTTCGCGTGGCGGCCCTGGACAAACTCGTAGCCAAAGCCGTCGGAACCGACCACCACGCCCGGCTGGAGCCGCACGCGGTTGGCCAGCGAGCAGGTCGAGCCAATGGAGCAGCCGGGCATCACCCAGCAGCCTTCGCCGATCCGGGCGTCGCGCCCGACATAGATGGAGGCTTGGAGCACGCTGCCCGCCCCGACCGACACGCCCTCCTCGATCACGCAAAGCGGGCCGATGTGCGCGGTGGGGTCGATTTTGGCCGTCGGGGCCACCACCGAGCTCGGATGGATGCCGGCGGGCGGCTTGGGCCAAAGCGTCTGCTCGATGCGGGCGCACAGCCTGGCCAGGGCGACCGAAGGATTCTCGACGTAAAGGAAAACCTGGTCCGCGCGGGGCTCGCCGGTGTGGTCGAGCGGCAGCAGCAGGGCCGTGGCCTGGGACTCGGCGACCTGCGCCTTGTATTTCGGATTGCCGAGGAAGGAGAGGTCGCCGGCACGCGCGGCGGTCAGGGAGGCGATGTCGCCGATCTTGCGCGTGGTCGAGCCGGCGGTGCGTTGGGCGCCGACGATCGCGGCAATCTCAGCGGGGGTGTAAGCGACCTGCATGGACACAAAAAAGCCCTGTTCGGTGGAACAGGGCTTGGCAAGGCTTCGTTACGGCTTCTTGGGGGCCGGCGGCGTGACGTTGGGCACCGAGAAGGGCGCCGGGGTCGCCGGCGCGGGCGCGGCAGGCTTGGCCGCGGCCGGGGCCGTGGCCGTGGTGGCGGCGGGCTTGAGGGCGGCCGGGGTCGGGGCCGGACGGTCCTTGTTCACTTCCTTGATCACCGCCTCGGTGATGTCGTAGCTGGCGTCGGCATAGAGGACACTGGGGATGCCGAAAAGCGACGGGCCGGACTTGTCGACGACCAGCGTGGCGCCCTGGGCGCGGGCGATCTCGTTCACGACCTTGGTGATTTCCTCGAGGAGCAGGGACTTGTGGGTATTGATCCGCTGCTGGAGGGAACGCGCCGTGTTGCTGCGGAAGTTCTGGACCTCCCCGTTCTTGCGTTGGACATCCTCATACTTGCGCTGGACCTCGGCCTCGATTTTGCCGCGCGCCTCGGACGTCAGGAGGGTGCTCTTGGCCTGCTCCACGAGCTCCTTGTATTCGTCGACCAGGCTCTGGCCCTGCTTGTTCAACTCCTCCATCTGCTCCTGGGCCTTCTGCTCGGCGTCACGGAACTTGGCATTGGCTTCCTCCGTCTTGTAATGGCCGTCGTAGACCTTGGCCATGTCGACCACGACGAGCTTGACGTCGGGTGCGGCGCGCAGGGCGGTGGAACCGGCGCCAAGGAGGGCGAGGGTGATAAGGGTGCGGATGATCTTATTCATAACGGTTGGACTCTGGGGGTTAGAAACGGGTGCCGAAAGAGAAATTAAACTGGGAACCCTTCTTGTTGAACTTATCCCCGGTCAAAGGAATGCCGAAATCAAGGCTGAGGGGAGCGCCGGCCACGAACAGACGCAGGCCGAAACCGAAGTTGTCGTTGTAGTCAACCGGGCTGAAGTCGTAGGCGTCCGCGTTCACGAAGCCGCCGTCATAGAAGATCGCGGCGCGCACGGGCTTCACCACGTCGAAGGAATACTCCACACTGACAAAACCGTAGGTGTTGCCGCCGAGCGGCTCGCCGGTGGCGTCCTTGGGGCCGACGGTGCGGAACTCGTAGCCGCGGAGGTCCTGCGGGCCGCCGAGGAAGAACCGGTCGTAGAACGGCACCCCGGGCGTGTAGGGGCCGAAGGTGACCGGCAGGCCCGTGTTGGGATCCGTGACCGTGCGCGTATGCGGTTTCCGGCTGTCACCGAAGGCGTCCGCCACGCCGGTGCGGCCGATGACCGCCACGACCTGGTCCTGGAATTCGGCGATCGGGAAGAACTTCGAGCCGCGGAACTCCAGCTTGTAGTAGTTGTTTTCGCCGCCCAGCGGGCCGCCGGCGACGTTCAGGTCCAGCACCGCGTAGTTGCCGCGGGTGGTGTTGATGAGCTTGTCGCGGGTGTCCTGCGTCAGGCTGAGGCCGATCCGGGAGGTGGTGGTGTTGCCGGCCTGCACGAGGATCGAGATGGGGGCGTTGCCCGCGACGTTGTCGATGCCGACGACCTGGTAGCTGTAGGACAGCCGGCCCTCGAGCCAGTTGAAGAGGCGCTTGCGGAGATAGATTTCGCCGCCGGTGCGGATTTCCTGGTAATAGGAGCTGTTGTAATCCGAGGTCTGCCGGAAGATCTGGAAACCCAGCGCGAGCTCGCGCTCAAACAGCCACGGTTCCTCGAAGGCGAGGATGACCTCGCTGGACTGCGAGCCGATCTGGAAGCGAAGGCGGAATTTCTGGCCGTCGCCCTGGAAGAAGGAGCGCCGGTTGAAGAGGTCGAAGTTGGACTGCGTGACCTCGGCGAAGACGACCGCCTTCTCGAGCGAGCTGAAGCCCGCGCCGAATGTCAGGTTGCCCGTGCGGGCCTCCTTGACGGCGATCTTCAGATTGCGGCGGCCGGGGATGTTCGTGGACTCGTCGGTCACGTTGACCGGGTCCTCGAAGAAGCGGGTGTTCTCGAGGCGCAGCTTGCTGATCTTCATCAGCACGGAGCTGAAGACGTCGCCCGGCCCGAGGGCCAGTTCGCGCAGGATGACGATGCTCTTGGTCTTGTCGTTGCCCTCGATGTTGATCGACTCCACCTGGAACTTCTCGCTCTCGGTGACCTGGAATTCGACGTCGATGTTGCCGGTCTGCAGGTTGGGCTTGCGGACGAGGCGGACGCGCGTCTGCAGGTAGCCGTCGCGGCCGTAGAATTCCTCGAGCGTCTCCGTGTCCTTGTCCAGTTTCGACGGGACGAAGACCTCGCCCTTGCGCTGGCGCGGGATCAGGCGGAGGAGGCGCGACGGGTAGAGCTTGTTGCCGGTGAAACTGATGTCGCCGAGCCTGTATTGGCGGCCCTCGTTGACGCGGATCGTGATGAGCAGGCGGTCGGGCTTCGGGTAGTCGAAGGTGATCTTGTCCTCGGCGATCTCGACGTCGAGGTAGCCCTGCTCCTTGTAGTAGTCGCGCAGCTTGCCGAGGTCGGTGTCGAACTCGTCGTCCTTCAGGCGGCCGCCGCCGGTGAGCCAGGAGAACATGTGCCACTTCTTGGTCTCCATCTCACCCCGCAGCTTCTTGGCCTTGACGTGGTCGTTGCCGACAAAATTGATGGCGGTAATGCGCACCTTGGCGCCCTCGCGGACCTTGAAGGTCACCGCGCCGAAGCCGGTGCTGCGGTTGCGGTCCACGCTGTAGGTGACCTGGGCCTGGTTGTAGCCGTTTTTCTGGTAGAACTCGTAGAGCTTCTGCGCGTCGTCCTTGATCTGGCGTTCGTCGAGCGCGCCGTTGGCGGAGCTCTTGATTTCCTTCAGGAGGCGCTTCTCCTTGTAAACCTTGTTGCCCTCGAAATGGATGCTGAGGACCCGGAATTTCGGCGTCACCTCCAGCACCAGGTTCACGGCATTGCCCGCCAGGGCCTCGCGCTTGACCTCGATGAACTCGAAAAGGCCGGTCTTGTAGAGCGAGCGGATGTCGCGGTCGATCAGCGCCTCATCCAAATCGGTGTCCTCGCGCAGGGCCATGTTGGCCCGCACGATCTGCTCGCTGACATTGGCCATGCCCACAAATTTGATCGTGATGGCGCCGATGTGGTAGACCGGAGCGGGCGCGGGTTGCGGGGCGGGCGCGGCGGGCTCATCCGGGGCGGTCTGCGCGCGCAGGCCGGCAGCGGCGGCCAGCAGGAAAAATGAAACAAAGAAAACCCGGAGAACCGGGTTAAGGAGTGAAGTTTTCAAAGCGCGTAATTTCTTGAAGGAAAGTTAGTTTCAAATCACCTACCGGCCCGTTGCGCTGCTTGGCAACGATTAAATCCGCCGCACTGGCGGCGGTCTGGAATTTTTCGTCGGAATCCTTGGGGCGGGAGAGCATGATGACCACGTCGGCGTCCTGCTCGATGGAGCCGGATTCGCGCAAGTCCGACAGGCGGGGCGTGCGGTTCTCCTTCTCCGACGAGCGGTTGAGCTGGCTTAGGACTATCACCGGCAGGTCTAGTTCCTTCGCCATGGCCTTTAATCCGCGGGAAACTTCCGCCACCTGCTGCTCGCGCGGCGCGCGGGAGTCCGTGCCGCTGACCAGCTGGAGATAGTCGACGATGATCAGGCCGAGTTTCTTGCGGGCGTAGATGCGGCGCGCCTTGGCCCGCATTTCCATGATCGTGAGATTGCTCGAGTCGTCGACGAGGATGGGGGCCTTCTTGAATTCCTCCCCGGCCTGCCCGAGGGCATTGACCTCGTGGCCATCGCGGCTGACCAGGCCGTCGCGCAGCAGCTTCATGTTCACCCGCGAGCGGGCACACAGCATGCGCAGCGCGAGCTGGGACGAGCTCATTTCGAGCGAGAAGATCAGGACCGGCACGGGCTCGGCCTTGCCGGGCTTGGGCAGGGCGGCGGCCTCGGCGATGTTCAGCGCGAAGCTGGTCTTGCCCATGGAGGGACGGGCCGCGATCACGATCATCTCCTGCCGCTGGAAGCCGAAGGTCATCGCATCGAGGTCCTTGAAGCCCGACGTCACGCCCGTGAGCTCGCCCTTCTTCATGAGCAGCTTGGCGATGACCATGTTGGCTGCCTTGACGGATTCCTTGATCTCCTGGGCGCTGTCGCTCACGCGGTCCTGCGTGACCTTGAAGAGGTCCTGTTCCACCTTGTCGACGAACTCCTCGAGTCCGCCGGTGAAGCTGTAGGCCTGCTCGACGGCGCCGGTCGCGGCCCGGATGAGCTCGCGCAGCAGGTGCTTCTCGCGGACCTTCTCGATGAAGTAGCCGGCGTGGGCGGTCGTCGGGATCTTGCCCGTGACCTGCATCAGGTAGGCGAAGCCGCCAACCGCCTCGATCTGGCGGCGGGTCTTCAGTTCCTCGGCGAGCACCTCCAGCGTGACCGCCGCGCCCTTCTGGTAGAGCTCGGTGATGATCTCGAAGAGGAGCCGGTTGGCCGGGAAATAAAACGAGTCGGCCGCCAGGCGCGCCTCCAGGCAGCGCGCGATGGTGTCGGTGCCGTCGAGGAGACAGCAGGCGATGACGTGTTCCTCGGCCTCCGCGCTGTGCGGCGGGGAACGATCGGGCGCCGACGCGGGCAGCGTCTGTTCCGAAGCCGGCCGGTCGCGCCGGGAGGTAACGGGCGTCAGGGCCATGGCCGGTGGGGGGTCGGAACGCCGCGGGGGACGTTACGACGCGGCGGGCTCGATCGGGTTTTCGGAGACGACGTCGAAGACGAGGTCGACGCTGACGTCGGCGTGCAGCTTGATCTTCACCTCGTGCTTGCCGAGGGTCTTGATCGGCTGGCCGAGATGGATGCGGCGCTTCTCGATCGTGATGCCGGCCGCGGTGAGCTTGGCGTGGATGTCGTTCGTGGTGACGGCGCCGAAGAGCTTGCCGCCCTCGCCCGTCTTCACCGCGATGGCAATGCCGGCCTTCTCGATCTGCTTGGCGAGCGCCTGCGCGCCGTCGAGTTCCTTGGCCTCGCGGAGCCCGCGGGCCCGCTTGAGGGCCTCGACGTGCTTGCGGTTGGCCTGCGTGAGCGGCACCGCCTTGCCCTGGGGCAGGAGGAAATTGCGCGCGTAGCCGGCGCGGACTTTGACCTGGTCGCCCTCGGCGCCAAGGCCGTCGACCGGTTTGAGGAGGAGAACTTCGTGATTAGCCATGATCGGAACGGTGTTGGATGATTTTGATTAAAGGGATGCGGCGGGCGCGGCTCAAAACGGCACGTCTTCGTCGAGATTTTCCTGCGCCGCGGGGGCGGCGGGCTTGGGGGCGGCGCTGGGCCGGGGCGCGTAGGAGCGGGCTTCCCCACCCTCGCCGCCACCGGGCGCGGCGCCGTCGGCGCGGCCGCTGCCGAGGAACTGGAAATTCTCGAGCACGACCTTCATGCGGCTGCGCTTTTCCTTGGTCGTCTTGTCCTCCCACTGGTCGAGGCGCAGGCGGCCCTCGACGAAAAGCGGGCGGCCCTTGGTGCAATATTTTGCGATGGTCTCACCCTGCTTGCTCCAAGCCTCGATGTCGACGTAGGTGACCTCCTCGCGCTCGCCGCCGGACTCGTCCTTGAACTTGCGGTTCACGGCCAGGCTGAACTGGCAGATGGCGGTGCCCTTCGGCGTGACCCGGAGCTCCGGGTCGCGCGTCAGGTTGCCGATAAGCATCACTTTGTTGAGATTGGCCATGGGAGTGGGGCGGCGGCGAAAACGCGGTTAGGCGTTCTCGACGAGGGCGCGGTAGACGCTGTCGTTGAGCCGCAGGCGCTCGTGCAGCTGGGCGGGGGCGGCGCCGGGGGCCGAGAAGTTCATCTGGACGTAGACGCCACCGGGGAACTTGTCGTCGGTCTTGCGCGCGAACTCGCGGCGGCCGAGGTTCTCGACGGCGGTGACTTCGCCCTGCACGGCGGAAATCTCTTTCTTCACGCCCTCAATGAGCTGGTCGACGGAGTCTTCCTTGCCGCGGTTGTCGAGGATGAAGGTGGCTTTGTAGTTACGCTTGGTCTGGGTCATGTTGGTCTCGGCGGTTGAGTTGATTCATGGCTTCGGCGGGCCCGCGGTTGAGCAGCAGGCGGAGGCCGTCCACGAAAGTGTTCAGTTTTTGGTCAATGATTTGGGTTTGTTCTTTGGAAAATTTTCCTAGCACGAAGTCCTTGAGGTCCATCGCCGCGGGGCGGGGTTCGTTGATGCCGAGCCGGTAGCGGACGAAGCCGCCGCCGAGGTGCTCGAGCAGGCTGGCGACGCCGTTGTGGCCGCCGGCGCTGCCGGTGACGGACACCTTCACCAGGCCCGTGTCGATCGTGAGATCGTCGTAGGCCACGATGAGGTCGCCGACGGCGGCCTTATGGAAGTCGAGCAGTGCGCGCAGGGCGCGGCCGCTGTCGTTCATGAAGGTCGCCGGCTTGACGAGCAGGCGGGTGACGCCGGGGCGGACATCCCAGCGGGCGGTCGAGGCCTCGAAGCGGGATTCTGCTTTCCACTTGAGGCCTTCGGCGGCAGCGAGCGCCTCAACCACGGTGAAACCGAGGTTGTGGCGGGTGCCGGCGTATTCGCGCCCGGGGTTGCCCAGTCCAGCGATCAGCGTGACGGACATGACTCAAAGAACAGCTTGCAAAACGGCCCGTCCGCGAACGGACGGCCCGTGGAATGAAATTACTTCTTGGCGGGGGCGGCGGGCTTGGCGCCAGCCGCGGGCGCGGCGGCCTTCGCATCGCCCTTGCCGGGCGCGGCAGCGGCGGCCTTCGGGTCGCCGGGCTTGGCACCGGCGGCCGGAGCAGCACCAGCCGCAGGGGCGGTGCCATCGGCGGCCGGGGCGGCCGTGCCATCGGCCGGAGCGGCGGCATCGGCGGCCGGGGTGGCGACGACTTCTTCGGCGGGCGGCTCGACGCAGATGACGACGGCCTGGTTCTTGTCGTCGAGGAACTCGACGCCCGCGATGGGCTTGAGCTCGCTGACGTGGATGGTCTCGCCGACCTTAAGCTCGGTGACGTTGACCTCGATGAACGCCGGCAGGTCCTTCGGGAGGCAGCGGATGCGCAGGCGGTGGGAAGCGGTCTCGAGGATGCCGCCCTCGGTCTTCACGCCGTAGGCCTCGCCGACGATGTGAAGGGTCACGTTGATGATCATCTTCTCGTTTTCCTTCACTTCCTGAAGGTCGAGGTGGAGATACTTGTCCGTGATCGGGTCGCGCTGGATTTCCTGGAGGAAGGAAAGCGCGGTGGCGCCGGCATCGCGCTTCAGCTCGATGAGGGCGGCACTGCCGCGGATTTCCTTGAGGAGCTTGACGAACTCGGGGCCGTTGACGGCCAGGCTCTTGGGTTTCGTGTGCTTGCCATAGAGAATCGCGGGGATTTTCTCGGCCTTGCGGAGGCGACGGGAAGCGCTGCGGCCGGTGCCTTCGCGCGTCGTGACAGTGAGTTGGTATTTCTTCATGGTTTCGTTCCCCCTGTGACTCCGGAATTGGAGGCAGGCGTAATGGAAAAGAGGACCGAGTTGAAAGAGCGCGCCGGACCGATGCAACCAAAACTTCCGCCGCAGGCTGAAATTCCCCGTTTTTACACGACAGAGGGGTTGACAACCCCTCCCAGCCGTCTCTTTTTGGCCATTCTTTTTGCCACTGCCCGGTAGCTCAGTGGTAGAGCAGGTGACTGTTAATCACTTGGTCGTAGGTTCGATCCCTACCCGGGCAGCCATTTTCATGTTTTGGCCGGGAATGCCCAAATGCCCTATGCCGTCGGGG
>JAQSCO010000045.1:53091-179623 GCA_029945445.1 Lacunisphaera sp. | reverse complement strand
TGGCGGAGAGGGAGGGATTCGAACCCCCGGAACCTTGCGGTTCAGCGGTTTTCAAGACCGCCGCGATAGACCACTCTGCCACCTCTCCTTCTGGCTCTCACGAAAGGATGAATGAACCGGCTGTCAATCCATTGGCTTTGCGCCCGGCCGGCGGCCGCCCGGGCGAGAAAACGCCAGACGCAGATGTAATAATCCCATCATTGCGCCGTCTTATCCCCGTCCTAAGCTGACTCCCTCCATGAAAATCATGCCCCGCCTCCTGCTCGGCGCCGCGCTCGCGGCTGTTGCCTCGGCGTTTGCCGCACCCGCCAACTATCAGGTCGTCGCCCACTACAGGATCGGCGGCGACGCCGCCGGCTACGATTATCTCAGCGTCGATCCCGGCGCGCGCCGCCTCTACGTCTCCCACACCACGCGTTTTGAGGTGCTCGATGCCGACAGCGGGAAGAAAGTCGGCGAGATCGGGCCCGTCGTCCGCGCGCACGGCGCCGCCATCGCGGCCGAGGCCGGCCACGGCTTCGCGAGCAGCGGCACCGACGCCCTCATCACGATGTTCGACCTCAAGACGCTGGCGACGATCAAGCAGATCAAATCCACCGGCGCCAATCCCGACGCCATCGAATACGATCCCGCGACCAAGCGCGTCTACGCCGCCAACCACGGCAGCGGCGACGTCACCGTGATCGAGGCCACCTCGGGCGACATCGTCGGGACCGTGAAATTTGGCGAGGGCAAGCTCGAGGCGCTGGGCTTCGACGGCCGCGGCTCGGGCTTCGTCCTCGCGGAGGACAAGAGCGCGGTGTTCGTCTTTGACCTGCAGACGCTCCAGCCGAAGGCCAAGTGGTCCCTCGCGCCCGGCGAGGGCGGCACCGGCCTCGCGGTCGACCCGGCGCACCACCGCGTGTTCGCCGCCTGCGCCAACAAGAGGGTCGTCGTGCTCGACAGCGACACCGGCAAGGTCATCGCCACGCCCGCCAGCGGCGAGGATCCCGACGGGCTCGCGTTCGATCCCGCGACGGGCCGCATCTTCACGACGAACCCCGACGGCACGCTGTCGATCATCCAGCAGGAGTCGGCCGACAAGTATTCGCCGCTCCCGACCGTGTCGACCGCCCCGGGCGCCCGGACCGTGGCCTTCGATCCCAAGACCGGCCGGGTGTTCACCTCCACGGCGCAGCGCGGCCCGAAGCCCGCGACGGGCAACGGCCGGGCGCCTATCCTGCCCGACACCTTTGAGGTGATCGTCGTCGGGACCAAATAGCCTCCGCCTCCGGGAAGTTCCTCTTTCCACCCGGCGCGTGTTTCGTCTCGCCGTCTCCGGGGTCTTTCGCCCAGTCTTCCGTCGCAAGTTCGTCGCGCGGGCCATGCGGCGGGTGCGGATCCCATGGCCTCAACGAACCATCATGTCGCGGAAATGTCGGGCCTCTACGGCCCGTTCACGCTCACCGAGCGCGTCGTGCAGAAGATCTGGCTGCGCGGCGACTTTGCCCAGCACCGGCTGGTGCTCGCCGACGGGCGGCCGCTGGAGATCCGCTTCACGGGCCAATGGAACCTGCTCGGCGGGCCGGACTTTCGCGCGGCCCGGCTGGTGATCGGTGGCGGAACGGTCACCGGCGATGTGGAGGTGCACTTCCACGCGGCGGACTGGCGCGCCCATGGCCACGCGGCGGACCGCGCCTACGACAACGTGGCGTTGCACGTGGTTTTGTTTCCGCTGGCGGCCGGCGGGAAACCCGTGGTGCACCGCGATGGCCGCGAGATTCCGACGCTCGTGCTCCTGCCGCTGCTGCACCGCGACCTCGAGGAATACGCGTCGGACGACGCGCTCGAGAACATCACCGCCCGCGACGAGTGGGAACGGTTCGCCGGGCTCGCGGCTCTGCCGGCGACGGAGCTGCGGCCGCTGCTGCACGGCCATGCGACGGAGCGCTGGCGGCAAAAGGTGCGCTTCGCCAAGGTGCGCATAGGCAAACTCGGCTGGACGGACGCGGCGCATCACACCGCGCTGGAGGTTTTCGGCTACCGGCAGAACCGCGCGGCGATGCTGCGGATCGCCGCGCAGTTTCCGCTGCAGTCGTGGGCGGGAGTGAAGCCGGAGGAAGTTTTCGCGGCGGGCGGGGCGGCCTGGCAATTGCAGGGCGTGCGTCCGGCCAACCATCCGCTCACGCGGCTGCGGCAGTATCACCAGTGGGCCGCGGCGCGGCCGGACTGGCCGGAGCAGTTGCGGCGCATGGCCCTCCCGGCGGAGGCGAAGGCGCTCGCCCCGACAAAACCCGCCCGGCAGGCGCTGCAGCTGAAAAAATTGCGCGAGACCTTCGCGCGCGACCTCACCGGGGAGGCGGTCGGCGGCACCCGGTTGGACAACCTCGTGTGCGACGGTTTCCTGCCGTTGGTGACCGCCGAGACCGGCGAGGACCGGTTTGGCGCGTGGTTTCACTGGTTTCTGGGCGATGTGCCGGATCCGGTGAAAAAAATCATGCCGAAACTTGGGTTGGCCGGCCTGGCCGACCAGCCGCTCTGCCATGGCTGGGCGCAGGGTTTGCTGGGCTGGATTTTGGAATGCGAGGCCCGCGCAAGTCGCTGACGCAGAGAAAACTTGCCGGGGGCTTGACAAGCGTTCGCGCGACGCAATATCTTCCGCCCCCATATAACTAGTTCACTTTCTAAAAGGTGGGCCCTCGGGTCCGCCTTTTTTTTCCCATTAATCAAAACACACCATGAGCAGCGAAATCCTGTCCGTCCTCGAATACATGGAGAAGGAGAAGGGCATTCCCCGTGCCGACATGATCTCCACCATCGTCAATGCCATCAAGACGGCGGCGTTGAAGGGCGTTAACTCGGGCCAGGAGCTCAAGATCGAGATCAACCCGAAGAACGGCCAGCTGAACGCCTGGTCCCAGCTCAAGGTGGTTGATTCCGTGTCCGACCCGAAGCTGCAGATCCACGTCGAGAAGGCGCAGGTCTTCAAGCCGGGCGCCGTCATCGGTGACACCATCGACCGGGAAATCGATCCGTCCTACCTCGGCCGCATCGCCGCGCAGACCGCGCGGCAGGCGATCATGCAGCGTCTGCGCGCCTTCGAGAAGGAACGCATCTACGACGACTTCAAGGATTCCGTCGGCGACATCGTCAGCGGCACCGTGCGCCGCCGCGAGCGCAACGACCTCTTCATCGACCTCGGCAAGGCCGAGGCCGTCATGCCGGGCAAGGAACAGGTCCCCGGCGAGGAATACGCCCCCGGCGAGCGCATCCGCTGCATCCTGCTCGAGATCGAGAACAGCAGCCGCGGCCCCGAGATCATCCTCAGCCGCGCCAGCCCCAAGTTTGTCCGCCGCCTTTTCGAGCTCGAGGTCACCGAGATCGCCGACGGCACCGTCAAGATCGAGGCCTTCGCCCGCGAGCCCGGTTACCGCACGAAGATCGCCGTCACGAGCACCGACCCGAAGGTCGACCCGGTCGGCGCCTGCGTCGGCGCCCGCGGCGCCCGGGTGAAGAGCATCGTGCGCGAGCTCGGCGGCGAGAAGATCGACATCATTCCCTACCACGCCGACACGAAGGAAATGCTCATCGAGGCCCTCAAGCCGGCCGTGCCGCGCGAGATCATCCTCGACGAAAAGAACAAGCGCCTGCTTGTCCGCGTGGTGAACGACGACCTCGCCGTCGCCATCGGCCGCAAGGGCCAGAACGCCCGCCTGACCTCCCGCCTCGTGGGCTGGCGCCTCGACATCGAGGAGTTCAAGGTCGTCGCCGCCGACCCGCGCGCGCAGGCCATCGCCCTGTTCGTCGGCACCTACGGCTTCGACAAGGCCGTCGCCGAGCGCCTCGTCGCCAACGGCATCAACTCGCCCGCCGCCTTCGAGGGCGTCGAGGCGTCCGACCTCGTCGGCTTCGGTTTCACCGAGGAGGAGGCCGCCGGCCTCATCGCCAAGGTTTCTGGTTCCTGAACAGATCACCCAGCCCATTTTTTCCGCGCCCCAAAATACTGAATGAGTGCCCGTATCCACGAGATCGCCAAGCAATACAACATTGAGCCCAAGGACATGTTGTCCTGGCTCAAGGAGCAGGGCTATGTCGCGGCGGATACCAAGTCGGTTTCGAGCACGGTCAGCAAAATCTACTACGACGAGATCGAGAAGAAATACGGCAAGCCCGCCGCCGCGCCGGCCCCGGCCGCGCCAGTGGCCGAGGCCCCGCACGCCACGGCGCCGCTGATGGGCGAGGCTTCGCACGTGAAACTGCCCGCCGGGGTCTTCGTGAAGACGGTCCAGGACATCACCCGCGAGAAGGAAGAGGCCGCCAAGGCCCTCGCCGCGGCTAAAGCCGCCGCCCAGCCGCCGGCGCCGGTGTCCGCGCCCAAGCCGCCGCCGCCCGCGCCGCAGATGAAGGCCCCGCTGCCGGTCGCCCCGCGCCCCCTTTCAGCCGCTCCGATGTCGCCGCGCCCGGCCCCGGCGGCGTTTGCCCCGCGGCCCGCGCCCGTCGCGCCGCCCCCGATGTCCAAGGCCCCCATCGCGCCGCCGCCGGTCCCGTCCGCCCGTCCGTCCGCGCCGCCGGCCTTCCGCCCCGCCCCGCCGCTGTCGACGGCCGCCGCCCCGTCGGCCACCGCCATCACGGTCACCGAGGAGGGTGGGGTCAAAATCATCCATCTCAAGCCGCCGATCATCGTGCGGGACTTCGCCGTCGCGCTCGGCCTCAAGCCGTTCAAGCTCATCTCGGAACTGATGGAGATGAGCATCTTCGCGTCGATGAACCAGTCGATCGACGAGGCCGTCGCCACCAAGCTGGGCGAGAAGCACGGCTTCCTCCTCGACATCAAGCACCGCGGCGAGGCCCCCGTGCCGGTTATCACGCCGGAGAAGGCCAAGATCAACAAGGCCGAGAAGGCGCGCGAGGAGGACATCAAGAATCTCACGCTCCGTCCGCCGGTCGTGGTCATCATGGGCCACGTCGACCACGGCAAGACCTCCCTGCTCGACGCCATCCGCAAGGCGCATGTCGCCGAGGGCGAGGCGGGCGGCATCACGCAGCACATCGGCGCCTACCAGGTCGAGCACAACGGCCGCCAGATCACCTTCCTCGACACCCCCGGCCACGCGGCCTTCACCAAGATGCGCGCGCGCGGCGCCTCGGTCACCGACATCGCGGTGCTCGTCGTCGCGGCGGATGACGGCTTCATGCCGCAGACCGACGAGGCGCTGAAGCACGCGCAGGACGCCAAGGTCGCCCTCATGGTCGCCGTCAACAAGATGGACGTGAAGGGCGCCAACATCGACCGCGTGAAGCAGCAGATGCAGGAGCGCCAGATCGCCCCCGAGGACTGGGGTGGGGAAACCGTCACCGTGCCGGTGTCCGCCCTCAAGGGCCAGGGCATCACCGAGCTGCTGGAAATGATTTTGCTGCAGGCCGACGTGCTCGAGCTCAAGGCCAACCCGAAGGCCGAGGCCAGCGGCGTCGTCATCGAGTCGCAGGTCGACGTGGGCCGCGGCCCGCTCGCGACCGTCATCGTCCAGCGCGGCACGCTCCGCGTCGGCGACGCCATCGTGTGCGGCCCGCATTTCGCCAAGGTCCGCGCCATGTTCGACGACCAGGGCAACACCGTGAAGGAGGCGCTGCCGGCCATGCCCGTGCGCGTCATCGGCTGGTCCGGTTCGCCGGATTCCGGTTCCAAGTTCACCGTCGTGAAGAACGCCCGCGAGGCCGAGAACCTCGCCGAGGAGGAGGAGCACCGCCTCAAGAAGGAGACGGTCACCGAGGACGCCGTCCCGAAGGACACGTCGATCGACGCCCTTTTCGCCAACATCGCCGCCACCCAGGCCAAGACCCTGCGCGTCGTCATCAAGTCCGACGTCTACGGTTCGCTCGAGGCCGTGAAGAGCGTGCTCGAGGGCATCAAGAGCACCAAGGTCTCGCTCGACATCGTCGCCTCCGACGTGGGCATCATCAGCAAGAACGACGTCCAGATGGCCAGCGCGGCCAAGGCGCTCATCATCGGTTTCAACACGAAGCAGGAAAACGGCGTCGTCGCGGTGGCCAAGCACGCCGGCGTCATCATCGAGAGCTTCGCGATCATCTACGAGCTCGGCGACCGCGTGAAGGAGCTGATGGCCGACCTGCTCGACCCCGATCTCAAGGAAAACAAGACCGGCGGCGCCGAGGTGCGCCAGGTGTTCCCGGTCGCCAAGGGCTTCGTCGCGGGCTGCCTCGTCACCGAGGGCAAGATCACCCGCAACTCCGCCGCCCGCGTCCGCCGCGGCAAGGACAGCGTCTTCGAGGGCAAGGTCGGCACGCTGCGCCGCTTCAAGGACGACGCCAACGAGGTCCGCGCGGGCCTCGAGTGCGGCATCCGCCTCGACGGCTACGATGGCTACCAGCCGGGCGACAAGATCGAGTGCTTTGAAATCCAGAAGGTCCGGGCGTCGCTCTGATTTTTGATTTTGGCTTCGCGGGCTTCGCCTGCCGGAAAACGGTTGCTCTCAGAAATCGAAAATCAAGAATCCGAAACGAAAATCCGATGAGCAACCGACTCCTCCGCGTCAATGAGCTGATGCAGCGCGAAATCAGCGCGTTCCTGCGCAAGCGCTACAGCAGCGAGGCGGTGGCCATCACCATCACGGGCGTCGAGGTCACCGGCGACCTGCGCGAGGCGAAGATTTTCTACTCCGTGCTCGGCGACGAGACGGCCGCCAAAAAAGCCGGCAAATGGCTGGTCGGGCGGCGCGACGCGATCCGCGAGACCGTGGCGAAGAACGTCATCCTCCGCCACGTGCCGCTGCTGGCCTTCGTGCATGACAACCACGCGCCCCGCACGCTGCGGATCGAGGCGTTGCTGAGCGAGATCGACCGCCGGGAAGGCAAGCCGTCGTGAGCTACTTCACCAAGTTCGCCGGGCGCTTCGCCGTCCTCCTGCAGGAGCTCGAGGACCAGAAGGTCGTCGTGATCGGCCACCAGCGGCCCGACGGCGACTGCATCGGCTCGCAGGTCGCGCTCTGCCGCGTGCTCATCTCGCTCGGGATCGACGCCGTGTGCATGAACCCGGACCCGGTGCCGCGGCGCATCAAGTTCCTGATCGGCGACACGCCCTTTTTCTCGCGTGACGAATTGCCGCCCGGCCGGCTGGCCATCTTCACCGACTGCGCCGATCACGGCCGGGCCGGCGAGAAGGTGAAGCTCCTCTATCCGGCGCCGCTGGCGTGCTTCGACCACCACGTCTCGAACGGGGGCTTCGCCAAGCGCAACTTCGTCGACACCGGCTCGGCCGCCACGGCCGAGATCCTGGCGGGGATGTTCTTCGACGCCGACATCGAGGTCGACCCGACCACGGCGCAGGCGCTCTACACCGGCATCATGACCGATACCGGCCAGTTCCGCTTCCCCTCGACCACGCACCGCGTCTTCAAGATCTGCGGCGATCTCGTGGCGAAGGGCGCCAACCCGGCGCAGGCCGGCATGGAGCTCTTCGAACGCGAATCCTCCGGCAAGCTGAAGCTGCTGCAGCACTACATCAGCTCCCTCAAGCTCGAGGGCGGCGGCCGCTTCTGCATCGGCGTGCTCCCGCAAGGCATCTTTGAGGAGGTCGACGCCACGGTGGAGGACACCGAGGGCCTGGTCGACTACGCGCGCTCGATCGAGGGCGTCGAGATCGGCGTGCTCATCGAGGAGCGGCCCGGCACCATCAAGGCCAGCCTCCGCGCCAAGAATGCCACCTATCGCGTCGACACGATCGCGGCCCAGTTCGGCGGCGGCGGCCACGCCAGCGCCGCCGGCCTGAATTGTCCGGACACGCTGGCCGGTTTTTACCCGAAGCTCGTCGCGGCCATCATCCGCCGGCTGGCCGAAGTCGACGCCGCCAAGAAATGAGCCTGCAACCGCCGAAGGAGATGGAGGGCGTCCTGCTGGTGGACAAGCCCAAGGGACTCACCTCGCACGACGTGGTCTACCACCTGCGCCGCAAGCTGCAGATGAAGAAGATCGGCCACGCCGGCACGCTCGACCCGATGGCGACCGGCGTGCTGGTCATGCTCATCGGCAAGGCCACGCGCATTTCCCAATACCTGATGAGCGTCGACAAGGTCTACGAGGGCGAGGCCACGCTGGGCGTCATCACCGACTCGCAGGACGCCGAGGGCGAGATCATGGAAACCCGCCCCGTGCCGGAGCTGGCGGAAGCCCACGTGCGTGAGACGATGAAGACCTTCCTCGGCGACCAATACCAGATCCCGCCCATGCACTCGGCAATCAAGATCGGCGGCGTGAAGCTCTACCACCTGGCACGCAAGGGCGAGGTAGTGGAGCGCGAGCCGCGCTTCATCCGCATCGCCGCGTTCGACCTGCTCTCGTTCGCGCTGCCGAAGCTGACCTTCCGCCTCGATTGCACCAAGGGCACCTATGTGCGCACGGTGGCGGGCGACCTCGGGCAGAAACTCGGCCCTGGCGCGCATCTCTCGGCCCTGCGCCGCACGGCCAGCGGCAAGTTCACGATCGATCAGTGCCTCCCGCTCGACCAGATCGAGGCGCTGTCCCTGCCGGAAATCGAAAAGCGCCTCATCCCGGTTTACCAGGCGGCGCCCAGCGTGGCGCTGTGAACCCGCGGCTCCAGTTCGACGGCCTGGCCCGCGCGGCGACACTGCCGGCGCAACCCCTGCACCTGGCCATCGGCATGTTCGACGGCCTGCACCTCGGGCACCAGTCGGTCATCGAGTCCGCCCTCCATTCCGCGCGGCGCAGCGGCGGCCTGGCCGGCGTGCTGACCTTCTGGCCGCATCCCAGCACGCTCTTCCGGCCGGAGAACCCGACGCGGCTGCTCATGCCGCCCGGGATGAAGCGCGCCGTGCTGGCGCGGCTGGGCATCGATTTTCTCATCGAGCAGAATTTTTCCCGCGAGTTCGCGGCGGTGGACGCGCGGGAATTCGTCGCGCTGCTCAAGCGCAGCCTGCCGACCCTGTCGGCGGTCTATGTCGGCGAGAACTGGCGCTTCGGCCGCGGGCGCACGGGCGACGTGGCCCTCCTCGTCGAGGACGCACGCCCGCAGGGGGTGGCGGTGTTCAGCGCGCCGCGGCTCAACCACAACGGCGCGCCGATCAGCAGCTCGCGCATCCGGGAACTGCTGGCGGCCGGCGCCATCGCCGAGGTCAACGCGCTGCTGGGCTATTCCTATTTTGCGGAGGGGCTGGTCGAACGCGGCCAGCAGCTCGGCCGCACCATGGGGTTCCCGACGCTGAACATCGCGTGGGCGCCGGACTTCCGGCCTTGTTACGGCGTGTATGCCGTGGAGGTGCCGACGGTCACGGGCCAGGTGCTGCGCGGCGTGGCCAACTACGGCCTGCGCCCGACGGTCGGGGCGGCGACGCAGCCGCGGCTGGAAGTGCATTTGCTCGACGATTCGGCGCTCACTTACGGGGCGAAAATCACGGTCAACTGGCTCCATTTCCTGCGCCCGGAAAGCAAGTTCGGCAGCATGGACGAACTTCGGGCCCAGATCGCCCGGGACCGGGAAGACGCGCTGAAATTCTTCCAAAAAAAGGTCCAAAGTGAGTTTCCAAAGGACGCTTGACACCCCTCCCTCGGAATCTACGTTGCCGCCTCTTTCCCGATTCACGGGGTGGTAGCTCAGTTGGTTAGAGCGTCTGCCTGTCACGCAGAAGGTCGCGAGTTCGAGTCTCGTCCATCCCGCCAGTTTATGCCCCGCCGCCCTGAAGGTTGCGGGGTTTTTTTGGCGCCGACTTTTGCCAAACCGGCTGTGGCGACAATGGGTCGACAATGCCCGGCGGCGATCCCGACGGCCTCAGTGGTGGTGCAATTTTGCTTCTCGACGGTGATAGGCCCTACCCGACGCCGCGCGTCAGGGCAGAGGACTGGGGACTGTTGTCAGCCGCCGGGATGATCCGAGCCTTGGAGGCCTCTCTGCCTGACTCCACTGCGCCAGAGGCAATGCCGTCCGCTTGGCGGGAGGAAGAGTGTCTCGTGCCGAGCCGGCAGTTTCTGGGACGAGCAAAACGCGCCCGCCGAGGTGCGATTTTGCTGAGCAAGGCGCCGAACGCGCAGCGCGGCATCAACCGCCAAGCAGAATCCGCGCGCAAATGGTGGTGCCTTGACCCGGAGCAGACTTGACGCTCAGGGCGCCGCCGGCGGCCGCCACCCGTTCGCGCATGCCGAACAAGCCAAGGCCGCGCGCCGCTTCGCTCTTGGTCGGCAGATGATCTTGATCAAAACCGACGCCGTCGTCGCCAATCGCCAACTCAACGTTTTTCCCCTGCTTCGTCAGGCGCAGGTTGACGTGCTGAGCGTGGGCGTGTGCCTCCACGTTTTCCAAGGCTTCCTGGACGCTGCGGCAAAGCGTGAGTTCGATGTTGGCTGGCAGCCGCTCACCGAGCGGCGCACAGTCCAGTTTGATCGGCACGCCCGTTCGTTTGGTGAACTCTGTGCTGATCTCGTGCAACGCGGCATCGAGGCCCAGCAGATCCAGCACGCCGGGTCGCAGCTTGCGCGAGATGCGTTCGGCCACCACGGCGGTCTCACCGATCAATTGCAGGAGAGCCCGCTGTTCGCTCTTTGCCGGAGCGTCGCGCGCCCTGAGCTTGCGGGCCTGCGCTTCGCCGCGAAACGCAATGGCACTGAGTGGTTGCGTCACGTTGTCGTGCAATTCGAGGGCCAAACGTCCGCGCTCGGCTTCCTGCTCCTCCATCAAGTTGCGGGTCAGGGCCCGGAGCCTCTCTTCATCTTGCCCCGCCGCGGTCACCGCGGCAAGGGCGTCCAAACGCTGGGCCTCGTAGCTCCGGGCTTCCGCCTGGCGCAGTTGCTCCTCGGCGGCGACACGGTGAAACGCCATCTCAACCGCGATCCCTAGTTCCGCGGGGGTGAAAGGCTTGATGATATACCCGTAGGGTGCGCCTTCCCCGGCACGTTGCACGGTCGGTCGATCGGAGTGCGCGGTGAGAAACACCACCGGAATCACGGGGTGCTTCGGCAGCGCTCGCGCCGCGGCAATGCCATCCATTGCTCCGTCGAGCATGACATCCATCAGGATGAGGTCGGGCGCGTGGGCGGCGACCTGGGCCAACACCGCCTCGCCGGTGGCGACCGGGCCGCTCACCCCATATCCCAGGCGTTCAAGCTGCATCTTCAGATCGGCCGCCACCAGTCGCTCGTTCTCCACCACGAGGATCATTTTTGGGGCGATGCTCAAGTTACGGCAAAATGTAATCGCGATTCACTCCTTATTCAACGTCGCAAATCGGCGAGACCGTTTGCTTAATGATGGAATGAAAGTCCCGCCCGCCGAAGAGCAGCTCCTAGCGACAATGAGGCCGGGGGGGGGGGGGGGGAGGGATTATGATTAAACGCCCCGTTTGGTATTTAACAGTCTTTTTGGCCCTGGCCATTCTGGCCGCCCTCGGCGGGCGGTGGGTGACCGACCGCCGCTCGATGACCGGATCCGACCGCTTGGAAAACCGCGCTTTCCTCGTCATCCAACAACTGGAGGCGCTGCTCTCCGACCTTCAGGATGCCGAAACCGGCGCGCGCGGCTTCATCATTACGGGCGAACCGGCGTTTCTGGAACCCTACAATACCGCGCTGCGACGGGTTGAACAGAGGCTCGCTGACTTGAGAGAGCTGACCAACGACAACCTGTCGCAACAGCAGCGGTTGACCAACCTCGACCCGCTCATCAAGGCCCGGCTCAAGCCGCTCAAGCAGGCGATCAACTTGCGCACGACCCAAGGCTTTGAGTCGGCCCGTGAGATCGTCATGACCAGCCAGGGCAAGGCCCTCATGGAAGAAATTCGTCAACAGATCGCGGAAGCCAAGGCCGTCGAGTCACAGCATCTGATGGGGCACACCGCCGAGAAAGAGCGCGACGCCCGCACCACGTTCTGGCTTGTGATCATCGGCGGCAGCTTCAGCGCGGCTCTGCTCTTCACGGTTTTCTTCGTCCTCCTGCGCGAAAACACCCGGCGCCTCTTCAGCGAGCGGGATTTGTTGGAGCGCTCCGGACAACTGAGCACGTCACTACGCGAAAAAGATGTCCTCATGAAAGAGCTCCACCATCGCGTGAAGAACAACATGCAGGTGATCTCCAGCCTGCTCCAGCTCCAATCCGGCTTCATCCAGGATAACGCGGCCTTGGCCGCATTCCGGGAAAGCCAGGGACGGATCAAGGCGATGGGCCTGATTCACGAGATGCTCTACCATTCGCCAAACCTCGCGAGGATCGATTTCGGTGACTACCTGCGACACCTGACTCAACTGATGTCGCAATCCAACGTGCTCCACGCCGGCGCGGTGACCATCGAGGTGACGGCAGAAAAAACAATCCTGGGAATCGACAGCGCCGTGCCCCTGGCCCTTATCGTCAACGAGCTCGTGGCCAACAGCCTGAAGCACGGGTTCCCCCACGGCCGAAGTGGGCTGGTGCACGTGGAGCTGTCCGCGGGGTCGGAACCTGCGCGCTATCGCCTGATCGTGCGGGACAACGGGGTGGGCGTTCCCTCCGGCTTTGCCTTGGGGACTTCCCCAACCCTCGGTTTACGGATCGTGAAGATGCTCGCGGAGCAAATCGGGGCCACCTTTGAATTTGAGGCCCGTGACGGGTTGAAGGCTCGGATCGATTTCGGCGAGCCATCTGCCACCGAAGTCGTCTGATCGATCGGCACCACGATTATTCCCATCCCAAAAAAGAAGGGTTGCGAAACGCAGGCCAGTGTCGCGCGCAGCGCCCGATAGACTCTGCCTGACCTATACGATCGCCAGACCATCATTGACGTAAACCATGAGGCTGAGCGGGACGACGATACGGCGCTCTCCACCAGGGCCCGTAGTGGCAGCATTCTGGCAAGTCGTCCCGTAGGTCATGGATGACAAAAACCGCCCCTCGGCCTCTCCCGCAGAAGGTCGCGAGTTCGGTCTCGCCCATCCCGCCAGTTTTGAGCCGGAACCTCAGGTTGCGGCTTTTTTAATGCACTCCTGCCAGAGCTCGGTCTCACGCGGGATGCCGTGCACCGTGAGCTTTTGGGCGATCAGATCCACCGTGGGTTCGACCACCACGTGCTTCGGGTCGGCGGCGAACTCCGGGCGGACGGCGCGCGCGAGGGCCCAGCAGGCCCAGGTGCGCCAGCGGCGCTGCTCGCGGCGGGGCTCGTTCATGCGGTCGGCGAGGTGCTGGAAATGCACGCGGGGATTGCCGATGAAGACATCCGGCGGCGTGTGGCGCAGCAGCCACGCCATGGCGGCGTAGGGCAGGGGCCGTTCGCGCAACACCGGCTCGTCGCCGCGCAGGTCGGACAGCAGGGCGCGGTCGAGCTTGAGGAGCGCGCGGGCCGCAAGGCCGCGCTGCCAGAGGTATTGGGCGTAGGTCAGCGCCGTGAGGTAGAACGCTGCGTCGCGCGCCGGGCCGTGGGCGGACAGCGCGCTGGCATCCATGCGCGCCGGGGCCGCAGGCAGATGGGGGCAGGGCGGCAGGCGCGGTGGCATCGGGCGAGCGTCACCAGCGGGGCTGACTGCGCAAGTTTAAGTTTGGCGGCGGGCCCGCGTTCCCCGCATAACGGGGGCCTGCAAACTGAAGCAACAGACTCCATCAACGAGGTGCGCGGCTGGCGCCGCCTGGTGTGCTGGCTGCTGGCGCTCTTGCTGCGGGCCTGGGGCCGGACGCTGCGTTTCGCCGCGGATGCGGCGACGCACGAGCGGCTGCGGTATGCGGCCGAACCGGCCGCATTGGTGATCTGGCACAACCGCCTGTTCGTCTCCGCGGAATATTTCCGCCGCTACCGGACGCGCCGGAGCGTCTACGCGCTGGTGAGCGCGAGCAAGGACGGCGCGTGGCTGGCGGCGTTCTACCGGATGATCGGGCTCATCCCGGTGCGCGGCTCGAGCAGCAATTTCGGCCGCGAGGCGGGCAAGGCCCTGATCGACGTCATGCGCGCCGGCCACGACATCGGCATCACGCCCGACGGGCCGCGCGGCCCGATGTATGCGGTCGAGCCGGGCGTGCTGGTCGTCACGCGGCGCAACCATGCCCCGATGGTGCTCGTCGGCGTGGAGTTCACGCGGGCGTGGCGGCTGAAAAGCTGGGACCAGTTCTACATTCCCTGGCCGTTCTCCCGGGTCAACCTGCGCTGCACCGTGCTGCCGGCCAAGAAAGCCGACGGCACGAAGCTCGGCGCCGCCGACGTGCGCGCGGCGCTGATTGCGATCAGTCCGGATATGGGGTAGGGGCCGTTGCCCTCAACGGCCCAGGGCGCTTTAGGGCAAGCGCCCCTACCGAATTCACCAGACTCAGAAGCCCGGCACGACCGTGACGCTCTGGCCGGGCTCGACGACGAAGTCGTTGCCGGTGCTCCAGGACAGGTCGTTCACCAGCAGCTTGAAGGTGACCGGGGCGGTCGCGTGCTTGACCGTGCTGGTCCAGAGGTTGGCGCCGACGCAGTCCATCGCGAGGCCGTGCGCCCAGTTCAGGCCCGGACCGGTGCCGCGGATGTAGAGGTGGTTGCCGAAGCCAATGTCGATCTTGGCGGAGATGAAGGTCGCGGGCGGTTCGCTGGTGACGGCGGGCTTCCGCTTGGCGGGCGCCGTCATTTTCTTCGCCGGGGCCTTGGTGGCCGACTTGGGCGCGCTGGGCGCCTTGGCGGTGGAAATTTTCTTAGTGGTCTTTTTCATGGCTGATTTCTGTTTTAGTTAAAGGGGTAGGAGGTTGTATTTTCTCCTGCCGTGGCTGGCTGCAACAGCAATTACAGCGCCAAATTCGCGGTTGCGTTAAGTCACGCTGGGCAAGGGGGTAGTGTTGGCACAAAATTTTGGTTTACTCCGGCTCCCGCGTCCGCCAATCAATCCGTTCCACTTTACGGGGCAGTAGCTCAGTTGATAGAGCGCGTCGTTCGCAACGACGAGGTCGTCGGTTTGATCCCGATCTGCTCCACCAGCCTTCGCTCGATTGACGAGCTACGGCTCGGCAAGCCAGCGAAGGCTGCCGCGCCGTAGCCCGCAGGGCGTAGGCGGGCGATTGGGGATACAACGGGCCGAATTACATGAAGGAATTCGCCTACGTCTACATCTTGGAGTCCCTTGCGCCTGAGGGAGGATATTATGCCGGCCTGACCGACAATCTGGCCAACCGACTCGCCAAGCATAATAGCGGAGGCGTTCCCCACACAGGCAAGCTGAGACCGTGGCGGATCAAGACGGCTGTCGCTTTCCGAAACCGCGGCAAGGCTGCGGCATTCGAGAAATACCTGAAATCCGCTTCGGGCCGGGCGTTCAGCAAAAAACGACTGTAAAGGGGCACTTTGCCGAAGATGGCTTGCCGAGCCGAAGCTCCGCAGGAGCGAAGGATGGCGTCCCCGGCGTGACTCGAACACGCGACGACCGGTTTAGAAAACCGGTGCTCTATCCAGCTGAGCTACGAGGACAAAGGATGCGTCGTTTATTGGAGGTTCTTTCCTGCAATTGCAGCATTTTTTCAGGCCGCGGGCATGCGCCACTTTTGCCACGCGGCCGCCACCGCCAGCGCCACGAACGCCCCGGTGATGTCGATCAGGACGTCGCCCAGCGACGCGGTGCGGCCCGGCACGAATGATTGGTGGAACTCGTCCGTCGCCGCATAGACCGCGGCCAGCAGCAGGGCCAGGCCGAGCGCCTTGCCGCCGCCCGGGCCGAGGGCCCGCCGCAGCAGCAGCGCGAGGATCGCGTATTCGGTGAAATGACCGGCCTTGCGGATCAGGAAATGCAGCCATGCGATCGTCTCGGGCGCTGCGTGCGGCAGCAGCCAGTGCAGGAACGGCCCGATGAAACGGGCAGTATGCTCCGCGCTGCCCAGGCCGGTGGACAGGGCGAAAATGAAAGCCATCCAGAGGACGGCCGGCAGCCAGCGGAGACTAGGGCGGAGCATCGCCAAGGCTATGGCGGGCAAGCCGGCCCAGCCAAGACAGGTTTCGCACGAAATGGCAGCGTCCGACTAAGGCACCGGAGGGTGAACCGCCAATCTTCGCTGATCAACCGATCAGGGGAATAGGTCTGAACGCCATCGCTCCCGGGCCCGGTTCCTAAATTAGCGTCCATTAGCGCAGATTAGCGGTTAAAATGATCGGAGTATTTGAGGCCGGAAAGGGCTTGCCTAAGGCAGGGGCATGGGGCTTCTTCGCCCTTCCGATGAATCATCGGGCTGTAGCGTAGTCTGGTAGCGCGCTTGCATGGGGTGCAAGAGGTCGTGAGTTCGAATCTCACCAGCCCGACCATTCTTCGCCGTAGTAATACGGAGCGAAGAATGGTCCTCCAAAGCTTTAGCGACGGAGGACCCTTTAGCGGCAGCGAGTAAGGCTACGAATGGCGCGGCCAATTTCCCCGAAGCGCACCGTGGCGACATGAGGCGCTTTTTTATGCCGGGTGGCGGCCCAGCAGGTAGGCCACCCAGAAGCCGGCGACCACGAGCCCGTGAATCCCAATGGCCCACCACACCAGCACCGGGGCCGCACGGCGGTCGAGCTCGGACATCGGCACGCGCGGACAGTTGCGCAGGAACACGAGGTAGGCCACCCCGGCCAGCACCATGCCGGAGATGACGTCGACGACATAATGCTGCTTGGTAAACAGCGTGGAGAGCGCGATGAGGGCGGCCCACAGGCCGGCGGCGAGGCCGACGCCGCGGTGCACGCGCCAGCAGGTCAGCGCCGACACGCAGGCGTGCGCGACGTGGAGGGAAGGAAAGTTGTTCCGCGGCTGGTCGGCCGAATAGACAATCCGCAGGCACCAGGCGAAAAAGCCGTCGCCGATTGTCCCGGTGGCCGGCCGCGGCAGGACGGTGGGATACACCAGGAAGCAGACATACCCGGTAATCCACACCAGCAGGTAAGCCAGGAACGTGCGACGGATCTGCTCTTCCTGCCGCATGATGAGCACCGGCAGGGCCAGGAAGACCAGATGGGAGGCATAGACCAGCGTCCAGGCAGGCTGTAGCGGGATCAGGCGGTCCAAGGCCAGTTGGGGCAGGTTCAGTGTCCGGTCGGCATTCATCGCGCCGATGATGAGGTAACCGGGGACGACCAGCATGAGCGTGACCATGGGCACGACCACGCGAGCGCTCAGCGGATAGGGCCGGGTCAACAGCTCGACGCCCAGGCTCCAACTGGACCGGCCTGCGGCGGGGACACTCACGTTGGTCATGCCGGCTAATCTGAACGTTTGATCTCACCAGCTCGACTATTTTCCCACAGGGGCTGAATTTTCTCCGCGACGACAGGAAGAAATTCACCCAAGCTCTACCCAAGAATGACTCCGACCGAGGCCAAGAAACGTATTGCCGAGTTGCGCGCCGAAGTTGTGCGCCACGCCGAGCTCTATTACCGGCAGGCCAAGCCGGAGATCTCCGACCGCGACTACGACAAGCTCGAGCGCGCGCTAGCCGATCTCGAGAAGGAATTTCCGCAGTTCGCCAAAAAGGATTCGCAGACGGCCAAGGTGGGCGACGACCGGCTGGCGGGTTTTTCGACCTACCGGCACCGGCAGCCGATGCAGAGCCTCGACAACACCTACTCGGAGGAGGAATACCGCGCCTTTCACCAGCGGCTGGCCAAGCAGCTCGAGCGCGAGGCGCTGAGCTACGTCGTGGAGCCCAAGATCGACGGCCTCGCCGTCAGCGTGACCTACGAGAAGGGCAGGCTCACCCGGGCCGTCACCCGCGGCAACGGCGAGGAGGGCGACGACATCACCGTCAACGCGAAGACCATCCATTCGCTGCCGCACGAGCTGAAAGCCGGCAGGAAGCATCCCGTGCCGGACGTCATCGAGATTCGCGGGGAGATCTACCTGACCCTCGAGGAATTCCAGCGCATCAACCAGGAACGCGAGGAGGCCGGCGAGCCGGTCTACGCCAACCCGCGGAATCTCGCCGCCGGCACCATCAAGCAGCTCGACAGCAAGGAAGTCGCCCGGCGCAAGCTGGAGATCGTCCTTTACGGGATCGGATTCTGCGAACCCTCAGTGGCCGAGTCGCAGAGCGGGTTCCTTGAACTCGTGAAGCACTGGGGTCTGCCGACGGTCGAGAAATTCTGGACGGCGGACGGCATCGACGAGGCGTGGAAGGCCGTCGGCGAGCTCGACAAGCTGCGCCATGCCTTCGCCTACGGCACCGACGGGGCCGTGACCAAGCTCGACTCGTTCCCGCTGCGCCGGGCTGCCGGCAGCACAAGCAAGGCGCCGCGCTGGGCCATCGCCTACAAGTTCGAGCCCGAGCGCGCCGAGACGAAGATCAACGCGATCACCATCCAGGTCGGGCGCACCGGCGTGCTCACCCCGGTGGCCGAACTGGAGCCGGTGCAGCTTTCCGGCTCAACGGTCTCCCGCGCCACGCTGCACAACCGCGACGAGATCGAGCGCAAGGATATCCGGGTGGGGGACTACGTGCTCGTCGAGAAAGCCGGCGAGATCATCCCGGCGGTGATCGAGGTGAACACCAAGCGCCGCACGCCCGCGTGCCAACCCTACAAGTTTCCCGGGAAATGTCCCGAATGCGCCACGAAGGTCGTGCAGCTCGAAGGCGAGGTGGCGCTGCGCTGCCCGAACTATGATTGCCCGGCTCAAATAGTCCGCCGCATTGGTTTCTTCGCTTCAAAGCCAGCCCTAGACCTTGACGGAATGGGAGGAATTATTGCAGAGAAGCTGGTGGAGCGCGGCTTAGTCGAAGAGCCCTTAGACGTCTTTGGACTAAAGATTGAGAAATTGGCCATCTTGAATCTCGGGTCGAACGACGAACCGCGTATCTTTGGAGAGAAGAACGCGCAAAAACTTTTAGACGCCATCAGTCATGCAAGGGAGCTGCCACTGGCACGATGGCTATTGGCCTTTGCGATACCCGATGTTGGGGAAGAAACGGCGCACGATATTGCGTCACTGCACAAAAATTTGGAAGAGGTGGCTGATTCTCAGGTTTTGAAGGACTATGTTGAGCTTGATCGGCTTAATGACGAGATGCTGAGAAACAGTCCGGCCTCAAAAGAAAACAAATCTAAGTCTGATGAAGAAAAAGACGAAATGCGCCCTGAATGGGAGAGGTTTAAGTCTGCGGCTGATGATCTTGGGCAGAGATTAATTGATGCTGGAGTTGCTAAGCCAGCCGCTGGTGAGAATCCAGTGCCAAGGAAGGCCAATACTAAAGTTGGTCCAATTGCTGCAAAGTCGATTCTGATGTGGTTTCAGAGCAACAGAGGCGAAGCGACTCTGAAGCGTATGAAGGAGCTCGAGCTAAACCCTGTGTCTCAACAGTCATCTTCTGGGGGCTCAGCGTTCTTTGGAAAGACGGTTGTTCTGACTGGAACGCTTGAAAACATGTCACGCAATCAGGCCCAAGAAAAAATTCGTGCGCTGGGTGGCAACGTTGCAGGAAGTGTTAGCCGCAAGACTGACTTTGTTGTAGCTGGTCCCGGTGCTGGATCCAAACTGGATGATGCAAAGAAATACGGCGTTAAAGTGATCGATGAGGTGGAGTTTCAAGCGATGATCGGGGTAACCTAATCCTGTATAGCTTTCGCTAACTTCTTTTTAAGAGAGCTAATCTCGTTTTTAGCTTTTTCAAAGCGATCTTCTGCCTCACGTAGCTGCTTGAGTGCTGATTCTACATCAGTGCCCGTCAGCCAGGAAACGATAGTTGCTACTTCTGCTTCGTTACCACTGACGACTCCTTCACCACTTCCTTCAAAAATACGTATCCTGTGTTTGCAATATTGACCAACGACTCCGGCAGGACAGGTGCAGCGTGCGCTCAGGTTCATGCCGCTTTTCCTGAAGCGCACCATGTAAGGTTCGGAGGCTGAGCCCTGCACTTGGAAAGTGATTTCTTCCATACCAACATTAAATCAGGTTCCCGAAATCAGACAAGGCCAAGGAGCTCGGCGTGCCGGTGATCGACGAGGCGGAGTTATTGCGGCTGCTGAAGGATTGAATGGTTGGATGGCTCAGCGGGGGCTGGGCCCTCCACCAAGTCTGACTGTCCGCATAAATCCCGGCGGGAAAACTTTGCGTGCGATGGCGGCGGCCGCCAGACTTCACCCACTCAAGCCATGAAACCACCCCGTTTTCTACTGGCCGGGCTGGGCGCGGTGACCTTGACCGCGGCGCAGGCTGTTGAACGTGTCCCAATCGAGGATTTCGCCCGGACACCCGAGGTCGCCCGCGCGCGGCTCTCGCCCGACGGCAAGCGCCTGGCCTTCTTGCGCGACTATGTCTCCCGGGCCACGGTGCATGTCCTCGATATCGACCAGGGCAAACTTTACCGGCTGGATCAGGATCAGGCGCTGTTGGCCAACGATGCGATCAAGGAGGCGGCGAGTTTCACCTGGGTGGGGGACAAGCGACTGGTCATCACGACCACCGTGTGGGGTGATATCATCTATGGCGTGCTCGCGGCGGATTGGAACGGCGCGCGCCCCGCGCCCATCAGCGGCTACGAGGACAACCAGGTGGCGATCAGCGGCACCAAGCTCTTCGCCCGCGAGGTCATCCATGTTTTCAACGACAAGGACATGAACATCCTGATGCTCGACGACCATCTGGGTGGAGGCGGCCGGTCGGACCGGCCGGATATCCTCAAGGTTGAGACGGTGCGCGGGACCTCGTCGACGGAGGTGAAGAACCCCGGCGAAGTTGTGCGGTGGGGCATCGACCTCGACGGCGTCGTGCGCCTCGGCATCCTCGCGCACGGCGAGCAATCGGGCGCGATCTACCGGGAGAATGAGCAGGCGCCCTGGCGGACGATCCTGCCGCTGGCTGGCCGCGGCGCGCACCTGCGTCCCGTGGGCTTTGATGCGGCCAACAACCGGATGTTCGTGGCCGCCCTGACGAAGGAGCGGCGGTGGGCGCCCTTCGCGCTCGATCCCGCCACCGGCGCGCTCGGTGAGCCGCTGCTGTCCGATCCCGAATACGATATTTTTCCAGAGCGGTTCATCCCGGCGATGAGCGGCGTCCCGCTGGTCGGGCCGGTTTTCTCCCAGCGCAAGCGGGCGCTGACGGGCATGCGTTACTACACGGAAACGGCCCGGGTGAAGTGGTTCGACCGGGAATACGCCGCCTACCAGACGGTGATGGACAAGAACCTGCCCGATACGGTCAACCTGCTGGTGGACGAGACGCTCGATGGCAAACGCCTGCTGTGGTTCTCCTATTCGGACCAGAATCCCGGGGTATATACGCTTCTGGACGTGGAGAAGCACTCGTTCAAGCAGCTGGCGCGCTGCCGGAACGCGATCAAGCCCGAGCAGATGGCGACCACGCTTGCGGTGAAGTATCACGCCCGCGACGGCCTGCTGATCCACGGCTACCTGACGGTGCCCACCGGCCACAAGCCCGACGAGAAGCTGCCGCTGGTGGTCATGCCGCACGGCGGCCCGTGGGTGCGCGACACCTGGGGCTTTGACCCGCTCGTGCAGCTGCTGGCCAACCGCGGGTATGCCGTGCTGCAGATGGACTACCGCGGCTCGACCGGCTACGGCGACGAACTTCTGAAGACCGCGAAGAAAGAGATCGGCGGCAAGATCCAGGACGACATCGAGGACGCCACGCAATGGGCCATCACGGTCGGCGTGGCCGATCCGAAGCGCATCGCCATCATGGGCGCGAGTTATGGCGGCTACTCCACGCTCTTTGCCCTCGGCCGGACGCCCGGACTTTACCGGTGTGGCATTTCGCTGGCGGGCGTCACCGACTGGCCGGCGATGTATGCGGACAGCGACGTGGCCGAGAACAAGGCGGCCAGGAAATACTGGCGGGAGCAGATCGGCGACCCCGACAAGGAGGACCTGCGGTCCATCTCCCCGGTGAACTTTGCGGACAAGATCACCGCGCCGGTGCTGATCATCCAGGGCAAGCGGGACCAGCGCGTGCCGCAGGACCAGGCCAAGCGCATGATCGCGGCGCTGGAGAAGACCGGGCACAAGCCCGAGAGCCTGTTCCTCGCGGAGGTCGGTCACAACTACGGCACTGAGAAGGACCGGACGGCCATCTTCAAGGCGATGGTCGCCTTTCTGGAAAAAAACCTCGGGCCGGGGGTGCCGTGAGCAAAGTTAATTGTGGGCGGGGCGCCCTCACCCCGCCCACAACGAGCACAAACCACCTACGGCGTCAGCGCCGGCTTGAGCTTGGGCATGCCATTGTCGACCGACAGCGGCCCGGAGCCGCTGATCGAGAAGATGACGAGCAGGAAAAACACCAGGGCCGAGAACTCGAGGGATTGCCCGCCGGACATCAGGCCTTCGTGGCGATGCACGAACAGGGCGCCGGCCAGGATCGGGATCTGCACCCACGCGGCGATGCGGGTCAGCAGGCCGACCGCCAGCATCAGGCCGCCGACGAGATGGGCCAGGGAGATGTAGTGGAGCAGGGCGACGGTCACGAGCCACGGATAGTCCATGCGCTTGAGCAGATCCAAGATGAATTCCGCGCGCGTGTTGGTGATGATGAACACGCCGCGGATGAAAAGACCGAGCCCGAGATAGATTCGCACACAATCGAGCCAGACCTTGGGGTGGGCTTCCGCCCAAGCGATAAACTGACGCAGCTTTTCCATGGGGCACCTCGTGGGTTGATGGGGTAAGCCCGACGGGCCCAATGTCCGCCGGAGCGGCTGCAGGGTATGTCCGGCCGCTGGGACGAGTCAACGGCGGGTTGGCTGGGGGGTCAGAAACCAGGCAGTGGAGGGCTCAGCTCCGGCTGAGCCGCGCGGCCCCGCCGGAGCTGGGCCCTCCACGGGACTAATACCCCGGGCGCTGCAGCGGCACTTGCAACTCGCGCTGGGAGGCCTGCACGTCGGCCGGGCTGGGCTGGTAGCCCTTCTGCGGGGTCTCGAGCAGCAGGCGGCCCTGTTGATCCAAGGCCCACTTGCCGCTGACGCCGTCGCTGAAGGTCACGGTGCCGCTGACCATGAAGCCCGGGCGCATGATGCGGTCGAGATCAAGGGTCACGCTGCCGCCGGCGGGCGGGGCGGGGAGTTCCTCCGCCGCGGCGTCAGCGAGGGCTTCGGGCGAAACCTCGTCCTCCTCCACGGCGCCGGGGGCCAGGCCGACCTTTTCCTTCAATCGGTCGATCATGCCTTTCTTCTCGGCCGGAGCCGGGCGCGGCTGGGCCTTGCTGACGTCGGAGGTGTCGACCTTCGGGGCCGGGTCCTTCAGCTCGAGGTTCAGGTCGTCGACGAGGAAGCGGACGTCGCGGTAGGTCAGGGACAGCTTGAACTGCTCGGCGAGCTTCTTCTGGACGGCGGAAAGGTTGTCACCGGCGGTGACCCAGGCGGCGACGGCCTGCTTTTGTTCGGGGCTCAAAGTCATGAAGGCAAAGTTGAAAGTGGAATGATGAAAGTTGAAAGACGGAACCAATCCGCTTCAACCCTACTTTCAACCTTCAACCTTCAACTTTCAACCATGAGATGCGCGGCGCGCAGCTCATTTCGACAGCTGGGACTTCAGAAAATCCACGCTGCCGCGGACGGAGTCGTCCTGCTCCATCATGTTCTCCACGGTCTTGACGGCGTGGATGACGGTGCCGTGGTCGCGGCCGCCGAAGGCCTCGCCGATCTCCTGGAGGGAGTGGCGGGTGAGCTGGCGGCTGAGATACATGGCGATCTGGCGGGGGAAGGCGATGGCATTGGGCCGGCGCTTGCTCGTCATGTCCGAGTGGCGGATCTGGTAGTGGTCGGCCACGCGCTTCTGGATGCCCTCGATGTTGAGGCGGTTTTGCGCCTCCTCCATCAGCACGTCCTTGAGCAGGTGCTCGGCGATGGCGAGGTCGAGGACCTTGCCCGTCAGGGCGGCATAGCTGGAAATCTTGATCAACGCGCCTTCGAGCCGGCGGATGTTCTTCGAGATGTGCTGCGCCATGAACTCGATCACGGGCATCGGCAGGTCGATCTTCAGCGTGGCGGACTTGGCCTTGAGGATGGCGACGCGGGTCTCGAAGTCGGGCGACTGGACGTCGGCGGACAGGCCCCACTGGAAACGCGACACGAGACGGGACTCGAGCGTGGCGATCTCGGAGACCGGGCGGTCGCTGGAAATGACGATCTGCTTCTGGGACTCGAAGAGGTCGTTGAAGGTGTGGAAGAACTCTTCCTGGATGCGCTCCTTGCCGGCGAGGAACTGCACGTCGTCCACCAGCAGCACGTCGACGCTGCGGTAGCGCTGGCGGAACTTCGTCAGCGCGTTCTCCTGGATCGCGTGGATGTATTCATTGGTGAACTTCTCGGTCGAAAGGTAGGCGATGCGCGCCTCGGGGTTGCGCTGGAGGATGCTGTGCCCGATGGCGTGCATCAGGTGGGTCTTGCCGAGGCCGGTCGAGCCGTGGATGAAGAGCGGGTTGTAGGCCTGCGCGGGGGCCGAGGCGACGGCGAGGGCGGCGGCGTGGGCGAGCTGGTTGTTCTGGCCGACGACGAAGGTCTCGAAGGTGTTGCGCGGGTTCAGCGTGCCGGCGGCGGCCGAGCGCTCGTCGTAGCGCGTGGGGCGGGCCTTGGCGGGGCGGCCCTTCGGCTCGAGCGCGAGGGCGGGAGCCACGGCGCCGTGCTCGGATTTGCGGAGATGCACCGAGACCAGGCGGCCGGCGGTCATGCGCAGGCGCTGCGTGATCAGGTCGAGGTAGTTGTCGTGAATCCAGATGGCGGCGAAATCATTCGGCACGCCGAGGGTGATCGTGTCCTCCGTCGTCTCCACGCACTTGATCGGCTCGAACCACATCGCGAACACGTCCTCCGGGAAAAGTCCCTTGAGGTCGCATTTGACGGTTTCCCAGAGACTGGTCTGGAGCACGGAGTGGGGCATGACAGGTCGGATAAGTGGCGGTTTATTCGCGCCGCAGCAACTGCATTTGCCAAACATCCGCTTCAACCGTCGGGGGGCCGTCACTCACAAGGGAAAAGGGGTCTGGGGCCGTCACCAAACCGGCAGCGTGGGGAGCTGGGGCGAAGTGACTTGAGGCCGGCGTCTAGGGATAACCTTGGAGCTATCGGGCACGGGGTGCGCTGCGGAGTTGGGAAGGAACAGGCTGAGGAGAGAACGTTTAAAAGATACTTCGTGACTAACGTGAATCAAAAAATGCGTTTCAATAGTAACTTTCCGACATGTTGTTCACACGCGGCGGGCCGATAACTTTCCGCATTTTGATGTTGCGCTAAAATGCGCGGGTGTCGGCCCGATTTTCCCCTCTGAAGCGGCGCCCATCAGGCGTTCGCGAGCTGATGCGGCTCCGGATCGGCCCACTTGCCGTGCTCCCTGATGAGCGCGATAAGCCGCGCGTCTGCCTCGCCCTGCGGGATGTTGTATTGGACGCAATTCTTGCCGACGTAGAGGTTGATCTTGCCCGGCGCACCGCCGACGTAGCCGAAATCCGCGTCGGCCATCTCGCCCGGGCCGTTCACGATGCAGCCCATGATGGCGATCTTCACGCCCTTGAGGTGCCCGGTCTGTGCGCGGATGCGCTGCGTGGTGGTCTGCAGGTCGAAGAGGGTGCGCCCGCAGCTCGGGCAGGCGACAAATTCGGTCTTGGAGATGCGCGCGCCGGCGCCCTGCAGGACATTGTAGGCGAGTTTGGTCGAGCGGGCGCCGTCCGCCTCGGTCTCGATGCTCACGAAGTCGCCCACGCCGTCGCACAGCAGTCCGCCGGTCAGGAAACTGGCCTCGAGCAGCTTCGAAAGGAAGCTGTTGTCGCCGTGCACGGCCGTGGTGGTCGTGTTGCGGATCCAGACCGGCGCCTTCGAGCCGGCTTTCCTGAGGGATTCGAGCAGACGCCGGTAGGCGCCGGTGGCGTGACCCGCGCCGGAGGCGGTGGAGAGCGTGAAAACGAGGCCGGCATCGTCGCCGAGGGAGCGCAAAGTGGGGGCGAGGGCTTCGAGCACGTCCGCGGGGGCGTCGATGGCGAGAAAATGGCCCTTGGGGCGGACCGCGGCGGCGAATTCCTTTAAAAGCCCGGCGTCGTTGGCGCCGAAACGGCGGACAAGCATGATTCTCCCGCCCTCCGCCATCAGCATGGGTGCGACATCGGCTGCACTGAGCAACGGGCCGGCCTCGAGCACGAGGAATTCCACCGGCAAGGGCTGCTTTCGGACCGTGTCCGCGAGTTCCGCCAGGTCGCTGGGCGTGTCGACGCGCACCAACAGCCCTTCGGCGGGGGTGTCCTTCATCTTGGGCGCGGACAGGGCCGTCGCCGTCCCGGGCAGGCCGGCCAGAGTGCTGCGGACGATGACGCGCGGCGGCTGCTCGGGCCCGACGGCACACTTGGGCGAAAGCTGGAGGACGCCGGTCTCGCGACGGGAGAAGTGATAGGGGTCGATGGAGTCAGAGCCAATGTTCGTATTACGAACATTGGTTGGGGAGATCGCGGTAGGCGCGTCGGTGTTCCAGAGTGACATGGCCTTGTCCGCGATGGCACGCGCTACCGGGATCTCGTAGACCGAGTCCTCCGTCAGCGACACGCGGATCGTGTCACCGAGGCCGTCGAGCAGCAGGCTGCCGATGCCGATGGCGCTCTTGATGCGGCCGTCCTCACCGTCGCCGGCCTCGGTGACGCCGAGGTGGAGCGGGTAGTGCATGTCCTCCTGGTCCATGCGCTGGACGAGCAGCCGGTAGGCCTGGATCATGACCTTCGGGTTGCTCGACTTCATCGAGAGCATGATCGCATGGTAATCGTGCGACCGGGCAATGCGGAGGAACTCCAGCGCGCTCTCGACCATGCCAAGCGGCGTGTCGCCGTAGCGGTTCATGATGCGGTCGGAAAGCGAGCCGTGGTTCGTGCCGATGCGCATGGCCCGGCCGAGCTCCTTGCTGCGCTGCACCAGCGGCGAGAACGACTCGTGCAGCCGCGCCAGCTCCGCCTCGTAGTCGGCGTCGGTGTATTCCTTGACGGCGAATTTCTTCTTGTCGGCGTAGTTGCCGGGATTGACGCGGACCTTCTCAACATGCTCGACGGCCTCCATGGCGGCCGAGGGCAGGAAATGGATGTCGGCCACCAGCGGGATGTGCAAAAAACCCGCGGCGCTGAACTGCGTGCGGATGTCCCGGAGGCATTTCGCGGCGGCGACGTTCGGGGCGGTGATGCGGACGATCTCGCAGCCGACCTCGGCGAGCGCGATGGACTGCTTCACGGTGGCCGCGATGTCCTGCGTGTCGCTCGTCGTCATCGACTGCAGCCGGATCGGCTGGGTGCCGCCGACCCCGACGGCGCCGACCTTCACCTCGACGGTGCGGCGGCGGACGGTCTGGTAGCGGGACGCGCAGTAGGACATGGGCTATTGGTCATTTTCCATCGTCCATTGGTCAATGTTCATTTCGGAGATGAACCATGAAGGCTGAACAATGGAAATTGAACAATGAGTCAGGGCTTGGCCGGTTCCGCGGCTTTCTTGGCCTGCTCGGTCGCGGCGTCCTTGTCGGCCTTGATATCACGCGCCCAGCGGCGGATGTCGCCGAAGACCGTCACGTAAAGCATCATCGAGAACAGCAGCACGATGAAGACGCTCTGCGCCGCCGCGATGAAGTTCATCGGCAGGGCGCGGCCGCGGAGCTTGCCGATCGTGGCGAAAAGCATGTGGCCGCCGTCGAGCACCGGGATCGGCAGCAGGTTGAAGATGGCGAGGTTCACGTTGACCAGGATCGCCATCCAGAGGACGTAGCGGATGCCGGCCTTGGACGCGTCCCAGTAGATGCGGCCGATGCCGACGGGCCCGCTGAGCTTGGAAATGCCGATGTCCGACTGGGGCTGGATGAGGCTGACGAACACCCGCAGCGTCATCCGGATCTGGTTGACGACCTGCTCGACCGGATTGGTGTGCACGAGGCCGAAGTTGGTGCGGAAACCCGCGCCGAACAGCGCCGAGGTGTCCTTGGGTCGCGTGGCCGGCACCTTGAGCGCGATCGTCTGGCCGGCGCGCAGCACCGTAAGCGTGAACTCCGCGGGCACCTTGGCCTGCATGACGTCCATCACGGTGACGAGGTTCAGCAGCGGCTCGCCGTTGAGGGTCTTCAGCTCGTCGTCGAGCTGCAGGCCGATCGTCTGCGCGAAGGATTTCTCCGGGACGCTCGCGACGATAGGCGTGTAGGCGGGCAGGATGCCGACCTTGCGGATGTTGTCCTCGCCGGAAAGGCGCGGGTAGACCGTGACCTCCAGCGGCCGGCCGGCGCGCTCGATGGTGAAGATCGCCTTGCGCCGGCCGTCGGTGGTGACGCCCGCGCTCGTGACGAGCGTCTGCATCAGCTCCGGCCAGTCGGCGACCTTGGCGCCGTCGATGGCGCGGATGGTGTCGCCCAAATACAGGCCGGCCTCGGAGGCGGGACTGGGCACCGAGGTGCCATCGGCGAGGGCGATGGTCTTGGAAATGTAGCCGATGCGGGTAGTCGCGAGATCCTCGCTGGTCGGCTGGCCGGCGACCCACAGGATGGTGGCGAGCGCGAAGGCGAACAGGATGTTGAAGAACGCGCCCGCGGCGAAAACGATGATGCGCGTGCTGTAACTGATGGGTGGCAGCGGCTCGGTGTTTTCCGATTCACCCTCGATGGTCGCCATGTCGGCGAGTTGGGGCAGGGCCACGTAGCCGCCGAGCGGGATCCAGGAGAGGCGGTATTCGACGCCGTCCGGGGCCTTGCGTGACCAGATGGCCGGGCCGAAGCCGATGGAAAAGCGCGTGACCTTCACGCCGCGGCGCCGGGCGGCAATGAAATGGCCGAGCTCGTGCACGAAGATCGAGCCGCCGAAAAATAGGACGATCAGGAAGATCGACCAGGCGCTGCTGAACAGGGTGTTGAGGAAATCCATTTTAAAGACGTGTCGTCCTGAGCGCAGCGAAGGATCCAGAGTTTCTGGTGGAGTTGGAGGGCCCAGCTCCCGCTGGGCCGCGGCTCAGCGGGAGCTGAGCCCTCCATGGATTTACTACGTTTGGCATGACAGGTTACTTGAGTTGGCTGGTAAATTGGGTGGCGGTGGTGCGGGCCTCGGCGTCGACGGCTAGGACCTGCGCGAGGGCGTCAGGTTCGAGCAATTTGACCGTGGCCAGAGTCTGCTCAATAATCCGCGGAATCGCAAGAAACGGGACACGCTTCGCGAGGAAAGCCGCGACAGCCACCTCGTTAGCCGCGTTAAACACCGCCGGGGCCGTGCCGCCCGCCGTCATCGCCTCGCGGGCCAGCCGCAGGCAGGGATAGCGCGCCTCGTCCACGGGGCGGAAATCCAGGGAGAACGCCTTGTCCAGCGACAGCGCGGTGTCGGTGCCGGCCGGCGCGCGCCCGGGGTGGAGCAGGGCGTGCTGGATGGGAAAGGTCATCGAGGGCGGGCAAAGCTGCGCGAGCAGCGAGCCGTCGGTGAACTCGACGAGGCAGTGCATAATGCTCTGCGCATGCAGCACGGCCTGGCATTGGCCAGCGCGCAGGCCGAAGAGCCATTGCGCCTCGATCAGCTCGAGGCCCTTGTTCGCCAGCGTGGCGGAATCGACGGTGATCTTCGGCCCCATCGCCCAGTTCGGGTGCTTCAGGGCGTCCTCGGGCGTGACGGCCGCGAGTTTCGCCAGCGGCCAGTCGCGGAACGCCCCGCCCGACGCGGTGAGCACCACGCGGCGCACGTCGCTGGCGCGATGACCCTCGAGGCATTGGAAGAGCGCGTTGTGCTCGCTGTCCACCGGCAGCAGCGGGCTGCCGCTGGCGCGCGCGGCGGCCATGATAAACTTGCCGGCGAGCACGAGGATTTCCTTCGAGGCGAGGGCGATGGTCTTCTTCGCCGCGATGGCCGCGAGCGTGGGTTCGAGCGCGGTCGTGCCGACGACGGCGACGAGCACGATGTCGGCCTCCGGCAGGGTCGCGAGTTCGCTCAGGCCGGCGGCGCCGCCGTAAAACTTGGTGCCGGCGGGAAAGGCGGCGTTGGTTTTCGCCGCGGCCAGCGCAGCCGGGTCGTAGAGGCCGACCTGCCGCACGCCGAATTCGCGCGCGATTTCCGCGAGGCGTTGGTGCTTGCCGTGGGCGGCGATGGCGACGAGTTCCAGTCGGTCGCGGTGGGCGGCGATGACGCGCAGCGTGCTCTCGCCGATGGAGCCGGTGGCGCCGAGGAGGACGACGCGTCGTTTTTGAAGAGGGGCGGACACGGCAAAGGCGCGCGGCGCGCGTTATTCCCCAAAGAAGAAGAAAATGAAATACGCGACCGGCGCCGTGAGGAGGAGGCTGTCCGTCAGGTCGAACGCGCCGCCGATGCCGGGGATGAGCGCGCCGGTGTCCTTGACGTCGGCGCGGCGCTTCAGGGCCGATTCCATCAGGTCGGAGATGATGGCGACGATGGCGAGGGGCAGCGCGATGAGCGCGGCCATCACGGGCGTGAGGATCTCGGGCAGCCGGCCCGCGGCGAAATACGCGATCGCGGCGCCGACCCCGGCGGAGACCAGCACGCCGCCCACGGCGCCCTCCCAGGTTTTCTTCGGGCTGATCTGCGGGGCCAGCTTGTGTTTGCCGAACGCGAGGCCGGCGAGCAGCGCGCCGACATCGCAAAACTTGGACACGGCGACGACCCAGAGGCAGAGCACCAGGCCGGGATCAAGCGGGGGGCACAGGACAAAGGCACCCGGGTTGTCCGCCCCCTGGAGCAGCAGCAGCCGCAGGAGAAACTGCAGCAGGAGGGGAACGCAGAACAGGCCGGCCATGGTCGCGGCGATGGTCTCGATGCGGCTGGTGGGATCGCGTTCGCCGAGGACCCGGATGCAGCACACGAGGAAGGCGAACACCAGCAGGCCGTTCGAGACCGCGCCCATGATCTCGGCGCCTTCGGTAAACCAGGCGAGGTAGTAAGTCCCGCCGGTCATCAGCACGCCGAAAAATAGGCCCATCCAGCGGAAGGCGCGGAAACCCATCTTCGTCGTGATCGCGTAGAACTCGCGCAGGGTGAGCGCGGCGAGCAGCGTGACCAGCACGACGGCGGCGTGGGGGCCGAAGACATACAGGCTGCCGAGGAGCACAGTCCACAGGATGAGGGTGCTGAGAATGCGGGAAAGCACGGCGGAGAGTAGGCGGGGCGGCGTTATTTGGCGCCAGACTTAATTTGCTCGGTGGTCAGGCCGTAGCGGCGCTCGCGCCTGCCGTATTCATCCACCGCGGCCTGGAGGTCGGCCTGGCCGAAGTCGGGCCAGAGCACCGGGGTGAACACCATCTCCGCGTAGGCGCACTGCATCAGCATGAAGTTGCTCACGCGCTGCTCGCCGGAGGTGCGGATGAGGAGGTCGGGCTCGGGGATCTGCGCGGTGTAGAGGTAACGGCTGAAATTCTCCCAGGAGGCGTCGGCGAGCTTCTCGGTGCCCGCCACCACGGCGGCGGCGTAGGCGCGCGCGGCGTCGGCAATCTCGGTGCGCGAGCCGTAGTTCAGTGCGAGCACGAGGTTCCAGTCGGTGAAGTGCTTCGTGGCGTCCTTCACGCGCGCGAGCTCGCGCTGGACGTTGTCCGGCAGCGCGTCGGTGCGACCGATGGTGTGCAGGCGGACCTTTTCCTTGATGAGGTTGTTCAGCTCGCGCTTGAGGAAGTAGTCGAGCAGGCCCATCAGGCCCGAGACCTCGTCGGTGGGCCGCTTCCAGTTCTCGACGGAGAACGCGTAGAGCGTAATGTAGCGGATGCCGATCTCGCGCGCCGCGTCGACGACAGTGCGGACGGTCTCAACGCCCCGGCGGTGACCCTCGAGGCGGGGCAGGCCGCGTTGCTGGGCCCAGCGGCCGTTGCCGTCCATGATGATGGCGACGTGCTGCGGGATCTTGGCGGGGCCGGGGGACGACATGCTTGGCCAGATTCAGGGTGCCGGCGGCGGGTTTGACAAGGGCGAAGGGGCGTAGTTGCTTTCCCCCATGGCGAGCCAACCCCTGACCCCGGCCGAGATCACCGCCGCGCTGCCCGCACTGCCGGGCTGGAAGCTCGAGCGCGACGCGCTCGCGAAGGAATTCAAGTTCGGCAGTTTCAAGGAGGCGCTCTCGTTCATGGTGCGCGTGGGCTTCGAGGCCGAGGCGATGGACCATCATCCCGACTGGACCAATGTCTACAACCGCGTCGCCATCCGGCTGAACACGCACGACGCCGGCGGCAAGGTCACGGCGAAGGACGTGACGCTCGCGAAAAAAATTCAGGCGCTGAGCTGGGTGAAGTGAGGGGCGTTGCTGGAAGGCCCAGCGGGAGCTGAGCCCTCCCCGGAGGCAAGTCGCTCAGAGCCCGCGCAGGAAATTGAAGGTGCGGTCGCTCTCGCCGGGCAGGTAGGCCTCGTGGCCGTAGTCCGGGTAGATCACCATGTCCTTTGGCGCGGTGATCTTGTTGTAGGCGGCGAATTGCGAGGACGGCGGGCAGATCGCGTCCATCAGGCCGGTGAACATGAGCACCTCGGCCTTGATGCGCGGGGCCAGGTGCTGGCAGTCGATGTAGCCGAGCTTGGTGAACACCTCGCGCTCGCGCCGGTGCTGCGGGTCGAAGTGGCGGAACCAGATGCGCAGTTCCTCGTAGGCGTCCTTCGCGAGGTCCATCTCCCAGACGCGCTGGTAGTCGCAGAGGAACGGGAAGACCGGCGCGGCGCGCTTGAGGCGCGGCTCGAGCGCGGCGCAGGCGAGGGTGAGCGCGCCGCCCTGCGACAGGCCCATGGCGCCGACGCGCGCGGCGTCCACCTCGGGAAAGCCCATCACGACGCGCGCGAGCTGCGCGGTATCGAGGAAGACCTGACGGAAATACAGCTGGCGCGGATCGGGGTCGTCGAGCCCGCGGATGATGTGGCCGCGGTTGGTCGTGCCCTGCACGGAGCCGTTGTCCTCGGAGCGGCCGCCCTGGCCGCGGCAATCGAGCGCGGCCACGCAAAAGCCCTCGCCCGACCACGCGAGCCGGCTGGCGAAATCACCGCCGTGCCCGGTGTAGCCGTGGAATTGCAGCACCGCGGGGTGGCGCCCGGCGGATTTCCTCGGGCGGACATACTTCGCGTAGATCCGCGCGCCGCCCACGCCGGTGAACCACAGGTCGAACGCCTCGCTGTGCTGCGGGGCGATTTCCTTGGACGGCACGAGCTCGGGCGACGGGTCGGTGGCGTCGAGCTCGCGCAGGGCGGCGTCCCAGTAGGCGTCGAAATCGGCGGGGCGGGGATTCAGGCCCTGGTATTGCTTGAGCTCGGCGAGGGGTTTGTCGATCAGCGGCATGGCGCAATTCAGAAAGGCGCAACCCGCCCGCAGCTCAACGGCAAAGATGCCGCGCTCAGCCGGGATCATGCAGTAGAGGCACCAGTCTCCGCTAAAAGGCGCGCACCAAATGGTGGAACCCGGCCTCCGGACGGGTTGTTGGATCCACGCGGGGAAAACCGGTCCAGAGGCCCGGTTCCACCCACCTCAACTGCGTAAGCCGCGTTCAGAAAATCCGCACGAAGGAACGCGGGCCGGCGTCGACCGCGGTGACCGGGCCGCTGGGGATGGTGGCCAGGAGTTTTCCCTCCGCGTCAAATTCGCCCAGGTTCTTTCCATCTGCCAGCGGCACGTAGACGTGTCCGGCAGCGGAATCGTAGCCGAGCGAGACCGGGTCAACGGCGGATTCGATTGTCATATAATATATGACAAACCCGTCGGGGGCGACGGTGCCCACGCGGGCCGGGGAGGTGGCCGTGAGGACAAGGAGGCGGTGGTTTTTCTGGTCGTAGGTGAGTCCGCTGACCGGTTCGGCCGGTCCGCGGAGTTCGATGCGGCGCACGAAATCGCCGAACAGTGTCAGCTCGACAATCGAGCGTCCGTCCGGATGGACCGCAAAGAGATGACGGTCGCCCGGGCGGATGGCCAGGTCCGCCGGTCGGGTCGTTTGCAGCCCAACCGGCAGCGGCATCTCGCGCAGGATTTTCCCCGACGGCCGCTCGATGACGCGGATGACCTGCGCGGGCGCGATGCGCAGGAAGAGATGGTCGGTGTTGAAGTCGTAGGCGAGGCCCTCCACCAGCTCGTCCGGCGCGACGGCACGGTCGACTTGGGCCGGCGGCGGCCCGAGATCATGCACGGCCGGGCTGCCGTGCGAGGTGAAGTAGACATGGTTCGGCCCGCCGGTGGCGCATCCGCCTCCGCCCAGGGCTGCGGCGGACAGGGCCGCCAGCAAAGCGAAGCCGGGCAGGTTTCCGCTGGTGGGCAGGGACATGCCGGGAATATTCGCCAATGGTCGCGAGGCGTAAACCGCAATCGCGCCGGGTGAATCCGTTTGCGCCGCCGGGGCGTATTCATACGCTGAAAACCCATGAGTGATTTTGCCCCCGCCGCCGAAGTCGCGACCACGCGCGCCGCCCTTGAGCGCCTCAAGGCGAACATGCGCGTCACCATCAAGGGCAAGGACGACGTCATCGAGCAGACGCTGGTCTGCCTGCTCGCCGGCGGTCACCTGCTGATCGAGGACCTGCCGGGCGTCGGCAAGACCACGCTGGCCTACTCGCTCGCCCGCTCGATGGACTGCGCCTTCTCGCGCATCCAGTTCACCAGCGACCTGCTGCCGACGGACGTGACGGGCGTTTCCATTTACGACGAGACGGTGAAGGAGTTTGTCTTCAAGCCCGGCCCGGTCTTCGCCAGCGTCGTGCTGGCCGACGAGATCAACCGCGCGACGCCCAAGACGCAGTCGGCGCTGCTCGAGGTCATGGACCGCAGCAAGGTGACAGTGGACGGCGAGGCGCACGCGGTGGGCGCGCCGTTCATGGTCGTGGCCACGCAGAATCCCGTGGACTACGAGGGCACATTCCCGCTGCCGGAGAGCCAGATGGACCGCTTCCTCATGCGGCTGCAGATGGGCTATCCGCAGCCCGGCGATGAAATGGAAATCCTGCGCTCACCCCGCACGGGCTACGACGCCATCGCGCTCAACCCCGTTGTCACCCGCTCCGAGGTGCTGAAAATGCAGGCGCTCGTCGGCAAGGTCTTCGTCGAGGACACCGTGCTCGATTACATCCTGAAAATCATCACCGCCACGCGGACCGAGGCCGAGTTCAAGGCCGGCGTGAGCGTGCGCGGCGGACTCGCGCTGCGCGTCGCCGCGCAGGCCCGCGCGCTGATGCTCGGCCGCGACTTTGTCATTCCCGAGGACGTGCAGCTGATGGCCGGCGCCGTGCTGGCCCACCGCCTCTCGCTCGGCCGGCAAACCTCGGACGCGCTGGAGGAGCGCCGCACGGTGCTGGCCGCGTTGCGCCGCATCATCGGGGCCGTGCCGGTGCCGGAGTAACCCCCCATGTCTGCCTCCGTCGCAGTGGCGAGCGCCGACTGGTCCGGCCCCGGCGCCAAGGACCGCAAGAACCGCTTGTTCAGCTGGCACGCGCTGCTCTGGTCGCTGGTGTTCCCGCCGAAGCGCCACCGCATCTCGCCCACGGTGCCGGGCCTGTTCCTGATGATGCTTGCGATGGGCATCGGCACGGCGGCCTACAACACCGCGAGCAACATCCTGTTCATCACGCTCTCGCTGCTGCTCGCCTGCCTGCTGCTCAGCGGCCTGCTCTCGTGGTTCAACTTCATGGGCGTGTGCTGGCGCATCCGCCCGCCGGGCCCGTGGCGCGCCGGGCACGAGACCCTCGTCGCCGTCGAGGTGCAGAACCGCAAGCAGTGGCTCCCGAGCTACGGGCTGTGGTTCGAGCTCATGACGCAGCCGCGCCGCCCCCCCGCGGGCGACAAGCCCGCGGAGGCCATGAAGGTGCGCGAGATCCTGGCCGCGATCGACAAGCTCGTGACGCGCGGCCGCGTGTTCATGCGTGAGCGGCTGGAGGCGCAGGGCGAGACCACCCTGGAGTGGGGCGTGAAGCCCACCCAGCGCGGCGCGGCCGTCGTCGAGCTGAGCGCCGTGGGCTCGCTGTTTCCGTTTGGCTTCCTGAAGAAAAACATTGGCGTGGCCCTGCGGCACCCGGTGCTCGTCTGGCCCGCGCAGGTGGCATACACTTGGACGGGCGCGGTGGCCGCGCCCGCGGGCTCCTCCGGCCGGCGCACCGCCCGCGCCGGCACCGGCGACGACCTGCTCGCGCTGCGCAAATACGAGCGCGGCGACTCGCACCGCCTGATCCACTGGAAGGCCAGCGCGCGGCTGGGGCAGCTCATGCTGCGGCAGTTCGCGGCCGAGAGCCACGACGGCTACCTGCTGCGGCTCGACACGCCCGCCGGCGTGTGGACGCGGCCCGGGCAATTCGAGCTGCTGTGCAGTTTTGCCGGCACGATGGCCGAGGACCTTTATGCGGCCGGCCGGCTGCGCGGCGTGTCCGTGAACGGCGGACCGTTGATCGACACCCGCCGCCTGCGCGACGTCGAGGCCTTCCTCGACGAGCTGGCCCTGCTGGAGCCGGTGGGGGAGGGAGGCGGGGTGCCCCCATCCTTCCCGCGGGTTGGGGGCACCCCGCCCCCCGCCAGCAAGAACACCATCACATTCGTGCCCGAAGGAGCGCGGGGCGTCGCCGCCTATGTCGACGGGCACCAGACAGCCACAGCTTAGCCTCGACGAGCTCCGGCGCCTGAAGTGGCTGCTCGGCGGCGCCATGGCGCTCGTGTCGTTGTGGACGGTGTTCTTCCTCGATGTCGAGGCGCTCTCGCTGGTCGCCATCGCGGGGTCGGCCATCCTCGCCGCCCTGGTCTGGCCCCAATTGCCGTCGCGCGTGCCGCCCATCATCTGGCGGCTCGCGGTGCCCGCGATCATCGCGATCTTTGCGGCGGATCTTTATACCAGCCCCGATACCTTGCCGGCGCTCATCCGGCTGGGCATCCTGCTCGTGCTCTACCGCACCGTGTCCTACCGGCGCAAACGCGAGGACCTGCAGCTCATCGTGCTCGGCCTGTTCCTGATCGTCGTCGCGGGCGTGCTGACGGTGTCGCTCGGCTTCGCCTTCCTCCTGCTGGGCTTCACGGCGGGCGCGCTGGGGTTCCTGTTTGTCATCACGCTCATCGACATGACGGAGCGCACGGCCATCGCGCTGACCTACCAGGAAATGAGCCAGTGCCCGCCGTGGGCGCGCGGCAGCTCGCGCCGGCTCTTCGTCCGGCTGCGGCAGGTGGCCGACTGGCGCCTGATGGGCTTTGCGGGCGGCCTGTTCGTGCTGGTGATCGGCTTCTCCGCGCTGCTGTTCATGGTCATCCCGCGCTTCGAGGTGGCGACCGGCTTCTTCCTCGACAAATACATCACGCGGAAGAGCCGCACCGGCTTCACCGACTCGGTGCGCTTCGGGGACGTGAGCGAACTCATCCGCGACGAGAGCGTCGCCATGCGCGTGGACCTGACGGACTCGCGCGGCCTGCGCGAGTCGCCGTACTGGCGGCTCGTGGCACTGGACGAATACACGCCTGACGGCTTCCGGGTTTCCGCCGGCCTGAAGGGTGAGCTCCTGCACAACCAGTTCGTGACGCAGCGGTCGCGGGCGGCGGGCGCCGGCCGGATCCTCAACCCGGTGGGCGGCGTGTGGACGTTTTATATCGAACCCGGGGTCAGTCGTTTCCTGCCGCTGCCGGGCAGCTATGGCGTCCTGCGGCTGCGGGAGTTCATGCCGCTGCAAACCAGCGCGACGGCCCGGCTCGCGGCGTTCCGCACGGAGTCGATGACGATGACGGCCTACCAGCTCGAGGATGTGGAGCTCACGCCCCTCGTGAAGGACAATGGCTTTGTCGCGCGGCTCAAGCATGCCCGCGAGAATCCGGAGCCGAAGTCCCGGGCCGACGGCTACGTGCCCGACCCCTTGCTCACGCTGCGCGGGCCGCAGGGGGCGGCGAATGACGCGGTGCTCGCGCGCGTGGTCCGCGAGATCACCGGCGGCGCCGAGCTGCCCGCCGGCGAGTTCGCGCGCCGGGCGACGGCGTGGCTGCAGGAGCGCCACGCCTACGCGCTGTCGGTGAAGCTGCCGGCCGGGGAGGGGAAGGACGACATCGTGCGCTGGCTGGATTCCAACCAGCCGGGCTTCTGCGAGTATTTCGCGGCCGGCCTGACGGTGCTGGCGCGGGCGGCCGGCCACCCGGCGCGGGTCGTCGCCGGTTTCCACGGCGGCGTGCTGAACGGCTTTGAAAATTACTTCATGGTGAAGAATTCCGACGCGCACGCCTGGGCGGAGATCTTCGACGGCAAGTCCGCCTGGCAGCGGGTCGACCCGACGCCCGGCGCGCTCACCGCCACCAGCACGAACGCGGAACGGACGCTGAACCAGGTGCAGGACAGCAGCTGGACCGCGCGCTTCGACAGCCTGCGCGTCATCTGGTATCGGCGCATCGTGAGCTTCGACTCGCGCACGCAGGTGCAGATCATCGAGTCGGTGAAGACCTTCACGCTCGACTCGGGCTCGTCGCTGCGGGTGCGCTTCGAGGAGTTCACCAAGCGGCTCAAGGAATGGTTCCTGCGGCCGTGGGATGCCAGGCGCGTGGTGCGTTTCGCGGCCCTGGCTGCGGCCGTCGCCGCCGCCGGCTGGGCGCTGGTGCGGCTGGGGCATTGGGGCTGGTGGCGCTGGCAAGGCTGGCGCCGGCCGCAGGAGTTCGACCCGGTGCGCCGCACGGCAGGGCATTGGCTGACGCGATTGCGGAAGCCAGCAGAGGACAGGCTACAGAGCGCAGCAGACCGGGAGGTCGTGCCCGACCTGCAGCGGCTGCGCTACGGCCGGCGCGAGACGTGGCCGGAGCCGCGCGGGGTGTTCAAGCGCGCGCGGAAGGCGCGGCGCGCCCGCTGATCAGCGGATCTTGAGGTTCTTTGCCGGCGGGGGCTTCACCTTGAATTCCACCTTCTCCTCGGGCGGGCGCTCGCGTTTGGCCTTCCACGCCTCGAGGATGGCCTTGGCCACGGGCGCGGCGTTGGCCCCGCCGCCGAAGGCCACGTCCTCGTCGCCCTCGAGCACGATGGCGATCGCGATCTGCGGATTTTCCAGCGGGGCGAAGGCGATGGTCCAGGCGAGCTCGATGGGTTTCTTCTGCGCGGTGCCGGTCTTGGCGGCGCCGCTGAGGCCTTCGACGCGGGCGAAGCGGGCGGTGCCGATCTGGTAGCACTGCTTCAGGCCCTCGAGGATGACGTTGTAGTCGGACGGGGACAGGCCGATCGGGGCGGTGTGCTGTGCGGGGCGGTTCGGGTCGTGAAGAATGGTGGGCTTGGTCTCGGTCTCGCCGCGGGCGAAGGAGGCGACCATGCAGACGGCCTGCAGCGGGGTGATCAGGGTGTCGCCCTGGCCGATGGCGATGTTGGCCGTGTCACCGGGGCGCCAGACACCGTCGGGCAGGTTGGCGCCTTTCCAGTTGGCGGGCTGGCGCCGCCATTCGGGATCGGCGATGCGCGGATTCTTGAACTCGGAGGGCAGCTCGATGCCGGTGGGATGGTTGTAGCCAAAGCGCTGGGCCTCGGCGGAGATGAGCTCGGGGCCGGTCTCGAGCCCGTATTTGTAGAAAAACACGTTGCAGGAATCGCGGATGGCCGTGACGACATCGCGCTCGCCGTGGCCGTTGTGGTTCCAGCAGGGGAAGCGGCGGTTGCCGACCATGAGGTAGCCCGGGCAGAGCGACCGGGAGGTGGCCGGATCAATCGCGCCGCTGCGCAGGCCGGCCATGGCGGTGATGATCTTGAAGGTCGAGCCCGGCGGATACCGGCCTTGGATCGTGCGGTTCAGCCAGACGCCGGATTTCTCAAAGGCGCGTTCCGGCGGCAGGTTGGGCACCCGGGTGAGCGGATCGTAGTCCGGCTTGGAAACCATCACGAGCACCTCGCCGGTCCGGATGTCGAGGGCCACGGCGGCGCCGGTGCGTTCCTTCATGGCGGTCTCCGCGGCTTCCTGGAGCTCGATGTCGAGGCTGGTGACGAGGTTCCTGCCCTGCACGGGCAGGCGCTGCTCGAGGGGCTTGCCCGGCACCTTGTAGCCGGCGGGATCCACGAGGTAGATCGCGCCGCCAGTCTCGCCCTGCAGCTGGTCGTCGAAGATCTCCTCGAGCCCGCTGCGGCCGACCGTGCCCTTCATCTTGAAGGTCCGCAGGCTCTCGTCGCCGAAATCCTCGGACTCCGGGTCGTTGTTGGCGCCGATGTAGCCGAGGGCGTGGGCGGCGGCGGAACCGTGGGGATAATCACGCACGCTGGAGGTGTAGACCTGCACCGGTGAATCGACCGGCAGGCGCTCGATGAGGCGCGCGTATTCCTCGGGGGAAAGATCGTCGAGCAGCACGAAGGGCAGCAGCAGCGTCTTGTCCATGTGGCGCCGGAGGTCGGCGGCGCGGATCTTCTCGTTGCGGCCGAGGATGAAGTTGACCCGGTCGAGGTAGCGCTGGGCGACGCTGGCGCGGGCGATGCGGGCCATCTGGTCGGTGTCCGGCCGCTCGCCGGCCGCGAGCTTGCTGTAGTTGGCCTTGACCGCCTTGTATTCGGCCCGGAACTCCTCGCGCAGCGCGGCGAGATCGAGGACGACCGAGAAGCGCGGGCGGTTCCCGACGAGGACCTGGCCGTCGCGGTCGTAGATGTTGCCGCGCGGCCCGGGCACGATGACCCGGCGCTGGTTCTGCATGCGCTCGCGCTCGCTGTAGAGGATGGTCTTGAAGAGCTGGCGGTAGGCGAGGCCACCGACCAGCAGGGCCACCACGGCGGCGACGATGCCATGGAACAGGAACAGCCGCGGGTTGCGGGCGCGGTGGGTTTCGATGAGGCGGCTCACGGCGGCAAAGGGACGCAGGCGCGGGAGAAACTCAAACCGTCACGCGACGTCCCGTCTCGGGATGGATATGCGCCAGCTCCATCGCCCGCGCCTGCAGCGCGAGAAACCACGGCGCGATGAGGAGGATCGCCAGCTGGGAGGCGAGGAGGTCGACGAAAAGCCGCAGCCAGGCGTCGGCCGGGTGCGGGTTGGCGCCGACCAGCAGGAATGATAGCGCAATGAAGAGGAAAAGATTGGCCAGTTGCGCGACCACGATGCCGAAGACGGAGCCCTCGCGCGGGAACTGCCGGCGGCCGTAGAGCAGAGTGGCGTGCACCAGCCCGAGCAGGAAGAGGCTCGTGCCGAAGGGCACCGGCGCGGCGGCATCGAACATCAGGCCCGTCAGCGCGAGGGCGATGAGGCCGTGCTTGCGGTCGAGCTGCAGCGAGGCGTAGACGACGAACAGCCCGCCGACGTAGAGGTGGACCGCGCTGCCCGCGAGGGCGTCATTGGCCAGCCCGACCAGCCACCAGAGGAGGAGGTTGGCGCCAAAGACGATCAGCCAGCGGGGATCGTAGCGGCGCATCACTTGTCCTCCGGATTCAGCGGCACGAGCACGGTGACCTCGGTGAGCGAGCCGAGGCGCTCGTCGAGCGCGACCTCGCCGACCTTGAAGAGGCCGTCGCCGCTCGACTCGAGGCTGGAGATCACGCCGATGGTGAGCCCGCCCGGGAACACGCCGCCAAGGCCGGAGGTGACGACGCGCCTGGGGTCCGTCCGGGTGGCGAAGACGTCGAGCGGGACGAATTCCGCGGCGCCGCGCGGGGACTTGAAGGCGTCGTTGAGGCCGCCCTGGTAGCTGAACGGGCGGTTGTCGCCGGAGACGGTGGCGGCGAGGCGGAAGGTCGGGCTGGTGATGAGGTCGACGACGGCGGTGTATTGGTGGACCTCGGTCACGCGGCCGACGACGCCGCCGGAGAAAACCACGGGCGCGCCGACGGGGATGCCGTAGTTCGAGCCCTTGCGGATGACCATGCGCTGCCACCAGCCCGAGAAGTCGCGCCGGGCCACGCGGGCCGGTTCGAAGCGGAAGGCCGGCAGCGGCGGCAGGTTGAGCAGGTTCTCCATGCGGAGGATCTCGGCCTGCAGCTCGGCGTTCTGCTGGGTGCTGTAGGAATACTCGGCGAACAGCCCCGCGAGGTCATGGCCGGCCTTGAGCAACTCGTCCTTCGAGTGCAGGCGGTTTGACCAGAAGTTGCGCAGGTCCTCGGCGTAGGAATCGGCCACGACCAGCGGGGCCTGGATCTCGAAGAAGGTGGCGCGCGTGAAAACCTTCAGGACGAGCGGCAGCAGCAGCCACCCGAGCAGGAGGATGCCCAGCGTGGCGAACGGACGGGCCTGATCGTAGCGTTTCGGGAGCACGGCGCGGACGGCGGATCAGCCGGGCCGGACTCAGAAGTCCGCGGCGGTGCGGTAGAGCTCGTCGATGTTGTTCAGGAACACGCCGGTGCCGTTGGCCACGGCGGAGAGCGGGTCGTCGGCCACAGTGACGGGCAGGCCGGTCTTCTCGGAAAGGAGCTTGTCGATGCCGCGGATGAGCGAGCCGCCGCCGGCCATCACGAAGCCGCGGTCGACGAGGTCGGCGGAAAGCTCGGGCGGGCAGCGCTCGAGGGCGGCGCGCACGGCCTCGACGATGGCGCCGACGGTATCGCCGATGGCCTCGCGGATCTCCTGCGAGGTGATGTGGATGGTCTTGGGCAGGCCGGCGACCGAGTCGCGGCCCTTGACCTCCATGGCCAGCTCGGTCGCGAGCGGGTAGGCGGAGCCGATGGTGACCTTGATCTCTTCCGCCGTGCGCTCGCCGATCAGCAGATTGTAGGCGCGCTTCATGTAGTTGATGATGGCGAGGTCGAGCTCGTCACCGGCGACGCGGATGGACTTGGAAAACACGATGCCGTGCAGTGAAATGATGGCGATCTCCGTCGTGCCGCCGCCGATGTCGACGATCATGTTGGCGGCGGGTTCGTCGACCGGGAGGCCGACACCGAGCGCGGCGGCCATGGGCTCAAGGATGGTGATGACCTCGCGGGCGCCGGCGTGGGTGGCGGACTCCTTCACGGCGCGCTTCTCGACCTCGGTGATGCCCGAGGGGATGGCGACGACAACGCGGGGGGAGACGACCTTGGAATTATTGTGCACCTTCTTGATGAAGTAACGCAGCATCGCCTCCGTGATGTCGAAGTCGGCGATGACGCCGTCCTTCATCGGGCGGATGGCGGTGATGTTGCCGGGGGTGCGGCCGAGCATCTTCTTGGCCTCGTCGCCGACGGCGAGGACCTTGCGGGACGTCGTGTGGACCGCGACCACGCTGGGCTCGCGGAGCACGATGCCCTTGTCCTTGACGTAGACGAGGGTGTTGGCCGTGCCCAGGTCGATGCCGATGTCGTTGGAAAAAAGTCCCAGCAGTTGGTTGAACATTGTGGCGGTGGCGGGGGGTTGAAGAATACAAGCGGGCCGCCGGCGAAATTGTCAAAAGCAAACTCGTTGGCCCGAAGAGATTAACGCCGGGTGGGGCGGTCCGGTTTTCCGCCAAAACAAACTGGCGGAAGTGGCGCGGATGGCTTCGCTGAAGGCATGTTCACCGTCAAGACGAGCGCCGGAGCCACGAAGGCAGAGCTTTACCGCGAATTGAACGCCCAACTCGGCGGCTTGTTGGCCGGCGAACGCGACGGGCTGGCCAACGCCGCCAACGCGGCGGCCCTGCTGTGGCAGGGGCTGCCAGACCTCAACTGGGCGGGCTTCTATTTCCTGCGCGGCGGCGAACTGGTGCTCGGGCCGTTTCAGGGCAAGGTGGCGTGCGTGCGCATCAAGCTCGGGCGCGGCGTGTGCGGCACGGCGGCGCAGCAGCGCGAAACCATCGTGGTGCTGGACGTGGAGAAGTTTCCCGGCCACATCGCCTGCGACCATGCGTCGAGATCGGAGGTCGTCGTGCCGCTGGTGCAGGAGGGCAAGCTGATCGGCGTGCTCGATCTCGACAGCCCGAGCTTGGCCCGTTTCGACCAGGCGGACGCGGTGGGCCTCGCCGCGACGGCGGAGATTTTCCTGAAGGGATCGGATCTTAGCCGGCTGGCGGATTAGGGTGGAACCCGGCCTCCGTGACGGGTTGATCGGAGAACAAGCAAACGCGTCCGGAGGCCGCATTCCACCTGTCCTGCGGGCTTGACGGATGGAATGGTTGTGCCGTCTTAGGGGCAGCAACGGCACCATGCACGGAATCGACTTCATCCAGGATCTCGCGGTGGTCATGCTCGTCGCCGGGCTGGTGGGTTGGGCCTGCCACCGCATCGGGCTGTCCGTCGTGGTCGGCTTCCTCGTGGCGGGCGTGCTTATCGGTCCGCATACGCCGCCTTTCTCACTGGTGACGGACAAGGAGCGGATCGAGACCCTGGCGCAGGTCGGGTTGATCTTCCTGATGTTCTCGATCGGCATGGGGCTGAGCCTGCGCAAGCTCCGGCGGCTCGGCCTGTCGCTCGTGCTGGCGACCTTCACCGGCGCCATCGTGATGTATAACCTGACCCGCGTGCTCGGCGGGGCGATCGGCTTCAGCCCGGTGGAGACGGCCTTCCTGGCGGCGATGCTGATGGTTTCCAGCTCGGCGATCATCAGCAAGATCCTGCTTGAGACCGGCCTGACGCACGAGAAGACCGGCCAGATGGCCATGGGGGTCGCGGTGCTGGAGGACGTGGTGGCGATCGTGATGCTGACGATCCTCAACTCGCTCGTGTCGATCGGTGGCACCCACTCGGCCTCGCTCGGCACGACGCTGGGCCTGCTCGGGGCCTTCATCGCCCTGGCCGGCATCGGCGGCATGCTCCTGGTGCCGTGGTTGCTCAAGAAGATGAGCCTCAGCGCGGGCGAGGAGCTGCCGACCATCGTGGTGGCGGGCCTGCTGTTCGTGCTGGCGTTCCTGGCGGACAAGGCGGGTTTCTCGCTGGCGCTCGGCGCCTTCATGCTCGGCGCCATCGTGGCCGAGACGCCGCACAAGACGCAGATTGGGCGCGCCTTCGAGGGGATGCGCGACGTGTTCAGCGCGGTGTTCTTTGTCTCGATCGGCATGCTGATCGACCTGCAGGCGATGGCGGACTCGTGGCTGCTGATCCTCGGCATCGGCGCCTTCGTGCTCGTGGCCCGGCCGCTCGCGGTGACCACGGGCGTGCTCCTCATCGGCGGCTCGACGCGGGAGTCGCTGCGGGTCGGCCTCTCGGTCACGCCGCTCGGTGAATTCTCCTTCATCATCGCCCAGTTCGGCGTGGCCGCGGGCGCGCTGCCGGCGAAGTTCCAGGCGCTGGCCGTCGGCGTGTCGCTGATCACGACGCTCGCCGGGCCGGTGCTGACGCGCCGCGCGGAGGCCATCAGCGGCTGGGTGGCCGCACGGCAGCCGAAATGGCTGGAGGATTGGGAGGAGTATTATCACCGCTGGCTGGAGCGCCTGCAGCAGCACGAACGCCAGAACGTGCTCTGGCAGCTGAGCAAGAAGCGCTTCGTGCAGGTCGGCGTGGAGATGCTGCTCGTGACCGGGCTGCTGGTGTTCTCGGAACAGATGTTCGGCCTGGTGCGGGACTACCTGCCGGTGGAGCGGAGCTTCCCGCGCGGGGCCGAACTGATTTTCTGGAGCGGGCTGGTGCTGGTGGCGATCGCGCCGGTCGTCGCCATCTGGCGCAACGTCTCCGCCCTGTCGCTGCTCTTCGCGCAGGTCAGCACGCAGGGCCACCCCAAGGCGGCGCAGCTGGCCCCGATGGTCGAGACCGGCCTCAAGCTCGGGGCCGGCCTGCTGCTTTTCCTCTGGCTGAGCGCGCTGCTGCCCATCAGCGGCATGGCGCGCTGGCTGCCGCTGCTGGCGCTGGGGTTCGTGGCGCTCGTCTTCCTGGTGCTGCGGCGCCGGCTCATCTACTGGCACAGCATGCTCGAGGTGGAGCTGGCGGAGATGCTGACATCCGGCGACCAGAAGTTCACCGGCACAACGGCGCCGTGGATGGCCGCACACAGCGACTGGAACCTGACGCTGACGGACTGCATGCTCCCGGACCTGGCCGACTGCCGCGGCCGCACGCTGGGCGAGCTCGGGCTGCGCACGCGCTTCGGCTGCACGGTGGCCGGCGTCGAGCGCCAGGGCGTGATGGTGGGCAACCCGACGGGCGACATGATCCTTTACCCGCGCGACAAGGTGCTGCTGCTCGGCGACCCGAAGCAGGTGGTGGCCGGCAAGGAATTCCTCCAGCAGGCCTCGGGCGCGCCGAGCGCCTCAACCTTCGACGAGGTGCGCATGCAGGCGGTCGAACTGCCGCCGGGCTGCGGGCTGCACGGCCGCACGCTGGCCGAGGTGGCGCTGAGCCGCGCCTACGGGCTGCAGGTGGCGGGCATCAACCGCGGCGGCGTGCGCATCCTCAATCCCGGCGGCGAGGAGAAGCTCTTCACGGGCGACGACGTGCTCGTGCTCGGCAGCCCGGACCAGATCGCAAACTTCAAGGGCGCGCTGCGGAAATGAAGATGAAGAAATGCAGGGCCCTTGCCAGATATTGGGCCGGCCTGTTTACGGCATGAGCGAGTCCGAAAAAATCAGCCCCACCGCCTACGCCACAGGTTATATGTGGTATCGCCTCGGCCTCTCGCACGAGGTGCTGGCGACCCCGCGCGGAAAACGGCTCGACCGCCTTTTTCAGCTGCTGCTCGTCGCGTTGCGACCCATCGGCGGCCTGCCCTTTGACGACCTCATGCTGGCGCGGCACCAGGGCATCGACAGCATCCTCACGCGCGCCATCGAGGCCGGCCGCGTCGGGCAGGTGATCGAGATCGCGGCGGGACTCTCCGGCCGCGGGCTGCGCATGGCCAAGCGCTACGGCGGGAGGATTCTCTATCTGGAAACTGACCTGCCGGCGATGGTGGCGACCAAGCGCGGCCTGCTGGGAAAGGCGGGCCTGCTCACGGAAAAACACGCCGTGGTCGAGCTCGACGCCCTGGCGGACTCCGGCGTGCGCTCGCTGGCCGCGGTCGCGGCCACGCTCAATCCCAACGTCGGCACCGCGATCATCACCGAAGGGTTGATGAACTACCTGGACCCGCCGGTGGCGCGGGCGCTCTGGGCACGCATCGCGCGGCAGCTGCAGTGTTTTCCCCACGGCCTGTATCTCTCGGACGCCTACCTGCGCACCGGGAACACCAGCCTCAACGTCAGGATTTTCCGCAAGGTGCTGGCGGGCTTCGTGCGCGGAGGCATGCACGTGCACTTCGCCTCGAATGAGGACGGCCTGGAACTGATGCGCGAGGCCGGTTTCCAGCAGGCGACTATGCACGACCCGCGCAACCTGCCGGAGACCTGCGTGATCGCGCAGCGCCCGGGCGCCCGGCGCGTGCGCATACTCGAAGCGAGCCTCTCAAAAGGGCAGTGACATGGGCGGACACGAGACCAGCCCGCCGGCGCCGTTGCATTACCTTCCGGGCAAAGACACGGCGAACACGCGCAGCCGCGCCTCCTTGCCGCGCAGTTGCTGCGGCCCCATGTCCTCCAGCGCATAGGTCTCCGTCCCCTCCATGCGCTTGAGCGCGTCCTCCGACACCAGGTAAGCCCGGCCGAGCGTGCGGGTGGCGTTCTCGATCCGCGAGGTGGTGTTCATCACATCGCCATTGAAGACGATCGCGCGCCGGCTGCCGCCGGTCTCGCCCGTGACGACCTCGCCCGCGTGCAGCGCGGCGCGCAGTCTGGGGATCGTGCCGAACTCGCGCTCGAAATCCGCCGCGGCGGCCGCGACCGCCGCCTCGATGGCGAAGAGGCAGGCCAGCGGCCGCGCCCCGCCGCCGCCCTCCGCCAGCTTCCAGGTTACGATGATCTCGTCGCCCACGTATTGCACGACGGCGCCGTCGTGCTGGTCGATCGGGTCGGAGGCGAGCAGGAAGACCCGGTTCAGGTAGCGATGCACCGAGACCGGCCCGAGGCGTTCGGCAACGGGGGTGGAGCCGACGATGTCCACGAACAGGAAAAACCGCTCCTCGAGGCGCGGCCGGCGGTATCGCCCATATACGATGTCGCGCATGGTGCGCTCGCCGACCAGCTGCGTCGCCTGCCGCAACGTGACCAGCAGCAGCACAAACAGCGTCGCCACGGGGATCAGCAGCCCCCGCGGCAGGTTTGACTCGAATTGCGCACCCATGAGCTGCGCGGTGCCGGCATCGACGGTGAGCAGGGCGACGCTCGGTCCCAGCCGGCCGCCGACCACGGCCAAGACCACCGCCAGGTAGGCCGCCGCCTTCACCGCGACGGCGGCGAGGAAGGGCATCCGCGCGAGGGCCCGACCGAGCCGCGTGCGGGGCAGGAAGGTTTCGGCGCCTCCGATAAGCGCCATCAGCACGGTTATGTCGATTGTCCCGGAGATCGCGCCCAGCCCCGCACCCAGCAGCGGTGGCTTGAGCACCAAGCCGCCCACCGCGCACCCGAACGCGGCTCCGACCACCACCGCTTCGCGCAGGCGAAGGGCGTAGATCCGCCCTAAATGCCGGTTCAGAGCCATGGCGCTAGTCTGGCAAATGGCTTCTTCCGCGGCGATCCGCCGCCGAATCGCTGATCTCAAGTTCGGACATGACGCCAATTGCCTATGCGGTGTGGCTCTTGCGTTGCATCTGCCGGCGGCGAAACACCAAGGCGGCACTTGCTATCAGCGCGAGGCTGACGGCCGAGGTTGCCGGCTCCGGGATGGGGACGGCGGTGCCGATGACGTCGATCTCGCGCCAAGCGGCCGAGTCGTTTTCAAAACTGGTGAAGGTGAAACGAATCGCGGCGACATTTTGGACCAAGGGGCCCGCGAGCAGATCCGAGACCGTGACCATGATGCGGGAGCCCGGATTGCCCACGTTGCCGGCCCCGAACGGACCGACCGACGCGAGGGAGAGGAATGTGGTCGGGGCGGAGGCCGTGGCGTATTCCAGGGTGTATTCCTGGCCATCCCGGCCTTCATCCCAACCGGTATAGGTTCGAATTTGCGAAAGGTTGTAGCCTCCCGCACTGGCGGTGAGGTCGAGGTTAAAAGTCACGGTGGCTCCGACCGTGAACGATACCACCGTCAATGAGTCGGTTCCGCCCGCGCCAAAGCTGCCATCGGTGAGGGTGCCAAGCGAAGCGGTGCCGAAAAAATAGAAGGTGCCTGTCATCGCCGCCGACCCCAGCGAGGTCTGCAGCAGGTCGGTGTTGGAGACGGTGAAGGTCGAAGCATCGGTGAAGGCCGTGGGCGTCACCGTTACTTGCCCCAAAGCGCGACTCGCGAGCGTGACGGCGAGGATGACGACGATGGCGCGCCGGGTCAGTCGATGGCCGAGGGAAGACGGGAGCATTGATTGGGGCAGGTGGAGGTGGGCGTGGGCGGGAGCGAATGCAACCAGACGAGGGGCGTGGGTATAAACGGCCATCCATGGCCATTCCAACGGTTTCGGGTGCGAGCACGCTGCGAGGCGACCTCCCCTGGAGCAAGCTGCAATGGGCTAGTAGCAAAAGGGGCAGGTCGCCGGCATAAACTGCGGCGGCGTGCGCCTCCTCAATCCCGGCGGCGAGGAGAAACTCTTTACGGGCGACAACGTGCTCGGCAGCCCCGGACCAGCGCGCGGCGTTCAAGGGGAGTCTGCGGGGTGAGAGGGGCTTTGGCCTTTGTAGGGCCGGCGCTTGTCGCCGGGCCGCCTTCAATCACCGGTGGCGATTTTGGCCGCGATTTTCTCGCACAGACCCAGCCATTCCTGTGGCACTGGCTGGGTGAGATTCCACTCAGTCAAAAATCGAAAGCCCGATGGTTGCGGACAAAGCCACCAAGGCCACGAGGCGGTCAAGGGGCATGGTCCGGCCCGGTAAGGATTCATGAAAATGTAGAATGCATAATCTTCGGCCGACTCGATCGTTCTAAGCTGATGCTCGAATCCGTCGTCCTGCCAACGCCCCGGTGCCCTGCCTTGGTTGCGGGATTTCGCCTTAAATTTTCCCATTACTTGGCCGACCTTCAGCCGATCGCCGAGGGTGAAGAGGAGGTGGACGTGGTCGGGCATGACCGTTGCAGCCAGAAGTTCAAAGTCACGTGAAGCGCGCATAGCTCGAAGCTCACTGATCACTGATTTCGCGGCGTCGGGTTGGAGCAGAACCGGACTGCGATCCTTTGTACAAAGAGTGATGAAGTAGCCGGCGCCAGGCGAAGAGACGCGACCGAAGCGCAATCGTGGGGTTTTGCGGTCAGGCAAAGCCACGCGTGGATGGTAGGGAGGTCACGGCCCGGCGGCAAGCGCCGGCCCAACATAATAAAAAAGCCGCGTCGGGAGACGCGGCTGAAGGACGAGGGCGAATCGGCCCTTTCAGTTGTTGCCGGGTTTCTGGCCGGCGTCGGGCTTCTTGTCGTCGTTGTCATCGTCGCCTTCCTTGGCGGCCTTCTTGAATTCCTTCACGGACTGGCCGAGGCCCTTGGCGAGGGCGGGCAGCTTGGCGCCGCCGAACAGCAGCAGGATGATCACCAGGATGATCATCAATTCCGGACCGCCGAGACCGAAGATGGCGAAGGGAAGCAGGGGGAGGGACATGATTATTGGAGGTTAGATTGGGGGAGAGACGAGTAAAGGACCAAAGCGGTTTCAGCCCTGCGGGAAGAGCATCTTGCCGAGCGGGCCGCCCTGCTTGATGAACTGCGGCGGGATCATGGGCGGCTTCTTGAGCAGGTTCTGCGGGTTGTCGATCTGCTCGGCGTCGAAGAAGCCGTGCAGCTGGCGGATGCGCGTCGGGTGGCGCATCTTGCGGAGCGCCTTGGCCTCGATCTGGCGGATGCGCTCGCGGGTGACCTTGAATTGCTTGCCGACCTCCTCGAGCGTGCGGCTGTAGCCGTCGACCAGGCCGAAGCGCAGCGTGAGCACGCGGCGCTCGCGTTCGGTGAGCGAGTCGAGCACGTCCATGATCTTTTCGCGGAGGAGCGAGAAGGCGGTCATGTCGTAGGGATTGTCCGCGGACTTGTCCTCGATGAAGTCGCCGAAGCTGGTGTCGTCGCCGTCGCCGACGGGGGACTGGAGCGAGATGGGCTGCTGCGCCATCTTCATGATCTGCTGCACGCGCTCGACGGGCAGGTTCATCTCCTCGGCGACCTCCTCCGGCGTCGGCTCGTGGCCGAATTCCTGGAGCAGCTGCTTCTGGACCTGCATCACCTTGTTCAGCGTCTCGATCATGTGGACCGGGATGCGGATGGTGCGGGCCTGGTCGGCGATGGAGCGGGTGATGGCCTGGCGGATCCACCACGTGGCGTAGGTGGAGAACTTGTAGCCGCGGCGGTATTCGAATTTCTCGACGGCCTTCATCAGGCCCATGTTGCCCTCCTGGATCAGGTCGAGGAAGGAGAGGCCGCGGTTCGTGTATTTCTTGGCGATCGAGATCACGAGGCGCAGGTTGGCCTCGACCATCTCGGTCTTGGCCTGGTGGGCCTCGCGGATGTGGCCGCGGGCGACCTTGAGGGTGTCCATCAGCGCCTGCGGCGGGATGCGCATCTCGAGTTCGAGGCCCTTGAGCCGGTGGTTCACGGCGCGCACGTCGATCGCGAGGTCCTTCTTGGACTTCGGGTGCTTGGCGCGGTGCAGGTCGTGGAAGGCCTTCTCGACGTCGTGGATCTTCGGGCGCAGCTCGATGAGGAAGTCCTCGAAGACCTTCAGCTTGAAGTAATATTTGACGTAGCAGGCGCGCAGGACGTTGTCGCGTTTCTTGAAGCGGATGAGGGCGTTCTTCTTCGCCTTCTCGTCCTTGGCCTTCAGCGCGTCGGTCCACGCCTCGGTGGCGATGGCGTCGTTGCTGCGCGTGGTCTGCACGAGCTTGTCGAGGTTCTTGAAGTAGACGTCGCGGCTCTCGATCTTCTTGTCGATGACGAGGCGGTCGAAGCGCTCGGTGCGGAGCAGGAGCTTCTCGCCGAGGTCGGAGAGGTGCTTGCCGACGGGCCCGAGGGCGAAGAGGGCGGCGAGGGCGTTGATCTCGGCGGTCTCGATGCGTTTCGAGATTTCGACTTCCTGCTCGCGGGTCAGCAGCGGGACCTGGCCCATCTGCTTGAGATACATGCGGACCGGGTCGTCGAGGATGTCGTTGTTCGACGTGCGCGATTCCTCCTCCTCGGCCTCTTCCTGGCGCTGCTTGTAGTTGTCGACCTCCTGCGGATCGAGGATGTCGATCTCGAGGTTCTGGAGGACGGAAATGACGTTCTCGATGTCCTCGGGATTGTCGACGGACTCGGGCAGGGCCTCGTTGATGTCGGCGTAGGTGAGGTAGCCCTGCTCCTTGGAAAGGCGGATCAGGTAGCGGATCTTGTCGTTGAGGTCGCCGGAAAGATTCTCGAGCGCCTTCTCCTTGAATTCCTTGGTCGCATCCGCGGACAGCGTGATGGGCGCGACGACGGGCGCGCCATGCTTGGCCGGTTCGACGTGCTTGCCGTTGCCCGCCGGCTTCGCGGCCTCGGGGTGCTTGGCGGCCGCGGGCTTCGCGACCGGCTCATGCTGCGCTTTCGCCGGCTCGTTGTGGTGCGATTTGGTGAAGGCGTGATCCTTAAGGGACTTTTTGGCGGAGGCGGCGTGCTTGGATTTGCTCGGCATAACGTAAGTAATGTATCCCGTGGAGAGTTACGGTCAAACGGCGGAAAGGGCGGGTGGATTAGGAGACTAGCGAAAGTTTGGGCGGATTGCGGAGCTGTCGCTCAATCTCTTTGAGCTGTTTGATGAGTGACAGAGCGTCAGAGTCAATGTCCGTGCCTTTCGAAGCTAATTCAAGTTCTATTTGACGTCGCCGCGGCTCCAGAAACCGGCGCTGCAGGGACCGTATTCCCTCGCTGGCAATCTTGGCCAAATCATCGTCCGCCGCGACCTCGAAGAGGAGGGAGGCGACCATGGTCTTTTCCTCCTCTGTCTCAAGGAGTTGGTCGAGTTGCTCGCGGCCCGTCCAGCCGTTGTGGGCGACCTCCGCCAGGATGCGGTCCAGCAGGCTGCCGGCGGGGTGGGAAGTATCGATCCATTCGTGCGGCAGCTGGGTGGCGAGGGCGCGCAACAACGCCTCGTGGTGCAGGCACAGGAAAAGCAGGTGCGCCTCGCTGGCCTTGCCGTGGGCGTCGTCGGCGACCGGGGCGGCAGGCGCGGGCTGGGCGTTCGGATTCGCAAAACGGGAGCCGCGCTGCCGCTCCATGAACGCCCGCAGGTCGCGCTCCAGCGCGCCGGGTGCCACGCGCAGGTGGCCGGCGATCTCGCTGAGGAACGACGTGCGCGTCACGTCCGAGTCGGTCTGTGCGATGATTTCGAACAGCGCCGTCGCCGTGCGCGACTTCTGCTCGGCCGACGCGGTCGCGGCGCCGGGCAGCAGCGAGCGGCAGGCGAAATCCATCGCGGCGAGCGACCCGCGTTTCAATTCCTCGTAGGCCGCGAGACCCTTTTCGAGGAACAGCAAATCCGGATCGAGCTTCTCCGCGCCGGCGAGCATCAGGAAACGCACTTCCAATCCGGCCTTCAGCGCCATCGGCAAAAAACGCAGCGCGGCTTTCTGGCCGGCGCTGTCGCTGTCGAAGAAGCACTCGACCGACGAATGATAGCGGCGCAGCAGCATCAGCTGGCCCTCAGTGATCGAGGTGCCCTGGGGCGCGATGGCGGTCTTGAGGCCGACGCTCCAGCAGCGCAGCGCGTCGAGCTGGCCCTCGACGAGCACGAACGGGTGCCCGTCGCCGGCGTGCGCGCGCGCGCGGTCCAGGTTGAAGAGCAGGTTGCTCTTGGTGAAGATCGGCGTCTCGGGCGAGTTGACGTATTTCGCCTCCCGCGCCGGGTCGTCGGCCGGCGTCAGCTCGAGCTGGCGCGCCGTGAACGCCACGACGCGGCCCTGGTGGTCGCGGATCGGGATCATCAGCCGGCCGCGGAAGCGCGGACGCAGCGCGCCCATCGTCAGCACGGCGCCCTCGCGCGTGAAGAAAAGCCCGCACTGCCGCAGCGCGTCCTCGGAGAATTTCCGCTTCAGCAACGCGGCGGCGAGGCCGTTGTCCTCGGGCGGCGCGAAGCCGATCTTGAAGTCGTCGGCGAGCTCCAGCGTGAACTTCCGGTTCCGCACCCAGTAGTCGCGGATGAACTCGCCGTGCGGCGTCGGCGCGAGGAAGGCCTGCCGGTAGTAATCGGCCGCGAGGTCGTGGATGTCGAAGATCTCCTGCCGCAGTGAGCGCGTCTCCTTCGACGGGCCGCCCGAGCCCTCCTCGTATTCGAGCGTGATGCCCGCGCGCTGCGCGATGGCCTCGACGGCCTCGGTGAACTGCAGGCCCTCGGTCTCCATGACGAAGTTGATCACGTCGCCGGCCTTGCCGCAGCCGAAGCATTTGTAGAATCCCTTGTCGGCCGAGACGTTGAAGGACGGCGTCTTCTCGGAATGGAAGGGGCAGAGCCCCTTGAACCGCCCGCTGCCGGCCTTCTTCAGGGCCACCACGCGCATCACGACATCGTGGATGTTCACGCGATTCTTCAGGTCGCGGAGGCTGCTGGCTTTGATGACTGGCACGGGCAGTAGCTGTAGCGGCGGTCCATGACCGTCGCCGAGCATAAAATCGGGCGGGGTGGAGACAGGGCCGTTGGGGGCAACGGCCCCTACCACGCAGCCTAGGGAGGGGCGCTTGCCCCCAAGCGCCCTTTCTGCGGGAAGATTAAACTTTTAACCGCCGTTGGGGTCTGTCAGGTTTCGCGCCCGTCCTGCCGGACTGTCCGCGCGCCCACCCACATGCGTTCCTTCCTGTCGAAAACCGCCCTCGCTCTCGTCTTCCTCGCCGGCGCCGCTACGCTCCCGGCCGCCCAGCCGGCGGCGCCCACCGCTCCCGTCTGGGAGCACCGCCTCGTTGATTTCAGCGACGCCGACTACCGCTACGCCGTCGAGCAGCTGCTGCAGAATTATGAGAGCACCACGGGCCGCAAGCTCGTCCCGGGCACCAAGAAGAAGGTCGGCCTCAAGATCTACGCCGACTCGGGCCCGGGCCTCGCCACGCCGTTCGGCCTCGTGCGCGCGCTGATTGTCTCGCTTGAGAAGCGCGGCTTCGCGACGGAGAACATCTTCCTCGTCGGCCTGAACCCGCTGCGCCTGCGCCTCACCGGCTACCTGCCGAACTTCTCGACCGGCATCCTGCCATTCCCCGGCCACCCGGTCTACGTGCTCGAGTCGGGCAAGTTCTATGACCCGACCTGGTTCTACGACAGCCCGCTGCCGTCGCGCTTCGACCCGATCTCGAACGACCAGGCCGTGAAGAACGCCGCCGGCGGCAAGGCCACGACCACGACCGAGGAGGACCGCAAGAGCTTCCTCGCCACGCCGCTGTTCCTCGACGCCGACTTCTGGATCAACCTGCCGGTCTACACCGACCACCAGGTGCTCGGCGTCAACGGCGCGCTGGTCAACGCCACGCTCTGGAACGCCTCGAACACCTTCCGCTTCTTCAAGAGCCCGAACACCGCGCCCGCCGCCGTCGCCGAGATGGCGGCCATCCCGGAGCTGCGCGAGGGCTGGGTGCTGAACCTCGCCAGCCTGCAGCTCTACCAGTTCATCGGCGGCCCGTATTTCAACTCGCTCTACACCGTCTCCGAGCCGCGTATCCTGATGAGCGCTGACCCGGTCATGCTCGACGCGCTGATGCTTGAGAAGATCAACGGCGTGCGGAAGCGCAACGGCTTCGACCCGGTGACGGAGGACGAAGCCCGCATGCTCGACTTCGCCCAGCAGCTCGGCGTCGGCTCGACCGACATCGCGCACGTGAAGATCATCAAGCTCGGCGGGGAGAAGTGAGCGGCGTAGTGTAATGTAGGGCCGGCGCTTGTCGCCGTGCCGTCGCGGCCTGCCGACAAGCGGCAGCCCTACAAAATCACCCCAGCGCCACGCGCAGTGCCTTCGCCTCGGCGGCGAGTTCGCGCGCGGCCGCGAGCACGTCGGCGTCATTTGTTTCTGCGGCCGGTTGCACCATGGACACGGGCGCCGGCATCGCGGCCGCGCGGCGCACTTCCTCCGGATCACCGAGGCCGCTCTCGCGGAAGCGCCTGAGCCGGTGCTGGATCAGGTCGCGGATCTCCTGCGCGTTCTCCACGGCGTGAAAATGCCCCGTGTGCAGCGAGTCCTCCTCGCCGCGCTTGCCCGGCGGACCGTCGCTGCCGCCGGCGGACTGCACCGTGACGTCGGCCAGGCCGAGCAGGCGCTGCAGCGGGCCCTGCGAGACCTCCACCTGCTGCAGGTTGGCGAAGCTCATGGTGCTTTCCTGCACGCTCCACACGCCGGTGCGGATGCGGAGGCTGCGGTCGGTGACGACATACCAGCGCATCTCATAGTCGAGCCGGCGCACGGCATAGGTCAGCGGCAGTTGCAGCAGGTAGGCGGCGAGCCCGAGGATCTTCAGCGCCCAGATCAGCGGAAAGGCCCAGGGCGGCATCCTGATCGCGAGTTCGACAAAAACCCGCATGAACCCGTCCCAGCCGTCGATGCGCCCGCGCTTGCGCACCGGTTTCTTGGCGGCCTTGGCAGTGGCTTGGTCCTGGGCCTGCAGTTCGGCTTCCGCCGCGGCCTTGAGGGATGCGGCCGCCTCTTTCGCCTGCTCGGCCAGGCTGGCCCGGTGGTCGGCGACCACCTGGGTCGAGGCCGCGCGGCGTTGTTTCTCGATGCGCGCCGTCTCCTCGGCACTGATAAAGACAAAGGCCCAGAACACGATGCCGGCAAAGGCGGCCAACTCGGCCACGCCCCAGCCGAACATCCGCAGCCGGTAATAGTTTTTCCCCGCCCGGAAGACACGCAGCGACGCCGGGTCGCCGAACGGCGGATGCGGCTCCGGCGGGACCTTGAGCCAGCGGAGGACGAGCGCGCTGTAGCGGTTATACATGGGAAGAAATCCCGATCAGGGTATTGGCCGCAAAAAGGCGCAAAGATCCGCCAACAGGACCAGCTCTCAAGGCGCCTATAGGCGCGCGGAAATTGTTCGAAAGCAGAAGAAACATTTTTTGTGCCTTTTTGCGGCTAAAAATTCAGGAGCCTGGGCTTTTTCGTTGGACGAGCGCCTCGCGGACCGCACGAAGTTCGGCGGCGGTCTCACGGAGCGCGGCGGCGAGCTCGGCATTGCCACCGCCAACCCCGGCAAGGGCGGGAACGGCCGGCGCCGGCGCGGCGGGGTGGTGGGGGTGGGGGTGGTCTTTCACGCCGCGCATGCGCGAGTAGAGGAAGTCGCGCAGGGCCTCGAATTCCTTCAAACCCTCGATGGTCATCTCGGCGGAGGAACTGCCGGAGGCCGTCTGCACGAGGATGCGCGCGAGGCCGAACCAGCGCTCGACGACATTGGAGCGGAGGTGGATGTCCTGGATGCGCGCATAGTTCACGATGATCTCGCGGCGGAAGAGGATGCCCCAGCTCATCGAGATGCCGTCGTCGGTGAACTTGTAGCGCATCGTGTGGTAGCGAAAATACAGGTAGGGCGCGATGATCGGGAACAGCGGTGGGATGACGAGGGCGCTCAGCAGGTAGTATTTCAGCAGCGCCGGGTCGGGCTGCGCGATGGCCTGGATCTGCTGGTCGCGGGCGGTATCGGTCATGGCCGCGAGAAAAGGTGAATCGCCGTCCCGGCGCAAGCGCGCGGCGGCTCCACTGGTGAAGTCAGTTTCCAATCTCCGCCGACCCGAAGGCCTTCAGCAGGCCTCTTCTCTTTGCCGAACGTTTGAGATCAGCCACGGCCGCTTGGGGCCGTTGGCTGTAGCGCCTGGTTGGGCTCCGTTTTTAGAGCGTCGGAGATTGCTAAAGCGCCTGCTTCCAAACTGGCCCAGGGCGGCTTCTGGCTATACGCTTCAGAGAACTTTAGGCCAAAGCCATCGCCAGCGAAGCGGGGGAATACATGAAGATGGAGATGAAAGACCTCCTGCATGGCCGCCTCGCCATCGGCGAGGAAGAGATTCACACCCTCGCAGCGGAGGCCGCTCTTCCTCAGCGCACGCGCGACTCGCTGTGCAGCGGCGAAAACTGCTTCACCGTCTTCTTTCTTCAAGTCTTCAAGGCCGACTGCGTGATTGATGGGCACAACTAAAACATGCCCCGCATTCACCGGCTGGATGTCCATAAAAGCCGCCACTCGGTCATCACGATAGACAAACGAACCCGCGAGCTTCCCGGCGATAATATCACAGAAAATGCAGGTCATGGTTTCTCTTTGCCCAACAGTATATTCACCTCAACTGAGTTGAGCTTTGCATGGTTACGGCCCGTGAGCGAATGAGGACTGATAAGCTCCTGCAAATCAACACTCGACTTGGTTGGGTTGAGCTTTGCGCGGCTGATTTTTACCCGCGTAAAGCTCAACCCGATTTTCCGCACTTCCGTGTTTCCGCGATCTCATCCCGGCCGCCTCGTGCGTGGTTTACTCCAGCTTTGCACGGATTTTCTGGGCCAACGGCTCCAGTTCCGCCAGCGCGACGCGGGGCTTGTTAGACTTGGCTTCCACATCGCTCGCGAGCTTGGGGATGATGTGCAGGTGGGCGTGCGCGATCGACTGTCCGGCGGCGGCGCCGGTGTTGAATTGCAGGCGGATGCCGTCGGCCGTGAGGTCCGTGCGCTTGATGGCCTGCGCGATCTTCTGGGCGACGGTGATCATGGCGCGGGCATCGGCGGGCGGCAGGTCGAGGATGCCGTCGGCGTGCCGGACGGGCAGCACGAGCACGTGGCCGGGATTCTGCGGCGAGTTGTCCATGAAGGCGACGACGTCGGCATCGCGGTAGACGATCGCGGCCTCGCGCTTGCCCGCCACGATCTCGCAGAAGACGCAGGGTTTGGTTTCCTCCGCGAGGACGGCGGTGGCGAGAAGGAGAGAGACGAAATAAAACAATCTCATGGGGAGTAGGAGGGGCTTTATGCCCCGATACGGTGATCGTAGCCTGAATCCAATCGGGGCGTAAAGCCCCTCCTACAGTTTCCAGAACGGCCCGCGGGGAGGCGGGCCCTCCACGAGGGGATTCGCTTCCGTGCTTCCGCTCTTCCGTGCTTTAGCGATCTCTTCCTGTCTTCCCTGAAAATTCCACTTGAACCGGGGCGCGGGGTGGGGAGTCTAGGGGCAGATGTCCTACGCCGCCTATCTGCCGTTCCTCGTCCAGGTCGTGCTCGCCACCGTGATCACGGCGGCCGTGATCGGCATCAGCCATCTCGTCGGCCAGCGGTTCCGGCCCAACGCCATCAAGGACACCGCCTACGAGTGCGGCATCCCGGGCGACGGCAACACGCACACGCGCTTCTCCGTGAAGTTCTACGTCACGGCGATGCTCTTCATCCTGTTCGACATCGAGGTGGTGTTCCTCATCCCGTGGACGTTCGTCTACCGCGATTTCCTGGCGAACAACATCGCGATCCTCTCGCCCATGCTGTTCTTCCTCTTCGTGCTCGTGCTCGGCCTGTTCTACGAGGTGAAGAAGGGTGCGCTGGAGTGGGAGAAGTGAGGCGGAGTTTTTTTAACCACGAATGGACACGAATTGACACGAATGGGGGACCGATCGGAACCATCATTCAGGTAACCATCATTTCAGCCTGCGCCTGGTCGGATAAATTAGTGTCTATTCGTGTTCATTAGTGGTTTCCTCCTGAACTGACTTTCCATGCGGCTCGACAAATACATTTCCCGGAGCCGCGTCCTCGACCTCGGCAGCACCGATATGGAAGGTGCGCTGTCCGAGCTGCTCAACCTGACGGTCGACCGTTTCCCCGACCTGCACAAGGACGCGCTGCTGAAGGGCCTGCTGCGCCGCGAGGACACGATGACGACCTACCTCGGCCTCGGCGTCGCGCTCCCGCACGTCCGCGTGAAGATGGGCCGCCGTTACGTCCTCGCCATCGGCCGCAGCCATTACGGCATCCGCTACGACGGCGCGATGGAGAGCGAGCCGGTGCGGCTCGTGATCATGCTCATCGCCGACGAGAAGGCGCGCGACTATCTCCAGGTCCTCGCCGCGCTCGCCCGCCTGCTGCAGGAGCCGGATTTCGTGAACAGCCTCGTGCAGGCACCGGACCTCGACGCGCTCTACGACCGGCTCTTCGCGGGCTTCGGCGGCATCGCCCCGAAGGCGGCGGTAGCGGCCCCGAGCCGCGTCAACGTCGTCGTGCTCCGCGAGGCCGAGCGAATCGCCCGTGGCAGCCGCTGCACCGGGCTCATGGTCTTCGGCGACACCTTTGCCGGCACCTTCGAGTCGCCCAAGTGGAAGACCACGCTCAAGACCATCCTCGTCACGCGCAATCTGACCGACGCCGAGGATCACCCGGCGAAGTTCGACGAGACGATCCAGGTCCGCTCCTTTTCCAACCAGCGCATGGCGCAGCTGCGCAGCGCCGTGCTCGTCGGCCTGACGCGCGGCCTCGTCACCTTTAACGACCGCATCTGCTGCGTCGGCGGCCTCGCCGGCAGCAACCAGTTCGACACGATCGTGGTCGTGGACGTGGAGAAGGAATTCCAGACGCTGCTCTCCGGCCACACCGACCTGCTGCCGGCGGACGTGAAGCCCGAGGTGCTCGAGCGCGTGATCGCCGTGGCCACGGAGCTGGCGGTCGAGGGCCGCGAGGGCCGGCCGGTCGGCTGCCTGTTTGTCGTCGGCGACAGCGAGAAGCTGGAGAAGATGACCAAGCCCCTCGTGCTCAATCCATTTTACGGCTACAAAGAGGAGGACCGGAACATCCTCAATCCCTTCATGGACGAGACCATCAAGGAATTTTCGTCGATCGACGGCGCCTTCATCATCCGCGGCGACGGCGTCGTGGAGGCGGCGGGCGCGCTGATCCAGGCGGCCGACTACAACCATTCGCTGCCCAGTGGCCTCGGTTCGCGGCATGCGGCGGCGGCGGCGGCCTCGGTCGCGGCCGATTGCATTGCGCTGGTCGTCTCATCGAGCACGGGACAGGTGACTCTTTTCCGCCGCGGCGTCATGATGCCGCTCACGGAAAAGAAGGTAAGCGCTTGATTTAGTTTTATTTGTATTTGTAGGGCCGGCGCTAGTCGCCGTGCCGCGCGGCCTGCCGACAAGCGGCAGCCCTACCGTTTACACCGTTGCTGGCTGCTGCCAGCCCGGTGTTTGTCCAGGCCGTCGCCCGGCAAAAGATTTAGGTTGCACGCGGTAGGCACGGGGCCTTTCTTTCGACCCTCCAACCCATTTAAGCCATGCAAGAAACCGTCACCCTGGAATGCACCGAAGCCCGTAAAGAGGGCAAGCCGCCGTCCCGCTATCTCACGAAGCGGAACAAGAAAACCGTCACGGAGCGCATCGAGAAGAAGAAATACAATCCCTTCCTCAAGCGCCACACGCTCCACAAGGAGATCAAGTAAGGCGTCCTCGCGGGGTGAGGACACCCCGCCCACAGGCGATTTCCGGCCGGTCCTCGTGACCGGCCTTTTTATTGGGTGGATTGTTGGAGGACCTGTCTCCTGACGAGCCGCGGTCGGTCGGGAGACCGACCCTCCAAGGATTATTTCTTCATCTCTACCACCGTAGCCGGGGTGGCGTGGGTGGCGAGTTGGGCGCGGCGCGCGGCGCGCCAGCTGTCCCGGTGCTTGCGGATCCAGTCGAGCAGGGCGCGCTCGAAACCGATGTCGTAGCCGAGCCGCTCGGACTCGATCCACTTGTGCTTTAAGATTTCCTCCCGCTCGGCCAGGAACTCCTGGTAGAGGCTCGATTGCTTGACGAACTCGCGGCTGCCGGTGGTTTCTGTGGTGGTCATCGTCGTCATGGCAGGCGGTCTGGAGCTCAGCGACAGAGGGAAATGGTCCCGACAATCATCGTCGGCTGAGTTTGGCCCTGCTGCTGTGTCATGCGAGAAACACCCTAGATGTTTCCCGGCGTGCGTGTCAACAGGTGTGCGGCGTCCGGGCGTGGCATAGGGGATTGGAGGGCCTGCGTCTCTGCGGGCCGGCTCGCAGGGACGCGAGCCCTCCACCTCAAACCTTTAGTTTTTTCAGCAAACCCTCGGCGATCTCGCGGAAAACCTGCGCCGGGCGGCTGTCGGGGGAGTTGACCACCACAGGGTGGCCGGTGTCGCCGCCAGCGCGAATCTCCGGAAACAGCGGCACCTGGCCGAGCAGGGTGGTGCCGAGCAGCTCGGCGATGGTGGCCCCGCCGCCTTCGCCGAAGAGCAGCTGGCGCTTGCCGTTGGCATCCTCGAACCAGCTCATGTTCTCGGCGACGCCGAGGAGCGGGACATTGACCTTCTGGAACATCAGGCCGCCCTTGCGCGCCACGTTGGTCGCGGCGGCCTGCGGGGTGGTGACGAGGATGGCGCCGTCGAGCGGGAGCGTCTGGACCAGGGAAAGCTGCGCGTCGCCCGTGCCCGGCGGCAGGTCGACCAGCAGCACGTCGAGCTCGCCCCATTTCACATTTTGGACGAACTGCTGGATGGTCTTCATGATCATCGGGCCGCGCCAGACGACGGGGGTGTTGTCGTCCACGAGGAAGCCCATCGACATGACCTTCACGCCGAAGCGCTCGAGCGGGACGAGCGCCTCACCGTCGATTTCCGGCCGGCCCTGCAGCCCCATCATGAGCGGGACCGACGGGCCGTAAATGTCGCAATCCATCAGGCCGACGCGGCCCGGGCGGCCGCGCTTCTCGAGGATTTGGGCGAGCGCGCAGGCGAGGTTGACGGCAAAGGTTGATTTGCCCACGCCGCCCTTGCCGGAGGCGATGGCGACGGAATGCTTGAGCCCGGTCGGCGCGGTGCCGCCGGCGAGATTGGTCTGGCCGGGGGCGGGCGGAGCCTTGGCGGCGGAGACGGCGAGTTCGATGATCACGTCCTTTACGCCCGGCTGGGCGCGCAGGCACTGCTCGATGTCGGCCTTGAGCTGCAGGGGCACCTTCGGGTCCGAGGTGGTGATGGCGAGCGAGACCTTGGCGGTGCCCTCCGCGAAGACCGCCGAGCGGACGAGCCCGAAAGACACGATATCCCGGCTGAATCCGGGATACTTCACTTGCTTGAGGGCTTCCTTGAGGGCGTCGGTGGTCACAATAGGGGGAGAAAATTGCTTGGAAAACGGGGCGCTTTTGACCTTGTGAGTAGGCGGCCGGGAGTAAAACAAAAACCGGCTGCGAACTTCCGTCATTAATTCCCGTCCCACTCTCATGCAGAACGCTTTTCGTTTCCTCCTCGGGCTCGCGCTTACCGCGTCCCTTTTCGCCCAGCGCGACATCGGGGTCGTCAACGTCGACGCCGATACCACCACCATCCCGCTCAACGTCACCTCGGCCTCGCCCGAGTTGCAGGACCTCGCGCTGCGGGCCTTCAGCGCGCACGGCCGCTACCGGCTCGTCGCGAGCGGCGCGGCGTTCAGCGTGAACTTCGCGTCCGCCGGTCCCAATCAGGTCACCGTCACCATCACCAAGGGCGCCGCCGGCACGCCGGTCGCGAGCGAGACCGTCACCGGCGCGAACCAGCGCAACGCCCTGCTCCGCGCCGCCGACGTCGCCGTCGCGAAGACCAGCGGCCTGCGCGGCTTCTTCGCGGGCCGGCTCGCGTTCGTCGGCGAGAAGACCGGCAAGACCGAGATCTACACGTCCGACCTGTTCTTCGGCGACGTCCTGAAGTGGACCGGCGACGGCAAGCAGGTGATGGGCCCGCGCTGGGCGCCGGACGGCTCGAAGATCGTCTTCACCAGCTACCGCACGACCTTCCCCGACATCTACGTGCTCGAGCTGAACAACCGCCGCATTTCGCTGCTCGCGAGTTTCAAGGGTACCAACAGCGGCGGCCGCTACAGCCCCAATGGTCAGCAGGTCGCCATGGTGCTCTCAGGCGAGGGCAACCCCGAGGTCTATGTCGGCAACGCGCAGGGCCGGCAGATCCGCCGCCTCACGAACAACCAGTCGGTCGAGGCCTCGCCCGTGTGGTCGCCCGACGGCTCGCGCCTGCTGTTCGTGTCCGACGCCGCCGGCGGCCCCCAGCTCTACATCATGTCGGCGGGCGGCGGCACGCCGACGCGTCTCGCCACCAATATTTCCAAATACTGCGCCGAGCCCGACTGGAGCGCGGCCGACCCGAAGAAAATCGTGTTCACCGCCGGCGTGGGCTCGGGCTACCAGATCGCCGTCTACGACATGGCGGCGGGCGCCAGCAAGATTGTCTCGAAGGCGCCGACCGACGCCATCGAGGCCGCGTGGCTGGCCGACGGCCGCCATGTGGTCTGCACCTTCCGCGCCGCCAACACCCGCAGCCTCTACATCCTGGACACCGAGTCCGGCAAGGCCACGCGCCTGAGCCCGACCTCCTTCGGCAACGCCCTGAGCCCGGCCTACCTCGCGCCGTAGTTCATGAAGCTCCTCTTCATCGGCGACATCGTCGGCAAGCCCGGGCGCGACCTCGTTGCCGCCCTCGTGCCGAAAGTGCGCGCCGAGCGGGGCATCGATTTTGTCATCGCCAACGGCGAGAACGCCGCCGCGGGCGCCGGCATCACCGGCGCCATCTGCCAGTCGCTCCTCGCGGCCGGCGTGGATGTCATCACGCTCGGCGACCACGTGTGGGACCAGAAGGGTTTTGAAAGCGAGATCAATTCGTTCGACCGTGTCTGCCGTCCGGCGAACCTGCCCGCCTCCAATCCGGGCCGCGACCATGTCATCGTTGCGCAACGCGGTTTCCGGCTGCTGGTCTGCACGATGCTCGGCCGCAGTTTCATGGGCGTGAAGGCCGAGTGCCCGTTCCTCGGGGCCGATGCGCTGCTGAAGAAACTCGCCGGCCAGTTCGACGGCGCGCTGGTCGAGATCCACGCCGAGGCGACTTCCGAGAAGCAGGCGCTGGGCTGGCACCTCGACGGCCGCGTGACCGCCGTGCTCGGCACGCACACGCACGTCGCCACGGCCGACGCGTCGCTGCTGCGCCAGCAGACGGCGTTCATGTGCGACGTCGGCATGACCGGCCCGCACGAGTCGGTGCTCGGCCGCGAGATCGAGCCGGTCGTCGGGCGTTTCCTCGACAGCATGCCGCGGCGCTTCGGCGTGGCGACCGGCGACAACCGCCTGTCCGCCGCGCTCGTGGAATTTGGCTCCACCGGCCGCGCCGACAGGGTGGAGTGGCTGAGCCTCAGAATTTAATGGCCACCAGCCTTCGCCAAGCACTACGGCTGGCAGGCAAAACCGTCGCGCGGCCTTGCGATCGTCCGGTCGTTTTCTTTTGGTGTCTTTTTGTGACTTTTCGTGGCTAAATCCTGCTCGTGAACTTCTCGCAACCTGCCGCCGACATCTATGTGCCGGACCGCCGCCCCGTCGCTGCGGCCCTGGCGCGCACGACGCACCTCTGCCTCGCCGCGCATCAGGACGACATCGAGATCATGGCCTACCACGGCATTGCCGCGTGCTTCGGCCGGAAGGACCGCTGGTTCACCGGCGTGGTGGTGACCGACGGCAGCGGCAGCCCGCGCGCCGGCCGGTTTGCCAGGTATTCCGACGAGCAAATGAAAGCCGTGCGCCGGACCGAGCAGCGTCGCGCCGCCAAAATCGGAAAATACGCCGCGGCAATCCAACTGGCGCATCCCAGCGCCGTGGTAAAGACAGCGAAGTCCGCCGCCGTGCACGCCGACTTGGTGGCGATCCTGCGCGCGACCGCACCACACACGGTTTACCTGCACAATCCCGCCGACAAGCACGACACGCACGTGGCGCTGTTCCTGCGCTGCCTTGAGGCGCTGCGCGCGCTGCCGAAGGCGCAGCGGCCGAAGCAGGTCTATGGTTGCGAGGTCTGGCGCAATCTCGACTGGCTGCTCGACCCCGACAAGCAGGTGCTCGACGACTCCGCCTACCCGAAGCTCGCGGCAAAGCTCGTGGCCGTATTTCAGTCCCAGATCGCCGGCGGCAAGCGCTACGATCTCGCCACCGCCGGCCGCAAGCTGGCCAACGCCACCTTCCATACCTCGCATGCCACCGATCGGGCGACCGCGCTCACGTGGGCGCTGGACCTCACGCCCCTCGTGCGGGACGACCAGCTCTCCGTCGAAAAATTCACGCTCGCCTACATCGACCGGCTGCACGCCGATGTGGCAGCGCGATTGAAAAAGTTTGGCTGAATGGAGGCGGGGTGGCCGCACCCCCGGGGGGGTTTAAGCAGCGGGGTGAGGGCACCCCGCCTCCAATGGTCCGAAAGGCTCAGGACTTTTTTCGTGTCTTTTCGTGAGTTTCGTGGGCTAAATCACCGTATGGTCAAAAGCACCGGCACCTACCAGGGCGAACTCAACTGCCAGCTCACGCACGGCCCCTCGGGCTCGACGATCGACACCGACGCGCCGAAGGACAACCACGGTCGCGGCCTCGCGTTCTCCCCGACCGACCTGACGACCGCGTCGTTCGCCGCCTGCATGGTCACCACCATGGCCATCGCGGCCAAGACCAAGCTCGGCTTCGACATCCCCGGCGTGCGCTGGGAGGTGACGAAGGAGATGTCCGCCGACGCCCCGCGTCGCATCGTGCGGATCGCGACGCAGATCTGGCTGCCGTTTCCGAAGGCGAAGGACCCGCAGGGCGTGCTGGAAAAAGCCGCGCTCAACTGCCCGGTGCACCACACCCTGCATCCGGCCATCGAGCGGCCCGTGACGTTCCACTGGGAAGGGTGAGGGTAGGGCGAATCCTCCGGATGCGCCGAAGGTTCGCGGGGCTCGGCGGGACGCCCCGCCCTGCCTACTTCTTCACGTCGCCGAAATGGTAGTCGCCGTTGAAGACCAGTTCGTAGCCGTCGGCCTTGATGCGGATCTTGAACTTCCCGGAACTGGCGTCCACGGGTTGTGTCCGTCCGGTCACGTGGCGCGGCTTGTTCTTGTGGTTGGTCGCGTTGCCGGTGAACTCCGCCGTTTCGCTCTTGGCCATGCTCGCCAGGTTGGCGTCGGTCAGCGCGATGGTGATCCGGCCGCGTTCGCTCCAGAAGAACCACGGCCAGACCTTCGCCTCGTAGTTCGCGGCCAGCGTCGAGCCGCTGCGCACGAAGGGCTCGGTGGTGAGCGTCACGCTGCCGATGAGGAAGGAGGTCTTCATCGGCGCGATGTCCACCCGGTCCCAGCCCGTGACGGCGGCCGCCGGGACGTCGGCGCGCAGCGGCGCGAGGGCCCCGGACAGCAGCACTGAAATAAGCAGGCACAGTCTCATCGCTTCCACCATGTGGCCGGCGGCGCGGTGCGCAAACGGGAACTTGCCCGCCGGGCTGGGGCAGTCACCCCACATTTCGCGTTGCCAAGACCGGCGGCGGGCCGTTGCGTCGCCCCCTATGGCAAAGCAGGCACAGGCCACCTGGGGCGGACGTTTCTCGGCGGGTCCCGCCGGGCTCATGCTGCGTTTCAGCGAATCGGTTTCCTTCGACCACCGCCTCGCCCCCTTCGACCTCGCCGGCAGCAAGGCGCACTCCGCCATGCTCGCCAAGGTCGGGCTCATCACGCGCCGGGAGCGCGCCGCCATTCACCGCGGGCTCGACGCCATCGGCCGCGAGATCGCGGCGGGCAAATTCAAGTGGCAGACGAAGCTCGAGGACGTGCACATGAACATCGAGCACGCGCTGACGAAGCGCGTGCCCGCCGCCGCCAAGCTCCACACCGCGCGCAGCCGCAACGACCAGGTCGCGACCGACATGCGGCTCTACTTCAAGGCCGCCTGCGCGGAGATCATCACGAACATCACCGCCGCCCAGCGCGCGATCCTCCGGATCGCCGAGAAGAACCGTGACGTGCTCATCCCCGGCTATACCCACCTGCAGCGGGCCCAGCCGGTTTACCTGACGCACCACCTTTTCGCCTACCTCGAGATGCTGGCCCGCGACGCCGGGCGCTTCGCGACCGTCGCCGACCACGCCAACTGGTGTCCGCTCGGCTCGGGGGCGATTGCCGGCACGACGCTGCCCATCGACCGCGAGTTCACCGCCAAGCGGCTCGGCTTTGTCGACGAGGCCGGCCGGCCGCGGCCGACGCGGAACAGCATGGACGCGGTCAGCGACCGCGACACCTACATCGAGTTCGCCGCGGCGTGCGCGCTGGCCGGCGTGCATTTCTCGCGCATCGCGGAGGACCTGATCCTCTGGGCCACCCAGGAGTTCAAGCTCATCGAGCTGCCCGACGCGTTCTGCACGGGTTCGAGCCTGATGCCGCAGAAAAAGAATCCCGACTCGCTCGAGTTGCTGCGCGGCAAGTCCGCGCGCCTGCAGGGCAACCTCCACACGCTGCTCACGCTCGTGAAGGGCCTGCCGCTGACCTACAACCGCGACCTGCAGGAGGACAAGCCGCCGGTGTTCGACAGCCACGACCAGACGGTGCTGTGCCTGCAGGTGCTTGCCGGCACGGTCGCGGGCCTGAAGGTCTACCGGCAAAAGTGCGCGACGGCCGTCGCCGACCCGGCGCTGCTCGCCACCGATCTTGCCGACTATCTCGTGCGCAAGGGCGTCGCGTTCCGCGAGGCGCACCATGCCGTCGGCGCGGTCGTCCGGCTCGCGGAGCGGAAGCGCGTCGCCCTCGACCGGCTGACGCTCGCCGAGGTGCGCGCGGTGCATCCCAAATTTGCGAAGGGCTGGGAGGCAACGTTCCACCTGCAAAAGGCGATGGCGCGCCGCCAGGGCACCGGCATGCCCGGCCCGGCGCAGGTCGCGCTCCAGTTCAAGCGCTGGCAGAAGCTGCTCGGTTAAAGGCAGAGAACGCGGAAACGCGGAAGAGAGGAGACGCGGAAAAATGCCCCTGATCCACGCAGAGCTTTCGGAGCGCATAATCGGCTGCTGCATCACCGTCCACCGGTCGCTCGGTCCGGGATTTCTGGAGAAAATCTATGAGGAAGCGCTGAGCCACGAGCTGGACAGGGCGGGCGTGCGATATGAGAGGCAAAAGACGATAGTTGTCCTGTATGACGGGAAGCCAGTGGGGGAGCACCGGGTGGATTTGCTGGTCGAGGGATTGGTCGTGCTCGAGCTGAAAGCGACAAGCGCCATCGACGGCGCCCACCTCGCCACCGCCCGGTCCTATTTGAAGGCGACTTCGCTCCAGCTTGCCTTGGTCGTTAACTTTGCCCGCCCGACGCTCGACATCCGGCGGGTAGTGCTGACTCAATAATTCCGCGTTTCCGCCCTTTCGCGTTTCCGCGATTTCTTCACTCCGTTCCCATGCCCGCCATCCGCATCCTCTCCGACCGCGTCGCGAACCAGATCGCGGCCGGCGAGGTCATCGAGCGGCCCGCGGCGGTGGTGAAGGAACTCGTCGAGAACTCGCTCGACGCCGGCGCGACCCGCCTCGAGGTCGAGTTCCGCCACGGCGGACGCAGCTACATCCGCATCGCGGACAATGGCAGCGGCATGACCAAGGACGACGCCCTGCTCTCGCTCGAGCGCCACGCCACCAGCAAGCTCGTGGAGACGGCCGACCTCGACCGGCTCGGGACCTTCGGTTTCCGCGGCGAGGCCGTGCCGTCGATCGCGAGCGTGTCGCGCTTTGAGCTGCAGACACGCCCCGCGGACGGCGCCGGCACCGAGATCCTCGTCAACGGCGGCAAGCTCGTCCATGTGCGCGAATGCGGCGTGGCGGCCGGCACGCGCATCACCGTCTCGCACCTGTTCAACTCGGTGCCGGCGCGGCGCAAGTTCCTCAAGACCGACGCCACCGAGTCGGCGCACATCATCCAGACGGTCCGCCTCTACGCGCTGGCCTGCCCGGCGACGGCGTTCACCCTGATCGAGGACGGGCGCGTGCTGTTCCAGTCGCCGGTGTGCACGACGCTCACCGAGCGCGTCACGGAAATCTTCGGCCGGCAGATGACCGCGGGCCTGCTGCCGGTGGAGGTCACCGAGGCGGGCTGCAAGCTCAGCGGCCTGATCGGCCCGCCGGGGACCAGCCGGGCGACGCGCCACGAGATGCTGATGTTCGTCAATCGCCGCCCGGTGGACAGCCGCACGCTGAACTACGCGGTCCTGGAGTCGTATGCGAATTCGCTGCCGAAGGGCCGCTACCCGGTCGCCGTGCTTTTCCTTGACCTCGATCCGGCCGCGGTGGACGTGAATGTGCACCCGGCGAAGCGCGAGGTGCGCTTCCGCAGCGAGGGCGAGGTCCGCGGCTTCGTGATCCGCGCCGTGCTGCAGGCGCTGCGCGAATTCGGCGCGCCCGCACCGCAGCCCGTCGCGCCTCCCGCCGAAACCATGCCGGGCGATCCGGTCAGGCCCGCGCCCGCCGCGCCGCGGCCGAGCGTGATGGCGCAGCCGTTCCGGCCCTTCACTTCATTTCCGGTGACTGCACCCCAGCGGCCAATCGCTCCACCGTTGGCGCCGGCCCCGGCCAACCCGCCACCCGCCACCCGCCACCCGCAAGCCAGCGCGTCCGCGCTGATGGGCTGGCGTTTCCTCGGCACCGCGCACGGCGACTATGCGCTCTTCGAGGCGCCGGGCGGCGTCGTGGTGCTCGACCGGCGCGCGGCGCACGAGCGTGTCTGGTTCGAGCGGCTGGCGGCGCAGTTCGCCCGCGGCGAGGTGGCGAGCCAGCGGCTGCTGTTCGCGCTGCCCGTCGAGCTCGACGCCATTGCGAGCGCGCTGCTGACCGACCGCCTGAAATTCCTGCACCGGCACGGGCTCGAGGTGGGGGAGTTCGGCCGGCACTTTTTCCGCATCGAGGCGGTGCCGGTCTGGCTGGAGCCGGAGGACGCCGAGCTGTTCCTGCGCGATGTCATCGGCCTGATGCGCGAGGGCCGGCTCGACGAGAAAAAGACGGATCTGGCGAATGAGGAACTCGCGCGGCTGGCGGCGCAGAAGGCCGTGCGGCTGCCCGCGACGGTCGGCGAGGCCGAGGCGCTGGCGCTGGTGGCGCAGCTGTTCGCCTGCGGGCAGCCGCACACGAGCCCCGCGGGCCGGCCGACGCATTTCGAGCTGAGCAAGGGGGAACTGGGGCGCAGGTTTCAGCGCTGAACGTGGCAACTGCTCGGCAGTGCACCGTTCCGGCCTGCGGGCCGGCCGGTGTTTGTCCGGGCCGGGCCGCCCGGCAAAGCTAATCCCGCCTTGCCTGTGCCGTTGGCACGCCTTGTGATTCTCTCCCTCCCATGTCTGCCAAAGCTTCCGCCGCCAAGCCCACCAAGAGCCCGGGCCGTCCGCATCCCGACAACCAGGACGTGATCCTCCGCTCACTCATCGAGCGGCACCTGGTCTCGACGCTCGCGCGCCACCCCGGCACGGCTACGTCGCGCGACTGGTGGGTGGCGACGGCGCTCGCGGTGCGCGACACCATCCACGAGCGGATGATCGCCACCCAAGGCGTGCACAACGCGAAGAATGTCCGCCGCATCTACTACTTCTCGCTCGAATACCTCATGGGCCGGCTCTTCGGCAACAACCTGCTTGCCACCGGCCTGATGGAGTCCGCCGAGGCGGCGCTCAAGTCGCTCGGGCAGGATTTCGACAAGATCCGCGACGCCGAGGCGGACATGGGCCTGGGCAACGGGGGCCTCGGCCGGCTCGCCGCGTGCTTCCTTGATTCGCTCGCCACGCTCGACTACCCGGCGCTCGGCTACGGCATCTATTACGAATACGGGCTCTTCAAGCAGGCCTTCGCCAACGGCCAGCAGGTCGAGCACCCCGACAACTGGATCATCTTCGGCAGCCCGTGGGAGGTCATGCGCCCCGAATACATCCAGGAGGTCCGCCTCTTCGGCCGGGTCGAGAACGTGTTCGACGACCGCGGCAACTACCGCCCGCGCTGGGTCGGCACCAAGACCATCCTCGGCGTGCCGCACGACATCCCGATCGCGGGCTTCGGCACCGGGACCGTCAACCTCCTGCGGCTCTGGGCTTCGAAGTCCACCGAGGACTTCGACCTCGAGGCGTTCAACCGCGGCGGCTATGTCGAGGCGGTCCGGGAAAAGGCCATCGGCGAGACGGTCTCAAAGGTGCTTTACCCGAACGACAAGACCGAGAACGGCAAGGAGCTGCGCCTGATGCAGCAGTATTTCTTCGTGGCCTGCTCGCTGCGCGACATCATCCGCCGCCACCTGCGCCACCGCGACAACACCTGGGGCAACTTCGCCGACAAGGTCGCGGTGCAGCTCAACGACACGCACCCGGCGATTTCGATCGTCGAGTTGATGCGCATCCTCCTTGACGAGGAAAACATGGAGTGGGACGCCGCGTGGAAGATCACGAGTGCGACCTTCGCCTACACCAACCACACCCTCCTGCCCGAGGCGCTCGAGCGCTGGAGCGTCGGCCTCTTCGAGAAGGTGCTGCCGCGTCACCTCCAGATCATCTACCAGATCAACGACCGTCTCATGCAGGTGGTCGAGGCCAAGTGGCCGGGCGACAACTGGAAGAAGACCGTCTGTTCCCTCATCGAGGAGAACGGCCACAAGATGGTGCGCATGGCCAACCTCTCCGTTGCCGGCTCGCACGCGGTCAACGGCGTGGCCGCGCTCCACACCGCGCTGCTCAAGCAGGACCTGTTCCCCGACTTCGACGCGCTCTATCCCGGCAAATTCCAGAACAAGACCAACGGCATCACGCCGCGCCGCTGGCTGCACAAGGCCAACCCGCGGCTCTCGGCGCTCATCACCAGGAAGCTCGGCAGCGAGGCCTGGGTCCGCGACCTCGACCTGCTGCGCGGGCTCGAGAAGTCCGCGGGCGACGCGGCCTTCCAGCGGGAATTCATGGCGATCAAGCGCGCCAACAAGGTCGAGCTCGCCGCGATCATCCAGGCCGAGTGCGGCGTCGCGGTCTCGCCCGACGCACTGTTCGACGTGCAGATCAAGCGCCTGCACGAATATAAGCGCCAGCACCTGAACCTGCTGCACATCATCGCGCTCTACCGCCGCCTGCTGCAGAACCCCGCGCTCGACATCGTGCCGCGCGTCTTCGTCTTCGGCGCCAAGGCCGCGCCGGGCTACGACCTCGCGAAGAACATCATCCGCGCGATCAACGTCATCGGCGCGCGCATCAACGGCGACGCCCGCATCCACGGGAAACTCAAGGTGGCGTTCCTGCCCAACTACCGCGTGTCGCTCGCCGAGAAGATCATCCCGGCGGCCGACCTCTCCGAACAGATTTCCACCGCCGGCAAGGAGGCCTCGGGCACCGGCAACATGAAGCTCTCCCTCAACGGCGCGCTGACCATCGGCACGCTTGACGGCGCCAACGTCGAGATCAAGGAGGAGGTCGGCGACGAGAACATCTTCATCTTCGGCCTGACGGTCGAGCAGGTCGCGGCGCTCTGGGCGAAGGGTTACAAGCCGGCGGACTACTACTCGGCCGACGAGGAGCTGCGCGCCGTCATCGACTGGCTCGGCAGCGACTACTTCACGCCGGGCGAGCACGGGGCGTTCTCGCTTGTGCACGACAGCCTGATGCAGGGCGGCGATCCCTACCTGCTGCTGCCGGATTTTCGCAGCTACTGCGACGCGCAGGCACGGGTCGATGCGGCCTACCGCGACCAGGCGAAGTGGGCGAAGATGGCCATCCTCAACACCGCCCGCATGGGCAAATTCTCCAGCGACCGCACCATCCGCGAATACGCGCGCGACATCTGGTCGCTCAAGCCGGTGAAGGTGTAGCGCTTGGCTGGAGGCGGGGTGCCCTCACCTCGCAACGTCCGCTCGCGGGGTGGGCGCACCCCGCCTCCCCAAATCCTACTTCTTCTGCTGCTCCCGGTAATTCCACGGCGGCACCGGATTTTGGTCCTGCCAGAGCCCGCGCTTCTGCTCGCGGGCGCGGCGCTCGAGGGCGGCCATGACCGCGTCCGTGGCGTAGAGCCGCTTGAACCACCACGCCCAGCCGGCGGCCACGAGGTCCTCGTTGAGCGAGCGCCCGCCGCGGTAGGTGACGTCGCCGATGAAGCGGCCGTATTGGTCGATGGTCTTGGCGCGCACGATGACCGCGTGGCCCTCAACCTTCATCCGCGTGAACTCCTTTGCCTGTTCCCCGCGCGGCTGGTGCAGCTCCGGCGCGTCGATCCGGGCGAGCCGCACCTCGTAGACGTCGCCGTCCTTCTGCACCTCGAGCGAGTCGCCATCCTTGACCCGGATCACGCGGCCCGCGAATTCGCGCAGCTTGACCGGCACCTTGCGCGTCGTGGCGTCGAGGGCGGGGGCCAGGCAGCACACCGCCAGCACGGCGATCGCCGTGCGCCGGAGGCCCGTGACGGCCCGCCTCATGGTGATTACGGCGGATTGGCCGTCCCGCAGGGCGGCGCGAACGCGACTCGGGTCAATTTTTTCATGGCGTGGCGGAACTCCGGTTAATTGATTGGCCCGCAAAAAAACTAGCGACTCCGGCCCGGATGCCGAGTCTATTAACCTCATGCCGCTGCTGACCAAACGCCGCCTGCTCGGGACCGCCGCCGCGGTGCTGGTCCTGCTGGCCGCCGGCGTGGCGGCGCGCCTGGCCCTCACCGGGCTGGCCCTGCGGACGCTGCTGGCGCAGGCCGGTGCGGCCGAGATCAAGTTCGACCTGGCGGCCGCCTCGCCCTGGGCCGTGGTGGTCGAGAACATGGATTTCCGCGTCCGCACCCAGGCCTTCGCGGCCCGGCGGCTGACACTCCACCGCACGCACTGGTGGACGCCCTCGCTCGGCGCGCTCCGGATCGAGGGGGCGCGGCTGCCGCTGACGGTCGACGGCTCCGACACGAACGCGCTGTCGTGGGCCACCTACCAGAACGGCCAGACCCCCGCCGTGCCTCCGCGCGTGCCGCTCGAGGAAATCTACGTGGACGGCCAGCTGATCATCAAGGCGGCCGCGTTGCCGGACCAGGCGCTCGCGGTGAAGATCGAGGCGCACCTGACCGCGGATAACAAGTGGACCGGCCGCGCCTCGGCGGAAGGCCCCGGCCTGGCAGTGAAAGCGGAAGGCACCTTCAACCCCGCGACGAAGGCCCTCGATTTCCACGTGCCGGAAATAGCGCTCGACCTGAAACCCTGGCAGCAATTCGTGCAGCGCCTCGCGCTGCTGCCCGGCGGCGGCTGGGACCTGGCCGGCCAGGCGACCGCCAGTGCCGAGGGCCGGTGGGCCGGCAAGGAATTCACGGCCACGGCCCGGGTGCGGCTCCGCGGCGGTCACGCCGCCCACACCGAGCACGCGGTCGCGGCCGATGGGGTGGAGGCTGACTTGGAATTCTCCGACCTCGACCATTTCCGGACCAAGCCGGGGACGCTGCGCATCGCCGAGCTGCGCACCGGCCGGCTGACGCTGCGCGACGTGGACGCGGAGTTTGCCTTCGAGGAGGCCAACAAGATCGTGGTGACCCGCGCCACGCTCAAGGGCCTGGGCGGCACGGCGGCCCTGGAGCCTTTCAAGTATTTCCTCAACCAGCGCGAGCTGGAGGCGGTGGTGTTGGTGGAAGGCATCAACATCGAGGAGGTCATGGCCTTGACGCAGGACCTGCCGGCCAAGGCCACGGGCCGGGTCAACGGGCGTTTCCCCATCCGGGTGGACGATACCGGAGTGCGTCTCGGCACCGGCTGGCTGCAACTCACGCCCGGGGTCGCGGCCGAGATCCAGTTCAACGCCGCCGGGCTGCTCACGCGCGGCCTGTCGACCAACAGTCCCAGCTACGCCGTCCTGAAGAAGGTCGAGTCCGGCCTGCTCAAGCTGGCGATCAGCGAGCTGCGGCTCGACCTCCGGCCGCCGAACGCGCCGCCGGGCCGCTCGGCCACGCTGCACATCGCCGGGCAGCCGTTGGATCCGGGCGTGAAGGCCCCCGTGACCCTCGACTTGAACGTCAACGGCCCGCTGGAGAAGCTCCTCAACATGGGCCTGGATTCGCGGCTCAACTTCGGGACTGGAAAATAGTTCCGGTTGCGGCAACCATCGGCCCCGGTCGCTGACTAACCACAGGTAATCATGAACCGCCCACTCCTTATTGCCGTTGCCTGCGCGCCGCTCCTCCTGGGCGGCTGCCTCAACGTGAAGACCGAGCCCATCGAGGTGAAGCCGATCCACATCACCGTCGACGTGAACGTGAGGGTCGAGAAGGCGCTGGATGATTTCTTCGGCGACCTCGACAAAAAATCCACGACCATCGCCACCCCGGCGACCAAGCCATGAAGACCCGACTCTGCCTCCTCTTTGCCACGCTCTGCCTGCTCGCCGCCCCGGCCTTCGCCGAGAGCGCCACCGCCCTCCGCGGCCGCATGGAACAGCGCCTGCCTCAGATCGACGCCCTCAAGGCCCAGGAAGTCCTGGGCGAGAACAACCGCGGCCTCCTCGAGGAACGCAAGAGCGGCACCCCAGGTGCCAGCACCATTGTCTCCGATGAGAACCGCGACCGCGGGGCGGTCTATGCCCTGCTCGCGGCGCAGACCGGCGCCACGCCCGAGTCGGTCGCCCGCGCCCGCGCCAAGCAGATCGCCGCGAACAGCCGGCCCGGCGTCTGGGTGCAGGACGAGAGCGGCCAGTGGATCAGGAAGTAGGGCGTCCGGCCTGGGCGGGTTATACCCCATGTTCCCGGCCGGGGTATCCGGTTAGGTTCCGTACCTCGTATCCGTGAGGGGCCGATCGGATGCGTCGCAACGCATCCCCATGCTATGAACGCGCCACCCAATCCGCCGGCCGAAGCGACTGCGCTCACCGTCAAACCGGGTGCCGGCCCGCCCTATGCCGCGATTGTGGAATTTCCCGGCGATGCCGTCATCGGCAAGACACCGGAAGGCGTCATCACCAGCTGGAGCCCCAGTGCGGAAAAATTGTTCGGCTACACCGCGGCGGAGGCCGTCGGCCAGCACGTGCAGATCCTGATCCCGCCGGACTGGGTCCACGAGGAGCGGCATATTCTGGCCCGGGTCGCACAGGGCGAGGGCGTGAATGAATATGAAACCGTCCGGCGGAGAAAGGACGGGAGCACCATCCACGTCGGCGTGCGCCTCGCGGCCGTGAAGGACGGGCACGGGCAGATCGTCGGGGTCACCAAGATCGCCCGCGACATCACGGCGCGCAAGCAGGTGGAGGAGTCTTTGCGCGCCAGCGAGGAGCGTTTCCGCCAGGTGGTGGAGAGCATCCGCGAGGTATTCTGGATCATCGACCTGACGCGGGACCGGGTCATTTATGTCAGCCCCAGCTACGATGAGATCTGGGGCGAGTCCCCGGCCAAGCTTTATGCCTCCCCGAATCATTTTGCGGACAGCATCTATCCCGGGGACCGGCAGCGCTATGACGAGGCGGTCCGGGAAAAACAGCTCGACGGAAGATTCGACGAATCCTTCCGGATCGTCCGGCCGGATGGCACCCTGCGCTGGATCCACAGCAAGGCCTACCCGGTGCGCAACGTGGCCGGCGCGATCTACCGCATCGTCGGCGTGGCGGATGACATCACGGACCGCAAGCAGCTGGAGGAAATCTCCCTCCGCGCCCAGCGGCTCGAGAGCATCGGCCTGCTCGCGGCGGGGATCAGCCACGATCTCAACAACGTCCTCGCGCCCATCAGCATGGCGGTGAGCCTCCTCCGCCACAAGCTGTCGGAAAGCGGCGACCTGCGGCTGCTCGATATCCTGGAGAAAAGCGGCGAGCGTGGCGCCGGCCTCGTCCGCCAGATCCTCGGCTTCGTCCACGGCATCGGCGGCGAAGCGCGGCTGGTGCAGGTCAAGCACCTGCTGCACGACATCGCCGGGATCATCACCCAGACCTTCCCCAAGTCGATCGCCCTCCACGAGAAGGTGCCGAACGACCTCTGGCCCGTCCTCGCCAATCCCACCCAGATTCACCAGGTGCTGCTCAACCTCTGCGTCAACGCCCGCGACGCCATGCCGTCGGGCGGCACGCTCACCCTATGCGCCGAGAATTGCGTGCTCGATGCCGTCGCCGCGCGCGCCATCGAGGGCGCCGCCCCGGGTGCCTGGCTCATGCTGCAGGTGGCAGACACCGGCACCGGCATCTCCCCTGGGGTGCTCGCCCGGGTCTGGGAACCGTTCTTCACCACCAAGGCTGCCGGCCTCGGCACGGGTCTCGGCCTCTCCACCGTGCGGGGCATCGTGGCGACTTACCAGGGTTTCACGACACTGCAGACGGCGCCGGGCCGCGGCACCATCGTCAGTGTTTACCTGCCCGCCGATCTCAAGTCATTGGCGGCGAGCGACTCCACCCACCCGCACCCCGTCGCCCACGGCCGGAGCGAACTCATCCTGCTCGTCGATGACGAGAAATCCATTCGGGACATCGCCGAGGCCATTCTCGTCAAGTTCGGTTACCGGGTCGTCACGGCCGCCGACGGCGCCGAGGCGCTCGAGATCTTTGAGGTGCAAGGGACCGAAATTGCCCTGATCATCACCGATCTCGACATGCCCCTCCTCAATGGGTCGACCCTGGCCGGCCTCCTGCGGGCTTCCCGCCCGGCGCTGAAAATCCTGGCCATGAGCGGCATTGCCAGCCTCTACACGCGGGCGAAACCCTGCGAGTTCGCGACGGCGTTCATGTCCAAGCCGTTCACCGTTGAAATACTCCTGAAAAACGTCCGGGAGCTGCTGCACGGTCCGGACGCGCCGGTCCTGGCCTGACCGCGACCCCCGCGGGATCCCCGCGGTACTTATCCGGGGTTGAATTCCCGCGGGCGGTCGCGCAGTGTCCGCCGGTCGCGCGGTAAGGCCGCGTCTAACACACCTACTATTCCCTATGGACCGTCTACATGGCCTGATCGGCGTCGCCTTCATCCTCGGCATCGCGATCTTGTTCTCGAACAATCGCGCGAAGATCAACTGGCGGCTGGTGGGCACCGGCATCGCGCTGCAGATCATCATCGCGCTCCTGATCTTCAAGGTCGGGCCGGTCGCGCGGTTCTTCACCCTGCTCGGGCACGGCATGGGCAAGCTGGAGTCGTTCGCCAAGGCGGGCGCCTCGTTCGTCTACGGCGGCATCGTGGTGCAACAGCCGGACGGCAGCTTTGCCAATTACTTCAGCGGCGGCGGGTTCGTCTTCGCCTTCAACGTCACCGCCACGATCATTCTCGTCTGCGCCCTCGTCGCGATCCTCTACCACTTCGGCATCATGCAGCGGGTGGTGGCACTCATCGCCCGCGCGATGAACGTCGTCATGCGCGTCAGCGGCGCCGAGTCGCTGAGCAACGTCGCCAGCGCCTTCGTCGGCCAGGTCGAGGCGCAGGTGATGATCCGGCCCTACCTCGCGGGCATGACCAACAGCGAACTCCTCGCCTCGATGAGCGGCAGCCTGGCGTGCATCGCGGGCGGCATTCTCGTCGTCTACGCCAACATGGGCGCCGCGGCCGGCATGGACCTCGCCCCGAAGCTCATCACCGCCTCGCTCATGGCCGCGCCGGGCGCGCTGGTGATCGCCAAGATCGTCTTCCCCGAGACGCAGGAGAGCCAGACCATGGGCACGGTGAAGCTCGAGGTGAAGAGCGACTACAGCAACGTCATCGACGCCGTCTCGCACGGCGCGGGCGACGGCTTCAAGATCGCGATGAACGTCATCGCCATGCTCATCGGCTTCATCGCGGTGATCGCCTGCATCGACTGGATCCTGGTCTCGATCGGCCATCTCTTCAGCCCGACCCTCGACCTGTCGCTGAACTGGATCTTCGGGAAGCTGTTCTACCCGATGGCGTGGGCCATGGGCGTGCCGTCCGCGGACATCAACAACGTCGCGACGCTGCTCGGCCAGAAGCTGACGATCAATGAATTCGTGGCCTTCCAGAACCTGACCACGCACCGCGTGCCGATCGTCACCGAGAAGGGCCTGCTCATCCTGAGCATCGCCATCTGCGGCTTCGCGAATTTCAGCAGCGTGGGCATGCAGATCGGCGGCATCGGCGCCCTCGCGCCCGAGCGCCGCACCGATCTGGCCAAGCTCGGCCTGAAGGCACTGCTCTGCGGCACGCTCGCCTCGTATCTGTCCGCGACGCTCGCCGGCATCATCATCTGAACCGGGCCGGCCGCCGTTGGTTTGCCCGGGCCCCTGTAACCGGGATGCCGCCGCATCGTCTTTTAAGGAGACGGGCCGTAATCCCATGCACCTCCTAAATCTAATCCTCGCGTTGGGCACGGTGTTGGCGGCGGTGGCGGTCAGCCTGATCGGCTTGCTGGGCCTGGTGGTCTGGCTGGCCGGCGGCCGCTGGGCGCAGCGCGAGTAGTCCGCTTCTGCGGGCTTGGCGCGCGCGGGTCGCGCGGGTAGCGTGTCCGCATGGATATTACGGAACGCCTCGCCCGTCATCTTGGCAAAACCCCCGACCTCGCCCGCGCGGGCTTCATTGCCCCCAATGCCACCGTGCTGGGCGACGTCACCCTCGGTGCGCTGAGCAGCGTCTGGTATGGCGCCGTGCTCCGCGGCGACATCAACTCGATCGTGATCGGCGAGGGGACGAACATCCAGGACCTCGCCATGGTGCACCTGGCCGACGACTACGGCACCACGATCGGCCGCTATTGCACCATCGGACACACGGCCATCATCCACGCCTGCGAAATCGGCGACGAGTGCCTCATCGGCATGGGCGCGACCATCCTCGACGGCGCGAAGATCGGCGACCGCTGCATCGTCGGCGCCAATGCGCTGGTGACGCAGCGCTTCATCGCGCCGCCGGGCTCGATGATCCTCGGCGCGCCCGCGAAGATCGTGCGTCCGCTGACCGAGGCGGAGATGAAAAGCCTGCGTGGTTGGGCGGAGAAATACGTCGAGGTGGCGAAAGCGCACACGGCGCTGCAGAGGTAGGGGCCGTTGCCCCCACCGGCCCTGCTAGGGCGCTTGAGGGCCAGCGCCCCTACCGCTCAAGGATCGAAAACGTATACCGGTAGTTCGCGTCTGCGCCTTCCTTGCGCCACGTCTCGCGCCACGGCATCTGCCGCCACTCGGGGAAGAACGTGTCGCCGGGCACCTCGGCGTGCACGAGCGTGAGCAGCAGGCGGTCGGCGAGGGGCAAGGTTTCCTCGTAGATGCGCTGGCCGCCGCAGATCATGATTTCGCCCGGCAGCGTCTGCGCGAGGGCGAGGGCGGCGGGGACATTGTTCGTAATACGAACATTGGGGCGGGCCAGAGACGCGTCGCGCGTGATGACGACCGGCTGACGTCCATCGGCCAGCACTTTTGGCCAGGTCTCGAAGCAGATGCGCCCGAGCACCACGGTCTGGCCGGCAGTCTTCTCATGAAACCACACCTTGTCCTCGGGGATGTGGAACGGGAGCCGGCGGTCGCGGCCGATGACGCGGTTCTCGGCGCAGGCGACGATGAGGGAGAGGGACTTGGACATCAGGGGTTTGAGCCGGCCAGCTAACTCCAACGGATTAATCCGCCGCAAGGGCAATCCGCCGGGTGCTTCCATCATTGCCTGCCGGGCAGAAACTCCGTGTCATAGCGGTCTATGATTATCGGAGTCCCCAAGGAAGTTAAGATCGGAGAAACCCGCGTTTCCATGACCCCCAGCCTGTGCAAGCGCGTGACCGCGCTCGGCGGCAAGGTGCTCATGGAAAAAGGCGCCGGCCACAGCGCCGGTTTCACCGACGAAGAATACAAGTCCGTCGGCGCCACCTTCGCGCCCAACGCTGCGAAGGTCTGGAAATCCGCGGGCATGATCCTGAAGGTCAAGGAACCGCTCGAGTCCGAATACGGCCTCATGCAGCACGGCCAGACCATCTTCACCTACCTGCACCTCGCGGCCGGCCCGGCGCTGGCGAAGGAACTTTGTCGCAAGGGCATCCTCGGCATCGCCTATGAGACGGTCGAGGGCGTGGACGGACAGTTCCCGCTGCTCAAGCCGATGTCGCAGATCGCCGGCCGCCTCTCGATCCAGATCGGCGCCTACTTCCTCCAGTCGCAGCTTGGCGGCTCGGGCGTGCTGCTGGGTGGCATCCCCGGCACGATGCCCGGCCACGTCGTCGTGGTGGGCGGCGGCAACTCCGGCGCGCACGCCGTGCAGATGGCCGCCGGCATGGGTGCCCGCGTGACCGTCCTGGATCTCGACACCCGCCGCCTCGAGGCGCTCGACACCGAGTATCGCGGCCGGATCGTCACCCTCATGTCCAACCCCGCCAACATCGAGCATGCCGTCGCGGACGCCGACCTGCTCATCGGCGCGGTGCTCATCCCGGCGGCGAAGGCCCCGATCGTCGTCTCCGACCGGATGGTCGCCCAGATGCGCCCGGGCAGTGTCATCTGCGACATCGCCATCGACCAGGGCGGCTGCATCGAGACCATCCACGCCACGTCGCACCAGAAACCCGTCTACAAGGAGCATGGCGTCATCCATTACGCGGTGCCCAACATGCCGGCGCTGGTCGGCCGCACCTCGACGATGGGCCTGACGCAGGCCACCGAGCCGTTCGTCGCGATGATGGTGCAGAAGGGCGTCGAGCGCGCGCTGAGCGAGCACAAGGGCCTCGCCAAGGGCGTGAACACCCGCAACGGCCGCATCACCTACGACGCGGTCGCCAAGGCCGTCGGTTTCGACCACGCCTGAGTCGGCTAGGGCGGTTTAAGAAATGTCTTAGCCGAATCGGGCGTGGACGAGCCACGCCCCTGCATGCCTCATCGTAGGGGCGCGCCTTGTGCGCGCCCGGTTTGGGGGCAATCCAACGGCTACACTTCTATTTGAACCGCTCTAGGCATATTCAAGCAAAAGCCCCGCGGCCAAGGCCGCGGGGCTTTTTGTTTGAAGGTTATCCGTCGCGTTAGACTCAGGCGGCGGGCACGATCTTCACGCTCTCGAGCGCGACGCGCTCGATGGGCGTGCTCTTCTCGCCGCCTCCGCCCGACTTCGTCGGGACGTTGGCCAGTTGTTCGAGGACCTCCTCGCCCTTGATGAGCGCGCCGAAGGCGGTGTATTGGTTGTCGAGGAACTTGGCGTCGCCGTGCACCAGGAAGAACTGGGAGCCGGCGGAGTCGGGGTGGGAGGAGCGGGCCATGGAGATGACGCCGCGGACGTGGGCCTTCTTGTTGAACTCGGCCTTGATCTTGTAACCGGGGCCGCCGGTGCCGGGCGTACCGGACTCGCCGGCCTTGGTGTTGGGGCAACCGCCCTGAATCATGAAACCCTTGATAATGCGGTGGAATGCAGTGCCGTCGTAGAAGCCCGCGCGGGCGAGCTTCTTGAAATTCTCGACGGTCGCCGGGGCGACGTCGGGCCAGAAGGCGAGGGTCATTTCGCCGTAGCTGGTCTTGAACACGGCGACTTCGTTGGAGGCGGGATCTTTGCTCATGGAAGGGCCAAAAAGCACCGCCCCGCGCCACGCCGCAAGAACCAAATGACATGGGGCCGGGCTAATTCCGGGCAGCAAGATGCTGATTGAGGAAGGTAATCAGCTCGGTATACACGCGCTCGGTTTCCTTGCGTTGCAATTGGCCCAAAGTGCCGTGGATGTCCGACAGGCGCGGTATCTCACTTCCCTTGATAAAGGAGTAGGGCAGCCCGGCCTTGCCGAAATATTTTTCAGCGCGGTCACCGTGATAGGCTAGCCTGCTCTCATTGGTCAGCGTGGGATAATAGTGAAATGACGGCACACGCACCTTGCTCAGGAGTGGCATCGGATCGAGTGAACTGATGTAGGCCTTGCCCGCCTTATTCCCGCCCATGCGAACCGGGAGTTCTTCGGGGGTGTATCGGCCAAAAGTCACATCTTCGAATCCCCAGTAGTCGGGTTTCATCGGAGTGGAGAAATTGATCCAAACTTTGAACATCTCGGGGTAACGCGCCAAGGTGTGCAGAGCGATTATGCCGCCCTTGTATTGCCCCAAAATGGCGATCCGATCCTGATCAACCAAACCTTCCTGAATGAGGTAGCGCAGCCCATCGGCCAGATCATCCGTCATGGCGCCGGAGATTTGGAGGTTGCCCGCCTCGGCGAATTTAAGCCCATAGCCCTTCGTTCCTCTCTGATCGATTTCAACCGTGGCATAGCCTCGGCTCGCAACCAACTGCATGTAAGGCTGGAAAACGAAACTGGTGCGTTCTCCGTCCAGGCTTGTCCCCGCGAGCAACACAGTGCGATGCGGCGCTTTTAGCTCTTTCGGCAGGGTGATTCGACCGTGCAGCTTGAGTCCATCGCGGGCCGTAAAGGTGAAATACTTGCTCGTAGCCATTTGCTCAGGGTTGATTTGCGAGTGAGCGGAACCCAAAAGGGCAATACGACCGGCCTTCCTATCCAGAAGCAGGTAGCGGTCAGGCAGGGTGTCGCTGTAGCTCATGATGATCAGTCGGGATTCATCAGCCGAAGCGCTGACGATGATGTTTACGGTGCCCGGCAGGGCTCCATCAATGGATTTAGCCAATGCAAGATCAGCCGGGTCAAGGTAGTGGAAGCCGGGTCGGTCGGTCTGGAAGGCAATGGCGCGCGGGTGAGTAAAGTCATCGCCCCATATGAGATCGTAGTCCATGTCGACCTCGGCCGATTCCTCCAGGACTTCCTTTGTATCATCCAGTGGATTCCAGAGAACGGCCTTGGTGGTATCGCCAGCTAGGTAGTCGAGGCCAAGGATTCTATGCTGATCTGGCGCCACGTTTAGCGGCCAGAAGTCGGGCAGTCCTTTATTGCCAAGCAGGATCTGCCGCCAGCTCTTGCCCGAGTCCGTCGGGAACGTCATGAACCAGCTATCATTTTGGAGACGGCCGAACCCGGCCACGATTTGCCCTTTCCGGTCGGTCAGCCAGCGCTGTATGTAGCCAACATTGGCCTGCAGGGTTTTCACTTTGCCGGAACCGACATCCATTTTTTTCAGATCGTAACCAGAGCCATCAATGGTCGAAACCAGGATGTTCTTCTCGTCATCGAGCAAGGGATTCACAAAGAACCCGCCTTGGGCATTAAATCTCCGCAGCGAGTTGGTTTTTTTGGTCTCCAGATCAAATGAGCGGAAGTCCTGCTGGCCGGTGTTGTCTTCCACGAGAAACAAGATGGCTCCGCTGCTTTTCCACCAATAATTGACGAGCTTGAGGTTGGCGAAAGTTACGACCGGTCTGGTCTGAGCCGTAGCCAGATCTACGATTGATAAATATTCGAGATCCTCATGCGTTCTTACTAGCGCATAAAACCGGCCGTCAGGCGAAAGCTTGGGCGTGCGGAATTCAGGTGCCTTAAGGAACAGGTCCAGTGGCAGCGGCTCCGCGCTGAGGGACAGGGTGGATAAAACCAACGCCAAAGCGGCAGCGAGGAGGTTTCTCATAAACGTAGTGCCAAGGTTGTGTGTGTGCGGCTCTCCCAAAATCTTAGGCTGATATCCCGCTCTGCCGCTAGCCGAAACAACTGGGTCGCACAGGCGGGGTGCAAGAACCAAATGGACAGGCGCGGGGACGGTTGCCTGACTGGGGGCCGTGCGTTTCACCTCGGTCACCCTGCAGGGCTTTCGGAATCTCGCGCTGGCCGAGGTCCGGCTGGCGGGGTCGCGGACGTTCCTCTGCGGCGCGAACGCGCAGGGCAAGACCAACGTTCTCGAGGCGCTCGGCTACGTGACGGCGCTGCGGTCGTTCCGCGGGGCGGAGACGCGGGCGCTCATCGGGCTCGGCTCGCCGCAAGCCGGCCTGGCCTTCGCGGTCGAGCACGAGCAGTTCGCCCAGAGCCGGATCACCGTCACGCTCATCGCGGAGGGCCGCGAGGTCATGTGGGAGCAGGGCCGGGTGACGCGGCTGGCGGACTTTATCGGAAAATTTCCGACCGTGGTGTTTTCCTCCCACGACAACCAGTTCCTGCGTGGCGCGCCCTCGCTGCGGCGCCGCTGGCTCGATCTGACGCTCGCGGCGATGGACACGTCGTATCTGGTCGCGCTGCAGTCCTTCACGCGCGCCGTGGCCGAGCGGAACATCCTGCTCAAGCAGGGCGGCCGCGACGCCGGCGCGCTGGAGGCGTTCGAGCACGAGCTGGCGGCGCACGCGGTCATTCTCGTGGCGAAGCGCACGGCCGGGTTGGCCGAGTTGAATGAATTCTTCCGCAGCGCCCACGCGCGGCTCGTGCCCGAGGGCGAGACCGCCGGGTTGGTCTACGCGCCCGATACCGCGGCAGCCACGCGCGGGGATTTCGCGGCGCTGCTGCTGAAGAATCGTCCACGCGACATGCTGCTGAAGTCCACGGAGCGCGGCCCGCACCGCGACGATCTCGAACTGCTGCTCAACGGCCGGCCCGCAAAGCAATTTGCTTCCGAGGGCCAGCAGCGGTGCCTCGTCATCGCGTTGCGGCTGGCGCAGGCGGCGTATTTCCGCGCGAAGGGCGGGGTGACGCCAGTGCTGCTCTGCGACGATGTGCTCGGGGAACTCGACCCGGCGCGCCGCGCGAAATTCTGGGCATCGCTCGACGGCGAGCCGCAGGTCATCGCCACCGGCACCAGTCTACCGGCGGATGCCGCGGCCTGGCAGGTTTTGCAGGTGGCCAACGGAAATGTTTCCGCCCAGCCTGCGGCGACATGAGTTTCGAACCCTGGCAATGGGCCCTGCTGATTGCGGGCGGGGTGATGGTCGGGCTGGCGAAGACCGGCGTGCCCGGGGTGAGCATCCTGTTCGTCGGCCTCCTCGCCAACGCGATGCCGGCGCGCCAGGCCACGGGCGTCATCCTGCCCCTGCTGATCCTCGGCGACGTGTTCGGTGTGCTGCTTTACCGGCGGCACACGGAGTGGCGGCATCTCTGGAAACTTTTCCCGTGGACGGCCGCGGGCGTGGTGCTCGGATGGTTCGCGCTCGGGCGGATCGACGATGGGCAGACCAAGCGCCTGATCGGCGTGATCCTCGCCTTGTTGGTCGTCCTGCATTTCTGGCGAAAGTCGCGGGCGGCCCCGGCGGAAGACACGGTCGCTCACGCTCCGGGGTGGGTCGCTGCCGGCACGGGCTTGCTCGCTGGTTTCACGACGCTGGTGGCCAACGCGGCCGGCTCCGTGATGACCATCTATTTGCTGGCGATGCGGCTGCCGAAACTCGGTTTCCTCGGCACGAACGCCGTGTTTTTCCTGCTGCTGAACTGGTTCAAGGTGCCGTTCATGGTAAACCTCGGGCTGATCAATCATGACAGCCTGTGGCTGAATCTGAAACTGGCCCCGGCCGTGATCCTCGGCTGCCTGGCCGGCCGTTATGCGGCGTCGCTGATGAACCAACGGATGTTCGAAGCTGTCGCCCTCGGTCTGACTGTCCTGGCGGCGCTTAAATTGCTCTTTCTGTGAGCCAATATTATTGTAACTAGCCTATTACTAATAATATATTAGGGTACTGGTATTACCCATTGAATAATAGGATAAACACCCTATATTAGGGTCGTGAACATGATCCGCTTCCTCCTTCGCTTCTCCCTCCTAGCTGCGCTTGGCGTGGGCATGGGGGTGACGGCATTTGCGGGATCGGTGACCGACGTCAACGGCCTCTACTACACCGGCGTCAACAGCAGCGGTGGCTTGCTGGCGGGCGGGGCGGCCGACCCGAATTGGACGGTCACCTATGCGCGGGTGGGAGGGGCGAACTATACGGGCACAAGCACCTACACGGGCTCGGCCTATGTCCTGAGCAGCGCCTATATTGATCCCGCCTACGTGGCAAACACCAGCACGGCCCAGTGGGTCACGGCACCCGGCGCCAGCACCGCGGCCAGTGGCGGCACGGCCAATGTCGGCGGCGACTATCTGCCCGGCAACGGCACCAGCGGCAGCAACAGCGCCTACTATGTCTACCGGCTGGCCTTCACAATTGTGGGCACGGGCACCGGCACAGTGACGAATAACCTCCAGATCTCGATGACGATTGCTGCGGACGATGCGTATACCGTTTACGTCAATCCGGTTTCCTCGCCGACCGTCAACAACAGTGGCGCGATCAGCACCGGCGGCACGGCGGCGTCGGCCAGCGGCACTTCGGCCTGGAACAACACCTCCGCCTTCACCTTGGGCAACAGCACCTCGGGCGGCGGCACGAACAACTCCAAATTCGTGATCGGCACGAATTACATCTATGTGGTGGTCGCGAACACGAACAGCACAACGGGCAGCAGCGGCTCCAATACGCCCAACCCCAGCGGCCTGCTGGTCTACCAGGTGGGCTCGGGCGTTACCATCGATGGCCGGGTGATTCCGGAAGTGGGCACGATCCTGCCGGTGGCGCTGGCCTTTGGCCTGTTTGTGTTGCGGCGTTTCCGCCGATCCGGTGCGCCGCCGGCGGCCTAGTCGCCCAAGGCGGTCCGGATCAATTGCAGCTCGAGCGAAGTAATTGAATCCGGCGGGATCGTCTTCAGCAGCTGGCGGGCTTCATCGCGCCGGCCGCTGCGGGCGAGGGTGAGCCCGTAGGCAAAGCAAAGGGCCGGCGAATTGGCGGCCTCGCGCGCCTTGGGTTTGAGCAGGCTGGCGGCTTCGTTCGTGCGGCCCAGCTGGAGCAGCGTGAAGGCCAGCGTCGCGACGTAGGCCTGGTTTTGCGGCTCCCGGGCCAGGTTCGCGCGCGCGACCTTTTCCCCCGGGGATTGATCGCGTCCGGTGAGCGCGGCGAAAAAGGCGAAGTTGTTCCCGATGGCATGGTCCGTCGGTTTCAGGAGGTGCAGCTGACGGAACACCCGATATTGCCCTTCGGCGTCGCGCCCGGTCTGGTAATACCGCGCCAGCGTGCCCAAGGCTTCGATCGCGTTGGGTCCTTCCTGCTCCCCGACCCGCCACCAGAGCGCCTCGGCTTCCTTTACCAGGCCCCAGCTGTAGATGTTGGCGGCGGCGAACAGGGCGTGGGCGCTGTCCAATTGCGCGTGGCTGAAAAGCGTGCGCCAGAGTTCGTCGGCGCGATTCGCGTCACCGAGCTGACGGGCGGCCTGCAGGCCGTAGGTCCAGCGGAGAAATTCAGCCTCCGGGCCCCAATCGCCGTCGCGCGTCCAGTCCGCCAGGGCCGTCCAGTCCGCGGTGAGGCGCAGCGATTCTGCCGCGGCTGCGGCCAGGGGGGGACGGTGCAGGGCGGCCGCCGGAAGGGTTTTCATCCACCGCACCGCCTCGGCCGCCTGGCCGATCTGGTTCAGCCAGCTGAGCAACTGGACCGCCGCGGCGGGGCTCACGGCGTGGTCGCGTTCCAGTTGTGCGAGAACCTCGGCTAACCGCGCCTCATCGCTCCGGGCCAAGGCCAGCAGGCACTGCGGGATATCACCCCGCAGGTGTCGGGGGTGACGATAGAGCGCATCCGCCCATTTACGCAGGGCCGGGCGGTCGTCCCGGCTCAGGGCATCGGCGAGCAGGGTGCGCAGTGCCGTGGCGCCCCACTCGCGGTCCGCGGTCCACTTGACCAGAAGTTCCAGGCCGCTCTGGCGCACCGTGGGGGCAGTCGACTGAAGGAGGATCAGGCCCAATGGCACTTCATTCACGGCCAGCGGGCCTTCCAGCCGCTGGGCCGCCTCAAAATATCCCTTGGCCGCGGTGAGCCGCGATTGCCGCCGCGACATCTCCCCCTTGAGCCGCTGGATGTGGGCGGACTGGGCCTGAGCTTCGACGGGTATTTTGTCGAGGGCCCGGTAGGCCTCGTCGATTTGGTCGGCCCGGAGGGCGTCCGCGGCCCAACCGGTGAGCACCTCGGGATTGGTGGGGGCGAGTTCCGCCGCCCGCCGCGTGTATTCGAGGGCTTTGTCCTTCTGTCCGCCGAGCCGGGCCAACTCGGCGGCGATCTGCCATGGTTCGGGATTTTCGGGCGCCAACTCGGCGGCCCGCTGCGCGGCCTCCGCCGCGTAACGCAGATGGCCGCTGGCAAGCCAGGCGCGGGCGACGCGGACGGCATTGCGCTTGTTCCATTCGGGGTAACCCCAAAGAACCAGGGCCCCGAGCAGCACCAGCCCGGCGAACAGGCTGTAGGCAAACCGGCGGAGGCCCCGCCGCGTATCCCAATGGTCCAGCAGATGCCACCAGGCGTGGCGCCAGTGAAACGACTTCAGGTCCCGCCAAGTGAGCTGTCGTAAACTCGGGAAGGGGGTCTTGGTCCGCTCGGGGACCGGGTGGCTTGCAGGCGGGGCGAATTTTTTCATTTGCGGCAGACCGGCTCGGCCTAGAGTGGTGGGAGGAACGGAGATTTCACAAGCTGGAACAACTGGCACTGTGACGCGGAACATTCCGCTTCTTCTTTCCGCGGGTTGCGTGTATGCGATCCTCCACCCTTATGGCGACATCATCCGTCCGGCAGATGTGGAAGGCGAAACTCGAGGGGAAGCTCGCGCCCAAATCATGGCCCGACGCTCCGACGCTCTCGCGGCCGGCGTTTTCCGGGCGGGTGCTGGGCATCGACCCGAGCCTGCGCGGCACCGGCTTGGCCCTGATCGAGTTTGCGCCCGGCCGCCCGCCGGTGCTGCTGCGCTGCCAGACGGTGAAGATCGCGGCGAAACTCTCGATGGCGCACTGCCTCGGTGAGATCCACCGTGCGGTGGCGGCGTTCGTGGCGGATTTTGCCCCGGACCACGTGGCGCTGGAGCAGACGATCTACGTGCAGAACTTCCAGACGGCGCAGATCCTCGGCGCGGCGCGCGGTGCGGCCATCGCCGCGGTGGCGCTGCAGTCGCGCGAGGTCTTCGAATACGCGCCGCTGCGGGTGAAGCAGGCGGTCGTCGGCCGCGGCCACGCCAGCAAGGAGCAGGTCGCGCGCACGGTCATGGGGCTGCTCGGTCACGGGCGCACGCTGGCGCTTGACGAGTCGGACGCCGCGGCCGTGGCGCTCTGCCACGCGTTCACCTGGCGGGCTTCGTGAGTCGCTTATGCGGGTGGGTGCGTTGCTGTTGGCAATCGGTGCATAGTATACCCCCTTGCCAGTCCCGGCGCGCGTCGCCATGCTCCATGAATGCATGATACGACGGCGCCTTTTTCCCAGCAGGTCATGCGGTTCCGGCCGCGGCTGCTCGAGGCGCTCCGGGATTATTCGCGGGACAAGTTCTTCGCCGACCTCGGCGCGGGGCTGACCGTAGGCATTGTTGCGTTGTCGCTCTGCATCGGGCTCGGCATCGCGTCGGGGGTGACCCCGCAGGCCGGGCTCTATTCGGGCATCATCGGCGGGTTCCTGGTCTCGGCGCTGGGTGGCTCGCGCGTGCAGATCGGCGGGCCGGCCGGCGCGTTCGTCGGCCTGATCGCCCTCATGGCGGCGAAGTTCGGCCTGGCCGACCTGCTGCTGTGCACGATGATGGCGGGCGTCATTCTCTTCGTGATGGGCGCGTTGCGGCTGGGCAGCCTCATCAAGTTCGTGCCGCACCCGGTGACGGTCGGTTTCACTTGCGGCATCGCGATCACGATCCTTTCGACGCAAATCCGGGCGCTGCTCGGGCTGCAACTGGGGGCGGCCGAGCCCGCGGAGTTCCTGCAAAAAATGGGCACGCTGGCTGGCGCGCTGCCGACGATGACGTGGGCGACCTCGGCGGTCGCGGGCCTTTCGCTCGCGATCATCCTGCTCTGGCCGAAAGGCTGGAGTCGCGTGCCCGGTTCGATCGTGGCGGTGGTGGTGGGCACGGTGCTGGTGGCGGTGCTCAAGCTGCCGGTCGAGACCATCGGCAGCAAATATGGCGGCATCCCGCAGGGCTGGCCGGCTTTCAGTTTTCCCGCGATCGACCTGGGGCATCTCAGCAGTCTGATCCGGCCCGCGTTCACCATCGCGCTCCTCGGCGCCATCGAGTCGCTGCTCGCGGCCGTGGTGGCCGACGGCCTGATCGACGACCGGCATGACTCAAACCAGGAACTCATGGCGCAGGGCGCGGCAAATTTTGTCGTGCCGCTCTTCGGCGGCCTGCCCGTCACGGGCGTCCTCGCCCGCACGGCGACGAACATCCGCTGCGGCGCGCGCACGCCGGTGGCCGGCCTCGTGCACGCGGGGTTTCTCTTGATCGTCCTGCTGGTGGCGGCGCCGCTCGCGAGCGGCGTGCCGCTGGCCGCGCTCGCCGCCGTGCTGGCCGTGGTGGCCATCCGCATGGGCGAGTGGGAGGAATTCGCCCTGCTGCACAAGAAGCCGCGGGGTGACGCCGCGGTGTTCCTGACGACCTTCGCCCTGACCGTGCTGTTCGACCTGACGGTCGCGGTGGAGGTCGGCATGGTGCTCGCGGCGGTCACCTTCATCAAGCGCGTGGCCGACACGACGCAGATCCATTCCATGACGGGCGAGGAGGCCGCGGCGGGCGGGCAGGGGCACGAGCCGGTGGCCAACGTGCCGCCGGGCGTGATGATCTACCGCGTGTTCGGCGCGCTGCTGTTCGGCTCGGCGGAGAAACTGGAGAGCATCATCCGCCGGAGCGGCGGCGACACGACGGTGGTCATCCTGCACCTGGCGGCGGTGACGGCGATGGACGCCACGGCGCTCAACCGCGTCGAGAACCTGCACACCAAGCTGGCGCGCCGCGGCAAGCACCTTGTGCTGAGCGGCCCGCACACGCAGCCGTATTTCATGATGGAGAAGGCCGGGTTTTTCGACGTGCTCGGCCGGGACAATGTCGCGGCCGACATCGAGTCGGCCGTCGCCCGCGCGCGCCGCCTGACCACAGGCAAGTGACCGGGCGGTGCAGGGCAAATGTCAACCAATAGTATACTAAGGTTCGGTCGGCCCCCGGGCGAGTAGTATACTATTGGTTGACATTCGGACCTGGCGGCCGGCGCCGCAGGGTGGCGGGCGGGCGAGGTCGGCCTACTTGCCGAGGACGGTGCGGAGCATCTTGCCGAGCTCGGCGACGCGGTAGGGCTTGGGCAGGTAGCCGTAGAAACCCATGTCGTAGAACTGGCGGGCCATGTCGTCGTTGTCGTAGCCGCTGGCGATGATGGCGCGCACCTCGGGATGGAGCTCGCGCAGGAGCTTGAAGGTCTGCTCGCCGCCCATGCCGCCGATGATGGTAAGATCCATGATGACCGCGTCGTAGGGCCGGCCGATGTTGAGGTAGCGCTTGTAGAACTGGATCGCCTCCTCGCCGTTGCGGGCGATGTCGCACTTGTATTCCATGCTCTCAAGCATGCCGCGGGTGAGCGCGCAGATCTGCTCGTCGTCGTCCATGAACAGGATGCGGTTGGTGCGCTGCGCAACGGACAGGGTGGGAGCGCGGCGGGCCTCGATCTCCTCGGGCTTGTCGGCCTGCGGCAGGAAAACGGTGAACGCCGTGCCGGTGCCGACCTCGGATTCGAGGCCCATCTGGCCACCGTGGCGCTTCACGATCGAGAGCACGGTGGCGAGGCCGAGGCCCGTGCCGGTCTTCTTGGTGGTGAAGAACGGGTCGAAAATCTTCTCGAGGTGCTCGGGCTTGATGCCGCTGCCGTTGTCGCGCACCTCGACGGCCACGTAGGTGCCGGCCGGCAGCGGCGCGATCTGCCCGTCGGCGAGCACGATGTTGCTGGCGGTGATCCAGATGTTTCCCTGCCCGGTGGTCATCGCCTGGATGGCGTTGATGATGAGGTTCTGGAACACCTGCAGGATCTGCGCGCGGTCGACGCAGATGGTGTTCGTCTCGGGGGCGACCTTGATCTCGATCTTCACGGTCGAGCCGGCCGCGGCAAGGCGCAAGGCGTCGTTGAGGATGTCGACGGGCTTCACGACCTGGCGCACGCCGGTGCCGCCCCGGGAGAAGGTGAGGAGCTGCTTGCTGAGGCCCTTCGCCGCGAGGCAGGCGCGTTCGCTGTTCTCGAGACCGGAGGAATCGCGGGAGTCCTTGGCCAGCGAGACGCCGCCGAGGATCGTGGTGAGGAGGTTGTTGAAGTCGTGCGCAATGCCGCCCGCGAGTTCGCCGAGCGACGTGAAACGGTTGGATTTGACGAGTTCCTCGGGCGTGAGGGTCATCTCGTCGGGGTTGCGGAACACGAGGACGGCGCCGGAGGGCTTGCCGGCCGAGTCGAGGACGGCGCGCGCACTGAACGCGATCGGCGTGGCCTTCGCGCCGGTCTCGAGCGCGAACTCCGTGTTCAGCGCAGTCGCCTCGCCGGACATGATGGCCTTGGCCACCGGGCTTTCGCCGGGCTGGCCGCTCTCGCGGTGGACGAGGCGGAAGACTTCCCACGCCTCCTGGCCCAGACATTGCGCGCTGGTGCGGCCGAGCAGTTTCTCGGCCTTCGGATTCAGGAAGACGACCTGGCCGCCGGCGTCGGCGAGGAGCAGCGCCTCTTGGACCTCGGCGAAAAGCACGGTGAGGTGCGCGGCGGTCAGCCCGAGGCTGGACTCAGCCCGCGCGCCGCCGGGCGTGAGACCTTCGGGCATCGGCACGGCGAAGCCGAGGACGCGCTGCAGTTCCTTCCGGCGGGAAATCTGCCGGGCGACGCAGGCGTAGACCAGCACCTCGCGGCCTTCGCGGTGGCGCAGACGCAGCGTGTCGAAATAGGCGACCTGGCTGGGATGCTGCGCGAGGAAATAGGCCTGCACGCCACCGACGGTCTCGTCGAGCGGCAGCGTGCGCAGGAAGGACTCGAGCGTATCCGGCAGGTCGGCGTCCGCGTAGCCGAGCAGCGACTTGAAGCCGGGCGAAAGCCAGTAGAGGCCGGAGGAGAAATCCAGGTCGAAGACGCCGACGCGGCCGCGGTCGCCGAGTTGCGCGAGCCGTTCCTCGGCGCGGAGGCCGGACTCCTCAAATTCCTTGCGATCGGAGACGTCGAGGTGCGCGCCGATGACGCGCTGCAGCGCGCCGTTGGGGCCGTAGATCTGGAGTCCGACGCTCTGCACCCACGCGTAGTGTCCCGCTGCGTGCTTCATGCGGAACTCGAGCGTGAACGGCCGCGCGCCGGTGCCGCCACCGCGGCCCTGCCGGTCGGGCGCCGCCGCGGAGTCGTCGGGGTGGATGAGGGCCAGCCACGTCTCGTAGGTGTTGGCCAGGGCGGCGTCGGTGTAGCCGAGCAGGCGCTTCCACGTCGGCGAGTAATACACCTCGTTCTTCAGGAAATTCAGGTCGAAGAAGCCCAGCGGGCTGCGCTCATTGAGCTGCGTGAGGAAGCTGTCGGGCGCGCCGGTCGGGGCCGCGCTGGCCGGGCGGGGGGCGGCCGCGGGGGCCGCCGCCGCGCCGAGCAGGCTGATGAAGGCGAAGTAACGCACCGGGTCGTCGCCGGCCTTCTCGATGCGCACGAGGGCGTCGACGGCCGCGGCTTCCTTGGGCTGGAGCTTCAACGTGATGGGCTGGCCCTGGCCGGCGGCGAGCAGCACTTCCCATTGCGACTGGATCCAGTCCGGCTCCCGCGAGACGACGTCGAAGCTGAAAAGATTCGGGAAGAAATCGTTCACCAGCTCCGTGGGCAAGGCCTGCACGAGCGCACACGCCGCGGCGCTGGCCACCTGGATGCGGCCGTCGGTATCGAGCACGAGAACCGCGGCCCCCGTGGTCTGGCCCTTGGCCGAAGAGGTGTTGGTGGAAGATGTGTTCACTCCCTGATGCGGCTTTTTGTAATTATCCGGCCCGATGCGGCGAGCCCTGAATTATGCCAGTTCACCGCCAACTATACTTCATAAGGCTTTTCCGGGGCTAGTGGGGTGAAGCACCCGCACCAGGGAATGGCTCACGCCAGGAGGCCGGACTGCTGCCAGCGCTGGAGCCGCTTGGCCAGGAAATCGATCCAGACCGGCTGGTCGTTGAGGCAGGGGATGTGCGCGAAGGTCTCACCGCCGGCCTCCTTGAACGATTCGGCGCCCTGCATGCGGATTTCCTCGAGGGTCTCGAGGCAGTCCGTGACGAAAGCCGGCGTGATGACCAGCAGGCGCTTTTTGCCCTGCTTGGGCAGTTCCTCAAGGAGGTGATCGGTGTAGGGCGAGATCCACGGTTCCCCGACCAGCCGCGATTGAAAGGAGATGGACCACTTGGCGGGATCGAGCCCGGCTTTCTTGGCGAAGAGGTGCGTGGTGCGCGTGACCTGCGCCTTGTAGCAGGTGCCGTGGACCGGCGAACAGGAATTGCAGCAATCCGCCACGACCTGGCAGTGCGCGTGCGAGGTGTCGGCCTTGGTGAGGTGACGGATTGGGATGCCGTGATAACTGAAGAGGAGGTGGTCGTGGGGCTGCGCGAGGTAGGGGCGGGCACTCTCGACCAGGGCGGCGATGTAGTCGTCGTCGCCGAAGTAAGGCAGCACGCACTCGATCCGCATGTCGGGCGCGATCTTCGCGGCCTCGCGCTGGACCTTCACCACGACGGTCTCCCAGCTGGACATGGCATAGTGCGGGTATTGCGGGAACAGCAGCAGGTGGTCGATGCCGTCGGCGCGCAATTTGTGCAGCACGTCGGGAATGGACGGGTTGCCGTAGTTCATGGCCAGCGCGACGGGCAGGGTGGTCTGCTTCTGCAGCGCGGCCTGCGTGTGCTTGCTGGTGACGACCAGCGGCGAGCCCTCGGCGGTCCAGACCTGTTCGTAGGCGTGGGCAGACTTCTTGGCGCGGAAAGGGATGATGAGGCCGTTGACCAGCAGGCGGCGCAGGAAGCGGCTGCCCGGCCGGTCGATCACGCGCTCGTCGCCGAGGAATTCGCGCAGGTAGCGCTTCACGTCGGGGACGGAGGTGGAGTCGGGCGAGCCGAGGTTGAGCAGGAGCACCGCTGGCTTGGGCATGGGGGAAAATTGGTGTGGTTTTCGCCCGCAATGTCAACCGGCACGGCGTCATTTATGGTTGCCGGGCGGCACGGGAAGCCGGACAACAGCGGCATGAATGCCATGCGTGCGCCCGTGCTGCTCATCATCCGTGACGGTTGGGGTAAGAATCCCGATCCGGCCCAGGACAAGGTCAACGCGACCGTGCAGGCCGTGAAGCCGTGCGACGACCTGCTGCATGCGAAGTATCCCGTGACGCTCGTCGCGGCCTCCGGGCTGGACGTCGGGCTGCCCGACGGCGTGATGGGCAACAGCGAGGTCGGTCACGAGAACATTGGCGCGGGCCGCATCGTCGACCAGGAACTCGTGCGCCTGAACAAGCTTTTCCTGGAAGGAAAGCTGGCGGCCAATCCCGTGTGGCGGGCTGCCGTCGACCGAGTGAAGTCGCGCAAATCCAAGTTGCACCTGATGGGCATCGTGTCCGACGCCGGCGTGCACGGCATGCTCGAGCATTTGTATGGGATTTTGCGCCAGGCGAAGGCCGACGGCCTCACCGAGGTTTTCATCCATGCGTTTACCGACGGCCGCGATACGCCGCCGCAGAGCGGGCTCGGCTACGTCAAGCAGGTCGAGGCGCAGTGCCAGGCCATCGGCGTCGGCCAGATCGCGACGGTGTGCGGCCGTTTCTGGGCGATGGACCGCGACAACCGCTGGGAGCGCGTCCAGCAGGCCTACGACATGCTGACCGGCCGCAAGGCGTTCGCCACCGCGCCGAGCGCGGAGCTGGCGGTGTCGAATTACTACGCGAAGCCACTCAGCGCGACGCAGCATGGCGACGAGTTCGTGCCGGCGACGTGGGTTGTCGGCATGGACGGCAAGCCGGTGGCCACGATCGGCAACGGCGACGCCGTGCTCTTCTACAACTACCGCGGCGACCGCCCGCGCGAGATCACGAAGGCGTTTGTCAGCGATAATTTCCAAGGCTTTGACCGCGGCGCGAAGCTCGATCTCTACTACGCGACGATGACCGAGTATGAGAAGGGCCTCCCGGTGCATGTGATCTCCGGCAAACCGGCGAAGCTGAAAAACATCCTCGGCGAGGTCGTGAGCGATGCCGGGCTCGCGCAGTTCCGCTGCGCCGAGACGGAGAAGAACCCGCACGTGACTTTCTTCTTCAACAATTACCGGAGCGAGCCGTTCCCCGGCGAGGACCGCGCCTGCCCGCCGAGCCCCAAGGTGCCGACCTACGACCTGCAGCCCGAGATGTCGGCGGCCGAGGTCACCGCCGCCGCGAAGGCCGCGATCCTTTCCGGCAAATACGGTCTGCTCGTCGTCAATTTCGCCAATCCCGACATGGTCGGCCACACCGGTTCATTGCCCGCGGCCATCAAGGCCGTCGAGGCGACCGACCGCGGCGTGGGGGAGTTGCTCGCCGCGCTTGCCACGATGAACGGCAAGGCCGTCATCCTCGCCGACCACGGCAACGCCGAGCAGATGTGGGATTTCGTCAACAACGGCCCGCACACCTCGCACACGCTGAACCTCGTCGAGGTCTTCGCGGTGGGCGACGGACTCGTCGCCGGCAAAACAAAAATGCGCACCGGCGGCCGGCTGGCGGACATCGCGCCGACCGTGCTCGCGCTCATGGGCCTGCCCAAGCCGGCGGAGATGACGGGCGAGAGTTTGATCCTCGGGTGAGCGAGGGCGCGCACAAGGCGCGCCCCTACAATGGGCTGTAGGGGCGTGGCTTGACCACGTCCGGTTGAGCCATGCGGGCGCGCACAACGCGCGCTCCTACATTGCGGCAACCTGTAGGGGCGTGGCTTGACCACGCCCTGGTTTTGGCGGACGTTGCGCCATGCCTGCAACACACCGGCGCACGACCGAGCAGTTGCACCTTGGTCGTGTCTCGGAGCCCGGGGCGATTTACTTTGTGACTTTCGTGACGGCAAATCGAGCGGCCTGGCTGGCGCAGAGTGAGCCGGCCGCCGCTATGCTCGCAGCGCTGCGCAGTTGGCATGCGGAGGGTGATGGGGCGGTGTTAGCGGCGACCGTGATGCCGGATCATGTGCATGTGCTCTTCAGGCTGGGGCAACGGCTTGATGTCGGACGGTGCGTGTCTCGCTGGAAGACGAAAGGGCGCAAGGCGTCGGAATATGCGGGGGCATGGCAGCGCGATTTTTGGGAACACCGCTTGCGCCATGAGGAACCGTGGGAGGACTATGGGCTTTACCTTCTCCTTAATCCTTATCGCGCTGGGTTGCTCTCACGGAATGAAGTTTGGCCGGGCTGGTGGGTGCCGGAGCCGCAGGTATTCAAATTCATCGAGTTGCTCGGGCCGCAAGGCCAGCCACCCCGGGAGTGGATCGAGTGGCCGGAAGCGAGGTTTGCGGGGCTGGGAGCAGGGGAGCGCACGAGGGCGCGCACAAGGCGCGCCCCTACAATGGGCTGCCCGGTTGAGCGATGTGAGCCAGGGCGTGCGCGAGGCACGCCCCTACGAATGCCCTATTTCGCGCGTGTCATAGAGGGTCAAAATCTGATTGCCCCGGGGTGGGGCGGGCCGTTTGGTTGAGCGTTCCGCTCCCATGAAACGCACCCATCACTGCGCCCAACTCACCAAGGCCGATCTCGGCAAAACCGTCTCGCTGGCCGGCTGGGTGGACTCCGTCCGCGACCACGGCGGCATTATTTTCGTGGATCTCCGCGACCGCGAGGGCATCACGCAGGTGAAGTTTGACTCCGCGCTGCGCGAACGGGCGGCGCAACTCAAGGACGAGTCGGTCATTGCCGTCGCGGGCAAGGTCGAGCCGCGCCCCGACGCGATGATGAACAAAAGCCTGCCGACCGGCGAGATCGAGGTCGATGCGACCGAGCTCGTCGTGCACAATATTTCCGACACGCCCCCGTTCCCGCTGACCGACGCCGGCGGCGACAAGGTCAACGAGGACCTGCGCCTGACCTACCGCTACCTCGACCTGCGCCGGCCGAAGATGCGGAAAAACCTCCAGGTGCGCCACCGCGCCACCAAGTCCGTGCGCGACTACTTCGACGCGCAGGGCTTCATCGAGGTCGAGACGCCCGCGCTCTTCAAGAGCACGCCCGAGGGCGCCCGCGAATATCTTGTGCCGTCGCGCATTCATCCCGGCGAGTTCTATGCCCTCTCGCAGTCGCCCCAGCAGTTCAAGCAGATCCTCATGGTCGCGGGCGTGGAGAAATATTTCCAGATCGCCCGCTGCTTTCGCGACGAGGACCTGCGCGCCGACCGGCAGATGGAGTTCACGCAGATCGATGTCGAGGCCTCGTTCATCGACCGCGAGGGTATCTACGCGCTCTTCGAGGGCATGCTCAAGCAGGTCTGGAAGGACGTGCTCAATCATGACCTGCCGACGCCGTTCCCGCGCCTCGCCTACAAGGATGCGATGAACCGCTATGGCGTGGACAAGCCCGACACGCGCTTTGCGATGGAGCTCGTCGACTTCTCGGAACTCTTCAAGACCTCCGGCTTCAAGGTCTTCGCCTCCACGGTCGCCGCCGGCGGCAGCGTGAAGGCGGTCAACGCCAAGGGCCTGGCCGACATCACGCAGGGCGAGATCGGCGCGCTCGAGGAGATCGCCAAGTCGCTCGGCGCGAAGGGCCTCGCCTTCATCAAGGTCGAGGCGGGCGAATGGAAGTCGCCGATCGTGAAATTCTTCACCGAGGCCGAGAAGGCCGAGCTGACGAAGCGCCTCAACGTCGCCGACGGCGACCTCATCTTCTTCGCCGCCGCCCCGTGGGAGCGCGCCTGCGCGATCCTCGGCCGCACCCGGCTCGAGGCGGCGCAGCTGCTCGTGAAGCGCGGCAAGCTCAGCATTTCCGCCACGCAGTGGAATTTCCTCTGGGTCGTCGATTTCCCGCTCATGAGCTACGACGAGGAGCGCAAGAGCTACGTCGCCACGCACCACCCGTTCACCTCGCCGGTGCCGGAGGACGCGGCGCTGCTCGACAGCGACCCGAAGGCCGTGCGCGGCCAGCACTATGACGTCGTGCTGAACGGCATGGAACTCGGCGGCGGCTCGATCCGCATCCACCAGCCGGCGCTGCAGAAGAAGATTTTCGAGGACGTGCTCAAGATCCCGGCCGACGTGGTCGAGAGCCGCTTCGGCTACATGCTCAAGGCCTTCACGTTTGGCGCGCCCCCGCACGGCGGCATCGCCTTCGGCCTCGACCGCATGGTCGCGCTGCTCTGCGGCACGACGAGCATCCGCGACGTCATTGCCTTTCCCAAGACGCAGAAAGCGCAGGACCTCATGGCCCAGAGCCCGACGCCGGTCACGGCGAAGCAGCTCAAGGACCTGCACATCACGACCGTCGTGCCGCCACAGTAGGAAAGATTGCTGTAGGGGCGCGGCTTGTCCGCGCCCGAGAAGGCGTGCACAAGGCACGCCCCTACATGACGGCGACCCTCGAACCTAGGCTTGCGCTGATGGCACGATTTCCGGAAACTGCCCCAAAACCCATCTTCTCCCATGAAACTAATCACCGCCATCATCAAGCCGTTCAAGCTCGAGGCCGTTAAGGAAGCCCTCACCGCCGTTGGCGTCGAGGGCATGACCGTCACCGAGGTTAAGGGCTTCGGCCGCCAGAAGGGTCACACCGAGGTCTACCGCGGCAGCGAATACACCGTGGACTTCCTGCCGAAGGCCAAGATCGAGGTCGCGGTGAGCGACGATCTGAAGGACAAGGTCATCGCGGCCATCGCCAACGCGGCGAAGACCGGCAAGATCGGCGACGGCAAGATTTTCGTGACGCCGATCGAGGACATGATCCGCATCCGCACCGACGAGCACGGCGACGCGGCAGTGTAACCGTTTCGCTTCCTGCTTTCTTCCGCCGGCCGGCCCTCCTCTGAGCGCCGGCCTTTTTACGGGTTGGATCCGGCTTGGAGGTGGCACCGGCTTCCAGCCGGTGAAATACTACGGATGGAAGCCGCAGCCACGGCCCGCGGGGTTATGTCACGAGGTTGAGAAGAAAAAATATCCGTGGCATCGGATTTGCTTTGGGGGTGCTGCAACCACCATGAATACCACGTTACCTCGACTGCTGCGTATCGCAGCCCTCACGGGTCTGGCGCTCCTCTTCGCCGGCTCCGCTTTTGCCCAAACTCCGGCGGCCGCTCCGACGGCCCCGACGCCTGACGAGCGCATCGCCGCGCTCGAGGCTTACGTCAACAATACCGATCCGGGCAAATCGCTGAAGGACACGCCCGGACCCGGCCACAACGGCTGGATGATGACCAGCTCGGCGCTGGTGCTCTTCATGACCCTGCCCGGCCTGGCGCTCTTCTACGGCGGGTTGGTCCGCAAGAAGAATGTCCTTTCCGTCATGGCGCAGTGCCTCGGTTGCGCCGGCCTGGTGACGATCCTCTGGTGGGCCTTCGGCTACAGCCTGGTCTTCGGCAAGAACTTCAACAGCCCCTTCCTGGGTGGCTCGGAGTATTTCTTCCTGAAAGGCGTGACGAGCGCACCGAATGGCGACTATGCCTACTGGGTTTCGCAAAATGTCTTCGCGATGTATCAGCTGATGTTCGCGATCATCACGCCCGCGCTGATCGTGGGCGCGATCGCCGAGCGCATGAAGTTCTCCGCCATCATGCTGTTCATCACGGTCTGGATGTTCGCCGTCTACTTCCCGCTCGCGCACATGGTGTGGGGCATCACCGGCTTCATGAATGGTGTCTGGAACGCCGGCGCCGCGATCAAGGCCATCGACTTCGCGGGCGGCACCGTGGTGCACATGTCCTCGGGCTGGTCCGCGCTGCTCCTCTGCTTGATCCTCGGGCCCCGCCTCGGCTTCGGCAAGACGCCGATGCCCCCGCACAGCATGGTGCTCTGCATGGTCGGCACCGGCATGCTCTGGGTCGGCTGGTATGGTTTCAACGCCGGCTCGGCCGTCGCCGCCGACGGGGTGGCCGCCAACGCCTTCACCACCACCACGCTGGCCACCGCGGTCGCCTCGTTCGTCTGGGCCGGCCTCGAATACGTCACCCGCAAGCACGCCTCGGTCCTGGGCTTCTGCTCCGGCGCCGTCGCGGGCCTCGTCGTGGTGACCCCGGCCTGTGGTTTCATCAACAGCACGGGCGCCATCATCGTCGGCGTCCTTGCCGGCGCGGTCCCGTTCCTCGCCTGCACCAAGCTCAAGGGCTTCTTCAAGTATGACGACGCGCTCGACACCTTCGGCGTCCACGCCATCGGCGGCACGCTCGGGGCGTTCCTGACCGGCGTCCTGGCCACGGCCTCGGTCAATGGCAACCTGACCACCAACCTGAAGGACATCGTCGGCAAGTCGCTCTGGCTCGAGCAGCTCAAGGCCATCGGCCTGACCCTCGCGCTCTCCGTGGTGGCCACGGTCGTCATAGCCTACGCGCTCAAGGCCGTCATCGGCCTCCGCCCGAGTGCCGACGAGGAACAGCAGGGCCTCGACCTCACCGACCACGGCGAGGAAGGCTACATCATGGAAGCCAAGTCCTGAGCCCAACCTCAGCCCATAACCTACCATGAAACTTATCATCGCCATCATCAAGCCGTTCAAGCTGGACGAAGTGAAGGAAGCCCTCGGCGCCGCCGGGATCCAGGGCCTCACCGTCACGGAGGTCAAGGGGTTCGGCCGCCAGAAGGGCCACACCGAGATCTACCGCGGCAGTGAATACACCGTGGACTTCCTGCCCAAGGTGAAGATCGAGCTCGCCGTCAGCGACGAGCTCGTCAAGCCCGCGGTCGCCGCCATCACGACGGCCGCCAAGACCGGCAAGATCGGCGACGGCAAGATCTTCGTGCTCCCGCTGGAGGATGTCATCCGCATCCGCACCGACGAGCACGGCGAGACCGCCGTCTGACCCTCTGCCAGAGACATTCACGAGCCGGCCTCTTCACGGGGGTCGGCTTTATGCTGAGTGGCTGCGGCTTCCAGCCGCAGTTCTTACGGGCTGTTTGTAGCCCGTTTGGGGCCGCATCGCCTTCGCGGGCGCGCACAAGGCGCGCCCCTACAGGGGGAGCGGACGGGGCGGCAACGTGATCGGTGTAGGGGCGCGGCTCGTCCGCGCCCGTTTGGAGCCCCTGGGAAACCCTCTCAGATGCGCCCGCCGTAACTTTCCGCTAAGCGATCCCACGATTTTTTCAGGAAAGTTTCGCTCTGGCTGAATCGACTCGCCTTTGCGCCCGGCCGGGACACCGATGCTGTCCGGTCACCTCTCGCATCCGTGCCTCCCCAAGATACAGAAGAAGCGCGTTGGTTCGCGGCTGAGCTGCAGCCGCACGAGCCCATGCTGCGTGCCTGGCTCAAGGCCCAGTTCCGTAACGAGGGCGACATCGACGACATCGTCCAGGAAGCCTACATGCGCGTCCTGAAGGCCCGGGCCGCCGGCGAGGTCCATTCGCCCAAGGCGTTCCTGTTCGTCACCGCCCGCAACGTCATGCTCATGCAGCTCCGCCACCGGGCGGTCGCCCGCGAGGATGCCTTAACGGAAAACGCCTTCGCCGGCATCTTGGATGATAGCGCCGATGTCGCCAATGACGTCGCGCACTCCCAGGAACTCGAACTCTTGACCCAGGCCATCCAATCGCTGCCCACCCGCTGCCGCCAGATCCTCACCTTGCGCAAGATCTATGGCCTGTCCCAGCGCGAGGTCGCCGCCGAGATGGGCATCTCCGAGCACACGGTCGAGGCCCAGGGCACGATCGCCCTCCGCAAGCTCGGTGAATACTTCGCCCAGCACGGCACCCCCCTGTCGTCCCGCCAATGAAAGACCCCGCCCCCTCATCCACCCCGCCGAATTCCATTGAGGATCAGGCCGCCGCCTGGGTTCTCCGTCAGGACCGCGGGCTCACGGCGGCGGAGCAGGATGAATTTCTCCATTGGCTCATGATCGACTGGCGGCATCCCGCGGCACTAGCCCGGCACCGGCAGAATTGGGACCGCCTCAACCTCCTCGGACAATGGCGCCCCGAGCACAGCGCGCGCCCGAACCGCGATCTCCTCGCGCCGCCGCCGGCCAAGGTCGTCCGCTTTCCGCGGACTTGGATCACGGGTCTCTCACTCGCGGCGGCCGCGGCGCTGGCCTTTGTCGCTTATGTGCAGTGGTCGGTGGCACCGGCGCCGACGGAGAATCCGGTGTCGACCCACATTGCCGCCATTGAGGAGCTGACGCTCCCGGACGGCTCCGTCGTCCAGCTCAACCGCGGCAGTCAGGTCGCGGTCGACTACACGCCCGCTGAGCGCCGTGTGCGGCTCGTGCGCGGTGAGGCCCATTTCACCGTCGCCCATAACACCGCGCGGACGTTCATCGTTTCCGCCTCCGGAGTCGATGTCCGTGCTGTCGGCACGGCTTTTGACGTCCGGCTTGGCCGCTCGGCGGTTGAGGTCCTCGTGACCGAGGGCAAGGTGCGGGTCGATCAGGAAAACGCCGCGGCCGCGGGCGGACGCGAGACCGTGGTATCGGAGCTTGGTCTGGGTGAGCGCGCCGTGGTCCCCCTGGTGCCGGTCAGCACACCGCCGCGCGTCGCCGTGGTGCCGCCCGAGCAGGCCAGTGAGATGCTCGCGTGGCAGCCGAAGATGCTCGAGTTCACCTCGGCGCCCCTGCGCGGTGTCGTGGCCGAGTTCAACCGCTGCAATGCGCCCGTCCATCTCGTAATCGCCGATACCGATCTCGCCGACGTTGAGGTCAGCGCCTCGCTGCGCTCGGACAACGTCGAGGGCTTCATCCGCCTGCTCGAGGCCGGCTTCAGCGTCCGCGCCGACCGCACCGACGGCACGATCACGCTCCGCCGCCGCTGAGAGGGTTCTTACACAAAGAAAGCAAAGTTAGCAAAGTTTAGAGATGCTTCCCCTTGGATTGTCATCCTGAGCGAAGCGAAGGATCCAGCGGCAGGTGCGCATCCAACTGGATTCTTCGCTCCGCTCAGAATGACAGACATTGCCATGAAGCTTCGTGTCTTCGTGGTGAAATCAATTCCCCGCACTGCTCGCCTTCCGGGAAATATTGGGTGAATCTTTAGCGGAAAAGTTTTCCTCCGGCATCTTGGGTTAACCACCCACTCATGAAACCCGACCACCCTGCACCGCTGAATTGTTTCCGGGCCCTCCGGCTCGTCTTGGTTACTCTGCCGTTCCTCCTCCAGTCCGCGGCCTTTGCCGTGGATGCCGCCAAGGTGAAGTTCGATGTCCCCGCCGGCGATGCGGCGCAGACCCTCAAGCAGTTCGCCGCGCAGGCGAAGCGCGAGATACTTTTCCCCGTCCAGCCGGTCGGCGCGGTCAAGACCGCCGCCGTGCAGGGCGAGTTGACGGTCAAGGAAGGCCTCGACCAACTCCTCGCCGGCACCGAGCTGACGGCCTTGGAGGACGCCAAGACTGGCGCCATCGTGGTGAAGAGGGATGCGGGCCCAAACGCCCCCGGCCGGCCCCAAAAGGATGAGGCGCCGGCGAAAGTCGCGGAGGGCAAGCTGGTCCTCGACAAGTTCGAGGTCATGGGCTCGAGGCTGCTCAACATGGACAAGCCGCGCAGTCGCGATGACGCCCAGCCCTACGTCATTTTCGATCGCACGATAATCGAACGATCCGGTGCCACCAACCTCGAGGACCTGCTGCGCCAGCGGCTGCCCATGGAGACAACGGTGACTTCCGAGTCGCAGCAACCCAACACCGCCTATGGCTCGCGCAGCACGATCAACCTTCGCGGGCTTGGTCCCGGGCAGACGCTTATCCTCGTGGATGGCCACCGGGTTGCAGGTTCGACGACCATCGATTCGTTACTGCAGCCGGATCTCAACGGGATTCCCCTGGCTGCGATCGAGCGGATCGAGATTTTGCCGACCACCGCCTCGGGCATCTATGGGGGCGGTGCGACGGGGGGAGTGGTGAACATCATTCTCCGCCGCGATTACGCAGGGGCGGAGGCCAAGTTTTCCTACACGAACAGCTTTGATACGGACTCCGCCATCCGGCGGGTGGACGTCAGCGCCGGGTTCACCCTTGAGGGCGGCAAGACCAATGTCCTGCTGGCGGCCAGTTATTCCGATGGCAATTCCCTGCTGGAGCAGGATCGGGGATTTCTGAAACGCAACCGGCTGACCATCGACGCCAATGATCCCACCTATAAATTCCGGTCGATCCCGTATACAGGTGCCACGTCCAACGTGCGGAGCACGAACGGTCAGAATCTCACCCTCAAGCCCCAATATGGCGGCGGGGCGGTGAACTCCACCATCACCTATGTGCCGTATGGTTACGCGGGACCGGCCTCGGACAACGGTGCCGGCCTGATCGCCAACGCGGGTCATCACAATTTCGACCTCTCCAACGGCCAGGATGCGGGCAGCAATCTGACGTCCTTGATCAACACTCCGACCATCGAGTCGTTCAGCGCGAGTGTCCGCCGTCAGTTCTCGGACCGGTTTCAGGCATTCGTCGATTTTGGGCTTAATAAGAACACCGGTCACAAGCGCGGCTGGTCAAGTTCCTCCCCGACCTTTAACGTGCAGGCGTCGGCCGCCGGCAACCCGTTTAATCAACCAATCATCGTGTCGTTTCCCCAATACATCGACCCGGTTGAGGCGGTATCGACATCGGAGGATCGGCGGGGGGTGGCCGGGGTGATCGTCAAGGTGCCCGGCGAATGGCAGATCGGTGCGGATTACACCTACAATCAATCCTCCCTGTCGTCCCAGAATTCTTCCAGTACACTCACCTATCCTCCGGCGATCAACAGCGGAGCGATTGATGTTTTCCGCGACCTGGTTGCCTATCCGATCGACGCAGCGCGCTATCGCACCCCCGTCAGCGTTCTGGCCACCCCGCTCAAGGTGACTTTGCGGGATGCGGTGGTGCGTGCCTCCGGACCGGTTTGGACGCTGCCCGGGGGTCGTCCGACGGCCGCCGTCCTGCTGGAGGATCGGGAGGAAAAAACCGGCGCCGGATTCTGGTCTATTGGCAATCGCATCTTGCCGGCGCGCGAGCAATCGGTCCGCAGCGCCTACATTGAACTTAAGATACCGCTCGTGGGCCCGGACAATGCGTTGCCCTTTGTGCGGGCACTCGACCTGCAACTGGCTGGACGCCGCGACGAATACGACACCCTGGGGGCCAACACCCCGACCACGGTTGCGGCCATCAAATACGTGACCAACAAGCTTTCGTCAACCGACCCCACCATCGCCTTGCGCTGGGTGCCGACACCGGACCTGATGGTCCGGGCCAGCTATGGCACTGGATTTCTTCCGCCCAATATCACGCAACTTTCGGCCAATGATCCTTTCCTTGGTATTTTGGGCTTCCTCGGCTTGTCCGACCCGAAACGAGGCGGCACGTCTCCGTCGGGCGGGGCCTACTACTTTGGGGGTGACCCCAATCTCACCCCGGAGAAATCAAAAACGTATTCAACCGGCCTCGTCCTGACGCCCCGGGCCATTCCCGGTCTGCGACTTTCGGTTGATTGGCTCCGCATAGAGAAAACGGACAACATCGTGAATAACCCTAACGCGCAGCTCATCCTCAACAATGAGGATCGATTTCAGGTGCGGGTGGTGCGTGGTCCGAAGCTCCCCGGTGATCCGGCGAGCTGGTCCGGCCCTATCACGGAACTTTACGTCACTGCGGTTAACATCGCCCGCGCCAACTTGGAAGCCTATGACATCCAGCTCGACTATCGTTGGGACTCCCAGTCGCTGGGCACCTTCGACTTCTTTGCGGTCGCCACGAAAGCGACCCATTATGAGACCCAAACCTTTCCAGGTGAAGCCATCGTGGAGAACGTTGGCACTTCCAACAATGCATCATTGATAAATATTGGTTCCGGTTCGAACTACCCGTTGAAATTGAAGGGTAATATCGGGGTTAACTGGAACCGGGGTGCTTGGTCGGCCGGATGGACTCTCCGTTATTTCGATTCCTACTTATTGTCCAAGGAATTACTGGCATCTTCGATTCCGCTGCAAGGTAACGGCGGCCGCGTGGACAGTCAGGTATTCCACGACGTTTATGTGGGTTATCGATTTGGATCCTCCGGCTCCAAGTTGCTGCGGCGGACCGAACTCCAGATTGGGGTGAAGAATGTCCTGAATACCTATCCAACGTTCGATGCCTCGGCTTATTCTTACAACGGGTATAACGATCCCCGGCTGGCGAGCTACACGATCACGCTGAAAAAGGGCTTCTGAGCGCCAAGCCTGCGCGAAATCCTTCATCGTCACCGGCCGCTTTCAGCAACATGCCCACGAAACGATACCTGCTGCTTACGCTGCTCTTGGCCTGGACCGTCCAGGCTGAGACGCAGCCCACCGGCACCGCCTCCGGGGCGGACCGCCTCATCGCGGAGTTCAATGAATTGAACAAGAACCCGGACCCGGACGACGGCCGTTCCATGCTTGAGTTGTATCAATGGGCGGACGGCCGAGCGCTCAAACGACGCGATCTCCTCCTGGAGTTCCTGTCAAATTATCCCACGGATCCGCGGCGCTGGCTGCTGGTTGACACGTTCTTGCCGGGCTTTCCCACCTTCGGCAAGTTTTGGGCGCTTAATCCCGCGGGTGTGCCGACTGCCCAAGAGGTTGACGAGACCCTGGCCGGGGCTTGGCGGGCCAAGGTGGCGGCCTTGAAGGCCGAGATGGCCTCCGCTCCGGATATTCCGCCTGAATTGAGACAGCGCTGGGCGGAACTGGAGAAAAGAAAGGAAACCCACATCCGGGAAAAAACGGCGTTTGAGGATTGGGCCCGGTCGCGCCAGCGCGCGCCCGATTTTCCGATGCAGGATCTGGCGGGAAATGAAGTGAAGCTCTCCGATTTCCGGGGCCGGGTGGTCGTCCTCGATTTTTGGGCGCCATGGTGCACCCCCTGCAAGAAGGCCATGCCGCACAATCAGGAAGTGGCGGCCAAATATCAGGACCAGGGGGTGGTCGTGCTCGCCTCCTGCACTCAGGACACGCGGGAGAATTTTGAGAAATGGGTCCGGACTTATGGGCACCAGTATCCCAATTTTGTGTGGGCGCATGATCCCCAGGGAAAAGGTGATGCCCGGGCCGCCAAAACACTTTATCGAGTTTCGGGCATCCCCACCGTGTTCATTATCGACCGGGAAGGTCGGCTCGCGGACACCTCGAGCGGTTACCACGAAGGCGAGGTCATCCTCGAGGCTGCCCTCGCCCGCGCAGGGATCAAGGTGGATGCTGCGATCGTGGAACTCGGAGAAAAACAACGCCGTGAACGTGCCTACTAAAACCAGTTAACAACTCTGCCCATGTCGTTACGCCACCAAGTCTTCACTCTCGGTCTGTTCTTGACCTCGGTTCTCTTCGTCCGGGCGGTCCCGAACTCTGCAGACGCCGATTATGCGGCCTTCATATCCCTGAGCCAGGAGCGTCCGTCCGAAACGCTGCAGGCTGAAGGCGCGGCGAAAGTCGTGACTTGGGTCGACAAGAACCGTCACGAATTGGCGGCGGCCGGTTTGGCGTTTTACAACACCTATCCTGCCGACCCACGTCGTTGGGAGGTGGTGCTTGTGCTGGCCAAGCAGCCTCCATTGTTTGTGCAGAGCATTGGTCCCGACGTGGAAACCCGGGGTATGGCCGCCGTGGTGGTGGATGAAGACGCCAAGCAGGCTTGGACGAAAAAAATCGAGCAGCTGACCGACAGTTTGATCGCGTCCCCCGAGGTCACGGTGGCATTGCGGGAACAGGCGGAGTGGCTGCGACTCTTCAAGGATTTCCTAGCCGCCCAGGAAAAAGGGACCAAGGAGGGTCCCGGCGATTTCGGGCCGTTCCTTCAACGGTTCATGGCCCATATCGAAAAGTATGCGGCGCTGGACGTGGTCGTGAACCGGGCGAGCAGTTTCCTCGACCAGTTCGACCGGTGTGTGCCGGGCGCCGGCGAGAAAGCCTGGCGACAACTGGGGAGCGCGGGAAACGCCGCGCTGCGGAAGAAAGCCGCCGATCAGCTGAGTTTTCTTGCGGAGCTCAGCCGACCGCTTGACCTGACCTTCACCGCGGTCGATGGCCGCGAGGTGGATCTGCAGCGCCTCCGGGGCAAGGTGGTGTTGATCGACTTTTGGGCCACGTGGTGCGGTCCCTGTGTCGCCGAGCTTCCCGACCTTAAGAGAGTTTACGCCGCGTATCACGAAAAGGGATTTGAAATCATCGGAGTTGCGCTGCAACAAACCAAGTTGAAGCCCGGCGATTCGCCGGCTGAGATCGCCACCAAGCTGGCGAAGGCCAGAAAAGTGCTCGCCGACTTCATTACCACGCAGGCCATGCCTTGGCCGCAGTATCTTTCCGAGAAAGCGGGACCGAATGAAATTTCCACCCGCTTCAACATCCAGTTTATCCCGGCAAAGTTCCTGCTGGACCAGGAAGGCCGGGTCGTTTCGACCAACACCACCGGTGAAATGCTGGAGCAGGAAGTGAAGCGGCTGCTGAAGCTGTGAGCGGCGCAACGCCGCAGTTAAAAGATGAGTGCTGAGAGTTGAAAGACCGATACACCAAATACGAGCTCTGACTTCTGATCTCTGTCATCTGTCTCTCTGATTTCCATGGTTTCTGAAACTCATTCCCGCCTCGTGCCCGCCAGCTATCTGGACGGTGCGAGCTGCCAGTTGCCGGTGGAACGCGCTGACCTCAGTGCGTTTGAGCGTCCTGGGGTCAGGCCGCTCCACCTGCTTTCTCAGCTCACCCCTGCCGAACGGCTCGTCGCCATCCACGCGGCGCACGGGATGTCGAACAAGGAGATCTGCTCCGCCCTCGGCCGGGCGGAGGCGACCATCAAGCACCAGATATCCTCGGCCATGCGCAAGCTCGGCGTCCAAAGCCGCTGCCAGTTGATCGTGCGGCTGCTGGCTTGATGTGGCACCGGCTTCCAGCCGGTGAGCCTGACAGATCTGCGGCTGGAAGCCGCGCCACATACACTTGGCACCTTTGGACGATTGCCTCGATTGGGCCGCTGGATTAAATTGATCCCATGAATCATTCCCTCTCCCGTTTTTTGCCGGTGTGGGTGGCGGCTTTGGCCGTGTCTGCCTTGGGCGCGACCGAACCGGCTAATCTGATCACGACGCCATCAGGCCTGCGGTATTTGATCACGGAGCACGGCACTGGTGCGCTGGCGAAGGCGGGCGAGGTCATCATCTATCACTACAAGGGCACGCTGCCGGACGGCACGGTCTTCGACAGTAGCTTCGACCGGAAGACTCCGTTCGCTTTCACGCTCGGCAGAAAACAGGTCATCAAGGGTGTCGAGGAGGCCTTCGGTTATTTCGGGGTGGGGGCCAAGGGCACGATGATCATTCCGCCCGACCTGGCCTACGGCGCCAAGCAGCGCGGCGCGATTCCGCCGAATTCCACGCTGCGCTTCGACATCGAGGTCCTCGAGATCAAGGCCCATGGCCTGGCCGACCTGTTGCAGGAAACCATCGACACCGCAGGGCTGGCCGCCGCGCAGGCGAAGTTCGCCGAGGTCCAAGCCGCGAAGTTCGACGGTCTTTACGTCAGCGAGAGCCAGTTGAACAACCTTGGCTACAAATACCTCACCAAGGGTGACAACCTACCCGCGGCCCTGGCGGTGCTGCAATGGAACGTCGAACTCTACCCCGCCTCCGGCAACGTCTACGACAGCCTCGGCGAGGCCAACGTGAAGAACGACGACCGCGCGGCCGCCCTGCGCAACTATGCAAAGGCGCTGGAACTCGACCCGAAGAACCAGAACGCGGAGAAATTTCTGACGGCCCTCAAGGCCACGGCCGATGAGCCCGGTGCCCTGGTGCAAATGCTGGCACACCTGCGGGCGGACGAAGCGAACCAAGCTCATTAGAAGCGATGGATACGGTGTAGTTGAGTCCCGCTGCCAGCTGATCGTGCGGCTGCTGACTTAAAGCGGCCTGCAGCCAGTCCGCAGTTCAAGGTTCGGGTTGCAAGTTCCAGGTTCTGGCTTCGTGTCCTTCGTGGTTAAGACCGATTGCTGGGGTAAAGCGCACTGACCTCAGCGCGCTTCAGCGTCTTGGGGTCAAGCCGCTCCACCTGTCTGCCTGTGGCGGTTGGCACGTTGGTATTATGGCGTGATTTTATCTGGCGATTTGGCGCCGGAGTCGTGTGCTTAAATCTCGCCATGGCCACCGTGCAACGCATCAAGGTCCTCGATTCCCACACCGGCGGCGAACCGACGCGCCTCGTGCTCGAGGGCGGCCCGGATCTCGGCAGCGGACCGCTCGCCGACCGCGTGAAGGTCTTCAAGGAGAAGCACGACAACTTCCGCTCGGCCATTGTGGGCGAGCCGCGCGGCTCCGACGTCATCGTGGGCGCGCTCCTCGTCGAGCCGCACGACAAGACCTGCCAGTTCGGCGTCATCTTCTTCAACAATGTCGGCTACCTCGGCATGTGCGGCCACGGCACCATCGGCCTCATCGTGTCTCTCGCGCACCTCGGCCGCGTCAAGACCGGCCCCGTGAAGCTCGACACGCCCGTCGGTCCGATCGAGGCGCAGTTGCTCGCGAGTGGGGAAGTGGCCTTCACGAACATCCCGAGCTACCGCAAGGAAAAGGATCTCCCTCTATACCTGCCGGGGGTCGGCGACGTGAACGTCGATCTCGCGTGGGGCGGCAACTGGTTCTGCCTGATTGAAAATCACGACCAGACCCTTGAGCTCTCGAACATTGCGCAGCTGACCGATTACTGCTCACGCATCCGGCAGGCGGTCACCGATTCCGGTTTCCCCGACATTGACCATGTTGAGCTCTTCGTCCCGTCCAAGAAACCCGGCGTGAACAGCAAGAATTTCGTCCTCTGCCCCGGCAAGGCCTACGACCGCTCGCCCTGCGGCACGGGCACCAGCGCCAAGCTCGCCTGCCTCGCCGCCGACGGCAAGCTGGCCCCCGGCGACGAGTGGGTGCAGGAGAGCATCGTCGGCAGTGTTTTCCGCGGCAAATACCGGAAACAGGGCGACAAGATCATCCCGACCATCACCGGCACGGCCTTTGTCACGGGCGAGGCGACTTTAATCCTCGATGCCGGCGATCCGTTCGTCTGGGGTATCCGCTAATATGCGTCAGTCAAAGTCGGTCATCATCTGCGGCGGGGGCATTGTCGGCCTGAGCACGGCCTACTACCTCGCCCGCGAGGGCTTCCGCGTCACGCTCATCGAGCGCAACGCCGAGGGTGCGGACTCCTGCGCGCACGGCAGCGCGGGCTACGTCTCGCCGAGCCACGTCATTCCGCTGTCGTCGCCGGGCATGGTGTGGAAGGGTCTCAAGTGGATGCTGAGCTCGCGCAGCCCGTTCTACATCCAGCCGCGCCTCGACAGCGACCTGATGCGCTGGGGCTGGCTGTTCGCCCGCAACTGCACGGCGGAGCACACGCGCCGCGCCGCGCCGGTCCTGCGCGACCTCAGTCTCGGTGGCCGGAAGCTTTTCGTGGAGCTGGCGGACATCACGGGCAACAGCTTTGAGCTGAAGACGGAGGGCCTGCTCAACCTCTGCCAGACACCGGAGATGCTCGACCACGAGGCGCACGGCCTCGCCGCCCTCGCCAACGAGCTCGGGGTCGAGGCCCGCGTGCTCAACGCCGCGCAGACCGCCGCGCTCGAACCCGGCGCGCGGATGAAAGTCGTGGGCTCGGTCTATTTCCCGAACGACGCGCACATCTCGCCGCGGAAATTCATTCCCGCGCTCACGGCGCTGCTGAAGGAGATGGGCGTGCAGTTCCAGTGGAACACCACGGTCTACGGCTGGCAGTCGGACGGCGGCCGCATCACCTCCGTGCACACGACGGCCGGCGCGCTGGTGGCCGACGAGTTCGTGCTCACGGGTGGCTCGTGGTCGCCGGCGATGCTCGCCGGCTTGGGCGTCCGCCTGCCGATGCAGGCGGGCAAGGGCTACAGCCTGACCATCGAGCAGCCGCGCTTCTCGCTGACCAAATCCCTCATCCTCACCGAGCGCCGCGTGGCCGTGACGCCGATGGGCGACAAGCTTCGCTTCGGTGGCACGATGGAGATCAGCGGGCACAGCGACAATGTCCGGCCCGAGCGCATCGGGCAGATCATCGCCGCCGCGCAGGCCTTTTTCCCGGACTTCACGCCGCAGGATTTCGCCGGCATCAAGCCGTGGTTCGGCTACCGTCCCGTGACGCCCGACGGCCTGCCTTACATCGGCCGGTTTGGCCGCCACGCCAACCTCACGGCCGCCTGCGGCCACGCGATGCTCGGGCTGACGATGGCCCCGATCACCGGCCTGCTGGTGGCCGAGATTTTGACCGGACGGAAGCCGTCGGTTGACTTGAGCATGTTGAATCCGAATAGATATGCGTAAACATTCCTCTTGTAGGGCCGGCGCTTGTCGCCGTGCCGTTGTATTCAAACCGGCCTGCCGACAAGCGGCAGCCCTACACAATAATACCCCATGAACTGGAAAGGTGTCATTCCCGCCATCACGACCAACCTGGACGCCGACCTCGCGGTGGACCACGCCGCGCTCGCGGTGCACTGCCGCTGGATGATCGACAGCGGCTGCACCGGCATCGTGTGCTGCGGCTCGCTCGGCGAGGCGCAGACGCTGTCCTTCGAGGAAAAAATCGCCGTCGTCCGCACCTCCGTCGCCGCCGTGGGCAAGCGCGCCCCCGTCGTGGCGGGCATTGCCTCATTGAGCACCACCGAGGCGGTCGCGCTGGCCGAGGCCGCCGCGGAGGCGGGGGCCAAGGGCCTCATGGTCCTGCCGCCCTACGTCTACTCGAGCGACTGGCAAGAGATGAAGGCGCACGTGAGCGCGGTGATCGGGGCGACGAAGCTCTCCTGCATGCTCTACAACAACCCGGCGGCTTACAAAACGGATTTCCTGCCCGTGCAGATCGCCGAGCTGGCGGACGAGCATTCCAACCTCCATGCCGTCAAGGAATCGAGCGGCGATGTCCGCCGCGTGACCGCCATCCGGGCCGTGGTGGGCCGCCGGCTGGAGATCCTCGTGGGCATGGACGACGCCATCGTCGAGAGCATCTACGCCGGGGCGGTCGGCTGGATTGCCGGCCTGGTGAACGCCTTTCCGGCCGAATCGGTCGCGCTGTTCGACTACGCCAGCCGGGGCGACAAGGTGCGCGCCGCCGCCCTCTATGAGTGGTTCCTGCCGCTGCTGCGGCTCGATACCGTGCCGAAATTCGTCCAGCTCATCAAGTGGGTGCAGACCGAGATGGGCCACGGCACGCCGCATGTGCGCCCGCCGCGCCTGCCGCTGACCGGCGCCGACCTGGACCACGCCAAGTCCGTCCTGCGAGTGGCCCGCAAGATGCACCCGAAGCTGTGAGGGGTGTGACGGGGCATCGCCAGCCGTCGCCAGCGGCCGGCTTGCTCGCCCATTCTGTTGCACGTTTGGCGCAAAGAACAATCTGGCAGGGTCAGCGACCCCGCCCTACAACTTCACGAGCATGAAACCTGACGGCGGCTCCCTCATTGGCTTTGGTTCCAGCGGACTGGGCGGCGCGCCGTTCAAGGCCTTCGATCCCGCGCGCAACGCGCCGATCGAGCCGACCTTCCAGTCGGCGACGACCGAGGACGTCGACCGGGCCGTGCAGCTCGCGGCCGCCGCGGCGCCGGCCTGGGCAAGGCTGTCCGGCCCCGATCGCGGCAAATTCCTGGCAGCCATCGCCGACAAGCTCGAGGCCAGGTCGGACATCCTCGTCGCCCGCGCCCTGCAGGAGACCGGCCTGCCCGAGGCGCGGCTGAAGGGCGAGGTGGCCCGCACTGCCGGCCAGCTGAGGCTTTACGGCGCGACGGCCGCGCGCGGCGACTGGCTCGACGCGCGGATCGAGACGGCGCGGCCCGACCGCCAGCCGCTGCCGAAGCCCGACCACCGCTCGCTGCTGCGCCCGCTCGGCCCGGTGGTGGTGTTCGGTTCCAGCAATTTTCCCTTCGCCTACTCGGTGGCGGGCGGCGACACGGCGTCGGCCTTTGCCGCCGGCTGCCCGGTGATCGTGAAGGCGCACCCGGCGCACCCCGGCACGAGCGAGATGGTCGGGCGCCTGATCCTCCACGCCGTGCGCGAGTGCGGTCTGCCCGAGGGCACGTTCTCCCTGCTGTTCGATGCCGGTTTCGAGGTCGGTCAGGCGCTCGTGCAGCACCCACTGGTCAAGGGCGTGGGTTTCACCGGCTCGCTCAAGGGCGGGCGCGCACTCACGGACCTCGCCGCGGCGCGGCCCGAGCCGATTCCGGTCTACGCGGAGATGGGCAGCATCAACCCGGTGTTCATCCTGCCCGGCGCCATCGCCGAGCGCGCCGCGGGCCTGGTCGAGGGCCTCTATGCTTCGTCGACCGTCGGGGTCGGCCAGTTCTGCACCAATCCCGGTTTGATCGTGCTCGAGCGTTCGCCGGCCGCCGCGCAATTTGTCAAGGATCTGGCGACGCGGCTCGCCGCCACGGTGGAGGGTGTGATGCTCACGCCCGGCATCCGGAAAAACTTTGTGGCCAGCACGACCGCGCGGGCGCATCTGCCGGGCGTGAAGGTGCTGGCGCAAGGCAACGCGATGTCGATGTGCAGCGCCGCGCCGGTGTGGTTCGAGACGGACGCGCAGACTTTTCTCGGCAACCACGCGCTGTCGGAGGAAATCTTCGGCCCGAGCTCGGTCGTGGTCATGTGCCAAAACCGGGCGGAGATGCTCGCGGTCGCGCACGAGCTCGAGGGCACGCTGACCGCCACGCTGCACGCCGGCGCGGCCGAGGCGCCGGCCCAGGGCGAGCTCGTGGACGTGCTCGCCGCGAAGGCCGGGCGCGTGATCCTGAACGGTTACCCGACGGGGCTGGAGGTCAGCCCCGCCCAAGTGCACGGCGGCCCCTATCCCGCGACGAGCGACGGCGGCCGCAGCACGTCGGTCGGCACCCGCGCGCTCTACCGCTGGACGCGGCTGGTGTGTTACCAAGGATTTTCCGACGACTTGCTGCCACCCGAGTTGCAGAACGCCAATCCGCTCAAGCTGCTGCGGATGGTGAATGGCGAGGTCTCGCGCGATCCCGTGGCCTAACGGGCGAGGCCCGGATTCAGCCCGACGGCCTTAGCGCGGTGTTCTTTGGCCGACGGTGTCTGGCCGGTCCGGCCGGAGATGAAAGGCGCACTCGGGCGGGGTGCATGCCCCATGGCAAGCAGCCTTGGTGGATGTCATGATTAAGACCACATGGCCGACTTTCCCAAGCCGACGGATACGCGACCGCAATTAGCGTTGCCCAGCAAGTCGGGCCTCATTTCGCTCCTGGGGGAGCGCGAAAAGGTGCTGAAGCAGCGCTTCGCCGAGCTGGTCGAATTGGAAAACACGCTGCACGAGCAAACGGAGCAGCTCGACGCCAAACGCAACGACCTGGAGACCAGGACGCGAACGTTGCACGAGGCGGAGATGCTGCTGAAAAACCAAAAGCTGCTTTATCAGAAACAATTCGCCCAGTTGCTGGAGCAAGGCGAACTGGTGGCCCTGCGGACCGAGTTGGAACAGCGCCGGGACGATTTTAAAAGAAAGGAGGGCTTCCTGGCGCAGACGGAGAAGCGGTTCAACGAGCAGTTCGCCACCTGCGAACTGGATTTGATCAAGCGCGAGGCCTGGGTCTCGGCGGAGCACGAGAAGGCGATGCGGCTCAATACCCGCCGGCTCCAAGCCGTCGTCTTTACCGATGTCGTCAGTTATTCGGCCCTGATGCAGGTCAACGAGGGCCTGACCATCCAGAAGGTGCGGGCGGATCTGCAGCGCATGCAGACCGAAGGGGAGAAGCAGGGCGGGATGCTGGTCAACACGATGGGCGACGGCATGCTGATGATTTTCCCCAGTGCGATCCAGGCGGTCCGGTTCTCGCTGGACATGCAACGGGCCTTGAATTTGGCCAGCGGCGCCGAGGGGTTGCGGCATCGTTTTGGCCTTCACATTGCCGATGTTGCGCTGCTGCCGGATGGGGGCATCGCCGGCGATGGCGTCAACGTCGCCTCGCGGCTGGAAGCCAAGGCGCCGAACGGGGGAATCTGCCTCAGCGGGGTGGTCTACGCCATCGTCAAAGGCAAACTGCCGCTTCCGCCGAGCGCCGTGGAGGAAATAGTCCTCAAGAATATCGCCGAGCCGGTGGCGGCCTATAAATACACCCCGGAGGCCATTCTGGCCATGGATATATCCGGCCAGGCCGCGCCGCCGGAGATGGCCTTGCCGGAGGAGGAGCGCACCGCGCCACCGTTCGCCCACAACTTGACCGACCCAGTGGGCGGGTTCGCCGAGTCGGCTGGCAACCTGGAAAATAGAACGGGGGCCTGACCTCGGCGCGACCTAGCGGCCCAGTGCCGGGTTAAGGCGGATGGCTTCTTGGAAGTGCTCAAGTGCGCCCTGCCGGCGGCCGAGTTGCCGCAGCACGAGGGCCAGGTTCAAGTGGGCTTCGGCGTAGGCCGGGTCGAGCCGGAGGGCCTGTTCGAATGGCCCGATGGCCTCCTCGAAACGGCCCGCGCGCATGAGCGCCCGCCCATAAGTGAACCAGCCATCGATCGCTTCCGGCGCAAGGGCGACGGCGCGCTCAAAATGCGGGACAGCCTCGGGAAAACGATCCGTCAGCATGAGCCCGGTGGCCCATTTCAGCTCGGCGTCGGCGTCAACGGGGTTCAGCCGCACCGCCTCCTGGAAATGGGGTATTGCCTCCGCGGTCCGGCCGCTCATGGCCAGGGCGAGCCCGAGGTTGCGGTGGGCGACGGCGTAGTTGGACTGGAGCCGGACAGCGCGTTCAAAGTGCGGGACAGCCTCCACGAACCTGTCGAGCTTGACCAGGTTGTCGCCGAGGTTGTTTTCGGCGATGGCGTAGTCGGGTTTGAGCCGGAGGCTCTGCTCGAGATGCTGGATCGCTTCCTCGATCCGGCCGTCCGCGCTGAGGGCGAGGGCAAGGTTGTTGTGCGCCATCCAGCAGGAAGGATTCCGCGCCAAGGTGGTCTGGTAGAGTGTGTAGACGTCGCGATACATCCCGCTCTGGGTCCAACTCAGGGCGCCAAGGACGGCCAGCAGTGCGGCGGCGGCGGCGTAGCGAGCCCGGGCCGGGAAGCGGGCCGAGGCCTGCGCAAGCCCCGCGGCGGCCAGTGCGAAGACCGCGAGGCTGGCGAGGTATTGGAAATGGTCCGCGACAAAGGAAAAGACGAAGGGGTAGACGTTCACGAACCCGAGCACAGGGAAGAGCGTGCCGCCAAACAGCAGCGCCGCGGCGAGCGGCCCGCGCGATTGTCGGCTCCACCAAGCGAGTCCGCCGAGCAACGCGAGTCCGGCCAGCGGGAACAGCCACTGCCACCAGACCGCGGTGTCGATGGTCCAGCGCGGGTAGATAAAGATCAGGTCGGCAGGCCAAGCCAGTTTGCCGAGGTAGAACCAGACCACGCGTCCAGCGAGCAGGCAGCGCTGCAGGACACCGAGGTTAAAGTCCGCGCCCTGGGCCCCGATGAGCGCGCTTTCGAAATGCGCGGTGAACAGGCCGGAGGCGCCGGCGAGCACGAACCACGGCAGCAGCGGCCGCACATCACGCCGCCAGTCCAGCCGGCCGCGCCGCCACCAGCCGACGACGAGCAGGGCCGCAGGCAGCGTGGCGGTGACGGACTTGGTCAGCAGCGCCAGCACGAACAGGCCCGTCGCGAGGACATAGCGGCGGGGCGTGCGCTCGCCGTCGTCGAAGCGCAGGTAGGCGAGGGCGGCGGCCAGGTAGAACACGGCGGAGAGGGTGTTCTTCTGCTCGGAGATCCACGCCACCGACTCGACGCAGACGGGATGCAGGGCAAACAGCAGGGCGGCCAGCCAGGCGCCGGGCACCGCGAGCCGCTGCAACAAACGGCCGAAGAGGCAGGCGGTGGTGGCGTGCAGCAGGACGTTGAGGAGGTGGTAGCCGAGCGTGGCGTCGCCCCACAGGTGGTGCTCCAGCCAAAAGGCCGAATGCAGCAGCGGATAGTATTGCTGCGTGGCGCCGATCTCGGACCAGATGCGGAAGAGGCCCTCCCACGAGCGCAGGTCAGTGCGGGTGATGTGGCCGTTGTCGTCCCACAGCAGGCCGCCCGACAGGGCGGGCAGGTAGGCCACGAGGATGAGCAGGAAAACCAGGGCGCACCACCAGCCGGCCAGCCACGATCCGACGTCCGCGCGAGCAGGCGACGCGGCGGGAGGCGGGCTGGGGCGCTTGGACATGTGGGCTAACTAAAAAGGCGGGCGGGAGGCGGCGACATTATTCGACTGCACGACCGACCACAAAAATAAATCGCCGCCGGCCTTGCGGCGGGCGGCGATGAAAGGACCGGGCAGTCTACGCGTCAGAGGTCGAACGACGCGCTCAGGATGAACTGCTGCGGGTCGACGATGCGGAAGGTATGGATCGTGCCGTCGGGGAACGCGCCCACGGGCTGCAGGCGCCCGCCTTCGCCGAGGTTCTTGACGTTGAACTGGAAGCTCGCCCCGACCTTGTCGCGCCAGAGCTTCGTCTTGTAGGTCACAAACGCGTCGACGTAGTAGTGGGCCTTGTCGTAGATCGGGCGGTTCGGGTCGAGGTCGGTGATGATGGCGGGGAGGGACTGGAGGCCGTAGTAGCCGATGGCCCCCTTGTCCTCCCAGCGCAGCGCGCCACCGATGGTCATGCTCTTCAGTACCTTGTTGTCGCTGAAGCCCGCGAGCTTGTAGCTGGTGCTGGCCCGGAACGCGTAGCGGCGGACCTGAGGGTTGGTTTTGCCTTCCTGGGCCCGGATGATGCCAAAGGGCGCGGCCACGAACGCATTGTAGTTATCCTGCGGAGTCGCGGCCGTGGCGGTGAAGGTCGCGGCCGTGCCAGGCAGGGAAGCCGTGCCCGATTGCGTATAATGGTGCAGCCACCAGAGTTTTCCCGGGTTGCCCTCGGCGAGGGCATTGGCGTCGCTGATCGACGGATCGACGGCCGTCGTCCAGACCGGCAGGCGCAGGTTGATCCAATCGACGAGCGCCTTGGAGATATTCTGGTTCATCGACTTTGTGTCGGTGACGGATCCCGAGACGGTCCAGAAGCGGGTGGGGTTGTAGTTGACCTCGATCTCCGTGCCGACCGAGCGGATATCGGTGGTGGCGGCAATCGGCGGGGTCGCATTGGAGTAGTAGGCGTTATCCGCCGTGCTGAACTTGGTCTGGCGTTGAACCTCAGCCGTGATCTGGTCGGTGGTCCAAGTCGGGTTGGCGAATGTCACCCAGCGCACCGCATTGGTGTAGAGATTGTGCGAGGGCGTGGGGCTGCCGGCGCCGCTGGTGAGGAAGTCAACGCGCAGGACGCGGCCGGCCATGGTGTTGATATCGTTGTTCTGGGAATTCTTCTGCAGGTTGTCATAGCGGGTGGCGCGGATGACCAGCTTGCCATCAAACAGGTTGAGGCCGAGACCCCAGCTCTTGTCCGTGCCCGTCGGATTGGGCAGGATGTTCTTGAAGAGATCCTGGGCCGGGTTCAGCGGGAGGAAGCTGTTGGACCGGTTGGCGTTCACGGACAGGCCGCTGAGCAGATCGGCCACGAAGTGATGGTCCATCGAGTTCAGCTTGCTCACCACAGGCGTGTCCACGAAGGGGCGGGCGACGAACTGGACGTTGGTGGTGCGGCCGCCGTTCGAGTTCCTGGCCGCGGCCCAGCCGTCGGTCGCGTCGTAATTGAACGTGATGCCGTCGGCATTGATGTAGTTGTTCACGGGATTGCCCGGATTGCCGAACTGGGTGGAGACTTGGTCGTAGCGGGCGCCGAGGGTGACGACGAGGCGGTCGCTCAGCAGGTGATTCTGCATGACACCGCCGATGGTCTTGAGCGTGGTCTTGGTGTTGAAGGTGCCGCCGGACTTGTCCGCGGCGACCGGGGCGAGGAGCAGGTTGTCGGTGGTGAAGGCGCCGGTGGCGGCGTTGCCCCAGACAAACGGATAGGTGCCGAAGCTGAAGCTGCCGGGGGCGTAGTCCACGTTGTTGCCGGTTTTGTCGCCGACATAGTAGCGGTAGAGGCCCTGCGTGAGGTTGATGATGGCGGGCGTGCCGGTCGGGTTGGATTGGGTGCCGCGGTAGGTGCCGGCGGGGATCCAGGCAACTGAGGGCGAGGCGATCGCGTCCCGGTAGGAATACTGGCGGTTGACGCGGTATTTGTATTCGCCGTAACCGGTGAGCTGGAACCAGCCGAGGTGCTTGAGGAAGTTGTCCTTCTCGGTCAGATCGAGGCGGTAGGCCAGCTGCGCGCGGGTGGTGTCCCACTTCTGCGGATTGTATTGGGTGCGGGGCTTGTCGACGCTGAGGTAGGGCCGCAGAAAGAAGGGATTGACCGAGCCGTCGAGGCGGCGCTCGTTGATGTCCACCATGAGCTGGCCGGACTGGCCGTTGTCATTGGCGGTGCCCACGAGGTTGCGGGTCCAGCGCTCTGAGTCCTCGCGCATGAACGAGAACTGGGCGGCGAGCGTCTGGGTGGGGGTGTTGAGGATCATCTGGTCGATGTTGGCGTTCCAGGTGGCAGTCTTGTCCCAGAAGCTGTTGGGCGCCGAGAGATTGATCGAGGACCAGTCGTAGATACCCTTGTCGCTGATCGTCGGGGTCGTGTTGAACAGATACTGGGCGAAGGGGCGGGGGGCCGTGCCGGAGAAAACCGCGCCGGCGACCGCGCTGGTCTGGAGGTAGCGGGCGGCCTGCAGCGTGGTCCCGACGGGGCTCGTGGTGCTGCTGGTGGCCTGGGGCGTCGACCAGTAGGAGAGGCCGGTCTGGTCGATGAACATCATGCCGTGGTTGTTGCCGAGGTAACCGGCATTGAAGACATCGGGCCCGTTGTAGGTCGTGGCGGTCACGGGCGCGCCGCGCGGCGAGCCGTCGGAATTGTGAATCTGCTGCGTGACCGGATCCCAGGTCGGACTGCCCTGGCTGAGCCAGTAGGAGAGGTTGTCGCGGGGCGGCAGGGCGTTCGGCCGGTTGCCGTAGGCGTGGTAATAGTTCATGCTGCCGCTGATCGTCGTATACTTGAACGGCTGGTATTTGATCATCGCGTTGTAGCGCTCGGTGTCCACGCCCGAGGGTTTGCGCTCGAAACGATCCTGCTGGTAGACCGCGCTACCACGGACAGCCAGCCGGCCCTTGATCAGAACTTGGTTGAGGTCGAGGGTCGCGCGGGAGCCATCATAGCTGTCGGCGCGGAGTGTCGTGCTCGCGCGATTGCGCGTCAGGTTGGCCGAGGCCGGCACCTGGTTGACGGTGCCGGAAGGATTGCCGAGGCCGAAGACGTTGGCGTTGGGGCCGCGGCTGACCTCGAGGGAATCAATACTGAGCGGATCGACCGGCACGCGGCCCATCGTCTCGATGTTGCCCAGCGAGATGTTGGCCGGGGCGATGCCGCGCACACGGTTGGCGCTGGTCGGGTTGTTCTGGACGTTGTCCCCGAGGCTGCCGTTGCGGTCGAGAGTGTAGTCCGTGTAGGTGCCCGTGCCCTCGGTGCCGGCGACGTAGAGGAACACGTCATTGACATCGAGCATGCCAAAATCGGCCATCTGCTCCTTCGTCATGACGGTGATCGAGGACGCGAGGTCGTCGAGCTTCGTGTTGAAGCGCGTCCCGGACATCGTGTTGGCGGAATAGTAGCCCTTGTTGTTGGCCACGACCTCGAAGGGCGAGAGCACCAGGGTCTCGTCTTTCGCCGGTGCCTCGGCGCTGACGACGACCGGCACGTTCTTCGGGGCCGGTTCCGGCGCGGTGCTGCTCGGAGCGGTGGTCTGAGCGGAGGCCGTCGCGGCGCCGAGCAGGAGGCAGAAGTGCGCAAGCACCAGCTTGCGCACCGACAGTTCAGGTCGATGACTTGAGTTCATAGGGGTGTAGGTTGGGAACCGCCGGGTAAGAGCGGTGAGGTTGGCTAATGAATTAGGGCGACGGCGCGTATCATTCAATACCATATTTGAACCTATGGTTCACTAATGAAAATCGCCAGCGGCGGCCTCGCCGACCGGATCGACTATAATTTCGACGCCTCGTGCCGGATGGCGCGCTGGTAGGCGGTGAGACCGGGGTCCTCGGTCGTGGCGCAGAGGGTCTCGAGCGTGAGCCGCAGCGCCTCGGCGGGTTTTCCCTGGGCATGCAGGGTCAGCGCGAGGAAGACCGCGAACTCGGCATTGTCAGGAAACTGGACCTGACCGGAGCGCAGCACCTCGGCGGAGCGCTCGAGCTGGCCGAGTGCGCGCAACGTGTGGCCGAGGCCGACCAGCGCGCCGGATAATTCGTTCGGTGGCAGTCCGAGCGCGATGGCCTTTTCGTAATAGGGCAGGGCCTCCCGCGCGCGGCCAAGCACGTCGCAGGTCCACGCGAGCTGGTGGTTGATCTCGGCGACGTTCGGGTGCTTGGCGTCGAGTTGCTGCAGCCGGGGAAGAATCTCCCGCGACTGCCCGTGAGCGCGCGCGCCGGTGATGGCGGCGAGTTCGTCTTTCCAAGTATCGCCCATGATTAATTTACCACAAAGGCACGAAGTTCACGAAGCAGGATCAGGTTTTGGTTTCTGAAAACTTCGTGTTCCTTCGTGGCTGCGTGGTGAGTCAGGCCTTCTTCACCGGCAGCGCGCGGTTGGCGACCTCCGACTTAAAGCGGGCGATGAGGTCGGCGACCGGGTGGACGCCCTCGTCGCCCTTGGCGCGCGAGCGGACCGAGGCGCTCAGGGCCTCGGCCTCCTTCTGGCCGAGCACGAGCACGTAGGGCACCTTCTCCAGCTCAGCGCGCCGGATCTTGGCGCCGAGCTTGTCGGAGTGGGTGTCGAGCGTCACACGCAGGTCGGCGGCGAGCATCTGGTCGAACGTGGCCTTGGCGTAGTCCATCACCTTGTCGGAGATGGGCAGCAGGCGGACCTGCTCGGGCGCGAGCCAGAGCGGGAAGTCGCCGCCAAAGTGCTCGATCAGCACGCCGCAGAAGCGCTCCATCGAGCCGAAGGGCGCGCGGTGGATCATCACGGGGCGGTGCGCGGCGTTGTCGGCGCCGATGTAGGTGAGGTCGAAGCGCACGGGCAGGTTGTAGTCCACCTGCACGGTGCCGAGCTGCCACTCGCGGCCGATGACGTCCTTAACCATGAAGTCGATCTTCGGGCCGTAGAACGCGGCCTCGCCGGGCTCCTCGGTGTAGGTCATGCCGATGGTCTTGGCGGCGTCGCGCAGCGCGGCCTCAGCCTTGTCCCAGAGGGCGGGGGCGCCGGTGTATTTGTTGGAGTCGGGATCGCGCAGGCCGATGCGCACGCGATAGTCCGTCATGCCGAGCGTATTGAGGACGATCTTGACGAGCGTGAGGCAGCCGAGGATCTCGGCCTGCACCTGCTCCTCGGTGCAGAAGAGGTGGGCGTCGTCCTGCGTGAAGCCACGGACGCGCGTCATGCCGTTGAGTTCGCCGGACTGTTCCCAGCGATAGACGGTGCCGAATTCCGCGAGGCGCACGGGCAGGTCGCGGTAGGAATGCGGCTGCGAGGCGAAGATCTTGATGTGGTGCGGGCAGTTCATCGGCTTCAGCAGGAAGCCGTCGATCAGCTGGTCGTCAGGCAGGACGCGGTCCTTCGTGATCGTCTCGGCGCCGGTGAGCCTGTTGACCTTCTCCGCGAGGTGAGACGAGACGGCGTCGATGCGGTTCGACATCTCGGCGCAGGAGCAGCCGGAGGAGATGAGCTGGTCAAGGGCGTCGCGCTCGACGACCGGAGGGAACTGCGAGTCCTTGTAGTAGGGGAAGTGGCCGGAGGTCTTGTAGAGCGAGAGGCGGCCGATGTGCGGCGTGAAGACCTGCGAATAGCCCTGCTTTTTCAGCTCGCCGGCGATGAAATTCTGCAGCTCCTGCCGGACGATCGCGCCGTTCGGCGTCCAGAGGATGAGGCCCTGACCGACGTCCTCGTCGATGTGAAAAAGCTTGAGTTCCTTGCCGAGCTTGCGGTGGTCGCGGAGCTTCGCCTGCTCGAGTTGCACGAGGTAATTGGCGAGTTCCTCCTTCGTGGGGAAGGCGGTGCCGTAAATGCGCTGCAGTTGCTGGTTGGTCTCGTCGCCGCGATGGTAGGCACCGGCGATGGAGAGGAGCTTGAAGGCCTTCAGCTTCGCCGTGTAGCGGATGTGGGAGCCGGCGCAGAGGTCGGTAAACTCGCCGTTGGTGTAGAACGAAATTTTTTCGTCCGCGGGGATGTCCGCGAGCCGGCCGAGCTTGTAGCGCTCCTGGCCGCGGGCCTTGATGATCTCAATGGCCTCCTCGCGCGAGACCTCCTTGCGGTCGAAACGCTGGTTCTCGTCGGCGATCTTCTTCATCTCGGCCTCGATCTTCGCGAGGTCGTCCATGGTCAGCTTGTGCTCCAGGTCGATGTCGTAGTAGAAGCCGGTGTCCGTGGGCGGACCGATGTCGAGTTTGGCGTCAGGGTAAAGACGGAGGACGGCGGTCGCCAGCACGTGCGAGGCCGAGTGGCGGAGTTCTTCCAGCGGAGACATGGACATGACGGTGGTTGGTTTTGGTCCTGCTTACGAATGCAGGGCCGAACGCGCAGATTGGCGGGGATTTTCGCCGGGTGTCAATGCCGGGGTGAGGCCAAGGCGTGGTGGCCACAAAAAGCACAAAAGGCGCAAAAAATGGAGGGCCCGCGTCTCTGCGGGCCGGGTTGCGATGGCATGGAGGGCCGGTCTCCTGACCGGCCGCGGGGGGGCGG
>JAQSCO010000045.1:0-53081 GCA_029945445.1 Lacunisphaera sp. | reverse complement strand
CCGACCGCGGCTCGCAGGGACGCGAGCCCTCCAGATTATTTCTTCACCGGCTCCAGTTTGTAGCCGTCCTTGCCGTCGAGCATGGACCAGCCGGCGGCGGCGAGTTCCTTGCGCAGGGCGTCGGCCCCGGCGAAGTCCTTGGCCTGCTTGGCGGCCCAGCGCTTGTCCGCGAGGGCGATGATGGCGGCGGGAACTGCAGCCTTGGGGGCAGCCGGTGCATTCAGCTTAAGGCCGAGGGCAAACATCATCTGATCGAATTTGACCAAGAGCCTCGCGGCCTGAGCCGGTAATACTCGGGCGTGCAAGTTGATCTCACTGAATAATGCACCCAATGCCGCAGGAGTATTTAGATCATCATGCAATGCAGCGATAACATCGATGAATGAATTGTTGATTTCGGCGGATACCTCCGTGCCTGCATTAATCACGAGCCTCTCGCGAAATTTTCGCAAGGTGTTCAGGTCTGCTTCGGAGGAATGCAGCGAATCCAGCGTGAAGTTGAGCTGCTTGCGCGGATGCCCTTTTAGCAAGGCGAGGCGCAACGCCATCGGCGAAAAACCCTTCGCGACGAGATCGTCCAGCGTGTAGAGATTGCCGAGCGACTTGGACATCTTCTTGCCGTCCACGAGCAGATGCTCGCTGTGATACCAGTGGTGGGCGAACAGTGTGTCGTTGCAGCACTGGCTCTGGGCGATCTCGTTTTCGTGGTGCGGGAAGAGCAGGTCCACGCCGCCGCTGTGGAGGTCGATGGTCTCGCCAAGGTGCTTCTTGCTCATCGCGCTGCACTCGATGTGCCAGCCGGGCCGGCCGCGGCCCCACGGACTGTCCCAGGCGTTGGCGCCGTCGTCGGGCTTGTGCGCTTTCCACAACGCGAAGTCGGAAATGTCCTCCTTCTCGTCGGCGTCGGCCGCCGCGGCCTTGAGCGCGGAGCCGACCTGCAACTCGCGTTCCTTCACGCGGCTCAGCTTGCCGTAGTCGTCGAAGGACGAGACCTTGAAATAGACCGAACCGTCGGCCGCCCGGTAGGCGTTGCCCTTCTTCATGAGCACGTCGATCATGTCGACCTGCTCCTTGATGTGGCCGGTGGCGGTGGGCTCGACGTGCGGCCGCAGGCAGTTTAGCGCATCGCAGTCGGCGTGAAACTTGTCGGTCCACTGCTTCGTGACCTCGGCCAGCGGACGGCCCACTTCCTGCGCGCGCTTGATGGTCTTGTCGTCAACGTCGGTCAGGTTGCGGACGTGCTTCACCTTGTCCGCGCCGAACTCGAGTTCAAGCAGCCGGCGGATCACGTCGTTGATAACAAAGGTGCGGAAGTTGCCGATGTGCGCCGGCGCGTAGACCGTCGGCCCGCAGTTGTAGAAGCGAAAGACGCCGTCCGGTTGGGCGGTCTTGAGCTCTTTGGGCTGGCGGGTGAGGGATTCGTGGAGCCGGATGGGCATGTCAGAGAGTTGGTCACAAAAGGCGCAAAAAGCGCGGAACTTTCAACCACGGATTACACGGATGCCTTCCGATCCCTGACGCGCCGGAGTATTTGCCCCAAGGAGGCACAAAAAGGATCTTGGCTGGGTGCGGAAGTGTTCCGCGCGCCTATAGGCGCCTTACGAGGATCGATTGCCGTCGGATTCTTGTGACTTTTTGTGGCCAAACCATGAATTTGATCGCCCGGAAAGGTTGCCAGGAGTTTCCGGCAAAGAGCACAAAATGACCAGTTTCCCGCAACAATTGGATGGCCGGGTTTGTGCGGCCGTGTTTAAATAGAGTCTCAACCATGGCCACGACCCCCACGCTTAATCTGACCCACCGCCCGCGCCGCCTCCGCCGGCAGCACAGCCGCCGCTCGCTCGTGACCGAGACCCATCTCCGCGTCGACGACCTGATCGCCCCGCTCTTCGTGGTCGACGGCAAGGGCCGACCCGAGCCCATCGCGTCCATGCCCGGGGTCAGCCGCTTCAACATCGCCGATTTGGTCAAGGAATGCCGGGAACTGCACGCCCTCGGCGTGCCGGCCGTGGCGCTGTTTCCGAAACTCGACCCCAAGCTCAAGGACGCGACGGGCACCGAGGCCCTGAACAAGAAGACCCTCATTCTCCGCGCCGTGCGCGCCGTGAAGGCCGCCGTGCCGGAACTGTCGGTCATCACCGACGTGGCGCTCGATCCCTACACCAGCCACGGGCACGACGGCGTGCTGAACGCCGCGCTGGACGATGTGCACAACGACCGGACGGTCGCGATCCTTTGCCGGATGGCCGTGCTGCAGGCCGAGGCGGGCGTGGATTTCGTCGCGCCGTCGGACATGATGGACGGGCGCGTCGGCGCGATCCGCAAGGCGCTCGACGCCGCCGGCTACACCGACACGGGCATTTTGGCCTACTCGGCGAAATACAATTCGGCCTACTACGGTCCGTTCCGCGATGCGGTCGGCAGCGCGAAGGCCGCCGGCACACGCCTGCTCAGCAAAGCCACTTACCAGATGAATCCCGCGAACCGCCGCGAGGCCGTCCGCGAGGTGCAGCTGGATGTGGCCGAGGGCGCGGACATCGTGATGGTGAAGCCCGCCGGTCTCTACCTCGACATCATCCGCGAGGTGCGCAACTCGACCCGCGCGCCGGTGGCGGCCTACCAGATTTCCGGTGAATACGCGCAGATCCACGCCGCCGCGAAGCTCGGCTGGCTCGACCTCGTGCGCTGCCGCGACGAGTCGCTGCTGGCCATCAAGCGCGCCGGCGCCGACATGATCCTGACCTATTTCGCCAAGGACGTGGCGAAGGCGCTGAAGGGGTAGGGCGGCGAGTCCCTTCGCCGCCGCGGCGCGGAACGGATTCCGCGCCCTACCTATTGCTTGTTCAGCAAGCTGTGCCGGCGGCTGTAGCCAAAATACACGGCGAACCCGAGGGCCAGCCAGATCAGGAGGTTGACCCAGGTGATGGAGGGCAGCGCGAACATCTGGGCGATGCAGATGAGGATGCCCAGCACCGGCACCACCGGCACCCAGGGCGTCCGGAACGGGCGGGGCAGGCCAGGCTCGGTGCGGCGCAGGGCGAGCACGCCCGCGCAGACGAGGGCGAAGGCGAGCAGCGTGCCGATGGAGATAAGTTCGCCGAGCAGGTTGAGCGGGAAAAGGCCGGCGATGACCGCACAGGAGATGCCGGTGATCCAGGTCGTCACGTGCGGCGTGCCGTATTTCGGGTGGATCTTCGCAAAGGCCTTCGGCAGGAGGCCGTCCTTGGCCATGGCGAAGAAGATGCGCGGCTGGCCCAGCAGCGAGACCAGGATCACCGAGGTGAGCCCCGCGAGCGTCGCGGCCTCGATGAGGTAGCGGAACAGGGCCGGGGCCTGGACCTGCTGCAAGGCGTAGATGAAGGGCGCGTCGACGTTGAGCTGGTCGTAATGGACGAGGCCGGTCAGCACGAGGGAGACGGAGATGAAGAGGAAGGAGACGACCAGCAGCGTGCCGAGGAGGCCGATGGGCAGGTCGCGCTGCGGGTTCTTGGTCTCCTGCGCGGCGGCCGACACGCAGTCGAAGCCGACGTAGGCGAAGAAGATGGCCCCGGCGCCGCGGAAGATGCCGCTCCAGCCGTGTTCGCCAAAGGTGCCGGAGTTGGGCGGGATGAAGGGCGTCCAGTTGGCCAGGACCTGCGCGCGGTGGCCGAAGAAATAATTGATCCCGTAGCCGACGAGGGCGAGGAGCACGCCGACCTTGATCACGACCATCACGTTGTTGAACGAGGCGGACTCCTTGATGCCGATATAGAGAATGTAGGTCAGCAGGAGCGAAATGAAAACCGCCGGGACGTTGATGAAGGCCCCGGTGCGGACGAGGTGCCCGTCCACCACGTCGAGCGGCGCGTTGGCGAGGAAGTCGGGCAGGGCGAGGTTGAACTCGTGCAGGATGTCGCGCGTGGCGCCCGACCAGCTGACGGCCACGGCGGCGCCGGAGAACAGATACTCGAGGATGAGGCACCAGCCGACGACCCAGGCGAGGATTTCGCCGAGGCTGCCGTAGGTGTAGGTATAGGCGCTGCCCGACACCGGGATCATCGACGCGAGTTCCGCGTAGCAGAGGCCGGCGAAGAGGCAGGCGATGCCCGAGACGATGAACGAGATGGCGATGGCGGGGCCGCCGTAGAGGGCGGCGGCCTGGCCGGTCTGCACGAAGATGCCGGCGCCGACGACGGAGCCGATGCCGAGGCTGATGAGGCTGATGGGGCCGAGCGTGCGCTTGTAGCCGTGGTCGGCGGCCGCCTCGGCTTGAAGGGAGGCGATGGACTTCGTGCGGAACAGGCTCATCTCACTTGCCGGCGTTGCCCAGCTTGCTGTGGTGGCGGCTGTAGCCGAAATAGATGCCCATGCCGATGAACAGCCAGATGACGAGGCGCCACCAGGTGTCGGCGGGCAGCGCATACATCTGCACGAAGCAGATGCCGGCGCCCAGCATCGGCACCAGCGGCACCCACGGGGTGCGGAAGGGCCGGGGGGCGTCGGGCCGGGTCTTGCGCAGGACGGCGATGCTGATGCACACGATCACGAACGCAAAGAGCGTGCCGATGGAGACCATCTCGCCGAGGACGGAGAGCGGGATGAGGCCGGCCAGCACCGCCGAGATGACCCCGGTGAGGATGGTGGTGACGTAGGGCGTCTTGAAGCGCGGGTGGACCTTGGCGAACACCGGCGGCAGCAGGCCGTCGTTGGCCATCGAGAAGAAGATGCGGGGCTGGCCCATGAGCATGACCAGGATGACGGAGCTCAGGCCGGCGATGGCGGCGATCTCGACGACGTAACGGAGCATCGGCGGCGCGCCGGCGGCGAGCAGGGCGTTCACGACCGGGGCCGAGTTGTTCAGCTCGGTGTATTTCGACATGCCGGTCAGGACGAGCGAGATGGCGATGAACAGGACGGTGCACACGGCGAGCGAGCCGAGAATGCCCATCGGCATGTCCTTCTGGGGATTCTTGGATTCCTGCGCGGCGGTGGAGACGGCGTCGAAGCCGATGTAGGCGAAGAAGATCACCGCCGCGCCCTTGAAGATGCCGCTCCAGCCGAACTGGCCATAGGTGCCGGTGTTCGCCGGGATGAAGGGCGTCCAGTTCCTGAGGGCGAGGCCGGGGTCGCGGAGCAGGAACCAGGCGCCGAAGGCGATGACCGCGAGGAGCACGGAGACCTTGGTGACGACCATGAAATTGTTGAAGGTCGCCGACTCCTTGATGCCGATGACGAGGAGGGTGGTGAGGACGAGACAGATGCAGACGGCCGGGAGGTTCATGAGGTGGCCGGTGGCGGCGAAGTGCCCGTTGATGTAGCTGATCGGCGCCTCGGTGAGGTGCACCGGGATCACGAGGCCGAACTCCTTGACGAAGGCCACGAAGTGGCCCGACCAGCCCACGGCGACGGTGGGCGACACGAAGAGGTATTCGAGAATGAGGTCCCAGCCGATGATCCACGCAAAGAACTCGCCGAGGGTTGCGTAGGAGTAGGTGTAGGCGCTGCCGGCGATGGGGATCATCGCGGCGAACTCCGCGTAGCAGAGGCCGGCGAACAGGCACCCGAGCCCGGAGATGACGAAGGAGATCGCGATGGCCGGGCCGGCGTATTGGGCCGCGGCCTGGCCGGTCAGCACGAAGATGCCCGCGCCGATGATGGCCCCGATGCCAAGGCTGACGAGGTTGAGCTTGGTCAGGCTCCGGTTCAGCCCCGCGTCAGCGGCGGCTTCCTTTTGCAGCGACTCGATGGATTTGGTTTGGAACAGGCTCATTGGGGGATGTGGGTTGCGGGGCAAAAAAGTCAGAACGCCGGGCAGCGGCCGGAGTTGCCTGCGGCCCACCCGGCGAACAGAGCCGGGCCAAAGCATGTGACAATCAGGTGAAACGGACGGAGCAAAAACATGCGGCAGACCCGTAACTGAGCGATTGCCCGCACGGTGGCAACAAGCCTTTTCAACTCCGGCTGCGCTTGCTCCGGCTCGGCTTGTCGTCGGCTTCCTCGTCCTTGTCGTCGTCCTTCTCCTCGTCGTCGCCGTCGGCCTTCTTGGCCTTGCCGTCCTCGTCCTTGTCGTCGTCCTTCTCCTCGTCGTCCTCGTCCCACTTGAGCGAGGCGTCGTTCTTCATCTTCTCGTCCTCCTCCTCCTCGACGTCGGGAATGTCGTCCTCGGCGTCCGCGGCGCCCTTCTCGGTCTCCTCGTCGTCGTCGCCGTGGCCGGCGGGCATGAAGTCCAGGATGGCGGTGACTTCCGTGAAGAGATGGACGGCCTTGCCCTCGATGTAGTCGTTGTTCTGCGCCTCACGCAACTGGTCCTCGACCTCGTCGACGGTCAGCTTCTCCTCGAAGTCGAGGAGGTCGTTGAGCTGCTTGACGCGGAGGCGGGTGATGTGGTCGAGGAAGTCGGCGTAAGGGCCGTTCTCCTCGTCGATGACATCGGGCAGGGCGAAAAGCTTTTCCTCGGACTCGAGCAGCGGCTGCTTGGTGCGGGCGAGGCGCACCTTGCCCTTGCCGAGGTCCTTGGTGATGCGGAAGGGGATGAAGGCGCGCTCGAAGAGGTCGGAGTCGAAGCCGTATTCGCGCAGCGGGTCGATCAGTTCGATGATGTGGTCCACCTGGCGCGGGTCGATGATGCTCAGCCCGTCGACGTCCCAGTGCACGGGATCGCTGACCTCGCCGACCCACCAGTTGTGGTCTTCGCCGAGCCGGACTATGCACCATTCAAGTTGGGGGGATCCTTTCGCCATAAGGTTGTTGCTGATTTCGCTGCACGAAATGGGCCCGGAAGAGGGCTTGTCAAATCCTGAAACGCCGAAAGATGGAAAATCTTTTCCGGCCCTTCGCCGGCCGCGAATTTCGGCGGCAGGGTGGGCCGGAAAGGCCAAATAACAAGACCAAAAACTTTGTCCCGCGGCGCTTGTAAGTTGGGACGCGATTGCCATGGTTCGGGCGATATGGGCTGGCTCTACCAACACGCCGTTAAACCGGTGCTCTTCCGCCTGGATCCGGAGCACGCGCACGGGCTCGCGATCGGCGCGATGACGCTGCTGGGCCGCGTGCCGCCGCTCTGCGCGCTGCTGGAGCGGGTCCACCAGCTGCCGGCCGGCGCCTTCCGACCGGTGGCGGCCTTCGGCCTGGAATTCCCGAACGCCGTGGGGCTCGCGGCGGGCTTCGACAAGGACGGCCACGCCTGGCCCGCCGCGGCCGCGCTGGGTTTCGGCCACGTCGAGATCGGCACGGTCACCTTCCACGCCCAGCCGGGCAACCCGCGGCCGCGCGCCTTCCGCTACCCGGCCGAGGCGGCGGTCATCAACCGCATGGGCTTCAACAACGCCGGCGCCGCCGCGCTCGCCGCGCGCCTCGCGAAGCTTCCCGGGCCGGGCCGGCGCGCGATCCCGCTGGGCATCAACCTGGGCAAGTCGAAGGTCACCGCGCTCGACCAGGCGACGGAGGATTACCTCGGGAGCTTCCGCCTGCTCGCCGATCACGCCGACTATCTGGTGGTGAACGTCAGCAGCCCCAACACGCCCGGCCTGCGCGAGCTGCAGGACGCCGCGTGGCTCAAGCCGCTGCTCGCCGCGCTCGTGGCCGGGAACGCCGCGCGCACCGCTGCCGGCCAGGCGCGCCGGCCGCTGCTGCTGAAGATCGCGCCGGACCTTTCGTTCCCGCAGATCGACGCCGTGCTCGAGGTGATCACCGGTCTCGGGCTCGACGGCATCATCGCGACGAACACGACGCTCGCGCGGCCGGGTTCCTTTGCGACGGTGACCGAAGCCGGCGGCCTGAGCGGGGCGCCGGTGCGGCGGCGCTCGACCGAGATCATCAATTACATCGCGCGCGCGACCAACGGCCGGCTGCCGATCATCGGTGTCGGCGGCATCATGGACGAGGCGTCGGCGGGTGAGAAGCTCGATGCCGGCGCGACGCTCGTGCAGTTATATACCGGCTTGATCTACCGCGGGCCGCTCTTCGCCGCCGAGGTGGCGCGGGCGCTGGACGCGCGGCAGCGGATGTAGTCTGGAGGGCCCGCGTCCCTGCGGGCCGGGGAGGCCCGTCGCATTTTGGAGGGCCGGTCTCCTGACCGGCCGCGGGGGGGGGGGGGGCCGACCCACCCGCCCCCTCACGGTCCGCAGGGACGCGGACCCTCCCAAAAATCCTCAAATTGTGAACTCGCCGGGCTCCATGACGAGCGCCTCCTGCTTCTGGCGCTCCCGGATCACGAGGTCGTCGCCCTTGTAATAGGCGACGCTGTTCGGCGGCATGGACTTCAACAGCCAGACGTTGCCGCCGATGACGGAGTGCGCGCCGATGTGCGTGTCGCCGCCGAGGATGGTGGCGTGGGCGTAGATGGTGACGTGGTCGCCGATGTCGGGGTGCCGCTTGCCGCCCTTCACCGGGTTGCCCGCGCCGTCGACCTCGAAGGACTTTGCGCCGAGGGTCACGCCCTGGTAGATCTTCACGTGGTTGCCGATGGACGCGGTCTCGCCGATGACGACCCCGACGCAGTGGTCGATGAAGAAGTGCGTGCCAATGCGCGCACCGGGGTGGATGTCGACGCCGGTGCGCTCGTGGCCGAATTCGGTGAGCATGCGCGGCAGCAGCGGGACGTTCTGGTGGTAGAGGATGTGCGCGATGCGCTGCAGCGAGATGACGAGCACGCAGGGGTAGGCGAGGATGATCTCCTCGACATTCTTCGCGGCGGGGTCGCCCTCGAAGGCCGCGGTCACGTCGGTCTGCACCACGCGGCGGATGGCCGGCAGCTGCGTGAGCAGCTCGGTGGTGATGCGGCGCGCGTGGGCGGCGGAGTCGGGATCCTTGGCGAAGCGCAGGCTCTTCTCGATCTCGGTCGACAGGCTCTGCTCGATCTTGGCCAGGATGCGGTCGAGCCACGCCGGCACGTCGCCCTTGCTCAGGGTGCTGCCAAAATAACCCGGGAAAAGCACGTGCATGAAGTCCCGCGCAATCTCGGCGACGGTGTCCTGCGAGGGCAGGTTGACGCCGTCGAGGTGGTTGATGCCACCGTCGCGGGCGTAGGAATCGAGCAGGGCCTGCCTGATGGCGTCGGGTTTCATGCGGGGGATCAGGGCTGAACCATCGCCAAAAACCCGCGCCGGTCAAACGTGTTGGACGGGAAGGGCGTCATAGGGGCGGGTGCGCCGCCGTCTGGGTCGGCACACATCATGCGCCCGCCGTCGCCCTGCGGGCTATGGCGCGACAGCCTTCGCCGCCGTGTGGCGGAACTCCGTCCGATTCCGGGAGCTGGCTCGCCGAGCCGAAGCTCCGCAGGAGCGAAGGCTGGTGCTCGGGACAGGACTCGAACCTGCACGCCTTACGGCACACGCACCTCAAACGTGTGTGTCTACCAATTCCACCACCCGAGCATTTCCAACCTTGGAAGGGCTGAAGTAGGTAAATCCCCGACGCCTTGTAAAGCCCCGAAATGCGCTTGCTTCGCAGTTTCTTCTCAGGGCAAACTGTTCTTTTACCGCGCCTCTGACCAAAGGCTGCGGAACACCCAGCCAACACCAGACACTTACCGGGTAACCACGCCCGTTTTTAGCTTACATGGACGACACTACGCCCGCCAACGAACCCAGCCAGCCCGGGTTGAACAAAATCGACCTCAGCCAGCTGCAGGCCTTCAACTTCGGCACGCAATGGACCGAGGTGAAACCGGTCTCCCCCGGCCGCCGCGAACACGGCTTCGACCGTGGTGACCGCCCCCCGCGGCGTGACGACGGCGGAGGCCAGGGTGCGCCCGCGCGCGACCGCCGCGCCTTCCGCAAGCCCGCCGGCCCCGGTGGTCCCGGTGCCGCCCCCGGCGCTCCCGTCGGCGAAGGCCAGGCGCAGGGCGACCGCCGCCGCTTCGACCGCCCGCCGGGCGGCCCGCGCCGCGATTTCCAGGGTGGCGATCGCCGCGACGGCGGCCAGCCGTTCGACCGCGCGCCCTACATCAGTCCGTATTTCGTCGCGACCTGCTATCCCGAGGACACCGGCTTCGCCGCCATGGTGAAAGCCGTGCGCGCCTCGTGCCGCACCTATCAGCTCTTCGAGATCACCAAGGCGGTCCTTGAGAAGAACGACCGCTTCGTGATCGTCGTCCAGCGCGCCCGGTCCGAGCAGGCCGAGCGCCCGGCCGAGGGCGCGCCCGCCGCGGCCCCCGCCAAGCCCGCGCCGCTCTACATGTCCATGCCGGACCATCTGCCGTTCGACACCGAGGACGCCGCCATCTCGCACGTGCTCGCCAACAACCTCGGCGCCTTCTTCGAGATGCAGGAAGTCGAGATCGACCCGCCGAAGGGAAATTTTCCGATCATCAACAAGTGCGGCATCACCGGCGAGCTGCTCGGGCCGCCGAACTATCACCGCTACCAGCAGATCCTGCAGCAGCACTACGCCGCGAAGATCAAGGGCATGTCCTTTGACCGCTTCCGCGACAGCATCACCTCCGTGCGCGAGCCCGAGGTCGCCGCCCAGTGGCTGGAGAAGATGAAGAAGGCCGTGCGCTACACGTGGAAGCCGCCGGTCGCGCGCACCCCGACCAATCCGCCGATGGACGTCGCGGCCAAGGCCGCCGAGGCTTCCGTCGCGCCGGCGCCGGAATCCGCCGCGCCCGCTGAGGCGGCGCCGGCTCCCGTTGCGGAGACCCCGGCCGCCGAGACGCCGCCCGTTGCGGCGGCCCCGGCCCCGGACGTCATCAGCTTCGACAACATCGAGGACGCCCGCCTGCACCTGATGGCGAACGCGCGCGACAAGGTCGTGCGCGCCGTCGAGAACGTCCGCTTCCACGGCAAGCTCATCGAGAAGCTCCCGCCGGGCGAGATCCGCCGCGCCCTCGAGGGCCACGTGGAGCGCCAGCGCCGCTTCCCGCTCGACACCGCCAACGCGCTCCGCGGCCGCCTGCGCCGCGAGGGCTTCACGATTTTCAAGAAGGGCTCGCGCGGCGTCTCCTATGTCTGCGCCGTCAAGCGCCGCTTCCGCGTCCCGGGCCAGGTCTTCTCCGAAACCATCACCGCGCTCATCGATTTCATCGAGAAGCACCCGATGGTCCTCATGAAGGACCTCCCGAAGGCCTTCCTCGCGATCGAGGTTCCGGCCGCGGCTCCTGCTGCCCCCGTGGCGGAGGGCGCCCCGGCCCCGGCGCCCGCAGCTGCGCTCTCGCCCGAGCAGACGGAAAAACTCCGCAAGATGAGCAACGATCTCCGCTGGCTGGTCATGGAGGGCTACGTCACCGAGTTCTCCGACGGCAAACTCTTCGCCCCGCCGCCGATGGCCCCGCAGGCCGCCAAGCGCGCCGAGTCCGGCGAAGACGAGCACGACCCGGTGGACTTCCCGGAGGCCGCACCGGTGGTCGCCGCGGCGCCCGCCGCGGAAGCTGCGCCGGCGGCCGAACCGGCCGCCGAGCCGGCGCCGGCCTCAGCCTCCGCTGAGCCTACGGCTGACAGGCCCGAGGCTGCGCCCGCCGCAGTTGAGGAACCGAAGCCTGAGACCCCGGCCTCCTGATTCAACGAAGCCCGCTCCAACGAGCGGGCTTTTTCTTTGGTAGGGCGCGGACTCCGTTCCGCGCCGCGGCGGCAAAGGGACTCGCCGCCCTACCTCCCTACCTCAATACCAACCGATGCTTGTCCCCTTCGACGATCGACAGCGTCAGGTGCCACGCCTCCGGCGGCAGCCACGCGCCGGTTTTCTCCGGCCACTCGACGGCGAGGCACCAGGGACTGATCAGAAATTCCTCGAGCAGCAGCGGCTCGATCTGACGTTCGTTCTCCAGCCGATAGGCATCAAGGTGGACGAGGCGGCGCGCCGCGCCCTGGTAGACGGAGTAGATGGCAAAGGTCGGGCTTGTCACCTGCTCGTGCACGCCGAGGCCCTGCGCGAGGCCCTGCACAAAGGTCGTCTTGCCCACCCCCATGTCGCCGTGGAGCGCGAGGGTGGCGTCGGCCGGCAGCGCCGCCGCCAGCTCGGCCGCGAGCGCGCGCGTCTGCGCCGCCGACTCCGTGGTGATGCCCTGCCGCAGATTATCGCAGATGTTCATAACCCTGCAGGGAGCGCCAGTCCACGTGGCCCGGGGACAGCCGCCGCGTGAATCGGCCGATGGGTTGCAGCGAGGTGGCGAAATGCCTCGACCAACGCTTGGTGAATTCGAAGGGATCCGTCCGGGCCCGGATCACCACCAGCAATTCGTAGTCTTCGCCGTCGGTCAGGGCATGCATCCAGGCCGGCCGTCGGCTCTGGCCGGACGCGGTCCCGGCTGCGGCGCTGACGGGAATGGACGGCGGCCAGACCGAGGCGATAGCACCCTGCGGCGTGAGCGCCCGGATGTCCTTCGCGATGCCGTCGCTGACGTCCATCATGGCGACCACATCCTTCTGCCGGGCCAGCCACGCGCCCTCGGCCAGTCGCGGGGTGAACTTGTAGTGATGTCCGGCGCGCGAGCCGCCGAGCCGGCCGGTGACGAGAATGGCGTCGCCCACCCGGGCGCCGGTGCGGGTGACGACCCGTTGGCCGGTCGACTCGCCGTGCAGGGTGAGGAACGCACCGAAGAATCCCCGCGGCCCCTGTGTGATGTCGCCGCCGACAATTTTCACGCCGTGGCGCCGGGCGCAATTGGCGAGCCCGAGGTAAAAGCCGCGCAGCCACATGACGCTGGTGTTCGGCGCCAGCGCGAGCGAGACCACGGCGGCGACCGGCCGCCCGCCCATCGCGGCGATGTCGCTCAGGTTGCGCTTGAGGAGCTTGGCCCCCACTGCGCGCGGCGGCACGGTGTCGTCGAAATGCTGGCCGTGGATCACGGGGTCGGTCGTGACGAGCTGCTGGTTTTTCGTCGGCGGGATGACGGCGCAGTCGTCGCCGATGCCGAAGGGCGAACGCGGCGACGCGTTGCCCAGCCAGCGGCGGATCAGGGCGATCAGCGCCAGCTCCCCGTGGGCGGTGACCGACTTTGCGCGAGTGGAGGTGAAGGGCGTCATGGCTACTGGGGCAGGCCGGAGAGGACGATGACGATGGTGTTCAGATTGAACAAGCCGTGGGCGATGACCGTCACGCGGATGTCCCCCGTGGCCTCATAGGCGACGGCCAGCCCCATGCCCAGCACGGCCAGCGGCAGGAAGCTGGCCCAGTTGCCGTGCAGGGCGCCGAAGCACAGGCCGCTGACGATGAGCGCCCAGTTGCGGCCCAGCCGCTGCCGGCAGAACCGGTAAAGGCCCGCGCGGAAGATCAGCTCCTCGTTGAGCGGGGCGAGGCCGCAGGCCACGACAAGCATGCCGGCGAGCACGACGGGGGACTTGGTGCTGGCGAAAATCGCGATGAGATCCTGCGGCTCGTCGGGCAGGCCCAGTTTCTGCAGGAGGGTGGTCCAGCCGAGGTTGAAAACGATGAGCATGGGCAGCGCGGCGAGCAGCGTGCCGACCCCCTGGTAGAAAGGCGCGGGCCACGCGGGCTTCGGGGCGGCCACCTCGGGCGGAGGCCGGGCGCCATAGTCGAAGTGCAGGGAGCGGCGCACGGACGGGAACAGCAGCCAGCCCAGCAACGAGCCGCCATGGAAGGCTGCACCGTAGATGAAAATTTCGAGCCCGCCGCGGCTGGGACTCGCGGCGATGTAACCCTTCAGGAAAATCTGCGCGGCGGCTTGGAAAATAAATCCGCTGCCGAAAATCAGCAGGACGAAGAGCGCGAACTCCACCCCGGTGACCGACCAGGCGGCCAGGCGGTTCGTCTCCAGCCAGCGGGTGCGCGGCGCGGCATTCGTGGTCAGCCGGAACACCAGGTAGGCCCCCATCAGGAGCAGGCTGAGTTCAAAGGCGATGAGGAGTTGCTGGACGGGGCCGGGCGGCATGGCGGAGGCGCACAAGGTAGGCGGGCCGCGCCGCAAAAACCAACCTGAATCACGATAATTGGTCTGTCATTCCGAGCGCAGCGAAGAGTGGCAGCAGGGGATGATTGCCCCCGTTCAGCTCTCGGTGGCGAACAGCTTGAGCTCGATGTCGGCGGGATTTGGCCGGACCATTTTTTCAAACCGCAGTCCGAGCTTCTCCAGCGTCTTGATGGAGCTGACATTGTCGGGGGAGGTTATCGCCACGACGCGCTTCAGGCCGTGGACCTTCCGGCCGTAGTCCAGCGAAGCCCGGCCGGCCTCGACGGCATAGCCTTGGCCGCGAAATTCGGGCAGGAAAGCGAAGCCTACGTCCACATCGGGCAGGGTGTCGCGCCGGATCAGGCCGCAGATGCCGACCGGCACGGTCCCGTCCTTGCGCTCCACCAGCCAGAGGCCAAAGCCATTTTTCTCGTAGCTGGCGGCCGGGCCCTTGCGGATATAGTTCCGGGCGTCCTCGGCCGAGTGCACCTTACGGTCGCCGATGTAGCGCAGCCAATCCGGGTCGTTGAGCAATTGCTGGATAAAACCGGCATCGCCCAACGTGAGTTGGCGCAGCCGCAGCCGCGGGGTTTCACAGACGATTACGGCAGGTGCGGGATTCATCGAAGGAGTGGAGGGCGCCGGCCGGGCGGATCAGGGAGGCGTGGCGTCGGCCCGATGATCGGCGCTGAGGTTGAAAACATCGTAGAGCAGGTAGTTTTGGTTGCTCAGGGCCGGCGGCTTGGTCGCGAGGACCTGGAAAAACGGGTGGGGCGCCAGCATCCGGTCCTGAAACGGGTCATGGTTTGAGAGTATAATGAAGCGGACTCCCTTCTGGCGGAGTTGCCGCACGGCAGCCGGGAAATCGGCGGTCGGGGCGAAGAGGAAACTGAATTCCGGCGTGAATAAGGGCAGCGCAGGGGTGCCGAGCCGGGTCAGAATGCCATGATCCGCGGGATGAAACACGAGGCTGATCTGTCCATCGGCGACGCGGGCCATCCGCGTCCACTGTGGATCGGCCGCATATTGGGCGGTCGCGAGGCCGAAATTCCGCCACGCCATGGGCGGCTCGCGCCACCAGGGCGCGGAGGTATTCCACGGCAGGTAGAGCGACCGCGCGCCCGCGTCGAGGGCGGCAAGCCCGAGCAGAGCGAGCAGGAGGAGACGCAGCCGGGGAGAGCCGGGAAAAAGGGTGAGCCGCGCGCCGAGGGCGGCGGTGAGCGCCACGACCGGGGTCAGCACGCGCAGGGAGTAATTGAGCCCGCCGGAAGTCATGCCGATGGACCAAATCCAGAGGGCCACCACGGCGATGATCGCGACCAGCAGCGGGGCTTGGCGTCGCCAGTCCCGCCCGCCGGCGAACAAGCCGAGGGCCAGCGGCAGCGCCGCCGTCCACAGCAGGATGGGCCAGGCGCCGGCGAAGGCGGAGAGGCCGGTGCTGTGCCCTTGGAGTTCACCGACGACGCGGTAGTAGGCGGTCTGCACGGCATTGCCTGGAAACAGGCCAGCGAGTTCGTGCGGCCAGACGGGATTGCCGGTCTTGAGCCAATTGCGCAGATACCACGGGCTGGCGACCGCACCGGCGGTGATGAGAAACGGCCACCAGGCTGAGCGCGGCGCGCGGTGCCACCCGAGGGCAAACACGCCCAGCGCGGGATAGACGAGGCCGTATTCGCGGGTCAGCGCGCCGGTGCCGGCGGCGAGGCCGGCCCAGATCAGCCAGCCCCTGTTCCGGGTCGTCTGATGGCGATCCAGGGAAACGAACATCAGGCAAAGGGTGAGGGCGGTGAGACCGGTTTCCTGGCCCATGGCGATGCCCCAGAGCAGGAGCGCGCTGGTGGCGGCAAGCGCGCGGGCGCGTGATTTCGCGCCGGGCGCGGCGAGTTCGCCAATGGCGTGAAACAGCAGGGCGGCCACCACCATGACCACGGGCGCGGTGGCCCAGCCCGCGATCGAGCCGAGGCTGAGGTAGCTCCAGAAATATAAGGAGGAGACCAGTGGAGCGAAGCCATCGCACCAGGCGTAATTGAGGAAATCACCGGTGGAGATGGCGGGGTAAAAGGCGAGGGTGCCGGTCCGGAACATCTGTTGGGCGAGAAAATCCCAACGAAAACCGGTGTCGAAGCCCGACAAAGGGTCGAGCACCGCCCGCAAGGTGATCGCGAGGAGGCCGAGTCCGGCGGGGATCCAATACGGATCGAACTGATCGCGGAGCCGGAGCATGGCGGCGGGGATGACCGGCTCGGGTCGGTCGCGGCGCCAGAGCAGCCAAGCCGCGATCCCACAGAGCAGCGCAAGACTGCCGCCGACCTGCCCAAGATTGAGCCGCAGCCCGCCGACATCGAGCAGCAGGAGCAGGTTCATGAGCACGGCGGCCGAACCGAGCACCGCGCCACCCAACGTGGGCGGCAGCCGGAGCAACCGTCCGAACAGCCAGCCGGGCAACCACAATCCGCCGATTAACAGGAGGGGGAAGGCGAGGAACTGCAACATGCCAGTCGGACCGGCTCAGATGATCTTGCCGTTCTGGTAGACGACTTTGCCCGAGACAATCGTGGTCTTCACGCGGCCGGTCATCTTCTGCTTATTCCACGGGGAGTTGATCGACTTGCTGAAGGCCTGGTAGGTGTCGTAGATCCACGTCTCGTCGGGATCGAAGACGCACACGTCGGCCGCCGCGCCGACGGCCAGCGTGCCGGCGGGGAGCTTGAGGATGTCGGCGCCGCGGCGCGTCATGAGATCGATGACGGCGGGGAGCTTGAACTTGTTTTTCCGGACGAGGACGTCGAGGCAGACGGGCAGGGCGGTTTCCAGGCCGATGATGCCGTTGGGCGCGTAGTCGAACTCCTTGTCCTTCTCCTCGGGGGCGTGCGGGGCGTGGTCGGTGCCGATGCAGTCGAGGGTGCCGTCGCGCAGGCCGGCGATGATGGCCTTCCGGTCCGCCTCGGTGCGGAGCGGCGGGTTCATCTTGAAGTTGGTATCGTAGGTGCCGAGCGCTTCCTCGGTCAGCGCGATGTGGTGCGGCGTGGCCTCGGCGGTGATCTTGATTTTATCCTTCTTCGCGCGGCGCACGAGCTCGACCGACATGGCGGAGCTGATGTGCTGGAGGTGGATGTGGGCGCCGGTGTAGGACGAGAGGATGATGTTGCGGGCGACGATGATGTCCTCGGCGGCATGCGGCCAGCCTTGGAGGCCGAGGCGCGTGGAGACGACGCCTTCGTTCATGACGGCCTTCGCGGTGAGGGACTCGTCCTGGCAGTGGTCGAGCACGGTCAGGTCGAACATCTTGGCGTATTCGACGGCGCGGCGCATGAGCTCGTTGCTGGAGACGCAGAGGCCGTCGTCGGTGATGGCCACGACGCCGGCTTTTTTCAGCGAGCCGTAGGGGGCGAGCTGCGCGCCCTTCATGCCGACGGTGATGCAGCCGGTGGGGTAGACGTGAACGGCGGCGTGGCGCGCAGCGTTGTTGATCAGCTCGACCGTGCCGGCGTTGTCGGCCGGGGGCGAGGTGTTGGGCATGCAGACGACGGTGGTGAACCCGCCGCCGGCCGCCGCCTGCGAGCCGGTGAGGATGGTCTCCTTGTGCGTCTGGCCGGGCTCGCGGAAATGCACATGGATGTCGACGAGACCGGGGCAGACGACGAGGCCGCGGGCGTCGATGACCTGCGCGGACTTCTTCTGTGCGGGCGTGAGAGTCTTCGCGATGAAGCCGTCGGCGATGAAGACGTCGCCGACCTTGTCCCGCTGCGAGGCGGGATCGATGACGCGGCCGTTTTTGATCCAGATCGGGCTCATGATTTATTGGCCACAAAAGGCACAGAAGGCGCAAAAGCCGAACAAGGGGAGAAGTCAGTCATTCTGGCGAAAGATGTATTTTTGGAATTGGATGCGGGGCGGGCCGAAGTTGATGAGCATGCCATGCTCGAGGCGGGAGGCACGGAGGTAACCGAGCAGCTGGGCGGTATGCTCGTCAGCGAGTGCCCGCACCGCCTTGAGTTCGACAATGAACTCCCGGTTGACGAGGAGATCGGCAACGAACTCGCCGAGCAGGCTGCCATCCTCATGGTGAACGGCGATCGGCACCTGCTGCTCGACTGCGAGATTCCTTTTCCGCGGGCGGTTATAAAGGGAGTTTTCGTAGACTTTCTCATTATGACCGTGACGAAGAAACGTATGGGCCTCGAAGGCCGTCTGGCGAATGGTGTCGGCAAGCTGCCGGGCGGTGGGCTCGTTCATTTTTGCGCCTTTTGTGCATTTTGTGGCCCATTGTCTGGAAGTTATTCGACCGGGGTGGTGACGTTTTCGGGCTGGCCGCCGGCGCAGAGGTAGAGGGCGGCCATGCGCACGGCAATGCCGTTGGTGACCTGCTGCAGGATGACGCTGCGCGGCGAGTCGGCGATGTCGCTGTCGATCTCGACGCCGCGGTTGATGGGGCCCGGGTGCATGATGATGGCGTCGGGCTTGATCCAGCCGGCGCGGGTGTAGTTGAGGCCGAACATGCTGGTGTATTCGCCGAGCGAAGGGAAATGGCCCGAGGCCTGCCGCTCGTGCTGGATGCGGAGCAGCATGACGACGTCGGCGTCGGCGAGCGCGGAGCGGAGGTTGTGCGAGACCTTGACGCCCATGGCCTCGAACCAGTGCGGCACGAGCGTGGACGGGCCGACGATGGTGACGTCGGCGCCGAGCTTGGTGAGGGCGTGGATGTTGGAGCGGGCGACGCGGCTGAAGAGGATGTCGCCGAGGATGACGACTTTGCGGCCCTGCAGGTTGCCGAGCTTTTCCCGCATGGTGAACACGTCGAGCAGCGCCTGCGTGGGATGCTCATGGGCGCCGTCGCCGGCGTTGATGACGGGGATGTCGAGCACGCGGCTCAGGTAGAGCGGCGCACCGCTGGCCGAGTGGCGCAGCACGATCATGTCGGCGTTGAGCGCCTGGATGTTCTGCGCGGTGTCGCGGAGCGTCTCGCCCTTGGTCGTGCTGGAGGCGGCGGCGTCGAAGGAGATGACGTCGGCGCTGAGAAAGCGGGCGGCCATCTCGAAGGAGATGCGCGTGCGCGTGCTCGGCTCGAGGAAGAGGTTGACGATGGTCTTGCCGCGCAGGGCGGGGACCTTCTTGACCTTGCGGTCGAGGATGCGGCGGAACGCGCCGGCCGTGGCGAGCAGCTGCTCGATCTCGGCGCGGCTGAGGTCCTCGATGGTCAGGAGATGTTTACGATGCCAGGGCACGGGAAGGGATTTTCGATTTGGGATTCTCGATTTTGGCTTTTGGAGCGGCGCGGACTGAAATCGCGTCCTTGGACGGGTGGGCGGCGTCGAGGGCGACGACGACCTTTTCGGTGTCGCCGGCCTTGAGCGTCAGTCCGCAGTAATCGGCGGCGACGGGCAGCAGCCGGCCGCCGCGGTCGATGAGCACCGCCAGCTCGACGGCGGCGGGGCGGCCGTGGTCGAAGAGCTCGTCGAGCGCGGCCTTCACCGTGCGGCCGGAGTGGAGGACATCGTCCACGAGGACGACGTGCGCGCCGTTGACGTCGTGGGGGATGATGGTCGGGGAAAATTCCTTGGGGATCGGGTGGCGGCCGATGTCGTCGCGGTGAAAGGAGATGTCGATGGTGCCGAGGCCGGGGTGGAGGCCGGCCCGCTGGAGGCGGGCGGCGAGCCGCGCGGCGAGGATGATGCCGCCGTTGGCGATGCCCAGCAGGAGCAGGTGCGCAGTGTCCTGGTGGCGGCTGGCGAGGGCGGAAGCCACGCGTGCGATCGCCTGGTCGATCGTTTTTGCGTCGTGCTTCGGGGGTGTGGCCACGAGCCCAAGGTTGTGGGGGGCGGCCCGGGGCTCGTCCAGCGCAAAGGCGCTTATGGCGGATATACAGAAGCGCGCGGCGAAAAACCGTCCATCGAAGCTAATGAAGCCTCCGGGACTTCCTCAGCCCCCGGGCTGCAGCCAGCGCGCGAGGACGCTGCGCAGGGCCGCGGAGCGGATGGGCTTGGACACGAAGTCGTCCATCCCGGCGGCGATGCAGGCGGCGCGGTCCTCGGCCCGGACGTTGGCGGTGAGGGCGATGATGGGCAGCGGCCGGCCCTCCAGCTGGACGCGGGCGCGGCGGGTGGTCTCGAAGCCGTCGATGTCGGGCAGCTGGCAATCCATGAAGACGAGGTCCCAGTTGCCCTGCGCCAGCACGTCAAGGGCGGTGAGGCCGTCGCTGACCACCAGGCACTCCAGACCGAGCCGCTCGAGCATGAGGGTGATGACGCGCTGGTTCACCTTGTCGTCCTCGACCACCAGGATGCGGCCGGTGAAACTCTGCGGGCTGATCGCGTGGGCGAGCTGGGCCACGGCCGGGCTTTGCTCCGGAGCCTGGACGAAAGGCACGCTGAACTGGAAGACCGAGCCGTGGTCGAGGTTGCTTTGCACGGTGATGCGCCCGCCCATGCGCTCGACGAGTTTTTGGGAGATGGCGAGGCCGAGGCCGGAGCCGCCGAAGCGCCGGCTCATCGAGCTGTCGGCCTGCCGGAAAGGCTCGAAGAGATGCGCGCACGTCTCCGCGCTCATCCCGATGCCCGTGTCCGACACCTCCACGCCCAGCTGGACGTTAGCGCCGGGCCCCGGGGCGCCGGCCAGCCGGAGGGTGACCTCGCCGCGCTCGGAAAATTTGATCGCGTTGCCGACGAGGTTGAGGATCACCTGGCGGAGGCGGGTGGGATCGCCGAGGACGCAGGCATTGGCGGCGGGGTTGGCGGTGAAGGTGAGCCGGAGGGCCTTGGCGCTGGCGCGGGGCCGCAGCAGGCTGACAGCCTCCTCGGCGAGCGCGGCGGGACGGAAGGGGATGTTCTCGAACTCGAGGCGACCGGTCTCGATCTTCGCGAAATCCAGGATGTCGTTCAGGAGGCGAAGGAGCGTGTCGGCGGAATTCGCGGCGGTCTCGACCTGCTCGCGCTGCGCCGCGTTGATCGGGGTGGTCTTGAGCAGGTCGAGCATGCCGAGCACGCCGTTCATCGGCGTCCGGATCTCGTGGCTCATGGTGGCGAGGAACTCGCTCTTGGTCCGGCTGGCAGCCTCCGCGGTTTCCTTGGCGGTGCGCAGCTCGGTCTCGATCTGCCGGCGGCGGGTGATTTCCTCGGTGAGGCCGCGGTTGGTGTCCTCGACCTGCTGTTTCCGGACCTGCAGCTCCTCGACGAGGGCGGCGTGCTCGAAGCCCAGCCGCAGCGAATTGGCCAGGGTGCGGTGGAAACTGCGCGCCATGGCGATGAGGAACACGGTGAAGAAGACCGACAGTCCGCCCATGACCATCTGCACCATCTCGTCGCCGAGCGCGAAACGCAGCGTGAGCGGCAGCAGCGTGAAGAGCTGGAAGGTCCAGCACGCCGGCATCACGGGGCTGAGCGAGCGCGTCGCGCCGGCCGTGATGCCTGCCAGCACGAGCACCAGCAGCGAATGCTCCATCTGCCCCATGAGCGGGAAAAACATCCAGGCGGAGTAACCCCAGCCCAGCCCGGTCAGCAGGGCCCCCAGGATGAAGCGGAACTCGCCGCGGGCGAAGTTCTCGGGCGCGCCCTGGGCCCCCAGAAACCAGCGGACGTTGAGCAGCCGGAGGATCGTCAGCGAGCTCATGACGCCGAACCAAGCCCAGGGGTGCAGCGTGCCATGGTTGTGCGCCACCACCCAGGCAAGGCCGCCGGCGACGACCAGCGTGGTCACCATGCCGACGGACAGGTCGTTGTAGGCCAGCCGCAGCAGTTCGGCCCGCACCCGGTAGGCGGTGTCCGATCCGGCAGCGGATGGGCGTTGAACCATGACAGGCATTAAGGGCGGCAATCCCGGGGCGAAAAGCTTTATCCGCAGCAAGACCGGCAAATAATGTGAGGCGGAACGCCGGGAAAAGGGCCCGGGTTCGCCATCGGGAAATAAAATGCGCCGTGCGCCAGCGAAGGCTGGTGGGCCTTCCTGGTGTCCACTACCGGCCGTAGCCAGCGGGGTGCCGCGAATGCCAGGCCCAGGCGGTCCGGATGATTCCGTCGATGTCCGGGATCTTCGGCTCCCAACCCAACTCCCGTTTGATCTTTCCGCTGCCGGCGACGAGCACCGCGGGGTCGCCGGGGCGGCGCGGTGAGATTTCGACCGGGATCCTGCGGCCCGTGACACGCTCGGCGGCGTCGATTACCTGGCGGACGGAGAAGCCCTGTCCGTTGCCGAGATTGTAGACGCGGTTGCCCGCGTCCAGCGCGCCGAGGGCGCGGATATGGGCGTCGATCAGGTCCTCGACGTGGATGTAATCACGGATGCAGGTCCCGTCGGGGGTGGGGTAGTCGTTGCCAAAGACGGAGATCTTCTCCCGCTGGCCCAGCGCGACCTTCAGCACCAGCGGGATCAGGTGCAACTCGGGGTTGTGGTCCTCGCCGTGCCGCTCGGTGGCGCCCGCGGCGTTGAAATAACGGAGGCAGGCGTAGCGCAGGCCGCGCGTGACGGACAGCCAGTGGAGGAAACGTTCGATGATGCCCTTCGACTCGCCGTAGGGGCTGCCGGGGATGATGCGCTCATCCTCGTCGATCGGCATCTTCAGCGGGTCGGCGAACAGGTTGGCCGTCGAGGAGAGGATGATGCGCTTCACCCCGTGGGCGTCCATCGCGCGGAGGAGGTTGAGGGCGCTGACGACATTGTCGCCGAGGTAGGCGAAGGGGTCGCGCATGGATTCGCCGACGAGTGAATTGGCGGCAAAGTGCAGCACGGCGTCAGGCGAGAAATCCTGCACGGTGGCGCCGATGGCCGCAGGGTCGCGCAGATCGCCGCGGACGAAGGCGGCGCCGGGCTCGATGGCCGCCGCGTGGCCTTGCTGGAGGTTGTCGAAGACCAGCACGGTATGCCCGGTACGGAGCAGCACTTCCGTGGCGACGCTGCCGATGTAGCCGGCGCCACCGGTGACGAGGATTTTCATGCGCTTGAATCCGCCTTAGGGTTGGATCTCCCTCAGCCGCGCGGCGGCGACCTCGGGGGTGATATCCCGCTGGGCCTCGCCGAGCAGCTCGTAGCCGACCATGAATTTCTTCACCGTGGCCGAGCGGAGGAGGGGCGGGTAGAAATGGGCGTGAAGCTGCCACGGCGCGGCCGGTTGGTCATCAAAGGGCGCGCCGTGCCAGCCCATCGAATAGGGAAAGTCGGTCTGGAAAAGCGCGTCGTAGCGCCGGAGCACGGCCTGCAGGGCGGTCGCGAGCGATTCACGCGGCGCGGCGCCGAGATCGGGCAGGCGGGCCACGGGGAAGCGCGGCAGGAGGAGTGTTTCGAAGGGCCACGTCGCCCAGTAGGGCACGAGCACCGCCCAGTCGTCGTTGTGCCAGACGACCCGTTCGCCGCGTTCCAGCTCGAGCTGCACGTAGTCGAGCAGGAGCGGCCGGCCGTGCGTGGCATGGTAAGCGCGCTGCTGATGATCCTCGGCCCCGGGCAGAGTGGGCAGGCAGTCCATCGCCCAGACCTGGCCGTGAGGGTGGGGATTGGAACAACCCATGACGGCACCCTTGTTCTCGAAGACCTGCACCCAGCGGTAACGCCGGCCCAGCTCAGCGCTCTCGGCCTGCCAAGTCTCGATCACGCGGACGATCCCTGCCGTCTCCATCCGGGCGAGCGTGAGGTCATGGCGCGGCGAGAAACAGATCACGCGGCAGGTGCCGCGCACGGGCGCGCGAGAAAGGAGCGGGGTGGACGCGCCCTCCCCGGCGGTTTCCTCATCGAGGAGCGCGCGGAAATCGTTCTCGAAGACAAAAGTGTCCCGGTAGTCGGGGTTGGTCGCGCCATTGGCCCGCCGGTTGCGGGCGCAAAGGTAGCAATTCGGGTCGTGCGCCGGACGGGTGTCGCGCGCGACGGCCTCCTGCTGGCCTTGCCAGGGTCGGGTGGCACGATGGGGCGAGCACAGGACCCATTCGCCTGTCAGGGGATTGTGACGGCGGTGCGGGAGCAGGGCGGGAACGGTGGCCATGGGTCAGACAGCGATCAGCCGGGCGCCGGGCGCAGCGGTCGTGACGAAGGCGGCCGGGCGCGGACCGAATTTCGCCGCAAAGGCATCTCCGATCCGGCGGATGACGTCGTCGGCCCCCTCCTGCCGGACGAGTGCGACGCAGGACCCGCCGAAACCGCCGCCCGTCATCCGGCAACCGGCGACGGAGGGGTCGCGTTGCGCCGTAGCAGCGATGAAATCGAGTTCCTCGCAGCTCACCCGGTAATCGTCCCGGAGGGAGGCGTGGCTGGCGTTGAGCAGTTGCCCGGCGGCGGCGATATCCCCGCGTTGCAGGGCGGTGACGCAACGGCTGGTGCGATCGTTTTCGGTCACCACATGGCGCACGCAGCGGCGCATCTCGTCGGTCAAGCCGGGCAAGGCGAGCGCTCCGGCCAGCGCGTCCGGCCCGACGTGGCGCAGCGACGGCACCCGCAACCGCCGCGCGGCCTGCTCGCAGGCGGACCGGCGCAGTGCGTATTCGCCGCTCGCCAGTTCGTGGGCCACACCGGAATTGATGATCAGCAGGCTCCACCCCTCCGCGCGGAAGGCGGTCTGCTGGTAGGTCTCCGCCTCGCAGTCGAGCAGCAGCAGGTGGCCGGCCTCGCAGCAGAGCACCGCAGCCTGATCCATGATGCCACAGGGCACGCCGGCGTAGTCGTGCTCGGCCTGCTGGCAGAGCTTGGCGAGCCGGAAGCGCTCCATCTCCGCACCGCAGAGGGCGAGTCCGGCGAGGCCCGTGGTGGCCTCGAGCGCGGCGCTGCTGCTCAGGCCGCCGCCGACGGGGATCGTCGAGGCCACGCAGGCGTCAAACCCGGGCACGTTGTGGCCCGCGCGGGCCAGACCGGCCATGACGCCCCGGACGTAGCGGCCCCAGTCCTTGGTTGAGCCGGGCCCGAGATCCCGGGCGCTGAATTCCAGCAGGCCGTCGAAGTCGGCCGTCGCGAGCCGCACCCGGTCATCGTCGCGCGGGGCCACCGCCATGACGAGGCAGCGGTCGATGGCGGCCGGCAGAACCCAGCCACCATTATAGTCAACGTGCTCGCCGATGACATTCACGCGGCCCGGCGCCACCGCGACCAGGGCGGGGCTGCGGCCGTGCAGGGCCTCGAACTGGCGCCGCACCCGCGCAACCAGATCCGCGTTTGGGTCGCCGGACTTAGGTTCGGTTTTCGTCATGGGCGGACGGAGGCGCGGGATCGGTCAGGATGGCCGCGCGCGGCGGGCCAGCCAGAGCATGGTGACACCGAAGAGGGCAAAGAGAGCGCCCCAGGTCAGGTTCACATTCTGCCCGAGGGAGTGCTGCGCATAGATCGCGGGATCGGAGATCACGCCGAAGACGACGAGGATGATCCCCAGGGTGAGGAAGAGCAGGCCCATCGGGAGGCGGACGTCGAGTTGGTGCATGGGGTGGGTGGGGGTTACCAGAAGACAATATTCAGGGCGACGGTCAGGGTGAGGACGATGACGCCGAGCACGGCCGGACGCGCATACCAAGGCGTGCCTTGCTGATCGACCACCTTCTCCGTGAGCGAATAAACGAGGCCACGCAGCTCGTCGTCGGTGCGGTTCGGTGCGGTCGAGAGTGAGATGATGATGGTGCCGAGGAAGCAGCCGCTGAAGGCGAAGATCGCCATCCAGAAACTCTGCGCCATCGAACTGGTGAAGGTGTGCTGCACCGACATCCAGCCGCCCTTGAGCAGGCTCGCGGTCTCGCCGGCCGGAACGGTGTTGCCCTGGAAGAATGCGGCCGTGAGGGTGCCGGTGAGCAGGCCGAAGAACGCGCCGTGTCCGGTCGCGCGCTTCCAGAACATGCCGCAGAGGAAAATGGCGAACAGTGGGGCGTTCACGAAGCCGAAGATCAGCTGGAGCATGTCCATGATATTGTTGAATTTGGTGGCCGCGTAGGCGCAGACGGCGCTGATCATGAGGCCCACGACGGTCGTCACGCGGCCCACCTTGATCAGGTGGGCGTCGGAGGCGTCGGGCTTGATCCAGCGCTGATAGAGATCGTAGGTCCAGACCGTGTTGAACGCTGTCACATTGCCGGCCATGCCCGACATGAACGAGGCCATCAGCGCGGTCAGGCCGATCCCGAGCATGCCGTTCGGGAAGTATTTCGCGATCATGACGGGCACCACCATGTTGTAATCAGGGTGGCCGTCGGCGCCCATCGGGAGCGCGATCGCGGCAGTGCCACCCTTGTGGTAAAGGGCGATGGCGAGCATCCCGGGCAGGATGACGAGGGCGGGGAACATCATCTTCGGGATCGCCGCGATCAGGGGAGTGCGGCGGGCGGAATTCATGTCCTTGGCCGCCATCGCGCGCTGGATGACGAGGAAGTCCGTGCACCAGTAGCCGAAGGACAGGACAAACCCGAGGCCCGCGACCATGCCGAACCATTCGATGCCGATGGGGTTGGCGCTTGCCTCATTCAAGTGCGCCCAAGAGTGATTCCACGCGCCGGGCATGCCCTGCGCCTCCGAGTAGGCGCCCAGCTGTTGCATCAGGCCGTCCCAGCCGCCGATATCCTTCAGGCCGAGGAGCACGAGCGGCAGGAAGCCCAGCACGATGAGGAAGAATTGGAGCACCTCGTTGTAGATCGCCGAGGTGAGGCCGCCGGTGTAGATGTAGATGAGGACGATAACGCTCGAGATAAAGATGCAGGCGTCGAAGTTCCACCCGAGGATCGCATTGAGGAGCTTGGCCAGGGCAAACATGGAGATGCCCGACGAGAACACCGTCATCACCGCGAAGGAGAGCGCATTGAAGGTGCGCGTTTTCTCGTCGAAGCGGAGCTTGAGATACTCGGGCACGGAGCGGGCCTTCGAGCCGTAGTAGAAAGGCATCATGAAGATACCGACGAAGATCATCGCGGGGATGGCGCCCACCCAGTAGAAGTGACTTGTCGCTATGCCGTATTTGGCGCCGGAAGCCGCCATCCCCATGACCTCCTGCGCGCCGAGGTTGGCGCCGATGAAGCCCAGCGCGCAGATCCACGCCGGCAGGGAACGGCCCGACTCGAAGAAGTCAGTCGAGGTTTTCAGGTGTTTTTTCAGCACCCAGCCGATGCCCAGCACGAAGGAGAAGTAGACGGCGAGGATGAGGTAGTCGACGCCAGCGAGTTTAAGCGCGACACCACCGGCGGTGGCGGATCCCGCGCCACCGGTCAGGGCGAGTGGGAGGTGGATGGGCAACTGCGCCAGCAGCGCAGACGGGAAGGACTCAATCATGGTTGGGGCGGGTAGGCAGGGGGACTGGGGCTAATCCGCCTTAGGGTTGGGCGGACTCTGGGGGCGTTGGGGCGGCGCGGAGTCTAGCATCCTGCCCCCGAAGGTGTCTCCCCCTCAATCGAGTGAAAAGGTGCGTGGGCGAGAGCCGGAGTCGCGCGCGGGCGCGGGGCGGAAGTGATCCACCGGGCTCCCCTCGCCGCGATCTGACGTGGACCCGCTAAACGCCATCATTCCCATTCATCGGTGCGAAAGGGACTCGCCGGCAACCCGGCGCCGTTGAACAAATTGCATTCCGGATTGTCCGCCCAAGCGTAGCGGACGGCCAAAGGAGCGGCGATCCCGGGGTGGGAAAGAATGACCTGATGGTCATGAATACGCGCCTGGGCCGGCTCCCAGTGACGATCGGCGCCCGCGATGCAGAATCCTGTCAACTGGTCGCCGTGCGCGATCAACCCGCCATCGGTATGAGAGAAGGCGACGGTGATCTCGTTTCCGTTGGCCTTGTGGCCAACGGGTAGAGGGCCGGAGTAAGGAATCGTCTCTCCGTAGACTTGGGCACGCGCCCAAAGCGCCAGGCGATAACCGACGGCGATTTTGTTTTTGGGGTGGATTTGGTTGGCTTCACCCACGTCGATGGTCACCGCCATGCCGGTGTTTTCCACCCCCAGCGTGCGCAACATGGCCTCGCGAACCAACGGCCATTTGGCCGGCTCGGCTTTTTTCGGTTGGAAATTCGGCAATTGCACCCAGGCAAAGGGGAAATTCCCCCGGCCCCACTGTTGCCGCCAATCGCGGATCAGCAACGGCAGCTGGGTCGCATACAATCCCGGCTGGTCCGAGTTCGCGTTGTTTTCTCCCTGATACCAGATCGCACCGCGCAAGGCATAGGGAATGAGCGGGGCGATCATGCCGTCGAACAGGTTGCCGGGGTAGTTTTTCGAGAGGCTGAGCGGCGTCGCGTCTTCCGGGCGGGGCGGGCGGTTTTTATTATTCCACTCAGCGTAAATCGGGGCGAGTTCCGGCCGGCCCTCCATGGCGCCTCGCCTCGTCCAGGCCGCAATCGGCGTGGCGCCCCAGGATGCGTTGATCACACCGACCGGCACGGACCGGTGGGCGTGCAACTCCCGGGCGAAGTAAAAGGCGGTGGCGGAAAATTTCCCGACACTATCCGGCTGGCAGACGACCCATTGGCCTTCGCAGTCCGTCGCGGGTGACTCCGCCGGGCGGTGCGCGACCGTGAACATCCGGATCCCGGGCAAATCGGCAGAGGCTTTCGTCTCTGCGGCGTTCGCCGCTTCGTGTACCCGGAGCTGCATGTTTGATTGTCCGGCGGCGAGCCAGACTTCGCCGGCCAGGACGTCCTGAATTTCGATGCGGTTGCGCCCCTCGATCGTGAGGGTGCCATGGGTTCCGGCCGCGAGTCCGCCCAGTTTCACGCTCCACCTTCCAGCGCGGTCGGCCGTCCCTGTCTGGCTTTGGCCGGCGAAGGAGACGATGACCTTTTCGCCCGGATCGGCGTAGCCCCAGATCGGCACTGCGGCGTCGCATTGCAGCACCATATGCTCGGAAAAAATACTGGTCATCCGGATGTCCGCGAGGGCCGAGGCAATCAATCCCAGAAAGGGGAGCGCAATGAGGGTGTGGATTTTGCGAGCGGGGGTTTTCATCGGGGCAGAAAGGCGGCACGGAGTCTGAGAGCCGATCCAGGTGGCGGATCAGGGGGAACTATACCCATTTAAGCATAGCGGGCCACGGCGAAAATACCACCCCCTAGGCGGGTGAATCTAAGGCCGGCGATCACATCGATCAAGGGATCCTGGGTACTCCCCGGACGACGGGGATTGCGCTCGCGGCTCAAGGCCAGTTTGGGCTCGCGTTAATTTTTCGCCCGCCAACAAACTCGCCGCGTGTTTAACGGCCGAAAGGCAATCTTGCCGCTGCTGACCTTCTGCTCCTGGGCGGTGGCGACAACGGCGGGTGATGTGGCCCCTGGCGCGGTTTTGGACAATGCCGCGGCGGTGCGGTCGCTGTCGGCCCAAGCCGCCGCCACGGGGCGGCCGGTGCGACTGCACGGCAAGCTCCTGCTCGTGACTGCGCCCCGCAACGCGATCGTCCTGATCGACGACACCGAGGGCATCTACGTGGAACTGGATCACGTCGTGCCCGACGACTATCGGCTCGGCGACGAGTTGGAAATCACGGGCTCGAGCGGAGCGGGTGACTTCGCGCCGATCGTGCGGGCGCAGCGGATAGACCGCACCGGCACAGGGACCCTGCCGCCGCCACGCCGGACAACAATAGCCGAGCTCGACGCCGGCGGATTGGATGCCGCCTGGGTCGAGTTGCGCGGCATCGTGCGCTCCTGCAAGCCTACGCCGCCGGATCAGATCCCGGTATCGCGCGGCGGCGCGGTCGCGCCTGATCCGGCGGCGCACCAGAGCTGGCTCGTGACGTTCGCCCAGGGTGACGACAAGATGGAGATCCAGATCAACGGGCCGGTGGAGCCGCAGGAATTGGTGGACGCCGAGGTTCGCCTGCGGGGGGTGGTGTTCAATGTGCATAACGCCAACCGCCAGTTCGTGCGGGCCAACTTGCAGCTGGCCGATGCCTCGATGATCGACGTGATCGTGCCGCCGGCACGCGACCCGTTTGCCCTGCCGGTACAGCGGCTCGGCGAGGTATTGCGATTTTCGCGCAGTGGTTTCAGCGGCCATCGCCTGCATGTGCGGGGGGTCGTGACCGGCCACAAGGACCGCCACACGCTCTGGTTGCGGGAGGGCGACCGCGGGATGCGGGTCGCCTCGTTGCAGGAGGGCAACCTGGCGCCGGGCGACGAGGTCGACGTGCTGGGGTTTCCCGACCACGGCGGTTACGCGCCGAGTCTCAGCGACGCGGTATTCCGCAAGATCGCTTCGGGTCCGGCCCCAGTGCCGCAGCGGCTGAGTGCGCCGGAGGATATTTCCCTCCACGACACCAATCTGGTCGTGATCGATGCGAAGTTGCGGGAGATCCGAACTTCCTCCGAGGAACTGGAACTGGTGTTGGATTGGGAAGGAATCGAGGTGCATGCGCGGATGTTGCAGCCCGCCGCGAATGAGGATGTCGCCGCGTGGCAACCGGGCAGCCTGGTGCGGGCGGCGGGCATCTGCGTCGTGGGCCAGACCAATTTCATGCGGCCGACCGGCCTCTGGCTGGCCGAGGACCTGCAGTTGTGGCTGCGCGACCCCCGCGACCTGACCGTGCTGCGCGCGGCCCCGTGGTTGACCACGAGGCGGGCCCTCTTCCTGATGATCCCGCTTGCGGTGGTGGCGCTGCTGGCGTTGGTCGTCGTCGCGATCGTGGCGCGAAACCAGATCCGGCAGCGCGAGGAGGCCCGCAAGCTGGCGGAGGTTGAGTTCTCGGCCATGTTGGCCGAGCGCAACCGGCTCGCGCGCGACATTCATGACACGCTGGCGCAGGACCTCAACGCGGTGTCCATGCAACTGGAGCTGGCGAAAAATTCCGCCAAGTTCGGGGTGCTTGATCCGGTGGTGTCGTATCTCGTGACGGCGCACCAGATCGTGCGCAAGTGCCTCGCGGAGGCGCGCGAATCCATCTGGAACATGCGCTCCCACATTCTCGAGAAGAATGATCTGCCGGAAGCGCTGCGCTTGGTGGCGGCCCAACTGGGCGCCGGGAGGCCGTGCGAGATCCGGACTCACGTCACCGGCCATACCCGCCGGCTCGCGCCGGAGGTCGAGAACAACCTGCTGCGCATCGGGCAGGAGGCGGTTTCAAACGCGCTGAAGCACGCCCAGCCGCGCGAAATCGAGGTGGAACTCGGCTACGAGGAACGCGCGGTGCGGCTGGTCGTGCGCGACGACGGGCCCGGATTTGATCCCGCGGCCGAGGGCGCCACCAGCAGCCACTTCGGATTGCGGGGCATGCGCGAGCGGGTCGCCCATTTGAATGGAAAGTTCACCGTCGGCCGCGATGCCCGGGGCGGGACGCGCATCGAGGTGATCGTCGAATCCCCGGACTCGGTCTGAAGCTGCTTGCAACCCCAGGAGACACCCCATGAAAAAATCCGCCGATACCGCCATCAAAGTCATGATCGTGGACGATCACCCGACTTTCCGCATGGGGCTGGCCGCCCTGATTGACAGCCAGCCCGGAATGTCAGTGGTGGCGCAATTCGCCTCGGGGGAGGAGGCGCTCGCCGCCTACGTCCCGGGCGCGGCGTCCATCGTATTGATGGACCTGCGCCTGCCGGGCATGGGCGGCGTGGAGGCGATCATCGGCCTGCTGGCGCGCGATCCCGGGGTGCGCGCCATTGTCCTGACCACCTACGATGCCGACGAGGATGTCTTTCGCGCCATGCAGTCGGGGGCGCGCTCCTACTTGCTCAAGGACATGTCCACCGAGGAGATCGCGGGCACGATCCGCGGCGTGCACCAAGGGAGCACGGAGATTCCGCAGCGGATCGCCGAACGACTGGCAGAGCGGGCCCGGCGCCAGTCGCTCTCGCGGCGCGAGCAGGAGGTGCTGCACCTGCTGGTCCGCGGCCGCAGCAACAAGGAGATCGGCGCCCAGTTGTTCATCTCGGAGGAAACGGTCAAATCCCACCTGAAGACCCTTTTCGCCAAATTAAAGGTTCGGGATCGCACGGATGCGGCGATCAGTGCGGTGCGCCACGGCATTGTGCACCTGGAGTAGCCGGATGGCAAAAATCCCCCCGACGGGGGGTAGCGAAGGCAGGGAAGGGCTGCTATGCTTCCGCAAGTTGATACTCCTGCACCCCACCGCCAGCGCCGTTCCCGGTGCCTGGCTACCCACCACCGTTACCTCGAGACCCTGCCCAAGCACCATGACCCCCCCCCGCTCATCCGATCGAGTTACTCCCGCGTGGCCTGCGCCCAGGCAGTCCCGCCCGTCCAACCTGCGCCAGCGACTTGGTTCCGTTGTGGCTGTTGGCCTCCTAGCGGCGGCGCAAGTCTGCGCCCAGGTCACGCCCGCCACCACCCCGGGGCCGAAGGAGGGCGAGGTGATCGAACTCAGTCCATTTGTCGTCTCCTCCACGCAGGAGTCGGGCTATCTGGCGACGAACACCCTGGCCGGCACGCGCCTCAACACGAACCTCAAGGACGTCGGGGCGGCCGTTTCGGTTTACACCGCCGAATTCCTCGAGGACATCAAGGTCTCCAAGATCGAGGACATCCTGACCTACACCATGTCGACCGAGGCCGGCGGCCAGAACGGCAACATGTCGGGCGTCACCGGTGAAAGCTCCGCCGCGGTTCGCGACGATCCTTCGAGCGTCAACCGCGTGCGGGCCCTGGCGACGGCGACCCGCACCCGCGACTTTTTTGCCTCCGATATTCCCTCGGACGGCTTTGATTTCGATTCGGTCACCATCAGCCGGGGTCCGAACGCGATCCTTGCGGGCGTCGGCAGCGCCGGTGGCGTGATCGACGCGGCGATGCGCAAGGCGACGTTCAAGGACAACTATCGCTTTGTCTCCCGCTTCAGCGAGCACGGCTCCCACCGCGAGGAAGTGCACCTCAACAAGGTCCTCGTCCCGAAGCGTCTGGCCGTGCGTCTCGACTTGCTGAACGACGACACCTCTTTCCGCCAGAAACCGGCTTACGCGAAGGACCAGCGCCTCTACGCGGCGGTGAATTACCGCCTGTTCGAGCCGAAGCGCGGCTCGTTCCTGGGCAACGGCACGTTCCGCGCGAACTTCGAGAAGGGCAAGATCGATGGCGTGCCGCCCGACCCGATCACGCCGACCTTTACCGTCGGCAACTGGTTCAATGCCATCAATCCCAAGTGGAAATTTGACGGTGCCCGCCTCCTTACGCAGAACTCTGCCGGCGTCACCGTCACGGGCACCTCGGCCGTCACGGGCATCATCGCGGGGTTCCCGCTGTTTAACCAATGGACGCTCATTTACGCCGACCCGGCCTCCGCGAACGCGGGTGTGGGCATCACCACCCCCAGCCTCGCCAGCGTCCAGGGCTTTCAGGGCAGTATCCCGGTCACCTTGGCGGGCAGCCCCAATGGGGCGTTGCGCGGCACCGGTGATGCCAATCGCCTTCGCGCCGGCTACTACCGCACGCACCTGAGTGATCCGCAGATCTTCAATTTTTACGACAACCTGCTCACCGGTGTCTTCGACCACCGCGACCAGCGCTTCGCCGCGGCCGACTTCCGCTACGAACAGCTGTTTATGGGCGGCAAGGCCGGCCTGGAAGTGGCCTACAACGACCAGACTTTCACCCGGCGCCATGACTTTCCGATCCCCGGTTCCGGCAACGACGAGGGCATCATGGTCGACGTGAATTCGGTCCTCAGCGTCAGGTCGGTGGAATTTCCGCTGGGCATCCCGAATCCGAATTTCGGTCGTCCGTTCATCAGCACCCCCGACGTTTTTCGTGATACCCTGAATCGCTCCACGCGCGAGTCCTACCAGATGACGGCGTTCTTCAAGCACGACTTCACCCAAAGCGGCTCGAAATTCATGCAGTATCTTGGCCGGCACACTGTCTCGGCCCTCCTGTTCGATACGAAAATCGAGCGCGTCAACCACACTTTCTCCAGCACGTGGGATCCGACGGGGCAACTCAACCCCCAATCCAGCTTGTCTGGGGCGCTCCCCGGGACTTTCGGCACCCAGGTCAATGGCTGGTTCTATATTGGCCCGTCGCTGGTCAATGCGAACAGCGTCAGTGACGTCCGCCTGAGCCCGATCACCAGTGGCCACCCGCAATACGGCCAGACCTATACGCTGCAGGCTTACGATCCGGTGGCCCGGGCGTTCGTCACCGGCACGTCGAGGCCACTGCGCATCCTCGCCGGCATCAATGACCAAAAGGAAGCCCTGAAATCCACGGCGTTTGCCATCCAGAGCCACTGGCTCAAGGATCATATCGTGACTGTCGCCGGCTGGCGCGAAGATCACGATGAGACGCTTTCCGCGGGCACTCCGCCCAGGCTCGCCGATGGCAACCTCGACCAATCGCAGATCGTTTACCAACCCGCCGTGACGCAGGGCAAGCGCAGCTGGACGAAGAGTGTCGTGGGCTTGCTGCCGGTCAAGCTGACCGGGGATACCGAGGTGCGCGCGTTCTGGAACGTGTCGGGGAATTTCAATCCCGTCGGCGTGCGGCGCAACATCTGGAACGAAGAACTCGGTTCGCCGTCGGCGGACACCCGCGAATACGGCCTCTCGCTCAGCTTCTTCCGCGGGAAGCTTGATCTGCGGGTCAATAAATTCAGGACGCGCATCAAGGCCGACGCCATTGCCATCGGCAGCCAAACCACCTACAGCTACATCAGCACGGTGATTAGCCGCATGCTCCAGTCCCGCGATGCCGGGCTGGTTCCCAGCGCCTTTCATTACAACAACCCGGCCTTCGTGACCTTCGCCGACGTCGCTCTCGCCGTCTACGATACGATCCCGGACCGCCTCAAGGCGAATATTGGTCCCACCAAGAACTTCAATCCGCGCTTTACCGGTAGTGGCGCCACGCTGCAATGGATTCCGGAGTCCATTCAGAATTACACCTCGGTGAGCGACACCGAGTCCACGGGCACGGAGTTCGAGGCGATCATCAATCCCACCAAGAACTGGCGCATCTCCGTCAGCGTGGCGAAAAACCAGGCCGTAAAGGCCAATGCGGCCGCCGAGGAACTGGCCTTTGCCGCCGCGTGGAAGAGCAATCTCGACACAAAGTATAGCGGTGCTCTGCTCCCGGGCGACCGCAGTCCCACCGCGGGCACAGGTTTGGGCACCTTCTGGGAACAATACGTGGCCGAGTCGCTCGTCCCAGTCCGCACCGCCGCTGCGCTCTCCGGCACTGCTTCGCCGGAGATCCGGAAATGGCGGGCCAACGTCGTCACGCGCTATGACTTTCGCAGCGGCTTCCTGCGCGGCGTGAATCTCGGCGGTGCGCTCCGCTGGCAGGACCGGATCGGCATTGGCTATCCGATCGTGAAAAATGCCACGGGTGATTCCGTCTCCGATATCACGAAGCCCTACTGGGGCCCGACCGACACCGCGGTTGACCTCAGCGTCGGCTACACGCGGAAATTAAAGATCCGTGGCAGCCCGGTGACTTGGAATGTGGGCCTCAACGTGCGCAATCTCAACGCCAAGGAACAGATCATCCCGATCGCCGCCAACGCGGACGGCACCTACGGCACGTTTCGCATCCCGCCCGAGCGCTCCTGGAGCATCTCGAATTCGTTCTCGTTCTGATTCCAGCGTGCGGCATCCTTGGGCCACTTCGACATGAGCCGACTGCCCAACCTGCTCGCCGCCTCCCAATCAGCGGCGCGCAGGTCGCGCCGGATGGTCGTCATCGGCGGCAGCGTGCTCGGGCTCATGGTACTTTCCGGCCCGGCTGCCGCCCCGGCCGTGACCCACCGGCCCAACATCCTCGTCATCGTCGCCGACGACCTCGGCTATGGCGACCTCGGTTGCTACGGCGCCACGCGGATCAAGACGCCCAACGTCGACCGGCTCGCCGCCGCCGGGGTGCGCTTCACCCGTGGGTATGCGCCATCGTCAACCTGCACGCCGACCCGCTACTCGCTTTTTACCGGTGAGTATGCCTGGCGGCAGCCGGCCAAGCGCACAGGGATCCTGCCGGGAGACGCCCCCCTCTCGATCGAGCCGGGACGCGTGACGCTGCCGGAAGCGCTGCGCCGCGCCGGCTATTTCACCGGCGCGATCGGCAAGTGGCACCTGGGATTGGGCGACGGACGCACAACGGTTGACTTCAACGCCCGCATCGCCCCCGGTCCTCTCGAGGTGGGCTTCAACTATTGCCACATCATCCCGGCCACGGTGGACCGCGTGCCCTCGGTGTGGATCGAGAACGACCGGGTGGTCGGACTTGATCCGGCCGACCCGATCAAGGTCAGCTACGAGCATGACCTCGGCGACGAGCCCACCGGCCTCGCTCATCCCGAGATGCTGCGCCAGCGCGCGGACAAGCAGCACTCCGGCACGATCATCAACGGTATCAGCCGCATCGGATCCATGCAGGGCGGCAAATCCGCCCGCTTCAAGGACGAAGAACTCGCCAGCACGGTCGTGAAAAAATCCGTCCAATTCCTCGAGTCGCACGGCGACAAACCGTTCTTCCTCTATGTGGGACTCTTTGAGCCGCATGTGCCCCGCGTGGCCGAGCCGCCCTTCGTCGGCACCAGCGAGGTCGGCGTGCGGGGCGACGTTATCCAGCAGATGGACTGGGCGGCCGGCGAGATCCTCCAGGCGCTTGATCGGCTTCATCTGGCCGAGGACACCTTGGTGATCTTCAGCAGTGACAACGGTCCGGTTCTGTTCGACGGCTACTTCGACGGGGCCAAGGAAAGCGTGAAGGACCATCGCCCGGCCGGCGGTCTGCGGGGCTGGAAATACCTCGTCTACGAGGGTGGCTGCCGCGTGCCGCTGATCGCCCGCTGGCCCGGGCACATTTCGCCGCGGGTCTCAGAGCAGATGTTCAGCCTGGTGGATCTGACTGCTACGCTGGGTGATATTGGCGGGGCGAAAATCTCGCCCAAGGACTCGCCCGACAGCCTCGATCTTGCTTCCGTTCTGCTCGGCGGGACCACGGCGGATTTGCGCGATCACACCGTGCTGCACGGCATTTCCGACACGCTGGCCCTGCGGGCGGGCGATTGGAAATACATCCCGGCCACCCAGCACGGCGAGGCGACTGCGGTGGGCGGAGCCAATCCTTCTGACGATCGATTCGTGGGCAACCGGATCCCATCACCCCTGTTGTTCAATCTGCACGACGATCCGGCGGAACAGGTCAATGTCATCGCCAAGTTCCCGGAGAAGGCGGCCGAGCTGCGCCAGCGTCTCGAGGACATACGCCGGCAAGTTTCCCATTAGCTCGGCGGCAACAGGCAGTCTTGTTCTCGTTGGGACCGCCACCGCCACTCCTCACATGAAGCACGGACTTCGCGCTCTCGCCGGTTACCTGCTGGTGGCCGGTGCCCTCCACGCGGTGACGTTTTTTGTCGATCCGGGGGCAGGAGACGATCAAGCGGCCGGCACGAGCACCGAGCATCCCTGGCGCACCCTAAAACGTGCGCAACAGGCGGAGTTGCGCGCGGGCGACCAGCTATTGCTCGCCGCCGGCGTGCGGCACACCGGCCGCCTGTATTTCGAGTCCCTGGCGGGCACGGCGGCGGCGCCGATCGTGATCGGCAGCTACCCACGCCCCGGGGTCGACCCGCGCGCCACCGCCCTGATGGACGGTCGCGGCACGCCGGGTGCGCTGGGCCTCAAGAATTGCCGCCATGTCCGCGTGGAGAACCTGGCCCTCACCGCCGACGGCGGTGCGCCGGTTGGCGACATGCGGTGCGGCTTGCTGGTCGAGGTTGACGGTGCAGGCGAGTATCCCGGCATTGTCCTAAACCGGCTGCTCGTGAAGTCGGTTTCATTTGAGCAGCCGGGCTTCGTGCGTCCGGCGGCCGAGGTGAAGACGGCGAACGGCAACGGCCGCTACGGCTGGGGGATCCGTTTTATCGTTCGCCCCGGCCAGGCGGTTTTGCGTGGCATCACGATCCGCGACTGTGTCATCGACCGCGTCGACCATACCGGCCTGAAATTCACGGCTCCCGTGGACGGAATTCGCGACGTGCTCGTGGAAAATGTGGTGGTTTCCAACAGCGGCGGTCCGGGCATCCAGCTGTCGGGCGTCACCGGTGGGCGATTCGCGAACCTGACCGTGGACCATTCCGGCAGCACGGGGGATACGCGCAACTGGGGCCGCGGCAGCGGGCTTTGGACGTGGAGCACCCGGGATGTGGTGATCGAGCGCAGCCGGTTCACCAATGCCAACGGCCCGGGCGATTCCGCGGGAGTCCATGTCGATTACCACTGTCGCAATGTCATCGTGCAATACAACCTCAGCGCCCGCAATGCCGGCGGCTTCTGTGAAATTCTCGGGGACAATTTCAATTGCGCCTACCGCTACAACATCAGCGTGGATGACGGTCGCCGGGTGAAAGGACGCAACGGCGCCTTTCAGGAGGGCAAGGTCTTTTGGCTGAGCGGTTTTGTCGGCTCGGGCCAGCCGCCGCGCGGTCCTTTCAACTCCTACTTCTACAACAACACGATCTACGTCGGGGCGGACATCGAGGCGAAGTTTGCCATCGCCCCCACGGCCGCCGGCGTGCTGATCGCCAACAATATCTTCTGCCTCGTGGGACGCAGTTCTCGCGTCGCCGGCGACCAAGCGCCCGACGAACGGGTTGCGGAACGGGCAGGGGAGCGCGTGTTCTTTGCGAACAATCTTTTCTTGCGCGCCGACAACTGGCCGGAAGGTCTCGGCCTGCAGGACACGGCCCCGCTCCTCGGTGATCCGTCCTTCGCGCAGCCGGGCGGTCTCGCGCTGACGGACTATACCCCGCGTAACCGGGCGCTCGTCAAGGATCGGGGCATCAAGATTCCATTCATCCCCGGCGACGAGATCGGCCTGACCTTGGGCCTGGAGGTGGCCGAGGATATTTTCGGACAGCCCGTGGTCGGCGCACCGGATCTGGGCGCGATCGAACTGCGTTGAGCGCAAATCCCCCCCTTACGGGGGGTAGTTTTCCGCCGGCACAGTTGCTATCTTCAGCAGCAATCCGTCGCCCGCGCGCCGGCATGCTTTGTCCCTTTTCTTGCATATGAAAAATCTCTTCGTGGCTACAGGTATCGTGTGTGGTCTTGTTTTGCTGGCCGCCGCCCCCGCCGGCGCGCGCGTAGTCGAACCCGGCACGATCTGGCGGGATACGAACGGCCAGATCATCAACGCCCATGGCGGCGGCATGCTTTTCCACGAGGGGATCTACTACTGGTATGGCGAGTTCAAGGAGGGGCTGACCTACCTGCCCAAGGTGAACAAGGCCTGGGGTGGCACGCGGGTGATCGCCGGTGGAGTCTCGTGTTATTCTTCGACTGACCTTGTCACTTGGAAGAACGAGGGCCTGGCCCTGCCTTCGAACGCCCAGGATCCCGACCATGATCTCGCCGCCGAAAACGTCATCGAGCGCCCAAAGGTCATCTACAACGTCCGCACCAAGAAGTTCGTGATGTGGTTTCATCAGGACAGCCCGAACTACGCGGCCGCGCGCTCGGGTGTCGCCGTGAGCGATACGCCCGCCGGGCCGTTTAAATACCTGGGCAGCTTCCGTCCCAACGCCGGGGCCCGCCCATTGAACGCGACCGAGGAAGACCTGAAGCCTTCTCCCCGCAACCTGCTGGCCCGTGATTTGGAGGGCGGCCAGATGGCGCGCGACATGACGGTCTTCGTCGATGACGACGGCACGGCCTACCAGTTCTACGCCTCCGAATCGAACCAGACCATGCACGTGTCGCAGCTGAGCGATGATTATCTGCGCCCGGCCGGGAAATACGCCCGGATTCACATCGGCAAGGCGTGGGAAGCGCCCGCGATATTCAAGCATAACGGCAAATATTATATGATCGGCTCCGGCACCACCGGATGGGATCCGAATCCCGGACGCTCCGCCGTGGCCGATTCGATCTTCGGTCCGTGGCGCGAACTGGGAAATCCGTGCCAAGGCCCGGGAGCCGAACTCACCTTTGGATGCCAAAGCAACTATGTCTTGCCCGTCGCCGGCCGACCGGGCCGGTTTATCGCGATGTTCGATCGTTGGAACAAATGGAACCTGCAGGATTCGCTCTATGTCTGGCTGCCGGTCGAGTTTGACGCCGAAGGGAAGTTGCTCGTGAGCTGGCAATATCGGTGGACCCTGCCTGAATGAGCATGAAACCGGTCGACCCCAGACGGAGAGGGGATTGCTCGGTCGCAAATCCGGGGCGGTTGATGGGGCTGCCCCGGTGGCTTGCGTGTTGGGCGATCTTATCCACGGCGGCCGTGCCACACGCGAGGGCGGACGCAGCCACTGAGCCCCGGACAAATATTATTCTGATCCTCGCCGATGACCTCGGTTACGGCGACGTCGGTTTCCAAGGCAGCAAGCAAATCCCTACGCCCAATCTCGACCGGCTGGCCGCCTCCGGCGTGGTCTGCGCCCAAGGTTATGTTTCGGCGCCGGTCTGCAGCCCGTCTCGAGCGGGACTGTTGACCGGCCGCAATCAAGTCGAGTTCGGCTACGACAACAACCTGAGCAACACTCAACCTGGGTTCGACCCGGACTACAACGGCCTGCCGGTCACGGAGCGAACCATGGCCGACCGGTTGCACACGGCGGGTTATGTCACCGGCCTCATCGGCAAATGGCATCTGGGCGACCGGCCGCAATTCCACCCCCTGCGCCGCGGCTTCGATGAATTCTGGGGATTTCTCGGGGGCGGGCACCGCTATTTTCCTGCCGTCCCAGGCCGACCAGAGCCCGACATCGAATGCAACTTCGGCCCGGTCGGAGCCATCACCTACCTGACTGACAACATCACCGACCAGAGCATCGCGTTCATTCAACGGCACCGGGCGCACCCGTTTTTTCTCTACGTCGCCTATAACGCCCCCCACGCGCCCATGAACGCCCGCGAGGAGGACCTCGGGCGCTTTGCCTTCATCCCGGACAAGAATCGGCGCACCTACTGCGCGATGGTGGCCCGGCTCGACGACCAGATCGGGCGGTTGCTCGACGCGGTGCAGGCCGCGGGCCTCGCGGAGAAGACTCTCCTCGTCTTCCTCAGCGACAACGGCGGGCCAGTCGACCAAAACGCCTCGCTCAACGCCCCGCTCAACGGGCAGAAGGGCATGCTGCTTGAGGGAGGAATGAGGGTGCCCTTCGTCTTCAGCTGGCCGGGCCGTCTGCCCGCAGGGAAAATCTACGACCAGGTGATCAGCTCGCTGGATCTGACGCCGACGTTTCTGCGGTTGGCGGGCGCCGCGGAGCCGCAGTTCGCGGGCTTGGCGGGCACGGATCTGATGGCACACCTGACCGGCCGCGACAACTCGGCGCCGCACCACGAATTGAAATGGCGGTTCACCGTCAGCGCGGCCATTCGCGATGGCGATTGGAAGCTCGTGCGGCTGCCCGACCGGCTGCCGCTGCTGTTCAATCTGCGTTCGGATATTTCCGAGCAGCACGACGTCGCCCTGCAAAACCTTGAGCGTACCAAAACCCTGCTGGCCCGCCTGGGCGATTGGGACGTGCGGCTGCCCCATCCGGTCACACTCGAAGGTGCGGAGTGGAAACGTCGGCAGCTGAATCTCTATGATGCGCAGTTCCCGCTCGTGCAACCGGTGGGGAGCGAGGTCCCGCGGATGGTGTCAACGAAGGAGACAACTTCTCCACATTAAGCCGAATCCCGCTGATGTGCGAAGTATATCCGACGCAGCAATGGAGTGGCGTCTTCCTGAGAGCGTGCCGCATGGAATCTCTAAACATTATCCGCCCGGGGTGTAGCGGATCGCGGGAAGCGGCTGGCGCCATGGCGCCCGGCAACGGGATATGCATGCACCAACATTTACGCGGCAGAATCGAGATGAAGACGCAGAATGTTCGCGGGGCCGGCCCGACGGGTGAGCGCTGGAATTTGCTTTTGCCGCAATTCACCTGGAACTCCCGGGAGGACAATTGAGCGTCGCCGCACCAGTCACTCCATCCTTCAAGATCCGCCACTTCCGCTGGTGGATCGCCGGCTTGCTGCTGCTTGCCTCCATCCTGAACTATCTGGATCGGAATACCGTGGCCGTGCTCGCCCCCAGCATCCAGGAGGATCTGGGGATCAGCGACCAGCAATACGGCCACGTGATGAGCTTCTTCATGGTCGCCTACACGATCGCCTACCTTTGCTCTGGCTGGCTGGTGGATTGGCTGGGTGCACGCATCTCCCTGGCGCTTTTTGTCGGTTGGTGGGCCGTGGCTAATTCCCTGACCGGTTTCGCGCGTGGGGTCGGGAGCCTGGGGATCTCTCGTTTTATGTTGGGTCTGGGCGAGGCGGGGGGCTACACGGCCTCGCCCAAGGTGGTCGCCGAATGGTTTCCCGCGAAGGATCGCGGCATTGCCGTGGGGATCTATTCGGTGGGGGGAGCCCTTGGCGCGGTGATCGCACCCTTGCTGGTGGTCGGGCTGGCCGGTCATTTGGGGTGGCGCGGCGTCTTTGCCGTCACGCCCTTGTTCGGCCTTGGTTTTGTGGCTCTGTGGCTGTGGATCTATCGTAAGCCCGAGGAGCACAGGTGGCTGACCGAGGAAGAGCGCGCTTTAATTTTGACGGAGCGAAAGCAGGATGATGGCGCGACCAAAGACCAGACTTGGCGCAGGCGTTGGAGTGAGATCCTGCGCAATCCTGCGGTGTGGGCCCTGATGTTTGCGCGGCTGCTGACCGACCCGGTCTGGTATTTTCTGAATTTCTGGCTGCCAAAATACATGCACACCGAGCGCCACCTCGAACAGGGGCAGCTGTCGCGTATCTGGGTGGTTTATCTTGCGGCCGATGTCGGATTTCTGGCGGCAGGATTTATTTCGGGATGGTTCGTAAAGCATGGCACGGAGTCGATGGCATCGCGTCGGCGGGTGCTTTTGGGCGCGGCGTGCCTGGTGCCGTTCGCTCCCCTGATCGCCTTGACCCCCACGGTGGGCGGGTCGTTCGCCTTTGCCGCGCTGGTGGCGCTGGCCCACACGGCTTGGTTGTCCAGCATCAGCACCTATATCGTGGACCTCGTGCCCAAGCGGATCCTGGCAACCGCTTTTGGCTTCATCGCGGCCGGGAGTGCCGCGGGCGGGATTATGATGAACGAAGCGGTGGGATGGGTCGTGACGCACCATTCCTATCGGCCGGTCTTTTACGCCATGATTGGATTGCACCCGGTGGCGTTTGCTCTGATTTGGCTCTTCGCGCGGAAGCCTTGGGGGCAGTCAACCGCACGCATTTAAACATGATGAAGATTAACCCACAGAAACCTGCTGAGGTGGTTGGCAAAGTTATCCACGCGGTCTGTTGTTCCGCCTCAGGCTCGCGCCAAGCTGCTGCGCGAACATCGCAGATTTATACTCGGCCTGTCCTGAAAGGGAAGAGTTCGTCCGAGGCGGGGGCGGCTTCCCGGGGGGTGGACATTTTTTACCGGATCATTGGGGCGAGAAAAGGCCTTTTAACTTTGAGCACGGTGCTCGTGGGAATTTCTCTCACACTAAACGTTTGGGCCGAAACGAACCCACCAGCCAGAAAGCCCAATTTTATTTTTATCCTTGCGGATGATCTGGGCTGGGCGGACATCGGGGCGAACAACCCGAATTGCTTTTACGAGACGCCGAATCTGGACCGGTTGGCGCGCTCGAGTGTGAATTTCAAGAACGCCTATGCAGCCAATCCAGTTTGTAGCCCGACGCGATTCAGCGTTCTCACCGGCAAATATCCCACCCGCGATGCGTGCACCGATTGGTTTGGGGCGACGCGCGAGGGACGTTTCAAGCCCGCGCCGCTGAGTGAAGCAATGCCGCTGGAGGAAGTGACGCTGGCCGAGGCGTTGAAGCAGCAGGGCTACGGGACGGCCTTCGTCGGCAAGTGGCATCTCGGCGAGGACGAGAAATACTGGCCGGAGCATCAAGGGTTCGACGTGAACATCGGCGGCTGGGCGGCCGGGTCGCCGAAGGGTGGCTATTTTGCCCCGTTCGACAATCCCCGTCTGCCGCCCTATCCCAAAGGCACGCACCTGCCCAAGGCGTTGACTGACGAATCGCTCAAAATCATCGAACAATCGAAGGACAAACCCTTCCTGCTCTACCTTGCCTATTACTCGGTCCATGCCCCGCTGCAAGGGCGCGAGGACTTGGTAAGGAAATACGAGGCCAAGCGAGAGCGATTGTTGGCAGACGGCCAACCAGAGTTCGGACCAGAGGAACAGGTGTGGCCGGGGCCAGCCAAACGCGAGGTGCGCATCCTGCAGGCGAATCCCGTTTATGGTGCGATGGTCGAGGCGATGGACGAGCAGATCGGCCGCGTGCTCGACAAGCTGGAAGAACTGGGCCTCGCCAGAAACACCGTGGTGGTCTTCATGTCCGACAACGGGGGCTTATCCACGGCCGAAGGCTCCCCAACCTCCAATCTCCCACTGCGCGGGGGCAAAGGCTGGGTGTATGAAGGCGGCATACGCGAGCCAATGCTGCTGCGCTGGCCCGGAGTCACGAAGTCTGGGTCAACATGTGAGGTGCCGGTGATCAGCATGGATTTCTATCCGACTTTTCTGGATATCGCCGGACTGCCGCTCCTGCCCAAACAGCATCAGGACGGCGTTTCACTAGTGCCGCTTCTACGAAGCAACGGTTTGCTAAACCGCGATGCCCTGTTCTGGCATTACCCGCATTATTCCAATCAGGGCGGGTTCCCCGGCGGCGCCGTCCGCATGGGCGATTGGAAATTGGTCGAGCGCTATGAAACCGGGACCGTGGATCTTTATAATTTGAAGGATGACATCGGGGAAAGGAACAGTCTGGCCGACAAGGAGCCGACCCGCGTCGAGACGATGCGTGCGCGCTTGCATGACTGGTATAGGGCGACCGGCGCGAAATTTCTCCGCCCCAAGGCGGACGGCCCAACTCCTTGGCAACCTGATTTGGATTCCGGGAGCGGCAAGTAACCCTCACAATTTCAAAGCACTACTGACACGCGCCGCCTCGGGCGCACAATTTTATGATATTATCGGGAAGAACGGAGGGCAAACGACCGCTCCTGAAGCGGGAGTGGCAATCCGACCTCGCGGTGGTGGGGGGCGGGCTGGCGGGCGTGTGCGGCGCCATTACCGCGGCGCGGGCCGGGCTAAAGGTTGTGCTGCTGCAGGATCGTCCCGTGCTAGGTGGCAATGCCTCCAGCGAAGTGCGCCTGTGGATTCTGGGCGCGACTTCCCACATGGGAAACAATAACCGCTGGGCGCGGGAGGGCGGGGTCATTGACGAAATCTTGGTCGAGAACCTGTATCGTAATCCCGAAGGAAACGCGCTGGTGCTGGATACCGTGCTGCTGGAAAAGGTGCTGGTCGAGTCCAACATCACGCTGCTGCTAAACACGGCGGTTCACGACCTGGAGAAGGGCGATGCGGATACCATCAAGAGCGTCCGCGCCTTCTGCCCGCAGAATTCCACGGAGTATGTTGTGACCGCGCCGTTGTTTTGTGATGCCTCCGGGGATGGCGTGGTGGGGTTCCTGGCCGGGGCGGCTTTCCGCATGGGCACAGAGTCGCGCCGTGAGTTTGGCGAGCGGTTCGCTCCCGCCGAAGCCAACCACGAACTCCTGGGGCATTCGCTGTATTTTTATTCCAAGGATACGGGTCGTCCGGTGAAGTTTATCGCGCCCAGCTTTGCCCTCAAGGACATCACGCAGATCCCGCGCTACCGGGATTTTGCGGCAGGCGATTCGGGCTGCCGGCTGTGGTGGTTGGAATGGGGGGGCAAACTCGACACGATTCACGAAACCGAAACGATCAAATGGGAACTGTGGAAAGTTGCCTATGGCGTGTGGGATTACATCAAGAATTCCGGCAAGTTTCCCGAAGCCGCCAATCTGACGCTCGAATGGGTGGGCACGATTCCCGGCAAGCGCGAGAGCCGCCGTTTCGAAGGCGACCACATGATCATCCAGCAGGACCTGGTCGAACAGCGACCACAGGCCGACGCGGTGTCCTTTGGCGGCTGGGCGATTGACCTGCATCCGAGCGACGGCGTTTACAGCGAGAAGCCCGGGTGCCAGCAATGGCACGCCAAGGGGGTTTACCAGATTCCGTATCGCAGCCTTTATAGTCGCAACATCCGAAACCTGTTCTTGGCCGGTCGCATCATCAGCGCGTCGCACATCGCGTTCGGCTCAACGCGCGTCATGGCGACCTGCGCCCTCAACGGACAAGCGGTGGGCATGGCGGCGGCGTTGTGCCATCGTTACCGGCTTCCCCCAAGCGCCATCGCGGCGCGCCCCTACATTGGCGAATTGCAGGCCGAGTTGCTCAAGCAGGGTCATTTCATTCCGGGCGTCGCCTTAGAGGACAAGTCCGATCTCGCGAAAGCCGCCGCGTTCACTGCCAGCAGCGAATTGCGGCTGGGTGAACTCCGGCCATGTGGCGAGACCCGCGAATTGGATTTCGCCCGGGCCATGATGCTGCCGGTGCAGGCGGGTCCGATGCCGAAGGTGACCTGCCTCGTGGATGTGACTGAGCCGACCGAATTGGAACTGGAGCTCCGCATCAGCAGCAAACCGGACAACCATACACCGGACACCACATTAAAAACCCAACGGTTCCCGCTTCACCCGGGCAAGCGGCAGAGCGTGGTGATGGAGTTTGGTGCGGTGATCGATGAACCGCGCTACGTCTTCGTCTGCCTCATGGCCAATCCGCACGTCGCGGTTCATTTGAGCGACCAGCGGTTGACTGGCGTGCTGGCGGTGTCGCAGAAATTTAACCGGGCCGTGGCGAAATCCTCCCGGCAGGACCCGCCGCCGGGCAGCGGGATCGAGAGTTTCGAGTTTTGGATCCCCGAGCGTCGTCCCGGCGGCAAAAACTTTGCCTGCCGGATCGAACCGCACCTCGATCTTTTCACCGTGGCCAATCTGACGAACGGGTTTGCTCGGCCGACGCGTCAGCCGAACGCCTGGGTCGCCGCGTTTGCGGACAAGCAACCTTGCCTCAAGTTGACCTGGCCGACGGTCCGGAAGATCTCGCGCGTCGAGTTCCGCTTCGACACGGACTTCGATCACCCCATGGAGTCCGTGCTGATGGGGCATCCAGAACGCGTGATGCCCTTTTGTGTGCCGGAGGTCGTAGTATCGAATCCGCGTGCCGGGCCCAGTGCGACCGGGAATCATTCTGCCGGAATACTGGCCCGTTTGACCGATAACCATCATTCACGCCGCGTGCTTGAATTCGCCGAACCAGTGACGACGGATTGTCTGGAAATTCATTTCACCGCACCGGGCGGCGAGATTCCCGCGGCCCTCTTTGCCGTGCATTGTTATGCCTAATCCCATCAAACCCAACTCACCGACCAGCATGATCAATCGACGGCAATTTCTAAGGATCGCAGCAGTGGCTGGCTTGGCGGTCCAATCGGGCTGCGCCCGTTTCGTAAACAGTGCGACGCAGAGCTCAAGGAAGAAGGGCCTTGGCCTCACCACCAAAACTGACGAGTGGAGGCGCAAGCTGGAATCCATTCGCCCCCAGTGGACCTATTCCTGGGGCTCAGCCAAACCGGAATCGACCCCGGGGGGCGTCGAATTCGTCCCCATGGTATGGGGATACCGGAACCCCGAGAATTTTCTCAGTGACCTCACCAACGTGAAGTCTTCCGGCAGCCGCAGCGTCCTTTGCTTCAATGAGCCCGATGGCAAAAAACAGGGTAATGTAAGCGTCGATGCCGCGATCAAAGCGTGGCCTGCCTTGATGGAGTCGGGCCTCAGGCTGGGCAGTCCCGCCTGTGTGCATCCGGACAATGCGTGGATGGTCGAATTCATGAAGCGGGCCGCTGCCTTGAACTACCGGGTCGATTTTGTGTGCGTGCATTCGTATGGCGGCCCGAATGTGGCCGAGTTGGTCAAGAAACTAACCCAGACCCACGAGCGCTATGGCAAGCCGCTTTGGATCACCGAATTCGCGGTCGGTGATTGGAAGGCCAAGTCCGTCGCCGAGCATCGGAACCCTGCGGCCAATGTCCTGGCGTTCATGAAAGAGTGCCTGCCGGCCCTCGATGAGCTGAATTTCCTCGAACGCTATGCCTGGTTTTCGGCGGCGATCACCAGCGCGCCACTGGGCACGTCGGCGCTCTTCAATCCGGATAATTCCCTGACGCCTTTGGGGGAATTCTACGCTAACCATTGACCCGTGACGTCTCATGTTGAATTTCGCCTGCGGTAAATCCCAGGTCCGCAATCCCCAGCGGCAACAGCGGCGGTCAGGATTGCACGCCTTGGGCGTCACGCTATTTCTCGGCCTCAGCGGCCTTGCCGGCGCCAGCGTGGTCGAGTCGCCGGGTGAACTGCGCCAATCCCTCAACGGCCTTTGGCAGTTCACCACCAATGCGGCGTCCGTGGCTGCGGCCGACGCGCCGTGGGATGCCATCACGGTCCCGGGCAATTGGGATACGTTGCCGGCGTATTCCACCCATGTCGGCCAGGGCTGGTATCGACGCTCTTTCTCCGTGCCGGTGGCATGGCAGGGCCGGCACATTCGACTGCACTTCGATGCGGTCTATGACACCGCCGCGGTCTGGCTAAACGGCCAGCTCGTGGGCACGCACACTGGCGGCTATACGCCGTTTGAGTTCGACGTGACCAAGTTTCTCCGCGACGGGGAAAATACCGTGACCGTTTGCGCTGACAACACCGATGGTCGCGGCGCCTGGTGGCACTGGGGCGGCATCAGTCGTGAGGTGATGCTCATCGCCAACCAGGACGCCCGCATTGTCTGGCAGCACATTCGCAGCGAACCCGATCTGCCGGCCGGCACGGCCAGGCTGATCGTTCGCTACAAACTGGCCAACGCGGGCGAGAAGCCGGTGGTAGTTGCCCTGCAGGGGAGAATTGATAGCGCGGGTGAAGCGGCCTTGACTACGACGATCTCGATTCCTGCGCGGAGCGAAGTGGAGGCGGAGTTGGCAACCAACCTGCCGAAAGACCGGGTGCGGCTCTGGGATTTTGATCATCCCAATCTGTATCGGCTCACCACCCAGATTTCCGTCGGGGGCAAGGTGGTTCACGATAAGAGCGACCGCTTCGGTATCCGAAAAATCGAAGTGACCGCCACCAGCCTTTTGCTCAACGGCGAGCGCATCCGGGTCTGCGGCTTCAACCGCGTGAGCGACAGCAACACCACCGGCAATACCGAGCCCGACGCACTGGTGAAGCAGGATGTGGATTTGATGAAGCGGGCCGGAGCCGCCTTCTCCCGGCTGATGCACTTCCCGCAAGCGCCCAACCTGCTCGATTACCTCGACGAGAAAGGCATGATGATCTTCGGGGAAATTCCCGTCTGGGGCGCGGGCGATCCGAACATGTCGCCCGGCAATCCGCTCACCGCGCAATGGATGCGCGAGATGATCGAGCGCGATTATAATCATCCGTGCATCATCGGCTGGAGCGTGGGCAACGAACTCCTGCAGCATGACGCCTATGGCAAATCCATGATCAACTATACGCGGCAGCTCGATCCGCATCGGCTGGTTAATTATGTCAGCTTCAGTGGCTCGCGCGCCGAATATCATCCCGGCAACGACCCGATCTCAGTCTCGGACTTTCTGATGCACAACACCTACGGCTTAGAGAACGAGAAAAAGGCCCGGACGCTGCACGAGAAATGGCCGCAGCTGCCGATTTTCTACTCCGAGTTCGGCGCGAATCAGATTGGCGCATCACCGGAGGCCACTATTCCGCAGCTCGCCCGGCGATTTGAACCATTGCAAGAACTGCCCTACGTCGTCGGCATCTCCCTCTGGACCTTTAATGATTACCGCAGCGCTTACAAAGGCACTCCTGCCTCCGGCAATCGTGAGTGGGGCGTGGTCACGGTGGATCGCCGCCCCAAGGCGGCCTACGCGCAAATCCGCCAGCTCTACAGCCCGGTGCATTCGCTGACGGTGCGCAATCGCGTCGTCCGCCTGGAACCGCGGAGCCCGGGCGAAATACCGAGTTATGTCCTGCGCGGTTACCGATTGAACTGGAAGCAACTGGCTGCCTCCGGCTCGACCCTGGATTCGGGCGAGGTGGAGTTGCCCGATTTCAAGCCCGGCACGGAGACGTGGACCAGTTTGCCGCTCGGCAATGCGACCGTCGTTGGGGCGGTGGAACTCGTGGTTCAGTTGCTGTCTCCCGGCGGTTATGATGTGCAAGACTGCCGGGAACGTCTGTCTCCTTGAATTAATATCACCGTTCGGGAATCACGGATAACTAAGCGGTGGGGGCTGACGGCAAGGGATAGCGGATCACGATCCCCGCGGGGAAAACAAAAAGCCCCCGGCAAGCGGGGGCTAAATGGTGGACCTTACTGGACTCGAACCAGTGACCTTTTCCATGTCAAGGAAACGCTCTAACCAACTGAGCTAAAGGTCCGGAAGGGGTGCATGTATGAACGGCGCGGCCTGTATCGTGCAAGGAAAATTCCGAAGGAAAATCACGAATAAACCCGAATGAACACGAAGTGGGTATCCGAGCCGCCGTCGTGCTTGAATTTGTGTTAATTCGTGTCCATTCGTGGTTAGTAAATGCTCCAATCGCTGCGCATCCGCAACCTCGCCCTGCTCGATGAAGTCGAGCTCGACTTCGAGAGCGGCTTCACCGCGGTCACCGGCGAGACCGGCGCGGGCAAGAGCATCCTGCTCGGCGCGCTCGCCCTGCTGGCCGGCGCGCGGGCCGACAAGACCGTCATCCGCCAGGGCGCCGACGCCACCGAGGTCGAGGCCGCGCTGTTCTTCGCCGACACGCGCCGGCTCGACATGGTGCTGGCCAACCTCGCCCTGCCGCCCTGCGACGACGGCGTGCTGATCCTCAAGCGCAGCCTCCCGCGCGACAAGGCCCCGAAGATTTCCGTCAACGGCAGCCTGGCCACGCTCTCGGCGCTGCAGGAGCTCGGCGGCCAGTGGATCGACTTCCACGGTCCCGGCGAGCCGCGCCGGCTGCTCAAGCCCGACTGCCAGCGCGAGCTGCTCGACCTCTTCGCCAAGAACAGCGGCGTCTTGGAGAAATACCAGGCGCTCTACGCCGGGTGGCGCAAGCTCACGGAAGAGCACGCGCAACTGCTCGGCGCCGACAAGCTCTCCGCCGACCAGATCGAGTTTCTCCAGGTGCAACTCGCGAAGATCGACGACCTCGAGCTGACCGACGAGGCCATCGCCGCGCTCGAGCGCGACTTCTCGCGCCAGCAAAGCGCGCAGGAAATCATCGCGCTCGCGTCGGGCCTGAGCCACGGGCTCAGCGGCGAGGAGGGATTGCTCGGGCGCTTGTCCGCGCTGTTGCGCACGGCACGCCAGCTCGAGGCCTTCGACGCGACGAGCAAGCCGCTGGCCGACCGGCTGCAGTCCGCGTCGCTCGAGCTCGGTGACCTCGATGCGGAATTCACCTCGCTGGCCTCGTCGCTGAACTTCGATCCCGAGCAGGCGGAGATCCTTCAGACCAAGATGAACGCCTGGCTGGAGCTGAAGCGCAAATACGGCGCGAAGGTCGAGGCCGTGCTCGCCGCGCGCGACGAGATGCGCCGGAAACTCGAGCTGCAGGGCGACGTCGAGGGCTCGCTGGCGAAATTGGAGAAGCAGATCGCCGACGCGCTCAAGGCCGCCCGCAAGGCCGCCGCCGAGCTTCGCGCCACGCGCGAGAAGGCCGGCGGCAGTCTGGGGAAGATCGCCGGCAAGGTCATCGTGCAGCTCGGGTTCAAGAAGGCGGATTTCCGGGTGCAGCTGACGCCGTTGCCCGAGCTCGGGCCGCAGGGTGACTGCGGCGTGGAGTTCCTGTTCTCACCGAATGTCGGCGAACCGCCGCTGCCGCTGCACCGCATCGCATCCAGCGGCGAGCTGGCGCGCGTGATGCTCGCGCTCAAGGCCGTGCTGGCCGAGATCGACGACGTGCCGCTGCTGGTGTTCGACGAGGTCGACGCCAATGTCGGCGGCGAGATCGGCCGGATCGTGGGCGAGAAGATGGCTGACATTGCCGAGCGCCATCAGGTTTTGTGCGTCACCCATCTGCCGCAGGTCGCGGCGCAGGCGCGGAGTCATCTCGTCGTCAGCAAGGACCAGAGCGGCGCGCGGGCCTCGGTCGAGATCGAGCCCATCCACGGCAATCACCAGCAGCGCATCGCCGAGCTCGCCCGCATGCTCGGCGACCGCAGCGCCAAGAGCGCACTGGCCCACGCCGAGGAGTTGTTGAAGTCCTGAGGCGGCAAAAAATGCGCAATGTCCGGCAGCGGTTGCGCATCAAATAGGCTCGGGATTCCGGCCGCCGGGCCCACACTGGCGCCATGTCAGACACCGGCTCCACGCTCTCCGGTTTCACCACCTGTCCCGTGCCGTTGTCGCACCGGACGGAGATCACCGTCGGCCACGGCGGCGGTGGCCGGCTGACGCAGGACCTCATCGACCGCGTGTTCCGGCCGGCGTTCGCCAACCCCGGGCTGGAGGCCCAGCATGACGGGGCGATGCTCAGCTTCCCGGGCGGTGGCCGGCTGGCCTTCACCACCGATTCGCACGTGGTCAGCCCGCTTTTTTTCCCGGGCGGGGACATCGGCAAGCTGGCGGTCAACGGCACGGTGAACGACCTGTGCATGTGCGGCGCGCGCCCGCTCTGGCTCAGCGCCGGCTTTATTCTTGAGGAGGGTTTTCCCATGGCGACCCTGGAGAGGGTCGTCCAATCGATGAAGGCCGCCGCCGCCGTGGCGGGCGTGGCGATTGTCACCGGTGACACGAAGGTCGTCGAGCGCGGCAAGGGTGACGGGCTCTACGTGACGACCTCGGGCGTGGGCGTGATCGAGACGCCGCTCACCATCGCGCCGTCGAGCATCCGCGCGGGCGATGCCATCGTGCTCAGCGGCGACGTGGGCCGGCACGGCATGGCGATCATGGCCACACGGGCCGGGCTGGAATTTGAGAGTGCGATCGAGAGCGACTGCGCGCCGCTCGTCGCGCCCGTCCGGGCGCTGCTGGCGGCGGGCCTGCAGGTCCATTGCCTGCGCGACTTGACGCGCGGCGGACTCTCGACCTCGCTCGTGGAGCTGGCGGAATCGGCCAAGCTCGCCATCGCCATCGACGCGGCCAAGGTGCCCGTCTCTGAGCTGGTCGGGGGGGCGTGCGAGATTCTCGGGCTCGATCCTTTCTACGTGGCCAATGAGGGCCGCTTCGTCTGCCTCGTGCCGGAAGTGGAGGCGCAGCGCGCGGCGGAGATCATCAGCGAATTCGGCCCCGGCGGCCCCGCGGTGATCATCGGCACAGTGAAGGCCGGCCCGGCCGGGCAGGTGACGCAGCGCAGCGTGATCGGCTCCGAGCGGATCGTCGACCGGCTCAGCGGCGAGCAACTTCCGCGGATCTGCTGAGCCTCAAGCAGGCTTGGTCTACTACGGCCCGAGATATTACAGCCCAACTCTAGGAAGGTTCATCAACAATGATCCCATCG
>JAQSCO010000044.1 GCA_029945445.1 Lacunisphaera sp. | reverse complement strand
GTCACCTTCGTGGAGGCGACTCTGGGTGCGACAATCGAGGTGCCGACGCTCGGCGGTGAGCCCGTGAAGCTGCGGGTCGCCGCGGGAACGCCCAGTGGGCGCATCCTTCGGGTGAAGGGCCGCGGGGTTGTCACCGCCAAGGGCGAGGGTGACCTCCTCGCCGAGGTGCAGGTGGCGGTACCCGGCCATCTCACCGCCGATGCGCTCAAGCATCTCGAGGCGTTCTCGAAGGCGATGCCCACCGAGAACCCGCGTGAGGAGCTTCTCGAAAAGGCCAAGGCGGACCACTGATGGACGAGTTCTCGCCCGTGTTCCCCATCGCGGCGGCCGCTGAACTCGCGGGCATGCACCCGCAGACCCTGCGGCAGTACGACCGCATAGGGCTCGTGAGCCCCGGTCGTACTGCCGGCCAGTCGCGTCGGTACTCCGTTCACGACGTGGCACAACTGCGCGAGATCGCCGCGCTCAGCGCCGAGGGGCTCAACCTCGAGGGCATCAAGCGCATCCTCAGCCTCGAGAACCAGGTCTCGGCCCTCACGGAGCGGGTGCGAGAGCTTGAGCACGCGCTCGCCGACGAGCTGCTGTCGCGCCCGGGGCGCCGGGTGTTCGCCGCCGGTACGGAAGGCGACGTGGTCTCCCTGCGCGCGGGCGAGCGTGTGCGCCGCAACAACGCCGTCGTCGTGTGGCGTCAGCTCGGCCGATGAACTTCGATGCGGTGCGGCGCTGGCCGGATGTCGAGTCGCCAGACCTTCGGGCGTGGGATGCTGCGGACACCCTGATCCTCGACGAAGCAGCAGCCCAGCTCGCCGGCGACCTCACGATCATCGGCGACGAGTACGGCGCTCTGACGCTCGGCGCGCTGGACGGCGGGGCCGCCCGCGTTCGCGTACACCAGGACTCGCTCGCGGGCGAGCTCGCTCTTGCAGCGAATCTCGACGGGCTCGATCACCGCCCGCGGTCGTTGCCGCAGTCGCTGCCGCTCTCGCGCGAGCTCGTCGAGGGGGCGAGGGTCGTGCTACTGCGGCTGCCGCGCTCCCTCGAGGCACTCGACCAGATCGCGGCGCTCATCGCGGCGCACGCGCATCCCGACGTCGTGGTGTTCGCTGGAGGGCGCCTCAAGCACATGACGGTGTCGATGAACGAGGTGCTGCTGCGCCACTTCGACACCCTCGACGTGACGCACGCCCGCCAGAAATCGCGCGTGCTCATCGCGCGCGGGCCGCGGCCCGGCGCCGAGGCCGAGCCGCGCCGTCGCTTCCACGACGATCTCGACCTGTGGGTCGTGGCCACGGGCGGCGTGTTCGCCGGCACGTCGATCGACATCGGCACGCGCGCGCTCCTCGAGGCGCTCGACCGCGCACCGGCCTACGAGTCCGCGGTCGACCTCGGCTGCGGCACCGGCATACTTGCGGCATACCTCGCGCGCCGCGACCCCTCCGCCCTCGTGCTCGCGTCGGACCGCTCGGCCGCCGCCGTGGCATCCGCGCGGCTCACGGCCGAGGCCAACGACCTCCGAGTGCGCGTCACGCAGGATGAGGCGCTCGCGCACGAGCCGGCCGGAAGCGTCGACCTCGTGGTGCTGAACCCTCCGTTCCACTCGGGTGCGGCAGTGCATCCCGGGGTCTCTACGGCGTTGTTCGAGGGAGCCGCTCGCGTGCTGCGCCCCGGTGGCGAGCTCTGGAGCGTCTGGAACTCGCACCTCGCCTACAAGCCCACCCTTGAGCGGATCGTCGGCCCGACCCGGCAGATCGCGCGCACCCCCAAGTTCACCGTGACAGCATCACAGAAAGGTTCCTGATGGCCAACATGCAGGGAGCTCCCGGCAGCGACGAGGAGCAGAAGACCGCGCTGCAGCGCTACGGCGTCAACCTCACCGACATCGCCCGGTCGGGCAAGCTCGACCCCGTGATCGGGCGTGACGCCGAGATCCGTCGCGTGAGCCAGGTGCTCACACGGCGCACCAAGAACAACCCCGTGCTCATCGGGGAGCCCGGCGTCGGC
>JAQSCO010000043.1 GCA_029945445.1 Lacunisphaera sp. | reverse complement strand
AACCGTCGCCGTGCTGCTCCCTTTACGGCGTTCCGGACCTGATCCCGGCTCGCCCAGGCGGCACAACAAGAGGGGCACCCGATTGGTTACCGGGTGCCCCTCCTGTATTCGTGGTGCTGAAGTTACTTGAGGGTAACCGTCGCGCCGGCCTCTTCGAGGACGGCCTTGGCCTTCTCGGCGGCTTCCTTGGTGACACCCTCGAGCACGACGCCGGGGGCGCCATCCACGACGGCCTTGGCCTCGCCGAGGCCGAGGCTCGTGAGCGCGCGAACCTCCTTGATGACCTGGATCTTCTTCTCGCCAGCAGCCTCGAGGACGACGTCGAACGAGGTCTTCTCCTCAACCTCTTCGGCGGGGGCCGCGGGGCCACCGGCAGCCGCAACGGCCACGGGGGCAGCGGCGGTGACCTCGAAGGTCTCCTCAAACTTCTTGACGAACTCGCTCAGCTCGATGAGGGTGAGCTCCTTGAACGCCTCGATCAGCTGGTCGCTTGTCAGCTTTGCCATGATTTTTCTCCTTGTAGAACTTGTTAGTTGGACTGCTTCTCGCGCAACGCTTCGACCGTGCGAACGGCCTTGGCGAGCGGTGCGTTGAACAGATATGCGGCGCCGAACAGCGAGGCCTTGGCGGCACCCGCGAACTTCGCGAGCAGCACCTCCCGGGTCTCAAGGTCGGCGAGCTTCGTTACCTCGGCTGCGGAGAGCGGGTTACCGTCGAAGTAACCACCCTTCACCACGAGCAGAGGGTTTGCCTTGGCAAAGTCACGCAGGCTCTTCGCGACGGTGACTGGGTCACCGTGCACGAAGGCCATCGCGGACGGACCCACGAGCTCCTCGTCGAAAGACGAGATGCCCGCAGCGTTGGCCGCGATCTTGGTCAGCGTGTTCTTCACCACGGCGTATGTTGCGTTCTCACTGATCGTCGTGCGCAGCGTCTTGAGCTGCGCGACGGTGAGTCCGCGATACTCGGTGAGCAGAACGGCAGTCGAGTTGCGGAACAGGTCCGTAAGCTCGGCGACCGATGCTTCCTTGTTCGCCATGGTGCTCCCTAATGGTTGGATGTCATGGCCATCGACAACCCGGGCACGAATGAATAATGCTCCGGGCCTTGTTTCTTTCGAAACGCAGGGCACGGAGCACGGGGAAAGCTACTTCATACACCTGCGCGGGCGGTTCTTGCGAACACTCATTCCTTGCGGAACCTGCGGTCTTTGGCTCCGGCAAGACTAGGCGATACGGCGGATGCCCGCAACTTCAGCCCTCGTCGGGCTCTGGTGGGTCATCCGGAGCGCGTCGCCGCCTCGTGGCGAGGGGCAGCAGCAGCACGAGGATGACGATGAGCGCGACCCCGACGATCGTGCCGACGGAGAGCACGGACGCGAAGCTCGGGCCCCGGTCGACCGCTGCGGGAGTCGGGCCGGCCAGCAGCCCCTGGTAGACGCTGAGGGTGCTGGGTCCGGAGATTCCCGAGGTGCCGCTCACGACGGGCGTGAGGTCGGGCGGCGCGAGCAGGAACCACGCGGAGCGCGGCGCATCGTGCACGACGAACGTTCCGTCCGCAACCGCGGCGAGCGCGGCGGCGACGTCGCGGTCGGGCACGAAGTCGGCAAGCTCGGGCTCGACGGTGGCGGGGTTGATCCAGAGGATGGCGAGGCCTACTGGCTCGTCGCCGATGCTCACGGGCACCGTCCACTCGTTGGTGAGCTCCACGGGCGGGTCGACCTGCTGGCCCGCGAGCCAGGCCGGCGCGAAAGCGAAGACCCTGTCGATCTGCCCCGTGGTTGTGGTCTCGTCGAAGTCGAGTCCCGTGCCGTTCTCCCCGACGCCGTAGAAGTCGTCGAGGGCGGCGAGCAGCCCGTCGGGGGCGGCAACGTAGTCCGCGACTTCGACCGGGACGGATCCCTCGGACGCCTGCGCGGGGGCGGCACCGATGCCCACGGCGAGAGCCGCCGCAGCTACGAGGGCGGCCGGCAGTCTCACTCCTCCAGTGTGCCACCGGATGC
>JAQSCO010000042.1 GCA_029945445.1 Lacunisphaera sp. | reverse complement strand
CCGAGCCGCACACGCCGTGCGCGCACGAGCGGCGGAACGTCAGCGAGCCATCCTGCTCCCACTTGATCTTGTGCAGCGCGTCGAGCACGCGGTCGGTGCCGTGCAGCACGACATCGAAGTCCTGCCAGCGCGGCTCGTCGTCGACCTCCGGGTCGAAGCGACGGATGATCAGAGTCGCGGTGAAGGTAGGAATCTCGTCGGGGACCGACGGCTTGGACTCCATGACAGCGTTGCTCATCAGTACTTTCTCTCCATCGGCGGGTAGTTCGTGATCACGACGGGCTTCCAGCCGAGCTTGATGTGCTCACCGGCGTCGGCCGACTCGGGGTCGCCCACGAGGTAGGCCATCGTGTGCACGAGGAAGTTCTCGTCGTCGCGGTTCGGGTAGTCCTCGCGCATGTGGCCGCCGCGCGACTCGTGCCGCGAGCGTGCCGAGTAGACGAGAACCTCGGCGAGGTCGAGCAGGAACCCGAGCTCGACGGCCTCGAGCAGGTCGGTGTTGAACCGCTTGCCCTTGTCCTGCACCTGGATGTTCTTGTAGCGGGCGCGGAGCGTCTCGATGAGCTCCGTGACCTCCTTGAGGCTCTCCTCCGTGCGGAAGATCTGCGCGTTGCGGTCCATCGAGTCCTGCAGTTCCTTGCGGATGACGGCGATGCGCTCGGTGCCGTCACCGGAGCGGACCATGTCGAGGATCTTCTGGATGCCCGCAGTGGGGTTGTCGGGCAGCTCGAGGAACTCCGCCCCGCCCTGCACGTACTTCACGGCGTTCTGGCCGGCGCGCTTGCCGAAGACGTTGATGTCGAGAAGCGAGTTGGTGCCGAGGCGGTTCGAGCCGTGGACGGACACGCACGCGCACTCGCCGGCCGCGAACAGGCCGGGAACGATCGTCGTGTTGTCGCGCAGCACCTCGGCGTTGTTGGTGGTCGGGATGCCGCCCATCGCGTAGTGCGCCGTCGGGAGCACCGGCACCGGCTCGGTGTACGGCTCGACACCCAGGTACGTGCGGGCGAACTCCGTGATGTCCGGAAGCTTCTCGTCAATGACCGCGGGCTCGAGGTGGGTGATGTCGAGGTAGAGGTAGTCCTTGTTGGGGCCGGCGCCGCGGCCCTCCCGGATCTCGAGCGCCATCGAGCGCGCGACGATGTCACGCGGCGCGAGGTCTTTCAGTGTCGGCGTGTAGCGCTCCATGAAGCGCTCGCCGGTGGCGTTGCGCAGGATCGCGCCCTCGCCGCGGGCCGCTTCGGAGAGCAGGATTCCGAGCCCGGCCAGGCCGGTCGGGTGGAACTGGTAGAACTCCATGTCCTCCAGCGGCAGGCCCTTGCGCCAGATGATGCCGACGCCGTCGCCTGTGAGGGTGTGCGCGTTCGACGTCGTCTTGAAGATCTTGCCAAAGCCGCCGGTCGCGAACACGATCGCCTTGGCCTGGAACACGTGCAGATCGCCCGTGGCGAGCTCGTAGGCCACGACGCCCGAGGGCTGCTCGACGCCGTCGACCTCGGTCATGACCATGTCGAGCACGTAGTACTCGTTGAAGAAGTTGATGCCGAGCCTGACGCAGTTCTGGAACAGCGTCTGCAGGATCATGTGACCCGTGCGGTCGGCCGCGTAGCACGCGCGACGCACGGGGGCCTTGCCGTGTTCACGGGTGTGCCCACCGAAGCGGCGCTGGTCGATCTTGCCGTCGGGCGTGCGGTTGAACGGCAGGCCCATGTTCTCGAGGTCGATGATCGCGTCGATCGCCTCTTTCGCGAGGATCTCGGCCGCGTCCTGGTCGACGAGGTAGTCGCCGCCCTTGACCGTGTCGTAGGTGTGCCATTCCCAGTTGTCTTCCTCGACGTTCGCGAGGGCCGCAGCCATGCCACCCTGCGCGGCGCCCGTGTGCGAGCGCGTCGGGTAGAGCTTGGAGATCACCGCGGTGCGGGCGTGCGGGCCCGCTTCGATGGCGGCGCGCATCCCGGCACCGCCCGCGCCCACGATGACGATGTCGAACTGGTGGTAGTGGACGCCGTCGATGACGGTCGACTCGGTG
>JAQSCO010000041.1 GCA_029945445.1 Lacunisphaera sp. | reverse complement strand
CCGAGGAGCGCGTGAAGGCGGTGCTAGAGGTCGTCGAGGCCAAGTTCATCAAGCGCGGCATCTCGCTGCGCAGCCTCGACTCGGGCGACCCGTACCCGAGCGGCAAGGAGTACCGCATCGAGATCAACCTGAAGAACGGCATCTCGTCTGACGACGCCAAGAAGGTCTCCAAGATCATCCGCGACGAGGGGCCCAAGACCGTCAAGAGCCAGATCCAGGGCGACGAGCTGCGGGTCTCCTCCAAGAGCCGCGACGACCTGCAGGCCACGATGGCGCTGCTCAAGGGCAAAGACCTCGACATCGCGCTGCAGTTCGTCAACTTCCGCTAGCAGCCATGTCAGACCCGCTCGCCGACCTCAAGCGGCGAGCGTACGCGCGGCCGGATGACGACGGGGTGGCCGCCGCGGCGCAGGCCGAGCTCGCCCGCCTCGCCGAGGAACAGAAGCGGGCGGCCCCGGATGCCTCGGCACTCCCGCCCGCGAGGCTCCCTGCCGTGGCATCCGTGCCCCGGCGGGCGACGCTGCTGCTCGCCGGGGCGTCGCTCGCCACGGCCCTCATCGCGAGCGGAGTCGCCCTCGCGCCGCATCCCTCGCTCGAGATCTTCGCGGCGCCCCAGAGCGGCGTTCCCGCGTGGCCGGGGGCCGCTGCCGGTGACGATGACATCCGCTGGCTCGGCAGCCGCGGCTCATGGGACGTCTTCGCGTTGAGAACCGCGGGCGGCAACGTGTGCGTCACGGCCTTCGTGGCCGGCGCGAGCGGGGGCGGTTCGTGCACGAGCCTTATCGCGTTCGAGCGCAACGGACTCGTCCTCGAGACGAGTTCGGGCGCAGGGCCGGTGGCGAGCTACCTCACGGTGACGTGGGGTCCGTTCGGGGGCGCGCAGCTCGACGATGCCCGTCGCTAGACTTCCGGCATGACGACGGCCACCACCAATGACGGCTGGTTCAGCGTCGCCGTCGCCGTATTCCTGTTCCTGCTCGACTTCACGATCCGCCGTCATCTACGTGCCGCGCAACCGCCGCCCGCAGACCGCGCTCGCGTGGCTTCTTGCGATCTTCTTCATCCCGTACGTCGGAATCCTGCTCTTTCTCCTCGTCGGCAGCGCCAAGCTGCCGCGCAAGCGGCGCCGACGTCAGCGCCAGATCAACGAGTACATCCTCGACACGACCGAGGGATTCGACCAGGTCAAGCGCGACCCACCGTGGCCGTCGTGGCTCGAGTCGGTGGTCGAGCTCAACCGCACGCTCGGCTCAATGCCACTCGTCGGTGGCAACTCGGCGCAACTGTTCTCCGACAACCAGAAGGCGCTCGACGCGATGACGCAGTCGATTCGCGAGGCCAAGCGCACGGTGCACGTCGAGTTCTACATCCTGCTGCTCGACGACGTGACGAAACCCTTCTTCGACGCCCTCGAGGAGGCCCACCAGCGCGGCGTGACCGTGCGGGTGCTGCTCGACCATCTGGGCAACTTCCAGTATCCGGGCTACCGCCGCACCCGCAAACGCCTCACCCGCATGGGGATCGAGTGGCACCTCATGCTGCCGTTCCAGCCCCTGCGCGGCCGCATCCGCCGCCCCGACCTGCGCAACCACCGCAAGCTGCTCGTCATCGACGGCGCCATCGCCTACACGGGCTCACAGAACGTCGTCGAGACCGGCTACCAGCGCGCGAAGAACCACAAGCGGCACCTGCACTGGAAAGACTTCATGGCCCGCTTCGAGGGCCCGGTGGTCGCCGGCATCGATGCGCTGTTCGTCACCGACTGGTACTCCGAGACCGACGAGCTGCTGCAGCGCGAGGCCGCCCCCGTGCGCGAGAGCGGCAAGGGCAACCTCGACTGCCAGGTGGTTCCGAGCGGTCCGGGATTCGCCGGCGAGAACAACCTGCGCATGTTCAACTCGCTCGTCTACTCGGCGCAGGAGAAGATCATCCTCGTCAGCCCGTACTTCGTGCCCGACGACTCGATGCTGTACGCGATCACCACGGCCGCGCAGAGCGGGATTCACGTCGAGCTCTTCGTCTCGGAGATCGGCGACCAGTTCTTCGTCTATCACGCGCAGCGCAGCTACTACGAG
>JAQSCO010000040.1 GCA_029945445.1 Lacunisphaera sp. | reverse complement strand
TGCCCTCGGCAGAACTGCCCGAGGCAGAACGCGCCGCCGGGCGATGTCGCACGGGCGAGACTCGATCCATGGCTGACACCAAGACACCACTCTTCACCGACCAGGCACGGCAGCAGTTGCTCCTGCAGCGGGTGCTCGTGCTCGATGGCGCCCTCGACGACGACAACGGCATCCTGCTCGCCACCCAACTGCTCACGCTCGCCGCCGAGGATCCCGTGGCAGACATCGCCCTGTGGATCCATTCCCCCGGCGGCTCCGTCTCGTCGATGCTGGCCATCAGGGACGTGATCCGACTCATTCCCTGCGACGTGGCGACGCTTGTCGTGGGACTCGCGGCCAGTGCCGGGCAGTTCTTGTTGTCGTCGGGGACGCCGGGCAAACGGTCAGCGCTTCCGCACGCGCGCATCCTGATGCACCAGGGTTCTGCGGGCATCGGGGGCTCGACGGTGGAGGTCGAGGTGCAGGCCGACGACCTCCGGCACATGCGGGAGACGGTGATCGGAATCATCTCCGACGACACGGGACAGCCGGTCGAGCGGATCTTCGAGGACTCGCTGCACGACAGATGGTTCACCGCCGACCAGGCCCGCGACTACGGATTCATCGACCGTGTTGTCGACTCCTTCGATCAGGTCACACCGGCACGCCGTCGTCCGGTCGGGATCGGCGCATGAGCACATATTCGATTCCCAGCGTCATCACCCAGCATCCGCGCGGAGACCGGGTCATGGACGTGTACTCGCACCTGCTGAGCGAACGGATCGTCTACCTCGGCACCGCCATCGACTCCGGCGTCGCTAACGTGCTCGTGGCCCAGCTTCTGCACCTCGAATCCCAGGGCAGCGGGCAGGAGATCAACCTCTACATCAACAGCGAGGGCGGAGACCTCTCCGCCATGCTCGCTATCTACGACACCATGCAGTTCATCACCTCGCCCGTCGCGACGACGTGCGTGGGCGAGGCGGTGGGCGCGAGCGCTGCCTTGCTGGCCGCGGGCGAAGCAGGACGGCGCTCGGCGCTCAGGCACTCCCGCGTCGTGCTGCACCAGCCCGCGGGGCAGGGGCGCGGAACCATTCCCGACCTCATCCTGCAGGCCGACGAGCTCGTGCGCATGCGGGCCGACCTCGAGCAGGTGCTGTCCGATCACACGGGCCAGACCGTCGACAAGCTCCGGCACGACACCGATCGCGACAGAATCTTCACGGCCTCGGAGGCGCGGGAGTACGGCCTCATCGACGAGGTGAGGGCTCGCGACCCCTATGCGGCCATGAGCAGCGCGCTCGGACGGTAGTCGCTCGCGGCGAGCTCGTGGAACGAACGGAGATCGTCAGACAGCCCCAGGGTGAGATCGAGCAGGCTCAGGCCCAGGGCTCCCGAGATCGCCGCGATCATCTCACTCGACGGTTCCTTGAGTCCGCGCTCCACCTCGGAGAGGTACTGCGGCGAGACCCCGGCCCTGGCCGCGGTCTCCGCGAGCTTCTCGCCGTGGGCGAGCCTCAGCACACGCAGCCTGCGGCCCAGGAGGTGCCGCCACAGCGGCTCGAGATCCGTCATGCCGCAAGTCAAGCAGAGGGCGAGGATGCCCGCTGCGGCGTTCCGCTCACAGCAGAGCGGCCCTAGCCGGAATTGACGCGGTAGACGTCGTACACGGCGTCGATGCGGCGCACCGCGTTGAGCACGCGGTCGAGGTGGGTCGTGTCGCCCATCTCGAACACGAAGCGGCTGAGAGCGAGGCGCTCGCTCGACGTCGAGACGGTCGCCGAGAGGATGTTGACGTGGTTCTCGCTGAGCACGCGCGTGACGTCGGAGAGGAGCCCTGCTCGGTCGAGGGCCTCGACCTGGATCTGCACGAGGAAGAGCGACTTCGAGCTGGGCGCCCACTCGACCTCGATCATCCGCTCGGGCTCCTCGAGCAGCGACGCCACGTTCTTGCAGTCCGAGCGATGCACCGAGACTCCGGCACCGCGGGTCACGAACCCGACGATATCGTCGCCGGGAACCGGGGTGCAGCACTTCGCGAGCTTCACCAGAATGTCGGGTGCGCCACGCACGAGCACCCCGGAATCGCTGTTCTTGAGCGCCCTGCTGCGACCCTTCGGCGCGAACTCGATCTCCGCGTCTTCCGTGTCGGAGGCGGTGTGCAGGGTAGCAAGCACCTTCTCGATCACCGAC
>JAQSCO010000039.1 GCA_029945445.1 Lacunisphaera sp. | reverse complement strand
TATTCTGGAAGCAAGATGGAAATCGCCAACGAGACCAAGACCGATTTCTTGGGTTCGTTTCGTGACTCGGGCATGGAGGTGTACAAGGACTGGAATCCGCCCCATTTTTGGGTGCGGGTCGGCGACTTCATCAGCCGCAACGAGGCCATGCGCCAACTTGCGAATGTGAAGGCTGTATTCCCCGATGCCTTTGTCGTGGCCGACAAGATCAATTTGCCCAAGTACAAAAAGGCCGTAAGCCATGGTGGCGGCGAGCACAATGTGAATCACGAGGGTCAGCAAAATTGAAGCTGATGCTTGTAACGATAATGGGAAGCCGCTTTTGAGCGGCTTTTCTTTTTGTGCGCCTGGCATGGCGCGATACTCTAGGGTTAAAGTCCCGAACACGCTCGTCAGTGGGAAGTGTTAGCCGGACGGCAAGGGTGTCCATCGCGAGGTGGAATCTGAAGGAAGCCGCAGGCAAACCGCTGGCCCGACGTACAGGAACCGCATATGAGGCGGGGCTGCTGGGTGAGGAGGCAAATAAGTCCAAAGCCCAATACTGGACGGAAAGCAGCCACGTAGATGCGGCGGGCATAAGCGGGGAAGTGTCGCGCATTACCCGGGGAGGTCTCGCAGGGCGTCCTGCGAGAAGTCAGCCGAGGCCATAGTAGGCGCTCGATCAGCGTTGAAGGGCCGAACTTGAGTTTTGTGGAACAACGGTTTTGACCATGGAATCGGAAAAAGTAACAGAAAAGAGAGTCAGCGGGCTTGAAGCTCACGGGCGAGGTACTGCACGGAATGCGGGAGGTACCCCATGAGCGTTACGAACCGTCCATCGGGAGAAGATCCGCGTGTTCCGGAGGCAGTTCTTTTGATCGACCGTCTGGTCGAACGTGAAAACATGAAGGCCGCATACGCCCGTGTGGTGTCCAACAAGGGCGCTGCGGGCGTGGATCGCATGGATGTGTCGATGCTCCAGGGTCACCTGAACAAGGAATGGCGGCGCATCAAGTCGGAGCTTCTTGCGGGAACCTACCGCCCCGACCCGGTGTTGCAGGTGGAGATACCCAAGCCGGGCGGTGGCGTGCGCAAGCTGGGGATACCGACGGTCACCGACCGGCTGATCCAGCAAGGGCTGCTGCAAATCCTGAGTCCGCTGTTCGAGCCGGGGTTCTCGGCGCACAGCTACGGGTTCCGCCCCGGCAAGTCGGCCGCGCAGGCGGTCGAGCAGGCGCAGGCGTATGTCCGCGAGGGCTACGCATGGGTGGCGGACATGGACTTGGAGAAGTTCTTCGACGAGGTGCCCCACGACGTGCTGATGGGTAAAATCCGGAGTAAAATCACGGACAGGAGTGTCCTGAAGGCGATCCGGAAGTACCTTGAGGCCGATGTGATGGTGAACGGGAAGCGTGAGGCAAGGCGCAAGGGGGTGCCGCAGGGAGGCCCGCTGTCGCCGCTGCTGGCCAACATCCTGCTCGATGACTTGGACAAGGAGTTGGAAAAACGTGGCCACCGGTTCTGCCGGTACGCCGACGACTGCAACATCTACCTCAAGAGCGAGAAGGCTGGCCAGCGGGTGAAGCAATCCCTGACGGACTACCTCTGGAAGCGTCTGAAGCTGAAGGTGAACGAGGCCAAGAGCGCGGTGGACAGGGTGTGGCGGCGCAGCTTCCTCGGGTTCACGTTCCTAGCGGACAAGGCCCGTCGGATAGCGGTTGCCAATAAATCCATCCAACGGTTCAAGGACAAGGTGAGGCAGGCGATGCGACGTGGGAAGGGGAGGAACCTCGGTCGGTTCATCGACGAGGAGCTAAACCCCCTGTTACGGGGGTGGATCAACTACTTCCGCACGGCGCAGACCAAGCGTTACGCCGAAGACCTCGACGGCTGGATCAGGCACCACCTGCGCAAGCTCATCTGGCGGCAATGGAAACGCAACTGGACGCGCTACCAGAAACTGCAAAGGCGGGGACTGGACGAGTCGAGGGCGCGGCAATCCGCCTTCAACGGCAGGGGGCCGTGGTGGAACTCCGGTGCCAGCCACATGAACCAAGCCTTCCCGGCATCCTACTTCAAAGCATGTGGACTCGTTTCGATGGTCGAAATCCTGAACCGCTGAAAGACTCAGGAACCGCCGTGTACGGAACCGTACGCACGGTGGTGTGAGAGGACGAAAATAGAGGCAGCCTAACAACTGTTTCTATTTTCTCCTACTCGAT
>JAQSCO010000038.1 GCA_029945445.1 Lacunisphaera sp. | reverse complement strand
CGATGATGCCGACCACGACGCTCGACGCGATGCTCACGAGCAGCAGCATGATGAGCAGCAACGACCGGATGCTCAGTCCACCCTTCGCGCTCGCGCTGGGCAGCACGAGGGTGCCCGGTGCGGGCGGAGGGGTGGGGCCGACTGAAGACATCGAAGACTCCTGGCTGCAGGCGCGAAGAATCGCTGTAATTCGTTCACTTTAGCCACAACCGTCTCAGGCGCAACAGCCCCGAATTCGGGGCTATTGCAGCTGCTGCGCGTAGAGGTCTGAGTACATCCCGCCGGCCGCGACCAGCTCGGAGTGGGTGCCCTGCTCGACGAGCTTGCCCCCGACGATGACGAAGATCACGTCGGCATCCACGATCGTCGAGAGGCGGTGGGCCACGGCGATCGTGGTGCGACCGCGCGACGCGGTGTCGAGCGCCTCCTGCACCACTCGCTCGCCGATCGCATCGAGGGCGCTCGTCGCCTCGTCGAGGATCAGCACCGCGGGGTCTTTGAGCAGCACCCGCGCGATCGCGATGCGCTGCTTCTCGCCGCCCGAGAGGCGGTAGCCGCGCTCGCCCACGACGGTGTCGTACCCGTCGGGGAACGAGGCGATGGTGTCGTGGATGTTCGCCGCTCTCGCCGCGGCCTCGAGCTCGTCGGCCGTCGCGTCGCGCTTCGCGTAGCGGAGGTTGTCGGCGATCGTGGCGTGGAAGAGGTAGGTCTCCTGGCTGACGATGCCGATGTTGCGCACGAGCGAATCGCTCTCGAGATCGCGCACGTCGTCGCCCGCGAAGCGCACGCTGCCGTCGGTCACGTCGTGCAGTCGCGGGATGAGGTAGCTCACGGTCGTCTTGCCAGCACCCGAGGGGCCGACGAACGCGGCGAACTGCCCGGGCTCGATCTGGAACGAGACGCCCTTGAGCGTCGCGGGAGAGTCTGCGGATAGCGGAACACCACGTCGTCGAACTCGATGCGGCCGAGCTGCTCGGGGCGTACCGCGTGCGAGTCTGGCCGGTCGGTGATGGCCGGAACGAGGTCGAGGTACTCGAAGATGCGAGCGAACAGGGCCGACGAGGTCTGCAGGTCGAGGGCAACCCTCAGCAGGCCCAGGAGCGGGAACATAAGGCGCGCCTGCACCGTGGTGAAGGCGACGATCGTGCCCGCCGTTACGTCGGTGCCGCCCGTGATGAGGTAGGCCGCGACGATGTAGATGACCGCGGGGATGATCGACAGGAAGATGTTGACCATCGCGAAGAACCACTGGCCGCTCATCTGCTGGCGCACCTGCAGCGAGATCTGGTTCTGGTTCTCGGCCTCGTAGCGCGCCGTCTCGGCCTGCTGCTGGTTGAAGCTCTTGGCCAGCAGGATCCCCGAGACGCTCAGCGCCTCCTGGGTGATCGCGGTCATGTCGCTGAGCGACTCCTGCGTCTTGGTGGCGATGCGCGCGCGCACCTGCCCCACTCTGCGCTGGGCGATCACGAGCACGGGCAGCAGCACGACGGCCACGATGGTGAGCTGCCAGCTGAGCACGAGCATGCTCACGAAGGCGGCGATGACCGTGACGGTGTTGCCGATGACGCTCGAGATGGTGTTGCTGAGCACGCCCGCGACGCCGCCGACGTCGTTCTGCAGCCGCGACTGGATGACGCCGGTCTTGGTGCGCGTGAAGAACGCGAGCTCCATCGCCTGCAGGTGCCCGAAGAGCCGGATGCGCAGCGCCCCCATGACCATGTTGCCGACGTTCGCGGTGAGCCAGGTCTGCCACACGCCCATCGCCGCCGACACGATGAGCAGCACCACGATCGCCGTGACGAGCTCGACGAGCACCGGGATGTTGGGCCCGCCCGCGGGGAACAGTCCCCTATCGAACAGTTCCTTGGTGATGAGCGGGGGCAGCACGCTGATTCCTGCGCTGATCAGCACGAGAACGATCGTCGTGGTGAGCGCCCTGCGGTGGGGCGCGAAGAGCTGCGAGATGCGCTTCAGCAGGTCGGGGATCTTCGGCGCCGTGGCATTCGCCGCACGCTGCGCCGCCGCATCCCCGCCGCCCATCATGCGGCCACCCCCGCCGCCGCGCATTCCACTCATTGCTTCACCCTACGACCCACGGGTGACCCCTTAACGCAGATCGAGCGGAGCCGAGATCTCGGCTCCGCTCGATCATCGAGTGCTGGTTACCCCTTCGTCGACCCGGCCAGCAGGCCGCGAACGAAGAAGCGCTGCAGGGCGACGACC
>JAQSCO010000037.1 GCA_029945445.1 Lacunisphaera sp. | reverse complement strand
GAAGGCTTCGAGGAACGCCCCGCGGTCGCCCTCGAAGAGCCCCGCATCCTCGAGGGGAGCGAGCACCGTGCTCATCCGGTCGATGGCCGGGCCGATAGCCGCCTCGAGCAGGTGCTCTTTCGATTCGAAGTGGTAGAGCACGCTCGACTTCGACACCCCGGCGAGTTCGGCGATGCGCTGCAGCGACGTACCGGAATAGCCGGCGACGGCGAACTCTGCGAGCGCAATGATGCGCAACTCCTCTTGGGTGGACATGCCTTCGACGCTACTTGACCGATCGGTCAGACCCTGTCCGCTCGGTCAGTTTGCCAGCCAATACTCAGCGACTGCCCAGCCGCGCGCCCCGCCCGGTCGAGCAGCGAGCAGCGACCAGCCGCGAGAGGTCAGGCCGTGAGGGCCAGGGCGAGGGTGGCGAGGGCGACCGTAAGGGGGGCGACGATGAGTCCCAGGCCGATGTACTTCCTCCACGAGAGCTCGACCTCGAGGGCCGCGAGCCTGTCGTGCCAGAGCAACGTGGCCAGCGACGCCCACGGGGTGATGAGGCATCCGGCATTCACCCCGATGAGCACCGCGGCGATGCGCACGGGGCTGTCGGCGATCGACTCGAAGGCGAGGTAGGCGGGCAGGTTGTTGACGACGTTGGCGCCCGCCGCCGCAGAGCCCGCGAGGCGCAGGAGGCTGAGCGGATCCTCTCCCCGCCCCGCGAGCGCGGTGAGCAGGGCGGGAAGCCCGAGGGAGTGGGCGGCCTCGATGACGAGGAAGAGCCCAGAGGCGAGCAGCACGAGCTGCCACGGCACGAGCCCGAACCGCAGCACCGAACGGCGCCGCACCGCGAAGAACCCGACGAGCACCAGCGCGCCGGCGAGGGCCGGGATCCACACCGGGATGCCCGAGACGAGGGCGGGCAGCAGCACGGCAACCACGACTCCGGATGCCACGACGAGCACCCGGTCGGCGGCGGGGGCTGAGGCATCCGGCTCGTAGCGCGTGAAGAGCTGGCGGCGGTAGACGACGAGCAGCACGAGCACCGGCACGAGGATCGCCACCACGGCCGGGGCCCAGAGCAGAACGGCGACGGTCAGCGGCGAGATGCCACCGAGCGCGTGCTGCGCGCGAAGGTTCGTCAGGTTCGAGACTGGCAGCAGCAGGGATGCCGTGTTGGCGAGCCACACCGTCGTGAGCGCGAACGGCAGCGGCGGCAGCCCCACGTGCCGTGCGAGGAGGACGACCACAGGCGTGAGCAGCACGGCCGTCGTGTCGAGCGACAGGAACACGGTGCACAGCACCGCGATGAGCACGACGAGCAGCCACAGGAGCCACGAGCGGCCGAGGCCCCAGCGCGCCGCGCGCTCCGCGACGAGACGGAAGAGCTCGGCCTCCGCGGCAAGCTCGGTCACCACGGTGATGGCGATGACGAAGAGCAGGATCGGCCAGACCCGATCGGCGACGGCGACCGCATCCGGAACCGGCAGCACGCCCGTGGCGACGAGCACCCCTCCCAGAACAAGGAGCACCGCACCGAGGATCGCTGACTTCACAATTCACTGTACGACCGCAAGGGGTGACCCGGATTCACGCCACGAGGTAGCCTCTGAGCATGCGCAAGTTCCTCTTCAATACGACACTTCTCAGCGCGCTGTTCGGCGGGTGGGGTACGGTGCAGGCGACGCGCAAGGGCCCGCGCGACTGGCGGCTCATCCTGATGTGGGTGAGCTGGGGTCTCACCGTGGCGATTGCGGTGGGCACCGTCGTGAAGCAAGCCCAGACGCAGAACGAACTGGAGGACTGACCCATGTGGAACCCTTATGGACCTTTCGACGGCATGAGCCACGTGATCGGCATCGTCGTGCTCGGCTTCCTCTGGCTGGTAGCCGTTGCCGTGCTGGTGATGATCGTGATCCTGCTCGTGCGCTTCCTGCTCGTCGCGACCACGGCCGCCCGACTGTACGTCGCCAACAACTCGCCGGAAGCACCCGCTGCGGTAGCGTCACCGGCTGCGGCCGCACCGGCACCCGTGGTCACGAGCACCGCGGTCATCCCCGAGGCCGTCGTCCCCGAGGCCAAGAAGCCGCGCACTCCGAAGAGCCCGCCCGCCGTCTAGTGTCCATCAGCTTTCGCACCACGCTGAAGGGCGAGGGATACACCGCGGCCGGCATCGCGGTGCCGGAAGACCTCATGGCGCAACTCGGCCCCGCCAAGCGGTACCCCGTCGTCGTCACGATCAACGGTGGCC
>JAQSCO010000036.1:1996-2253 GCA_029945445.1 Lacunisphaera sp. | reverse complement strand
TGCCGATATGGCCCGGATTCTCGCCGATGTACCCCTATCGCCTCTGTACCCCCGAGCCGGGAAAGGCGGAAAACAAGGGCACATCTTCACTAAGTGAACGCCAACTGTCCCCCGCCAGTCCCCCAAAGAGACGACTTTGCGGGGCTGTCTGTCCCCCTCATAGTTGTAAGTGCTAGATGTTCCTCCCTTGGAGAGCATCACCAGTCATTGGCCGACTAGGGTAAGCGGGCCAATGATTTGGGGGCGGGGGGGGGGGG
>JAQSCO010000036.1:0-1986 GCA_029945445.1 Lacunisphaera sp. | reverse complement strand
CCCTGACCCGGGTTTTAGCGAAGGGCCGGATGCGGTGCATTGCACCCCCGGCCCTTCTGCTTGTCCAGCGGCCCCGCGGCGACTTCGTCGCGGGGCCGCTCCTGGCGTGCATCCCTCGTCTCTTCTTCCCAATCTGCGGGCAGGTTGGCAAAGGTGCGCGCACATCTCGCCGTATCGTGAGAATGTGCCCGCAGAAGGCGAGCCGCCTGTCACCCACGGATGTCGCGGCACCTGCGACCTCACCTACGACCACAATCGCGAAGTGCGCGCACATTCGGTCGCAGCTTCGCCAACCTGCCCGCAGATTGCGGGATCAACGGGGCTAGGGGGTTACCGGCACGCGGGGGATCTCTAGCCAGAGATCGACCTCGTCGTCTTCCAGCGAGTCCTGCCCGAGCGCCACCGACTCACTCGAGGCGACGGATCGCAGGCCGACCACGGTGACGGCGACGTCCGAGCCCTCGGGCACCGTGCGGGCGATGATCTTGTCGGCGTTGGTCTCGTGGATGGCGAGGGCGAGCCTGTTGAGCACCCGGTCGAGCTCGTCGTCGGAGAGGTCGTCGATGCCGCCCTCGTCGAGGAGGTTCACGGTGGCGCCACGTCGGCGCGCGGTCATGACCTCGTCGCGCACGGCATCGTTCAGCAGCTTCCGCCCGCGGATCTCGTCGCGGATCGCACTCTCGAGGTAGGCGCACTCGAGGCGCTGGGCCTCGGTGAGCGCTCCCTTGCTCTCCTCGATTTGCCGCAGCATCGTGAGGGCCATGGCACTGGTCTGCCCGAGCCGGAACTGCCGCTCGTGCACGTGCGCCTCTTGCGCTGCCTGCCAGTCGGTGGCCTCGCGTTCGGCGAGGGCGAAGCGCTGCGCATCCTTCGAGGCCTTCGCGAGCGCCGTGCTGAGCACGTGCGAGACGGCGACCCACGATGCGCTGCCGACGATCCCGAGGCTGAAGATGCCCGCCGGGCCGACGGCGCCGACGCCCACGACCGTGTGCGCGACGAGGAATCCGATGCCGAGCCACGCGAACGTGTGGCGGCCGCGCGTCGACGTGATCGTCATGAGGGTTCCGGATGCGGCGACGTACCAGCTCGCGTAGCCGGTGCCGCCGGGGCGCCCGAAGTCGAGCTCGTTGGCCACCAGCAGGGTGATCGCGATGACGATCGCGAAGTTGAACGCCGCCATCCAGATGGGCATCCGAACCGGGCCGTAGGGCAGCAGGCTGATGATCGTCGCGACCGCGTACAGCGCCATCGCGACGAAGATCGGGCCGGTGTGGCGCGGGATGTCGAGCGTGTAGGTGGCGAGCACGAGGTGGTACGCCGAGAAGAGGCCGGCCATGCCGACGATGAGATAGCGCGGTACACCGATGTTCATGCGTCAGCCTCGAAGGTAGGTGCGCTCGCGTGCGGCCAGCGGAGGCTCACGATGGTGCCTTCGCCGGGCGCCGACTGCACGGTGGCCCGCCCTCCCGCGTTGGAGATGCGCTCGAGGATCGACACGCGCACGCCGAGGCGCTCGCTGCGCTCCGACATGTCGAAGCCGGCACCCGTGTCGCCCACGACGACCTCGATGCCTCCGGGGGATACCCCGCGCACGGCGACCCAGCGGGTCACCTCGCCCTCACCGGCGTGCTGCAGGCTGTTGACCATCGCCTGCACCGCGGCGGAGTAGATGGCCTCGGAGGCCTGCACGGGCAGAGAGCGGGTGCCCACACTGCGGATGCGCAACTCGAACGGGCTCGACAGAGCTTCTGCCGCATCCGTGATTCGTTCGGCAAGGCTCGTGAACCGCACCATCGTGCCGTCGTCGGGGCTCGCCGCCGCCGCGTCGCGGAGGTAGCCGATGGCGTTGCCCGCCATTGTTGCCGCGAGCTCCTGAGCCTGGGGGGTGAACGCCCGCGCCGCCGAGATGAACGTGGTGAGCACACTGTCGTGCACGATCGAGTCGACCTGCACGCGCTCGACCTCCGTGGCGTGCTGGCGCACCGC
>JAQSCO010000035.1 GCA_029945445.1 Lacunisphaera sp. | reverse complement strand
GCCGCTGAGTTTCGCCGACATCGAGTCGCGGCTCGACATCAGCAAGGGCTCGGTGAGCCAGGGACTGCGGGTTTTGAAAGAGGTCGGGGCGCTGAAGGAAGTGTCCGCCGCGCAGGACCGCGCCGAATTGTTCACGCCTGACCTGGAACTGCGCAAATTGGTCGGGCGCTTCCTGGAGAACCGGCTGCAGAAGCAGCTGACTTCGGGCAGTGCCCGGCTGACCGCCCTCGGCAAGACAGTGCCGGGCCGCAACGGCGAGGCCGCCGTGCTGCGCGACCGACTCAAGCAATTGCAGAACTGGCACAGCAAGGCCCGCGCCTTGATGCCGATTGCGAAAACTTTTTTGAAGCTCACCCCCGGGTGAGCCTCGCCGCGGCTCACCTGAGCCGCCCCCGCATTTGATGCGGCCAACCACATCATCCCGCTCGCCGGTTGCTTTTCATGGTGGAAGCGACGGGGCGAAGCTCTGACCAAATTGTTCAATGTTCATTTTCCATCGTTCATTGTTCATTGGTGGCGGCGGCGTACAGCCGCAGGGATTCACCGGCGGTAAGCCGGTGCCACATTGGGAGATGGCCATTGAACATTGGACGATGAACGATGAACAATCCTCCTCACATGAGTAAATCCGCGCTCATCACCGGCATCACCGGCCAGGATGGCTCCTACCTCGCGGAGCACCTGCTGGCCCAGGGCTACACCGTCCACGGACTCGTGCGGCGGACCAGCATGTTCAATCGCTCACGCATCGACCAGTTGCGTTCGCCGGGCGACCGGCCCGGACGAACACCGGGTTCCCCGCAGGGAACAACGGTGCCCGCCTCCAACCGCCTCAAGCTGCACTATGGGGACTTGAATGACGTCACCTCCTTCCGGCGCCTGTTGCGGTCGACTCTGCCCACGGAAGTCTACCACTTGGCCGGGCAGAGCCACGTGGGGCTCTCGTTCGAGATTCCGGAGGTCACCTGCCAGGAAAACGGCATGGCGACCCTCGGGCTCCTTGAGGCGATGCGGGATCTCGATTACCCGGTGAAGTTTTATCATGCGGGCAGCTCAGAGCTCTTTGGCTCGCCGGCCGCGTCGCCGCAAACGGCCGCGACCGCCTTCAACCCGGTCAATCCCTACGGCTGCGCCAAGGCCTTTGCGACGCAGCTCTGCCGGGTTTACCGCAGCGCCTACGGGGTGTTCGCGTGCAGCGGCATTGCCTACAACCACGAGTCGCCCCGGCGCGGCGAGAATTTTGTGACCCGCAAGATCAGCCTCGGCGCCGCCCGCATCAAGGCCGGCCGGCAGACCGAGATCGCACTCGGCAATCTCGACGGCCGGCGCGACTGGGGCTGGGCGCCGGAGTATGTCAGCGCGATGCATCTGATGCTCCAGCAACGGCAGGCGGAGGACTTCATCCTCGCGACGGGGAAGGCTTGCTCCGTGCGGGAATTCGCCACGGCCGCCTTCCGTGAAATTGAACTTGAACTCGCATTCGAGGGAACTGGCACTGCGGAAGTCGGCCGCCGCACTGACACGGGTGCCGTCGTGCTGCGGGTTGATCCCAAGTTCTACCGTCCCTTGGAGTCGTCCATGCTGATCGGTGATGCGACACCCGCCCGAGAGAAACTCGGCTGGTCCGCCAAGACCGTCGGGATGGATGTGGCGCGGCAGATGGCGCGCGCCGATAGCGCGGCGCTATCTGCGCGCGTTGGAGTCGGAGTCACTCCCGCTCAGATCGCTGAATTGCGCGACGACGGACGCTGAGCAATGTTCATTTTTCATCGTTCATTGTTCATCTGTGGCGGCGGATCCCCGGCTCGACTGGGCTCCAAGGCTGGAAATATCGCTTGATTTGGATTCTTGAACTGGCATAAATGGAAGCATGAAAACAACAATTGACCTTCCGGAAGGCGAGCTGGCGGAGGCTCTCCGGCACACCGGGGCGAAGACCAAGACCGAGGCGGTGAGCCTGGCGGTGGCCGACTACAACCGGCGGCAGCGGCTGGGCCGGCTCGCCGGGCGGATGGGGACATTTAAGGACATGATGACCCGCGCGGACCTGCGCAAGATGCGGGAGACAGACTGAGATGATGCTGGTGGACACATCAAGTTGGATCGAGGCCATGCGGCGGGACGGTGATCCGGCGGTGCGGGCCCGGGTGCTCGCGCTGATGGGGACCGGTGAGGCGGCGTGGTGCGACTTCGTGCGACTCGAACTTTGGAACGGCCTGCGGGGGGCGGCGGAGCGGAAGCAGATGGAAGCGCTCGAAGCCGACGTGACCAATCTGCCGACGACGGAGGCGGTTTGGACGAAGGCCCGGGAACTGGCCCGTCGGGCGCGGGCGGCCGGAGTCACGGTGCCGGGTCCGGATCTGGTTATTGCCGCCTGCGCCTGGGCGCACGGAGTAGAAATGGAACATGATGACGCCCATCTCACGGCCTTGGCGGCCCTGTTCGATTAGCCGCTGACCAATGTTCATTGTGCATTTTTCATCGTTCAATGTTCATTGGTTTCAGATTCAGGAAATGCAAATTGAAAACTGAACAATGAAAATTGAACAATTTTCCGCTCTTCACCCATTGCACTCCGAGGTGTCTGCTCCCTTGACGATATCTGGTATCCGTGAGAAATTGAGTTTGTGAAAATGACTGTGTCTGATCTCCAAACCGCTGAGCTGCGCGAAGCCTGCCGGGCATACAAAGTTAAAGAGCTGTATGCCTTCGGCTCGGTTGTGTCCGGGGCGCGCACGGCGGGTAGCGATCTGGACTTTCTCGTCCAATTCGATCGTCAGGGGGTGGAGGGAGCCTTCGGGCAATTCATGGGCTTCAAGGAGAAGTTGGAGGAACTCTATGGTTGTCCGGTTGATTTGCTCACACTGAAGCGCTTTCGTAATCCGCTTTTTCAAGAAGAAATTGATCGCTCGAAATCTTTGATCTATGCCGCATAGCGTTCGCAAGCTGCTGCTTGATCTCACTCTCGCCTGTACGGAGACAAGTGAGTTTTGCGCCGGCAAGGACCTGGCTGCCTTCCAGGCGGATCGGGTTCTCCAACTGGCCGTCGAGCGGCAATTTGAGATCATTGGGGAGGCGCTTGCACGCCTTGAGCGCCTTGATCCGGCAAACCTCGCGCAAAAGATTCCGGAATACCGGCAGATCATCGGCTTTCGTAACCTCATAGCGCACGGTTACGATACCATCGATGACGCATCGCTCTGGGATTTTGTGGTCAATCGTGTGCCTGACCTGCTTGAGAAAGTGTAGAAATATTAGAGTCGGCCTGGTTGGTCGCTCAGGGCACAACCGCTGACCAATGTTCATGGTCCATTTTCCATCGTTCAATGTTCATCGGTTTCAGATTCAGGAAATGGAAATTGAAAACTGAACAATGAAAATTGAAGAATTTCTGGTTTCGTCCGCCTCCTATCATGGCAAGACTGAGTAAAACCGAGCGCACCCAGCTGCGTCAGGCCCGCGGGACGAAATCGTCCCCCGGCCGCCCGGTGCGGCAGTCCCCCGCCGGGCGGATGGGGACATTTAAGGACATGATGACCCGCGCGGACCTGCGCAAGATGCGGGAGACGGACTGCATGACTCTGGTTGACACATCCAGCTGTCTGCCGCGGAAGCATCGTTGACTGTGATCGAGCGATTGAATTACAAGCCCTGCTATGTCTATGCCGCTTAAAGAGCTCATAATCTCGAACAGCGCCGAATTATGCCGGCTTTATGGCGTAAGCCGGTTGGGGATCTTTGGCTCCGTGGCCCGGGGGGAGGAGCGGGTGGACAGTGATATCGATTTTCTGGCCGAGTTTGAGAACCCCACGCCCGAGCACATGGCTGATCGGTATTTTGGCTTCATCGAGGAGGCCTCGCGGCGATTTGGCCGGCCGGTGCAGGTGATGACACCGCGGATGGTGCGCAACCCTTTCCTGAAACGCAGCATGGAACGAGATCTGACGATTGTGCATGGATGAGACTACGCTAAAGCATTTCTACGACGCACGAGAGGCCGCCCGCGCCATCCGACAATTTGCCGCGGGGCGTAGTTTCGAGGATTATTGTTCAGACGAAATGCTCTCCTCCGCGATCGAGCGCAAATTCGAGATTATCGGTGAGGCGTTGACTCGCATCCGCCGGAAACGGCCGGACGATCTGCGCCAGATTGGCGAATGGCCCGCCATCATCGGGTTTCGAAACATCCTGATCCATGCCTACGACCACATAGAAGATGCCGTGGTCTGGGGCATTGTGACAGAACAGTTACCTCGTTTTATCGAGCAACTGGAAGCGATCCCGGAAATTGACTCTCTCTCTGGAGAATGACCGCGCGCGGATGCTGCGAGGTTGAGGGTCAAAAGTTGAGAGTTGAGAGATGGAATCAGTATTCAGCATTACAGCTGCCGAGCTTACGGCTTAAAACTTAATCCTTAAAACTAGTGTCCACCTATCTAGTCACAGGTGCCGCCGGCTTCATCGCCTCCAAGGTCTGCGAGATGCTCCTGGCGGAGGGCCACACGGTGGTCGGCGTGGATAATCTCAACGATTACTACGACGTGCGGCTCAAGGACTGGCGTCTCTCACGCCTGCTGGGAGCTGCGAGCAAGCAGTTGGGGACCGATCCGAGGAAGTCAGTTTACGCCGATAGTCCGAAGCCCTTCGTCTCCGGACGCTTCGAGTTTCACGTGCTCGACATCGAAAACCTGCCGGCCCTCGAGGAGCTTTTTGCCACCCACAAATTCGGCGCTGTTTTCAATCTGGCCGCCCGGGCCGGGGTGCGGGCGAGCTTGGAGAATCCAGAGATCTACCGGAGCACGAATATCCTCGGCGAAGAGAACGTGCTCAAGTGTCAGGTCAAATACGGGGTCAAGAAGCATGTACTTGCCTCGAGTTCGTCGGTCTATGCCGGGTGTCCGATGCCGTTTACCGAGGATGCGGTGCTTGGCCCGCCCCAGTCACCTTACGCCGAGACCAAGCGGCAGGCGGAACTGTTGGCCCGGGATTATTATCTCAAGCACGGGATCGATGTCACGGTGCTGCGCTATTTCACGGTGTTCGGTCCGGCGGGCCGGCCCGACATGGCGCCGTTTCGCTTCATCAAGTGGATCGACGAAGGCACACCGATTACGCTCTACGGCGACGGCACGCAGGCCCGGGACTTCACCTACGTGGACGATATCGCCCGAGGAACCATTCTGGCTGGTCGCCTTTACGGTTCCGAGCTGCGAGCTACGAGCGATGAGCTACGAGCGACGTGCGACCAGCTACGAGCTGTTGATCCTCAATCCTCTGCTTTAGGCTCAAAGCTGAAAGCTGAAAGCTCAAAGCTCTTTGCTCCTAGCTTCGACGTGATCAACCTCGGCGGCGGCCGCAACCCGATCACGCTCCACGCGATCATTGCGATGATCGAAAAAATCCTCGGCAAGCAGGCGAAGATCTCCAATCAGCCCCCGAGTGCCGCCGATATCAAGGAAACCTGGGCCGACATTGCCAAAGCCAAACGAATATTGAGCTGGGAGCCAACCATCACGCCTGAAGATGGTTTCCGACGCGCAGCGAGTTGGCATGTCGAGAATCAAGGCTGGTTGCGCTCCATCCAGACATGAATCAAGGGATGCACCGCCGGTGGTTTATACGAGTGATGTTGGGATGGACGTTTTTTGGGTTGGTCCAGTTTCTGGCGGGTTGCACGCACGTGCCCGCGGCGAAGCCCTTCCTCGTTTTCGACGCACTGCTGTATCGGGGGAAGCCCGACCTGAGCGGCTTTGGCCTTCTGCCACTTAAGCCGGTTGCCCGATTCTGGGCGCCGGGGCAGTCGATGGATGAGGTCGATGAAGGGGGCACACTCAGTGAGGTGGCCAAGCTGAAGGAATATTCCGGGATGATCTTCATTGATATCGAACATTGGCCGGTGCTGGGAGCTCCCGACAAAGTGGCAGCACAAAACATCGCGAAGTTGGCTCGTGTCGCGGATATCATCCGGTCGGCAGATCCCAAGCGCAAATTTGGCTATTACGGTGTATTGCCCGAGCGGATTTATTGGCCTATTGTCCAGCATGACGAAGCGGTGCTGCGCAATTGGCGAAAGGCCAACCAACTCACTCGAAAGATTGCTGAGCATGTGGATGTGATATTCCCTTCTCTATATACGTTCTACAATGACCCGAAGGGGTGGGAGCTATATGCGCGGGCCATGCTGCACGAGGCACGGCAATACGGCAAACCCGTCTATGCCTTCCTCTGGCCTGAGTTCGAGACTAGTGATGCAGTTCTCCGGGATACCGCTATGCCGGCGAAATTCTGGCGAAAGCAACTCGAGGTTTGCCGCGAACTGGCCGATGGCGTTGTCTTATGGGGTGGCTGGCAGCGGGACTGGGATGCTAACGCCGTCTGGTGGGAGGGAACTCAAGATTTTCTGAAGTCCCTTTGAAACTCAGGGCGATGTTCCTCATTCCAACCTTATGACCGCACCAAGTTCAGATATTCAGCAGCAATTCTACGAAAGCGGTTACGCCGGCAGTTCTGATGCCCGTGGTTTGATCAACAGCTTCGAACACCAGGGCCAGGAGACCAGAACCCGACGCATCATCGCCCGGCTCGGGAATGCAACCGGCCACCTGCTTGATGTAGGCTGTGGCAGCGGTCCTTTGCTCTACTTGGCGCGCAAGCAATTCACTGTGTTGACGGGTGTGGATATTGCCGAGGCTCAGCTGGCGCGGGCCCGGGTTTGGTCCAAGGAAGTCAATTGCCCCCTGAACCTGCATCAGTGCAATGTTGATACTGCGCCATTGCCACTCGCGGATTCTACCGTGGATGCAACTGTTTGTGTGGTTGTGCTCGAACTTGTAGTCCGCCCTGATTATGTCGTGGCTGAGATTGCCCGCACCCTGCGACCAGGTGGAGTATTCATTGGCAGTGTCGGTAACATTGTATCGTGGAAAAATCGACTCAGGGTGGGAACAGGACTTCTCCCTGAGACCACAAGGTTTATGCAGGCGCTAAATGGTGGGGCACTGCACACTTTTACCCAGAAAACTTTTGTGGGGATGATTCAACAGACGGGCTTGGTCGTGGAAAGCGTGGGTTGCTCGGGTCGGTTCTGGCAGTTCCGGCAGAATTGGCCGGCATTGCTGGGTGGGGACATTATTGTGCGAGCCAGGAAAGCCGCCCGCTGATGGAGCCTTGCTTCAAGCAAGGTGGTCTATCAACTGCGCCTTCCTTACTTGGGCTCGGGATGGCCGCGCTGCGGCAGCATGCAGGATGAAGTCGAATAGCATCAGGGAATTGTTCGTTTCCCATGGATTTGGGCAGGTGGTCACGGTGATCCTGCAGCTTCTGCAACTGCCGGTGTTGCTCAGATTCTGGGGCATGGAGCTTACCGCCGCCTGGTTCACTCTGAATGCCATTCCGGTTGTGCTGAATACCTCGGACCTGGGCATATTCACGGTGCTGGGTAACCGTATTCTCGCGCAGCGGTTGGCCGGGGAGACCGCCGCCGCGTTGATCAGCCGCGATCGGATGCTGACGGTCTCCAGTTGGGGGTCAATTTTTGTCTTTTCCCTGGGCAGCGCGATTTGCCTGGCGACCATCCTGGGTTCCGAACTTGCCTTGGCAAATGCCGCTGACGCCTACTTGGCCTGCCTGGTTATCGCCCTGAATGGGGCGGTGGGGTTTTGGCAGAATTTGCAGCGAACATATCTCAGGATGGAGGGCCTGCTCGCCAAGGGCACACTGCACTACAATATGCAGCGACTGGCCAGTTTCACCTTGGTCATGCTCGTCGCCTTTATCTCCAAGTCGCTGGCCGCCGCCGCGGCTGTCCAACTGCTCAGCAATCTACTCGTCTCAAGCCGGCTGGGGAAACTTTATGCGGCGAGGAATTGGCTCTTGGTCGGTTTCCGGCAACTGGTCGGAGTGCTGCGGACGGAGCTCAGGAATTGTTATGCCGCATCAGCCTTCACCCTTTCCACGGCGGTCCTGTCGCAGTCGTTTACCATCATCCTCGCTTGGAAGGCCGGCGCCGCCGAGGTGGTGGCCTTCAACGCCTACAGGATTCTGGGCCGTCCGGCGGTGCAATATTCCATCCTGATCGCCAGTTCGACCTGGCCGAGGGTGGCCGAGCTTTGCGCGGCCAAGGATCTGCGGCAGTTGACGCGGATCTGCCGGAATTCCCTGCTCGCCTATGCCGGCGGTGCCACTTTGGGCTCACTCATGCTGTTGCTGCTGGCGCCTTGGCTATGGGCCTTCGTTACCTCGGGAAACCTGCCCCTGCGCTACCCGGTGGCGATCCTGGCAACAGGTGATGCGATTGCGTTGGGGTTTCTCAATATCCTCTTTGCCGACTTGGTGGCGGTGGGAAAATTCACCCGGCAGGGGAATATTTTACTGCTTCTCACCGTCGTCTTCCTCGCCTTGGCAGTGTGCTTCATGGCGCAATATATGGTCGGTTTCATCTTGCTGTTGTCGGTCAGCAGTCTCGCGACAATCTTTGCCGCAGTGGAGTTTCATGGCTTCCTTAAATTGAGCACCCCGGCACCCTTCGACTCGTGAGTAACGCCGCAGTTGCAGTCCAAGCTTGTGCAGGCCGCCACGCTTAGCGCACAAACCAAGCGATGAAGTCACCTCAGCCCACGGTTATATCAGCCCAGCGCGCGAGTAAGCGGGAGTCGGTTTGGCTTGAGTCACTATTGTTCGCCTTGCTCTTCTGCGGGTATCCCATCGTCAGTTTCCTGCCTGATTTTATTACATTGCCTGACCGTGCAGCGAGCATCGGGTTCAGGGCGCTCTGCTTGGGCCTCTGCCTATTGCTGATGGCAGTTGGCTGGGCCCGTCTCAAGGTGCAGGTGTGGAATTTGACCCTTATGTTGTGTTTTTGGACGGCCTACTCGGCCCGGGTGATTTATGATTATCTCTACGTTGGCCTGCCGGGGGCGATGGATTTCAGCGATTTTACAGCGTATATTTATGGCATCAGTCTCGCCACGGTGCTCGCGATGATGGCGGTCCGGGACTTGCGGAGAGTGCGGTATGCCCCCCTGATTTGCGTGATACTCTGTGCCACCACTTGCATCCTCTCTATGATTTATGGCGTGGCGAACTTTCAGGTGGAGCTCACCAACCGGCTCTCCGCGAATGATAGATTGAATCCCATTACCCTGGGACATACCGCCACAACCCTAATAGTCTGCGCTCTCTGGTATCTTCTGAGACCCAAAGGGCAGAAAGTATCTGATGAAACCGACGAGCTGGATCTGCAGCAAAGCGGCTTCATGTATTTGGTGGGAAGACTGAGTTCGCTGGCCCGGGTGCCTGTGATGCTGGCGGCCGTCATCATTGGCCTCTATACCCTTGGTCTGAGTGCGTCGCGCGCTCCCGCCATTGCCTTGGCGTGCTGCCTGGTCCTGTTCGTGATCTGGCTGAGAGGGCGGTTGGTTTACCTTGCCGTGCTCACGGTCGCAGTGCTGCTGACGTTTATTCAACTGGGCTTCTTGTCGCAAATATTGGACCTGGGAGTGAACCTCGAGAGAGTTTCCAGCTACGGAATGCTGGATGAGGATCTGAACCTGAGTGGCGGGAGAATGGATTTATATCTGGAGGCATGGAATAAATTCACCGGTTCACCTTTTTTTGGGGACTCCCTGTTTCTTGAGAACATGCTTTATCCCCATAATCTGATTCTGGAGACCCTGATGGCCACCGGCCTTGGCGGAGGAGTGCTGCTGCTACTCATTTTAGGAAAGGCTTTGCGAAACTACCTTGAACAAGTCAGGAGCAGCCCGATCGCCTTCTGGCTCCTGTTGCTTTTTACCCAGGCATTTGTCGGCGCAATGCTTTCCGGATCGATATTCTATGATCCTATGATGTGGACGACCCTCAGTCTTGGCTTTGGCTTGGCACATTTTTCCAGGCCGGAGGCCGCCCGGCGCCGCCCGGTCGAGGTGGGCTCAAGCCGCTCTTTTGTCGGAGTGCGCTAGCGGCAGGAATTCGGTCACTCAGCTAAGTTCGCGGGTTAGCGCATCGGCTAATAATCTCACGAAAACTGCTGATCATGGCATCAAGGGTGTAGTTTTTCCGGGCAAAGGCGGTGATGGCCGGTCTCCTTTCCAGCCAAGCCCGGCGTTCCTTGAACAAGGTGCCGAATTTAACCGCCAGGTCCTGCGGGTCACCGGCCCGAAATAACAGCGCGGTTTCGCCCTCGCGACAGGCTTCGATTTCCGGCGAATGGGGTTCCTTGTCTGCCACCACAACCGGCACGCCGAAGCATATCGACTGGATGGCCGCCAGTCCGACATAGCCAGGTGAGCAAGTGGCCAGGCAGGTGCGATATTTCTCCCGCAGACGGGCTGTTTCCGTGATAATTCCCGCAAAATGCACCCGGTCTCTGGTCAAGGGCGATTGCCGGGCGATTGCCCGCAGCCGCTCATTTTCCGGGCCCTCACCAATCAGGATCAAGCGGGCATTGGCCGGCACCAGCGACTGTTCGAGGGCGAGCCGCCACCCGTGGAGCATGAGGCCAAGTTTCTTGTCCGCAATCAGGCGACCGGAGTACAGGATGTCGGCGACCTCATCGCCGGGAGCGGGCAGAAACGAGCAGTCCTGCGCAAACATCACGGCGTTGGGCGCGGCAATGACTGGCTTGCCGGTGAATCTTTTGCGCAATTCATCGGCCTCGGAATTGGTATACGTGATGAAGCCGCTCGCTTGCCGGAGCATCCAGTTTCCGATGACCTTTGAGGCCTCGTGCTCACCGCTGGTGTGGCCCCAGAGAATGGTGGGCAAACCTCGGCGCCGCCGGGCTGCCAGCAGCCGCCAGGTGGAAACAGACCTGAGGCAGAATTCGGCGACCAGGACATCGGCATCGTATGCCGCAGGAGGCAGATTTTTCTGCCAAAGCAAAAGGGGATGGTTGAGATATTTGTTTTCCAGCGGGGTAATCAGATCCCGCGCGGAGGGACTCGTGTTGATCAGCCCGAAGAACCCACGTTCACCCGCACAAAGAGTGAAATCAGGGGCAAACACTTGGCTCAAACCACGGAAGAGTGGCTCGCGATAGTTCGGCACAATGGTCTGCAGAATGGTGATCTTCGCTGACGAATTCATTGAGGTTTCCAATGTGGACACCAGAGTCCGGATGAAGTCAGCCATATTTGACGGCCTGAGTTTTTATTTTCCCCAAGCAATGTTTTCATGAATCTAACGGAACGACCCCTGACCGTGCTGCAGTTTGGCATGACCTACGCCCCCATGTGGCGTGATGGTGGCCCGCCGCGCATCATGTATGACTACGCCCGGCATCTCATTGCCGAGGGATTTCAGGTCATGGTGCTCACGGGAGACAGCAACCGGCCCAAGCCGGAGGACAATTGGGCGGGCTTTCCGCCGGGGCTGGAAGTGCATTACGTCCGCAAACTCGGCGGGTGGCGCAGCCAGTATTACTTCGATTTCTCCTGGGCGGAACTGACGCGCTTTTTCGACGAGCATTGGTGGAGGATAGACTTCATTCACCTTTACCAGACCCGCAGCATTTTCAATGTCGCCGCCTTGTGGGCGTCCTACAAATACGGGCTGAAGATTGTCCTGAGCTCGTTCGGGTCGATGCCGCGACGCGGCAGCGTGTCCAAATTATTCTACGACAGTCTTTTTGTTTTTCCGCTCACCCACCGAGCCGAACTCCTGCTGGCACAGACTCGCAATGAATGTGGGGTTTACCGCCAGTATGGCGGCCGGCGCGCCCATATCCAGCTGCTGCCTCTCGCGGTGGATCTGGCCAAGCTTCCCCGGCTTGAGCCTGACGTGCGGAGCAAGTTCCGGGACAGGTATTCCATTCCGGCGGAAGCGCGGCTCTTTTTATTTCTGGGGCGGCTGCATCCCACCAAGGGTGTCGAGTTTCTGGTTGATTGCTTTGCGCTGGCGGTGAAAGAGGCGCCGGGAGCGCATCTCGCCATCGTGGGACACGATGAAGGCAGCGCGGCCGAGGTGATTAAGGCAATCAAGGCCAATCAACTCGAAGGCCGGGTTGTGCTTTGCGGACCGCTCTACGATCTGGACCGCTGGCAGGCCTATGCGGCGGCAGACTGCTTCGTAATCCTGCCGCAGATATTCGAGGAGACCTCGCTGGCCTCGCTGGAAGCGCTTGCTTGCGGCACGCCGGTCATCACCAACGAACGGGCTGATGTGCCGTGGCTCGAGGAGTATGGCGCCGGCCGGGTCGTGCCGGCGGGGGATGCCATCATGGCAGCGGAGGCCATGGTGGAGGTCAGTCTGGCGGACACCCCAGCCCTTGCGGTCCGGCGCGCGGCCGCGAGTCGCCTTATCGCTGAACGCTTTTCCATCGAGGGGGTTTCCCATCAGTTTGGCGGGCTGCTCAATTCGGCGGTGCGTTCGCGGGCAAAGCTGAAGAGGGGGCCATTGTTGATCGGTCCTTTGCCCGGGGCAATCGAGACAAGCGGCCAAGCGGTCTGTTTCAAGCTGCTGGTGGATGGGCTGACAGTCCGGGGCTTGGCCGGCCCGGTGGTAAACCTCGGCAGTGGCCTCGCCAATCAGACCGGAGGAGTGACGCTTGGCCGCGCTTTGGAGTATATCGCAATCTTTACCAAGGTCGCCTTGCATTGTTTCCCGAGGACGAGGGTGGTCTATCTGACCATGGCCCAATCGAAGCATGGGTTTCTCCGCGATGCGGTCATCATCGCCCTGGCCAAGTTGAGCGGCAACGAGGTGGTGCTGCACTTGAACGGAGGCAACTACGCCAATTTCTACAACTCCGAGTCGCCGGCCATCCAGTGGGCCATCCGCAAGGCCCTGCGCCAGACCAAGTCGATCGTTGTCCTGTCAGACCGACTGCGGGATTGCTTTGCCTTCGATCCGGCGTTGCGGAAAAAAATCCGAGTGGTGCAAAACAGCCTGCCCGCCGGGGAAATGCCCGAACGCGCGCCGGTGCGAGCAGTGCGCTCGGAAGGCGAGCTCACGATTCTTTATCTTTCCAATCTGATCGAGTCGAAGGGCTACCTGGAGGTGCTTGAGGTGGTCAAGTTCCTGCAGGAAGACGAGAGAATCGAGTGCCGGGCCCTCTTTTGCGGCTCGTTTCTCGCCAACCCTTCCGACGACGTGCGCATTCACAGTGTTATCCAAGCCCGCGAGTATTTCCACCAGCGGGCCGCGGAACTGGGGGTGGCCTCGCGGATTAGCTATTGCGGTTCCGTGGGTGGGGCGGATAAAGACCGCGTGCTGGCGGAGAGCGATTTCCTCGTTCTGCCCACTCGTTATGATAACGAAGGCCAGCCGGTGGTATTGATCGAGGCTCTCGCCCACGGCTTGCCCGCGATTGCCACTGACTACCGGGCGAACAGCGAGATGGTCGTCGAGGGAGAAACGGGCGGCCTTGTCGATTGGCGGGATACCGCCGGCATGGCGCGGAAAATCGCGGAGCTTTGGCGCAATCCTTCCACTTACGCCCGCATGAGTGTCCGATGCCGGAAAAGGTTCGAGGAGCGGTTCACGCCCAAGGCGCATATCGACGCAATGGAAGAAGTGTTGTTCAACCATTCCGAGTAGAATTCAGATTGTGATTTCGCCTGCTTCCCCAATCACTTCCACCTACCCATCCTATGCAATCACTGGCCGATAAATGCATCCTGATCACGGGGGGGACTGGCTCGTTCGGGCACACAGTCACCTCCGCCCTGCTGAAATCCGACTGCCGTGAGATCAGGATCTTCAGCCGAGATGAATTGAAGCAGGAGATGATGCGCCTCGAGGTGGCCAATCCGCGAGTGCGCTTTTTCATCGGCGACGTGCGTGACCAAGCCAGCCTGGATCGGGCAATGGTGGGTGTGGATTATATCTTCCATGCCGCGGCGCTGAAGCAGGTGCCCTCCTGCGAGTTCTTCCCCATCGAGGCGGTCAAGACCAACGTGATCGGTAGCGAGAATGTCATCCGCTCGGCTGCGGCCCATGGGGTCAAGCGCGTGGTCTGCCTCAGCACGGACAAAGCCGTGCTCCCGGTCAACGCCATGGGTATCTCAAAGGCTTTAATGGAGAAAGTGGCGCTGGCCCATGCCCGCACGGGCGCGACCAGCGGCACCACCGTCTGCTGTGTGCGCTATGGCAATGTCATGTGCTCGCGCGGCTCGGTGATTCCGCTCTTCATCCAGCAACTCAAACAGGGCAAGCCGCTGACAGTAACCGTGCCGGCCATGACCCGCTTCATGCTGCCGCTGCGGGAGGCGGTGGACCTGGTGCTGTATGCCTTCGAGCATGGCAATGGCGGCGACATCTTCGTCCGAAAGGCTCCGGCCTGTTCCCTAACGGTCCTGACCGAGGCCTTGCAGAATATCTTTGGCGTACCGGCCGGCATGAACGCCATCGGCTCCCGGCATGGCGAGAAACTCTACGAGACATTGCTCACCCAGGAGGAACTGCGGCGCAGCGAAGACATGGGGGAGTATTTCCGCGTGCGGCTGGACGACCGGGATCTCAATTACACCCTCTATTTCGACAAGGGGGACAAGGGGCAGGCGACACTTGAGGATTATCATTCTCACAATACCCGCCAACTGACCGTGCCAGAGATGGAGGCACTATTGTTGAGCCTGCCGGACGTGTTGGCTGAACTTCCCGCGGGTCGCCGGCCAGCCAAGTAAGCGTCATGACGGAAATTAAAATCAAGCGGGTGGCGGTCACCGGGGCCCGGGGATTCCTTGGCCGTCATGTGCTCGACCGGCTCCACCGCGAAAGCGACTGGCAGGCGGTGGCCATCGGTCGCGAGGAGTTCGGTGATCCTTCGATTCTGAAAACCTTGTTGCAGGGGTGCGATTACATCGTGCATTGCGCCGGGGTGAACCGGGGTGAACCGACAGTCGTGGAGTCAGCAAATGCCGAGCTGGCAAGCTGTCTGGCCGCAGCGCTCGACCTGCTGCCGGCCAGACCAAAGGTGTTGATCTACACATCGTCCACCCAGGAACGGCTGGACAATCCCTATGGCCGCGGCAAGCGACGGGCCGGCGAAATTCTGGCGACGTGGGGTAGGAACAAGGGAGTGGCGGTTACTTCCTTGGTGATACCAAACGTTTTCGGTGATGGCGGCCGGCCTTTCTACAACTCGGTGGTTGCGACATTCTGCCACCAGCTCAGCCATGGAGAAGAACCGAAGATCATTGAGGACCGGCGCGTGCCACTGGTCTACGTGAACCGGGTCGTCGGGCAAATCCTCGACTGCCTGCAGGCGGCTGGGCCGGCCGCGGCCTCGATGGAAATCCGGCCTGATGCCGAGATACTCGTCTCGGAAGTCCTGCGTCTGCTCCGGCGATTCCGGTCTATCCTGCTCGATGAGGGGGCAGTGCCGGCCTTTGGCAGCCGCTTCGAACTGGAGCTCTATCACACTTTCCGCCCGTATCTGGGTACCGCCGCACTGGAATGGCGAGCGCAACCGCGGAGCGACGCCCGTGGCACACTGTTTGAAGTCATCAAGCAAGTGGGCGCCGGGCAGGTGTTCTTTTCCACAACCAAGCCTGGGGTGATACGGGGCAATCACTATCACACCCGCAAGATCGAGAAATTCTGCGTGGTGCAGGGCGAGGCGATGATCCGCATGCGTCGCATCGGCACCACTGAGGTCTTCGAATTTCCCGTCTCCGGCCAGACTCCCGCCGCGGTGGAGATGCCGGTGTTCTTTGCCCACCACATTGAAAATACCGGATCTGGAGAGCTAGTGACCCTCTTTTGGAGCAATGAGGTTTTCGACGCCGCGGACCCAGACACGTTCATGGAGGACGTGAGGCCGCAGAACATGCCTGTGACAGTCGGGCGGCCCGGCTTCACGCCGCCATCCCAACAAAAATGAAAGTTATCACCATCCTCGGCACCCGGCCCGAAATCATCCGCCTGGCCTGCGTCATGCAGCGACTGGACGCCCACACCGACCACAAGATCGTCCACACGGGTCAGAACTACGACTTCGAGTTGAACGAGGTCTTCTTTCGTGACCTCGGCGTGCGCAAGCCAGACTATTTTCTGAAGGTGGACACCACGTCCCTGGCCCGCGTTTACGCCGGTGTGCTCATTGGAACGGAGGAGGTTCTGCGCAAGGAGAAGCCAGACGCCGTGCTCATCCTGGGCGACACGAATAGCGCGATCGCCGCCATCATCGCGCGGCGAATGAAGATCCCGGTCTTTCACATGGAGGCGGGCAACCGCTGCTTTGACCTGAACGTGCCGGAAGAGACCAACCGCCGCATCATCGACCACACTGCGGACTTCAACCTGGTCTATACCGAGCATGCCCGCCGTCACCTGCTGGCAGAGGGTCTGCCGCACCGCCGCATTTACCTGACGGGTTCGCCCATGCGCGAAGTGCTGGAGGCCAATCGCGCGGGCATCGCCAAGTCCGACGTTGTTGCCCAACTCAAGCTCTTGGCCGGCGGGTTCCTGCTGGCCAGCATCCATCGCGAGGAGAACGTCGACAACTCGGCCAATCTGCATTCCCTGCTGGCGGCGCTGGCCCGGGCCGCGAAGGAATTCAACGTGCCGGTCATCGTCTCCACGCATCCGCGCACCCGGAAGCGGCTGGACTCCTTGGGCGGAAAGATTGATGCGAAACGGCTGCGCTTCCTGAAGCCCTTTGGCTTTCACGATTACGTGAAGCTGCAGATGTCGGCGCTATGCACGATATCGGATAGCGGGACGATCTGCGAGGAGTCCGCGATCCTGGGATTTCCGGCCGTGACTGTGCGCAACGCGATTGAGCGGCCCGAGGCAGTGGATACCGGCACGATTGTAGTGACCGGTCTTCAGCCGGAGGCGATCATCGAGGGCATCCGGCTCCAGACGAGTGAGGGGATGCGGAAGGTGCCGCCGCAAATTCCCGCCGAGTATGCGATCACCGATACCTCGGTCCGGGTGGTCAAGCTCATCACCGGGCATGCCCGCCTGAGTCATGGCTGGGACGGCATCAGGGGCAATGACCTGCGCTGAATGGTGCAGGGTTTAAATTAGGTGCGCATTCTTTTCCTCTCGCAGTGGTTCACTCCGGAACCGGATTTCAAGGGCCTGCCCTTTGCCCGCGAATTGCAGCGACGGGGTCACGAGGTGGTGGTGCTGACGGGCTTTCCCAACTATCCCGGCGGGAAGGTGTATCCGGGCTACCGGATCCGATTCTGGCAGTGGGAGAAAATGGATGGGATCGAAGTGCTGCGAGTGCCGCTTTATCCGAGTCATGACCGGAGCGCGATCGGCCGGGTGCTGAACTACGCCAGTTTCGCCGTAGCGGCCACGGTGCTGGGGTTGTTGAAGATCCGCCGGGTGGATGTGGCCTATGTTTACCACCCTCCGGCGACCATCGGGTTGCCCGCACTGGCTTTCCAATGGCTGCGGGGCGTGCCTTGCGTCTACGACGTGCAGGACTTGTGGCCGGATACTTTGGCCGCCACCGGAATGGTCCGCAGCCGGGCTTTACTGGGGCTGGCGGGTTACTGGAGCAATTTCATCTATCGGCATGTGACGCATGCGGTCGTGCTTTCACCTGGCTTCAAGGCGCGGTTGATTGAGCGCGGAGTGAAGCCGGGAAATGTTTCCGTGATCTATAATTGGAGTCCCGATGCGCGCAGGGCCGATGCACCGACCGTGCTGCTGGAGACTGAGCAGCGATTGCTGGCGAATCGGTTCAATGTGGTTTTCGCTGGCAACCTGGGGGCCGCCCAAGGGCTGGACACGGTGCTCGCGGCCGCCGGGCTGTTGCAGTCGACGCAGCCAGCGGTGCAATTCGTATTCGTCGGCGACGGAGTGGACGCCGCTCACCTCAAGGCTGACGCGGCCCGGCGGGCCTTGGCCAATGTGTTGTTTTTGCCCCGGCGACCGGCCGCGGCGATGGGTGCGATGTATGCCACGGCCGACGCCCTGCTGGTCCATCTGAGGGATGATCCGTTATTCGAAATCACGATTCCATCGAAGACCCAGGCTTACCTGGCGGCGGGTCGGCCGATCCTCATGGCCGTGCGGGGTGACGCCGCCGCGCTAGTCACCCAAGCCGGAGCGGGGCTATGCTGCGAACCGGGCAATGCGGCCCAGTTGGCGGCCTTGGTCCGGCAGCTGCTCGCGATGCCCGAAGCTGATCGCATTGCGATGGGGGCCGCTGGTAGCCGATTCTATGAGGAGGTGCTTGATTTGAGGCGCGGAGTACAAGCTTTCGAAAACCTCTTCGTTCATTTAAGAATCGTGCAAGAAAATGCCGCGTTGAAAGTTCTCTGACTCAGATGAAAGTGTAGGAAGAAAAATGAGCTGATTAGGTAGGAAGATTCAGTCTATAAATGACATGGCAGAATGTTGGTGCATGCTGAAATAGTATGAAGCAAATTGGTGGTGCCTCTTCTAAATGATAACTCAGATTGCCAGTCATCTGCCGCGGACTGTTTTGGCTAACGAGGGGTTGGCGCAGCTCTACCCGGATTGGACAGCGGAGAAGATTTTCGAGAAGACCGGCATTCGGGAGCGCCATGTCGTTGACGAGGGGGAGTGCGCGTCCGACCTGGCCTTTGCGGCAGCCGAGCGATTGTTCGCGGGGCGGGCGAGGGAGGCGGACTACCTGCTGTTCTGCACACAAACGCCCGATTACCTGCTGCCGACCACGGCCTGCGTCCTGCAGCATCGGTTAGGGCTGCCGACCACTTGCGCGGCCCTGGACTTCAATTTGGGTTGTTCCGGCTACATCTACGGATTGTCGCTCGCAAATTCTCTGCTCCAGAGCGGCGCCGCCAACCGCGTGGTGCTACTGACGGCGGACACCTATTCCCGGTTGATCCATCCGCAGGACAAGAGCACTCGCACGATCTTCGGGGATGCCGGCACGGCGACCCTCCTCAGCAAGGAGTCGGGTTCGCGGTTGCACTCATTTGTGCTGGGTTCCGACGGAAGTGGGGCGGAGCAACTGATGGTGAAAACCAACGGGGCCCGCTTTCCTCGGGCGGATGGCCTGCCCACGACGACCGACGAGTCGGGCAATGTGCACGACCCCGCTTGCCTCTACATGAACGGCCCGGAGATTTTCAATTTCACTCTCAAGGCCGTGCCGAAGCTGGTGAGGGAGGTTCTTGAGAAGGCGAAGTTGTCCCTGGACCAGATCGACCTCGTAGTGTTCCACCAAGCAAACGCGTTCATGCTGGAACATCTGCGCCGCAAGCTGGGGATCGCGCCAGAGAAGTTCGTTCTGCACCTGGAGCATTGCGGCAACACGGTGTCCTCGACCATCCCGTTGGCTTTGGAGGGTGTGATCACCACCGGCCGGCTGAAGCCGGGCATGAAGGTGCTGCTGGCGGGTTTTGGCGTTGGCTACTCCTGGGGCGGCTGCATCCTTGAATGGTGAAGCCTATGACCAAAACAAAATTTCTCGAGCGACTCGGCGCTGAACTCGGCATCCCTCCGGCAACGTTGCGGGAGGAGGCGCCGCTGAACTCATTCAAGGCGTGGGATTCGATGGGGCACATGTCCGTCCTGGCGATGATTGATGCCGAACTTGGCTGCGAGGTTCCGCCGGGTGCCTTGCAGAAGTGCAAAACGGTGGGTGACTTGGTCGCGCTGGTCGGTAGTAAGCTGGAGTCGTGAGCAAACGCCGCATACTTGTCGTTGGTACGACCTCCGTGCTCGGAGGTGCCGCGGCGCGGGTGCTGGCGGCGGAAGGAGCCGATCTGGTGCTGACTTACTTCCGCGAGTCCGGCGAAAACGGCCTGAGGCAGGCGTTTCCCGGGGCACAATTACTGCGGTTGGATGTTCGCGATCCGGCGGCAGTGGAAGGATTGGCGAAAGCCGTGTCAGCCGAAGGGCATTCTCTCGACGGCATTGTCTACGCCGCGGGCTGCGGCTTGCTGGCGCCGGCATCCCGCACCACCGATCAAGGACTGACGGAACTGATGGAGATCAACGTCCACGGGGCTTTCCGGGTAGCACGTGCCTGCTGGGCCAGCCTGCAACAGGGGCAGCAGCCGGCGGTGGTTTTCATTTCCAGCATCATGGGTTGTGTCGGGGCAGCCGGCATGAGCGGTTATGGCACCTCGAAGGCGGCCTTGGCCGGATTGACCCGGGCGCTCGCGGTCGAATGGGCTTCGCGTGGCATCCGGGTCAACGCTGTGGCTCCCGGCATCGTGCCGTCCCCGTTGGTCGAAAAGATGTTCAAGGGTCTGACTTCGGAGGACGTCGAGATCATCCGGAAACGGCATCCGCTCGGATTTGGTGAACCCGCGGATGTCGGCAGCGCGATTGCCTTTCTTCTCTCACCGAAGGCCCGTTGGATCACCGGGGTGATCCTGCCCGTCGATGGAGGATACACGGCCCAATGAGCACAGGCAAAGAGATGGTCGTGCTGGGTGCGAGTGGATTCGCCGCCGAGGTGATCGAAGCGGCCGAACTCGCGGGCTGGATCGTGACCCGGCTTTATGACGATGACGCGGCGGCCCGGAACCGCGAAGTCATGGGCAGGAAGTGTGTCGGCCCGATCAGTGATTTTGAGCGATCGGCGAAAGCAGCCTATATTTTTGCCATCGGCCACAATGAGGTGCGCCAGCGTCTCGCGCCCAGGTTGTCCGCGGCAGGGCACGAGGCGGTTGCCGTCGTCCATCCCAGTGCCGCGGTCAGTCGCACGGCCGTGATTTCAGCCGGAGCCTATGTGGCGGCGGGGGCTTTTGTGGGCCCGCAGGTGCGGGTGGGGCGGCATGCCATTGTGAATGCCGGTGCGTCCATTGGCCATGATGCGGTGCTGGGCGACTGGACGCAGGTGTGTCCCGGGGCGCGGGTCTCGGGCTTTGCCGTGCTCGGAGAGGGCGCCTTCATGGGTTCCAATGCCGTGTTGGGACCGCACGGCGTCATGGGGGAGTGGTCGAAACTCGGAGCGTCATCCTTCGCCAACCGTTCGGTCGAGGCGCATTCCCTCGCGGTCGGCGTGCCCGCAAAGAAGATAAACCTGTGATGGACCGGCGGGGGAAATTCAAGGCTGGCGCCCTGTTGATCGGGGCGCTGGTGCTGGTGGCCGGTGTCGTGCTCCAGGTGTTCCGGGTGCGGGACCTGTCGGGAGGGGACGTGCTCTCGCAGCGGACCACGGATTACTTCAACGGCAAGGTGCCCGCCGAGCTACCGGGCTGGCAGGCGCGGGATGAGCCGCTCGGGGCGAACGAGCTGCTGCGCGGACAGGTTGAGGCCATGCTCAACTACGACGCTTACGTCTACCGAGTGTTCACTCGCGGCGACAAACAGATTGGGGTGTATCTGGCCTATTGGCGGAAGGACCGCATGCCCGTCAGCCGCGTCGCGAGCCACACGCCGGATCGATGCTGGACGGAAAACGGGTGGACATGCGAAAGCATGAAATTCAACGAGGTCTGGTTGGTTCCGGGCGGCGGGAGCTTTCAGCCCGGGCAGAGGCGGGTTTTCATGGCTCCGAACAACAACCGCGAGAACGTCATGTTCTGGCATCTGGTAAACGGGAAGGCCTTTGATTTTGGTGAACGCTTCACCTTGTTCACCCACCCCGGCAAATGGCTTCGCGACACCCTCGCATATGCGGCCCTTGGCAGTGGGGAGCAGTGCTTCATTCGCTTGACGAGTAACCGACCGTTCGAGGAACTCGCTGGCGACCCGGGTTGGGAGCAGTTGCTGGCGGCGCTGGGGAAGCTGGGCTTGGCGGAGGCGCCGGTGGCGCCGAGACCTGAGACCTGAAATCTGAGACCTGAAACTGGCGGAGTCCAGAGGACTGTAAACGGTGGGCGGTCGGCAGAGGACCCGCCTTCGTCGGACTACGGCGCGGCAAGCGTCAAGGGGCATCGCCTGCGGTTAAGCGAAGAGGGTAGGGCTGAAGGCTGCGCTTGCGCTTTATGCGCCTTTTTGCGGCCATGTAATCTGAATGACCAAGCCGCGCATCTATCTTTCATCGCCCCACATGGGCGGCGAGGAGCTGAAGCTGGTGCAAGAGGCGTTTGCCACGAACTGGATCGCCCCGCTTGGGCCGCATGTCGATCAATTCGAGCGAGAGTTCGCCGAATTGATCGGAGGGCGGAGGGCGGAGGGCGGATGGCGGATGGCAGACGGCGGAGGGCTGATGTCTGACGTCGGACATCTGCCGTCGGATCGACCGCTGCACGCCGCGGCGCTGTCGTCCGGCACCGCCGCACTTCACCTGGCGTTGCGCTGGCTCTACCTTCAGCCGGGCGACGAGGTCATCTGCTCCTCGCTGACGTTTTCTGCAAGTGTCAACCCTGTGCTCTATGAGCGGGCCACACCAGTGTTTGTCGACTGCGATGAGATCAGCTGGAACATGGCGCCGGCATTGCTGGTGGAGGCGGTAGAGGATCGCATCAAGGCCGGCAAGAAACCCAAGGCAGTCATCCTGGTCCATCTTTACGGGCAATGCGCCGACATCGATCCGATCGCCGCAACGTGCGCCAAACATGGCATACCGCTGATCGAGGACGCCGCGGAGGCGCTGGGCGCCGTTTATTACGGCGCCAAGCAGAGGTCAGATGACAGAGGTCAGATGACAGCTGCCAATCCGTCCTCCGTCGTCCGTTCTCCGTCCTCAGGGGTCGCGCCGGGCTCCGTGGGGCTGTGCGGCATTCACTCCTTCAATGGCAACAAGATCATCACGACCTCCGGCGGGGGCATGCTCACGAGCAGTGACCCGAAGCTGATCGAGAAGGCGCGCTTTTGGGCGACGCAGTCACGTGACGCCGCGCCCCACTACGAGCACTCGGAGGTGGGATACAATTACCGAATGAGCAACGTACTCGCGGCGATCGGCCGCGGACAGTTGCGCGTGCTGGAGCGGCGCGTGGATGCGCGCCGGCGGAATTGCGCATTTTATCAGACGGCATTCAAGGATCTGCCTGGTATCACTTTCATGCCCGAGGCGGACTTCGGCCGGTGCACGCGCTGGCTGACTTGTCTCACGATTGATCCGCAGGTGGCGGGCACCGACCGCGAGAAGGTCCGTCAGGCCTTGGCGGAGGAGAACATCGAGGCCCGGCCGGTCTGGAAGCCGATGCATCTGCAGCCGATCTTCAAGGACTGCCGGAGTTACGGTGGCAGCGTCTCCGCCCGGTTGTTCGAGCAAGGTCTCTGCCTGCCGTCGGGTTCGAACCTGACGGAGTCTGACTTGCAGCGGGTGGTGGAGGCCGTCCGGAAAGTGTTTAACCACTAATGGACACCAATAGACACTAATGATCGAATTGGTGTTCATTCGTGTAGATTCGTGGTTCCTGCGATGAGTGGCCTATTCATCAAGCGTATCTTCGACCTTGCCGCCGTAATCATCACGGCGCCGGTCTGGCTGGTCGTGCTCGCGCTGCTGGCCTTGCTGGTGCGGTTTAAGCTCGGGACGCCGGTGCTTTTCCGGCAGAAGCGGCCGGGCTTCCGGGAGGAGATCTTCGAACTGGTGAAGTTCCGCACGATGACCGACGACCGGGACGATCAGGGGGGCCTCCTGCCTGACGCCTCACGCCTCACCCCCTTCGGCCAGTGGCTGCGGTCAACTTCGCTGGATGAGTTGCCGGAACTCTGGAATATCCTGCGCGGCGAGATGAGCCTGGTCGGACCGCGCCCGTTGCTGGTGGAATACCTTCCCCGTTACTCAAACGAGCAGCGCCGCCGTCATAACGTGCCGCCGGGCCTGACGGGTTGGACGCAGATCAACGGACGCAACGCGCTGTCTTGGGAGGAGAAATTCCGGCTGGATGTCTGGTATGCGGACAACCGCGGTTTCTGGCTCGATTTGCGCATCCTTTTCCGCACCGTCTGGCAGGTTGTTTCCCGCCAGGGCATCTCCGCCCCGGGGGACGCCACGATGCCGGAATTCCGACCGAAATAGCACTATGAAGTTTAGCCACAAAAAGCACAAGAAGCGCAAAAGCACCAAGGCGTTTTTTTAACCGCTAATAGACGCTAATGGACACTAATCACGAAGCTAGGGGGCGAAGAGCCAAGAACCAAGGTATGGACCTCTTGCACTTACTTCTTTGCGCTTATCGCTTAGCGCTTCCGGCTTCCACCCAGTGAGCAGCAACAGCCATTCGCCATATTCAGTCTCAACCCTCAGCCAGCAGGGCGCACGCGCCTTGGCGTTGATGGCCCTGTATATCATGGTGCTGGCCGGCTGCCGTTACTTTTCCTACGAGATCCGTTTCGATTTTCTCGTGCCTCCGGAATTTCAGCAGGAGCGGTTGTTGTCCCTGGCACTTAATATTCCGATCAAGCTGGGATTCCTTTTCCTCTTCCGGCAGTTTGGCAGCTTACTGACCTACTTCAGTGTGCCTGACCTCTTGCGTATCGCGGCGGCGATGGGCGCAGCCAACCTGACCAGTTACCTGTTGCGGCTAGGCATCACACCACACGGTGGCTTATCGCCCCGCGGTGTCGTGCTGATGGATTTTGTTTTGAGCGTTGGCGCCCTGAGTTCCTTGCGGCTGGGCTTCCGCATCTACCGGGAGCGCTACATGACCGGGCATAAGGGTGACGGTAGGGCTGTGAGGCGCATTGCTGTCTTCGGGGCAGGGGATGCCGGAGCGGAATTCGTGCGCGAGGTACAGGCCAAGCCTTCCCTCGGTCTGAAGCCGATCTTCTTCCTCGATGATGACTGGAAAAAGCACGGTCACGACATCCATGGCATTTCGGTGATGGGCGCGCCGGAGGAAATTGGCCGGTTGCGCAAAGAGAACCGGATCGACGCCTGCGTGCTGGCCATGCCGTCCGCGCCGGGGAAACGCCTTCAAGAAATCTACAAGTTGATCTCCGCCGAGGCATTGAAAGTGGAGATCGTGCCGTCCATGGCCGAACTGGCCAGCGGGCGGGTGCAGGTGACCAAGATCCGCCCCGTCGAGGTCGAGGATTTGCTGGGCCGGGCGACGGTGGACCTGCTCAGTCCCGAGGTGGCGGCGTTGGTGCGGGACAAGGTGGTGATGGTCACTGGAGCGGGCGGCAGCATTGGCAGCGAGCTTTGCCGGCAGCTGGCGGGCTACAATCCGCAGCGCCTGCTGATGGTGGACCAGGCGGAGGTGGGGCTCTTCCAGATCGAGAGTGAACTCAACAACCTCGGGCTCCAGCACACCGGGGTGCCGCTCGTGGCCGACATCCTCGACCTGCCACGCATGCGCACCATCCTGGAACGGCACCGGCCGCAGATCATTTTTCATGCGGCGGCGCACAAGCACGTGTTTATGATGGAGCGCCAGCCGGGCGAAGCGGTGAAAAACAACACCACCGGCACGCGGCAGTTTGCCGGGCTAGCCAGCGAGCTCGGCGTTGAGGCCTTTGTGCTGATCTCCACCGACAAGGCGATCAATCCCACCAGCGCAATGGGTGCATCGAAGCGGCTGGCGGAAATGCACCTGCAGGCGCATCAAGCCCGGCCGGGCAATCGCACCCGCTTTATTGCCGTTCGCTTTGGCAACGTGCTGGGCTCATCCGGCAGCGTTATCCCGATTTTTAAAAAGCAAATTGCCGATGGCGGACCCGTGACCGTGACGCATCCGGAAGTGACGCGCTACTTCATGACGATACCCGAGGCGGTGGGGTTGGTCCTGCAGACCTCCGTGCTGGGCCAGGGCGGCGAGATCTTCGTGCTCGATATGGGCAAGCCGGTCAAAATCATCGATCTGGCGAGGCAGCTGATCGAGTTGAGCGGTCTGCGTCCCGACGAGGACATTGAGATCAAATTCATCGGCCTGCGGGCGGGAGAAAAACTTTTTGAGGAACTGCAGCATTCCTCGGAACTGCTCAAGCCGACGGCGCACGAGCGGATTCAACTTCTGGCCAGCGGAGGTGCTCCGGGAGACGAGTGGGTGGCTGCCTGCATCCGGGACGTCGAGCAACAGGCCGGCGCGCTCGAACCCGACCAATTGAAGCTGCAGATCAAACGAGTCGTCCCGGAGTATAGCCCACATTTGGACTGACGCTGTCGGAGACGGCGGGGGACCTCCAGCCGTCGCCTGGCTATGGCTGGTTCGTCCAGTCGCTTGGCGACAGACGAAGAGGACGGACCAGTCATTGGCCGCGAAAAAAGCCCAGAAGGCGCAAAAGTCGGATGGCAGATGGCGGAATTATTTTTGCGAATTTTGTGACTTTTTTGCGGCTAAAAAGTTCGGGGGCTGACCGCGCAGAGGCGCGGAAGGAGGGCGTAGCTGCGTGTGCTGCGGGCTTGCCTGCGGCAAAATCTTGCCCAAGGTGTGGGCTCATGAGTGCTCTGCTTTCACGAATTACGGTCGAAGCCGGCAAGTGCGGTGGCCGGCCTTGCATCCGCGGCTACCGCCTGCGGGTGAAAGACGTGCTGGAGTTGCTGGCCAATGGGGCGACTTGGGCGGAGATCCTGGCCGATTATCCATTTCTGGAGGCCGACGATATCCGGGCCTGTCTGGAGTTTGCGGCGGCCCAAAATGACCATGTGATCCTGCACGCGTCGTGAGGCGGTTCCTGATCGACAACCAGCTTCCCGGGGCGCTGGTTTCATGGCTGGAAGGCAAGGGCTGCAATGCCAGCCATGTGCTGGCGTTAAGCCTGGGCCAAGCATCCGATCAGGACATCTGGTTGACGGCATCGCGCGAGGAGATGGTCATCATTTCCAAAGACGAGGATTTTGCGCGGTTCAGTCTGATGCGAACGGAGACGGTCTGCGTCGTTTGGTTGCGCATCGGCAATTGCCGGACGGCAGAGTTGCTTGCGACCATGGAGCGGGCATGGCCGGGGATCACGGCTCAACTTGATGCCGGAGCCCGCTTGATCGAGCTTCACTAGCCGCCCCATGCACCTTGCCGCCCACAAGCAGCGTCCGCCGCTGCATCCGCAGGAGAAGTGGTTCCTGACAATTGTGCTGGTCCAGTTGGTCTTCCTGCCGTGGGCTTTCGGGACCATGCATGCCTGGAGCCAGCTAACGAGCTTGGGGCTAGCAGCTTTGAGCTTCGTGCTGGCTCTGGTGCCCCGCACTTACTCCGGAGATTATGCGGTGGCCCTCGGCGTTGTCAGTAAACCTGAGAACGGAAACCTGAAACCGGAAATTGGAAATACATCCTCAGCTCTCAAGTTTCAGCCTTCAGGTCTCGGTTCAGCCTACCGGCTGTCCGCCTGGCCACGGCTGATTCGCTTCCCGCTCTTCTGGCTGGGCCTCGTGCTTCTCGCCTATCTCGGGCTCCAAGCTTTCAACCCCTCGTGGGTCTACACTCAGAACACCAAGCAATGGTGGCTGGTCCGGGTAAACGACATCCCATGGCTGCCCACATCGGTTGAGACGCCGTTTGCCCGTTTCAATCTCTGGCGGAGCTTCATCATCTATGCGACGGTGTGGCTAACCGTCTGCGCGCTCTGGATTGGAATAACGCGGCGACGGACGCTGCACATCCTGCTCTCCTTGCTGGTGGGAAACGCGGTGATCCTGGGATTGGTTGGCTTTGTCCAGAAGGCGAGTGGAGAAGGGAAGCTGCTTTGGCTGCAGTCATTTCCTGACGCCAGTTCGTTCGCGAGCTTCGTCTACCAGAATCACGCCGGGGCGTATTTCAGCCTGATGAGTTTCGCCGCGCTCGGTCTGGCCGTCTGGCATTTTTTCGAGGGACGCAAGCGCATGGCCCGGTCGACACCGGCGGCCCTTTGGCTGATTGGCGCCCTGCTGCTCGTTTTTGCGGTGATATTCTCCATGTCTCGTGGCGCCATCATCAGCCTCGCGGTCTTTGGCGTGGCCGCGGTCCTCGCGCTGATTTTGCTCCGGTCCATGTCGTCAACCCAGTCGACCACCCCGACGCTCGTGCCCGTGCTGGTGGCTTTCGCGATCCTCGGCACACTGGGGTTCATGGTCAGGGAGATTGATTTCTCGGCGGTTTACTTCCGGTTCCAGCAGTTGTCCAAGCTACAGGCCAATGATCCCAGCTACGTCAGCCGCAAGCTGGCCGGGGAGGCGGCGGCCAAGATGTATGGCGATAGCTGGGTGCGCGGGGTTGGCGCGGGAGGATTCCGTTACCTCTTTCCCGAATACGTCAAAAACAAGCCTGAGATCTACGAAGGAGGGAAGTATTTCTGGGAGCATGCCCATAACGATTGGCTGGAAATACCGATCGAACTGGGGTTGGTCGGCGTTGCTCTGCTGGTGGCGGCGTTCGGCTGGATCGTCTGGGCCTGGGTGAGGGCAGGCGGTCTGCGGCATCCGCTGGCTGTGATGATCGCGCTGGGGGCCGGCCAGATCATGGCCCATGCGCTCATCGATTTTCCGTTCCATAATCCGGCGATCCTCGTGACGTGGTGGGCTCTGCTGGTCATCAGTCTGCGCTGGCTGGAACTGGATGGTGGGGGCCGTGCCGCGAAGGACTAAAATGCGAAGAGCGGAAGGCGGAAACCTGAAAGCTGAAACCTGAAACCTGAGGGAAAGTCGGACGACGCGCCGTTGTTGCGGGCTCAGTTGCTGCTGGTCTTCGCCGTGGTTTTTTCCCTCTCCCGCGGGGCCATCATCAGCCTGACGATGTTTGGCATCGCGTCGGTTATTGGGTTGATGGTTGTCGGGGCTTTCCCAAGGTTCACGGAACTCCATGAAGCTGCCAGCCAATGCCCAGATTGCCCGCGAGAAGGTGACGGGATATCTCCTGGTGCGGCAGGTCCGGAGCGATAAGTCAGGGTTTCTGGAAAGTGGCGGGTTCACGATGCTCAATCCCGGCGCGTTGATCGTTGAACTCGAAAGGCTTCGGGTCGACTGCGAGGCGATTCAGGTCAACGACAACAAGTTCGGCCGCTACTTTGAGGTTACCGGGGTGATGCGGGGCCCATCGGGAGTGGGCCTGCGGGTGAAAACGATCTGGATGACTGAGCACTTGTCAGGCGTCACAAAGTTCGTCACCTTGATTCCCATCGAGATTCTCCGCCCATGAAATTCCCACTCTATACTGACCTAGCCTTGGCGCGCGACCTGCCGGAACATCGGCTGCGGCGCGGTGACTTGGTGCGGCTGGTGGAGCACCATGTCGCCCCCGATGGCGAGGAGGGCTATTCCGCCGAAGTGCTGGGGGCCAAAGGTCACACGCTGGCGGTGATCGCGGTTGCAGCCGGCGCACTGGAAGAGTTGCGGGAGGATGAAGTCTTGAGCGTTCGCGCAATGGCGGGCTGACCAGGTAAAGCTGCGGACGCGGTTGCCGCGAGGCAGGCGGTGGACTGATGGAGGACCACTGACCACGGACGACCCGCCTTCGCAGGGCTTCGGCGAGGCAAGCCCGCCTTCGTCCCACTAGGCGGGACTATGGCGAGGCAAGCCCGCCTTCGCGGATTGCGCTATGGCGCGGCAAGCGGAGGGGCATTGACTTTCCTGATCCGACAAGTACAGGTATCTGCGTGAAATCTACCGTTAGCATCACAGAAGGTCAGGACTCTTTTCCCTCCTTGGTCAAGGCGGCTGAAAAGGGGAGAGTCGTCACCGTCACGCGCCACGATGAGCCGGTGGCTTGCATGATTGGCCATGCGCGCATGAGCGCCATTGCCGAGACCCTGGAGATCATGGGCAACGCGGCCGCCATGCACGCCCTCGCCGAACACCAGGCCGGTCGGACCCAGTTTGGCAAGCTGCAGGACATTCCGGAATGAGCCGGGTGGTCCGACCTTCGGTTCAACTCATCGAGTTTGCCCGTCGCCTCGCGCCCGAACCGCGGCGCGCCGTCAAGCAGGCACTGATCGGGTTGCGCGAGGAGCAAGGCGACATTCGCGCACTGGAAGCCGCCCTTTCGGGTTACTATCGGCTTCGGGTCGGCCGCCATCGCATCATTTTCAACTACGCCGCGGACGGGGCCATCGAGGCCATCCTGATCGAGGAGCGTCACCTCGTTTATGAAGTTTTCGAGGCGCAGTTTATTCAGAGACTGAAGTCGTGAATTTCGCGGGCGGTAGGCCCGCCGTCGTCCCGCTAGGCGGGACTATGGTGCGGCAAGCGGAGGGCTGATGGAGGACCACTGACTACGGACTACTGACCACCCGCCTTCGCAGGGCTTCCGTCGTCCCGCTAGGCGGGACTATGGCGCGGCAAACGATATCGAGGCCAAGAGGACGGAGGACCGCGCCGTTTCAGACAAGAAGGCATCTTGACGCCAGAGGTGTTAGCATCAAGATGCCTACATGAGAACAACCCTGACCCTGGATCCTGATGTATCGGCCAAAGCGCGCAAGGGGGCGGCGCGTCTGGGGCAGCCGTTCAAGCGGGTCGTCAATTCCGCCCTGCGGCTTGGCCTGGCCGAGCTGCTCAAGCCGGTGCCCGTCAAACCCTACCGGACCAAGGCGCGCCCCTTGGGGTTGAATGAAGGCTTCAGCTACGACAATGTTTCCGAGCTGCTGGCCCGGGCCGAGGGCGAGGACCACAAGTGACCGCGGATCGGCCGGGCGCCATGCGGTGGGCGGAGGCAGGGAACAGGGCAAGCCGGACAGCGACCATGAATCTTACGAAGCAGAGAGGAGCTGAGGTCGCACCATGATCCTCGTGGATGCCAACATCCTGCTCTATGCCGAGGACAGCCTTTCGGCCCAGCACACCGCAGCCCGTGAGTGGTGGGATGCCCAATTGAGTGGAGCGGAGCCGGTGGCATTGTGCTGGCCGGTGCTGACGGCATTCATCCGCATCGGCACCAATGTCCGGTTGCACCGCCGGCCGCTGACGCTCAAGGAGGCAACCGAGCGGGTGCAAAGCTGGCTCGACCAACCGTGCGTGCGGATCATCCAGCCCACCGAGCAACATTGGGCCATGTTGCAAAAGGTGCTGCGGGGCGGCAATGCCACGGCCAACCTCGTATCTGATGCGCATCTCGCCGCGCTCGCCCTTGAGCACAATTGCGTGCTGCAATCCTCGGATGCTGACTTCGCCCGTTTCCCCGGGCTGAAGTGGAGAAATCCGCTGGCGGGGTGACCGCGGACCGGGAGCGGTCCAGCGACTGAAACGATCCGCATGACTGAGGCGGAAGGAATGAGGCGGCAAGCGCCATGGGGCGTAGCTTGTGCCGGGCCTGCGGGCGACTGACGGATGACGGCGATGCAAAGGGGAACGAGTCGGGACTTGCGCGCAGGAGGATGAACGATAGCTTCGCCGACATGAAAGAGATCGTTTTTGAAGTAACCCAGGAAATTGACGGCGGCTATGTTGCCGAAGCGCTGGGCGAGAGCATTATAACAGAGGCTGACTCTTGGGAGAAGTTGCGCGCCAATGTGCGCGAGGCGGTCAGGGCGTTCTATTTTGACCAGCCGGCGCCCAACAGCATTCGACTGCACTTGGTGAAGGACGAAGTGCTGGCGTGAAGCTCCCGCGGGATGTTTCGGGCCGGGACCTGGTCAAGGCGCTCTGCCGTGACTGGGGTTACCGGCAGGTGCATCAGGTGGGCAGCCACATCATCCGGCAAACTGATATCCCGCAAGCACACCGCATTTCCATACCGGACGACAGTCCTTTGCGGATCGGCACGTTCTGAGGTGGACCCCATCCGTTAGACAGATGGGAGGGTCGAGTTAGTTATGGTTGGA
>JAQSCO010000034.1 GCA_029945445.1 Lacunisphaera sp. | reverse complement strand
CCAAGCGCTTCTGCGAGTGGATGAAGTCGGGGAACTTCATGGCGTCGCGGATGAAGAACACCGGGGTGTTGTTACCCACGATGTCGTAGTTGCCCTCGGTCGTGTAGAACCGCAGCGCGTAGCCGCGGACATCGCGCCACGTGTCGGGCGAACCCTGCTCGCCAGCAACAGAGGAGAAGCGCAGCAGCATTTCGGACTTCGCCCCGGGCTGGAACACCGCGGCACGCGTGTAGGCCGAGACATCCTCCGTGACCTCGAACTCGCCGAACGCGCCACCGCCCTTGGCGTGGGGGTTGCGCTCCGGAACGCGCTCACGGTTGAACGACGCGAGCTTCTCGACCAGAACATGGTCGTGCAGGGCGGTGACCCCATCGGGGCCCGTGGTCAGCGAGTGCGCATCGCTGGCGATCGGCGCGCCGCTCTGCGTGGTGGTGAAGTTGTCGGTCATGGCGTCCTCGTTCTATCGGTTTTCTCGTTGGCTTGTGAGCATGCGGAGCAGAGGCCCCAGAAGGTGACCTCCGCGGAATATACGGTGAAACCCGCGTGGTCGGAGGGCGTAAGGCACGGCGCCTCGCCCACCACGCAGTCGACATCCACGACGGCGCGGCACCCGCTGCACACGAGGTGGTGGTGGTTGTCGCCCACGCGAAGTTCGTAGAGTGCGGCGGATCCCGCAGGTTCGATGCGCCGCAGCATGTGTGCATCGGTGAGGTCGACAAGGGCATTGTGCACGGATTGAACGGAGGTCGCCTCGTCGCCGAGCTCCGCGTGCAGTGCCAGGGCGGAGGAATGCGGCATCCGTTCCAACGCCCCCAACACGCGAAGGCGGCTATGGGTTACGCGCAGCCCGGCCCCACGCAACTGCTGTTCGAAACCGCGTGACATGGGCCCACCCTATCGTGAACGAATCAAAAGAGACAGACATCGGGCGCTAGACGAGCGGGTCGCGCGGGCCCACGTCGCCGGCGTTCTCGACGTCGGTGGCGACCTTGGCGGGAGATTCAGCACCAGTCTCCGGATGCCCGGACTCGACGAGCTCGGTCGGCAGCACCCGAAGGCGCGTGATGGGCGAGAACAGCACGAACCCGGCGGCGAGGAACGTTCCCACCGTGCCGATCCACATCGTCGGGACGACTCCGAGCGTGCCGCCCAGCACACCGGAGAGCAGGGCCGCGATCGGCATGACTCCCCACACGACGAAGCGGATCGAGGCGTTCATCCGGCCGAGAAGTCGCGGCGGGGTGAGGCGCTGGCGCATGGTGACCTGCGTGATGTTGTAGACCAGCACGAGGAACGACTCGACGAACGACCCCGCGATGAGGATCGGCAGCGCTGCCGCGGGGAACACGGTCGCGAGGGGCAGCGCCAGCACTCCGAGCCCCATCGCGAGCGCGGAGAGCGAGACGGCGGTGCCCTCGCCGACTCGCTTCTGGATCCACGGGGCAGCGAGCGCGCCGAGTAGCCCGCCCACCGAGCCGACGCCGAAGATGACGCCGAGCGCGGCCGGGCCGAGATCGAGGATGCGCAGGATCAGGATCGCCTGCAGCGTGAAGACGAGGGTACCGAAGAAATTCGAGGTGCCGGTCGTGGCGGTGATGCGGCGCAGCAGTGGGTGGCCGAACACGAAGCGGAGCCCCTCCGCAATCTCGCGGTGTAGCGGCTGCCGCGACGCGGGGTCGGAGAGCTTCTCGGTGTCGCGCACGCGCCACAGCGCGAACGCCGAGACGAGGTACGAGACGCCGTCGGCGAGCAGAAGCACGGGCGCGCTCACGACGGTGAGGAGGGCTCCCGCGAGCCCAGGCCCGCCGATGTGCGCGATCTGCGAGGTGGCCTCGAGCTTCGAGTTGGCGCTGCCCACCTGCTCGCCGGGCAGCAGCACCGGAACGAAGCTCTGGTACGAGACGTCGAAGAACACGGTGGCGACGCCCACTATGGCTCCCACGAGGTAGAGGTGCCAGATCTCGAGGGATCCCGCGAACCAGAGGATCGGCACGAGCGCGAGAGTCACGGCACGCACGAGGTCGGCGACGATCATGACGCGGCGCTTGAGCATCCGGTCGATCCAGGCGCCGGCGGGCAGGCCGACGACGAGGAACGCGGCAGTCTGCGCCGCACCGAGCACGCCGACCTCCCACTCGGACGCGCCGAGCAGGGTCACCGCGAGCACGGGCAGCGCGAGGCCCGTGAACTGGGCGCCGAGCTGCGAGATGCCCTCCCCCGCCCAGAACCAGAGGAAGTTGCGGTTGCGCAGCAGTGGGGTCACCG
>JAQSCO010000033.1 GCA_029945445.1 Lacunisphaera sp. | reverse complement strand
GCGACGAGCGCGTTGCTGCTCAGGGCGTTGAGCTTCGCCATCAGGTTCCAGCCATGGCAGACAAACTTCTCGTCACTGACGACCGTGGTGTAGCTGGAGCCGTTGTAGCCCGCGCGGACGATCTTCTCCACGCGGCGGCCGAGGTAGTCGTATTTGAACTCCAGCCGCCGCGCGTCGGCGTTGGGGAAGGGGCTGGGCGAGAGCGCGGTGTGGGTCTGCATGCTGACGAGCCGGTTTTCGGCGTCGTAGGTGTAGTCCCAGCGGCCATCGGAGGTCAAATTGCCGTCGAGATCGTAGGTGAACGGTTCGGGCGTGAGGGCGAGGAAGGCGTAGAGATTTGAGGAGTTGGTCCCGTCGCTGATGGTCAGTATGGTGGCGACGGCGTTGGAGGTGTTGGTCAGCGCGTGCCCCTTGAAGAAATACTCGCCATGCCGGCTGACCCCGGTGTTCGAGCCGTTGACCGTGACGGTCGTGCCGGAGCCGGCGGCGCCGGCCACGTCGAATATCCCCGGCACAGAGCGCTGGGTGTATTGGTTGAGGGCGTTGGTGGTGTAATTGGCCGTGTTGCCGTTGTGGTTCGTGCCCGAGGTGCTGCTGCGATTTCCCATGGTGTCGTAGGCGAAGCCGTCATCGCGGCCGGTGAGCACCGTCGTGCTGGTGCCGACCTTGGTGACCTCGCTGGTCACCTGGGAGCGGTCGTCGTAGCCGTAATAGGTCTTCAGCCCTTCGGTGCCATTGCCGTAGCGGTTGTAGATTTCCCCGGTCTTGGCGACGACGGTGCGGCGGCCGAGCGCGTCGAGACCGGTGCCGTTGCCGGCCGGGTCGTAGTCGAACTTCGCCTTGGAGGCGGTGCTGACCTTCGTCTCGATCTCGTCGAGCAGGTCACGGGCCGTCAGGTAGGTGCGGGTCTGGGTCCACCCGGAGGCGGAATCGGTGATCGAGGCCAGGAGGTTGGAATTGGAGGCATAGCCGTAGGCAAAGGTCTGCCCACCGGCGGCGAGGGAATTAAACCGGCCATAGGTGTCGTAGGCATAGGTGACGGACTGGTCGGCGGTGGGCGAGCCGGAGGTGCCGAGTTGCAGGGCGTTCGGTCGGCCGATGACGCCGGAGCTGGCGTAGCCATAGGTGACGCGGCGGGAGCCGAAGAACGACGGGAGATCCTCGTTCTGCAATTCGAGGGTGGCGGCGAGGTTGTAGTTGAAGGTGCGGGTGCCGGTGACATCGGTCACCGTGGCCGCGTTGCCGAGGCGGTTGTAGGTGTAGGTCAGGTCGGGCGTGGAGTCGCCGTAGTCCACCGTGAGCCGTTCGCCCGTAGTCGAGGAATACCCGTAGGTCGTGACCGTGCCGCGGGCCCAGGTGCGGGTGGCGAGCTGGCTGGCATCCGTGTAGGTGTAGCTGACGGATTTGGTGGCGGCGTCGGTCTTGGAGGAGAGCAGGCCGGTGGCCTCGTGGAAATTCCAGGTGGTGGCGTCCGCGGTGCCGGGCGAACCGGGCCAGGTGGCGCTGGTCCAACTGGAGCCGGCCCGGTAAGTGTTCATTGTGATGCGGCGGCCCCAGGTGTCGTAAGCGTATTCGACGGGGACGGCGGTGTCGCCCCACTGGCGGTAGACTTCGCCGCGGGTGGTGTAGCTGGTGTAGGCGTATTTGTTGAGGGCGTCCTTCACGCTGCTGACACGGCCGGCGGAATCGTAGGTATAAGTCGCCTGCACGATGCTGGCAGGATCGGTGACGGTGGAGACCTGGCTCGTGCCGGAGACGTAGGCCGTGGTGCTGGTGCCGGTGCGGGGATCGACCGAAGTAGTCGGTCGGCCGAGGGCGTCGTAGCCAAAAGTGGTGGTGAGGTTTGCGGTGCTGCGCGAGGAAACGGGCAGGCCGTTATAGGCGATCGACACGGCGTCGGTCGTGGAATCCGGCACGTCGGTGGTGGTGGTGACCAGTTTGCCGGAGCGGTTCACGTCGACGTATTGCGAGGTGACGTTGCCGAAGATGTCGATCGTGTTGACAACGCTGAAGCGGTTGGTGGGGAGGCCGGAAATCTGCGTCGCGACCTTGCGGACCAACGTGGAGGTGCCCGAAGAAGCGCTGGCGTAGGTGTTGGTCGTCTGTTGCAGCCACCAGTTGCCGCTGCTCGTGTAGTAGGTCCAGCCGAATTCTGTGATGCGGTCCGAGGTGGACAGGTCGATGGTGCCATTGGCCCCCACGTCGAGGCAGGTGCGGAAGAGTTCTCCGAGCGTGTCGTGGCTATAGAGCGTGTCGGCGAGCCCGGGCTGGATCAGTTTGGTCAGCAGGCCGGTATTGGCGTAGGTCCAGGTGCGGGTGGTGGTGCCGCTACCCCACTTGGGTTTGGTCTCGGTGATCGGGCGACCAAGCCAGTCGGTGGTGGTTTCGACGTAGTGGGCGGTGCTGGAACCGGAACTGACCTTGCGGGTGATGGTGCCGGGGGTGGTGTTGAGCGTGTAGGCGACGGCCTGAGCGACGACTGCTGTGCCGGTCTGGCTCTTGGGCTGGCCGTCATAGTGGGTTTCCGCGATCTGCGTGGCCCCACCGGGGAGCGTCGTGGTAACGACGCGGCCGCCGGAAGAGTAGGCGAAACTTGTGGTATAGCCGCCAGGGGCGGTGGTGCCGGTCATCCGGCCGGCGAGATCATAGGTGCTGCTCGCGGTCAAAGACAGCGAGCCGCCGCTGCTCACCGTCTGGGTGACATGGTTCGCGCCGTCGTAGGTGTAGGTCGTCGTGATGTCGCCTTGGGCCGCGTAGGAGCCGGAAGCGGATGCACCCTTCTTGACCGAGGTCTTGGGGCGGCCGATCTCATCATAGGTGAAGGTGGATTCGGTGCCGGCGGAATCGAGCGTGCTCACGAGCCGGCCGTTGGTGAAGGTGTGGTTCGTGAGGGCTCCGTTGCTGGCCCAGCGTTGGGTCAGATGGCCGTAGCCATCGTAATCCCAATCCTCGTGGCTCACCAAGTAGAAGTTGCCTCCCCCATTGTAGACCCAGGTCTCGGTGCGGTAGACATAGCCCTGGGCGATACGGATCGTTACATTGAGCGTGGACTTGTTGGGAATCAGGTAGACCGAGGGGCAGGACTGGCTGTCGAAGGAAGTCACGGCATCGGCCCCGGTGCTGCTGGTGGAACCGTTGAACTTCAGCTCGCGCCAGTGATCGCCGCCCGAACTGACCGCAAAGGCCTTGGTCGTGGTATTGAAGGTGCCCCGGCTGATGCTGCCTGAAATCTGTGCGAGGTTGGCCCCCTTGGCCTGATAGAGCTGTCCCGCGAAGTCCGGGTCCGCGTCCGTCCGGTAGGTTTCAGCGTAGTCGGAGTGGTAGTTGGAGGCATCGCGATAGGAATTGATCGTGGCGTAGGCGCGTGGCTCCCCCGAGCCGGTCGCGTCCCCGTGGGACCAGGTGGTCTTGCCGGTGACCGTGTTGTTGATGCGCTCCTCGCGGAGCGTGGGCCGGGTGTGGCGGGTCGTCCAGTCGGCGGTGTAGGTGAGGTAGACGACCCGGCCCGAAGTGGGATCCAGAGTGGATTGCACCGTGGAGGGTGAATCCAGATAGGGATGATACTCATACTTGAGCTGACCACGCGTATCGTAATCGTTGTAGTATTCGTAGGCGGTCCAGTTCCCAGTGGGTTCGGTGACGGACTTCACCCGGCGATAGTTGCCCAGATCGGTGCTGGTGGCCCAATAGTCATAGGTCGTGGTGCGCTCGGCGGGATTGCTGCTGTCGGGATCGGCGATGACCTGCACGAGTTCCTCGCCCCAAGCCTTGGTGACGTAGTGGTATTTGGTCTTGGCGACGACGGTGCCGGCGGTGGTGCCGGTGCGCACTTCCACGACGTCGTCCCGCTGGCCGCTGGTGGGCACCGAACTGGTGTGCTTTGTGGTGCGCAGCACCGTGGTGCCGTCGCCCTCGGTCAGCGTCCACGTGAAGTTGTTGGGATCGCCGGGGTAGCGGATGATGACCACGCCCGAGCCGCCGTTGCCGCCGTTGGCGAATTGCGCACCTGAACCACCCCCGCCCGTGTTGGGCGTGGCATGATTTCCCGCATTGCCGTATCCGGGATAGTAGCCGCCACCACCCAGCCCGCCGGAAGGCGTAGTTGTGGTCTGCCAGGCTCCGGCCCCGCCACCGGCATAATAGGTGCTCGTGCCGGAGATCGAACTCGCAACGCCGATGCCACCATCCGCAGCGGTGCCACTGGAGCGGGCGGAATCATCCGTGCCGCCATGGTTGCCAGCACCGCCCGCACCACCACCGCCGCCGGCACTGCCCCAGGACCAGGCGCCACCGTTCCCGCCGGTGTAACCCTGGCCGGAAGTATTCGGGCCACCGCAACAGGCGGTGTCGCGGCCCGCCCCGCCGCCGCTGCCTCCCGAGCCGGCGGCGCCCGAATAGGCGCCGCCAAATCCGCCGCCGACGGCCGTCACAGAACCGGCGAACGACGAGTTGCCGCCAGCCGCGCCAGTCCCCGCCGTCCCCCCATTGCCGCCCGCGCCAACGGTCACGGTGTAGGCCGTGTTCGACACGCTCATCGAACCGGCCAGCACGCCGCCGCCACCACCACCCCCGCCGCCGTTGTCGGAAACGCCCCCACCGCCACCGCCGCCACCGGCCACCACCAGATAGTCCACGCTGGAGATGCCGCCGCTGACGGTGAACGTGCCGCTGGAATTGAAGGTGTGCATCGTGTAGCCGCCGCCGGCGCTGACGGTTCCTCCCGTAGCACTGGTGGAACTGCTCGCCACCAGATTGGAGACCCGCACGACCGAACCTTCGGTTTCGGTGATCTTCAACTGGCTCGATCCCGGTGATTCCACCTTGATGGTTTTCCAAGGCGAACCCGAGAAGGTGTAAATCGTGCCGTTCCAACTGCTGACCTGGCCCCACGAGTAAAACTTAAAGGTGTAACCGACCTGCACGCTGCTCACAAAGTCATCTACGATGTCAGTGAATCCAACGGGAGTTACCAACTGGCGCAGGGTCTGGTTGGAGGGACCGTCCTTGATGACGACAATCTGGCCGACGTTGGCCGGTGGAGCGGCGTAATACAGCCGCTCGCGGCTAATGGGATTGTTGCTCAGGTCCACTTCCTTAAACTGGATCGCGCCGGCGCTGCGCCCGGTGCGGAGATCGCCCAGCCCGACGCTCCAGGTGATGGACTTGCCCAAGGCGATGCCGCTGAAGCTGCCCCACAACCCGCCCGCTTCGGCCCTCGCCGGGCGAAGTTCCACCGTGTGATAGTGCAAGAACCAGCCGGTGCCCGGCGACCGGGCAACCAGATCGCCCGCCACCCCGTTGACGTAAACGGTGTAGCCCAGAGGAGCGACAAAGCTCATCCAATAATCCGGCGGGCCGTAACCCCAGAAACAGACCGAATAAGTCTTGCCGGGGCGCAGCCACGCCGTCCCGGTGCTTGACTCGATGAGGGAACCGCTCGCGGTGGCCAGCAGGTATGGCGAGCCGGACTCGTCATAGACGGTCATGGTGGCGCTCCCGGTGCCGTTGATCTTGAAGGAATAACCGACACTTTCCGTGAAGGGCACCGGGGCGACCGCCAGCAGGCGGACCGCCACGCAGCAGAGGGCGAGGAAAAGGATTTTTTTCATGATGGCCTCGCGCGTTATTGCTTTTGCCCCTGGGCGATCACCGCCCGCACGGCGGCAGCCCCGTGGCGCACCGCCGGCGGCGTGTAGATTTCCAGCCGGGCACCGGCGAGCGCCGGTTTCTCCGGTGAACCGCCGGCTCCGCTGCCGCCGCCCCCGCCGCCCCATTCCTCGAACTGGCGCAATTTGTCGACCGCAGCCTGCAACAAGGCGGCCTGCTTGGTGGCGCGGGCCAGGTCCGCGCGGGCCATCAGGTCGGCGTCGATTTCCGGTCCGATGACCAGCACCTCCAGCGAATCATGCGTCCAAGGGGTCTTCTCGCCGGCCGCCACCGCGACCTCGACCCCCGTTCCGGCTCCGGTGCCGCTGAACGAGCGGGTTTGATCGCCAAAGGCCACCACTCCGACCTTGGTCAGCGGGTCGTAGCCCAAGGCGAGTTCCACCGGCCGGAGACTGTCACCATTTGAATCCAACGGCACGTCAAGCGGCAGGGTGCTCACCTGGTCGTCGATCAACAACGCCACTTCCCCGCGGACTCCCTTGCGGATCAAGGCCAGGGCGGCCGGACCGGCCTGCACCACCGGCCAGTCGGTGGAATCGCCACCGAAATGCGGCCGCGAAGCCGTGTAGACCACGACTGCGCCACCGCTAAAAGTCCGGGTCAGTTCGGCTCCGGCCGGCAGCCTGAGGGTGTCCTGCGCCGCGAGTTTATCCCGGTCGGCGCCCTTGACCTGCCAGTCCGTGAGGGTCGAGGGCGTGACGGTGATGTCCTGCGTGCCGGCGGCCAACCCGCCCGAAAAGACCAGTGTAGCCACAAAGGGGAGAATGAAGGATTTCATGGTGGTCAGCCTTTCTTGGGGGCGTTGCGCTGGAGGAACTCTGCTGCGGGAACGCCCAAGGCGTCCTTGGCCCGCTTCAGGTCCTTGTCCTCCGGTTGGAGTCCAATCGCTTCATCGATGTCCTGTCTGGCCTGATCTTTCTTGTTCAGGTAGTTGCCCCGAATCAGCGACAGCTGCGTCAGGTATTGGGCCTTCTCTCTGGCCTGCGCATTCGCGGTGCGCTTGACCACGGTATCAAGCGATTGCTCGGCGGCCTGGAAAACCTTTTCCGCCTGGACGGTTTTGCCCGCCGCCAGCAGACGATGCCCCACGTCGATGGCGGCGAAGGCGAAATCCGCATCCGGGTCGAGCTTCAGACCGGTGGGTGAGGATTCCTCCCGCAACTGCCCGAGGGCGTCCTCCGGCTTGGTGGTGCCTGCCGCAACGGCCTGCGCGATGCTGCCGCGCAATTTGAGCGCCGCAGCCATCGAGTCCGCATCCGCCGCAGGCCTGGCGTCGGGCGCGGATTGGGCGGAGAGCGGGACCGAACAGCCAAGTGCCAGAAGCACGGCGCAGACCGACAGACGGGCGATTCTATTGGGCATGGGAAACGGAGGTGCGCCCCATCATACCGGCAGAACGGCCGGAGGCTTATCATGGAAAGGACCGGAATTTAGGTTTGGCTCCTTCCTTTATACAGGCGTTTTTCCGGATTGCCTGCCTGGGTCTGCGCCGGGGCGCAATCGCGCAATCGCGCAACGGCTCAGCGCCGCGCACGGGCACTTTCATCGAGGGGCTCGATCTGCATACCGGTGACCAGCGGGCCGAGGACGGAGTCTCCTTCTTTGAATTTCGCGGAATCTCCCAGTCCGACCTGGACCGCCTCCGCTTGGCTGACGGCAACGAAGACGGGGCGGAGCCAACGACCTCGGATACGGACCTCGTGAGTGGCAAACGTAAGGTCGCAGCCGGTTTCATCGTCCGAAAGTTCCACCCGCAGGAGCAGCGCGTAGGGGAGCGCGATCCGCTGGCGGGTCGACTCCAGCCGGAGGCAGACGCCGGGCACGTCCGAGGTCACGAGACAATGGGGGTCGCGACCAGGGGAGCGCCCGTCATCGGGGAACTTGGACTCGAGTTCACTCATACTCGCATGCGCGGGGCCTCGCGCGGGGTTGCGTAGTGCCGGTAACCCGAAGTGACCGACTCGCCGGGAGATTGCCGGGGTGGCCGTTCGACCGGCCGGGGCGGAATAACCCGGACGAGCGGCGGCTCGACGGACCGGTCCGCCGGATTCCGCTCCAGCCAGGACAGGACCCCGGCACGCACCTGTTGGAGGTAGTGCCAGGCCCGGACAAGGTGCGGGTAAAGCGGGCGCGGAATCGCATGGTGCCGGGTGAATTCCAAGGCCGAGGTGCGGGTCTCGGACCGGAGGCCATTGGCGTCGAGGAACGCCTCCCGGTCGGGCACGAAGATCCGGAGCGATTCCCGGCCCCGGGTGGCGGCCACATACAGGCCTTCGCGGGTCGCGGCCCCGGCGAGAAAAACCTTGTCGACCGTGACACCTTGGGCGGCGTGGGAAGTAAGCGCGTAGCCGTATTCAAGCTGACGGCTGCGCAGGACCGAGCCATCGGCGAGCTGGAGCTGCCCCGACGGAGTGAGCGCCTGGACCGTGACCATCGAGCCGTTGGCCAGCCGGCGAACCTGCCCATCGGGTCCGGTGGCGTGGGCGATGGAGCGCAGCCGCAGGTGCTCGCCGGTGGCGACCGGGGTCTTCCGCTCCTCGCAGGCCGTCCAAGCGAGCCCGGCTTGCTTCGGCGAAACGGATAATTGGTCCGCCCCGCGCCGGACGATCAGCCGCTGCTGTTCCTTGCCGATGACGTGCAGTTCGTCCCCTTGGGCAAAGTGTTTGGTCGCCTTGTGCGCGACGAGGATGTCGCCGGGGCGGTAGTTGCGGACGTCCTTGTGCTGGGCGCGGGTCCAGTCCTTGGCCCGCAGGGTGACAAAATCCTGATCGCGCCCGGTGAGTTTTTCCCCGGCCCGCAGGCGGTGGCGCGCGACAATATTAAGCTGGTCGATTTCCGCCCAGGTGGGTGCCACCATGAGCGTGGTCTTGGCCCGTTCGGCAATGCCGGAGCGGGTGCGGACGGATTTGGTTTCCTGCGAAACACGGTTCCACTCCTCAACCATTCGCTGGCGACGGAGTTGCGGAGAGTCGATTTCGACGATGGCACCCATGCGGTCCAGTTTGCGCAGGCCGGAACTGAACCGGCCGGCCGCCAGATCCTCGGCTGCCGCCCGGTAGGCGGGATTGGCGGCCTGCCGATGAACCTGGCTCAAGGTGACGACGCGGACCCGGGACTCTTTTTCGACAATCCGGGCGGCGTCCCCGGCCTCGACACTCTTGTGCTGCCCGGAATCCCCCACGAGCAACAGCCGGGCTTGCTGCCTGTCTGCCAGTTCGGCCAGTTCCTTCAGTTGCCGGACCGAAAGAAGTCCATACTCATCCACGATCACCACCTGATGCCGCACAGCCTGCTGCAAGGCGGGATCGACCAGCAGGCGCTGCACGGTCTGGGTTTGGGCCAACACCTGACCCGCGGAGGCATGGCCGGGCGCCGTTTGGTCGGCCCCGTCTTTTTTGAGAATTTCAACGGCCTGCGTGCTGGGCGCGAAACAAGCCACTTGCCCGCCGGACCGGGTTACCCCCTCGATCACGGTGGCGAGGGTCTGGGTCTTGCCGGTGCCGGCCCGGCCGCGCAACACCGTGACCTGGTCGCGGGAATCGAGGACGGTGCTGACCGCGTAGCGCTGTTCGCGAGTCAGATGAGAAACCTCACCGGAAGGAGCGAACCCGAACCCGCCATCCTTGTAACCCACCCCGGCATTGAGCCGGGCCACGAGCGAACGCTCAAGGTCGAGGGCTGCCTGGGTCGTCAATTCACCGTCAGCCCGAAGCAGGGAGGGGTCTGCCGCGAGTGCTGCCTTGGTCGCGGCCAGGGAGTGACTGCCGTAGGATTGGCGAATCACCTCGGCGAGGAAATCATGCTCGGCGACGACCGTGTGCCGCTCAAACAGATGCTCGGAAGCACGATTGATCGCTTCCGGCAGGCTGACGGCTTCGGGGACACCGGTGCGGCCCCTGACTTGGAGCGCCCGCAGTTGCTCAAGTTCGCTGGTCGTCACCTGAGCCAGCTGACCTTGCCGGACTTCCGCCGGAGTCAGCTCATATTGCTTTTCGGCGCGGGTTTCGCGGACGAGGAGCGCGATCTCGTCGCGGGTGAGTTCGCGGCCCAAGTCGGCTTCGCGGAGGGCGATGGCCCGGTCGCGCTCCTGGGCACGCTTCGAAAACCGTTCGAGCAAATCCGAAGATACCCCGGATAACTCGAAGCCATTCGAGCGACGTTCGATCTCGTAGCCGAGCTGCTGGACCTCGCGGGCCAGAACGTTGCGGTAGACTTCCGTCAGATACTTCGTGCGTTCGAAGATATTCGAACTTTCGAGGGCCAGCAGCCGGTCCGACTTCGAAGAACTTCGAGTCACATTGAAAATAAAGACATGCGAATGCAGGTGGGGATCAAGGGCCCGGCTCTCGCCGTGCCGGAAGATCGCGGCGGCGATTTCGCCGGAGGGGACGTAGCGCTTGTTGATCCCCCGCCCCTCCTGGTGGCAGGCGAAGGTTTCAAGTTCGCGGAGGGCCTCATGGACGGCGGTTTCGTGCGCGACGAGCAGGCGCTCGTCGCCGCCGATAAAGGCCTGGATAGAGACCGACTTCGGGGCGCTGAAGGTAGCATCGTAGCCAGCGCGGCGGCCGGCGGCCATGCGTTCGGTCAGCTTTCCCTCGGTCTCGGCATGGTGATTCGAGGCGACCCGCTCGAAGGCCTCGTCGGTGATGGTCGCACCAGCGGTGAGCCCGACGGCCGGGCAGAGCCGGCCGAAGCACTGGCCCTCGACCTTCATGCCTTCCGCATAGTAGTCGGCTTGGCGGAGGTATTCGCCGAGGGCTTTGCTAAACGCCTTGCAAGTGCGAATCGTCAGCATCCGCCACCTCCAGACACCAAACCCAGAACAGAACACTGAACTGAATTACCTAAAAAAAGATCCCACGACTCAACCCATGAAACCAAAGACCCAACCAATGAACCTGAACAAGACCTCAATGAAACTACCCACTGAACCAACCAATGAAGTGAGAACTCAAATAAAGGAACGAATCCATCGACCAAAATAAAATGAAAAGAATAAGTGGAGACACCAACGTCCAAGCGTTTCCGCTTAGAGTGCGCCCGAGGCGCTCCCCTTGCGATCCCCGGTCGACACGCATACTGTGCCTTACTCGCTACCATGTCGCTACCCGCATACTCCCCATCAAATCCTCTTCGACCCACCACGCTCACCCAGGCGGTTGCCCAAGCGCGGCATCCGCGCAACCACGCAACAGCGCAGCTGGAGCCGCACCGGGAGGAATTGCTGCGGCTCGCCCAAGCTGGCGATTCCGCCGAGACGCTGGCCGGCGGCCTGCGGTTGATCGGCATCGAGATCGGCCGCGAGACCATGCGGCGCTGGCTCCAGCAGCAGCTGGGCCGTAAACCGGCGAAACGCCGAAAGGGCCTCACGCGCCGTCCGCCTGAGCCGGCGTCGACGGCAGAATCGGCCGCTTCGGTCGGCGCACAATCTGACAAAGTCTCCATCCCGCCATCCTGACGGAATCTGGGGCACCGGCAAAGGCCGCAGAGCGCACACTGCCTGCGCGGCTGTGCGTTTCCCATTAGCCGATTTCAGGCCCTCAAAACAGAGCAAGTCTAGGGGACCATACTTTTGCGGCCAAAAAAGAGTTGGGTCGGAAAGACCCTGAGGAGCGTTCCCTATCAAGCAGTTGTTTGCTGGGACGCTCCTGTCTGGCAGAAGTCACCGAAGCTTTAGGACTTGAAGACCAATCCATCTGCAATCTGGCGCAGCTCCCTTGGCCACCACAGTATTTTCGATTTGCCGAAACGTTCGGACCCACCCACCTTCTCGCCGTCTAGTGCGAACTCGCTCGCGACCGGACATTTTCCTTCAACCCTCCAACTTCGGATCCCCAGGCATGATCGCTCTGCGACAAGCACTCCCGCTGCCCCTTCGCCGCCCGCCGGTCTTCCGCTCACGGAACACCCCAGCGGCGAAATGAAAACCATCCTCGACTTCGCCCGGGCGCGTGCGGCCGCCCGGCCCATTGTGATGGTCACGGCCTACGACGCGCTGATGGCGCGAATTGTGGCCGCTTCCGAGGCGGATGCCATCCTCGTCGGCGACAGCGCTGCCATGGTCGTCCACGGCCTCCCCTCCACCATCGAGGCCACCCTCGAGATGATGGTGCTGCACACCGCCGCCGTCCGCCGCGGCGCCCCCGCTACCCTGATCATCGCCGACATGCCCTTCGGCACTTTCCGGCAGGGCCGGCACCTGGCCACGCAGGCGGCCTCTGCCCTCATCCGGGCCGGGGCCAACGCGGTCAAGCTTGAAGGCGTCACCGGCCACGAGGAGGTCATCACCCACCTCGTCACCGGCGGCATCCCCGTGATGGGTCACCTCGGGCTCACGCCCCAAGCGGTGAACCAACTTGGGGGCTACCGCGTGCAAGGCCGCAGCGCGGCCGAGGCCGACCAACTTCGGGTGGAGGCCCGACGCCTCGAAGAGCTCGGCGCCTTTGCCCTCGTCCTTGAATGCGTCCCCGCCGGGCTCGCCCAAACCATCACCACGGAACTTTCCTTCCCCACCATCGGCATCGGCGCGGGCTCCGCCACCAGCGGCCAGATCCTCGTCCTCACAGACCTGCTCGGACTCGACGACCGCTTCAAGCCCCGCTTCGCCCGCCGCTACCTCGACGGCCACACTGAAATCCTCACCGTCCTCAACGAATTCTCCCGGGACGTGCGCGCCGCCCGCTTCCCGGCCCGCGAGGAGGTTCTCGCATGAACGCTCGTCCCCCTAAGCTTTACCCGAACCTTGCGGAGTGGCGCGCGGCGCGGTCGAGAGATTTCATGGGCCAATCGATCGGCTTCGTGCCGACCATGGGAGCCCTCCATGCCGGCCACCGCGCGCTGCTCGAACGCGCTTCGGCCGAGAACGACCGCGTGGTCCTGAGCATCTTCGTCAACCCGACCCAGTTCAACGACCCGACCGATCTGGCCAAGTATCCCCGCACCTTGCAAGAGGACCTCGCAGTGGCCCGCGGGCTGGTCACCGATGTAATCATGCCTCAGGATACTGAGGTCTATCCCCACGGTTATCGCCTCCGCGTCAGCGAGAACCAGTTCAGCCGCGAACTCGAGGGCGCGCACCGCCCGGGGCATTTCGACGGCGTGCTCACCGTCGTGCTCAAGCTCATCCAACTCGTCCAACCCCACCGCGCCTACTTCGGGGAAAAGGACCGGCAGCAGCTCCAACTCGTCCAACTCATGGCCCAAGACCTGTTCCTTCCCACCGAAATCGTCTCCTGTCCTACCGTCCGTGCCGACGACGGGCTCGCCCTCAGTTCCCGCAACCAGCGGCTTACCGCCGACAGCCGCGCCCGCGCCGCCCATTTTCCCCGCATCCTCCGGGAGGCATCCGATGCCGCCAGCGCGACACGCGAACTCGGATTTGCCGGTTTCGACGTGGATTACGTCGAAGACCGTGACGGTGTCCGCCTTGGTGCCGTGCGTCTGGACGGAATCCGCCTCATCGACAATGTCCGGCTCTAATCTGCTCTTCATTCTCACCGGCTCGGTCGCGTGCTACAAGGCGTGCGACGCGGTCTCCCGGCTGGTGAAATTCGGGCACCGGGTGCGGGTCGTGGCGACGGCGTCGGCGCTCCGCTTCATCGGGGCACCGACGCTTGAGGGGCTCACCGGCTCGCCCGTCCTTTCCGACCTCTGGGCGCCCGGTCGTGCCCTTGACCACATTGAACTCACCCGCTGGGCCGATGCGGTCATCGTCTGCCCCGCCACCGCCCACACGCTCAACCGCTTCGCCGCCGGACTGGCCGACGACCTCGTGGGCGCCCTCTTTCTGGCCCACGACCGCACCAAACCTTGGCTCGTCGCTCCCGCCATGAATCCCGCCATGTGGAGCCACCCGGCGACGCAGGCCTCGGTCGAGAAACTCCGCTCCTGGGATATTCATTTCCTTCCGGTCGGCGAGGGGCGGACCGCCTGCGGCGAAACCGGCGAAGGCCGGCTCGCCGAGCCGGACCTGATCGTGGCCACGATCGAAGCCGCCTTGGCCCGGCCCGCGCGCCGGCTCCACGTCCTGATCACCAGCGGCGGCACCGCGGAACCCCTGGATGGCGTGCGCGTGTTGACCAACAGCAGCACGGGCCGGACCGGGGCGCTGCTGGCGGAGCATTTCATCCGATGCGGCCATGAAGTGGTGATGCTGCGCGCCGAGCAGTCGACCGCCGCCCCACCGCTCTGCCGCGCGGAGAATTTCACCAGCTTTGCCGACCTGGACGCCGCGCTGGCGCGCCTCCTCGGGGCGGAGCACTTCGATACGGTGCTGCATGCCGCGGCGGTCAGTGATTTCGCCATTCATTCCCTCTTTCAAGAAGGCGTGAAACAGCCGTTCAGCCGCACCAAGATCGCCTCCGGTGTTCCGCTCCGGCTCGAATTGACGCCGCAGGCCAAACTTGTCGACCAACTGCGACCGCGTAGCCGGAATCCGAACATTACCGTGGTGGCGTTCAAGCTGACTCAGGGCGTGGAAGCCGCCCTGGTGCTGATGGAGGTTCAGTCCCTGCTGGCTCATTCCCGCGCGGATTTCGTGGTCCATAACGACTACACCCAGAGGGGCGAAGGGATGGACGCCTTCCCCGCCACCATTTATTCTGCGGAAGCCCACCGCCTCGCCCAGTGCGCTACCCGGACCGAACTCGCCGCCGCCCTTGAACGGATGCTCAGCGCCCAACCGATCCAAGCCTAACTCCCCGATCCCATGCTCCTCTGTCTCGACACCGGCAATACCCAGATCCACGGCGGCGTCTTCGCCGACGGCAAGCTGCTCGCGCAGTTCCGTAAGTCCACGCACCCGCTCGGCTCCGCCGACGAACTGGGCGTGTTTTTCCTCGCCGCCCTCCAGGCCCAAGGCCTCGATCCAAAGGCGATCAAGCGGATTTCCCTCTGCTCCGTTGTGCCGGCGGCCTTGCATGCGCTGCGCGGTGCCTGCCAGCGCTACTTCCACTGCGAGCCCTTCATCCTGCAGGCCGGAGTAAAAACCGGCCTCAAAATCAAATATCGCAACCCCCACGAGGTCGGTTCCGACCGGATCGCCAACGCCATCGGCGCCACCCACCTGCACCCGGACCGCGACCTGATCATCGTCGATTGCGGCACCGCCACCACCTTCGATGTGATCACCTCCGCGGCCGATTACTTGGGCGGCGTCATCATGCCCGGCGTGGGCATTTCCGCGGAAACACTCGCCAGCCACACCGCCAAGCTGCCTCGGGTGGAGATTGCCCGCCCCGAGCACACGCTCGGCCGCAGCACGGTCGAGAGCATTCAATCCGGACTCTACCATGGCCACGTCGGCGCCATCCGCCACTTGCTCGGCGCCCTTATCGCCGAGAACTTTCCTACCGTGCGGCCCCTAGTGCTCGGGACCGGTGGCTTCTCCCGGATGTTCGCCGACGCCGGGCTCTTCGACGAGATTCTCCCTGAACTCGTCCTCTTGGGTCTCCAGCAGGCCAGCGCGCTCAACGCTGAAATCCACTGACTGATGCACCGGCCTCTCCTCCATCCCGATGCGCCACCATCGCCAAGTAAGATTGAATGCGAGGCCGAGCGGCTCTTTCGCGCACTCCTGCACGTAGATTGCGAACCGGGCCGGACGTGGGACTATGAGGCCTGCCACCGCATCGCACCGCTCACGCTGGAGATCAATCGCCTGAAGAAAGAGAAGGACGCCGTCATCCTCACGCACTCCTACGTCGAACCTGAGATCATCTACGGGGTTGGCGACTTCAAGGGCGACTCCTACTTTCTCAGTCTGCAGGCCCGCGAGGCGAAGGCGAAGGTCATCGTCTTTGCCGGTGTCGTGTTCATGGGCGAGACGGCGAAGATCCTTTCACCCGGCGCTACGGTGGTCGTGCCCGACCGCGGCTCGGGCTGCTCGCTGGCCGACTCGCTCACCGGCGACCAGTTGCGGAAACTCAAGGCTGCTTACCCCGATGCGGCCGTCGTGTGCTACATCAACTCCACCGCCGAGGTGAAGGCCGAGTCCGACGTCTGCGTCACGTCCGGCAACGCCTACGACATTGTCGCCCGGCTGCCCCAGCGCCGCATTCTGTTCGTGCCCGACCGGCTGATGGGCGAGAACCTCCGCATCGAGCTGAAGCGCCGCGGCGTGGACAAGGAAATCATCACCTCTGACGGCACCTGCATCGTGCACGACGTGTTCGATGCGAAATCCGTTGCCGAGGCCCGCGTCCGTTTTCCCGGTTTGAAGGTCGTCGCCCACCCCGAATGCACGCCTGAGGTCGCCGCGGCCGCGGACTTCGTCGGCAGCACCGGCGCCATGATGAAATACGTTAAGCAGACTGCGGCACCCTACTTCCTCATGCTCACGGAATGCGGCCTCGTCGGCCGGCTTCAGGTCGAGGCACCCGAGAAGCATTTCATCGGCGGCTGCCGGCTCTGCCCTTACATGAAGCTCAATTCCCTGGAAAAGATCCACGAAGCTCTTGCCGCCCCGCGGCCCGACCAGATCATCCTGCTCGACGAGGGCCTGCGCCACCGCGCGCTCCGCAGCATCGAGCGGATGTTCGAGCTGACCCCGAAGACCTGACCCATGATCACGCCCCGCACCGACCACCTGATCGACCTCGCGTTGGAGGAAGATGCCGGCCTCGGCGACCTCACCAGCCGGGCCATTCTCTCCAAAAAGCACGTCAGCCGCGCGATCATCGACGCCAAGCAGGACCTCATGATCTGCGGGCTCGAGGTGGCCGCGCGGGTCTTCGCCCGAGTTGACCCGGCGCTGAAGACCCGGCTGCTGGCCCGCGACGGTGACCGCGTGCCTCGCGGCGCGGCGGTGCTCCGGGTAGAAGGCACGACCATCGCGTTGCTCACCGCCGAGCGCACCGCCCTGAATTTTCTCCAGCGGCTTTCCGGCATTGCGACCCAGGCGCGACGGTTCGCCGACGCCGTGGAGGGCACTGGTGTCCGCCTTGTCGACACCCGCAAGACCACGCCAGGGTTCCGGGCGCTCGAGAAATACGCCGTGCGTTGCGGCGGGTGTTTCAACCACCGCAGCTCGCTCGGCGAGCATGTGCTCATCAAGGACAACCACATCGCGGCCGCCGGCTCGCTCACCAAAGCGGTCAATCTCTGCCGGGCCGGTGCGCCCCATCTTACCAAAATCGAGGTCGAGGCGAAGACGCTAGCTGAGGTGAAGGAGGCCTGCCGGGCCGGCGCCGAGGTCATCTTGCTCGACAATATGACGCCAGCACAGGTAAGCGCAGCCGTCGCCTTGATTGCCGGAAATGCGACCATAGAGGTTTCGGGTGGCGTGCGCTTCGAGACGCTCTGCGACTATGCCATCCTTGGCGTGGACGTCATTAGCCTTGGCGCGCTCACTCATTCAGTGCCCGCGGCCGACCTGAGTTTGGACCTGCGACCGATTCGCCAACCCCGATGAGAACGGTCCAGACCGATTGTCTCGTCCTTGGCGCCGGGCTCGCCGGCTCCGCCTACGCGCTCCACGCCGCTGCGGCGGGCCTCAAGGTGGAGCTCCTCTGCCTCGGCACGCCGCTCCAAGCGAACAGCGATTGGGCCCAGGGTGGCATTATCTACGACACCGCCCCCGACCCGGCGCAGCTGTCGCGCGACATTGCCGATGCCAGTGACGGCACGGCCAATCCTTCGGCGATCGAGCAATTGGTTCGGGAGGGCCCCGCGGCCGTGAAGGATTTATTGCTCGATACCCTTAATGTCGGTTTCGACCGCGAGTCGGGTGGCGCGCTGCATCACACCCGCGAAGGCGGACACCACGAGCGCCGGATTATCCACGCCAAAGATGCCACGGGCCACGCCATTCTCAGCGCGGTGGCACAACGGGTGGACCACACGCCTGGCATCACGCGGCGCGCGGGCTTTACCGCCATCGATTTGTTGACCCTTTCGCACAACAGCACCGAACCACGCGACCGCTATGAGCCCCTGACCTGCTTCGGCTGCTACGCCCTCGACACCACCATGGGCGAAATCACGGCCTTCGTGGCCAAAAAAACCATTCTGGCCACCGGCGGGTTGGGTGGAATCTTCCAGCACACGACCAACCAGCCGGGCAGCGTAGGCCACGGCGTGGCCATGGCCTACCGGGTGGGTGCACGGCTCATCGACCTCGAATACGTCCAATTTCACCCCACGGTCTTTTTCAAGAAGGGTGCGACCCCGTTTCTCATCACGGAGGCCCTGCGCGGTGAGGGTGCAGTGCTCGTGGACAGCCGTGGCCGGCGCTTCCTGGACGGAGTCCATCCGCTCGGGTCGCTTGCTCCGCGCGACATCGTGGCCCGCGCCATCAAGCAGCATCTGACCGAGACCGGTGAGGCCTGCGTCTACCTCGATCTGTCGGCGCTCACTCCGGACTTCATCCGCGAACGCTTCCCGGGCATCCGCGCGCATTGCCGGGACCACGGGGTGAATATCCTGAGCGAGCCAATCCCCGTGGTGCCAGCGGCGCATTTCTCCTGTGGCGGCGTGCACGCCGATCTGCAGGGGCGCACGAATGTCCACCACCTTAATGCCATCGGGGAAACGGCCTGCACGGGGCTACACGGCGCCAACCGCCTCGCGAGCACCTCGCTGCTCGAATGCCTGGTCGGAGCCAAGGCCGCGGCTGCCGCGGATGCAGCTGAGCTGCATGTCGGCAAATTTTATCTCCCGGTGCCGCGCGAGTGGCGCAGCCCGGACAAGACCCCCGACCCGCTGCTCATCCGGCAGGATTTGTCCCAGATCCAGCAAACGATGTGGAACTACGCGGGCATCATTCGTTCGCCCCGCCGGTTGGCGAGGGCCCACCGCATCCTGCTCGAGTTGCGCGAGGACATCCAGGCGTTCTACCGCGACTGCCGGCCGACCCGCGACCTCATCGAACTGCGCAATGCTGTGCAGACCGCGCTGCTGGTCGTCCATGCCGCCTCCCTCAACCCCGTCAGCAAGGGGTGCCACTTTGTCGTGGCGGAGGAGCTTTAGAGAATTCTCTCAAAATCCGGCAGCTATCTCGCGTGAAAAATCCGATGTTCTCGGACCATCAAGATTGGCTGGAAAGCATTCCCTAAATGTCCTTGATGATCCCGATGATTCTTCCGTGTTGTGCGCAACCTCCCCAAAAACAGACGGTCGGCCCGCGGGTTCGTTTTGTGTGCCTGCAATGCGGTCGCGGGGAACAGGGCCCATATCGCAAATCTGAATCTGCCGCTGCTCGGGCGTGGGAGGTTGCCCCGGAACCTTGGGATCGCGGGGCGCCCATCAAACCGGACCCGGCAACGAATCAACCGGATTAATTAAAAGTTCAGTTGCGTCCGTGCCCGCCGAAATGGAAATCGCCGACCCCGGAGGGGACCGGCATGAGCCACGGATCGGCCTTGGCCAAGCAGGCGCCCAAGGCGGCATGCAGTGAATGGCGCAAAGCTGGATCGGTGAGGTAGCCGGGGGCAACCACGTTGAACCAAGTCTCAAGCTGCCTCAGCTTCTTGGCGCCGCGCCGCACAAGCATGCGGTGATAGGTCTTCCCATCCCAGCCCCATCCAGTCGCATGCGCGGCGCACCAATCGGTGACGACGGCATCGTATTTATGCTTCGTGGCCTGAGCGCGCAACCGCGGGAGCACATCAAGCAGGTAACCTTCCGCGGGATGGCCGGGCTTCAGCCTTACTTGCAGGCCCCGATGAAATTTGCCCCACCACGGGGGATGGAGCCGGTGCAGGCGGGCCGACGCCATGTGCGGCGCGACATCCGCAAAGAAGGTGTCTGGAATCCCCTCAACCGCCCGCTTGGACCAATAGGCCCGGACCGCTTCGCGCCGGGTATGCTGGATGACTGCCTCATTCGTCTGGCGGAGTGATTGAAAGGCCGTTTGGTGCTGTTCCATTTCTTCGCGAAGCGAGTCGAGGCCGGTGACCGGTTCTCCGGCACGATGACGGCAATAGACTTTAAGGAAACGTTCCTGGGCGGACTCCATCGCCCGGCAGACCTCCCGGTAAGCTGGGCCGCCAGCGTGTTCGTAGGCGGGTTCCGTCACCTGTTCTTTGAGAAGCAGAACTTTCGAGCTATGTTGCAGGAGTTGTTTATGGAGGATGACGGCTCCGACCTCAGCCACGAAGGGAGCGGCCAGTGCGGGACGCTCCTCGAAGCAGAGGGGCATACCCGCCTGCCTAAATGCCCGGCTCACGCCCCAGTCCGTGAGGACTTGGGTCCAGGAGTCATAGGCGCTGGGTAATGTGGATAACGGAGTATGCAAAAGACTCGTATTGTAGCATAAATCGGAAGTTTTTCCAGCGACAGATATTTGGTCCGACACTGAGCACACCCTCCCGTCGGCCTTCGCCTGGTTTCGGCCGCCGGGAAGGTGTGCTTGAAATGGCCGGGTTGTGTCCGGCGCACTGCGGGAGGTCAGTCCCGGCACGCTGGCGCTCGCGCCCGCTCCGCCTGCGGCTCCGGCGGTCGCGTCCGGTCCCGACCACCCGCAGTTCGCCGGGCTGCAGCCTTCCGATGGACGGCCTGCCGCAGACAAAATAGCCTGACTGTGTCATCCGGGCATCAGCCCTCTGTCACTTTTATGCCATCCGGCAATAGTCCCGCAGCGAAACGGTCGCGCCAAACATCGCCCACCACGGTTCAGAGCGCCCGGATTTGCGTGTTGGAAAATTAGGCAAGCCTGGTGTTTGTTTCCGCGGCAATCGTCGCGACGCTTATCACCGAGGTCGAGGGAGACCCTCCCATCACCATCGCACCAGATATTCCGGTGTTTTGGATCCCGCAGGCCGCTCTGATTCGGGTAACCGGTGAAGCCTCCTGCGCACCGGTTATTCAGCGCTTAGGTTTCAGCCTCCTGTCGATTTCTCCGGCTGTTTGGAACGAGGAAAGATTGTTGACCACGATCAGCCTCGCGTTTTCCGAAGCGGAATTGTCAGTCGCAGATTCCTCTGCGCAGGGTTAGGCGGTGGTAATCCGCAGCACTCGGACGCCGCTGAGTAATACGCTGGCCCGCGCGCTCGTGTCGGACCTTTTCTTGCTGGGAACGGGGCGATTTCGTGGATTGAGCGGTCGTCTCAGGTGTCGGCGGACCTCCGCGCATCGGACCCCGATGCGCTGCTACGCCACGTCCGGCCTCGGAGGCCGGACGTGGCTTGCTGGGGCTTCACGGCCGCCCCAGCCCCGGCCCGTGATTTGCGTTCGCGCAAAGAGGTGACACTTTTGCCGACTATTCTCCGATGGCCGCCAAGTCCCAGTCTCCAGCGACCGTTGGTCAACCAATAGTGGACGCGCGATTCCGTCGCTCCTGCGGGACGGTTGCGCGTTGGTCGCGTGAGCAGTTGCTCGCAGTCGCCTTGGCCCGGAAGTGCGGGCACTATGTGCCGTTGTGGCCGGAAATCACGCCCTGCGATGATCGGGCGCTGGCGCACGAGATCCTCGGCTGCGCGCTCCTCCGCGGTCCGGCGGACGCGGCGACTTTCCAGGCCATCCGCTGCGCCGCGATGGTGTTGAGCGATCGGGGGAATGCGCCGGAGCGAATCGCCTATGCCGCGAAGGCATTCGGAGTGACCAGTCGGGTAGTTCATATCTCTCGACTCGGACGGGCGCATACCCGGGCGGGATTTTGGAAGCAACTACTGGCGATGCTGCCCGGCGCGCCCATGGACGAGGAAGATTTTCTGCCGGGCTTGTCGCGGCTCACTGTGGAAACAGGCATGATGGAACCCTGGCGCGGACCGAGGCGGACTTGGCTGCGCACCAACTGCGCGCGTTGAGCAAGCCTCCACCGGCGAAATGTGCCGGGGCTTCTCGCTTGTGAGTCACAGGCGGTCTTGGCCTACCGGGATAGGGTAAATAAGCGTTAATATAATATCGCCATAGTCCGAAATATGATATCAATCAGTATTATGTTAGCGCTTAAAAGCTTACCCGAGATTGCCGCCGAACTCGCCGGGCGCATCCGGGCACGACGTCTCCGGCGTGGCTGGACCCAGGCGGAGATGGCCCGCCGCGCGGGAATCAAGGAGGCAACCTACGTGCTCTTCGAGCGCACGGGCCGGATCTCTTTGCTGCGATTGCTGAAGGTGCTCGAATTGCTCGGACTCGTCGACGAGATCGACCGGGTCGGCCGGCAGGACGATCTCACGGGCCTGACTTTGGCGGATGTGGTGCAGCCGGAACGCCAGAGGGGCCGCCGCCAGAAAACATGAACCAGCTCACCGTCCATTACGCGGGGCAGAAGGCTGGCACGCTGGCCGATGCGCGCGGCGGCCTCGTCTTTGAATACGATCCCCAGTTCATCGCTTCGGGCCATGAACTCTCGCCCCTCAACCTGCCGCTGGGGCCGGGGCTGCGGTCCCGGGGGCCGGTGCCCTCGGCGCAGTTGCCGGGCCTGTTCGACGACTCGTTGCCGGACAACTGGGGCCGGCGCGTGATGCTGGAGTGGTTCCGCCGGCAGGAGGTGGCGGCCCATGCGGTCACGCCGCTGGCGATGCTGGCCTACGTCGGGGCGCGGGGCATGGGAGCGCTCACCTACGAACCGGCCCGCGACCTGGAGGACGACCCGGCCGGTCCGGTGTCACTGGCCCGGCTCCACGCCGCCGCCGTGCAGGCGGAGGCGGGCACGATCGACCTGGATGCGCTGGCGGCGGTCGGCTCCTCGGCGGGTGGCGCGAGGCCCAAGGCGTTGATTGCTCTCCCGGGCGACGGTGCTGGCGCGATACTGGCGGGCGCCGGCCCGGTGCCCGCAACCCACGAGGCGTGGATGGTCAAATTTGATCTCAGCCGCGACGCCACGGCCGGCCCGATGGAGGAGGCCTTTGCCCGGATGGCGCGGGCGGCGGGCATCGCCGTGCCGGCCACCCGTCTCTTGGAAACCAAGCACCCCGACGGACTGCGCCGGCACTTTGCCGTGAAACGGTTTGACCGTGCCGGGGCGGAGCGCATCCACCATCACACTCTCGCCGCCCTCTGTCAGGTCGGCGGGGGTGATCTCGACTATGAAACGCTCCTGCGGGTGACCCGGCGCCTGACCCGGGACGAAACGGAAGTCTGGCACGCCTACCGTCGGGCGGTGTTCAACGTGCTGGCCAGCAACCGCGACGATCACGGCAAGAACCACGGGTTTCTCTACCACCACCGGGAGTGGAAACTCGGCCCCGCCTACGACCTCACGTTCACCAGTCCCGCGCAACAGCCGGAGCGCGGCCTCGCGTTGCTCGGCGTGCGCCGCGCGCCCGATGCCTCGCACCTGCTCAAACTGGCCGAGGCCGAGGCGCTGGACCGCCGGCAGGCCGCGAGCGTGATCGAGGAGGTGCGCGTCGCCGTCGGTCGTTGGCGGGAGTTTGCGGCCGAGGCCCGCGTGCCCGACCTCAAGGCGGCGGAAGTGCAGCACGAACTGACGGGGTTGGCCGCCGCCCGGCCGGGCCGGAAGTGATCCTCCGGCGTCCCGGAAACCCCGCGCGTCGGTCATGAAACTGCTCCATGTCTCCGATCTGCATTTTCGCGCCCACTGGTTCGAGTGGGTGGCGGCGCAGGCGCGGGACTTCGATGCCATTTGCCTGTCGGGCGACTTGCTGGACATGTTTGGCACACACCAGACGTCGCTCCGCGCTCAATCCAAATGGGTGCGGGACTGGCTGCGGGAATTTCCCGGCCGGCTGTTTGTGTGTTCCGGCAACCATGACTGGTGGGACCGCGACGGAGTGGTCGATACGGATGCCCACTGTGGCTGGCTGGATAAGATGGCACGGCCGGAAGTGACGGTCGATGGCCAGGGGGCTTACTGCGGGGAACTGTATATTTTCTGCCATCCCTTTCGCTTCCCGCCAGTCTGGCCCCAAGCTCCCCACGGGAAGTGGATTCTGTTGCACCACCTTCCGCCGGCGTTGGCGGCCACCGGCGGGAGCGGGAACGGCGGGACCGACAACGGCTGCCGCGACCTGACCGCCGCCCTGACCATGGCGGCCCGGCCGCCGTGGATCGTCCTGTCGGGTCATCTGCACCAGCCGAAGTCTTGGCGAGGACAGTGTGGCTCGTCATGGTCGTTCAATCCGACCTTCGATGAAGTTGCCTCATTCCCGAATCACATCACGATTGATACAGATTCCGGGGTGGTGACGTGGATCACGGAACGCGCGGGCACCTGGCCTTTGCAGGTGCTGTAATCCGTGCCTACCCCATGGGTCACTTCTCCATGTCCCTTTTCACGGATGCGGTGCTCTATCCGAGGAACGGACCTCCGACCGGCGCCGCAAGTCTCATGGGCGGGAGATTGTGGACCGGGCCATCAGCGATTTTAAGTGCGCTTGCTTTCAGCACTCTGCATGCTATAAAAGACAATACATAATACATTAAACGGTTTATGGTATCGTGCATAATCCCTTATGAAATCCGCCGTCCACCAAATCCTGCCGCCGCCGCTGCGCCGTTCCTTGGCGAAGTTCGGGGCGGATATTGCCCTGGCGCGACGCAAGCGAGGCCTGACCGTCGAGATGATGCGGGAGCGCCTGGCCGTGAGCAAGGCCACGTATCGGCGGGCGGAAAAGGGCGATCCGACGGTGGCATTCGGCGTGTATGCCATGGCGCTGCAGGTCCTCGGCTTCGGTGCGCTGTGGGGGGAGATGATCGATGTGAGCCGCGACGAACAGGGGCTCCTGCTGGACGCCGACCGCATTCCGCAGCGCGTTCGACCGAAGAAGGAAGCGCCGCTGTGAAACGGGTTCTCCAAGTGCATCTGGGCCGCGGCGAAATGCCGGTGGGCACCCTGCGGGTCGACCGCGACGGCCGCCGCGAGCGGGCGGTATTTGCCTACACGGCGGACTGGCTCGAGCAGCCTGGGGCCTATCCCCTGGAACCGCAGCTGCCGCTGGTCGCCGGACCACAGCACGGCGCGGCCCGCCCCGGAGGCAGCATCTTTCCCGGGGCGATCGCCGACACCGAGCAGGACGGCTGGGGCCGGAAGGTGATTCTGCGCGACGAAGCGAAGCGGGGCCGCGGCGGCGCGGCCCTGGGGCATGTTGATTTTCTCCTGGCCGTCGACGATGAAACGCGCATGGGCGCCCTGCGGTTCAAGGACGAGGCGGGAAAATTCCAAAGGCAGGCCGAAGGAGGCCGCCGCACGCCGCCCCTTCTCGAGCTGAAGCAGCTCCTGAGTTCCACGCGGGCGGTCGAACGGCACGAGGAGACGGCCGCGGACCTCGCCTTCCTGCGCGGCCGGGGCACATCGCTGGGCGGCATGCGCCCGAAGTGCAGCGTGATCGAGGCGGACGGTGCCCTGGCCATTGCGAAGTTCCCGAGCGTCGCCGACGAGCGGGCGGTGACCAAGGGCGAGGTGCTGGCGCTCACGCTGGCGAAGGCGGCCGGCATCAATGCGGCCCAGGCGCGGCTGGTCGACAGCGACGGCCTGCCGGTGGCGCTCATCCGGCGCTTCGACCGGACCGAGGGCGACGGACGGCTCATGTATGTCTCGGCCGCGACGCTCCTCGGGGTCGATCCGGACGCGGACCATACCTACACGCAGATGGCCGATGCCATCCGCAGTCACGGGGCGGCCGCCCAGACCGATCTGTTTGAGTTGTGGCGCCGGATGGCGTTTTCCGTCCTGATCACGAATGTCGACGACCACCTGCGTAACCACGGGTTCCTGCGGGAGCAGAAGGGGCTGTGGCGGCTCTCGCCGGCCTTCGACATCAATCCCAGCCCGGAGCGGAAGCGTGAACTGAAGACATGGCTCTCGGAGGAAACCGGGCCGGCGGCCACCATCGAAGGCCTGCTTTCGGTCCGGGGATACTTCAATCTGCCGGTAAACGAAGCCCGGAAGATCCTTTCCCAGGTGAAGAACGCCGTCGCAATCTGGCGGGCACAGGGCCGGAAGTTGGGGATGACCCGGATCGAACTGGACGCGTTCGCCGGGGCATTTGAGCACGAGGAACGGGAGGCGGCCCGCCGGGCTGTAGCCGAGCGGGTCGCGATGGGCGTGCGCGCCGTCAACCGGCCGGGGGAGCCCTCGGTCGCGACCACGAAGGTTTCCGCTCTTAAGTCCGGCGCTCCTCGTCCACGGGTCTGACCCCATGCGGCTGCGGTATGTTTCCGATCTGAATTTTCGCCACTTCCGCCTTGGTTTCGTCTCCACCCCGGACTACTTCCGTTGCCATGAACCGTTCGACGGCCATCTCCAAGTCGCATCCGGGCGCCAGCCACGCCCCGGGCTTGGTATTACCCCCGCCGTTGCCGCACCCACCGAGAGGGACTGAGCTGCCGCCCACCTTGGCTGAAATCACCCGCCGGCTGGCCCCCTTCTGCCGCCAGCACGGCATCACCCGGCTGGAGATCTTCGGCTCAGTGGCCAGGGGCGACCCGACGCCAGGGAGCGACGTGGATTTGATCGCCACGTTCCCCGAGCATCCTGGCCTGGCCATCGTCACCATCGAGGAGGAGTGCGCCAAATTGCTGGGTGTTCCGGTGCACCTGCTGACGGTCGAGTCGGTCGACGAAATGGACAACCCGTATCGCAAGGAGTCCATTCAACGCGACCGGAGGATCATCTGTGCAGGTTAAGCCCAGCCGGGACGAGGCTCACCTGCACGATATGCTCGACTGGTGGATCCGATCCGGATGCCGGATTGGTGACGTGGGTGACGGAACGCACGGGAACCTGGCCGTTGCGGGTATTGTGATGGCCGCGAACACTACGCCGGGTGGTGTGCGCTGCGCGGGCTGGGCCTTTAGCCGGTTTGAGGGCAAAGTCGGGGCAAGATGCTACATCACCAGCCCAATCGAGCAGCGAAAAAGAATTCGCGCGGCGGCGCCAGCCGGCTAAGATGGCCCCTGTCCCGTTCCGGATTCACCATGCCGACCAAGTCCAAGATTTCACCGGATACCGTTTCTACCGGAGCGGACGCTGGGCACTTGCAGGCGTGCCGGAAGGCTGCGGATTTGTCGCGCGCGGATCTGCTCGCGGTCGCCATTGCGCGAGGTTGTGCCCATTATGCTCCGCTTTGGCCGCAACTGCGACCACTGGACCTCGCCTGGCTACCGCATGAGGTATTGGGCTGCGCCCTCCTGCGGGGTGAGGCCGACGTGGCGACCTTTCAGGCAATCCGGTGCGGGGCCATGGTCCTGAGCGACCTGGGTAATGACGGGAAGTTGATTGCCGCCGCCGCCGCCCGGTTTGGGGTGGGCGCGCGCGTAGCGCAGATCGCCGATCTTGCGCTTGCGGCAGATGACCACCCGGCTTTCTGGGCGCCTTTGCGGAATGCTCTGCCTCAACCCTTACCCGGGGAAGAGGATTTCCTACCGGGCGTGTCGCGACTGGTGAGCGAAACCCGCCAACGCGGGCCCGGCGAGGGGGCGGCGCGCCGGTGGCTGCGCACCAAGTTTCTGCGATGAACGCGGCGCAGACGATTGCGGAAACACTCAACCGGCACCTGCCGCAACCCACGGATGTCGTTGTCTTCGGGGCGGCTGCTCTCCTGCTCGACCGCAAGTTTGCTTCCCGGATGGCCGGGCGCTCCACGAACGACGTGGACATCATCATCCCCAAGGAGCGGGAATTGCGCGTCGATGCCGACCGGGGATTCTGGCAGGCCGTCGAAAAGACGAACCGCGAGTTGGAGCGGCACGGACTCTACATCACGCACATTTTTCCGGAACGTGAGGTGGTGCTCACCCCCGAATGGAAGCAGCACCTTGTCCCGCTGCACCACGACCAGTTGACCAAGCTCAACCTGCAGCGGCCCCGGATGCTTGATCTGGTGATTTCCAAGATGGGGCGCGGCGACGCGCAAGACCTGGCGGACGTCCGGAGCATGTTGCGGCTGCACCGCGACGCGACGGGGACCCCTCTCACCGGCGAGGTGGTCGCGGCGGCGGCCAGGCGCGCCCATGTGCCAGAAATCTATCGCGAGATTTTCACCCAGGCCAGCGAGCGCATCATAGCCGTGGCCCGTGAAATGGACCCGCGCCAGGACATTACTCCACCCTCGCAGCATGAGCCTCCCCGTCAAACGCCCCGGCAGGGTCCACGGATGGGGATGTGATGGTCGGTTATGGCATTTCTTGATACGCATCGCTTCGACCGCTTGACCGAGGAGGAAGTCGTCCGCCGGATCGGCGATTTGCTGGCGATTGCCATCGGCCGATTCGAGGAGCAACAGCGTCTCCGCGCCATCGCGGCAGCGGCAAGCCCTGCGCCTTCGACCACCCTGGCATCCAACCAGTTCGATCCGCTCCAGCTCGTCCGTGACGAACTGGAGCGACAGGTCATCGCTCACCTGCGCAAGGTTGGTTCCGCGAGCCCGCGTGAACTCGCTGCCGTGCTCGGGCTGAACCGGCGAACGATTTCTCGGAAATTGGCCCGGCTGTGTTCGGCCGGACTGTGCCAGGGAGAGGGCCGCACCCGGATGACGTGTTACCGGTTGCGGACCGAATTCGCCGACAATTGAAGTCTTTGCTCCCGCTCCGCTTCGAAAATCGGCATCGGAGGTGACACCGGGCGCCACTTCCCTGTAAGGACGTGTCCGCGATTTGTGAGTGCCGCGACCGCGCGGGCCCCGAAATCCCAGCAAGTCGTTGTCTTTGGGCGTTATTCATTGCCTGTCTCGATGAAACATGGGAGCTCCGGCTCTTCCTGCGCGGAATCTGCGTCTGGCTCTTGACGTCTCTGATCCGTTGCTGCTTTGGTTTCCATTGCCGTGCATTCCCCTGCTGTAAAGTTCAATTCCCAGCAGCCGGGAACCGCGTCATGCAGCATGGCTGCTGTTTGTGCGGCCCTTGTCTGGCTGCTGGGATTGCTGGCCGTCAGTCCGCCGCTGCATGCATCACTGCACAGTGAGACGAATCATCAGGACCATACCTGCGCGGTCACGCTCTTTGGTCATGGTGTCGACCACAGCAACGGTCTGACCGAGCTGGCCTCTGCGCCGGTGCTTTTTCCGGCGGGTGAATGCATTTGTCCGGAAGCGGTTCCCGCCGGCGAGTCGTGCTTCCTCCAGCCGCCGACCTGCGGTCCGCCTCTCGGCTAAGTTCAAGTTCGTTATCCGGCGGTCTGCGGACTGCCGTTTGATTCATCCGGTCCGGCCGATTGTGCCGGCAGGTAGCTTTGCTCAACGAATTCTGATTACTTAGCATGAAAACTTTCCATTCATTTCCTGCCTTGTTTCTTCTGGCTGCTCTGGCCAGCGCCCAAACCGAACCGGCCAAGCCCTTGGCCGGCCACGACGAAACCCTCACGCTGGATCCCTTTATCGTCAGCGCCGGCGCCGATCCGAAATCATCGTTTGATCTCGCCCAGGGCGCCTCCGTCCTGGTCAGCGACCAGCTCCGCCGCAGCGTGGCCATCACGCTCGGCGACACCCTGGCCGCGACGCCCGGGGTCAACGCCACCTATTATGGGCCCGGCGCCAGCCGCCCCGTGATCCGCGGGCTCGGGGGCGACCGGGTTCGCATGCTCGACAATGGGGTGGGTTCGCTCGACGCCTCCAACGTCAGTCCCGACCACAATGTCAGTGTCGAACCGCTGCTCGTTGACCGCATCGAAGTCCTGCGGGGGCCCGCGACTCTGCTCTACGGCAGTTCCGCCGTCGGCGGTGTGGTCAACGTGATCGACAATCGCATTCCGGCTACCGCGCCCGCCCGTCCGATCAGCGGCCGAACGGAATTTCGGTTCGACTCCGCGTCGAATGAGCGCACGGGCGTCCTCGCTGTCACCGGGGGCGACCACACCTACGCCATCCAGGTCAACGCCCTTCGCACGGTGACCGCTGACGTCAACATTCCCGGCTATGCCGATCCCACAAATCCGATCGATCGGGGGACGCTGACCAATAGTGCGATCGCGACCAAGAGCGGCTCGCTTGGCGGCACAGTCTTCGGTGCCGCCGGAAACTTCGGCGTCGCCGTAAGCGAATACGCCACCATTTACGGTGTGCCCGTAGGGGAACCCATCAACATTGACATGAAGCAGCGGCGCGCCGACTTCCGGGCGGAACTCACGCGGTCCGTCGGCGCTCTTAAGTCGGCCAAGTTCCGCTTTGGTCTCGCCGACTACAAGCACGCCGAGGTTGATACAACCACCGGCTTGCCGAACACGACCTTCAAGAACAAGGCGCATGAAGGACGGCTTGAGCTTATTCAGCAGGACGCGGGCGACCTTTCCGGCACCGTTGGCCTCCAAACCTCACGGAGCGATTTCTCCGCGGCGGGCGAGGAAGTCGTCACGCCCCCGACCGTGACCGATAATCACGCGCTCTTCGCGCTGGAGTCCTACAAGGTGAGCCCCGGGTTGACCCTGCAACTGGGCGGGCGCATCGAAATCCAAAGCATCAAGCTCGGGGCGGTCGCTCCGCTGCTCCCCGCCTATCCCGGTTATGCGGCCAGCACCGGCCAAAAGCACACCGACCATGGCTTCAGCCTGTCCACGGGGGCGGTCTACTATCCAGCGCAGGACTATTCACTTGGTATCTCAGCGGCTTACTCCCAGCGCATTCCGGTGGCCCAGGAAGTATTTTCCAACGGACCGCATGGCGGCACCGGGGCCTACGAAATCGGCAGCGCCGGCCTCGGCAAGGAAACGTCACTCGGCCTCGACGTCACGCTGCGCAAACGCAGTGGCTTCGTGACCGGTTCGCTGGGTGGGTTTGTGAACCGGCTGCAGGATTTTATCTTCGAGCAGCGCGATCCGGCCCGCTACTTCGACGAGGATAGCAGCGGATTCCTGCCGTATCCCGTCCCGCCCGGCGACAGCTTCCTGCCAATCTACCAGTTTATCGCCAAAGACGCGCTTTTCTACGGGGGCGAGGCTGAATTGGTGCTACATCTGCTGGACCGGCAGACCGAACGGCTGCACCTCGACGTTACGGCCGACTATGTGCATGCTCAACAGACGACGGATGACGAATCGTTACCGCGGATACCGCCGTTGCGCGCGGGCCTCGCCCTGCGGTATGCACGGGATCCCTGGAGTGCCGGAGTCAGTGTGCGACACTCTTTCCGACAGGATCGGGCGGCCTTCGGTGAAACCGAGACCGCCGGTTACACCCTCATCGGAGCTGATGTCAGCTATCGTTTCATGTTGGCGCGAGCGGGGTGGGAATTGTTCGTTCGTGGCTCGAATCTCTCGAATGAGGACGCCCGAGTGAGCACTTCCTTCCTCAAGGACATCGCCCCGCTGCCCGGGCGCAGTTTCACGCTGGGCCTGCGGGTGACGTTCTAGAGGCCAGCGGGACCACGTTCATCGAGCCGGCAGCAAAATCAAAAGTGCGCGCTCGGCCCTGGTTGCACCGCGGCAAACAGCCGCCGCTGCTCCTCGGCCGACAACTCGGCCAAGGCCTTCATCCGGTTCAGGCTGAACCGGCGCAGGTCCTCTGGCGCCGTGACATTCAGGAGCTGTTCCTGAATGTCGGGCGCCAGTTGGAGCAGCTTCATGTGATGGGTGATGGCCCCGGGCGTGAGACCCTCCTCCTTCGCCAACTTGACCCGGTTAAGGCCGGACTCCGCTGCCAAACGCCGTTGCCACGCGCGGGCGCGGTGCAGCGGGTGCTGGACCGGTTTGGTTCGAGGTGCGGCGGGCTTTCTCGGGGCGGACAGGGTGTAGGTGAAGGGTGCCAGCAATTCCACCCCGCCAGTCGGCAGCATGGTCACTTCCGCTTGCAACACGAGCGGCCGGACCGAGCCGGCCGGCACCGCCGGCCGATCCCGGGCATCGATGACCAGCCTTTCTTCCATCCCCTCGACCAATCGGGCGACCCGCACCTTGAGCCGTAATTCAAAATGCTTCGCGCCGGGCAACGGAGCCGTTTTCGTGGCAGGGCAGATTTCGACGCGTTCGAGGAAGAGCAGCAGCAGGTCACGCTGCTGGGCCAGCGTCAGCGTGGGCAGCAGCTCGCTGAAACGCGCCAGCGAACGGCGGACGCGCTCGGGGTCGAGCGACTTCTGTTCGCAGGCGGTCAAATCCTGCCGGACCTGCTCGCGTTCGACGAGGAGCCCCTGTCTCTTTTCCTGCAAAGCGGCGGCCTCCTCGCGCAGTTCCGCCGAGAGAAAGTCAATGCCGCCGCGGGCGATGGCCTGCGCACAGTGACGCAACTGCTGGGCCAGGTCCCCAAGGGTGCGGTCCAGTTCACTCAAGCGCGCCCGCAGGGGCGCACGTTCACTGTCATTCCGCCGCCGAGAGCTGCCCAGTGTGGCTTGAATGATATCGGGATGCAGGCTGCATTGTCCCAGAAAGCCAACGATGGCGGTTTCCAAGGCTGGAGCGGAAACGTGTCGGACCGCGCACCGGGCGTCCGAGCGTTCCTTGTGGGCATAGCCGCAGGTGTAATACCGGTAGAGTTGGCCGGAAGCGCTGCGCTTGCCGCTGGCGTTGGGAATCATGGCCCGGCCGCAGCACCCGCAGACCGCGATCCCCTTGAGCACATGGAAATGCTTGTCCCGGGCGCGCAGCCGGCTGCGCGCCGGGTGGAGGGAGCGGCGCACGACCGCGTTAGCCCGCTCCCACAGGTCGGCGCTCACAATGGCCTCGTGCTGCCCGGGGTATTCGATGCCATGCATCCGGACCCGGCCGACGTAGAGGGGGCGCAGGATCAGCCGGCGGAGGATGTCCGTGCGGAAGCGCTTTTGGCCGATGTTATACTTGGTGCCGTCCCGGCGCTGCCGGACCCGCGCCCGCGTGCGGATACCCTCATCATTGAGGACGTTGGCGATATCGGTCAGAGAGACGAGCTGCGCCGCCTGTTCGTAGATGCGATGGAGCACGGCGGCCTCCTCGGCCAGCGGCTTCAGTCCCTGCGCCTCGGTGTCGTAGGTGTAGCCGTAGGGCACGTTGCCGCCGGTCCACATCCCGCGCTTGGCCTGCTCGACGAGCTTGAGGTGGATTTTCTCGGAGGTGTTGTCGCGCTCATATTCGTTCACGCTCATCACGATGTTGTTCTTGAGCCGCCCCGAGGGGGTCTCTTCGGAAATGTCCTCGGTCGCACTCACCAGCCGGCAGGCGTGCTTCTTGAGGAAGGCGCGGAAGGGCGCCCATTCATTGGTGCTGCGGAGCACGCGCTCGAGCTTGAAGATGAGCACGACCTTAATCGCCCCCAGTTCAATCTGGCGCATGATGGCCTGCATGCCCGGCCGGTTCATATTGGCCCCGGAGTAGGCCGCATCCGTGAAGGACATGAATTCGTGCCAGCCTTCGGCGGCGGCGTGCTTCGCCAGATAGTCGCGGCAGTAGGCGCCTTGGCTTTCGCAGGAGTCGAAGCGCCCGCCGACCTGGTTACTGGTCGAGACGCGGGCGTAGATTCCTACCGGCAAGGAAGCGGTGGAAATGAGGGCAGCAGAGGGGGAATTGGTCGGCATGAGAAATCTCCGGTTGATCGTCGGCAGCGGGCATTTTTACCTGTTGCGGGCGTGGTTTTTAGTTGCCGATATTTTCTCAGAGCTCTCCGCAAAATCAACGGGAAGATTTTAACGGCTGCGCACACGAGCCTCGCGCGCGTGCGTTTTTCTTGCCTCTTTTTCCACGAGAAAACGAACCGACCGCGATTGCGTAAAATCCTCCGCCCCACGTTGCACTCTTGTCCTCAGCGAGTTGCGGGCGATTTTAATGGATCGCCCGCCGGTTCGCTAACAATCGAAATTGGCGGAGGGGGGGGGATTCGAACCCCCGATAGCCTTGCGGCTATACGTGCTTTC
>JAQSCO010000032.1 GCA_029945445.1 Lacunisphaera sp. | reverse complement strand
CGACCTCCTGGGCCGCTGGCGCCGCGAAGCCTTGGCCCTCAAGCCGGACTTGGTCAGCATTCTCGTGGGGGTCAACGACACCTGGCATGAATCCCTCACCGGCAACGGTGTGCCGGTGGCGCGTTATGCCGAGATTTACCGCATGCTGCTGGAGGACACCCGGCGGGCGCGCCCCGGGGTGCGCCTGGTGCTGGGTGAGCCGTTCAGTCTGCCCGGCGGTGAATTCAAGACGGAGTGGATGCCTGAGCTGCGCGAGCGTGCCGCGGTGGTCCGCGCACTGGCGCGCGAATTCGCGGCGGCCTTCGTGCCCTACCAGCAGGTCTTCGACGAGGCGCAGCCGCGTTACACCGTGGCTGAACTGGCCGCGGACGGCGTGCACCCTTCGCCCCTCGGACACCAATTGATGGCCCAGGCCTGGCGGGCTGCCGCTGGAATCTGAAGGCGCTGCCCCCGGCGCAGTCCCTGCTTCCGTTCCCCCATTACAACCCGTTCACCATGCATACCTCAACCACTCGAATTCGGATCAGCGGCTTGCTTCTCATGCTGCTCCCGAATCTGGCACACCCCGCGGCGCCGTCGCTCCACGAGGCTTTCAAGGAGGATTTTTCCGTCGGAGCCTCGCTGGGATCCATGTCCGCCTTCGACGCGGCGGAACGCGCCCTGATTGTGCGCGAATTCAACGTGATCACTTCCGAGAATAATCTCAAGCCCGCCCGCGTGCAGCCCACCGAGGGCGTGTTCACTTTCGCGGAGGGCGACGCACTCGTCGCGTTTGCGCAGGAGCATGGGATTCCCGTGACCGGCCACACCCTGGCCTGGCATCAAGCCACGCCCGACTGGTTTTTTGTCGATGGTGACAAGCCGGCCTCGCGCGATCTGCTCCTCCAGCGCCTGCGCGCGCACATTCACGCGGTCGTCGGGCATTTCCGGGGAAAAATTAAGGGCTGGGATATCGTCAACGAAGGCCTTTCCGACAAGCCGGATGAATACCTGCGGCCCAACAAGTGGCAGCAGCTGGTGGGGGACGACTACATCGCCCAGGCTTTCGCTTTTGCCCATGTGGCTGATCCCGACGCCGAGCTCTATTTCAACGACTACGGCAACGAATACCCGCACAAGCGGGCCAAGACCCTCCGCCTGATCAAGGACCTGCAGGCCCGCGGGCTGCGGGTCGATGGGGTCGGGATGCAGCTCCATCTCCAGCTTGACCGCATTCCTTATGAGGAAATCGACCGCTCGCTGACCGCCTTCCGGGCACTCGGGGTGAAAGTGATGATCACGGAACTCGACCTCGACCTGGTGGAACGGAGCGTGTGGGGGGCCGATACCGCCGAGCATGAGGAGCCGACGGCGACCAACCTCGGCTGGAAGGACGCCCCGCCCGAGCTGCTGCAGCGTCAAGCCGAGCAATACGCGAAACTTTTCGCGCTGCTACGCAAGCATCGCGATATCATTGATCGGGTGACCTTTTGGAACCTGCACGACGGCAAGTCGTGGCTGAACAACTGGCCCGTGAAAGGGCGTATCAATCATCCCCTGTTGTTTGACCGCGCACTCCAGCCGAAACCGGCGTATCACGCGGTGCTTAAAATCGGAAACGCCGCGCGCAATTGACGCGGTCGGCCGCTCGGCTTCAATCTGGTTTCAATGGCGACGGTCCCGCCGCGCAAGTAGCGCTACCTGGAGCGCGGTGGCGGGCCTGGCCATCGCCGCATCACCGCCGGGGGGAGCGAGGTGGCCGGCTTCGGCGTAGAGAAGTCGATGGGTGGCGGCGGAGAGGGCACGACGGAGGCGGGCCCCCGTCGAGCTTCATGCGATCGTGACGGGGAGGCGTTGCGGGTCGGGCACGCCGAGTTCCCGGGCGCGCTCCGTGGGTGCGGCCAGGGCGGTTACAATCTCCCACCGACCGGGCACGCGATGGAGCGAGCCGGAGTCGTCGTGCAGCATCCAGGTGGCCGGTGGGAGCGGAATCTCGATCACGCTGCTTTCGCCCGCGCCCAGTGCGACGGGCGCGAAGTCGACGAGACTCAGCTGCGGTCCCGCCGCGCCGGGCGGGGGCACGCGATAGCATTGCACGATCGTGCGCCCGGCGCGCGCGCCGGCGTTGCGGACCAGAACGCGGCACGCGGTCGGCTCGCCACGGGCTGCGCGGTCGATTTGCCCGTCGGCCAGTGCCCACGTCGTGTAGCCGAGGCCGTAGCCGAAGGGGAAAAGCGGCGGCGTGGTGGCGAAGCGATAGGTGCGGCCCGCCATGGCATAGTTTTCAAAGGCGGGCAGGTCGGACGTGGCCCGCGGCACGGTAACCGGCAGGCGGCCGCCCGGCTCGGCCTGGCCGAAGAGCACTTGCGCGACGGCGCGGCCGCCCTCGGCCCCGGGATACCATGCGTGGAGGATGGCGTCGCACCACTCGG
>JAQSCO010000031.1 GCA_029945445.1 Lacunisphaera sp. | reverse complement strand
GCACCGTCGCCTGCAGCCGGCCTGGCAGGAAGTGCCCCCGCTCATCCTGCCGGAAGACCGCTGGGACGAGCGGCTGTTTTCCCAATGGATCAAGCAAGAGCGTCCGGACGTGGTGCTCACGGAAGAGATTGAGCTGCCCGCGGCGGCCCGGGCGATCGGCCTCAAGGTGCCGCGGGATCTGGGCATCGCTTTTTTTCACAAGGAGCAGCCGGCGCGCGAACTCAGCGGACTGCAGATCAATTCCGAGGAGGTCGGGGCCACGGCGGCCAGCATTCTCATGCGCATGATCGAGACCAACGAGCGCGGCCATGCCCCCGTGCCCACCACGACGCTCGTGCAGTCCTTCACCTGGAACAACGGCCGCACCCTGCGCCGGCTGGTAACCGCCTGATTTTCTCGCCGTGAATGCCCACGCTGCCCTCGGACCGGTCCTGCGCCACCGGCGTGGCTTGAGCCGGTCCCGGGCGGCGCTCGCCGGCGGCAAACTGCGGCTGGGCTTCATCGGCGGCTCCATCACGGCCCCCAAGACCGGCACCCGCTGGCCGGAGCCGCTGGCCGGCTGGATCGGGCAGCGTTTTCCGACTGCGCGGCTGGTGGTGGAAAATGCCGCCCTGGGTGCGACGGGCAGCGACCTGGGGGTGTTTCGGGTGCAGCCCGAGATCGTGGCGCGCGAGTGCGACCTCGTCTTCGTCGAATACGCGGTTAACGACTTCGGCCAGCCCACCGCGCGGCGCAACCGCACCCGCGAGGGCCTGCTGCGTCAATTGCTGGCCGCGGGCAGTGATGTGGTGTTGGTCTACACCTTCTGTCCGGAAATGTTGCCGGACGTGGTGGCGGGCCGCGTGCCGCCCTCGATTGCCGAGTTCGAGGCGCTGGCCGACCACTACGGCATCGGCTCGGTCTGGATGGGCCTGCATGCCTGGCAGGAGGTGGGCCGGGGCCTCATGACTTGGGCGGAGTGGCTGCCGGACGGATTGCACCCGGAGAACCGCGGCAGCCTCAGCTATGCGCAAAGTGTGATGGCGTTTTGCGAGGCGGAGTGGGGCACGGCCCTGGCCGCCCCGGCCTGGATGAACCGCCCGGCCTTGCCCGGCGTCCTGCACGAGGGGTGCTGGGACCGGGTGAGTCTGCTCCCGCTCGAAGCCGCGCAGTGCGACGGGCCGTGGTCGCTGCGCCGCTGGTTCACCTGCCTCGGCATGAGCCAGGCCCTGCACACCACGGTGCCCGGGGCCGCGCTGAAAATCCCCTTCGAGGGCCGCGGCCTGATGCTGGGTTTTGACTTCGGGCGCCTCGCCAGCGAGGTGAGCTACCGGGTGGACGGTGGCAGCTGGCAGGATACCCAGCGCGACCGGCCCGCCTGGGCCGGAGACAGCGGCTGGTTCCGGCCGACCGTGGTGACGGATTCGCTGCCCGCCGCGGCGCACGAACTCGAGCTCAAGACCCTCGCCGTGCCGGTCCCGGGTGGCTGCGGCTCGGTCACCACCCTTGGTTTGATCGGCGTCATTCACTAAAATATTTCCGCATGAGACAATCAGCGATCTCGTTCAGTATCTGCCTCGCGCTCCAAGCCTTCTGTCCGGGTCAGGCGGCCGAGCCGCACTTTGTCCCGGCGGCCTCGCGGCTCGCCGCCATCGCCGCCGCCCTGCCGGCCCAGCCCGCCGGCTTGGGCGCACCGGCGGATGATCGGGCCCGCTGGACCCGGGCGGCCGCCACCATCCCGGCGAAGGAATTGCTGGCCACCGCCCAGGCCGAGGCGGAACAACCCACCCCGGCCCTGACGGACGAACTCTACCTGCGCTATTCGCGCGACGGCAACCGCACGGAATTCCAGCAGGTCAACAAGCGCCGGCTCGACCGGCTGAATCTCTTTGCCTGGGCGGAGGCGGTGGAGCACCAGGGGCGGTTCCTGGGCGCGCTCTCCCGCGAGTTGGCGGCCATCCTCGACGAGAAGACCTGGACCTTGCCGGCGCATGACCCGAAGTTGAACAATTTTGAGGGCCGCTGGACCGAGATCGACCTGATGGTCGCGATGAAAGGCTGGTCCATCGCCACCGTGGCCTATTGGCACGCCTACCAACTGGCCCCGGCCCTGCTGGCGCGGGTGCGGTCCGAGCTCCGCCGCCGGGTGATCGAGCCGTATCTCAAGGTGGTGCGGGAAAGCCCGACGACGGACGGCATGTGGTGGCTGCATACCGACAACAATTGGAATGCGGTCTGCCATGCCGGCGTGCTCGGCACGGCCCTCGCCCTGGTCGAGTCACGCGAGGAGCGGGCCGAGATCATGGGGCATGCCGAACTGAACCTGGAATACTATATGCGCGGATTTACGCCCGATGGCTATTGCAGCGAGGGCATCGGCTATTGGAACTACGGCTTCGGGCACTTCGCGATGCTCTCCGAGTTGGTCGCGACCGCGACCAA
>JAQSCO010000030.1 GCA_029945445.1 Lacunisphaera sp. | reverse complement strand
ACCTCGTGGATGCGCAGTCCCGCGCGCTCGGCGATGATCAGCAGTTCGGTGTCGAAGAACCAGCCCGTGTCTTGCACCAGCGGGAGCACGCGCTGCGCGACATCCCGACGCATGGCCTTGAAGCCGCACTGCGCGTCACTGAACGTCACGCCCATCGCGCGGCGCAGCAGGAGGTTGTAGCTGCGGGAGACGAACTCGCGCTTGGCGCCGCGCACGACACGTGAGCCGCGACCCAGGCGGGTGCCGATCGCGATGTCCGAGTGGCCGGAGAGCAGCGGCGCCACGAGCGGCGGGAGGGCCCGAAGGTCGGTGGAGAGATCGACATCCACGTACGCCACCACCGCTGCCGTCGACTCGAGCCAGGCGCGCTTGAGGGCACGACCCCGGCCCTTCTCGGCCAGGCTCAGCACCACTACTCCCGGCAGCGACTCGGCGAGCTGTCGTGCGATGCGGGCAGTGTCATCCGTACTCGCGTTGTCGGCGATGGTGATGCGCCATGTCGTGTCGGTGAACTGCTCGGCGAGCGTCGCGTGCAGCACGCGCACGCTGCTCTCGAGGGAATCTTGCTCGTTGTAGACCGGCACGACGACATCGAGGCCCAGTGCCACAGGAGTTCTCACTCCGCTGACTATCGACCTGCTGTCTGGGTGCCAGCCCTACGTCGACTGTGAGTGAGCTTTGCGAGGTCCGCGCAGTCCGCGAACTCAGAGCCGGTCGAGCGCACCGAGCACGTCGGCGGTGAGATCGCCGACATCCTCGATGCCCACGGAGAGCCGCACGACGTTCTCTGGAACCTCGAGATCGGTGCCGCGCACCGACGCGTGGGTCATGTCGGAGGGGTAGCAGACGAGCGACTCGACGCCGCCGAGCGACTCCGCGAGCTGGAACAGCTCCATGCTCTCGGCGAACCTCTTCGCTGGGCCGACACCGCCCTTGACCGCGACCGAGATCATGCCGCCGAAGGCCTTCATCTGCCGGGCCGCGATGTCGTGTCCCGGGTGGTCGGGCAGGCCGGGGTAGTAGACCGCGTCGAGCTTCGGGTGGCCCACGAGCCGCTCGGCAATCGACTGAGCGTTCGACGAGTGGCGGTCGACCCGCACCGCGAGCGTCTTGATTCCGCGCACCGTGAGCCAGGCATCCATCGCACCGGAGACCGCACCGACACCGAACTGCAGGAAGCCGACCTTCTCGGCGAGCTCCTCGCTGTTGACGATCACGGCGCCGCCCAGCACGTCCGAGTGACCCCCGAGGTACTTCGTCGTCGAGTGCACGACGACGTCGGCGCCGAGCGAGAGGGGCTGCTGCAGGTACGGCGAGGCGAACGTGTTGTCGACGACGACAAGGATGCCCGTCTGCTTCGCGATCTCGACGAGAGCCGCGATGTCGCTGATCTTCATGAGCGGGTTGCTCGGGGTCTCGATCCACAGCACCTTCGTGGAGTCGGGTCGGATCGCCGCGCGCACCGCGTCGAGGTCGCTCATGTTCACCGTCGAGAGCGAGACGCCCCACGGAATGAAGACGCGGCTCACGAGGCGGTGGGTGCCGCCGTAGACGTCGTTGCCCATGACGATGTGGTCGCCGGGCTTCAGTACGGAGCGCAGCAGCGTGTCTTCGCCGGCGAGGCCGGAGGCGAAGCTGAACGCCTTGAGGCCGCCCTCGAGAGACGCGAGCAGCTCCTGCAGGGAGTCGCGCGTCGGGTTGCCGCCGCGGTTGTACTCGTAGCCGCCACGGAAGCCCCCGATGCCGTCCTGCACGAAGGTCGATGTCATGTAGATCGGCGGCACGACGGCCCCGGTCGTGGGATCGAACTCCTGGCCGGCGTGGATGGCACGGGTGGGGAAGGCGAACTGCTCGGTCACTGTGAAGGCTTCTGTCTACTCGGAGAGGTATGTGAGGAGGTCGTGCCGGGTGAGCACGGCGGCGGGCTTGCCGTCGTTCGTCACGAGCAGCGCGTCCGTGGTGGCCAGGGCGGCCTTGGCAGCGCTCAGCGACTCGTGCACACCGATCAAACCGAGAGGCTTGCCCACGAATTCCTTGATGGCGTCGGTCATCTGCGCTTCGCCGGAGAACACCGACTCGAGTAGCGACCGCTCGTCGATCGAGCCGATCACCTCGCCCATCACGACGGGCGGTTCGGCGGTGAGCACGGGCATCTGCGACACCTCGTACTTGGACATGATCTCGATGGCGTCGCGCACGGTGTCCGTCGGATGCACGTGCACGAGGTCGGGCAGCTCGCCGGTCTTCGAGCTGATCACGTCGGCGACGGTGCGCTCCTCGGCGTCAGAGAGGAACCCGTAGCTGCGCATCCACTTGTCGTTGAAGACCTTGCCCAGGTAGCCGCGGCCGCCGTCGGGCAGCAGGATGACCATGACGTCGTCCTTGCCGAGCGACGCGGCTGCCTTGAGCCCGGATGCCACGGCGAGCCCGCTCGAGCCGCCC
>JAQSCO010000029.1:1997-2457 GCA_029945445.1 Lacunisphaera sp. | reverse complement strand
GGAACACGCGGCCGCGCGGATTGGTGACCTTGATGATGAGCATGTGCTCGGCGAGCCAGCCCTCGTCGCGCGCCATCACCGAGGCGATGCGCAGGGCGAACGCCTTCTTGGCGAGGATCGCGTTACCGCCGTAGGCCGAACCGAACGACCAGATCTCGCGCGTCTCAGGGAAGTGGGTGATGTACTTCGTGTCGTTGGACGGCCACGCCACGTCAGCTTCGTGCGCGGCGAGGGGCGAGCCCACACTGTGCACGGCCTTGACCCAGTCCGTGCGATCGCTGATGAGGGCGAGGGCGTCGGCACCCATGCGGGTCATGACGCCCATGCTCGCAACGACGTACGGGGAGTCGGTGACCTGCACGCCGAGCTTGGAGAGCGGCGAGCCGAGCGGACCCATCGAGAACGGCACGACGTACATCGTGCGCCCACGCATGCTGCCGTCGAAGAGGGGCTGGAGAGT
>JAQSCO010000029.1:0-1987 GCA_029945445.1 Lacunisphaera sp. | reverse complement strand
TGTTCGTGGGGCCGGCATCCTCCTGCTTCTCGGAGCAGATGAAGGTGCGCTGCTCGACCCGCGCCACGTCGTTCGGGTCGCTGCGCGCCAGGAAGCTGTAGGGCCGGTGCTCGGCGTTGAGCTTGGTGAGGGTACCCGTCTCGACCATGAGGCGAGTAAGGGCATCCCATTCGGCCTTGCTGCCGTTGCACCACACCACGTCGTCGGGAAGCGTGAGGGCCGCGAGGTCCTCCACCCAGGCCACGACGGAGGGGTTGGCGCCCTCGGGGACGGGAGAGTCGGTCCTGATGATCTCAGCGATGCTCATGATGCCCTTTCGCTCGAAGAATGCGGTGTTCTTCCACTATGCGTGAGCAAACTTCCCACTTGACGGGACAAGTGGTCGAAAGATCACTAGATCTTTAGGTATGGTGACGGTGTGAATGATCTTGTGACACTCGGGCAGCGCATCCGGCACTTCCGCACCCGCTCGGGGATGACCCTCGACCAGCTCGGCGAGAAGATCGGCATTGCCGGCAGCCAGCTCTCGCTCATGGAGAACGGCCGGCGCGAGCCGCGCCTCACTCTGCTCTCCTCGATCGCCGCGAGCGTGGGGGTGCAACTCTCCGACCTGCTGGATGAGGCGCCGCCGAGCAAGAGGGCGGCACTCGAGATCGAGCTCGACCGGGCGCAGCACAGCAGTGTGTACGCGTCACTCGGGCTTCCGAGCATCCGGCCGGCGAAGGGGACGAGCGACGAGACCCTCGAGGCGCTCGTCGGGCTGCACCACGAGCTCGCCCGTCGAGCGCGCGAGGCGATTGCGACGCCCGAGGAGGCGCGGCGCGCCAACACCGAGCTGCGCCAGCACATGCGCACGCTCGATAACTTCCTGCCCGAGATCGAGGTGGTGGCTGAGAAGCTGCTCGCCGATGTCGGGCACACGACGGGGGCGCTCACCCACCGCTCGGTGAGCCGCATCGCCGAGAAGCTCGGGTTCGAGCTCGTGCACGTGCATGACCTACCGCACTCCGCACGATCGGTCACCGATCTCGAGAACGGTCGCATCTACTTGCCGCCGGCCTCGATCCCCGGCGGCCACGGCCTGCGGGGGATGGCCCTGCAGGCGATGGCGCACCGCGTTCTCGGCCACGAGACGCCGGTCACCTACGCCGACTTCCTGCAGCAGCGGCTCGAGATCAACTACTTCGCGGCCGCCGTGCTCATGCCCCAGCGGCAGTCCGTGGAGTTCCTGAGCCAGGCCAAGGCAGACAGAAACATCGCCGTCGAAGACTTCCGTGACGCCTTCGGGGTCACTCACGAGGCGGCAGCGTTGCGTTTCACGAACCTCGCGACCCGTCACCTCGACCTCGAGGTGCACTTCCTGCGGGTCGGCGACGACGGCGCCGTGTCGAAGGCCTACGAGCTGCGGCTTCCGGTGGATGTCACGGGCTCGACAGAGGGCCAGTTCGTGTGCCGGCACTGGAGCGCCCGTACCGCGTTCACCCGCACCAACCGCACCACCGAGTTCTACCAGTACACCGACACGCCCGAGGGCACGTTCTTCGACTCCACCCAGACGGGAACCACGGCGGCCGAGGAGTTCTCGATCACCATCGGCGTGCCGTTCTCGCACTCCAAGTGGTTCCGCGGCCGTGAGACGTCGAACCGCACGGTGTCGACCTGCCCAGACGAGAACTGCTGCCGCCGACCCGAGTCGGGCCTCGCCGAGCGGTGGACGGGCAAGGCTTGGTCGAGCGCGAAGCTGCACGCGCACATCCTCTCGCCGTTGCCCTCGGGAACCTTCCCGGGCGTCGACGACCGCGAGCTCTACGAGTTTCTCGAGGCGCACTCGGCGAAAGAGGTGTAGAACGGCTCTCATGACTTGGCCCTCCGGAGTTACCGCCATCACCCTGTTCGTCGACGACCTCGCCGCCGCGAAGGAGTTCTACGCTCGCGCGTTCGCACTCCCCGTGCACTGGGAGGACGAGGTGTCGGCCGTCTTCAACTT
>JAQSCO010000028.1 GCA_029945445.1 Lacunisphaera sp. | reverse complement strand
TGTGTTTCGGCATGGAATAAGGACCCCGTTTTCGGGGTGATCGGCATCCAATCGGGACCCCGGCACTGAGGGTCCACACTGGCTTCCATTTTTCATGGGAGCCGAGATTGGAATGCTGGTCGTGGAGACGATTGCGAAGATCCGTCGCGCCTACTTCGTCCATGGTCATCCGATCAAGGCGATATGCCGTGCTCTCGGCGTCTCCCGGAAGGTCGTACGGAAGGTCATTCGCTCGGAGGCGACTGAGTTCCGCTACGAACGAGAGGCGCAGCCGCTTCCGAAGATCGGGCCCTGGAGCGACAAGCTCGATCAGTTGCTGTTGGCTAATGAAGGGAAGGCCTCCCGAGAGCGCCTGACGCTGATCCGCCTATTCGAGGAACTACGCGGCTGCGGTTATGGCGGCGGCTACGATGCCGTGCGTCGCTACGCCAGACGGTGGAGCAAGGAGCGAGGCGCTACAACGGCAGCGGCCTATGTGCCGCTGAGCTTTGCGCCGGGTGAAGCCTACCAGTTCGACTGGAGCCACGAGGTCGTCCTGCTGAGCGGCGTGACGGTAACCGTGAAGGTGGCGCACGTCCGGCTCTGCCATAGCCGCATGCTGTTCGTGCGCGCCTATCCGCGCGAGACGCAGGAGATGGTCTTCGACGCCCACGACCGGGCATTCGCTCTGTTCAAGGGCACATGCCAGCGCGGCATCTACGACAACATGAAGACGGCGGTAACGACCATCCTCGTCGGCAAGGAGCGCCTCTACAATCGTCGATTCCTACAGATGTGCAGTCATTACCTCGTTGACCCGGTCGCCTGCACGCCGGCCTCGGGCTGGGAGAAGGGTCAGGTCGAGAACCAGGTCGGGCTCGTCCGTGAGCGCTTCTTCACGCCGCGGCTGCGGTTCAAGAACTACGACGAGATGAACGCCTGGCTGCTCGATAAATGCATCGCCTACGCCAAGGCACATCGCCACCCGGAACAGACGGAGCAGACGGTGTGGCAGGTGTTCGAGGCGGAACGGCCGAAGCTCGTTCCCTATGCCGGCCGGTTCGATGGATTCCACGCAGTGCCTGCATCGGTCTCGAAGACCTGTCTGGTGCGCTTCGACAACAACAAGTACTCGGTGGCGGCCAGCGCTGTGGGACGGCCGGTCGAGGTTCACGCCTATGCCGACCGCATCGTCGTCCGCCAGGACGGGCAGATCGTCGCTGAGCATCCCCGCTCGTTCGGTCGCGGCGATACGGTCTATGACCCCTGGCATTACGTCCCGGTGCTCGCCCGCAAGCCCGGCGCCTTGCGCAATGGCGCGCCCTTCAAGGACTGGGTCCTGCCGGCCGCGATGGAGCGTGTGCGGCGTAAGTTAGCCGTTGCCGCCGATGGCAATCGGCAGATGGTCGACATCCTCACCGCGGTGCTCACCGACGGGCTGCCGGCGGTCGAAGTCGCCTGCGCCGAGGCGATCACTCACGGCGTCCACTCCGCCGATGTCGTCCTCAACATCCTCGCCCGCCAGCGCGATCCCGGCCCGCCCGCCACGATCCTTACGCCGGCCGCGCTGACGCTACGCCATGCGCCGATTGCCGACTGTGCCCGTTACGACAACCTCAGGAGAACGATCTAATGGAACGCACTCAACTGTTCGACCTCATGGGCGAGCTCAAGCTCTACGGCATGAAGGCCGCCTTCGACGAGATCATGGCCACTGCCATCAAGCGCCAACATGAACCCCAGCGCATCGTCGGCGATCTGCTCAATGCCGAGATCGGCGAGAAGCAGGCACGCTCAATCAAGTACCAACTTACCATCGCCAAGTTGCCGCTCGCCAAAGACCTCGATGTCTTCCAGTTCGAGGGCACGCCGATCAACCAGACGCTCGTCAACGATCTCGCTGGCGGCGGCTTCATCGCCCAGCAGCGCAACGCCGTACTGGTCGGCGGGACCGGCACCGGGAAGACGCACCTTGCCATCGCCATTGCCAGAAGCTGCATCCGCGGTGGTGCTCGCGGACGGTTCTACAACGTGGTCGATCTCGTCAACCGGCTTGAGACCGAGACCCGTAACGGCCGGCAGGGCCGGCTCGCCGATCATCTGACTCGGATGGATTTCATCGTCCTCGACGAACTTGGATATCTGCCCTTCGCACAATCAGGCGGCCAACTTCTGTTCCATCTCGTCAGCCGGCTCTACGAACGCACCTCCATCATCGTCACCACCAACCTGGCGTTCGGCGAATGGCCCAGTGTGTTCGGCGACGCCAAGATGACCACGGCGCTGCTTGATCGCCTGACCCACCACTGCGACATCGTTGAGACTGGCAACGACTCTTGGCGCTTCAAAAGCCGCGCCGACGATCACACGCCAACCCGCGCTCGCACCGTCTCCGCAACCCCGGCCAGCTCCGACGGCGCGAGCGCTACCGGCCGAACCCGCCGTTCAAAGGGGTCCCTTTTGGATGCCGATACGGGGTCCCGATCCAACGCCGATTGACA
>JAQSCO010000027.1 GCA_029945445.1 Lacunisphaera sp. | reverse complement strand
CACGCGCCCGGCCAGTTCGGCCGGTGTCTCGTCGGGGCGGAGGCGCGTCCACTGCACGTCGCGGAATTTGTCGGGCACGCGGGCCGTGGCGTCGGTGAGGTCACCGATGACGACCGGGAAGAGAAACGCCGCGTCGTCCGCCATCAGGTGCGAGCGGTCGACGGCCAGCTTCCACTCCAGCCGGAAATAGCCCTCGGCCCGCGCGTTGGTGTTCGCGGAAATGACGGGCACAAACAACGCGCACTCCTTGATGCGCTTGCGGATCATCGCGTCCCACGCGTCGCCGCCGCGCAGCTCGCTCTGGTCGAACCACACCTCGACGCCCGCCGCGCGCAGGGCGTCGCAGATGCGCTTGGCAGCCTCCGCGTCTTGCGAGGCGTAGCTCAGGAAGACGGCTTTGGCTGGCTCGCTCACTTCTTGCCCTCCGCTTCCCGCGCCAGAAATTCCGCCATCAGCCGCACGTAGCGCGGATCGGTGCGCAAACCGTCCAAGCGCGGATCAATGCGCATGCGCCGGATGGAATTTGGGGCGTGCGCGAAGAAGTCATCGAACCGGCCGAGCCGGAGGTAGACCAAGCCGAGTTCAAACGTCATCGGCGATTCGGGCGTGTATTTGATGCCGGCCAGCTGTTCGTAGGTGCGCAGGACATCCTCGGCGGCCGCTTTCTCGCCGAGGCAGGCCAGCAGATACGCCTTGTAGTAATAGGGCGACGGAGTGTTCGGGGTGGCGGCGATCCGTTTCTCGACGACCTGCAAGGCTGTGCGCCACTCGATCCGGGCGGCGGCATCGCGATGATCGAGTTCGTCCGCGAGACCGATGAGCAATCCCTTCGGCCCGTCATAGGCGAAGTCCGAATAACTGTCCCGCGGGAATGAGCCCCAGGCCGCGAGGGCCGCCTCGGGCTGGCGCTGGTAATAATAAAGCTGGCCGGCGGTGAAATTGGCCCGGTCTTCCAGCAGCATCGACTGCGGAATCTGCCGGAAGGTCGCCTCCGCCGCCGCCATGTCGCCGCGCCAGATCAGTTCCATCGAGGTCTTTAACACGAGCGCGGAATTGAACGGCCGCTGCGCAATCGCGCGGTTGAGCATGGCATAGGCCTCGTCCCGCCGCCCGCGCTGCCAGAGATAGCGCGCGTTGTTGAAGAGCGCGAGCGGATCGCCCCCCGGCAGGGCGGCCGCGCGTTCGTTGAGCGCAAGACATTCCGCGAGGTCACCCCGGCCGAGCACCGTGACGGCGAGGAAGCGCAGCGTGGCCTGGTCCGTCGGACGTTCCTGCAGGACCTCGCGAAGGATTTTTTCAACCTCGGCGCGGTTGAGGCCGAAGGCGGTCCACGCGCCGGCCTGGGCCAGGCGCGCCTCGGCCGACGTGGGCGCGAGACGGATGGCGCGCTCGGCGGTCACCCGGATTTGCTCGCGGCGCTCGGGTGAGGTGTCCCAGCCCCGGTAGCCATAGGCCCCATGGAGGATCGAGTAGGCGGCCCAGACCTCCCCGTCGGACGAGTCGAGCTTCAGCGCGCGCTGGCAATAATCCTCGGCCAGCGCGAAATCCTCACGCGTGGCCTCGAGACCCTGCACGAGAGTGCGCGCCTTTTCGGCCAGTTCGCGAGCCGGGGAAAGCGGGGCCGGGGCAGGCACGGTTACGGTGGCGGTTTTCGACGCGAGGCGTGCCTTCGACTCGGCGAGCAGGGCCGCGAATTCCGGCGTGCCGCGCAGCTTGTCCCACCGCGGATCAACAGGCAGAGTGTAGTCGGACACAAATGCGGTCGGACCGTTGATTTCCCGGCGCAGGTAGGGCACGGCTTGGACGGCATCGCCCAAAGTCGCATAATACTGCGCGGCATAATTATAGGCTCCGGTCGCCAGCGCCTGGTTTTCCGGCAATTCCCGGATGATCGCCTCGAAGGGGGCGAATTCGCGGACCGCGTCGTCGGTGCGGCCCAGCCCGGCCAACGCCGTGGCCCAGAGCGCCCGATCGGAGGGGATCGCGGCCGGGTCCTGCACGCGGGCCCTCAACACGGCCTCGGCCGCCTCCCATTGCGTGCGCGCGAACGCCGCCTTGCCGTCCAGCTGGTAGGCCAGCGCCAGCGAGTAGGCCTTGGCGCCGCGCACGATGGTGTCTTCAAAGTAGGGGCGCGCGGTCAGCGCACCCGCGTCCAACACGCGCTGGGGCTGGCGCTCCAGCAGGCCGAGCCACATCGCCATGCCGACTGCCCGGTCCTCCGTCCGCTCGACCGACGACACCTGCTCCAGCGCCGCCCGCGCGCCGTTCAGATCGCCCTGCCACGAGGCCAGCAGCAGGGTTTTCATGAGCAGGGCGCTGGCAAAGGGCTCGAGAGCGAGGGCGGCATCGATGTTCTTCAACGAACCGTCGAAGTCGCGCGCGGCGCGCTGCGCCAGCGCCAGGTCGTAATAGACCAGCGGATCGCGCGGAAACCGCCGCACGTTTTCCTGCCGGAGGGCAAAAGCTTGCTCCGTCCGTCCCTGGCCGTTGACCGCC
>JAQSCO010000026.1 GCA_029945445.1 Lacunisphaera sp. | reverse complement strand
TGTCAAATCGCATCCAACTCCGACCCCTTTTCGCGTCCAATTCCGACCCCCTCAAGTCGGGCTGGAGCGGGCTTATCCATGTAGTGCATAGGAGGGCCCCACGGCCGACGCCGCGCGTTTCATCGCGCTGGCGGCGGCGGCCGTGGGAGGTGCCTGTGCACCCACATGGATAAGGCGTGGTGTTGGGAGATTTAGATCAGTTGCGGTTTTTAAATCGCCAACTGGTATTGCCGGTCTCGACGATATCGCAATGGTGGGTCAGCCGATCGAGCATGGCGGTTGTCATCTTGGCATCGCCGAACACCTGGGGCCAATCGGCGAAGGCTAGATTGGTCGTGATCAGCAGCGATGTGTTTTCGTAGAGCTTACTGATCAGGTGGAACAACAACTGTCCACCGGACTGGCTGAACGGCAGATAGCCGAGCTCGTCGATGACGATGAGATCGTGGCGCAGCAGCTTCTCGGCCAGCCGGCCGCTGCGGCCGGCGGCCTTCTCCTGTTCGAGCTGATTGACCAGATCGACCAGATTGAAGAAGCGCCCCCTGGCGCGAGCGCGGATGACTGCCGAGGCCACGGCGATGCATAGATGCGTCTTGCCGGTACCGGTGCCGCCGATAAAGATCGCATTGCGCTTGGCGTCCAGAAAGGCGCCGGTGGCCAGTTCGCGAACTTGCCCTTCGTCGACCGAGGTGTCGGCGAAGACGAACGTGTCCAGATCTTTGAGGACTGGGAACTTGGCGCCGCCGATTCGATAGCTGATCGAGCGAGCCTGCCGGTGCGTACGTTCGGCCCGGATCAGACTGGCGATGAGGGGATAGATCTCATCGCGCCGGGCAAGGCCTTTACCGGCAATCTCATCGAAGCTGGCGCGCATGCCGTAGAGCTTGAGTTCGCTCATGGCCTCCAGAATCTCATGGCGTTCCATCAGGCGACCTTCCGTATGCTGTCGTAGCGGCCACAATCGGCCGCGGGTTCGATCTTCAGACGAAGCGCATCGGGCGTGGTGATGCTGGGCGGGGTTACGGGCTGCTGCCGGCGCGCCAGCACGGTCAGGATCACATCGCCACTGGCGATGCCGGCCTCCAGCGCCTCGACACAGGCCGCCTCGACGGCATCCAGCCCATGATCGAGCACGGCGCCCAACACCTTGACGAACTGGCGATCCCCGTCGGCGTGGCTCTTCAGTTTGGCGCGGACCTGGGCCAGCGCGGCCGGCAGAGCCCAATCCTTGAACGGGGCGCCGTTGCGCAAGGCGCCGGGTTTCTTCAACAAGACCGGTAGGTAATGCCAGGGATCGTAGATGATCTGGTCGCGCCGGAAGTGACGCGGGTGATCGGCGACCACCTCCTCACCCAACAGCACGACGATGCGTTCGGCATGGGAGCGCACCAGCACCATCCGACCGGCGGCCCGCGCATCGACGCTGTAGCGATTGTGATCGGCCATAATCAGGCAGGTGGTGCTGGCCCGCACCGCCTTCTCGACGAAGCCGTCGAAGGGACCGCGCAGTTCCATCAGGCTCGCGCGTTCTTCCTGGAATACGTCCCAGATCGTGCGCTCTTTGAACTCCGGATGCCTGATGCGCTTGGCGTAAGCGATGCACTGATCTTCCAGCCATGCATTCAATTCGGCGAGGCTCTTCACCCGCGGCTTGGGCCGGAAGAATTGGTCGCGCAGATTGCCGACCTGGTTCTCGACTTGCCCCTTCTCCCAGCCCGAGGCGGGTGTGCAGGCTACCGGCTCGATCAGATGGTGCGAGCACATCTGCAGAAAACGACGATTATACTGGCGCGCCTTGCCGATGAAGATCGCTTCGACCGCCGTCTTCATGTTGTCGTAGATGCCGCGCCGACAGACCCCGCCATAAAATCGGAATGCCTTGTCATGAGCGTCAAACACCAGTTCCTGGGTCTCGCGGAAGTAGACGCGCACGAACGGCATGCGGCTGTGCGACAACTTCATGTGCGCCGCCTTGATCGTTAGCGGCAGTCCCTGGAGCGTGATCGTCTCGTGGCTCCAGTCGAACTGAAAAGCCTCACCAGGCGCGAAGCTCATCGGCACATAGGCCTTGGCCGGAACCCGTGCACGCTCGTCACGCCAAGCCTTGACGAACCGATGCACGCTGTCGTGGGCGCCGTCATAACCGCGTCCGCGCAATTCCTCGAACATACGTTGCGTCGAGCGGCGCTCCCGCTTTGGCAGGCTGCCTTCCTTCTCCAGGATCTCCGTCAGAATCTCGACCCAGTCACCAAGCTTCGGCGTGGGCTGCACACCGCGCTCGTACTTGAATTCGGTCCCGTGTCCGCGGATGACCTTGCGCACCGTCGCGCGCGACACCGACAGCGTGCGTACGATTTCCTTGATCGTGCGACCCTGCTCAAAATAAGCGCGCCGTATCTCACCGATCTTGTCCACGCCAATCATCCCCGACAGCCCTTCCCAGCCGCCAAGGCCAAAAGGAAAGACGCTGACACATCACGTCAGAGGGGGTCGGAATTGGACGCGAAAAGACCCCTCAGGGGGTCAATATTGCAAGCAATTTTGCA
>JAQSCO010000025.1 GCA_029945445.1 Lacunisphaera sp. | reverse complement strand
GATGCACGCCCAGCCGCTCCCCGGCACCCAGAGTCACGACGATCCGAGGCGCCCCCGGTGCTGCCGGTGCGGCCACCGAGGCGAGCGCCACGAGTCGATCGCGCACGGAGAGCCTCCCCAGCCGCAGTCGCTCCTCCTCGCCCTCCAGATCAAGCTCCTCGGCGGTGAGCTCCTGCTCGAGCTGCGACTCGAGGTCGTCAAAGAGGTGCTCCCAGCGCATGGAGAAAGTGTCGCCGCCACAACCGCACAAAGTGAGAGGTTTTCCACAGTTGACCTCCGAGGCTGGACTGGGATCGCTCTCACGTGATTTAGTGTGCGTGCCCCTAGGGGTAGAACGCACTGTCTAATCCACGCAGTTCTTGATCCGCGCAGTTCTTGAACCACAATCCTGGGGGAGCAATGAGCCCAGCCGCATCACCAGATCGCATCTCACCATCGAGCGGTGTTCACGAAACACTTCCCTCGAAGATCATCAGGCCGAGGTTCGTGCCGGACGAGTTCTTCGGCCACCAGCCGACGTCGACGGCAGAGCTGCCAGACCCGGCGCCCCTCATCGAGAACCTCACGCGGTGCGTCATCGAGATTCTTGCGGGCGCCCGCGATCTCGAGCAGATCTCGCGGTGGGTTACCGACGATGTCTACCGTCACCTGCTGAAGCGCGTCGTGCTGTCGACCCGCGCGCGGCAGGCCACGGGTCGGCCGGCCACTCGGCCCGTCTTCACCATCGGCTCCACTACGCAGTGCAGCCCGCGCGACGGCGCGGTCGAAGCCGTGGTGATCGTGCACGGTCGCGCTCGCACGCGGGCCGTCGCCCTCAGGCTGGAGGGTCTCGACCAGCGCTGGCGCGCCACCGCCATCAACGTGCTCTAGCTGCGGCGACCCCTCGAGGGGGGTCTACCGGCCCTTCTTCTCCTGAGCGCGTCGCTCGGCGCGATTCTGGGGTGCCGCCTCGGGGGCGCCCTCCGCTCGCTGCCCGAACGCGCCGCGGGCGGCGGGCTGCTGTGCCTGTGCAGGCGGGGCCTGGAGGGGCCGCTGCTGCTGCGCTTGGGCCTGCTGGGCGCGAGCGGTAGCCGCTCCCTCGATCTGCCCGCGCTGGTTTCGCACCTCGACCTCGCCCTGCGCATCCGAGCTCGGTGCCGAGTAGCTCAGCTGGTTGGGGTTCGACGCGGGAGCGGCGAGGCCCCGGGCCTCGACCGAGGCGCCGCCCGTGACCTCGACCTCGAGGTTGAACAGGAAGCCCACCGACTCTTCGCGAATCGAGCCCATCATGCTCTGGTAGAGCGCGAAGCCCTCGCGCTGGTACTCGACGAGCGGGTCGCGCTGGGCCATCGCACGCAGGCCGATACCGTCTTTGAGGTAGTCCATCTCGTAGAGATGGTCGCGCCAGCGGCGGTCGATCACCGAGAGCACGGCCCGACGCGCGAGCGCACGCCGGGCCGGTTCGCCGCGCTGGCGTGCGCGCCGCTCGGCGGCGAGCGTGGCATCCGAGAGGATCTCCTTGGTGAGGAACTGCGTGGTCACGCGACCGCGGGTTCCCGCCTCGCTGAGAATCTCGTCGACCGTGAGCGACACCGGGTAGAGGGTGCGCAGCTCGGTCCAGAGGGCGTCGAAGTCCCAATCGTCGGAGTGGCCCTCGGCCGTGTGCACGTCGATGACCTCGGTGACGACGTCTTCGAGGAAGTGCTTGACCCGGTCTTGCAGGTCGTCGCCCTCGAGGATGTGACGGCGGTCGCCGTAGATCGCCTCGCGCTGACGGTTGAGCACGTCGTCGTACTTGAGCACGTTCTTGCGGATCTCGGCGTTGCGCGCCTCGACCTGCGACTGCGCACTCCGGATGGCGCGGCTCACGACCTTCGACTCGATGGCGAGGTCATCCGGCACATTGCCGCGACCCATGAGGGCCTCGGCTGCGCCGCTGTTGAAGAGGCGCATGAGGTCATCTTGCAGGGAGAGGTAGAAGCGGCTCTCGCCCGGGTCGCCCTGGCGACCGGAACGACCGCGCAGCTGGTTGTCGATGCGACGGGACTCGTGGCGTTCCGTGCCGAGCACGTAGAGACCGCCGACCTCGATGACCTTGGCCGCTTCGGTCTCGACCTCGGTCTTGACCGACGCGTACACGGCGTCCCACTCGGACTCGTACTCATCCGGGGTCTCGACCGGGCTCAGGCCGCGGCTGTTCATCTGGGCGACGGCGAGGAACTCGGCGTTGCCACCAAGCATGACGTCGGTGCCACGACCGGCCATGTTCGTGGCGACGGTGACGGCACCCAGTCGACCGGCCTGCGCGATGATCGCTGCCTCGCGCGCGTGGTTCTTGGCGTTGAGCACCTCGTGCCGCACGCCCTTCTTGGCCAGCAAGCGCGAGAGCAGCTCGCTCTTCTCAACGCTCGTGGTGCCGACGAGAACCGGCTGGCCCGTCGCGTGGCGGCGCGTGATGTCTTCCACGACCTGCTCGAACTTCGCCTGCTCGTTCTTGTAGACGAGGTCTGACTGGTCTTTGCGCAGCATCGGCTTGTTCGTCGGGATGGCGACGACACCGAGCTTGTAGGTGCTCATGAACTCGGCCGCCTCGGTCTCGGCCGTACCGGTCATGCCCGA
>JAQSCO010000024.1 GCA_029945445.1 Lacunisphaera sp. | reverse complement strand
ATCATGTCCGGGGTGCCGGCTGGGAGTGCGTCCATGTCTGCATCGATAACCACTCTCGCGTCAGTTACGCCGAAATCCGGCCAGATGAAAAACGCGAGAGTGCCGTCGCCTTCCTCGAGGCCGCCTTGGCCAGCTACGCCGCCCTCGGTGTCACCGTGCAACGGGTCATGACCGACAACGGCTCGTGCTATCGCTCCGCCGCCTTCCGCAAGGCTTGTGCCCACCACGGCCTGCGGCACCTCTTCACCCAGCCCTACACGCCCAAGACCAACGGCAAGGCTGAGCGCTTCATCCAGTCCTCGTTGCGCGAGTGGGCCTATGCCCGGCCGTATGGCCACTCGCAGGAACGCACCGCGGCACTGGCCACTTGGCTGCACCGATATAACTGGCATCGGCCCCATCGTTCGCTAAATCGGAAAACACCCATCAGCAGGCTTAAACTGGGGGACAACGTCCTGACGACTCACACCTAAGTCGCTGTGGATGAGGGGGCGGCAAGCGGGATATAGCGCGTATCGCCACGAACGGTGACACCCTGCCGGCGAGCTTGCTCCAGCGGCTCTTAGGTACAGGCGGCGATAACATGCGGAATGGGAGTTGGGTCAAAGGCTTGCAGGCAATTCATCCATACAGGAGCACCTGTGGGAAGCTTACGCCCGACACTTAACTTAACTGATTAACATTCGACTGTGTAGCCTTCGAATAGTGGATCCTTCATACAAAATCTCACTTTGTCGTTCTTCCACGCAAACGATCGACCCGCTGCGCACTCGGGTGAGCCCCGTGCCACCGGTGGTGTACGTGGGTGGTGCGGGCGGCGGCTGACGCTTGAGCCATGATCTGGTGCATGAGGCATCGTCGTGCGGCCGGAGTAGAATGAACATATTGCCTATGCTAGTGTAGTGATGCTGTTATAGCTAGACATAACAATTTTGGTCGTTAGGATGGCTGACATGAGCAGACCTCCGACCGACCTGCCGGTGAGCGCAGAACAAAAGGCCGTCCTGAAAACGTGGGTGAGAGCGCCCGGCACGCCTCAACAGGTAGTGCTGCGCTGCCGGATCGTCCTGGGGAAGACGCAGGGGCTAAGTGACGCGAGGTTGGCGCAGGAACTGAAGATCAACCGGCACACTTGCCGACTGTGGCGCCAGCGTTTCGTCGAGGGCGGGCCCGAAAGCTTGTGGGAGGTGGCGGCGGGACGCGGACGCAAGCCGCAGCCGGGTCTGGCGCAAAAGATCGTCGAGGCGACGGTGCGCAGCAAACCGGCCGGCCAGACTCATTGGAGCACGCGCACGATGGCCAAGGCGCAGGGAGTGGATCCGAGCACGGTGTGCCGGATTTGGCAGGAACACGGGCTGCAGCCGCATCGGCAGGAGAGCTTCAAGCTCTCGCGGGATCCGCTCTTTGTGCCCAAACTACTGGATGTGGTGGGCGTCTACTTGCATCCACCCCAGAACGCCATGGTGTTGTGCGTCGACGAAAAAAGCCAGATTCAAGCTCTGGACCGGACGCAGCCGGGTCTGCCGATCAAGCGGGGACGCTGCGGCACATGGACCCACGACTATGTGCGCAATGGGACCACGACGCTTTTCGCCGCCCTCAACGTGGCCGCCGGCAAGATCACCGGCCATTGTTTTCCCCGTCACCGCCACCAAGAGTTTTTGCGGTTCCTCCGACAACTCGACGCCGAGTATGCGGCCGATCTGGATCTTCACTTGGTGCTCGATAACTACGGCACCCACAAAAGCCCACCGGTGCAGCGCTGGTTGGCCCGGCACCCACGCTTCAAGGTTCACTTCATCCCCACCAGTTCCAGTTGGCTCAATTTGGTCGAACGTTGGTTCGGCGATCTCACCGGCAAGGCGGTCCGGCGCGGCAGCTTTGCCAGCGTCCCGGATCTAATCACCGCCATCGAAGCTTTCATGGCGGCTTGGAACCGCGACCCCAAACCGTTCATCTGGCAGGCCAAGGCCGAAGACATTCTCGCCAAGATCGAACGCTGCCGTCGCCGCCTCGAACAAATCCAGCCCGGTTGCACATTGCCCAAGCGCCGGAAAAAAGCCGCTTGAGTTATGTATAGTCACTCGCGCATCACTACACTAGGAAGAGCGTGAACGCATCACGGAGGAAAAGCAAAAGCACGAAAAGTAAACTAACAAAAATGAAAACCACTAAATATTACCTGTTTACGCTGCTCATTGCCATGCTCCGGCTGGATTCAGCCGAAATTCCAGCCCCGAGTTCTGAAGCAGCTTTCCCTTTCGTCTTGCCAAAGAAAAAACCAGACCGGCCGTTGAGCGCCTCCATGGAGCGGCTTTATACAGACTACATGGCGGCAACGCCTGAAAGCAATGAGCTGTACACCCAGTTCAAATACACCGAGTTGAAGGGATTCGACTACCACGGTGGTGACGGCACGGTTTCACGTCGCGATCCATCCAAAATCATATTCGAAAACGGCAAATATTACATCTGGTTCACCAAGCGAGCGACGCCCACTCCTCCCAAAGGGAAAGAGTATACCGATACCATTCCCTCCGCTGACTGGGATTTGGCCGAGGTTTGGTATGCGACCAGCAAGGACGGCTTTACCTGGAAGGAGGAAGGCGTGGCCATCCCGCGTCCCCCCAAACCCTATCCGGGATGGCGGGCGGTTTGCACGCCGGGCATATTGAAGTGGAAGGGGAAATTCTATCTTTACTACCAGGCCTTTCTGGAGGCGAGCGGAACGCGGGGGGATGACTGCCCCATCGCAGCTTCCTATGCGGATTCACCGGAGGGACCCTGGACTCCCGTCAACCAGATCATTCTTCCCACGGGAGCGAAGGGCGAGTGGGATCAATACGCCGTGCAGGATCCCAGACCATTGGTCCACGACGGGAAAATATATATGTATTACAAATCGGATTCGGATGCCGATCCGGGGCTCGTCAGGATGCAAGGACTCGCCATTGCTGAAGATCCATTGGGGCCCTATATAAAGCACCCCTTGAATCCGGTCCTGAGTTCAAGCCATGAAATCGCGCTTTTCCCGTTCAAGCAAGGTGTGGCCGTTTTGGTTATCCGGGACGGGATGGAACACTTCACCATTCAATATGCGGAGGATTGGGTGAACTTCAAAATCGCCGCGATCACGGAGCTCATGCCCACCGCCGCCGGCCTGTTTGTACCGGATGCTTTCACGGACACCAAATACGGCCGCGGGGTCACCTGGGGATTATCCCATTTCAAAAACGTGACCGGTTCCTGGAATACCTATCATAGCGTGCTGACCCGGTTCGACTGTGATTTGAGCCTGGACTCCAATGATCCGGAGATGAAGAAGCACTGTTACTACGAAAGTCCCGAGTTTTACTATCTTCATGGCTTGTCGAAAAAGGAGCGTCAGACCATTGAGCAAGAGAATCAGATCCTGATGGAACGTAACAAGTGAATGAAGACCGCCAGCCTTTATCTTCACACCCTGTTGAGTGAGCGAGCCCAGGCGGTTTCCCCGTTGCTGCTACGGTTGGCGCGGCAAGCGGTCCCTTCGTACTCCTTTCGCAGAGCGGTGTACTGGAGCGCGGTCTGACTCGAACCTTACTGCTTCAAATAGTCGAGCCGGTTGGTCAGGTCGCTGAAAGCGTTGCCGAGGTTTTTGTCCGTCAGAGAAAACTTATACCCGTGGTAATCCTTCAGCAGCGTGATGGTGTTGAGGATCAGCAGCGACTCGACTGCGTTGGTGGAATTGGCGAGAGCATTCTCCAGAACCGGCACCGGGTCGCCGGCGCGGAGGAGGCCCAGAAACTCGGCGGCGCGGACGCGCACCAAGGGCTCCGGATCGCGCAGAGCGAGATGTTTGGCGGTGGCGACGAACGGAGCTGCCGTCCCGCCGAATGAGCTGCACGCTATCAATGCCCAGTAGCGCTCCCACGGGTTGGGCGAGGCCAGAGCGGCGGTCAGACGCGGCGAAGCCTCGGCAAAGGGCTGGAGGCTGAGATTCGCAACGTCGACGAGCCGAGCAATTTCCTCGCGGTGCGTGGCGGAAAATCCGGTGGGGTCTTGGGCGGCTTCGCGGGCAAAGTAGCTTTCCGGATAAAAACCCAGGTCGGGCATGTCCTTGACCCAGCTGGTCAACCGGGCGCGCAATTCGGCCGTGATGGCGGCGTGCTCCGGGTCGTTGGCCAGGTTGTGCGTTTCATCGGGATCGACGTTCAGATCGTAGAGGGCCTCGGCGGCACGGGGTTCGAAGAACTGCCGCTGCACGGGCGGAAGCTGGCCCTCGCGATAGAGCCGGGCCCATTCGCGGTAAGCGAGCTGGTGATAACGGTATTGGTTGAAGAGCGCGTCCACGTTGAATGGTTGGTAGCTGCGCATATATTTGAACCGGCCGCGGCGCACCGTGCGGACGAAGTCGTATTTCTCGTCGAAGCGGTCCGCATACCCGAAGGTCTCGTTACGGGATGACACCTGGGCGGCGTTCACATTGGGGCCCAGAAAGGGCTGGCCGTCCATGCGGGCGGGGACAGGCGCGCCGGCAAGAGCGAGGACGGTCGGACCGAAATCATAGAAGTTGACGAAGCCGGGTTCGCGCGAACCGGCGGGCAGGTTCACGAGGTGCTGCCAGCGCGGCGGCACATGCACGACGAGCGGAATTTGCAGACCGGACTCGTAGGCGTAGCCCTTGCTGCGGGGCAAAATGCCGCCGTTATCCCCATAGTAGAAAATAATCGTATCATCGAGCACCCCATCCTTGGCGAGTCGGTCAATGAAGTCGCCGATTTCGGTGTCCATCTTCATCTGCAGGTCGAGATAACGTGCGATGCTGTAGCGGAACGTCGGGGTGTCAGGCAGATAGGCCGGCACCCGGACTTTGGCCGGATCGCTCATGGTGCGCTCGGCCGCCATCTCGGCGGCGGTGAAGAAGAGCTTTCCTTCATGGGTAGAACCGAAGTTCTGGACGTGAAAGAATGGCTGACCGGGTTTGCGGTTGCGATAGGTCGCGCGGCCGGAGGAATCGTCCCAGACATCGGCGGGCTTGATGGCGTTGTAGTCTTCTTTGCTGTTGTTGGAGGTGTAGTAGCCGGCGTCCCTCAGGTAGGCGGGAAACATGCGTTGTTCCGCAGGCATCGGCACGAGGGCCGCGCGGCGGTGGTATTGCACACCGAGACGCGGCGCGTAGCTGCCCGAAATGAGGGTAGAGCGGGCCACCGAACATACAGGGGCGTTGGAAAATGCATGTTCGAAGACGATGCCGTCGTGGGCCAGTGCCTCGATGCGCGGGGTGGGTGCGCCTTGGGGATCGTAAAGACGGAGATAACAGGCACTGTTGTCCTCCGAGACAATCCAGACGATGTTGGGCCGATCGGCGGCGCGGAGGTGCGCGCCGGCGAAGGCAAGGAGCAGGATGGAATAATTCAGGAACGAGCGCATAGGGAAAGAGGGTTTAACGTTTGATGACAGCACCCGGCGCATCGACTTCGATCAAGGTGGCTGGGTCAGGGGCGCCTGCATAAGGTTATCAATCGTGGCGGCCAACTTGGTTTTGGCGGTTGGAACGGCGGGCGATCATTGCGACGTCAGCAAGGATTGCGGGAGAAAGGAACTCCATTTTGAGTGTTTGAACAGTGGTCCTCCGGCGGTTCGAGACGCCAGACATGCACCCAGTCGTATCGGGTCGTGCGCTGTTCCAACGTGCCGGTTTCGATCAAACCGCCATCCGGCGGGACGGGGTTCCAGGTGTAGACTTCAACTGCCATCTGGATGAAGGCCGGCACGTCCCAAGCGACCTTCGGAGTGATCGAGTAGACGTATTTGCCGTCGAGGAAGAACTGCACCTCTTCGGAGGATTTCCACCAGGCGCCGTAAACGTGGAAGCGTTCCGAATTCAGCGCATCGGTGGGGACCGATTTCTGGATCTGGGCCTTGTCTGGTTTCGCCCAGTGGATGAGATTGGAATGGAAGATTCGGTCCCATTTCTTGGCCCAAGATGCGGTGAGGTCGGTGATCAAGCCCACGCATTCCTGGATGTCGAGTTCGAGGTGTTTGGGCGCGCCCGGCCGGGTGTTGAGCCAGAAGGTTGACGACATGACGGTGGCGTTGGCCTTCATCCGGCACTCATAATACCAACCCGGTTGACCGGGGTGGAGCGAACGCACGATGGCGCCCTGGTGGGTAAAGGTCTTGCCGTCGCGGACAACCGGCTTTTCCAGTTTGCTGACGGTGACGCGCAATTCGCCGTCCTGCACGGTGATGTTGCGGGCCTGAAAAAGCCCCGGAACCCGGCCATACCAACCCCAGCCATTGGCGACCGGTTCGTCCTGCCATTTGGTGCGATCGAGGGAGTTGCCGGCGAAATCGTCGGACAACTCTTCAACCGGGAGCCACGCCTGCGCGGCCGGCTTGGGGTCTTGGCCGGTTTGAAAGCAGGGCTGCGGCGCGGCGCGGACGGTGGCGCCCATGGAAAGCGCCAACAGGAGCAGGCGGACGGCGGAATGGAGAGAAGAAGGAAAGAATTGCATCGAATTATCGGGTGGGGCGAGTTGGGACCAGGGCGAATGCGACGGCTCAGCGAACGGTTAAGGTCCATGTTCAGGGATCGGCGAGACGTTGGGCACATTGATGCGGTCCTCGTCGGCTCTGGGGGCGAAGTTGCTGATGGCAACCGGATCGGTATACTTAAACTGTGGGTAGAGTGGATCGTCCTCGGGTTTGGGAGCCATGTAGTCCGTATAAAGCCGCTCCATGGCGGCGCTCAACGGAAGGTCCGGCTTTACCTTGGGCAGGACAAAAGGGAAAGCGGGTTGCGGGCTGGGGTCTGGTATTTCGGCAGAAATTAACCGGGACTAAAAAATCAATAGCGTGAGCAGATCATATTTAAGGGCTTTCATTTGTTCGTATTCTTTTTGATTTTTGCTTTCTGTCGTGACGTCGTTCCGCCGTTAGTGGAGGGGATCGGGCTGGTCGTAATAGTCCCAGAAGTGATGGTTCCAGCCGACGCTTTCCTTGCGGTCGCCCAGATCAGCGGCGGCGGCACGCGGCGCACGGCGGCGAGCCGCTCCTGTTACCCGTCGGAAGGAACATGGATCATCATCCGGGACGTGGTTGAGCGGCTTTCTTGCGCGTGCCTTCGCGGATGCTCGGGACGATGATCGTCGCCGCAGGTGTGTCGGGATCCCCTTTGGCGGCGGTAACGAGTCTCTGGCACTCGGCTCTCATTCGAATAAGAACGTCGGCGTAGAGCGGGCGGCCAACGAGGTTTGCCGTTTCCTGGGGATCGGAGGTGAGGTGGAACAATTCTTCGTAAACGGGCTGCTCGCCACGGATCGAGGAGGTGAGCCAGCCGGCATAGGCGGCGACCTGTTCCGGGGTCACTCCAGTGGCCGTCTTTTTCTCGACGTTCGCATAAAGGGTGCGGTCGTTCTTGAAATAGCGGATGTATTTCCACTCGCGGGTTCGCACGCTTTCGATGCGGGGATTACCAAAATAGTTGGACCAGAGGTTTTCGGCGAAACTCGAGTCCCGGAGTTTCTCGGCCTGGCCCTCCATCAGCGGACGCAAGCTGAGGCCTTGCATGGCGGACGGGGGAGTGACCCCAGCATAATCAAGCAGAGTAGGAGCGACATCCACCGATTCGACAAGCGCCATGGTGCGGCGGCCGCGTTGAGCGGCTGGCAGACGGGGATCGAATACGATGAGCGGAACTCTCAGGCAGACTTCGTAGTTGAGGGCCTTGCCGCCGAGTCCGAACTCCCCGTGCATGATGCCGTGGTCGGAGGCGAAGACGATGATTGTGTTCTCGGCGGCGCCAATGTGCGCGAGTGCGTCGCGCACGGCGCCAACGACCCGGTCGATGCCGGTGATGGTTTGCGTTTCGCGGATGATCCGTTCCCGCAGGGTGTCGGGCGAGTCAACATAGTCGTAACTATTCTGGCGGAATTGGGCGTAGAGCACGTCCGGAGGCAGCCGTGGCGTTTGAATGCGATCCTTAGCCACGTAAGTCGGAGGAAAACTGATGCGGGCCGCTTGGTCGCGGTAGGCGGTCCGGTAGAGTTCGGGATCCGTCGGCAGGAGTTCCATCGTGCTTGTTCCCGCGGCGTGCGGCACATTAAAGGCGATAGTGAGGCAGAACGGCTGTCCGGCGGGACGACGCTTCAGAAAGGTCTCCGCGCCAGCGATGAAGTCGGCGTCAGTGCGCAGAAAGCTCTCGACTCCTTCGCGGAGGATTTCTGGTTGTGTGTCCGCCGTCGCGTGCGCGAAGATCTCGTGCCGCTTCTTGGGATAGAATCCCAGATGGTCGTGGCCGGCATACCAGAAGTCGAAGCTCTTTTCGATAAGCCCAGTGTCGTATCCCTCGATTCCGACCGGCACGTGGTTTTTGCCGACGTAGCCGGTAAAGTAGCCATGGGCGCGCAACTGCATGGGGTAGCCGAGGTCCCAGGCTGCCGGAGCCAAGGAGGTGCCGGAGTTGAAGTTGATTCCGTGTCGCCGTTCGTATTGCCCCAGAAAGTAGCAGGCGCGGCTCGGCGTGCAGATGGCGCTGGTGACAGAGGCATTGGCGAAGAACGTTCCTTCTCCTGCCAGTCGGTCAATGTTCGGCGTTTGCACCAACTTGTCGCCCGTGATGCCGAGGGTGTCGTAGCGCTGGTCGTCGGTCAGGATGAAGATGATGTTTGGAGGTGGCGTCGTGGCGGATTGGGCGTGAGTGGCAATGACCGGAACCGCAGCGGCCAGAAGCGCGAGAGGGAGAAGGACGAAAGTCTGCATCGAATGAGTGTGCCGCGAGGTTGGATGTGGAAAGTGATGCCTTGGAATCCCGGTTCTGCCAGGCTTGATGGAGTCTGGATCAGTGGCGCACGAACGGCGAAGGGGCGTCGTCAGAAGGTGGAGGGCCGATATAGCCGACGGCCCAACCGCTGCCCCATAATGCGCACCAGAGGATGTTTTCCCGGGTCGGGTCGGGTTTTATCTCCACGATGCGGTCGGGCTGGCCTAGATTGCGGTTGATCTTCATCCAGGCGGCGCCGCCGTTGAGCGAGAGATAGGCACCGGGATTCAATGCTGCGCCGCGGGGCGTCGATTGTTCGGGAATCTGCACCGGCGGCACGTTGTCGGCGCCGCCCGCGGAGACGGTGATGATGTCCGGATTAACGGGGGAAGTCTCGGTGTGCCAGATCCAGGGCAGGTCGAATATCTTCTCCCAAGATTTACCGTCGTCTTTGCTCCGCCAGACGCCGCCCTGATCAAATCTGCCGCGCGAAGTGCCGCAGGAGATGAAGAGGTGATGGTTACTCCGGTCGACGAAGATGTGGTTCACCGCGGTGATCGGAGAGGGGATGGTAACCTTTGCCCAATGCGCCGCGCAATCGGTGGACTTGTAGAGGCCGCCGGGGCCGCCGGAGCGCGATTCGTTGAGGGCCGCGTAAAGCACAGCGGGATCGGCCGGGTCCATCGTCAGGCGGTTAACGCTGGCGTTTTCCGGCAGACCCGTGTTCTCGCGTTTCCAAGCTTTCCCGCCATCGGTCGTCTTGAAGACGCCATACTCGTTGAACTCGGAACGTGGAATCTTCCGGCCTTCTCCCACTTCGGTCAGCGTGTTGTCCGTGAGACAGAAATACATCGTATCCGGCGTCTGGGGATCGATGGTGAGGGAATATTGGTAGAGGTGTGAGCCCGACGAGTCCTTAGCGTAGTTGAAGATTTGCGACAGGTCGTGCCATGTCTTCCCGCCGTCGCTGGATCGCCGAAAGTAGCCACGATGGTCCTGCCGGAAGACGAGCATGTAGATCGTATCGGGGTCGCGAGGGTGCACCGCCACGGTGGCGATGGAAACGGCGCCCTTATCGTTCAACTGACCCTCGATCTGCTGCACCGGGATCGGGTCGCGGCGGTCCAGGCCGCTGAGGTCGCGGGTTTGCCAAAGTCCGTGTTCGCCGCTGCACAGGAGGTAGCGATCCTTTTTGCCCGTCTCCAGCAGCATGAAGCGTCCGGGCAGATTGCTGTCACCACGGCCGATCCACCACCCGCTGCCAGGAGTGGTCTCGATATCATCGGCCTGCCGCCACGTCCCGCCGCCGTCGGCGGACCGCATCACCTGCTGGTCAAAGCACGCGAATAGGTCGCCGTGGAGATTGATCTGCAGATATCGGTTGCCGTGGTTTTCCTCACGACGGTCGAATTCCGGCTGGAGGTGGGCGAACGTCGTGTTGACGCGGGTGGGATTGGAGCGCGAGACCCAGTAGTCGGCGTCGGTGCCGGACACCCAATAGGTTCCCGTGCGGGCGGTAGCGATCCAAGTCTGCCCGCCGTCGGTGGATTTCCAGACGTCACCGGGCAGGAACCCCTTGTCGTGTTTCACATTCTGCGAGAGGTAGATTTCATCCTTGTTGTGTGGATCAACCACAATGCGGTTGAAAACATTCAGGATCGAGGTCGGGAGCGTGGGATACCGTTTCCTTGCTTCCTGCGGATTGAGGTCGAACCAGTTGGCAAGACAGTTATAGTATTTGATGCGTGCAGTAGGGCTGCTGATTTTCTGCAGGTTCACCGGGAGGTTGCCGGTGATGTCGATCCAGGTGGCGCCGTGGTCGAGGCTTTTGAACAGACCGCCCTTCGATTTGATCGACTGGCCGTCAGGTTCGTAGACGGGTTGCACCGTGACATAGAGGATGAACTCGCCGGTCCCCGGGTCGTGGAACGAGGTCATGTCGCGCGGCCAGTCGACGGCCAGGCCTTGCGCGCTCAAGCTCCAAGTTTCGCCCCGGTTGGTGCTGCGATAGATGCCGGAATCGGCGGCCATGACGATTATCTGCGGATTGGTCGGATCGACAATGATCCGGCCGACATCGAGGCCGGCGGGCAGACCCTGGGTGACCTTCCGCCAAGTCTGCCCGCGGTCAGTGCTTTTCAGAATGTGGCCGTAGGCGGCATACTTCGAGCGATAGGCCGAGCGGCGGTCCTGGCGGCGCTGATGGGCCTTTACATTCCAAAAGTCACCCGCCCCCAGATACCAATAGTGATCGTCGGTGGGATCGACTGTGAGCTCGTAGTAGGATCCTAACTGTGGAAAGTCCTCCATGAGCGACCAGGAGCGCCCACGGTCAGATGTGCGGTAGAGCTGTCCGCGGATGTTGGTGCAATAGCCGAAATCCGGATCCTGGCGGGAGAAAGCCATCGCCTGCACCCGCCGCAGGTCCCGCCCGTCGCCATCGCAGTCCTTGATGGTGTGCCAAGAGACGCCGCCATCCCAGGAGCCGTAGCTGTTGAACATGTCGGGCGACATGAACAGGGCGTTGGGATCCGTCGGGTGGCACCAGAAGGCCTCGCAGTAGCCGGACATGCCGGGACCGACCTGGACCCAGGTGACGCGGTCGCTCGACGGCACCCGCTCGGTGTGCAGCCGGTCGAAGAAGGCCTGATCAAGTTCTGCCTGCGCCAGCCCGACGAGGCAGAAGGAGGCCGCCAGCAGCAAGGCAGTCCGGCCAGGAAACGGCGACAGGCGTGAGCGAGGTGCGGTGTGCAAGCGCGGTGAGATCAGGGGTGGTTCGTGCGGGGCATGCGGTGGCGACCATGAAGAGCAAAGTAGGACAATGCATTGGAGATCGTGGGAACCGCAGCTCGCAACAATTGCGACCTTTCTCCACGAATAGGAGCGTGGTGCACTTGAAACAGTTAACCATCCATCCGGCGTGCCAGATTGGCGTTTGTATGTTGACCGCGGCATGGCGGTTCCGTTGTGCTCTTGACGCGTCCGCGGGCTGCAATTGTCGGATTCGCGGGCGAGGGCCATCGCGTCGAACCCCCGCGCTGAGTCATTGCCCCGAAATTCCCAACTGATGAACATCACCGCACGCAAGTTCCTCTCAAGATTCGCAATTTTCTCGGCACTGGTCGTATTCACCAGCGTCGCGCAGGCGGGTCCGCTCCCGCGTGAGACGGACTTCAACTTCGACTGGAAGTTTGCGCTCCAGCCCGACACGGCCAAGCCCACCGTAGTGCCACTCGACGACGCCAAGTGGCGCAACGTGCGACTGCCTCACGACTGGAGCGTGGAGGCGGCATTCGATCAGAATCTGGAGGGTTGCACCGGCTACTTGCCTGGCGGCGTGGGGATTTACCAAAAACATTTTCGGACACCCGTGGCGGGCGAGCCGCGGAGCACCTACGTCCTCTTCGACGGCGTCTACAATAACGCGACCTTCTGGCTGAATGGGAAGCTGCTCGGCGAAAATCCGTATGGCTACTCGCCGGTTCATTTCGATCTGACCGACCTGCTCGCGCCTGCGGGCGCGGACAACGTGCTCACCGTGCATGTCGACCATTCGCGGTATGCCGATTCGCGCTGGTATTCTGGCAGCGGCATCTACCGCAATGTTACACTCGTTTCGTTGCCCAAGCTCCACATTCCGATCTGGGGCACGTATGTCACCACGCCCAAGATCACGGAGCAGGCGGCCACTGTGCGCCTCGAAGTCAAGGTCGAGAGCCAGCTCGCCGCACGCACCGGTTTCGAGCTCGCCACGGTAATCCTCGACGAAACTGGTCGGCAGGTGGCCGACCGAGAGGGCTCACAGTCGCTTGAGCCCAAGACGAACGGCACCTACGTGCAGGAACTGGTCGTGAATGATCCGCAACTCTGGGGCTGCGACCATCCGCATCTTTATCGGGCGGTGACGACGCTCACGCTCGACGGTAAGGTGGTGGACGAATACGAAACCCGCTTCGGCATCCGCAGTCTGCGCTTTGCCGCCGGTGAAGGATTTTTTCTCAACGGCAAGCCCACCTTTATGAAGGGTGCCTGTCTGCACCACGATGGTGGCCTGGTCGGAGCGGCCGTGCCCAAGGGTGTGTGGCGGCGCCGCCTGGCGGAGATGAAAGCCGCCGGGCTGAACGCGATCCGGACCTCCCACAATCCGCCGTCCCAGGAGTTCCTCGACCTGTGCGACGAGATGGGCCTGCTGGTGCAGGAGGAGTTGTTCGACGAATTCGATTATCCGAAGGACAAGCGCGAGAATTACCACGACCGTCACGATGATTACATCACGCGCGGCTATACCGAGCATTTCCAGCAATGGGCCCACGGCGATCTGACCCGCTCGATCCTGCGCGACCGGAACCACGCGAGCGTGCTGCAGTGGAGCATCGGCAACGAGATCGAGTGGACGTATCTACCCTATCGTTATATCACCGGCTTCTGGACCGACCCCAACGACCCGCAGAATGCCGGCAAGTATTGGGGGAGCGCGCCGATGTTTTCGCCGGCGGAGCTGAAGGAACGCTATGATAAGTCCACCCAGGGCAAATATATCCTTGCCGACACCGCCCGCCGCCTGGCCGGCTGGGTGAAAGAACTCGACGCAAGCCGCACGACCACCGCGAACCTTATCCTCCCGCAGGTGAGCCACGTGAGTGGCTACGCCGACGCCGTCGATATCGCCGGCTACAGTTACCGGAACGTCGAGATCGCCTGGGCGCAAAAGCATTTCCCGCACAAGCAGGTCACCATTAATGAATGCCCGGGCAACTGGGACGACTGGAAGCACGTCCTGGAGAATCCAGGCGTCTACGGCATGTTCACGTGGACCGGCATTGCCTACCTCGGAGAGGCCAACAAGGGCTGGCCGCAGAAGAACTGGGACGGCGATCTGCTCGATTTGGCGGGTTTCCGGGTGCAGGGTTGGAACTATTTCAAAAGCATTTGGGTCGATGAACCGCACATTTCACTCGGCACCATACCGCTGAAGGATTCGGGCTTTACCGCCGATCAGTTGACGGACAAGGCCGTGCCGAAGAGTGAGGCCTCCTTCAAATGGCGAAATTCAAACATGCATTGGAACTACCAGGTCGGCGACCCCGTGGTGGTCGAGGTCTGCTCCAATCTCTCCACCGTCGAGTTGCAGTTGAACGGGCGCTCGCTCGGCTATCGCAGCATGTCGGAGTGTCCCGACCGGCTGTTCCGCTGGGTCGTGCCCTTTGAAGCGGGCACACTGACAGCGCGAGCGGGCTTGGGCGGGCGCGAGGTCGTGGCCCGGCTACAGACAACCTCGGCGCTGGCGACGTTCACCCTGCAGCCTGACCGAAGCGAGCTCACGGCCGACGGGTATGATGTGGCGCATCTCATCGTGCAACTGGTCGATGCCGAGGGCCGGCCGGTGAAGACGGAAAATCGCAAGGTCACGTTCCGTATCGAAGGCGGCGCGCGGATTCTCGGCGTCGACAACGGATCCGGTCGCAACACGCAGACCTTTCAAGCGGATAGCATTGTCACCGACCGCGGGCGCTGCCTGCTCATCCTCCAGGCGAACCGGACGCCAGGAAAGGTTCGGGTGACGGCCACGATCGATGGCATGGAACCGCACACAGTCGGCCTGACGCTGATGAACACTGAAGCGAAGTAAGCCGAGTTCAGGACGAAGCGTTTTTTTATTCCCTGTGGGTTCAATACCCCAAAGCAGCTTGTATGTCCCACCCGATGAAGAAGAGCAAAGCAGTGACAGAAGCGGCTTCTGAGAATGGGCCAATTGGCTCGTCGGAAGAAGCCGCTTCTGTCACGGTCGTTTTGGCATTGAGGGAACGAACTTTCCTTGATGTCGCCAGGGTGCGCGGACGGCTGGCCGTCGGCCGCGCAGCAAGGCAGACAGATCGATTAGCAAGCAGAGCCACCAGCTCGTCCCGGAGCCAGGACCACTGCCTTGTCCCTGGTATAACTCGAACCGCTGAAAGAGCCTTGAGCTCGCATTGCAAGAAGGAGTCTACCATGCCTGAAAACACCGCCGATTACCTGGGAGTGGATATTGCCGCAGACCATCTGGATTACTGCGTGGATGAAACGGATGAAGGTCGCTGCGTGAACACTTCGGCCGGACGGGCCGAACTGATCGCCAAACTCAAACGCCTGCCGCATCCTCGCGTCATTTGCGAGGCGAGCGGCGGCTACGAGAAAGTAGTGGTGGCCGAACTACTCGCCAGCGGCATCGAAGTGTGTGTGGTGCAGCCTGGCCGGGTCCGGGCCTTCGCGCATGCCGAGGGCTTGTTGGCCAAGACCGATCGCCTCGATGCCCGGCTGCTGCGGGCGCTATGGCCAGAAGATCCAGTTGCGCCTGGCTGTGCCGGTTGACGCCGTCGTGGCGACCCTGCGCGAACTGCTCGAACACCGACGGGCGCTCACCACTCAACTCAGCGAAGTCGAAAGTCGTCTGGCCTTGGCCGGCCCCACGCTAGCAAAGCTGCTGGGGCGACAACGCACCTTTCTAGGCCAGCAGATCCAGAGGGTTGAGAAAATGATCCGTCAGCACATCGACCACGATCCGGACCTGGGCAAAAAATCCGCGCGGCTCCAGCAGATCAAAGGCGTTGGCCCCGTGCTCGCGGCCACGCTGTTGGCCTATGTGCCCGAGCTGGGTAAAATCGAATCGCCGCAGCTGTCCTCGTTGATCGGGGTCGCCCCGCACCCCAAAGACTCGGGCAAAAGTCGCGCCCCGCGCCATGTGCGCGGCGGACGGCCCCAAGTGCGCCACGTGCTCTATATGGCGGCGGTGTGCGCGGCGCGCTGCAACCCGATTTTCGCGGCATTTTACCAACGGCTGCGCGCCAACGGAAAACCGGCCAAGGTCTGTCTCGTCGCCGTCATGCGCAAACTCGTCTGTCTGATGAACCGTCTCATCTTAGACCCAAACTTTAACCTTGCTCACTAACACCGCTGCTCCGGGGGTCTTTACTGAAGCCCTACCGATCGATCTTGAAAGCGTAGGCGTAGTCGCCGGACGGCTTGGCCGGCAGTTGGACTTCAAGTCCGTCCACGGACTGCTTCCACGGGAGCGCTGCATCATGACCAATCAGCCTGATGCCCCTAATCGGAGTTGAGTAGCGGGCGCTGCCGAGGGACTTGATGAGCAACTTGCCGTCGGAGGGCCAGCCGAGAGCGATGGCATAGAGCTGTTCGCCTTGGGTGGTGAAACGAATGTCCTGAGCAGTGAAGCCCTTGAACTGGAGGTCGGAAAGATGGCCTACCGGCGTGATGGTCGGGCCTTCCCCGAAGATCAGCCAAGGACGTGATCCATAAATCGCTTCACCGTTCAGTTTGAGCCATTTTCCGATGCTGCGGAGGATGGTCTTCTGCTCCTCCGGGATGGTGCCGTCAGGAGCAGGGGCGATGTTGAGCAGCATGCAGCCGTTCTTGCTCACGATGTCCACGAGGTCGTCGACTATGCGGTCAGGTGAGTAATATTCGAGATCGGTGGCGTAGGCCCACGAGCTGCGCGAGATGGACGTGTCGGTGAGCCACGGCTCGGGGTAGATGTCAGGCATGCGGGCGCGCTCGAGGTCGCTTGTGCCGGTGCCCAGCGGCAGGTCGGGGCGCTTGTAACAGAGGACGGGCTCTTGATGGCGGGCCAAGGCGTGGTTGTAGTAGTGGGCGGCCATCTCCTGGCGCACGCTCTCGGAGAGCAATTGCATGCGGTTGTCAAACCAGAGCAGGTCGGGCGAGTAGCCGTCGACGACCTCGTTCACTTTCGCAAGCCACGTGGCTTGGAATTTGGCAGAGGGCAGGGGATCCGCATACATGTTGTCGAAACCGCCGTTCGGCAGCGGGCGACCCTGAGCGGTGGCAGGGTATGCCTCGCCGTAGAAAGAAGCGTAGCGAGGATCGCCCGCATCGGTAGTCTTGTCCCAGGTCGGATACCAGCCCCAGAGCCATTGATGGTGGAGGCTGACCATGAACTTCAGGCCGCGCTTGCGGATGGCTTTCTCCAACTCCGACACGACATCGCGCTTCGGGCCCATGACGGCGGCATTCCACGGGTTGACCTTCGAGGCCCACATCGAAAATCCATCGGCGTGCTCGCCGACCGGTCCGGCGAACCTGGCTCCGGCCTCGACATAGAGTTCGGCCCACTCGTCGGCATTGAATTTCTCGGCGGTGAAGAGCGGGATCAGGTCCTTGTAGCCGAACTTGGAAAGCGGACCGTAGTTTTTGAGATGCTCGGTATTATTCGGGTGGCCGGGCTTATACATGTTGCGACCATACCAGTCGGTGGCGCCGCTGCCACGGGCGGCGGAGAAGACGCTCCAGTGGGCGTAGATGCCGAACTTCGCATCACGGAACCACTCGGGACACTGATACTGGCGGAGGGAGTCCCAGGTGGGCGTGCGCGGGGCGGGCTCAGTAGCAGCCCGGACCCCAGGGAGGATGGCGAGGGTGGCGACGACGACGCCACAGGCGGCAAACAGAGTCTTCACTTGTAGCAGATGCTTAATGTCGTTGGGGGTTGCTGGCGTGATTGCGTTCGCGGACTCAGCGACCCATCCAGCCGCCGTCCACCAGCAGCGTGGTGCCGTGGACGTAGGCGGCGGCGTCGGAGGCGAGAAAGACCACAGGCCCGCCGAAATCCTCGGTCTTGCCCCAGCGGCCGGCGGGAATGCGGGCGAGGATCTGCTGACTGCGGCCAGGGTCGGCGCGCAGCGCCTCGGTATTGTCGGTGTCGATATAGCCGGGGGCGATCGCGTTTACGTTCACGCCCTTGCCGGCCCACTCGTTGGCAAAGGCCTTCACCAGCGAGCCGATGCCGCCCTTGCTCGCGGCGTAGCCGGGCACGGTGATGCCGCCTTGGAAGGTAAGCAGAGAGGCGGTAAAGATGATTTTACCCGAGCCCCGTGCGACCATGTCCTTGCCGATCTCGCGGGTGAGGACGAACTGGGAATTGAGGTTCACCTCGATGACCTTGTCCCAGAATTCGTCGGGATGCTCGGCGGCGGGTTTGCGGAGAATCGTGCCGGCGTTGTTCACGAGGATGTCGATGCGGGGGAAGTCCTTTTTTACCTGTGCGATGAATGCGTAGAGCGACTTGCGGTCGGCAAAATCGCAGGCGTAGCCCTTGAACTGGCGGCCGAGGGCGATGACCTCCTTTTCGACGGCGCTGCCAGCCTCCAGCGTGGCGCTGACGCCGATAATGTCGGCACCAGCCTCGGCGAGCGCGAGCGCCATGCCTTTGCCGATGCCCCGCTTGGCGCCGGTCACGAGAGCTACTTTTCCGGAAAGATCAAATTTCTTGAGTGTCTTCATGGTGGGTCGGATGGGTTCAGGTCTGGCAGTCGATGAGGACCTTCATGGCCTCGGGGTTGCCGTGGAGTTCATGGCAGACATCGGGCATTTTCTCAAGCGGCTCGACGCGGGTGATGAGCTTTTCGAGCGGGAGTGCGCCCAAGGAGATGAGTTCGATTGCGCGCTCATAGTCCGCCGCCTCGTAGACGCGGGCACCGCGCATCTGGAGCTCTTTCCAAAAGAAATGAAACAGGTTCAGTTCGACCGGCTTGGGATAGATGGCGACGATGACGATGCGGCCGCGAATGCAGAGCAGCTCGGTCATGCCGAGGGCGACGGCCTTGGCACCGGTGACCTCGAAGACGATGTCCGCGCCGCTGCCGCCGCTCTGCTCCTTCACCCAAGCGGGGAAGTCGATCTTGGATGGGTCGACCGCTTCGAGTCCGATGCTGCGGGCCAGCTCCAGACGGAAGGGATTGATCTCGGAAAGAACGACGCGCGCGCCGGTCTGCTTGGCGACAAGCGCCACCAGCATGCCGATCGGGCCGCCGCCCAGGACGACGGCGAGTTCACCCTTCTTGATGTCGCCCAGGCGCACGTCGTGGCAGGCGACCGCCAGCGGCTCGACGAAGGCGGCAAGCTTGAGGTCGGTCTGCTCCGGCAGCTTGTGCAGGGTGAACGCCGGCACGGTCCACGAGCTTTGGAATGCACCCGGCGAATCGATGCCGATGAATTTCAATTTCTGGCAGATGTGGCTGAAGCCGCGGTCAGCCGGGGTCTCGCCGCGGTTGTCGAGCGGGCGCACGACCACTTTTTCGCCGATCTTGAACCCGGTGACGCCGGCGCCGAGTTCGGCGACGGTGCCCGACATTTCGTGACCGATGACCATCGGGGTAGGCACGCGTGCATCCATGGCCCCGTGAGCGACGTGCAGGTCGGTGCCGCAGACGCCGCAATAGGCGACCTTGAGACGCACTTCGCCGGCCTGCGGAGGAATGACCTTGCCTTCACCGACGGTGAACTGGCCTTTGCCTTGGTAATAGACTGCTTTCATGATGTGTGATATGGTTTTGGTTGTTGCGGGGAAATTGGGGTGGCGAATGCCGGCCGAACACCACCGCATGCGCTTGAGGCATAGGCGGCTTCGACGACCGCCATCGTGTTGACGACATCGTCGACGTGAGTGGGCAGAATGTCGGTCTCGCCATTGGCGAATCGCTGCAGGCTGGCCATCGAGCCGACAAACGCTTCGGGAAACCACGAGCCGGGAATCGCTTCGGTCCTCCAGGCTGGCGCCGCATTTCCTTCGCGCAGGCAATACTGAAATACATCGGACACGCCATGGGGATAGTCCATGAGGAGGCCCATCTTGGCGTAGATCGCGCCTTTCGTTCCTTCCCACTTGATGAAACTGTCCTGGTGCTCGCCGCCGAACTCGTGGTCGTGGTTGGTGTTAATTACGGCGTGGGTGGTGTCGTCGTAATCCATGATCAGCGTCGTGCGCGTGGACGACATTGGCTTGGCGGGGTGCCTGAGCGTCTTGGCCAGCACGGAGCGCGGATTGCCGAGGAAGGAACGGATGAGGTCGATGTAGTGGACGCTGTGCTGGGCGATCTCGAGCCGCGGATGCAGCTTTACGTTCGGGAAGAGGTCCCAGGGCGTGTGCACCGTCACTCGAACTTCCATGTCGTAGAGTTCCCCAATTGCGCCGCTGGTGACAAGATGCCGGGCCGCGATGACGAACGGAGCAAAGCGTAACTGGCAATTGATGGCGGCGACGAGTTTCTTGCGCCGGCAAACCGCAAGAATGGCCTGAGCCTCCGGCAATGAATCGCCCATCGGCTTCTGGATCAGCACCGGTGAACCATCGGGCAGTTGTTCGAGCGTGGGGATGAACTGCGCGGGCATAAGCGCGAGGTCGAAAACGGCATCCTTCGGCGCCGCCGCGACGGCCGCGGCGACGCTTTCGTGCACCTGCGGGATGCCGAACTTGTCGGCTAGTTTTTGGGCGCGGTCGAGGGTGCGGTTGTAGATACTGGCGACGGGCAGGCCGGCCATCCGATAGGCGGGCAGGTGCGCGTCGTTCACGATGCCGCCCGCGCCCAAGATGACGATCGGCCGCGGTGACCTCGGCAGTTCGGGCTGATAGTGAAGATTCATGGCGTCACAGCAGTGGCAGGCCGTCAGCGGATGCGGTAGATGCGACGGGCGTTTTCGTGAAACAGCTTGTGCTGGTTGCTCTCGCTTTCGTTCTGCACGATTTCTCGGCTGATGGCCACCCAGTCGCGCAGGGTGGATTGAATCGTCACCAGCGGCCAGTCGCTGCCCCACACCACGCGATCCCAGCCGAAACAGGCGAGACTGTGCTCCACGTAGGGGCGGACGGACTCAAGTTTGACGGCGGTGGGTTTGCAGTAAGCGAGGAGGCCGGAAATTTTGCATGCGAGATTCGGCTGGGCGGCAAGATCGCGCAGATAGCCGCGCCACGGATCAAGTTGGCCAGCGGCGATATCCGGCACGCCACAGTGGTCGAGGACGAACTGCCCGTCGGGGAAGGCGCGGACGAGTTCCAGCGCGATGGTCATTTGCCGCTCGAAGAAACAGAGGTCAAACGTCAGGCCAAGCCGGATGAGACGGCGCATGTTTTCGCGAAATCTCGGCGAGCGCGAAAAATCGTCAGGCTCGACGTGGCAGATTCGGCGCAGCCCGACCAGAGTTGGGTTGGCGATGCGGTCGAGTTGCGCGGCGAAATCTTCATTTTCGGGATGGCAATTGGAGATGACACCTCGGATAAGCGAGCCGGGCTGGGCCGCGAGACCGTAGATGTGCAGCGTTTCCGCGCGCCAGTTGTCCGGTGTGGTCTCCATGAACACCGTCTGCGTGATTCCTGTGCCCACGATCGCCGCAAGGTAATCCGAGTAGTCGAATTTACGTCCCGCGAGTTGCGGGACCCCATCGGCCCACGAGTAGGCTCCGAGGGCCGGATCGATGAGATGTTGATGGGTGTCGGTGATCGGAATCATTGGCGGCGGGCGGATCGGCGCGCGAGCGAGGGCGCGTGGTGGCGGCACCCCCATGAAGCTTGCACTTCGCTAGCAGGGGAACACCGACCACCGGTCTACTCCCAGCTCATGTAGACCGTGCGCTTCTGGAGATAGGCCTCGATACCGTGGGTGCCGTCCTCGCCCGCAAGACCACTGCGTTTGTGACCGTTGTGATAGCCCTGAATATAGCCGCAGATGCCCTTGTTGACAAAGATCGTGCCAGTCTCGAGGTTCTGGATGGCGTGCATGATGCGGCGGTGATCGCGGGTCCAGAGGTAGGCGGAAAGGCCGTCCTCGCGGGCGTTAGCGATAGACAGGGCCTCCTCGTAGCTGCCGATGGTGGTGATGGGCAGCACCGGACCGAAAATCTCCTCCCGCATCGCGGTCATGCTCGGCTTTACGTTGGTCAGGACGGTGGGCTGCATCCAGTTGCCGCCAGCAAACTCCGCGCCGTCGGGGCGCTGACCACCGCAAGCGAGGGTGGCGCCCTCGGCGACGGTCTTGGCCAGGATGTCGAACACCCGTTCCAGGCCTATTTTGCTGGTAGAGGGGCCCATGCCGATGTCTTTCATCGGGTCGCCGACCTTGATCTGCTTGACGCGGTGGAGAAGCTTGTCGGTGAACTCGGCTGCGACTTTCTCATGAACGAGTACGCCCTCGTTGCAGATGCAGACCTGGCCGCAGTTGGCATAGCGGGCGACGACCGCGGCTTCGACGGCGCGATCGATGTCGGCGTCCTCCAACACGATGAACGGTGCCTTGCCGCCGAGTTCGAGGGACAGCACGACCATGTTCTTGGCGGCCGCGGCGTAGATCGCCTGGCCGGCCCGGATGCTGCCGGTGACGGTAATGAGACGGGTGAGTTCGCTCTGCACGAGCGGGCCGCCGACCTCAGCGGCCCTGCCGGTAATGACATTGAGCACACCAGCGGGCAGGCCGGCGGCCTCGATGACTCGGGCGAACTCGCACGCGGTGACGGGAGTGAGGTCGTGCGGCTTGAGCACCATCGTGTTGCCCGTGACGAGGGCCGGGCCGATCTTGCGGCCGATGAGCGCCAGCGGATAGTTGAAGGCACACAGGCCGACGGTCACGCCGTGGGGCACCCGGTAGATGAAGAGCTGCTCGTTCGGCTGGTCGGCGGGCAGGATTTCACCGGTGATGCGGCGGGCGGCCTCGGCGGAGTAGGTAATGTAACGGATGGTGTCGTCGACTTCGCCAAAGGCTTCGGCGAGCGGCTTGCCCTGCTCGAGCACGAGCAGGCGGGCAAAATGTTCTCGCTTGGTCTTGATGCCTTCGGCGATGCGAAGGAGGTAGTTCGCGCGTTCGATCGCGGGCAACGCCTGCCAAGCGGGCTGGGCGCGCTTGGCCCCCTCGAGCGCTTCGGCGGCCTGGACAGCGGTGCAGGCCGGCACGGTGGCAAAGACCAGACCGGTGGAGGGATTGACGACTTCGATGCGGGCGCCGTCGGCAGATTCGGCGGGCTTGCCGTGCAAGTGACAGGAGTAATGGGGTATTTTTGCAGATGAGCTCATAGCGGGGCGGGGTAGGGTGAGGGGCTAAGTGCCATTGTATGCAATATACCGTTTCTCAAGGAAAGCCTTTAATCCGATTTTGGCGTCGTTTGTGGCATAGAGTTGGTCAACCAACCGGGCTTCCAGTTGCAGCGCTTCTGCAAGCGGGAGAGTCAGACCGTCGCGGACGGCCTGCTTGATGGCGGCAATCGCCAGCGGCGCGCCCCGGGCGAGGTCGCCAGCGTAGCGGAGGGTTTCATCGAGCAGCTGCGCGGGCTCGAACAGAGTGTTTACCAAACCGATGCGGTGAGCCTCCTCAGGGTCGATCGAATCTCCCTTGGCCAGCAGTGCGAAGGCTCGGGCGGGGCCGATCAGACGGCTGAGCCGCTGGGTGCCGCCGTTGCCGGGAATCAGACCGAGGCGCACCTCGGGCAGACCAAGCTTATAGCTGCCGAGGGCGGCGAAGCGAAGGTCGCAGGCGAGGGCGATTTCCAGACCGCCGCCGAGCGTATGGCCCGCGAGGCACGCAATGAACGGTTTACCGCTTGCCTCGATGCGGGCGAGCGCGGACCGCGCAGCTGCGACCATCTCCTGGTTGGCCGCGATCGTGTTGGCGGCGAAGGTTTTGATGTCGGCGCCGGCACAAAAGAATTTTTCCACTCGGCTGTGGATGACGACGGCGCGGGTGGCGGGATCTGCATCGGCGGCGGCGATGGCGTCATTGAACTGGCGGTGGAAGGCCAGGTCATACGCGTTCGCCGGTGGGCGGTTGAAGGAAATGAGGCCTACTCCCTCGCGTTGCTCGAAGATGACGGTCAGCGGTGTCTTTGTCTGCGGTTCAGTCATGTCAGGAGCTCCTTCATTATCTTGGCGTTGTGTTCGCCGATGTCCGGCGATCCGGGCTCGGCATAAAGCCTTTCCCCGTTGAGACGGATCGGGCAGCGCGTGGTGCGGTAGGTGAAGCCGTCGCCCTTGCGGACGGTCTGCTCCATGCCGAGCACGCGGTAGCCCTCGTGCTGCAGCAGGCGTTTCCAGTCCATGACTTCGGCACACCAGATGTCGGCCGGTTCGAGGACGGCAAGCCAGTCGGCGGTGGGCTTGGTCCGGAGATGCGCCGCGAGCGCCGCTTTGATCTCGTCGCGCTGTTTGAACCAGCTGGATGGCTCGGGATAGCTCGCCAAGGCCGCGCAATCGATCAGTTCACCGATTTGCGGGATCTTGCCCATCGCGAGGGCAAGATAGCCGTCGGCGGTCTGGTAAATGCCGTAGGGCGCGCCGAGGTAAGCATGCGCGTTGTTGCTGGCGGTGCGCTGCGGTTCGCACCCGCCATCCTGAAAATAGACCGTGAGCGGCTCGAATTGGAAATCGAGCGCCGATTCCAGCATGCTGACTTCCACGAGTCCGCCCTGACCCGTGGTGTTGCGGCGCACGAGGCACGAGAGGATACCCTGCGTGAGTTGCGAGCCTGCAAATATGTCCACGATGGAGATGCCGGTCGGCACCGGGCCGTCACCTGCGTTGCCGTTCAGCCAGGTCATTCCGCTCAAGGACTGCACAAGCAAATCCTGCCCCGGCTTGTCCTGCCACGGACCTTCTTGGCCATAGCCGGTGATTACGCCATAAACCGCCCTGGGATTCAGCTTCTGCACCGTGGCGTAGTCGAGTCCGAGCCGCTCAATGACTCCGGGGCGAAAGTTGTGCATGACGACGTCGGCCTTGGTGATCAGCTTTTTGATCAACGCGAGGTCGGCGGGGTTCTTCAGGTCCGCGGCGAAGCTCTCTTTGTTGCGGTTGATGGCGTGAAAGACGGTTGATTCGCCATCCAACTCAACATTGGAAACGTAAAGCTGTCGGCAAATGTCGCCGGTGCCGGGACGCTCGACCTTGATGACGCGCGCGCCGAGGTCCGCGAGGCGCAGACTGGCGGACGGGCCGGAAAGGAACTGGCTCAAGTCAACAACGGTGAGGCCGGCGAGTGGACGCATACCTGGCGCGGTGGCGGGCGGTGCCGGCGCGGGCGGCGCGGATAGTTGTGCTTCGACAGTCAGTTTGGCATTGGCGTTGCCGAGCGATGGCGCCGCGGCTTCCGAATAGAGCCGCTGGCCGTCTATGCGAATCGGGCAGCGTAGCGTCCGCACGGTCGTGCCGTTTGGGCGGCGCACCGTTTGCTCCATACCCATGGCCTGGTAGCCGGGGTGCGCCATCAGACGCTGGTAATTAAATACGTCCGCGCACCAGTAATCGGCTGATTCGAGAATGGAGAGCCAGTCCCGAGTGCGACGGGTTTTAAAGTGTTGCGCGAGGAGATGTTTGATTTCGTTGCGCCGGTCGAAACGGTCGGAAGGTTCCCGGTCGAATCCGGCAAGTTCGTTGCAGCCGATGAGTTCGCCGAGTTTCGTCAGGGAACCCATTGCAATGGCGATGAAGCCGTCGGCCGTTTCGTAGATGCCATACGGTGCGCCGAGATAGGCGTGGGCGTTGCGATAGCGCGCGCGGCTCGGCGGCAGGCCCCCGTCGTTGTAGTGCGTGGTCAGCACTTCAAATTGCATATCCAGCAATGACTCGAGCAGGCTCGCCTCGACATGGCAGCCGAGGCCGGATTTTGCGCGCCCCAGGAGCGCAGCCATGATGCCTTGGGCGAATTGCGTGCCGCAGAGCATGTCGGCGGTGGCGAGGCCGAAGGGAGTAGGCGGGCTGTCCGCGCTGCCGGTCAGCCAAGTCAGGCCAGAGAGGGATTGGGCGAGCAGGTCCTGGCCGGGCTTGTCGCGCCACGGGCCTTCCGTGCCGTAGCCGGTGACTTCACCGTAGACGATGCGCGGGTTCAACGTGCGGACATTTGCGTAATCCAGTCCGATCTTTTCCATCACCCCCGGACGGAAGTTGTGCGTCATCACGTCGGCGCGGGCGATGAGCGCCTTTACCGTTGCGAGGTCGGCTGGATTCTTCAGGTCAGCGGTAAAGGACTCTTTGTTCCGGTTGATGGAGTGGAAGACGAGGCTGTCGCCGTCCACGTAGATGTTCTTGGTTGCGAGGGCGCGGCCGGCGTCGCCCGTGCCGGGGCGTTCGACCTTGATGACGCGCGCGCCGAGATCGGCGAGGCGCATACCGGCGTAGGGCGCGGCCAGATACTGCGCGAATTCTATGACGGTGATGCCTTCGAGCGGACGCTTCATGGGATGGGGTTTGGGTATTCCATTTATCGGATCAGCCTTGGTGCGACCGACGGTAGAGTTCGTTGACCTTGTCGAGCACCTGGCCCGCGTTACCTCCGGTGCGGAGGAATTCGTGGATCGGGTCGCCGGCGTGGTCCTGGAAGTTCAGGTAGCCGTTGTAGCGCGGACGCACAAAGGCGCGGTCCAACGTCGGCAACGTGTCCCGGAAGAAATTGGTGCAGGCGGCGTTGGTGGTATTATCGAGCCACGCGGCGCGATGACCGGGCTGGCCGCCGGAATGGAAGAAGATGCCGCTTTGCGTGTCGGGCGCGGCGCAGAACATTGCGTAGTCCGCCGCAATCTCGGCGTGCTGGCACTGGGCCGAGATGGCGAGGCCCGTGCCGCCGAGCATTGTCGAACCGGGCTTGCCCGCTTCAATACCAATCACGTCACCGAACTTCAGCAGTTTCGGCGCGTAACCGGGCCGGGCGTAATTTGTGTAGCCGTAAGTGTAGGGCGCATATGCGAACTGATCCTCGCGGGACATGACTTCGTGCGTGCGGATCGGATTAAGCTCGAAGAATCGCGCAGGCACGACATCGGCGAGTTGTCTGAGGCGTTCGAGTGCGACCAAGGCGGGCGCGCGGGTGGCGACTTCTTCCCGGCTGGTGAAAATCTTCTCCCCGGCGGCGACTAGCAGGTTCAGGAAGTTGCCATACACATCGAGCGGGATGCTGGGGCAGCAAACGAGACCGCGCTTGCCGAGCGCAATTAGCTCGTCGAACGTCTTTGGAGCGGTTGCGCCCGCCTTCGCCAGCAGGTCGGGGCGGCAGACAGAAACGGGTGCCGCGGCATCGATTGCGAGCGCCCACTGGCTATCGTCGAAATTGTAGCTTTCGTGCGATTTGCCGACCGGGTTGGCCGCCTGGTTGGCGAGAAAAGCGGCGGGCAGATGCATTTCAAGTGGCAGCAGATTTTTGTGTGCGGCGACAAAGCCCATCCAAGGATTATCAATCACCAGCAGGTCGAATTGCTCGGACAGGCTACCGAGCGGTTTGTCGGCAAACTCCTGCAGCGAGCGCTTGGACCAGATGATATCCACCTCAGGGTGGAGTTCATGATAGCGTTGGGCCGTGGCCGTCATCGGCACAAAGCCCCGGGTATGATCCCAGGTGATGCCGCGTAGTTGCACAAAATTACGCATGAGTGGGGAGTGGGGTTGACTTTATTATTTATAACTGAATAATATATTCATAAGTAAATCATACCCGTCAAGCTTACTCCCACCCATGCCCCGAAAAACAGCTACGCAATACAATGCTCCCGCCCTAGAAAAGGGATTGGATATCCTAGAATACCTCGCCGGCCAATCGGTTGAGCGTTCGCAGTCGGACATCGTGCTGGCGCTCAAGCGCGGCCAGAGTGAAATCTACCGGATGCTGGCTTGCCTGGAGGGACGGGGCTTCGTGATTAAGTCCCCGGCTTCCGGCACTTACAGACTGAGTTTGCGCATGTTCGAGCTGGCCCATCGCCAGAATCCGACGGCGCTGCTCCGGCAGACGGCACTGATTCCGATGGACGAGTTGGCGGACAGGACCGGCCAGTCCGTGCACCTGAGCGCGCAGATTGGAGGCGACTTGTTGGTGCTGGTCGAACGGATGCCGGCACGGCGCATCTGCCTGGCGGTCGGCGAAGGCACGACGTTGCCCCTGTCCGAGACGGCCTCAGGGAAAATTCTGCTGAGCCGCATGCCGGCGGCCGAGGCCCATGTGCTGCTCGGCCGGGATCCGTTTTTCCAGGGAGCGGCACCGGCCAAGAAACAGGCGATTCGCACTGACATCGTCCGGGCGAAGGAGCAGGGCTGGTTGATGGTGACCAGCGATGTGACGCCCGGGGCCATTGACATTGCTGCCGCGGTGGGGGTGGCGGGCACCGACACCAACGCGGTGATAGATCTTCCTTTTATCGTCCCGGCAAAGGGTGGAAACCAAATCACCGCAGCCTATGTGACGGCGGTCCGGACGTGCGCCCTGCAGATCAATCGCAATATCGGTATCAGGTCCTGACGACGACTTTCGTTCCTCGCGTGTTACCAGCACCTTCCCAGCATGAGCAAGACCATCCACTTCGAGGAATTTGAGATCGGTTACGTGCGGACGACATCAGGCCGGACGATTACCGAGACCGACATTGTCATTCACGCCGGGCAAACCGGCGATTTTTATCCGCATCACATGGACAAGGAGTGGTGCGCGACGCAGCCGTTCAAGCAGCGCATGGCGCACGGCACGCTGATCTTCAGCGTGGCGATTGGGATGACTGCGGGTGATATCAACCCGGTGGCGATGAGTTACGGCTACGACAAACTGCGCTTCATCAAACCCGTCTTCATTGGTGACACGATAGCCTGCAGGGCGACGATCGCCGAGAAGCGCGACCACAAGAAGCCTGGTTACGGGATGGTGGTCGAGAAGGTGGAAGCCATCAACCAGCGTAACGAAACCGTCCTGGTCTGCGAACATCTCCTCCTGGCGGAGAAGCGACCGGGGTGATGCTCGCGCACACCCGGCCCAGACTCTGCGCATTTTGTCCCGCTCAACTTGCCCGTTAGTGACTGACAATCTTACGCTCGCCGCACCCGTCCTCCAGATGACGGGCATCGCCAAATCCTTTGCCAACACCTACGCGGTGAGGGGGGTGGATTTTTCCGCCGCGGCCGGCGAGGTGCATGCCCTGATGGGCGAGAATGGCGCGGGCAAGTCGACTTTGATGAAGATCCTCGCCGGCGCCTTTCATGATTACACCGGAGAGATCCGGTTGCACGGTCGGGCGGTGCAACTGCATTCGCCGGCGCACGCCAAGGCGGCGGGCATCGAGATGATTTACCAGGAGCTAAGCCTTGTTCCCCAGGTCAGCATCGCGGAAAACATGCTGGCGGGCCGGTTGCCGGTGAAACGCGGGTTCCTGCTCGATCGTGCCGCGATGGTGGCGGAAACCCGGCACTGGCTTGAAAAGGTCGGCCTCGATTGCGATCCACTCCTGCGCGTCGACGGGTTGAGCCCGCACGAAGCCCAGCGGGTGGAGATTGCCAAGGCCCTCAGCAACCGCCCGTCCATCCTCGTCATGGACGAGCCGACGTCCTCCCTCAGTCGCCGGGAGGTGGAGATCCTGTTCCGGCTCATCCGGGAGTTAAAGGCGCAGGGTCTGGCGGTCATCTATATCTCGCACCATCTGCCGGAGGTTTTCGCGGTCTCAGACCGCTGCACGGTGCTGCGGGATGGCCAACGGATCGTGAGCCGGCCGATCCACGAATTCACCGCCGTCTCACTCGTCGAGTTGATGGTCGGGCGCAGCGTCACTGAGTCGGCCATCCCGCGGGAGCACGAACCCGGTGAAGTGCGTTTGCGGGTGAGGCAACTTACCCGCAAGGGTTTCTTTCACCGGCTCAATTTCGAGGTGCGTGCCGGTGAAGTGCTGGGTATCGGTGGCCTCGCGGGGGCAGGGCGCAGCGAGTTCGCGCGCTCTCTCTGCGGGATCGACCCGGTGGACGACGGCGAGGTTGACCTCGATGGCAAGGCCTACCCAGGAGGCGACCTGTGCGACGCGATCCGGGCTGGGTTCGCCTATTTGACCGAGGACCGAAAGTCGGAGGGGCTGGCGCTTTTCAATACCGCGCTGCAAAACGCCGGGGACGCGGTGATCGCCGGGCGGCGCACGCTCCTGCCGGCCGCGGCGGCGCGCGAGGGGTTCGCCCGGTTGGCGGTCGAACTCGAACTTTTGCCGCCGGAGCCGCAGCGTCAGGCCGTGCAGTTTTCCGGCGGCAACCAGCAGAAGGTCCTTCTCGCCAAGTGGCTCGCGACCAACCCGGAGGTTTGCATCCTCGACGAACCGACCCGCGGCGTCGACGTGGGCGCGAAGCGGGTGATCCACGAGGCCATCGCCCGGCTGGCGGATCGCGGCAAGTGCGTGATCTTGCTTTCCTCGGATCTGCCAGAACTCGTGGCCTTGAGCGACCGGGTGATCATCATGCGCAAGGGCCGGTTTGTCGGCGAACAGCGGCGGGGTGTGTTCACCGAGGACAGTATCCTGCTCGCGGCCAACGCCGAGGATGGCGTGTCATGAGGCCGGTGACGAGCATCCCGGCTAGCGGTGGGCCAATCTGAATGTCCGCGCCCCTCGCCAGTTCCCGGCAGCTAAAGATTTCCTTCACCAAACGGTTGCTGAATGCCTTGGGCATCTGGTGCGTGCTGGTTGGGCTTGTGATGGCCGGTCTGCTGGCTTTCCCGAAGTTCGGTCAGGCCGACAACCTGCTCAACATCCTCCGCAACGTGACACTTCTGGGCATCGTGGCGATCGGCGCCTCGTTCGTCACCTACGGGCGGCATTACATCGATCTCTCCATTCCCCCGTTGATGGCGTGCGTCGGGCTCGTCACCATTTCCGCGCAACCCCTCGGCATCGGGCCGTCGTTGCTGCTTGGATTGACGGCCGGTCTCGCCATCGGCCTGCTCAACGGCTGGGCGGTCGGCTACCTGCGGTTGAATCCGATCATCTGGACGCTGGCGGTCTCGTTCTTCCTCGACGGTTTTCTGCGGTGGGCCTACGCGGGCCATCAGGTCTATCCGGACGCCGACACGACCACCGGCCGCTTCTTCCTCGATTTGCCGCAGCGCACGCTGCCGGGCGGCATTCCCGTGGGGACGGCATTGATGCTGGTCCTCGCTTTGGCGGGCCACTGGCTGATGACCCTCACTAGATTCGGACGGCAACTGCAGCTCACCGGCATTGCCTATGACGTCGCCGCGCTGAGCGGCGTGCGCGTGCGGCGGGTGGTGCTGCTGACCTTTGTGCTCTCGGCCTTCACTACGTCCCTCGCAGGACTGTTGCTCTCAGCCCTGAACCGGCAAGGCACGTTCGACACCGGACAGGGTTACGATTTCAACGCTATCACCGCAGTCGTGCTCGGTGGCGTGCTGCTGCAGGGCGGACGCGGCAACGTGCTTGGCGTGTTGGGTGGCGTGCTGCTCATCGGGGTTCTGATCAACCTAATGACCCTGCTCGGCATCGGTTCGTTCGGGCAGATGGTGGTGAAAGGATTGATCTTCATGGCGGTGGTGGGCCTGACCGCCTGGCTGACGCGACGATCGGGGAGGTCGGATGAATAGCCCCTCCGTCCAAACGCGTCTCCGGGAAATCTTCGGTGAGAACCGCATCGTTGTTTTGCTGCTGCTGATATTCGGCCTGATGGCAGTGATCGCGCCGAATTTCCTTACGACGCAAAACCTGACGACGATCATGAAGGGGATGAGTCTAAACCTCCTGCCGGTGGCGGGGCTCACTTTCGTGATGATCTGCGGGCACATCGACCTGTCGGTCGGCACGAGCCTAACTCTCGGCGGAATGCTGACGATCGGCCTGCAGCCGGTGCTCGGATGGCCCGGCGCGATGGCCGTGGCCTTGCTAACCGGTCTGGCGCTCGGTCTCGTCAACGGCCTGCTCGTCGCCCGGCTCCGGATCGACTCCTTCATTGTCACGCTCGGCGCCATGATCGTGACCCAGGGACTGGTCTACCTCTACGGCCGGGGTGGGGTGCTCACGGGCCGGGATTTCCGTTTCGGCACCTGGCTCGAGCAACCCTTGCTCCCGTTGCTTACACCGCGCGTCATCCTGTCCGTCGCGTTCGGTCTCATGCTGGCCTTCCTGCTCGCGCGCACGGCGGTCGGGCGCGGCTTCTTCCTGGTCGGCGGCAACGCTGCGGCGGCGCGCAACGCAGGTCTTCCGGTTTCGCGCTACATCGTGGGTGCCTTCATGTTGTCGGGTGGGCTGACGGCACTCGGCGGCGCGCTGTTCAGCGCGAGCATCAATTCCGCCACGCCGACCATGGGCAACAATTCGCTGATGGAGGTGATCACGGCGGTGATCATTGGCGGCACTGCCATGACGGGTGGCCGCGGCAATATCGCGCGCAATCTCATTGCCTTGCTCGGGTTGAGCATGCTCTACAACGGACTAGAACTAATGGGGGCCGGCTGGGAGGCGCGCAAGATGTCTGCCGGGCTGGTGCTTGGCGCCGTCGTCCTCTACGAGGCGGCAGGCGAGCGCCGGCTGCGCCTTATGCGTGGCGTGCGGCACGAATTGCTCGCTGAGTTGGCGCAAGCGGAGGAGGACGAATCTTTACCCGAGGCGGCCGATGAACCGCGTCGGGAATGCATTGTAAACCTGACGGTCGCTGCAGAAGGTGGGGCATCCGACCCACCCGATGATCCACCAACCCCGGATACCCGAATCATGAAACAAAACGAATCCAATCCTGTGGTCATCGTCTGCATCACCGCGATCGCCTGCGTGGCGATTACGGGCATTGTCGCGATGTATCTGTTACATCTGCGCCAGCCCGCTCCCATGCCGATAGGCGGGACGACACTCGTTGGGGGCGCCGGATCCTCGGCGATCACGTCCGCTCCGGCAGAAGTGGATGTCAGCACGCTTAAGTCGGCTGACGGCCAGCAGCTGCTGCCGCCTCCGGGGCCCGCGAAAACAATCCCGGCGCGTCCGGCAAATCCCGAGACCCTTCCCGAGACTGATGCGGGTCATTGGTATGATATGGAATACGCAGGTTGGGGGGTGGAAAAGGTCAATCTGCCCAAGTCGCCGGGCGACGGCCCACGCGGCAAGCGTGTCGTCTACCTCAAGGCGGTCGATCACCCGTATCAGACTGCCATGGTCACCGGCATGCAGAAGGTCGCCGATGCCTACGGGGTGAAGTTGACCTTTAAGACCGCCAATAGCGACATCAACATCCAGTCGCAGCAGGTGGACCAGGTCATCAACGACCGGCCCGATCTGGTCATCATTAGTGCTGTGGATGCGCAGGCCTGCGTGCCGCTGTTTCGTCGGTTGAACGAGGCGGGCATCCCTGTGATCGCGATCAACCTGCTGCCGGTGCAGGAGGCGCACCGTTTTCTCCTCGCCTGGACCGGTCCCGACGACTGGGGCCAGATGCGCAAGCTGGCGCGCGAATTCGCCAATCTGATGCACAACGAGGGCGGTTACGTGATGGTCCAGCACCGGCCGGGCTCGTCGCCGTTTTTCGCCCGGACCTGGGCGGCGGTGACGGAGTTGAAAGTCATTGCTCCAAAAATGAAAATGCTGGTCGCGCAACCGACCGATCTGGAATCCGAAAAGACCAAGGAGGTTGTCTCCGGCTGGCTGACGCGTTTCGGGGGCGAACTGAAGGGTGTTTTCTCGGCTGACGATTCAGGGGCGCAGGTCGGTATCAACGAGGCGATCAAGAACGCGAACCGCGAGGATGTCATCCGGGTGGCCGCCGGCAACAGCAAGGTCGGGATGGATTTTGTCCAGCAAGGCACTCTGCACGCGATCACATTCCAGTCGCCTGAAGCAGACGGGGCCATTCCGATGAAACTCGCGGCGGATTGGTTTGCGGGAAAGAAGATTCAGCCGATCCAATATCTGCCGCAGGCCATCATCACCAAGGGCAACGTGAAGGAGTATCTCCCCGCGCAGTGGTGACCCCGGAGTCAGTCCGATCGCGCTGAAAGCAGCCGTAACGGCTGCCGCTGTTTGCGCCTGCATCCGAGTTCCGCTGGGAAGAGCCGAGAAAATCCATCACGCTTGCCGTCGCTGACCGACCCGGTTGGATGACTATCCCGCCGTGGCAGGCGGGCGTTATTCATGGTGAGTTCGCAACTTCGCGCGAAATGTCCTTTCGGAGTTGGAGCCGTGTTTCTCGTAACGCAGCCGGGAAAAGATAAATTGCATGCAATATCCTATGGACAAAATGCGACTATATGCTTTATGATTTTTCAATTACCTCCTCCTCGGCAAAAATTCAAGCTACTGATCGGCGTCCGTTTTTTTCAAGTCGGTTCACGGTAGGTGGCGGTGTAATCGCGCTGCGGAAACCACCCGCCAACCCCATTACATGATCACTGGAATCCTCTGGGCTGTGCTCGCCGGCCTGATGCTCGGGCTCTACGCCCTGCCCAACAAGTTTACTCGCGATTTCGAGGAGGAGAATATCTGGGGCTTGTTCTTCATGCTCACGATGTTCCTCGTGCCTGTGGTGGCCACCGTGGCGATCATGCACGGTGCGGGTGCCATCTACGGTGATCCGGCGGTCCGCGCGATCCTGCCGCGCATGGTGCTGGCCAGCGTGCTTTGGGGCATTGGCGTCATGATGTGGGGCAAGGCGATCCACCATATCGGCGTCTCCCTCGGTTTTTCGATTTTCATCGGCACGGTCATCCTGGTGGGCTCGCTGCTGCCGTTTCTAGTGGAGGGGTTACCTGCGCCCAAGGCGGCCGCGGCGATCTTCTGCGGGCTGTTCTTCGTGCTGCTCGGGGTATTTTCCAACGGTCGGGCGGGAATCGCCCGGGAAAAGTCCGAGGTGGCTTCTGGGCAGCGAAAACAAGGCGAGGGCAAGTCGATGTCGGCCGGGATCGCGATCGCGGTCGTGGGCGGCCTGCTCGCGACCGGTTTCAGTTTCGCCAACGCAGTGGGCCGTCCGCCGCTGCACGCCGCCAGCATGGCGCAGGGCAATCCGGCCTGGGTTACCGCGCTGGCAGTCATGCTGCCGATCTTCCTCAGCGGCGGGGTGGTGATGGCCGGTTATTTCGCGTGGCAGCTCACGTCGAAGCAGCTCTGGGGGAAGTTCTCGACCCCTGCCCTCGGCCGAAATTTCATCCTGATCCTCATCATGGCGGTGCTGCACTACGCCGCCTCCGCGGTGTTCGCTTATGCGGCGTTCCGCCTTGGTGCGGTGGGCAACACGGTGGGCTACGCCATCTTCAACACCTCGTGCGTGGTCACGGCGATCGTCAGCGGCATCGTGGTGGGGGAGTGGAAGACGGCTCCCACTGCGGCCCGAAACAGCCTGCACCTCGGTCTGGCGGCCATGGTGATCGGCATCCTTATCATCTCCTTCGGCAACATGCTCGCTTCCGCCGCGGCGGCCGCCACCTCCTGAACCTCGCGCCCCATCCGTCATGAGCATCACGCAACAGCCCTTCGGGCAGATCGACGATCACCCGGTCAGTCTTTTCACCCTGGCCAACGCCAACGGTATGGTCGCCAAGATCACCAATTACGGTGGAATCGTCACCTCGCTGCAGGTGCCCGACCGTTCCGGAAAGAGCGCGGACATCGTTTGCGGCTTCAATACCCTGGACGGCTATTTCAGCGAGGCCTACCGCAAGAATTCCCCGTATTTCGGCTGCCTAGTCGGCCGGTATGTCGGCTGGATAAAAGACGGCACTTTCGAGATGGCCGACCGGCTGGACTCGGCGGCGGGCGAACGCCGCCGTTATCAGCTTTCGCGCAACGCCGGCGCCGGGCACATTCATGGTGGCGTCAAGGGCTTTGACAAGCGGGTCTGGACGGCCAAGGCCTCCGAAGAGGGTGGGGATGCGGTGCTCACGCTTACCCTGCGCAGCGCCGATGGCGAGGAAGGGTATCCCGGCAATGTGGATGTCGAAGTGGAGTATCGGCTGACTTCCCGCAACGAGTTGGCGATGCGTTACCGGGCGCGGACGGATCGGACCACGCCGTTCACGATGACCAATCACACCTATTTCAATCTCAACGGATTCGCTGACAAGGTCCTGGATCACGAGGTGCAGATTCTCAGCGACCGCTGCCTTGCGGCCGACGAGGGCGGCATACCGACTGCGCAGGAAGTTCCGGTAGCCGGCACGGATTGCGATTTCAGGAAGCCCCGTCTGCTAGGCGACGCGTTTCGCGGCATGCCGCTCGGTTTTGAACATTTTTATCTGTTTCCCCCGGGCTCCCGTCCGCCGGTGCAGATTGCGACCGTGCGGCACTCCGGAACGGGCCGAAAGATCGAAGTCCTCACGACAGAACCGGGCATGTTGTTCTACACCGGACGCTACACCTCGGACGAGCTGCAGCGCGAGGATGGCACTCGGTTTGGACAGTTCCGGGCCCTTTGTGCCGAGACCGCCAAGTATTCCAACGGACCGAACATTCCCGGGGCTCCGAAATGCTTCCTCCATCCCGGGGAAGCCTACGACGAAACCACGATCTACCGTTTTAGTTGGGCCTGAATCTTTTGTCCGGACTGTTTCACTTTAGCGCTGCACCAACATCTCAATCTTCTTTTTTTAAGACTAACCGGGGTAAACCCCACGTCAATTTCGGCTGCCTCAGATGAACAAGATCATCCAAATCGTTACCCGGCTTTTTCAAATACCGCTCGCCGAGGTCCTGACCGACGCAAAGCACGGGGACCACACCCATTTCCAGCTGGTGACCGCCACGGTCACGCTGGAGGACGGGAGCGAGGGCACCGGCTACACCTATACCGGAGGCAAGGGCGGCACCGCTATTAAGGCCATGATCGAGGATGACCTGTCGCCCGTGCTGCTGGGCAAGGACGGATCCGACATCGAAGCTATCTGGAATTTCTGCGAGTGGCACATCCACTATGTGGGGCGAGGCGGGATCGCCAGCTTTGCTATGGCGGCCATCGACATCGCCCTGTGGGATATTCGCTGCCGCCGCGAGGGCCTGCCGCTCTGGCGCATGGCGGGTGGGGCGGGCAATACCTGCAAGGTTTATGCGGGCGGAATCGATCTGAATTTTCCGCTGTCCAAGCTGCTGCGGCATACCCAAAGCTATCTGGACCGCGGTTTCAACGGTGTGAAGATCAAGGTTGGCCACGCCCGGTTGGAGGATGATGTCGCGCGGGTTCGAGCGGTTCGCGAGCTGATCGGACCGAAGGTCACGTTCATGGTCGACGCCAACTACTCGATGACAGTGCCGCGGGCCATCGAGGCCGCCCGGGCATTCAAGCTTCATGATGTTCTGTGGCTGGAAGAGCCTACGCTGCCTGATGACTATCTCGGCATGGCGATGATCGCCGATGCCACGGGCGTGCCGCTCGCGATGGGAGAGAACCTGCACACCCTCCACGAATTCGACTACGCCTTCACCCAAGCCAAGCTGTCCTTTATCCAGCCCGACGCGTCGAATTGCGGTGGCATAACGCCCTGGCTGAAAATCGCCGAGAAATCACGCCAGTATGGCCTGCCCATCTGCTCCCACGGCATGCAGGAATTGCATGTCAGTCTGGTCAGCGCGCAGCTCAACGCGGGTTGGCTCGAATATCACAGCTTTCCGATCGACCAATACACCTTGCGTCCTATGGTGATCAAAGATCATCTGGCGGTGGCGCCCGATGAGCCCGGAATCGGGGTGGTGTTTGACTGGCAGAAACTCACTCCCTACCTCCGTGACCTGACCCCGAATTTTCGAGCCGCTATTAGTGTTAGTCTGGGCCAAAGAAAG
>JAQSCO010000023.1 GCA_029945445.1 Lacunisphaera sp. | reverse complement strand
GCTCGCGTCCCAGAAAGATGTTGTCGAGTGCCGAGAGCGCCGGCACCAGGGAAAGTTCTTGGTAGATAGTCGAGACACCAGCCAAGATGGCGGCCTGCGGGCTCGCCGCGTTGAGGGTTTCGCCCTCAAGCAGGATCATGCCCTCATCGGGCTTGTTGGCCCCGGAGATGATGCTGATCAGCGTTGACTTGCCGGCACCGTTTCCGCCGAGCAGGGCGTGGATTTCACCGCGTCGCACCGAGAGATGCGCCTTGTTCAAGGCTGTCACGCCGTCGTAGTGCTTGGGCCTCAAGTACCGGCATGACATCTGCGGATCGCAGTCGGGTGTCGTCAGCCATACCAAGCTCCTTTGCTCGTGGCCCCGCAGGTGCTGCGGGGTGTAAATACAAATAATCCACACTCGCGCGTAAATAGCAAGCTTTATTGTCAAACGGGGAAGAACTGGCGCCCTGCCTGCGGCGCCCAAAGCCGCCGAAATTCAGCAAGAACCCCTGTTTTTCGAGCGAAAAGCGATAGTTGCGCAGGCCTGATCGCTCAACGGCATTCTGTCGCTCCGGGGCCCAAAGAATAAATTTTGAATGGCGCGGAATAGTTCTAATGCACCTTCGGCGGGTTCTCGATCGCGCCACGCAGGTCAGCTAGCGGCACAACGAGAGACCACTCCGTGCGATTTGCCCGGAGGGTTCTGACGCCCAACCGGTGCCGCCGGCGCATCGCGCGGGCACACGAAGGCGCGAGTTATTCGGAAAGCGCGAAGGTCCGGACTGCGCCGGTCCGAGCCTCGGTCGAAGTGCCATCCGAGTGCTCTGAAACGAGAAAGACCCCACCAAAAAGCAATGGGGTCGGTCTCGATCGGTGCGCCCGGAGGGATTTGAACCCCCGGCCTATTGATCCGTAGTCAATTGCTCTATCCGCTGAGCTACGGGCGCAAACCATCGGCCGAAGCCAACCTGAAAACTATACCAGCGTGTCGGCGCCCGCTTGTACCGTGGATCCATGGCGACTTGGGATGACGTCGATCGACTCGCAACCGCCCTGCCCGAGGTCGAACGGGGTGCCGACACCAACGGCCTCAAGTGGGAGGTGCGCAAGAAGTACTTCGCCTACGAGCGGCCGCTGCGCAAGCGCGACCTTGACGAGCTCGGGGCTGCGGCACCCTCCGGCCCGATCCTGGGCGTGCGGGTAGCCGACCTGGGCGACAAGCGCGGCCTCATCGGCAGCAACCCCGGCGTGTTCTTCACGATCCCGCACTTCGAGGGCTACCCGGCCGTCCTGGTGCTGCTCGAGAACATCAGCATCGAGCAGCTCGGCGAGGTGCTCACCGATGCTTGGCTGGCCCGGGCACCGAAGCGGCTTGCGGCATCGTTTCTGGCCGAGCATCCCTAAGCCCCTGGTGCCCGGAGGCGCTGGCTTAGACTTCGGCCATGGGTGGGTTCGCGGCGTTCCTCTTCGGGCTCAAGGTGCAGCAGCCCCTCGAGTACCGCCGACTCATGCGCATCCAGCGGGCGGTGTACACGACGGTGGCCCGGCTGGGTGCCGAGATCGTGCGCTCGCCCGAGCCGATCCCTTTCGACGAGCTCGATCGGGGCGCCTTCACTCCGCTGCGCAACGGAACGGCATGGGGCAGGATCTTCGACTGCGCGTGGTTGCGGATCACGGGCGAGGTGCCCGCTGACGTCGTGAACCCGGTTGTACTCGTCGGGATCCGCGGCGAGGGCCTCCTCTTCTCCTCCACTGGTGAGGTGCTCGACTCGATCAGCACGATCTTCCAGCAGGGCGATCTGCCGCACAGTGGCGGGAAGTACCGTCCTGTTCATGTCGACACCTCGCCCGGCCCCCTCGAGTTCTTCGCCGACGTCACCTACAACGGGTGGATCCTCTACGAGGTCGGCAAGCCGGTCTTCCACGGGGCACTTCTGGCTTCACGCGACGACGCGGCGTATGCCCTGTTCTACGACTACCTCACCCTCCTCGTGCTTGCGGGGGCGACGGATGATGCGGCCCTCGAGCGCGAGCTGCGAGCCTCCCTGCGAACGGCTTTCTCCCGGTTCAGGGCTGGCGATGTCGATGGCGCACGGCGCACGCTCGCCGGGCCACTCGCCTCCCCCTCCACGAGCGACTTCCTCTACAGCGCCGTCGGGCACGGGCACCTCGACATGGCTTGGCTGTGGCCCCTGCGCGAGACGCGCCGCAAGTCGGCCCGCACCTACGTTCGCGCTCTTAACGCGATCGATCGGCGCGAGGGCTACATCTACGGCACGAGCCAGCCGCAGCAGATGGCGTGGATGCGCGAACGGCATCCCGCACTCTTTGCCCGGATGCAGCGGGCCGTCGCCGAGGGGCGCATGGAGCTGCAAGGGTCGTTCTGGGTCGAGCCCGACACGAACCTCCCCTCAGGGGAGTCGCTCGTGAGACAGGCCGTGGTTGGCCGGCGCTTCCTGCAGGAGCAGTTCGCGCTGACAGACGAGCAGCTGCGGCTGTGCTGGCTTCCCGACACGTTCGGCTACAACGGCAACCTTCCCCAGATTCTGCGCAAGAGCGGCATGGACTGGTTTCAGACGATCAAGCTCGCATGGAATAAGGTCAACGACTTCCAGCACCGCAGCTTCCACTGGGAGGGCATCGACGGGTCGAGCGTGCTCGTGCACATGCCGCCCGAGGGCGACTACAACAGCCGTGGCGCGGCCGACAACCTGCTCATGGGCCTGAA
>JAQSCO010000022.1 GCA_029945445.1 Lacunisphaera sp. | reverse complement strand
CGCCGTTCGTCGACCTCAACTCCATCCCGGTCGCGGCGATCGAGCGCGTGGAAGTCCTGAAGGACGGCGCCTCCTCCACCTACGGCGCCGACGCCGTGGCCGGTGTCGTCAACATCATCCTGAAGAAAAACTACAACGGCACGGACCTGTTTGTCAGCTATGGCAACACCACCGACAAGGATTCCGGCGAAACCACGATCAGCCTCGTCAGCGGCGCCAGCACCGACAAGACCCAGATCACGGTGGGCTTCAACTACTACAACCGGGGCGGTATCATGAACAGCGATCGGACTTATTCGGTGAACCCGGACTTCAAGAGTTCCAACTCCTCCCCCGAGAATTTCCAGATCACGTGGGCGGCCGCCTGGCAAGCCATGGGCCTGCCCGCCGGTTCCTCGCTCCCGACTGCTTCGGCCACGGCCTTGGGCACGTTTGCCTTTGATCCGCTGACGATGACCCCCAATGACGCCGTCAAGACCACGACCGGCGCCACGCTTGGTTCATTCAGCACCGACCCGCGTCCCGGCAACCGCAATGCGACCAACAACGGCCTGTTGCCCGCTACACAATACAGCTATTTTGCGGATGGCACCAACCGTTCTCGTTTTAATTTCAACGAGTTCTCGCAGTCCTACCCGCGCTCCCAGCGCGAAAGCGCCTTCTTCAATGGTGAAACCAAGCTGTTCGGCACCCAGAATATCAAGGGCTACTTCGACTTCAGCTACTCGCAGGTTTACACGGAGAACCAGCTCGCCCCTCTAGCGACCGGTGAGTTCAGCTCCCCAGGTTCGGTGGAAATCGTGATTCCCGCCAAAACGGCCAGCCCGCTCCCGCTGCCGGACGGCCGCGCCCGCGCCGCGGTGGCCGGCGCCTTCAATCCCTTCAATCCCTTCAATATCGACCTCACGGGCGGCACCAAGGCGCGTCTGGCCGAATTCGGCAACCGCATCCTGAAGGACCACATCGACAGCTACATGGTCACCGCTGGCATCAAGGTCGACAATATCGCCAACAACTGGAACTTCGATGCCGGCTTCCGCTACAGCGACATCAAGGTCGTCGCCGACCAAAAGCTCATCTCCACTTCCCGGTTCAACCGGATCGTGAACCAAGCCGACTCGATCTTTGATCCGACGAGCCCGTCCTTCATCGGCACGACCATCGCCTATAACCCGTTCGGCTACTTCCGTAACCCGATCGCGAGCAATACCGCGGTGGTCAATTACGCGACCATCTGGACCAAGTCCATTTCCGAGGGCACGCTGTTCGACGCTACCTTCGTTCTGAATACGGACAGCCTGTTCGACCTCCCGGGTGGCGGTGCCGGCTTTGCGGTCGGCTACGAATATCGCGCGGAAAGCATTGAGCAGTCGCTCGACGGTTTCGCCGCCGGCGGTGACATCATGGGCAATACCCCCACCTCGCCCACTATCGCCGACCGCAAAGTCGGTGCCTTCTTCACGGAACTCGCCCTCCCCCTCGTATCCTCGAAGAATGAAATGACGGGGGTGCACAGCTTCTCCGTCAACCTCGCCGCCCGCAATGAGCAGTTCTACTCCACCAGCAAGTCGACCACCGTACCGAAAGTTGGCGCCCGCTGGCAGCCGCTGAACGATGACAGTCTCACCGTCCGCGGCAGCTGGGGCAAGGGCTACCGCGAGCCGTCGCTCTTTGAGCAGTTCTCCGGCGTCGCCTCCAACCTGATCACCATCACCGATCCGCGTGACGGCAAGCTCTATGAGGAATTGACCTCCACTACCACCGGCAATCGCGCCCTCAAGCCCGAGACCAGCTCCTCGCTGAACTTCGGCGTCGTTTGGACCCCCAAGCAGCTCAAGGGCTTTACCATGGCGATCGACTGGTGGCAGCTGGACCGCAAGGGCACGGTCGTGGTTGATTTCCAGGACACCATCAACCGCCAGGTCGGCAAAAAGCCCGATGGCACGGCGGCGCCTGGCGGCTTGGTCGCGGGTGAAGCTGTCATTCGTTCGTCCAGTGGCGGGGTGAAAGCCGTCGCTGCCGTGTATCGCAACATCGGCGAGACCAAGGCCAAGGGCATCGATATCATGACCAGCTATGTGATCCCCACGGAAAGCTGGGGCCGTTTCGATCTCAGCCTCGGCGGCACTTACATGTATTCCTTCCTGAAGGCGACCTCCGCCGGACAACCCTTGGTTGAACTCATCGGCACCGACGCCTCGATTGAAATCGCCGGCTACGATGGCTACCTCAAGTGGAAGGGCCGCGGTGAAGTGGACTGGAGCCTCCATCACTGGGGTGCCACGCTCTCGGCCAACTACACCGACGGCTTCATTGATATCGACGGCTTCACCGAGGCGCCGTTCAAGGTCAAGTCGACCATCTTCACCGACGTGCAGTTGAGCTATGATTTTGGCTCCACCAGCGACGCCTGGCTGGCCAACACGAAGCTCACCATCGGCGCCAACAACGTGCTCGACAAGGATCCGCCCCACGCCTCCGGCAATTTCGCCAACGCGGAAGGCTACCCGAGCCACTTGTATAACTCGACCGGCCGCTTTGTCTACGTGTCGATGAACAAGAAGTTCTAAACGGACTCCCCCCCGAAAATCTCAAGGCGCCCCTCAAAAGGGGGCGCCTTTTTCTTGCCTCGGTTTCACGAAGTGAGAACCGAGGACAAGCACCGGGTGGCCAGGAGGACACAACGGTGTCACGCCTCAGTTGCACCGAGGCACATCTCAATTGCCTGTCATCCTGCGCGCAGCGAATCCATGAAGGGCTCAGCTCCCGCTGAGCCGCGGCCCCGC
>JAQSCO010000021.1 GCA_029945445.1 Lacunisphaera sp. | reverse complement strand
TGAGCATTCCGGCGATCGCGACCAGTCGTTCCAACGCATCGCGACCAGTGTGACGCGGGTGCGTGACGGCACCGTTGGATGCTGTTTCTGATCTCAGTGTTTTGGTCTTTCGTCAAGCACGACGATAGCCCGCCGCTTAGTCAATAGGAGGGCCCCGCGCGCGACGCGGAGTGCCCTCACGGCTGACGCAGCGGCGCGCGCGGGAGGTGCCTGTTGACCCAAGGGGGCGGGCGAGATGCGGAATGCGGTGGTCATTTCTTGGCTCCTTTCGCCAACTTCGCTGTCGTCTCGCTTGTGCTGCTCGTGGTGTCCATAACCGGCACCGCAGCTTCCGGCTCCGCGGCCTGGATCTTTCTCATCGACGGGCCGTCGAGCGCGAGGCGGTAGGCGTTGTGGACGATGCGATCGAGGATGGCGTCGGCGAAGGTCGGCTCGCCGATCACCTCGTGCCAGGTGTCGGTCGGCAACTGGCTGGTGATGAGTGTCGAGCCCCGGCCATAGCGATCCTCGACGATTTCCATCAGATCGCGCCGCTGATTGGCGGTGAGCCGGTCCGGACCCCAGTCGTCGAGGATCAGGAGATCGGCCTTCACCAGCGTGCGGAACAGACGTGCGAAGCGGCCGTCGCCGTGGGCCAACTCGAGGTCGGCGAAGAGCCTCGGCACGCGCGCGTAGTGCACCGTGTAGCCGTCGCGGCAGGCCTTCTGCGCGAGTGCGCACGACAACCACGACTTGCCGACGCCGCACGGCCCCGTGACGAGCAGATTGCGGTGCTCGACGATCCAGCGGCCGGCGGCGAGCTGCTGGAACAGAGCTTTGTCGAGCCGGCGCGATGTACGGTAGTCGACGTCCTCGATCGACGCTTGGCCGTGACGCAGCTTGGCACTGCGCAGCCGGCCCTGGAAGCGCTTGGTGTTACGGTTGGCCGCCTCACGGTCGAGCAGCAGCGCCAGCCATTCGGCGTGGTCCAGATCCTTGGCTCTGTCCTGCGCTTGCAGGTCGACGAAGGCGTCGGCCATGCCGTCGAGCTTCAACGTTCTCAGCTGGTCGATGGTGGGATGCGTCAGCATTGCGTGTCTTCTCCTCAGTGGAAGTAACGGGGGCCACGGATGTTGCTGTGCGTTATCGCCGGTCCGTCCGTGGCGGGTGCGGGCCGCTTGCGATCGAGGTTGGTCTTCAGGATCGAGGTGACTGACGTGTAGGAGCGCGCGCCGATTTCCAGCGCGCGGTCACAGGCGGCTTCGAGCCGCTCGCGACCGAAGGTCTTGGCGTGCCGCAGAATGCCGACCGAGGCGCGGAAGCCCTGCTCCGGGTGCGTCCGTTCGCGCAGGATGATCTCGATAAGCGCCGAGGTCTTGGGGCCGGTCTCGCCGGCCTGGCGCTTGATCCGCTCCGGCGTCCAGTCGGCGTAGCGCTGATGGCTCGACGGCATGTGCTCGCGCACCGTCGTGTGCTTGCGATTGGATGACGAGCGCACGTGAGCGGCGACGCGCTTGCCATGGTGGAACACCTCGACCGTGCGGGCCGTGATCCGTGCCCACATCGTCTCGCGCAGCAGTGTGTATGGCACCGAGTAGTAGTGCTTCTCGACCTCGACGTGGTAGTCGAGCCCGGCGCGGCATTGCTTCCATGCGGCGTAGGCGTAGGGCTCGGCCGGCAGCGGCTTCAGCGCCGATCGCTCCAGGTCATCGAACAACGCCCGCCGGCTCGCCCCCAGATGCCGCGATGTACGCTCGTTCAGCGTCGTCACGCAGCCACGGACCGCGTCATTCAACTCGGCGAGCGAGAAGAACTGCCGGTTCCTGAGCTTGGCGATGATCCACCGCGTCGTCAGCAGCACCGCCACCTCCACCTTCGCCTTGTCGCGCGGCTTCCTGGGGCGCGCCGGCACAATGGCTGTGTCGTAGTGGGCCGCCATCTCGGCGTAGCTGCGGTTCACCGCCGGCTCGTAGAAGCACGCCTTGGTGATGCCGGACTTGAGATTGTCCGACACCACCATCGCCGGCACGCCGCCGAAGAAGGCGAACGCCCGTGTGTGCGAGCCGATCCAGTCGGCGAGGCCTTGCGTGAAGGTCGCCTCGGCATAGGTGTAGCTTGATGCCCCGAGCGCGGCGACGAACAGCTGCACCGCGATCATCTCGCCGGTCGCCCCGTCGATCACCTCCAGCGTCGTGCCGGCGTAATCGACGAACAGCCGCTCGCCGGCGACATGCGTCTGCCGCATCGTCGGCGACAGGCGGCCTTCCCAGGTCCGATACAGCTCACAGAAGCGGCTATAGCCGTGGCCGTCCGGATGCGCGGCGCGGTGCTCCTCCCAGAGCAGTTGCAGCGTCACGCCCTTCCGCCGGAGCTCGCGATGGACCGCTGGCCAGGCCGGCTGTGGCCGCCGCGCCTTGATCTCGGCCAGCGCCGCCGACGCAGGGTACAGTCGCACCTCCAGCGCCTCGTCGCCCAGGTCGTCCGGCAGCGGCCACGCCAAACCAGCCCGCCGTGCCCGGCGGATGCAGTCTCCCGCTGCCGTCGCGCTGACGCTGAGACTGATAGCGATCTTGCGTTTGGACATGCCGCCGGCGCTGAGCCGAAGCACGTCGCGGATCTTGCGCATGGGTAATCTCTGTCCGGGCATGTCCAGCTCCTATTGAAAGGAGCTAATGCCATGCCGATTCGAAGATCACCCAACGGTGCCCGTCACGTCCGTCCACAGCCTGGTCGCAATCGCCCGGAATGGGTGGTCGCGATCAATCGGAACGCCCGGTCGCAATCAGTTGGAACAGGTGGTCGCAATCACCCGGTGCGCTCA
>JAQSCO010000020.1 GCA_029945445.1 Lacunisphaera sp. | reverse complement strand
GCGGGAACTTTGGCCCGCCCAGCGCCTGCTTGGGGAGCAGGGCATTTTTCGGGGCGGTTCGGCCGTGGTCCAGATGCCGACCAGTGCCGGCAAGACCCGCGCGACCGAGATCCTGATTCGCAGTGCATTTCTGTCCGGTCGCGCGAAGGTCGTCGTCATCGTGGCCCCTTTCCGCGCGCTGTGCCACGAGATCCGCGCGAGCCTGTTGATGGCGTTGCGCGGGGAGGAAATCCGGGTCGACGAAATTTCCGACGTGCCCCAAAAGGATTTCGACTGGGAGGAGGCGGCCCAGGAGCCGCGGGTGCTCATCGTCACGCCGGAGAAGCTGCTCTACCTGCTGCGCCAGCAGCCGGAATTGGCCCAGTTGATCGGCCTGCTGGTTTACGACGAAGGCCACCAATTTGATGCCGGTCAGCGCGGTGTCACCTATGAACTCCTGCTCACTTCCCTCAAGAAGGTCGTCCCCGCCGGCTGCCAGGTTGTGCTGGTGTCGGCCGTCATCAGCAACGCGGCCGCCATCAATGACTGGCTGAACGGCGAGGGCGGGCGCATCGTCACCGGCACGGACCTGCTGCCGACCCTCCGGAGCGTGGCCTTCGCCAGCTGGGTTGATGAACTCGGCGAACTTCACTTCTCCGCGCAGGCGGATTCGGGCCGGCATCGGTTTTACGTACCCCGCGTGCTGGAAAGCCTCGAGCTCCGGAGATTCAAGGGAGAGAAGAAAAGGCGGTTCTTCCCCGAACGGACCGACGGGCAATCCATCGCGCTTTTCCTCGGCCTGAAACTGGTCGCGCAGGGATCGGTGGCGATTTTCTGCGGCGTGAAGCTGAGCGTGCGGACGGCTTGCGACGCGCTGGCGGAGGCCTATCGGCGCGGGCTCGACCTGCCACCCCCGCGCGAAGTATCCGACCGCGCCGAGGTCGCGAAGCTGGCGGCACTCGTTCGCCGCCACTTGGGCGACGACGGTCCCCTGCCGGAGTGTGCCGATCTCGGGGTATTCACGCATCACGGGAGCACACCCACCGGCATCCGGCTGGCCGTGGAGCACGCCATGAAGGATTCCTTGATCAAGTTTGTCATCTGCACCTCCACCCTGGCCCAGGGCGTGAACCTGCCCCTGCGCTATCTTTTGGTCACCGGGGTCTATCAAGGGCGGGAGCGCATCAAGGTGCGGGATTTCCAGAACCTGATCGGCCGGACCGGTCGCTCCGGTATGCACACCGAGGGCAGCGTCATCTTTGCCGATCCGGCCACCTATGACCAACGCCGGTTTGACTCCGGCGAGTGGCGCTGGAACCAGGTGTGCGAGCTGCTCGATCCCCTGAATTCCGAGGAGTGCGCCAGCCATCTGCTCACGCTGTTCAATCCCATCTCCAATGGTGATAAAAGTGACTCGGAGGAATTCTCGGTCACCCGGTTCCTCCGCCGCTACCTGCGGGAGGATGGCGGCCTGCCCGCCGTGCTGGCCTGGTGGGAACGGAAATTGCGCGGACGGGACTTCGAACCGGTGGTGGTCGCCGCGCAGATCCAAGCCCGCGCCAAGGTGGTGGACGCCCTCCAGAGCTTCATGATGGCCGCCTCCTCGGATGAATTGGTGAGCCTCGATGCGCCGGCCGCGGCCGAGCTCGCGCGGGGCACGCTCGCCTACCACCTGGCCAAGCCGGCACACCAGGCCGAGTTGGAGGTGTTGTTCCAGACCATCGCCGCGGACGTGGTCGCAAAAATTCCCAGCGCCACAGTACGCCGGGCCTACGCGCGCAACCTGTTTGGCATCCGCGATTCCATCGCGATCCACGTCTGGGTGACGGAACAGACCGAGGTGCTGGAGGCCGTGGAAACCGACCGCGGCCTGCTCCTCGCCCTCTGGCCCATCCTGGTCCGCGGCATCACCAATTCCACCTTTCTGAAATGCAACCGCCCGGACCTGCTGCCCGAATTCGGCTGCCGGTGGCTGGAGGAGCACACGCCCGCGGCGCTGTTGCAGTTCCTCAAGGACGAAAACGTTCGCATCGGGTTGGGACAACAACCGTTCAAGCCAAGCTTCGACCATGTGGTGGACATCTGCGAGAATGCCCTGGGCTATGAAGGCGTGCTGATCCTGGCCGCCGTCATCGAATCACTCCGGATGAACGGCCGGGGGGAGCACCCACTGACCGACCGCCTCTTGCATCTCCAGAAGCGGCTCAAATATGGCCTCGCGACGCCAACGGCGATCACGTTGCACGAGCTGGGCTTTGCCGATCGCGTGCTCGCCAGTGACCTGGCCCGCATCCTGATCGCGGAAACCTCGAGCAAATCCCGGGTGCGCAAATTGCTGAGGTTCCGCAGGGACGAGGTTGAGGCGCTGCTGAACGCGTTTCCGTCCTATTTTTCGTTTGTATGGAATGTTGTGCTGCACGGGCGCCGGGCGCTATAGCCGTCGCAGCTCAAATTGACGGTGAGACGCTTTTTAGCGGCTCCGAATGTTCAGGACCTGCTCTTGTGGGTGGTGGATGTCTCTCTTCTTATTCGACCGTATCGTTACACCTGTTTCGTCGCGATTACTGCTTCCTGCAACGGTCTTTCGCATTCAGCAAAGAGGAGCGAGAGTGTTAATCACTTTTGTGAAAATCGACCTATCGGAATGGTCGGTACCGAATTCAGTCGGGGAAAATGCGAACTTTCCTGAAAAGTGATTAACGTTCCAATTTCCTAACCAGCTCCAACACAACGGGAAGTAAAAAGTGTTAATCACTCTCTCTCCGAAGTTCGCATCAGATTGAAAATGGCTGCCCGGGTAGGGATCGAACCTACGACCAAGTGATTAACAGTCAC
>JAQSCO010000019.1:2008-2865 GCA_029945445.1 Lacunisphaera sp. | reverse complement strand
CGTGTGAAACGGCAGCGCAAAGACCTCGCGCCAATACGGCGAGTCCGCCAGGTCGCGGAGGGTCTTCATCTCCGGCCAGTGGCTGTGCCACGGGTAGTCGCGCGCCGCCCGGTGTGGCTCGAACCAGAATTTTCCCACCCTCGTGCCGAGCGCGAGCATCCGCTCGGCGCCCTCCAGCAGGTTGGGCCGGTCGGTCAGGTAATACTGGCCCTCGACGAGGGTGGTGCCCAGCCAGTCGCGATAAAATTCGACGTCAGCCGACGCGGGCGCTCCGGCCGGCTCCGCCGCCAGACGCGGCAGGAAGGGGAGCGCGGAGGCGGTCATGGCGATAAATTCGCGGCGGGTGAACGAAGACATGGGCATCAGCTCACTCGGGCGCGACGTAGCGCTCGCGGCCCCCGAGCGCGGTCCAGCGCCGGTGCAGCCACACCCCGAGGCCAATCGAGGCGAACGCGATCACGCTGCCCGCGAGGAACGTGTAGCGGTATTGGTTGCCGAGGCCGTCGAGCCACGCGCCGAGCAGGGGCCCGAGCGACATGTTGAACAACGCCGCAAGCAAGCCGGCCGCCGCCGCGAACTGGGCGAATTTCGCCCGGGGAAAAAGCATCTGGGGCAGCGCCGCCGCACCGGTGAAAAACGTGCCCGACAGCACGCCGTGCGCGAGAAACACCCAGCCAAACGACTCCGCGTCGTGCATGAACAGGAACCCCGTCAGCATCACGACGCCATAAAGCGCCGCCGCGCTGATCGCGACGCGCAGCGGGTGGAGCTTATCCGCCAGCCAGCCGAGCGGGAACGCGAGCAGGAACGAGCAGAGGAAGGTCACGACCAGGTAGCGCCCGTAGGTCTCCATCGAC
>JAQSCO010000019.1:0-1998 GCA_029945445.1 Lacunisphaera sp. | reverse complement strand
CGCCGCGTAGATGCTGAAGAGGTTCACCGGGACAAACGCGAGGTTGGCCAGTCCCAGGAAGACGAACACGAGCAGGTAATAGGGCTTGAGGAAACAATCGCGCCAGTAGTCACGCAGCGCGCCGAGCACGGCGTTGCGCCGCGGTTCCGGCGGGGCGGGCGGCGGCGCATAGTCGCCCTCCTTCACGCGCAGGCACATCACCGTCATCCCCGCGCCGTAGATCAGGCCGATGCTGGCCAGGATGATCGTGTAGTTTTCCTCGGCGTGGCCGATGATCTTGTAATTGAACAGCACCCCCACGCTGAGACTCACGGCGCGAAACAGCCCGTAGAAACGCCCGAGCAGCTCGCGCGGGACGACGTCGTTGATCAGGCCGTTGAAGACGGAGTTCGAGATCACGACGCCGATCTCGAACACGGTCCAGCAGACGCCCATCACCAGCAGGATCGTGAAGTTCTCCCCTTCCGGCGCCCGGCCGAGGGCCGCGTGCAGCCAGCGTCCGAGTGGCGGACTGTAGGCCAGGCCGACCATGGCGAGGGTCACGAACGGCGTGGGTACGAGCAGGAACGGGATGCGGCGGCCCCACCGGCCGCGGTGGTGATCGCTCCAATAACTCACCGCCGGCCCGACGAAGAGGATGATGGCCCACGGAATCGTGAGCAGGAAGATGCCGGTGATGAGGTCCGTCGCCGCGTATTTCTTCAGCATCAGCTGAGTGACGGGAGCGGCGGAGCGCTCGCGCATCATGTAGCTGAAGTCACCGAGCAGCAGCCACGTGAACAGCAGGACGATGCCCGCGAGGGAATAGGTCAGGGTGCCGACCTTCCAGGTCTTGGGCGGGGCGGCGGCGGGCGGACGGGTGGTCATGGGAAGATCAGGCCTGCAGGGCCGCCGCCGCCTCGGTCAGGGTATAATGCAGCGGCTCGCCGCGCAGATGCCGGGAGAGTTCATCCAGCGCACCGCGCATCAGGAGCTCGATCTCCCGGTGGCGCGCGCCGGCGATGTGCGGCGTGAGCAGAACGTTCTTCAACCGCCGCAACGGCGAGCTGGCCGGAGCGGGCTCGGGGTCGGTGACATCGAGGACGGCCGTGAGGTCGGGCCGCTCGCCCAGCACCGCCACCAGCTCCGGTTCGCGCACGATGGCGCCGCGCGCGGTATTAACGAATGTCGTGTTGGGGCGCATCCGGCGCAGCAGTTCGCCCGTCACCAATCCGGTGGTCGAGGCCAGCAGCGGGGCATGCAGGGAGACGACGTCGCTCTGGGCGAAAAGCTCGGGCAGGCCGGTGAGTTCCACGCCGACCCGGGCCGCTTCCGCGGTATCGATGGTGGGGTCATGTGCGAGAATCCGCACTTCGTGGCGCTGGAGGCCGCGGATCACCTCGCGCCCGACGCGGCTCAGGCCGATGATGCCGACCGTCGCACGGTGGACACCGGAAGCGGCGGTGTCGCCCAGATAGGCCCAGTCGGCGCGCGGATTCCGCAGATAGAACCAGGTCTGCTTGAGCGAGAGCAGGATCATCGCCTCGGCGAAAGTTGCCGTCGGCCGCGCATTCGCCGCCACGGCGGTGCTGAGGGTGATCCCGCGCTGCCAGAACTCCGGCGTGACGAAGTCCCGCACCGAACCAGCCGCATAGCAGACGATCCGCAGGGCCGGCATCGCCGCGAGCAATTCCGGCGTGAAGCGCGGCACGCCCCAGTTTCCGATGACCACGGAAATTTCGCCGAGCCGCGCCTGGTGCGGGCGCCAGTCCTCGCCCTCACGCAGGGTCACGACCACCTCAACCAGGGAATCGAGCCGCGCCCGCGTCTCGGGCGTGAGCAACCAGGGCTCCGTCTCGGCCCGGAAGGCGAGCAGCGCCTTCGGGCGGGGCCGCGGGGTGGAGTCGGAACTCATGGGTTGGGCGTGGCGGTGGCCGCCGCCACCGTGCGCTGCGCGGCCTGCAGGCGGGCCAGCAGATCCGCGACGAGCTCCTGGGCGGCGGGCTCCGCGGCGAGGTT
>JAQSCO010000018.1 GCA_029945445.1 Lacunisphaera sp. | reverse complement strand
GTCTGGAGCAGGGCAGGGCGCAGGGTGCCGAGTCCCTCGAACAGCAGTCTCGCGTGTTCATAACCGGCCTCATCAACGTCCAGTTGAAACAGGAATTCGAGCACGGCCCTTTCGGGATCCGATATCCGCACCGCATGGCCCCCGACCGGGTGGTCTCGCAGCCCTAGGTCCGCTGGTAAGAAATTGGTCCCGACCTGCCGCACCCGCCCCGCCCAAGGCAGGTTCTTGAACCATTCCGGCAGCCGCGCACCCGTCCGGCAGAAAAGATACAAAGGAGCCTGCTCCCCCAGTGGAAGGAAATGGGCGAGGCTGACGAGTTCCAACGCGGTCCGACCGCCGGGATGAAACGAGCCCGCTTTTTGCTGTAGTCCGAACACCGCCCCCAGCCAATCCGGGGGATCGGATTTCAGGGTATAGGCTCCATCTCCCAATCGATACAGCCACCCTGAGGTCACATAATAGTTGGCCAATTTCCCGGATATACCCTGGGCTTTCAGCCATGCCAAAGTCAGCACCGCTCCGGCTGGAGCGCTGAGAAGTCGTTGGTTTATTTTAACGCCGTTATGGCTAGGCTCACTGGTCATGGCTGCTATGAAATAAACCACATGTTTAGGTAGTTTATATTTCTGCATCTATGGCTAGTAATACTAGCCATAATTGCGAGAAAATAAACCGATAACACTCTGCTGAGGCGTGCTTCCAGCGGCTTAGCTTAGTCCGGGATATTCCCCTCCGATCAGATAAATTATGTATCGTATATAAAACAATTATCTCGATTAAGGTCAGAATAGACTGTAAATGTATCGTATACGAAACATGGACTTCACCGAAGCAGGCACTCTCATTCGAGACGCAAGGCGCAAGGCGGGTATGACCCAAGCTGCGCTGGCGAAGCGTTTGCACATGAGCCGATCCACGATTTCCCAAGTCGAAAATGGGGTGATCTCCGAATTGGGCGTCCGCAAGCTTGCCCAAATCTGTGATCGGCTCGGCCTTGAGGTGGTCGTGCGCCTCCGGAATCCCCGGCTGACCTTGCACGAAACCTATGCCCGCAACCGCCAGGAGCGACAGACTGCGTTCAAGGAAACCGACGCCACGCTCGCCCAGCTAACCCCTGCTCCCCGTGGCTAACGTTTTCGTCAACCGTTCGCCGGTCGGGGTTTTGGTGCGGGATGATCCGGCTAACCGCTTCACCTATGCGGCCGGCATCGCGCCGGCCCAGGCCGTCTCGCTGCTCATGCCCGTCGGCCCGGATGCGTATTTCGCGGAGCGCGCCGCCGTGCTCCATCCCGTATTCGACATGAGCTTGCCGGAGGGCGCCCTCCGGGAAGCGCTCGGCAACATGTTCGCCAAGGCGCTGCCCGTGTTCGATGATCTGGCGCTCCTCGAAGTCGTCGGCCGCTCGCTCATCGGCCGGCTGCGCTTCGGGCCCACGGCGGCGGAACTGGACGAAGTGCCGGCTCAGAGCCTTGCGGATCTGCTGGCCTATCGCGGAACAGGCGAATTGTTTCGTGATTTGCTGGAACGCTACGCGCGCTATTCCGGCGTGGCCGGCGTGCAGCCCAAGCTGCTCATCCGCGATGATGGCAGCCTGCGCGTCGACCAGTTCAGTCCCATCGAGCGGGAGCGCATCACGACGCATGGGACCACCCACCTGCTCAAGACTTTCGAAGCCGCCAAATACCCCGCGCTGGCGACCAACGAATACTTTTGCTTGCAGGCCGCGCGGGCGGCCTGCCTGCCGGTGCCGCCCGTCCAGCTTTCCGCCGATGGGCAGATGCTGGTGGTGGAACGGTTCGACCGCAAACCCGACGGTTCCTATCTGGCCTTCGAGGACGGCTGCGCGCTCGACGGCCGCCTCTCCCGCGAAAAATACGAGGGCTCTTACGAGCAGCTGGCGGCCACGCTGGCGTCGGCCCTGCAGGATCCCGACGGGGTGCAGACCGCGCTGGCGCAATTTTTCCGCTCGCTGGTGTTCTCGATCGCGGTCCGCAACGGTGACGCCCATCGCAAGAATTTCGGGGTGCTCTACGACAATGCCACGGGGCCGGTGTCCCTGGCGCCGACCTACGACGTGGTGACCACCGTGGCCTACGTGCCCAAGGACAGTCTCGCCCTGATGCTGGAAGGTTCCAAGCGCTGGCCTGAGTTCAAAAAACTCCAGCGATTCGGTGTGCAGCGGTGCCGGCTTACGCCTCAGACAGCGCAGAGCATCATTGCGGAGGTGGTGGAGGCGGTCGCCACTGCCGCTGAACGCCTCGATGCCAAGGCGATTCCCGAATCGGCCGAAATGGTCGAACGGATGCGTATAGCGTGGTACGAAGGTGTGGCCTCTCTGCGCAAGGCAGCGCCGGCGGTTTAGACCACCACCCGAAGCCGGGGCCGATTCCGCTCTGCTCAATGAGCGGCTCTTACCGCCGTCAGTTCACGCCGGCTGACCCTGGGCTTTCGCCCAATTCACCAGCTCGGCCGCTTCATCTATCGGATCCTCCGGGTTGTGATCGTTCCAGTTCGTGATCAATTCTCGCGCCGCGGCAGCAATCACCGCGTCTTCCACGCTACCCAGTGTCACGCCGCGAATCGCGTCGCACAAATCACTGAGGGCCGTTGCCAAGTTGGGATTGTTCATGGCGAGGAAGCGGTGAAGGACGCCATGTTCAGCTGGCTGGGATCAAAGTTCAGGAAGGCGATGGTCCCTTCGGCAATCCCGACAATTTCAAACTCGTCCTGCTGGAGTTCGAGTTTGGCCCGCAGTTGAAGCCCGGCGGTGTCGGGATCGGCCGCTTGCACGGTCTCCACGTGATGCGCGCCATCCGGTAGAACGTAGGCGATGACGGTGAAGGTTTTCATAACCGGAGGATGTACGTTATTTTTCATGGCACAATCCTCCTTAAAGAACCCCGGACTCCCGGAAGGAATACATTCCCCGGCCGAGTGGGTCGGCTTCCGCCCGCCCGAGGATGACATGGTCCAGCAGATCAATGTCGATCGCCTTGGCGGCATCGCGTAACTGCCGGGTCACCTGCACGTCGGCGGCGGATGGGGCGGGATCGCCCGAAGGATGATTGTGCACACAGATCACCGCAGTGGCTCCTTCCCGGATGGCGGCCCGGAACAC
>JAQSCO010000017.1 GCA_029945445.1 Lacunisphaera sp. | reverse complement strand
CGCCTGCCTGCAGGGCACGCCCGCGCACGACCAGGTGCGCGCGGCGCTGGCCCAGGTCGCGAGCGCGCGGGTTTGGGTGAAGGAGAAACTGGAGGTGGAGCCCGCACGGATGAAGCCGCACCAGATGCCTCTCGGCCCAGGATTGCCTCTTACGCGGAAAGAGCGCGTAGGTTATCGCTGGCCCTGAGTCCTGCGGGCACAACGGCCTGGTCCACTTTGCGCCGGGTGGCGCCCGGCCATCCTGGCGCACCGTCCGGCGAACGCGCGGCCGATGCTCTGGTGACAAACTTCACCACCAGGCAACTCGTGGATCCCGCTGACTGCTTTATTCGGCTCGCCGCGCAGGGAAGAAAGCGGTCGTTTTGCTTTTGATCGACCTCGCGACCGGCGAGGCCGGACTGACCGAAGTAGATAGCTGCGGCCACCGCCGCGATTGGGGCGATGTTTAGCGAGGAGTTATATGGCCCACAATTCATGACGGGGTGGCGTGCCTTAAACGTTGCTCGGTCATCACCAGGTTCAGGCTAGCACGCTCTGGATCGCAAGGACGAGAGCCGTGCCTGTCATCGGCTTGGGCAGGAACACCAGCCGGCCGGGTTCCTCGGTGACCGCAGTCTTCTCGCCAATCACACCGCTCACGGCCACAATGCGCACCTCAGGATCAAGGGCCTTCAGTTGGCGGATGAGCTCAGTTCCCTGCATGCCGGGCATCATGATGTCGGTGACCACGACGCGGACACTCCCTTGGTGCTGCTGATAGACTGAGAGGCCCGCGGGGCCGCTGTCGGCGACAAGAACGCGATACCCGCGAGCCCCCAAAAGCGCCTGGATGATTTTGCGCACCCCGGACTCGTCATCGATGACCAGAATAGTCTCGCCGCCGCCGCGGGGCGGGGCGACTGGCACCGGGACCGTGGGCGGCGCAGCCCTGACCTGCACCGCCGGCAAATACAGGCTGAACTCGGTGCCGCGGCCCAGTTCGCTTTCGACCTGCAGGAAACCACCGTGACTCTTCACGATACCCAGCACGGTGGACAGGCCAAGGCCCGTGCCCTTGCCCGCCACCTTCGTGGTGAAGAAGGGATCAAAGATCCGGTTGAGCCATTCAGGCGGTATGCCGCTGCCGGTGTCAGCCACCGTGATGAGAACATGCGGACCGGGCTGGGCCCCGGGATGAGCCTGCGCCAAGGATCCGTCCACCACCACATTGCGCGCCCGGAATTGGAGTCGCCCGCCCTGCGGCATGGCGTCGCGTGCATTGACGCCCAGATTCATGAGGACTTGGCTGAGCTGCGTAGAGTTGGCAAACGCCAGCCAGAGATCCTTCGGCACGTCCGTTTCTATGGCCACGGCCCTGGGCAGGGTTTCACCCAGCAGGGTGACCACCTCCTGGATCACGAGCTGGGGCTCGAGTTCCGCCCGCTCACCCTCCGCGCCGCGGGCAAAAGCCAGCACTTGGCGGATGAGGGCAGCCCCGCGCTGGGCGCTCGTTTCGAGCACGCCGATCAGCCGCAGCAGATCGTCCTGGCCGGCCAGTTTCGACTGGAGCAACTGCACCGCCATGAGAATGGGGGCGAGCACATTGTTGAGATCATGGGCGATGCCGCCGGCCAGCGTGCCGATGCCCTCCAGTCGCTGCGCGCGCAACAGCTGGGACTCCAGTTTTTTCTGCTCGGTAATGTCGGTGTTGATCAGGAGGATGGACTTGGGCCGGTGGTCGGCGTCATGCACGAGCGTCCAACCGCTCACGATGTGCCGGAGGATCCCCTCGCCCATCGCCAGTTGCATCTCCCCCATCCACGCTCCTTTCGCGTGCAGTTGGCGCAAGGCCCCGGGGATTGTCGCCTGGTTGAACAGACCGAAAATCTCCTGCAACTGCTGACCGCGGCCCTCCTCGCCGGCCCAACCGAACAATAGGCTGGCGCGCTGGTTCCAATAGGTCACGCGGCCGTCAAGGTCGGTCACGCAGATGGCGTCGCGCGCCTTGTCGAGCAGTCCGGCCTGCTCACGCAGCCGTTGTTCGGCCCGCCGGCGCAACCGGTGCTCACGCCGCTGTTCCAGCGCGTTCCGGACGGCGGGGACCAGCCGCGCCGGCCGATCCTTGATGATGTAGTCCATCGCTCCGCGCTGCATCGCCTCGACGGCGTTATGCTCGCCGATGGTGCCCGAGAGAAACACGAACGGCGTGGCCGAACCGTGTTGCCGGACGAGGTCGAGCGCTTCCAACCCGTTGAAAGCCGGCAGGGAGAAGTCCGACAGGATGAGATCGAAGTCACCCTCACGCAGCGCCGCGATGAAGTCATCGCGGTTGTCGACCCGCTTGATGACGCAGCCGGGCCACTCTTCCGTGAGCTGGGTCCTGACCAGCTCGGCATCCGTGAGACTGTCCTCCAGATGCAGCAAGCGGAGGGTCGTGATCGGGGGAGTGCTCTGCGACATGGGAGAAGCGCGGACGTGGTTTAATCAGCGCCGGGGCCGATACCAGGGAGGGGTTGGTTGAGGAGGGCTCAAAAGACCTCCACCTGTTTGACCGCGTCGATGGACTGCGCGAAGTCGACCGGCTTCACGACATAGGCGTTGACCCCCCGAAACCGCCCGTCGCCGGTGAGCATGAAGCCGCGACCGCCCGTCTCCCCGTCCTTCCTACCGGATAACGCGTTCGCAAACTCCCGCAATACCTCCTGGGGGTGACGCCCCGACTCGTTGGGGCCGCGGTAACCCTGCACTGCGATCAACGCCGCCGCGACCATGCCGAGCCGCAGGGCCGGAAACAGGCCGAGGCCAAGGTCGAGTTTGCGCTTAATGATCCAGAACATCGGGTCGTGTGAAAGGCGACAGACGCGCACAATCGCGCGCTGACGCTTTAATCGGCCCGAATCAAAGCACCGCCTAGTGGGATGCGTTTTATATACGTCCGCCGGTTTGGCAAAGACTGTTTTTCGTATGACACTTTTCGACGCGGAAATTGGACCGGGCAACGGGGATTTGGATGGGAAACTACAGCCGCCGGATGAAATCGCGGCTGGATTCTGCAGATTCGCGAACTGTCCAGCCTCACGGAAGAATCGACCATCGCATCCGACCGGCCGGATTCGATTGCTCCGGTTCTTATCGCGCAATTAGGCCGCAACTCATGACCCAAGACATAGCTGAGGGTCGCATACAGTAATCGCGGCGCCAAAAGGGTCTTGGGCTGACTGCCTACTCCGCCTCCGCTCGTGGGCCCTATTTTGTCACGCCCGTCAAGGTAGTCCGC
>JAQSCO010000016.1 GCA_029945445.1 Lacunisphaera sp. | reverse complement strand
CTGGGCCAGCGCCGCGCGCACCTGGTCGTGCGCGGGCGTGCCCTGCAGGCAGGCGAAATTCGCGGCGATCTTCAGCGCGAACTCCGCCTGACCCAGGTGCGAGTCGAGGTATTGCCGGGTGGAAGCAGGCACCGGCATACGTTACGCGGCGACCTTCGGCCCCATGCCGACTTGGGGCGCGGTGAGGATCTGCCGGTTTTTCCGGTTCATCTCGCGGAGCACCTCGCCGACGAACGCCTTGTCCTTGTAGTAGGGCTGGACGTTCTTCAGCTGCCCGTCGATGCGCTCCTTGACGGCGGGGGTCTGGGCGTCGTAGAACGCCTTCGCCTGCGGGAGCTGCTTCTCCACCAAGCGCATGTCGGCCTCGTGCCGCTGCATATCCTTATAGAGGAGCATGTCCTTCGCGCGTTCCGGCGCCTCCTTCACGACCCGCGTGTAGTAGTCGACGTCCTTGGCGTTCGCCGTCTTGTAGGCGTCGAGCCGCTTCTGGATCTCGGGATTGTTGCGGAACTGCAGGGGGCTTTCCTTGTCCCCGGGCAGGGAGACGGTTTCTTCGGTTCTGGGTTTGTTAGCCATGTTGTTTCTGGGTTGGGCCGGCCACTGGGTGGGTGCGGGCTGGCGATGGGCACCTCGGGCGGATTTCCGCCAAAGTCAGTTGAGCGCGGGGTTGAACGGTTTCTCCTCCGTGCCGTGGACGATGCGGAGGGCGAGGTCGAACTGGGCGCACACGTCGGCGGCTTCGTGCCGCGCGAGCGCGAACGCCATCAGGGTTTTCGCCTCGATCCGGGGCTTCGTGTCACCGAAGCGTTTGTTGAGTTCGTCGGCCGCCTGGTAGAATTCCGCGGCGACGTTTTCGGGCAGCTGCACATTGAGCGTGATCATGGTTGTTTGGGTTGTGGTTTTTGGATGGAAAGAAACCCGGCCCGGGGCCCCCGGGGGTCGGGCCGGACAGGAGCGAAAGCCTGGCCGGGAGCCGCAGGCTCGGCGGAGGCGGACGGACGGCGGAGCGATGGGCCGGAACCGACTGCCGGGGGCGTGGCCGGAACATCGGCGCCGGGCCCCACGGTCCCGCCGGACGGATTCCGGCGGGACGGTGGGGCGGTTGGGTGCTGCAGCACGATTTCGACGGAGGCGATTTCCCGCTCGGTCAACGTGCCGCGACTGCGGATCTCAACCGAAGAGATCCTATTCCCCGGAACGGAAGCGAGCGCCAACACCGCTTTCACCAGTTCGCTCCACGACGGTGGGCCAATGGGGGCCAGTCGCCACGAGACCCGTTCGGAGCCGTCGATGGGTTCGCCGGCCTGCACCGACCAGCCCTCCGGCCAGGGCCGGAGGGTCGCGACGCGGTCCTCCCGCGTATCGAGCGCGGTCTGCAACGCCCGCACCGCCGCCGGCTCGAAGGCCGACAGCCGCTGACGCTCCGCCCGCAGGCGAACCAGCTCGCTGTCCTCGGCGAACCTGAGCAGGTCGCTGCGTTGGCGCACGCTGAGCACGGCAAGCAGCAATCCCGCGCTGAAGGCGAGAAACAGCCAGCGAGCTACGGTGGGCCGGGCGTTCATGGCCAGCGTCCTTTCAGGGCGAGGGCACCGACCGGTTTCGTTGCGGGGGATTCGGTCAGCGACCAGCCCCCGCGGGAATCCTGCAGCGACTGGCGCCAGCGCACCCAGTCGGCCTCGGACAATCCGCCGACGATGCCGCCAGCGACACGGAAGCCCCGCCGATCGGCTTGCAAGCCGGTCAGCACCACTTGGGCCGGCAGCTCCTTCGCGACGGCCAGCAGCCACGCCGACCAAGGCAGCGGATCGTCCGCGAGATCGGCCACTCGCGTCTGCAGGCGGTGGACTTCGCCTTCACTGGCTTGCAGTGGCTCGATTTCGGAGCGGAGCACCTGCTTTTCATTTTCATGAGCCTCCCGATCCGTCTGAGCAGTGATGATCGTTCGCACCGGGGCGGCCGCGAGAATCGCCGCCGCCAACAAACACACGCTCGCAATGAGCGTGATGAGTTGGGGCGCCGTGACGAACGGCACCGGCGGCAGCAACTGCGCCGGATGCCGGGTGCCCAACGGAGCGGCCTTGGCGAGCGCCTGCCACATCGGGAAGACCCCGACCACATGTTGGGCGTCGAGGGGCACCTTCTCCGCCAGCTGTTCGACCAGTTGCTCGTCGGTGGTGACAAAGAGCACGAATTCAGTCGCCGGCTGCAAGGTGAGTCCGCCGAGGTGAACGGCAACCGCCGTGAGCACATCGCCGCCGTGGCCGCACCGCACCGCCCGGATGCCGTCCGCCGAATGGCGGTAGAGGCAGAACCGGTCGCTGTGGATCGCGCAGATCGTCATGGCACCCGAATCCGACAATTCCGGCGGCAGCGCGTTGAGCCAGCTGGCCATCGGCCAGACGGTCGTGACCGTGAATCCGCATTCCCGCAGGCGGTGGACGAGGGCAAACAGCATGGGTTTGGTTTCGTAGTGCAGCAGCGTGGTGAAACCGTCGCCTAATCCGAGGATCGGCTCGTGACTCCACACGTGGCCCGGGTGCAGCAACACCGGGTGTGCTTCCGCCAAGGCCATCGTGAGGGTCGCCCGGTTGCCGTTTGGGCACTCCACCGGCACCGTCGCAAAATCCTCCGGCTGGTAGATCAGCCGCAGCGAGCGGTTCGCTTCCGGCCAGGCGGCCGCGAGCTGGTCCGCCGCCTGGGCCATATCGGCGAAAGGAATGGGCAGCTTGTGGTGGGGCAGCCACCAGCGGTCGCCCCACAAAAGCACAGTGGTATCAAATTTCGGCGAGGTAGACATAGACGTCGGTGACTCCGTTGAGGGGGGCGGCATAGGCAACCAGACCGGCATCGCAGGCGGCCCCCTCGACGGGAGCCAGCTGCGGGGCGTTCATCGAGAGGGCCAGCTCGTAGGCGTCCTTGGCCGGACAACTGCGAATGACGAGATACGCCACGATCACGTTGGCGTTGCGATTGGTGACGCCATCAAGTCGGAAGTTCGCGCCCTGCGCGGCCGAGGGAACCAGGGCCGGATTGGCGGTCCGGGCTTCCGCCCGGGTCACCCCGGACCAGTCCCGGAGCGGTGCGGCGTCCGGTGTCATCACAAAAGCCTGCGCGGCCTGGCTCCACGCCATCTCATTGCCGCTGCCCGTGGAGGTATAGACCTGGCTGCCCATGCGCAGGGAGAGCGGTCGCTCGATCTTCCCGAGGGCGAGCAGGATGGTGTCGAGCCGGGCGCCGTTGCCCTTGGCGGTGTCGGTGGTACCCGACAGGGCGGCACCCGAGGTGGGAATGTTTGTGCCCTCCGTGCGCGGAATGCTGCCGCTGCCACCGGGCATCGTGATCAGGTCCGTCAGCGCGGTCTTGAGCGTATTGCATGCGCTCTTGACCTCCTGGATACGGGCGTTGCGCAGGGCGTCGAAGCCCTTGGGCAGGAGCAGTCCGACCAGCACGCTGACGATGGCGAGCACGAGGACGAGTTCGAGCAGGGAGTAGCCCTGCAAATTCTTGTAACGACGGATTCTATTCATGTTGGGTTTGGGTTGTGGGCGCGGTCGCCCGGGTGAAATTCAGAGCACGCGTGCGATCTCCTCCAGCGTGGTCAGGCCCGCCGCCGCCACCTGCAGTCCGCGGGACCAAAGCGTCGGGAAACCTTCGCGCTCCCGCAGGGTCGCCAGTTCGGCGAGCGGGGCGCCGGCGGAAATCAGCGGCAGGAATTTGCCCGCCGGAATCACCTCGTGGATCGACAGCCGGCCCCGGTAGCCGCGGCCATGGCAGGCGGGACAACCCGTCGGCCGATGGAACTGCCCCGTTGCTGTCCGATGCTGCTCGCACAGCCGTGCATTGTCGGGGTGGGGTATACGGCACTCGGGACAAAGCCGGCGAACGAGCCGCTGCGCCGCGACCAGCCGGAGTGACGCGGCAATGAGAAAGCTATCGACTCCGAGATCCCGCAGCCGGGGAATCGCCGATAGCGCATCGTTGGTGTGCAGCGTCGAAAGCACCAGGTGCCCGGTCAGCGCGGCCCGGATCGCGAGCTGGGCGGTTTCGGCATCGCGGGTTTCGCCGACCAGGATGACGTCCGGATTCTGGCGGAGCAGGCTGCGCAACGTGCCGGCGAAGGTCAGACCGATTTTTTCCCGGATTTCCGTCTGCCGGATGCCGCGCATCTCATACTCGACGGGGTCTTCCAGGGTGTGGATCACCCTGCGGCGCTGATCGAACGCCTGCAGGGCCGCGTGCAGCGTGGTCGTTTTCCCCGAGCCGGTCGGACCGGTCAGATAGATCAGGCCGGCCGGTCCCGTCAGGGCGGTGCGCAGGGCCGATGCCTCCGTCTCGTTCAGGCCCAGCTGTTCCAGCGATTGGGCCGGCATGGTCTGGTCCAGCAGCCGGATCACCAGACTCTCCCCGTGGACGGTGGGCAGGGTGCTCGAACGCAGGTGGAATCGCCGGCCCTGGTCGTTGAGCATGGCGCGGCCATCCTGCGGGAGGCGTTTCTCCGTGATGTCCATGCCGCCGTGGATTTTTCCCCGCGCGATGAGTGCTTCCCGCTGAGCGACCGGCAGGGTGACATGGTCGTGCATCTCCCCGTCGATGCGGAAACGGATGACCAGGCCGTCCTCCTTCGGTTCGCAGTGAATGTCGCTGGCGCCTTCGGCAACCGCCGCCCGGAGGATGGCCTCGAGTTGCCGCGTGGCATCCTGACCTGCCGCCAACGGCCGTGACTTACCGGCCGGTTGGGCCGCGCGGGGAATCAGACTGTGGAGTGCCTGCAGCATCAGCGGACCAGTCGGGGAGTCAGGAAAATCACGAGCTCCGTGCGGGTGTGCTGGGTGGCCTTGCTCCGAAAGGCCCGGCCGATCACCGGCACTGCGCCAAGGATGGGCACCGCCCGCATGCTTTCCCCATCTTCCTCGGAAATAAGCCCGCCGATCACGGCAGTCTCGCCGTCCCTCAGGCGCACAATCGTGGAGGCCTGCTTCACCTCGGTGACCGGCGCGGTCTGCCGCCCATCCGGACTGGTGATGATGGCCTGCAACCGGGTGATGGCGGGCAGCACGTCGAGCGTGATCACTCCGTTGCCATCTATTTGTGGGGTGACCGCCAGAATCGTCCCGATGGTGATGGTGCTGACCGAAAACTGCTCCTGCGTCTGGTTGAACGGCACGCTGGTTCCGCCCTGCTGGAAAGTCGTGCTCTGTTGCAACCGGAAGAACGGCCGGTCCTCGCCGACCTTGATGAAGGCGGTCTGGTTGTTGAGCGTCCGCAGCCGGGGCTGCGCGACGGTCTTGACCTCGCCCTGCTGCTTTAGCGCATGAATCATGGCGGACGCCTGCTTGAACCCGAGGTTGGCGGCGAAGGTGTTGGTGCTCAGGAGCGAGCCTCCGACGCCCGTGACTTGGAGCGGAGCATTGGCCGAAACAGTTACGCCGCCGCCGAGCGAGGCGCCGGCCAGATCCCAATCGATCCCCAGTTTCTGTTCATCGCGCAGGGTCACTTCGACCAACCGGGCCTCGATTTCCACCTGCTGGGTGATCCGGTGGTTCACCAGTTCCAGGAAATTCCTCACGACCTGGTGCCGTTGGACCGGGGCCGTGACCTGTGCCACGCCCGCGAATTTGTTCAGCACCAGACTGTCGCCGTCCTTCAGCATGGAACGGAGCTCCGCTTCCAGGCCCGTCCAGAAAGTGTTCTGGTTCTCCTGCGAGATGCTGACCTGCGTGGCGTCCGAGCCGGTGCCATCAAATCCGTTCCGGTTCGCGCCGGTGGTCGGCGGTCCCCAAGTGCCACCCGTGTTGCCGCTGTTCGCTCCGCCCAAGGTGATCGAGGCGCTGCCCGAACCGCTGCGGGTCAGCTGGGGGTAATCGATCGGGTAGAGCACCGTTTTCAAGCGCCGGACCACAAGGCCTGCGTCCGTTTCCTCCACGTGATAACCGAGCGGACCGGTGACGGCGTTCAGGGACTGGCGCAGGGTGCCGGCGGGCAATTCGACCGTCACCTTGCCCGCGAGATCGGGTTCGGCCTGAATGGTGGTCTGGCTCGCGCGGCCGAGGATCCGCAAGGCCGAGGCCAGCGGGGCGTTGTCGAAACGCAGTGCCGCAACCGGTCGATCCAAGGGAGATTCCGCGGCGAACGCGGCGCCGCCGAGCAGGAGAAAGATGAAGATTCGCATGGGTGTTTGGGTCAGGGTTTCTCCAGCACAAACGGCGCAGTGCCGGGCGCAGCGCTGTCCTGGAGCAGGGTCCGGCCGGTCGGCCGGTATTTGAGAATCGCGACCGCAATGGCGTTGATCGTCTGCGTGACGTTGGCTGCGGGCAGATAGACGGTGTCCCCGGACTGGCTTGACTGGACGGTCACGGCACCGGGCCCGGTGATCTGGAGTTGGTTGCCCGCTACGGTCGCCGGCCCGCTCAGGACCGTGTAGGTGACAGGCAGGCCGGACGAAGCGGTGCCGCTCAAGGTCAGGGCGGGTCCGCCCACCGGCTGATTTCCAAGCGACGGGAAAGTGATCGTTTGGGCGGTCTTATCGGTGAAGACCGCCTGCACGTTGAGCGGGCTCGTTAACGTGAGCAGAATGCTTGGCGCGGAGCCGGAGGCATCACCCGCCCAGCCGATGAAACGATGGGTTGAATCCGGGCTCGCCGAGATTGTCACGCTCGTGCCGTAAGGGTAGCTGCCGCCCGGCGTCACGTTGCCGCCGGTTGTGGCGCTGGTGCTGAGGGCAAACATTTTTGGGGAGAAATTCGCCTGCACCGCCTTGTTGCGGTCGAGCACCACGGACGCTGGATTGCCGGTGCCCGCAGCATCGCCGCTCCAGCCGGCAAAGTCGTGCGTGCCGTCGGGTGTCGCCGTGAAGGTTACAATGGTGCCGGCATTGTAGGTTCCTCCTGACGAAACCGCTCCGCCCGCCCCGGCGCTCGTGACCAGCGAATACTGCACCGACGGCGGAGCCGCGACCGTAATGGCGACGGTCGCCGATTGCACCCAGCCACTGCCATCGTTCGCGGCGCTGCGCACCTGATAGGTGCCAACGTCTGTAAAAGTGAAGTTGGCTGAGCGGGTCGAATCGGCGCCGCTGCCGACCGGCCCGCCTTGGAACGGTTCGCCCGTGGCGAAACCGCCCTGCCAGTTCCAGTCGCCCGCCGGCCGCTGGATGTCGAGATTGTGGCCGGTGATGTTGCCGTCGGGATCGGTCGCACGGCTCGTGATAGTCAGCGTGGTGCCGGCGGTGATCGTCTGGGCATTGGGCGCGATCAGTGTGACCGTCGGCGGAACGTTGAGCGGTGCGTCGATGGTCACTGTTTGGGTGATGACCGGGGAAGTGGCTCCGGCCGCATCGACCGCTTGGGCGGTGAACGTGACGGTTTGCGGTCCAGTATCACTGGTGGGATTGCCTGAGTCTGCATCGGTCCCATTGCCACCGCCCGCAAAGGCGAACGGCAGGCCGTTTTTCCAGATGTTTACCTGGGTCAGGTTGCCGTCGTCGTCATGCCCGTGCGCCGAAATTGTATAGCCGGCCCCATGGGCGACCGAGCCCGGGGCAGAATTCCACGCAATCGTCGGTGCGCGATTGGCGGGCGGCGGCGGCCCGGCGAATCGAACATACACCTTCAGTTCGTCGTAATATCCCCAGCTGCCGTCCTCGCTGAGCGAAACCCACCAGAAATAGGAGGCGACCTGCCGGGTGTCCGTCAGCCCGGAAAAGGCGACATATTCATATCCCGGGCCAGCGGTGATGGTGCTCCCGTTGAGCGGGACGGAGTAGGCATAGTTCCGACCGCCGGTGCCTCCACCGGTTGAATTTGCACTCAGGAGCAGCCGTCCGTCGGGAGTCGTGACGTCATAGGTGACGGAACCCCCCATCGTGCCGAGATCATAGGGTCCGTAGTCCTGCGCATGGCCGGAGGACACGAAGGCGAGGAGCGTGAGGGAAAAGATGAGGTTTTTCATTGGACGGTGATGGTGGCGTTTTCGCGGAGCCGGAACCGGAGCGCCTCGACGCCCGGCAGGCTGGTCCCGCGGTTGATGGTGATGAGGCGCCCGCCGAGAATTTCCGGGGTGACATTCGCCCCGGAATTCGCGGATGCGGTGAAGGCGGGCGAGGTGTTGTTGAACGAGACAAAGGCCGAGTCCGTCGCGTGGTTGTTGTTCACCGTCACGGTGAACTTCGGCAGCACGATCCGCCGGACGCAGAGCCGGTGAACCTGGGTGAGACCAGCGCTCCCCTCGGTCCAGGCGGACGCTTGCGCCGGGGTCAGCCGGCTGCCCCAATAGGACGGCAGGATGGCCGTGCGGCTTTCCCAGTCGTGATTCCAAATCGCGTCGAACCAAGGGCTGGTCGCTTCGAAAGCCGGCAGGGCCAGCTGGTCGCTGCGCGCCATCAGGCTCACGAGCAGAATGCGCTGCCGTCCGGTCTCGCCGGGTGCGGCGATAAGCAACCGCGCGTTGCCCAGGGCATTGAAGGCTATCCGCGCCAGTTCGGGTTGGACTGAGGCCGAGGGTGCTGCGCCGATCTGGGGCGTGATGCCGCGGAGGCGCGCGACTTTGACGAACCAGTCCGTGCCGCCGGTGGTGAGGTAGCCGGCGCTGGTCGAAGTCGAAAACGTCGTCGGCGTGTCGGCGGCCCCGATGGTTCCGGGCAAAGCCGCCACGTTCAGATTGGTCAGATCGGTATTGTCGAACGAGCCGGTGATCGTGACCGCGAGTTCGTCGAGGCTGCGCAACTCCGCCTCGCGCCGGCCCTTTTCCACGATGTCGCGCACCGCCGGAGCCATGGCGGCGGCCAGTATGCCGAATATAAAAAGGACAAGGACGATTTCCAGGAGGGAAAATCCCCGCAGCACGCGCCGGTAGTGGGTGCGGAGCAGACGATGGCGTTGCGGATAGGCGTATAAGATCATGGTCAGTGCGCGTTGAGGCCGCCCAGCAGCGAGAAGAGCGGCAGGAAGAAGGAGAGGGCGATGGCGCCGACCACGGCGGTAAGACCCGCCAGCAAGGTGGGTTCGAGCAGGGCCAGGGCGGTGGCGAGGCGTTCCTTGGCCCGGCGCGAGGCGTAGTCCTCGATGTGCTTAAGGGCGGCGGCCAGCTGGCCGGTGGTTTCGCCGGCCTTGAGGGCCGGCACAATGAAGCCCGGGAAATCGTGGCCGGCGGGCAGCGACGCATAGAGGGGGCGGCCCAGCGCCACGGATTCCCGCGCCCGGCGCAGTTGGCCGGCCAAGACCTCGTGGTTCACCAGATCGGCGGCGGTCGCGAGGGAATCCAGCAGGGGGATGCCGGCCTCGTGCAGCAGCCGGCAGTGCGCGGCAAAACGGGCCGTGGCGAGGCAGCGGATGGTTTCGCCCAGAACCGGCAGGCGCAGGCTCAGCGCGTCACGCACGCGGCGCAGCTTTGGGGTGCGCGCGGCCAGCCAGAGGAGACCGACCAAGAGAAGCGCGGCAACGATCAGCGCGGGCCACGCCACCCGCACGAACGTGCTCGTGCGGATCAACACGACGGTCACCGCCGGCAGCGTCAGGTGCAGCGAAATAAAAATCTCGGCAAACTTCGGCACGACGCCGCCGAGCAGGAACACGATCAGTCCGGCGGTGGCGACGAGCACAATGGTTGGATAGATGAGGGCCCGGCGGGCGGTGCGTTTCAGCTCATCGCTGCCCGCGAGGTGTTCGGCTAACGCTCGGAGAGATTCCGGCAATTGGGCGGAGGCCTCCCCGGCAGCGATCACGGCTGCCAAGTGCGGAGGAAACTGCCTCGAAAAATGCCGGCACGCCTCGTGGATGGGCCGGCCCTGAGCCACTTCGCGGTGAATATGCGCGAGCATTGTCCGGGCCGGTCCTGGCGGGGAATCCTCCGCGAGGTGGGCCAGTGCCACGTCGGCGTTCACGCCGGCACGGAGCTGCAGCTCCAATTGGTGCAGCAGCGGGATGAAATCACCCACCGGCAGCCGCAACCGGGCGGACTGCCGGCTGGGCGCCAACGGGCGGATCGTGACCGGCCAGAGGGCTGCCGCGCGCAGTTTTTCGCGCAAGGACGGCTCATCGGGCGCGGCCTCCCGGAGCGACCGGCGGATTCCTTGCCGGTCGATGGCACTGACAGCGTAGTAGGGCATGTCAGGGCGTGGTGCGAACCCGGACCGGGTCGGCGGAAATTGGAACGCGTATTCGGTGACGGCCGGAGGTGAGGACGACGGCGCTCGGTTCGATCCGCTTGAGGCTGAATCCTTCGATCATGCCGCCGGGTTCGACCAGTTGGCCGTTGATCAGGGCGCACGGTTTGGCCCCGGCCAGAATACCCGTTACCCGCAGTCCGATTTCGCGCGGCGGCTGCGCCGGGGTGGATCTCACCGCGAATGGGTTCACCTCACCGGTCGGCGGAGTTTCGACCGAAGCGAGGTCGATGATGCCATCGGCATTTGGCATCAGGGCCGGCTCGGGATCGATGGTGAGTTCGACCGGGGGTGGCGGTGGCGCCATCACGACCGCAGGAGGAGGCCCTTTCGTCGGCTCAGGGGCAGTCTGCGAGTGCTCGGTTTTGGCTGATTCCCGCGGCTGGAGAGTTTGGGTTTCTGCAATCGGGCGCAGGTCCCAATAGGCGGCCGCTTCGATCCGATGGACCGTATGGGCTTCGTGACGAAGAGTCGGGTCTTCCGGATCCACGTAGGCTCCGATGGTGTAGGTCTTCACCACTTCCGGTGCCCGCACATTGGTCGGAGCAGGCAGGACGGCGGCGGGGGCCGGTGGGGCGGCGGGGGTGATCAGGGGCGGCGGTGCAGCCTGGCAGCTTGACAACAGAATCGAGGTGAAGACCCAAAGTGAGTTAGTTTTCATGGAAGGCGGGAACGGCCAGGGGTTGGGTGACATAGAGGGTGAAAGGTTTGCCCGCCGGAACCCGGAGGTAGAATCCGTCGCGGGCGATGGATTCGCGGAGCTGCTGCGCATAGTCGCGGAGGACGGCGCCGGTGCCGGCCAGCGTGGCGTTGCGCGCCGTGGCGGCGGGCAGGGCGGACTCGCCGAGCAGGCCGGCGCTCGGGCGCTGTTCCTGCAAGGCGCTGGTCGCGGCGGCGAGAAAGGTGGCCGCGAAAAGCTTCAGTTCGCGGTCGTTGGTCGAACGCATCACCTGACCCTGCAGTCCCGCGGCGCCGTCGCGGAGGGCATCCGCCGAGCGTTCCAACGCCGTGGCTTCGAGGCGGATCTCCACCGGGCGCGGCTGGCGCCAGCAGACCGTCCAATTGCCTTGTGCCGACAGCCGCTCACGGACCCGATCGAGCGTGGCCCGCCCGTGAACTTCCGCCCCGGCGGGGATCAGCAGATGGCCGTGATCCCAGACATCCTCGGTGACGAGGCCGACCACCGGGGTGTCCAGCCGGTTGGACTCGAGCGTGATGACCGTTTCACAAGGAATCATGCGGCCGGCCGGCGCGGTGATTTTTGCGACCGTTTGATCGGTGGCCGCGGCGGCGTAAAGGGTGAGCGGCGGGATGGCCGGCTTTGATGGCGGCGGCGGCGGGGTCACCGGGGGCGCCACCGATGCCGGCGCGGATGGCGTGGCCGGAGCCGCCGGAATGAACCGGGCCCCTTCACGGGCGAAAATGCGCGGCAGGGTGCCGGACTTCGCGGGCTGCGCCACCGCCGGCTGGACCGGCTTCGGTCGCGTGCGGTGCCAGGCGACGCTCCCGACCGCGATCGCGGCGAGCAGGCCCACCATGACCAGTTGCCCGGTCGAGCTGGAAAACCACAGCGGGTTGAATTTCAGTTTCATGGCCGGCGTGACCAAACCAGCGCGAAGGCATTGCGGAGGGAGAGATCGGCCCGGCGGCCGTCGGGCTCGCCGACGATCGCGAGCCAGACCTGCTCGGTCGCCCGGGCGGGGACTGCGCCGCTCGCATCGGTGATGGCGGCGGGATAAATCGTTTCGCCCGTCCGGATACCGAGTCGGCTGGCCGCGTAGCGGATCGTCTCCGCGGTGCGGTTCTCCAACCGCAGGCGAAAAACCAGCGCATCCTCGTCCGCGAACCGAAAAACCTCCTCGACGGTGACGGCGAGGGCTTCACCGGTGGTCGCATTCACCGGGGCCGCCTGCTCGATCTGCTGCCCGAGTGCGGGGTATTGCCGGGCGAGTGCCGGATAATTCTTCGCGCGGTCGAGCAGGCTCAACCAGCGGGCGGTGTTGGCGGGGTGGCGATGCGGAGTCCCGGGATCGTCTGGGGATTTCTCGTAGAAGGTGACGGTGCGGTCGGGATCGGCACCGGTCGAGAAAGCGAGCGCGATTGCCTTGCCGCCGAGGATGACATTGACCGCCGCGCGAGCATCCGGACGAAGGGCCCGAACGGAAAAGTAGTTTGTCCCCGCCTGATGGGAGAGCAGCACGGGGGCTTCGTCCGGCTTGGCCGACAGATTCACCCCGTCGATGGCCGTGATCTTGTCCGGGAACAGCACGGTGGTCGGGGCCTCGGGGCTGATGCCTACCGTGTAACTCGCCCGGTCATCGAGCGGGAAACGCTTCACCTCCGCGGCCCAAGCCGAGGCGGTCACGGTCAAGGTGGCCGAGAGAATCAATAGGTGACGTCGTAATTCCATACGGCCAGGGGGAAGCGGCCGTTGGCGGCCAGGTTGGGGTTGCGCGCGAAGGTGAATCGCGCGGTGAAGGCCGGAGCCTCGGTGAAAGTCTGCTGGCCGACGGAGCCGGTGCGCACCAATTGCCCCTCGGCCTCGACCAGGACGGTGTCGTCGCGGGTTTCGAGGACGGTCAGTTTCAGCACCTCGGCTTTCTGGTGCAGCGCCTTGCGGGCAAACTCCTCCGCCTCGCGGGTCCAGGAGGACCGGGCCTTTTGGAGCGCTTCGCCCAGGAAGAGTTTTTCCAGCAGTTCCGGTTGGTCGAAGCCGGCGGGGTTGCGTTGAAAGAGCGCCAGGCAGGCGAGCAGCGCGTGCTGTTCGTGCAGCTTGGCGGCCTCCTCGAAGCCGAGCAGCGGACTGACATGATAGGTGCCACTCCCATCAAGCACGACGACCCGTTCGCGGGTGCGATAGGCCCGGATCAGCAGGAACGGCTGCACTGCGCAGAAGCCCACGGCCGCCAATGCGACCAAGCACCAGAGACGGGCGGCGAACGCATGGTTGGCGAACAGATCCAGCGGATGCCATCGGTCTTTTGGCCGGTGGCCCGGATCCTGGCGCACATGGGGTGCGGGCGTTTCACGGAGGGCGGTCATTTCAGATGGTGGTTTGCGGTGACGGCAGCTGGGTGCTGGCGAGGGCCAGGGTGGCGCGTTGGTCGCCGCTCGGGTCGGAAGGTGGGGCGCTCGGGGCCGGAGCGGGCGGCGGGGGCGCCGCGGGGGGTGGCGGTGGGGGCATTCCGCCCGCCGAACCACCACCGCCTTTGTTCGCTGTCATCTGCGCGGCGAGAGCCGGGGCGGCGGCCCCACCCGTCTTCAGGGCCTTCACCATCCACATGAGTTGTTGGACAGAGTAGAATTGTTGCAGGGCCGAGCTGCCGCCGCCCGACAACGGCGAACCCGAGCAGATGAGCGCCTGCATGAGAAACGGCGTGCCGATCGTGCCGATGATGAGCCAGAGTGCCGCCAGCAATCCGCCGATCAGGCTCCCGAACGACGCCGCGTCGATGTCACGCGGAGCGGTGAGTTCGTAAGCCGAGGCGAGATTCTCGCCATAGGCAGTGAGCAGGTGGTAGGCGACGAGTTCCGTGATGGCGAAACCGACCGGCCAGGACAGCACGGCCAGGGTTTGCTGGACATACCGGCTGCCCAGCGATGCCAGCGAGGGCACGAGCATCAAGGCCAAGGCTACCGGCAGGAAAAGGTAGCACAGGAGCTTCAGGATATACTGCAGAACCAAAAACGGCAGTTGCAGCAGGCTCGCCAGGAGAACCACGAGCTTTGCGGCACCCCAGAGGAACGCCTTGTAGAGCGATTCCCCCACGCGCCGGAGGCTGAACTCACTGGCGCTGTCGGCCACGCTGTCCCGCAGGCGGGCGGCAGCCCGCATCGGGTGCTGGGTGTAGTTTTCATGCACCGCATCCGCGAGCGTGAGAAAGATTTTCTCGGTGAACTCGAACCAGTAGGGCAGGGTGGCGATGAGACCGATCACGATGATCGAACGCACGATCGGAGCGGCCATGCCTTCCCATTCGCCGCGGGCGCGGCTGATCTGGAGCATGAGGCCGGTGACCGCGATGAAGAACACCACGAACCGAAGAATGTCCGTGAGCGAGAGGATCGATTCCCGCAGACCTGGAGCGAAATTTTCCATCAGTTGCGGCCCTCCTGCGGCCGCTGCCGCAGCTCTTCGCGCCGCAGCCGTTTCATCAGTCGCCGGGTTTCCGGTTCGGCTTCCCGATCTGGGCGCGCCCGGCCGAATTTCGGATTCCGACGCAAGGCACCGGTTTGCCCTGCGGCCCGAGCGCGGTGAGTGCGTAAGACGGGATTCCCGCCTGAGGGAGCAATCCGGAGCTGGTGGCGGAGCACGAGCCCGCTGCTCAACAGCACCCCGGCAAAGATGACGATGGCGGTGATCATTTGGTCCCTGTCCGCGTGTAGCTTGTCGGCGTGAGTTTGATTGCGGACTGCCACGCGTTCACCACGCCGAGCGTCTGCTGTTCCTCCGCGATCTGTTTTTCGAGGAGATCCAACCGTTCCTTCTCGGCTTGGTTTTCGTTGAGGATCCAGGCCGTCTGCAATTTGTCGGCCTCATCGCGCCGGTGCGCGGCGAGCAGCGCCAGCTGGCCGTTGAGGGCATTCACCTTGGCGGAAAGCTTGTCGACCTCGGCCTGGGTTGAAGCGGTGCGCAGTTCCTGGAGCGTATCGGACAGTTCCCGCTGGAGTTGGCCGATCCGCGGTTCGGTCGCGGCCAAGACGGCCTCCGCCTGCCGGGCCTGCTGGTCCACGGCGGCGTAGCGCAGGTAGGGGGTGGTCTGCCGGGTGAAGCTCCGCCCCAGCACGGTGCGGTCGTCCAGTTGCCGGTAGATGCCGTCGGCGGTGCTCCGCAGCGAATTCACGGCGTCCGACAGCCGGCGGATCGCCTGCGTGGTTTCGCCATAAGTCCGCGCGAATTCCTCCGCGCCTAGTCCGCGCATCAGTTCGACGCCGGCCGCTGCGGGATCGCCGAGCACGTCGCGGATGCGACGCTGCGTGGCCAACTGGTCCTCCAGCTGGCGGATCTGGCGGTTGATTTTCTCCAACTGCTCCGCCCAACGCTGCAGGGTTTCGACCTGGTTCGCCGCCTGCGCCGTTTGGATGGCGGAGTTGACGGCCGTGTTGACCGGATCATTCACGATCCACTGGGCCGGCGCGCGGCCGGCGCAAAGTGCCAGAATGAGGGCGATAAGGATTTTCATGGGAGGCGAGGGACGAAAATGAGGGTTTCGGAGCCGGTGCGGCTGATGCCATTTTCGGTGAACGGGCCGCGCTCCAGCCGCACCGGCACAAATTCCGCCGCAGGTTTTGGCTTCTGGTCATCCTGCAGGATCCGGTAGCGGGCGCGGGCCGCCTCGGCGCGAACCAGTGCGTCGGCATCCGCTTTGGCCGGAGGAACCGGACTGGTGCATCCGGCCGTGAGGATGAGGAGCAGGCTAGGCAGCATGATTTTGCACATGGGGAATCTCCTTGGGCGCGATGTGCCGCAGCGTGCCGCATTGCGGGGGTTGGGTGGTGGGAGTGAATAGGCAGACCGAAGAATATCGTCGGCCGTCGGGCAGTTGCTCGGGCAGGGGATACCGCTGAATGGCCTCCAGGGCGCTTTCCGGGAGCCCCAAGTCGGCGGCGAGGTCCGCCAGGTCGCCGCGATCCGACTGCCGCATCAGGAAGAACTGCTTCGCGTTGCCGATGACGGCGGAGCGCACCCGCGAGGCCTTGAAGCGGGCGTATTGCTGGACGATACTCACGGCCCAGCAGTTGAATTTCCGCAGCTGCGCGTAGCTCTCCGCCACGATCTGTTCGCCGCCGGGCACGTCGAGGAAGCGGGACACCTCCTCGAACACGATCCGTTTGCGCGTGGCGCGCGGCAGCGACAGGATGTGCTGGCGGGTGAACCCCGAGATGAGGAGTCCGGCCGCCGCCTTCAGTTCAACCGCCTGCTCGGGGACCAGTCCCAGTTCAAAGTGCGCGACCCGCCGTTGGAGTGACACGTTGGTCACGCCGTCAAAGAGCCGGCCATAGGCGCCGTCGGCGCTCCACGCCCGCAGTAGCGTAGCCAGGCGGTCGATCTCCTCCTTGTTGTGTTCCGGCAACCGGGCGTAGGCGAGCTGCTCGACCAGTGCGCTGTGGGTCGGGAAATCCACCGGGTCGAACGAGGCGCAAGCCATCTGAGGCACCAGGCGCTCGGTCGCCGGGTCCTGGCCAAAGCGGGTGATGTCTGCTTCCGAAAGTCTGGCGACAAAGTCCAGCGTCTCGGCGTCGCTCCCCGCGATGCGGTCCCGCAGATCCGCAAAGGCTTCCAGCATGGTTGTGCCCGTCGGCAGCCGTTCCCGCCAGCGGTGCACGGCGTAAGCCTGGCGGCGGGCTGCGTCCGCTTCCCGGGGCTTGCGGCGCGACCAGTCGGTGTAGGCGTCGCGGTAGAGCTGATGCAGGTATTGGGTGAGTTGGGCTTGCCGCAACGCCAGTGCCTCGGCGTTCGGCGGTTCGCCCACCATCCGGGACAGCAGGGCCACCGCGCTCGCCAGATGCAGTTGGGTGAGCGGAAGGCGCTGGGTATCGAGGTAGTTGAGCGTCAGCACTCCGTCCGGGTGGATGATGATCGGAGTCTCGCCCAGTTGTTCGGTCAGCGCCTTGTAGGATAGTCCCTCTTCGATGAACACGGAGTAGTCGAACAATCCGGCAGTCTGGAGCAACAGGTCGTGCATGAACGCGGATTTGCCGGCGCCGGTCATGCCCAACAGCACCGCGTGCTGCGGCGAACCGTTCACGGCGGTGCTGACGCCCACCAGATTGCCGTGGCTCCCGTCGTAGAGGGCCTCGGCGTGACTCAGGGCCCCGGTGAAGGTCGCCGAGATCGGCAGCAGATCCGCGAGGTAATGGTCCTCGGCATACAATTCCCGGTGCCGGTAGGACGAGTGGGTCCACCCCGGCCACGTCGCAAAAAACAGTTTTTTGGCGGTGGTGGGCAAGGCGCATTCGAAATACTGTGCTCCATCCATCGCATGGATCGCGGCCTGCAGCGCCGCGACTTTTTCACGCAAGGCCTCGCGGGTCGGTGCCCAGACCCGGATCACGTAAGTCACCAGGAACGGCCGCACGAATCCCCCCGACAGGTTTTCCACCTTCCGTTCCTTCTTCCGCATGGCAACCAGCAGCGAATGCCGCCGCCGGTCGGTGTATTCGCCCTGGAGGCGCTCGATGGCCTTTTCTTCGCGGGCGATCTCCCCGCGGGACACCGCCGGGGCCACGTTCACCGTGATCTGGTAGTCAAGGAACGGCAGGCCGGTCAGGTGGGTGATGATGCCGGGCCGGGTCCGTTGCGGCCAACGCGCCAGGGTCAACACGGCATGATGGTAGCCATCCAGACAGAAGCCTCCGTCGGGCTGCCCGATGCCGTCGCCCAGCCAGCACTGCTCTTGAATCGTCAGCGCCGGGTCGCACGCGACCGCCGGGGTGGAGCGGGCCGCCAGTCCCGGATTGAGGAAATTCCGCAGGCAGTCGCAATGGCCTTGGTCATCCATGGCCCGGACCACGGCTTCACCGTGAAACACCGACCGCAAGGTGGCGGCGAACTCTTCGAATTGCGCCTGAAGTTCCGTCAGGAGGGAGGCGTAGTGGGCCCGCAGACCGCCGGTGGCCCGCAGATTGCCGGCGTAGCGGGTGATCTCAATCGACAGAAAGATGGCCAGCCGCTCCCGGCGGAGTCCGCGCTGCTGCATCCTTTCGCCGTAACGGGCGACCCGTTCATTGCGGGCCTGACGAACCACCGGCAGGTCGGTGTGGCCGGTGGCGGCGTGATACTTCGCCAGTTCAGGCTCATAGTTGCCGTCAGGCCACCACTGGATCTGGATGCGCCGGCCCGGGGTCACAAGGGCCAGCAGGGCGCGCACCTGATCCTGAAAACCGTTCAGGCGGGAGATGCTTGCGCCCCGGACATCGGGTGGTTCGACCCAAAAGCCCTTGGCGGCGATGGCGCCGCGTTCGGGGGCCCCAAACAGGAGGAGTCCGTCGCAAAACATCCCGTTCGGGGCCCGGTCATGCGGCGTCATGCGATCCTCCGCTGTTCGGTTTCGACCCGGGTGAAATGGGTTCCCCCCAACCGGGCTTCCAGCCAGTCCCGGTCATGGCCGGCCGGCTTGCCGTGGCGGAGGCATACGGCCCAACCCAGCACCGCGCCGAGCGGTAGGGCCACCAGGAGCCCGGACGCGAGGATGTTCGCGTGGAGCACGAACGTGAGCAAGGCGAACAGCCCGAGGGCCCCGAATATCGCCAGCACCACCGGCAGGTAGAGATTGCCCTCGAGGCCGAAAGCCCGGCCGGCGGAATCGTCCGCCGCATTGGTGTCGGTATGCCTCAGTTCGTGCATGGTCAGAACCGGGGTGTAATGACGGCGTCCTGCAGGCCGAAGATGGTGAAGAGGGCCGCCATGATGGTGGCCGCCGCGGCGATGATGATGCCGGCCACGATCCCGGCCTTGCCGTCCGGGTCGCCCTTGCTGATGGCGTTGGCCCCGGACCAGATTTTAATTATTCCCCAAAAGAAGCCGAACATGAAGAGCACCGCGAGGGCCAGGCCGAAGCCGTCCTTCAACTGTTGGATCTGGGCGACGAAGCCCGGGAAGGGCAGGGCGCGCGGCAGCGGGAAGAGAGGAAGGTTTGGCATTACGACGGCATACTGGCATACCATTATTGCCCTTGTCAAACAAATAGTATGCCAGTATGCCTTACGCATGAATTCCGCCACTGAAGAAGTGCGGGCGAGCTTCACCTTCTACGCGAGCGATACCAAGGCGCTCCGCCGACTGACGCTGGCCCTTCGCGACCGCGGTTTGGACCTGCAACGCACGGATGTTTTCCGGCTGTTGCTCGAGGTCACTCCCGAGGTGGAAATGATGGCGCACGCGACGCTGCGGTTGCGGGAGGAGGCGAAGGCTCCATCGAGTAATGAGACGGTGGATGAGCGGTTCACGGTCCGGCTCCAGCGCGGCTGGCTCAAGAAGCTGGACCGGGTGGTGGATGACCTGGCGCGGAAGGATGTCGACGTGGAGCGGACTTTCGTGGCGCGCGCCTTGGTGCATGCCGAGCACGACGTGCCGCAGCTCGCCCGGCAGGCGGCGAAGTTCATTGCGGTGCACCCCGACCGCCGTTTCCGGGAGAAGCCGGCCAAGTGATGCCTCCGGTTGACGACAGGAGCCGGCTGCAATCCCTCGCGGGGTATCTGCGGAGCAATCTCCGCGGACAGGACCACGTGCTTGACCGGGCGGCGGCGATTTTCCACCGGGGCGAGCTGGGCCTGGCCCGCCGGGACCGGCCGCGAGGGGCATTTCTGGCCGTGGGGCCCACCGGCACCGGCAAGACGGAACTCGTGCTCCTGTGCGCCCGGCATCTTTTTGGCGATGCGGCGATCCGCCGATTTGACCTTTCGGAATTCCAGCGGCCCGATGCCGTGGAGCGCCTCCTCGGAGCAGACGCCGATGATCCGGGTGCACTCGGTCGCCTGATCGGGGAGGGCCGGCCGCTCGTCCTGTTGTTCGACGAGTTGGAGAAAGCCCACCCCAAGGTATTCGACCTGTTCATCCAGCTGCTCGACCCTGGCCATATCACCCTGACGACCGGACGGCGAATTGAACTGCAGGATTGCTACCTCGCCTTCACCTCCAATCTGGGCGCGGCGGAAGCCGCCCGCATGGCGCGATCGAGTTTTTCCAGCATCGAGCAGGCGGTCCTGCGGCGCCTGGGCGAATCGCTCCGGCCAGAGTTTCTCGCCCGGATTCCAGAAAAATTTGTTTTTGCACCCTTGCCTGCGGCGGTTCAGCGGGAAATCGGGGAACTGCACGTCGGCAGGGAGGTGGTCCGACTCAGGAGCCACGGGTTCGACCTTCAGGTGACGAGCCAGGCCCTGGAGCATTTGCTTCGGCATGGTTTTGATGCCCGCTTAGGCGCCCGTCCGTTAAGGCAGACCGTTGAGCGAGAATTGCAGGACCTCGTCGCGCACAGTCTGTTTTCTACCGGCCACGGCGGAGGGCGCGTCGGGTTGGATTCCACCGGCACCCGGCTTGTCCTGGAGCCGACTTAACCAGTTATTGCGGCCTATCGGAAACGAGCCGTTCAGTTACGGCAAGGATCGACCGCCGGAACCCTGAACGGAATGATGCGGCCCGCCGCCCGGGTCGGATCCGTCCGAGTTCGGCACCAATGATCGAGGTATTCGTCCGCAATCAGGCGCGGGGCCCGATGCGAAAGTTCATGCTGGATGAGTTGGTCGGCCGTAGGGGCTTCGGTTCCGAGCCGACGGGCCAGACGGCGCGAGGCTGAACGATACGTTCGATAGTGAGCGGGAGCGATCAAGATGCTTTTCATCGGGGAGAATGAAGGGAGTAACGACACTTTGAAGGTCTCCCGGTTGGCCCACACGAGAGTTTTAGCGCGAACAGCGGGTCGTCATCGTCCCGCGAGGGTTTCCGAATATTTTGCACGCTAGCAGTTATCCGATTGGGCGGCTTGGCGATTCTCACTATTTGTGGGGCAATTATCTCTGCTCTCGCGGCGGGCGGTAGGCGCTCGGCGGGGCATGCAAGAGACTGCGGAAGTGCCGGTTCATCTGATGCTGGTCGGAAAAGCCCACGGCATGAGCCACTTCGGCCACGGTGGCGTCGCCACGGCGCAACATCACCCGGGCCCGCAGCACCCGCTGGTCGAGCACATAGGTCATCGGTGACATCCCGAGAGCGGCCCGGAACATCTGTCCGAAATAACTGGGGCTCAGTCCAGCCACTCTGGCCAGTGCCGGCAACGTGAGTTTCTCGGTCAAGTGGGCATCAATGTAGGCGCACATGTCGGCCAGGATCGGCCGCGGCAGCAAAAAGTGTTGGGGATGCTCGTTCTGCAAGGTGCGGAAATGATTAGCCATCAGTTGAGTGGCCAGAGCGGCGCCCAATCCCGAAACGATGGGCTCGTTAAAGGGGCCACGCGTCCGCCCCTGATGACGCAGCAATCCGCAGAGTTCGCCGATGACCGGGGCAGACCGGATGTATCGGTCGAGCGGTTCGAGGGAAACTTCGGTAATATTTTTCCCGGCAGAATCACGCGCCCAGTTTGGTTCAAGGTAGAGTTTGACCAAATCAGCATCCCGACGCCATTCGATTTCATGACGAACTCCCGGGGGCAGGATCCAAACACGATCAGCCTGGATGAGCTTTTCGTTAACGGATCGGGAACCGTTCTCTCGCCACCGGGCCACACAATCCGCCCGGTCAAAACTCACCAGCACCTGCACCTGGTTCTGGTGTCGATGTTCCGGCCAGATGGTGGGACGCTGGCGGTCGCAATATATCCAGCAGCCATGAGCCCGCACCGCCGTTCGACGGCAGGGCGGAATAGGAACCACGGCGGCGGACCCACTGGCCCATGGGGATACCGGTTCGGACGATTCATCGTCCATCCAGCCTTTCTCGGGGCCTGGTGCGGATTGGTTGCATCAGATGTCCGGAGATAATGCAGGAGGAACATGGGATCAGTCTTGGGTGGTTGCGTGATTTCTTGGGCGTTTTTCTCGGGGGGATTTGCGTAAAGGGATGGGAAGACTTGTTGCCGTGGCGTTCAGGCTCCAATCCAACGCAGCCAAGGCATGCAATTCGGTGGCATCCAGAACCGGCAGCACGGGGTCATGATGGGAGAGGGCAAGGCCCAGTGCGGGTGAAACCAGCACAATGGCACGAGCTCCGGCTTGCCGCAGGGAATAGACAATTCGTCCGACATCCGCCCGGGTCGTCTGGTTAACCACGCCCTGTTGCAGTTCTTCGATCGTGAGGTAGGCTAAATGCTCGCGATCCCGCAGGACGGGAACAAAGAGGTCGATCACCTGGTAGCGTGCCAGACACTTGCGCCAGTGTGCCTCCTCATTGGTCGAGGTCGCTCCAACCAGGCCGACTCGTTTGAGCCGCAGGGTCTGCAGGGCGGCGCCGACCGCATCGGTCATCGACAGCAGCGGCACGTCCAAGGCAAGCCGCGCGGCGGCGGGTTGCAGGCGGCTGGTGCAGACCACAACCGCGGTGGCCCCGAGCGTCACCAGTTGCTTCGCGCCCAAGCTCAGCAGTTCGCCCGTGGCCGAGAAGTCCTGTTGGGTGAGTGCGGCTGCCAGTTCCGGCGTCTGCAGGTTGAGCATCACGAGTCGGATATTGCGGCCGTGGCCAAACCGGTGTCGCATCTCGCCCGCCAAAAGGCCGCCATAGACAGCCGTCGCGTCGACACTATCGGCTCCCAGCAAGCCAAGGCTTTTCATGGATGCATTTCCCTACGATTATCACGGAATATCATGTCGGCATTCGCACAACACGCCACCTTGTAGAATAGGCTCATTCTTTGCGCATTCAACCACCGTTGGAATGGTATAGAAACAGTAATGAAATCGGGACGGCATGCAGACGAAAGCGGCGAGTGAATTGGATCCACATTGTTCAAGCTGACGCCCGCAGCGATACAACTTAGAAAGAGTATTCGAATTGAGCATAATTATAAATGGCGGGTATGCGGGAGGGACTCCCCGGTTGGTTGATTGGTGGCTGGTTTCATTTTTTCTGGAGCTACTGCATCCGAGTCCGGGTCTAGTGTTGTGTCCCGTAAGTAACCTGCATGAGTAATAGACATCTTGGTCGCATGGCCAAAGGGCGACCCAAGAAGTTTGAGACTACTTTGAGCGCCAGCGAACGAGCCGCGCAGCAGCAGAGTCCAAAGTCATCAGTGGCTTGCCCGAGAGGGATGAGGAACCGACCTACTCGATTGTGCCCGATTAGCGCCGCTACGTGCCGCTGGCCGAGGTGGGCTAGGGCCGTGGGCCTTCCAAGACGAAGCTGAGCGGTGTCGGTAGACCGGGCTGAGTTCTCCGTTGCGAGTCTTCGGGTCATTGGAAATTGGCTCGCGGGGAAGGTGGGTTTTCGTTGGTGCGCTGGAACAGATCTGGAATGGAGCTCTCCCGCCAAGACGATTACAAGGCTAGGCGCACATAGCTCCCGGGGCGCTGAAATTGCTCTCACTCGCAGCTTGCAGCGACCAACCTTCACGCCAGCTTCCCGCGACCTGACATCCGACGGTGACATCGCGGCTGCCGCAGATATTGGCGAGCAGTTTGCGGTGGAGTTGATCAATCGCGATCGCTCCCATGGCTTCGAATTGGAGGGCCATGCCGGAGACTCCGGATACATCAATGTCTGCACCCAAGCTGACGTAGGACAGATCACCTGGAACGGGAATGCCGATGGTCTTAAGGCGCGCGAGCAGGCTGGTGCTCCCACTGATGATGGCGTCAGGGTGGTAATGGTCGAGCCAGCGATGCAAACGGTCGGGCGAGGGATCACCATCGAGCAGTAACGAGGGAACGTTCTCGCCGGCGGGAGCGGTTCGGCGCTGCAGCAACTGGTTGAAGGATGCCTCCCATTGCTCCGCGCCATTGCCGACAACGGAGTTGTCTAGAACCAGTCCGATACGTTTGTGGCCGCGGGAGGTAAGGCGCGTCCAACAGGTGCGGACCGACTCGAAATGGTTCGGCACCACGTAGTCGAAAACATGTCCGGCCGCTTCCGGCCCGATAGCCATGATCGAATAACGAAACCAGTCGAGTTGAAGGGCTAAGCCCATTGGGGGCGGCGGAGCTAGCAGGACACCGCGTATTCCTCGCGTCTGTAGGATATGGTCGACCCGCCGGCGACTGATCCCGGTGGGCTGGGCCCAGATGTGCTGAATGGAGTAGCCCAGCTCTGCGGCGCGTGCCGAAGCGCCCTTCACGAACAGGCGCGATCCCACTAGGTTCGTCCAGCCGTCCTCCGTGTCCCAGTTGGTGACGAGAGCGAGCGCGGCATTAGACTGTGGGCTGCGAAGTGACTTGCGGTATTCCGCCAATGCGGAGAGCACAGGATCCGGAACATAACCGAGCCGTCGCGCCACCAGGCGCACGCGCTGGATGGTGGTCGACGAGATGTTGGAGTTGTTACGAAGGGCCATCGAGACGGACGCGATACTCAAGCCGGATTCGGTGGCGATATCCTTGAGCGTGACTCGATGCGGCCGGGGGAGGGACTGGCCGGGGCTATCCTGTCGCATGGGATTAGGGGGTTGGGGTTGAGTTTAGAAAGCGGGCGGGCCCCAAAACGCTAGCCGGGCATCTCGATCTGAATCTTGGTGGTGTCGCCCGGTCGGTCGGACCAGGCAGCGAGTGCGGCGCCGGCTTCGGCGAGCGGAACGACCTGTGAGACGATTTCCGAGGTCGGGATCACGCCCGACTGCATGATCCGGACGACTTCCGCGAAGTCGGCGGGCAGAGCGTTGCGCGAACCAAGGATATCCAGCTCCTTTTGGACAAAAAGCCGGGTCTCATACTGGACGGGGGCCTTGGCGTAGCCGATGTAAACGACGCGGCCCGCTACCCCGACGATTTCCACGGCGGCCTGGAAGGTGGCCGGAATGCCGATGGCTTCGATCACCACTTCCGGGCCGTCGCCGTGCGTCAGGTCCTGCAGGCGAAGGGCGAGCTGGTTGTCTGAGTTGTCGATCGTTTCCGTGGCACCGAGGCGCCGGGCCAGAGCCAGTTTCCTGGTATCCAGATCGACGGCAATCACGCGGGCCCGGCGCGCGGCCGCACCGGCGATGGCCCCGAGTCCGATGGCGCCGCAGCCCAGAACAACCACCGTATCCGTGGCGGTCACGCGACCGCGGCTGACGGCGTGGAACCCGACGGTGAGGGGCTCGACCAAGGCCAGCTCGGCGAACGAAAGCCCGGGTGCTGCCATCACTTTGCCCCAAGGCAGGGTCAGAAATTCCGCAATTCCGCCCTCACGTTGCACCCCGAGGGTCTGGTTGTTGCGGCAGGTGTTGGGGCGACCTTGCCGGCAGGCCGAGCAGGACCCGCAACTCGTGTAAGGCAGAACCAGCACTTCCGTGCCGACGGTGAGTGAACTGGGAACTTCTGCTCCGACGGCGACGACGGTGCCGGCCAGCTCATGGCCTGGAATGCGGGGATAGCTGACGAGGGGATTGGCGCCGCAATAGGTGCTCAAATCCGAGCCACAGAGCCCGGCGCGGCGTATTTGCAGCAGGATTTCTCCGGATCGCGGCTCAGGACGATATATGGAGATGACCGCTGTTTGGCCGGGAGAGATGATTTGCAGTGCTTGCATGTTAGAACGGAATTCCTGCGCGTCAGCCGGTTGCCCGGAGAGCAAGGATTGGATCGCGATGCTCCGGTCGTCCGCGGGTGAAGTTGGCGTTTATTACCGGAGCTAACAGCTGCTGGATCTCGGCTATCAGCCGTTCGTCCATGGGCTCCTCGACGCAGGCGATGTTGTCGCGGATGTTCTGCGGATCCGCGGTTCCGACCAGAGTGGTGGCGATGTCCGGATTGCCGCAGGCGAACTGCACGGCCGGTTTGACAATGTCGATCCCGCGCTCCCGGCAATAATCGACTGCGCGCTTGCAGCCCGCGATGATGGCCGGACTGGCCGGATGCCAGGCCGGGGCGCCACGCCGGGTCAGCAGCCCCATTCCGGTAGGCGATGCGTTAATGACTCCCACCCCGCGTGCCTTGAGGTCAGGGAGTAATCCCGCCAAACTTGTGTCATTAAGTTCGTAGTGGCAGAACGACAGGACGGTATCGATCGTGCGCGCGGCGTCGCGCTGCAACAAAGCGGGGAAGATCTTCAGCGGCAGACCGGTGATGCCGATGTGGCGGACCAGGCCTTGCCGCTTCAGGTCCGCCAAGGCCGGCAGAGTCTCCCCGATGATTTGGTCGTGGTCCGCGAACTCCACGTCATGGCATTGGATCAGGTCCACATAGTCGACCCCCAGGCGCCGCAGGCTCTCATCGATGCTGCGGCGGGTGCGGGCCGCGGAATAGTCGTAGTCTCCGCGCGCCTCGCTGTAGCTGCCGATCTTGGTGGCGAGGATGTAATTCTCGCGGGGGATGCCCCGGAGGGACAGCCCGAGATTCTTCTCTGCCAGTGTCTCACCGTAGGCGGGGGACACATCGATAAAATTGATTCCTCCGGTCAAGGCCGCTTCGACGGTCTCGACGCATTGCTTCTCGGTGACGGCGTGGAAAACACCGCCGAGCGAGGACGCACCAAAACTAAGCACGGAAACCTGCAGACCGGTCGAGCCGAGCGGGCGATAACGCATGGGGTAAGGAGCGAGGCGTTTGGGGGTGATAAAGTGTCTACAATATGCACAATATTGTCTTTGATTGGAATGGACGAGACTGCCGAAAGGATGGATAAAATTGATGCGTGAAGCCGGAATCCAAGTTACCGCCCGTTTCTCGTCTGGTCCGATCGGCCGAATACCGTCATCTATCTACGTTTGTGCGGCCGAGCCGCGAACTCGTGGTGGGATGCGTGGGCCGGGAGGAGTGCGCGGAGGAGTATCGCGTAGCGCGCGCAGACTTTCCGTGCTACGCGATCGAGTTCGTGGCCGGCGGGACCGGCGCCGTGCGGCTGGGCCGGCGGCGCTATCGGCTCGGTCCCGGGGTGGTCTTCATCTACGGCCCGGGTATGATGCACGATATCGTGTCGGAGCACGGTCGTCCGCTCACCAAATACTTCGTGGATGTTTTTGGCAGCGAGGTCATCTCGCTGATGCAGCGGGCCGGCTTGAAGCCGGGACGGGCGGTGCAGGTGCTCGATGTGCCAGGCGTCCGCTTGCTCTACGACATGATGCTGACGGAGGGTGGCCGACAATGGCGCGATATGCAGCAGGTGGTCGCACAGTTGGTGCGACTTTTGCTGCTGAAGCTAGGGGAATCGTTTACCCCGCGCTCAGTCCAGCAGACTTCAGCCGCCGCCTCGTTTGAGCGTTGTTGGCGGCATGTCGTCGAACACGCCGCGAGCGTGCGCACACTGCGGGAGCTGGCGGCCGGCGTCGGGCTGGCTCCGGAGCATGTGTGTCGACTGTTTCGGCAGTTTGGCCATCCTCCGCCGATGAAATCTGTCATGCGACGGCGCATCGATCTCGCGGCAGCGGAACTCGTCACCACAGGTTGCGCGGTCAAGACCGCGGCCACTACCGCCGGCTTCAACGACCCCTATCATTTTTCCCGCGTGTTCAAGCGTTTCATGGGCATGCCACCAGCGGAGTTCGCGCAGTTCTCCCGGCATCGTGTCGGACTTTTGAACACGGGATCGCTGCCAGGCGATGCGGCTGCGAAGGCCCCAATGAGCCACTGATCTCCGGTCCCAGCCAGATCAGGCTCGGCCTCCAGACTGCGGTGGGCTATCGCTCTTCCGAGCTGTCTCGATCTGCGTTGACGTCATCAGTCTGATGGAAAGCGGAGGTGCAGTTTGGGCCATTTAATGCTGTGCGGAGCGTTTAACTGATTAATTGAGGCTGCGGTTGATGGCCTGCAATGGCTGGTCAGCCTAGCGACATCCACTGCTTCGCCCCCAGATCCAACCAGGTCTGCCGGCGGTCATTATTGGCTGTCCAGGAGCGGTAAAATATGGAGTCGCAAAGTGACGCGGAGCTCCAACCAAAACCAAACCTGAAATGAAGAAGAACGAGATAACCGGAGCCTTGCGCTCCTCGTGTGTGGCCATGCTAGTTGCGCTGACCACGTCCATGCCGATCCTAGGATGGGCCCAATCCGCGCCGACCGCAGGAAGATCGACGACGGAGAAGACCAAGGACGAGACGATTGTGCTCAGCCCTTTCGTCGTCACCTCGGATGGCAATAACGGCTACGCGGCGACCTCCACGTTGGCCGGCACTCGCCTCAACACCAAGCTGCGCGACCTCGGCGCTGCCATCACGGTCGTCACGCCCGAATTCATGAAGGACACGGGCGTGACCAGCATCGAGGAGTTGCTGACCTAAACGCCCAGCACCGAGATCGGCGGGCCATTCGGCAACTACTCGGCCGCGGATATTTCAGAAGCCGCCGGCCGGCCGAACACGGATTCGGTTCGGCGCGAGCCACAGTCCGGTGCGCGGGTGCGCGGTTTTGCCACGCCTAATTTCACTCGCGGCTATTTCAGCACCAGCATCCCGACGGATGCTTACAACATCGATTCGATCACGCTCAGCCGCGGCGCGAATTCTCTGCTCTTCGGCTTGGGCAGCGCGGGCGGCGTGGTTGAATCCAGTCCGGCCCAGGGTATCTCGCCGCGCTGAATGCCGACAACAAGCAGGTGCCGCTCCTCAACAAGCCCTTTTACGGGAAAGACGAGTTCAACGGCGATGTTTGGGTGAAGTATTCCCGTAAACTCACCGAGAAGATCAAGTGGGAGGTTCAGTTGAACGTCCGCAATCTCATCGGAAGTTCAAGTGACATCCCGGTGGCAATTGATCCGGACGGCCACACCTCGGTCTATCGCATTGCGCCCGAGAAAGCTTGGTATCTGAGCAACACGTTCAGTTTCTGATTCAGTTTGGTGTTAGGTGGCAAGGCGCGGATCTTTCAAGGTCCGCGCCTTGTTTTGCGGAGGGCCTTGCGGCGCGGGGATTAACTAATTAAACCGGACGGCGGTTGCCAATATGGTGCGGAAGCCACACAAATCGCGTGACAAACGCAGTCACGCTCCCGGGGTCCGCCATGGCATTTCGGGCTACTCTCCACTCCCCATATGACCGTGCCCACTCCTCCACGTATACTTGTCGATCGGCGAAAATTCTGCGGATTTATCCTCGGTGCCGGAGCAGCTTTGGCAGCCCGAGCGGCCGAATCCAAAACACCCGCCGCGAGCACCACTCTGCCACTGGGTCCGCTGGAGGATTCGGCCGTGCGACTAATCGCGCTCGATCCGCGTTTTCATGGTCTCTTTCCCTCCACGCCGGTGATTTCGCGCGTGCAGACCGGTTCGATTTGGTCTGAGGGCCCCGCCTGGAGCCCGGCCGGTCGTTATCTTGTCTGGAGCGACATTCCCAACAACCGGCAGTTGCGCTGGCTGGAGGACGATGGACATGTGTCGGTCTTCCGCCAGCCCAGCCACGAGACAAACGGCAGCACCTTCGATTTCCAAGGGCGGATGTATACCTGTGAGCAGCAGGGACACAGTGTCGTGCGGCACGAAACCGACGGCACGCAGACCGTGCTGGCCAGCGAGGTCGGGGGAGTCCGGTTTAATTCCCCCAATGACATCGCGGTTCATGCCGACGGCGGCGTATGGTTTACCGACCCAGGCTATGGTGGACCGGATCCTATGCCTCAGAGGGAGGCGATCTACCGGATCGATCAGGTCTCGGGCGCCGTCGAACGGGTCGATAGCACTCTAGTGAAGCCCAATGGTGTCTGTTTCTCGCCCGATTTTAAACGGCTCTACGCCGCCGATACCGGCATGCCGGCGCCGAAGGCTCTCTACGTCTACGATGTCGTGGGCGGCAAGCGCCTCGCCAACAAGCGGCTGTTCGCCACGATCGAACACGGTGGCAAGGTGGCTGGCCCCGATGGCCAGCAGACGGATGTTGACGGCAATTTATGGTCCAGCGCCGGGAATGGGCCCGACGGCGTCAACGGGGTGCATGTTTTCTCGCCCGACGGTGTTCGACTGGGACTGGTTCTTCTGCCCGAGACTTGCGCCAATCTCTGCTTTGGCGGGACCGGCCGCAACCGACTCTTCATGACTGCGACCACTTCTCTCTACACTATTGATACCGCCACCCGGGGCGCGCACCTTTCTTAATCGACTTAGTCCGTGAATATTATCCGAACTTTCTCCGGGCTCCTTTTCACCTTGAGTTTGTTCTCTTCGTGCCAAGTTTGGGCGCGGGCGGAAAGTGCCGGCCGGCAGCGGGATAAATTCAACGACAGCTGGAGATTTCACAAGGGCGATGCGCCTGGCGCCGAGGCTCCCACGTTCGCCGACGACGCTTGGCGCACCGTGCGCTTGCCTCACGACTGGGCGATCGAAGGGCCTTTCGACATCAAATATAATGCTCGCGCCGGCGGCCTGCCTTTTCACGGGATCGGCTGGTATCGTAAAACTTTTAACGTGCCGGCGGCCGCGCGGGGCAGGGTAGTGACCATCGAATTCGAAGGCGCTATGAACAACGCCGAGGTCTGGATCAACGGGCACTTGCTCGGGTTTCATCCATACGGTTACACCGGGTTCCAATACGACCTGAGCGCCCATCTCAATTACGGCCGAGGCAACGTGATCGCGGTGAAGCTATCGCCCGAGGACCTCTCTTCCCGGTGGTATCCGGGCGCGGGCCTTTATCGCAATGTCTGGCTGCAGACGAAGGATCCGGTACATGTCGCCCGCTGGGCCACGCAGGTGACCACGCCGGTCGTGTCCGGCGCGAAGGCAGACGTCAGCATGGTCACGACGGTTGAGAATTCCGGCGCGACCGATGCCGTCGTCAGTGTGACGACCGCGGTGCTTGATCCCGCTGGCCGGACCAAGGCGAGCACAACGGCTGAACTCAGGGTGCCGGCCGGCGCCAGCAGTTCATTGCCGCAGGAACTCGGCGTCATGCACCCGCAGCGTTGGGATCTCGACCATCCCGTGCTGTATACCGCAGTCACCACCCTGAGCAGCGGTGGCAAGGTCATCGACTCATACCGAACCCGCTTCGGCATCCGCACGATCCGCTACACGGCGGCTGAGGGATTTTTCCTGAACGACCGCCCCGTCCGCTTCAACGGCGTGTGTCTGCATCATGATCTCGGTGCGCTCGGTGCGGCCGTGAACACTCGCGCCACGGAACGGCAGCTGCAGATCATGCAGTCGATGGGCGTGAACGCTGTGCGCACCAGCCACAACCCTCCGTCGCCCGAGTTGGTGGAGCTTTGCGACCGCATGGGCATTCTCCTGATGGTCGAGGCGTTTGATGTCTGGGAAATCCCCAAGGTGGCAAACGGCTACAATAAATTCTTCAAGGAGTGGCATGAGCGCGACCTGCGCGAGATGATCCGGCGCGATCGCAACAGCCCTTCGGTCGTCATGTGGAGTGTGGGCAACGAAATCATTGAGCAGCGCGAGGACAATGGCGCTGTGCTTGCGCGGGATTTGGTCGGCATCGCGCACTCGGAGGATGCGACCCGGCCCGTGACGATCGGGTTCAACAACTATCCCAAGCCTTACCAGAACGGGATGGCCGCCGCGGTCGACCTCGTCGGCATGAACTACAAGCCTTTGTTCTACGAAGTTGAGAAGGGCAAGCATCCCGACTGGATCATCTACGGTTCAGAGACTTCCTCCTGCACGAGCAGTCGCGGTGTCTACCACCTGCCACTTCAGAAATACATGACCTCCCCCGACAAGCAGGTCAGCAGTTACGATCTGATCGGCCCCCCTTGGGCCTATCCGCCCGACGTTGAATTTGCCGCGCAGGAGAAGAATCCGACGGTTCTCGGGGAGTTTATCTGGACTGGCTTCGATTACCTAGGGGAACCTACGCCCTACGGTGGCCGGGACAACAGCACCAACGGCTACTGGAACGATGACTGGCCATCGCGAAGCTCGTATTTCGGCGCCGTGGATCTGGCGGGGTTCCCTAAAGACCGGTTCTATCTTTATCAAAGCCGCTGGACGAAAAAGCCGATGGTGCATGTGCTGCCGCACTGGAACTGGACTGGCCACGAGGATGAGGCGATTCCGGTCTACGCCTATTCCAACTGCGATGAGGTGGAGCTCCGCGTGAACGGCAAATCGCTCGGGCGCAAAAAGCCCGGAATTGATACCACTCCGGTGCTCGTGACGTTCAATAACTATCCCGGGCCGACCTTTGAATCGAAATATCGCTTGCGCTGGGATGTGCCCTACGCGCCGGGTTCTCTTGAGGTGATCGGCTACAAAGATGGCCGGGAGGCCGCCCGCAAGATTGTCCGAACGGCGGGTTTGCCGGCGCGCATAGCGCTTGTTCCTGATCGCAAGACCATCGCTGCGGATGGCTATGACCTGTCGTTCGTGACCGTTCGTATCGAGGATAAGGACGGCAATCTGTGTCCGCTCGCCGACAACAAAGTGACTTTTACCCTCAAAGGGCCGGGAGAGATCGCCGGGGTGGACAACGGCAATGCCGCCACTATCGATCCCTTTCAAGCGAACTGGCGCCGCGCATTCAATGGGCTGGCGCTGGCGATTATTCGCAGTCGCCCCGGGGAGTCGGGTAAAATTCTCATGCAAGCTGAATCCGATGGCCTGAGCGTCGCCAAGCTCACCCTTGTGGCCATACCATAGGCCTTGCTCAGTCTGGGGATCGTTGGGTAATCGGATTCGAGGATCGGCCTCTATTTGCAACTGCAGGAGTGAAACCGCGAGCTTGACGCGCAACCTGTATATTGTATGCAATGCGTATGCGGCCTGCCCCTTCACTTTATGTCTGGTATGATTTGTTCCACAAGCCATGCGAGCCAGCGGCTAACCAGCAACTCATTGGACGGCTTTTGACCGGGAGCGATTGTGCGCACCGCTTGCTTTGTAACTAATGAAATTCCTGAGGCGAACTGCGTTCATCAAACTTTCCGAGTTGATCGAAGCGTTTGAAGCCCCGCGCGTCGCGACGCCATCTATTTCCATCGGAGGAAATGCACCTGCGCCAGCTGACGGGCGCTGGATACTCGATTTGAGTTCCACGCTTTGGCAGATGGAGGGCATTCGACCGGGCCAAGGTGGGAAAGAAGGCTTTCAACTGCACCGCGGCGAGGCATGCTGCAGCGTATCCAACTGGAACAGCGCTGGAGTTACGCGAGATGTCATTGATCCCGTCGCTTCAGTTGTAAAGCGGCTCCAGTCCAATTCCCCGTCCCGAAATCTGAAAAACTTTTTTAACTCCGCCGCAGCTGCCCTAGTGATGCTGGCAGTATCATCTAAATCAGGTCTCGCGCAGACGCCTGCCTCATCCCAGCCCGTACCCGATAGTCTGGTCATGTTCGATTTTGATAACGGCTTCGATTTGAGCACCGTCCAAACTACAGACGCGCACGTGAGCTTGATCGGAAACGGCAACAAGCAGTTGCTGGTCGAAACCGGTTACCAGGCGGGCGGACCAGGCGTGACGATTAAACGACCCAAGGGCAGCTGGGACCTGAACCCCTACTACCATGTGAAAATGGACATTACCAACCAGGGCGAGCATCCGGCGGCAATTATCTTTAAGGTCGGTGATCCGGCAGACGGCATGGAGGCTTGGCAGATGGAAATCCGCTTTGATCTTGAACCGGGTGAAACCAAGACGGTGGCTGACGACATTGCGACCACGCCATGGCGTTTCGCCGAGTCCTTCCCGTTGATGGGCATGCGGGCTGCTCCCGGACAGGCCAAGACCGATCTGAGCGCTATTGATCAGGTCAAAATCACGATCTCGTACCCGGACAACAAACACAAACTGGTGATTGATAACATCCGCGCCACCAATCCCGTGCGCTCTGTGGGCACGGAGGGCTACCTGCCTTTCGTTGATCGCTTCGGCCAATACAAGCACGCGGACTGGCCGGGCAAAACACTTTCGGTGGACGACATGCGCCAGCAGGCCACCGAGGAGGAACGTCAACTGGCCGCGCACCCCGGTCCAACCTATTTCAACAAGTTCGGCGGGTGGAAGGATGGTCCACGTTTTGAGGCGACCGGTTTCTTCCGCGCGCAGAAGCACGAGGGCGTCTGGTGGCTCGTTGATCCGGAAGGCTGCTTGTTTTGGTCGCACGGGGTTGGCTGTGTTGGGCCAGACGCAGCGATCACCGGCACCACCGACCGGGAATCCTACTTCGAATGGCTGCCGCCCAAGGATGCCGTGCCCTACGGCAGTTTTTATGGCAAGGCCTACGGCGCGTCCCACGGGTTCTACAAGGGCTACGGTGAGCGCGATACCTATAATTTCACTGCGTCCAATCTCTACAAGAAGTATGGCGAGAACTGGCGTGAGCGTGACGCTCGGGTGACCCATGCCCGGCTCCGAAGCTGGGGCCTGAACACCTTGGGTGTGGCTTCGGACAAGGCGCTTTGCGAGTCGGACATGACGCCTTATACCGAGACGGTTTGGGTTCAAGACACGAAGAAGATCGAGGCTTCACAGGGGTATTGGGGCAAATTTCACGATGTATTCGATCCTAGTTTCCGCCGTCAGGTGAAGTTGGCTTTGGCGGACCGCCGTCGTCCGGGCAGCGACCCTTGGTGCATCGGCTTCTTCATCGAGAATGAACTCTCATGGGGCGCGGAAGGTTCGCTGGCCATCGCCACCTTGGCCAGTCCGGCAGATCAGGCCGCCAAGCAGGTTTTCATTGAGGATCTCAAGGCCAAGTATGGAACGATCAGTGCACTCAACGCCGTGTGGGGCACGACACACGCCTCTTGGCAGGCTCTGCTCGAAACCACCGCAACGCCCGACAAGGCCAGGGCCTGGGAAGACTTGCAGGCCTTCTACGCGAAGATTGCCGAAATTTATTTTTCCACGGTCCACGAGGAGATGCGGTCGATCGCACCTCGTGTCATGTATCTTGGTTGCCGCCTAGCATGGGCCAACAGCGACATCGTTCTGCGCACAGCCGCCAAGTATGCGGATGTGATGAGCATGAATAAATACGATTACGACGTGCGGGATGTCGGCCTGCCTGAGGGCTTGGACAAACCGATCGTCATTGGCGAATTTCACTTTGGCGCGCTTGACCGGGGCTCGCTTCATGTGGGTATTCGCGAAGCCTTCGACCAATCGCAACGCGGCGAGCTCTACACGCGCTACGTGGAGAGCGCATTGCTCAACCCCTACATCGTTGGCACCCACTGGTTCCAGTATGGCGACCAGCCGCCCACCGGACGCGGGGACGGAGAAAACTACAATGTCGGCCTGGTGGACATTTGTGACCGGCCCTTCTTTGAATTGACCGAGCGCGTCGCGGAGCTTGGCCAACGCATGTATCAGTTTCGCTATGACGCCGCCGTCAAAGGTGCCATTATTCAGCCGAGGAAGTCGGCTCGCGCAAACGCGATGCAGGAGGACAAGGACATGCATAAGCGCTCCAACTAATCCTCTCCCCTCGTTTCATTTCCAAACCTAAGCTATTATGTCGAAAATCAAACGACCACGTCGCAGTAAGCCGTCCGAATCGATCACCGAACGCGAAGCGCCCGGCTTCATGACGCCGTCCAGTTCCGTGTGTGGTACTGCGCCCACCGGGACTGATGGGCGCTGGACGCTTGATTTGAGTTCAAATCTGTGGCAGATGGAGGGTATTCGGCCGGGTCAGGGCGTGAAGGAAGGGTTTCACCTGCATCTCGGCGAACATTGCAGCAGCACGTTCAACTGGAACGGCGCGGAAGTGCCGGGCGATGTATATACCGACCTCTGGAGGGCAGGGGAGATCGACGACCCGCACTTTGGTCGCAACGGCATGAAGGCAAAGTGGGCGATGGAGCGCGAGTGGTGGTATCGCTGTAAATTCAAGGTGCCCGAATCGCAGCGCGGCCGTTCATTTCGTCTCGTGTTCGACGGTGTCGACTACGCCTGTGAAGTCTGGCTTAACGGCAAATTTCTCGGACGTCACGAGGGAATGTTTTCGCCCTTCGAATTTGAAGTCGGTGCGCTCCTTTACGTCGGAGACGAAGGAGACAACGGCGTTGTCGTGAAACTTGATCCACCACCACGTTCCTATCGCGAGGTCTGTGGGCGCAAGTTTGGCTGGCATGGTGATTATTGGCGCACGCTGACTCCGATGGGTATTTGGAAACCCATCCGCTTGGTCGCCACCGGTCCGGCATACTTGGCTGATGTTTACCCGTTATCGAAAATCAACGATGATGGATCAGCCACGGTTTCAGTGCAGGTGCAGGTTGCTGCCGGCAAGAAACTGCTGGGCAAAAAAGCCAAAGTACTCGCGGTCATTCGCGGGGCGAATTGCGAGACGGGCCTGCATACGGCGGAAGCATCGATCACCAAGCTCAAGGCCGACAATACGCTCACCCTTATCTTTAAAATTCCGGACGCGAAGCTCTGGTGGCCGTGGGATTTGGGCACGCCCAATCTGCACCACGTCGAGGTCGTCGTGTCCGGACCAGACGGCACGGCATGGGACGAGAAGACCACACGCTTCGGCATCCGCGAGATTCGCATGGAGCGCAATCCTGGCTACACCGAGGACGAGGTGATGTATTCCTGGACGCCCGTCATCAACGGCAAGCGCACGTTCTACCGCTCCGGCAACTGGGGCGGGCCGCCGGATATTTTCTACGGACGCAACAGCGCGGACAAATACAGCAAGCTCGTTGCGCTGGCGAAGGAATCGAACCTGAACAATCTCCGCATCTTCGGCTGGCATCCGACCGAGGTGGATTTGTTCTACGACTTGTGCGACGAAGCGGGCATCACCGTTTGGCAGGACTTGCTGCCGATCGCTTCGATCAATCTGCCGCGCGACCAAAAATTCCGCGACGCCACCTACGCCGAGGCGATCGCGTGCCTCAAGACGCTGCGCCGGCATCCGTGCCTCGTGCTGCTCGAAGGCGGCGAGGAAAGTTTCTACGGCAACGAAGGGCTGGAGTATAACGTCGAGTTCATCGTCGGACTCGAAGATGCCATCCGGCCCTACACGAACCTGCCTTACATCCCGACGTCGCCGCTGAACTGGCCGCCGTTGCTGCACGAAATGGGCGTGGGCAAACCGAAGGACAGCGGCCACACGCACAAAATGTTTTATACCATCGGAGCGCTGATGCTGGAGGAGGAAGTGCCGACGTGGGACTACGCCGCCATTCCGGAGTTCGCCGTCAGCTCCGCCCCGAACGTCGAGAGCATCCACAAATTCATCCCGGCCGACGAAGTCTGGCCGCCCGGCCCTAGTTGGGGACATCACTGGGCGGACCTTGATATTTTCCGCGCATTGAACTTCCAGATCCTCGGGGACCAATGCACCGATTCGCTCGAGCGGTTCGTCGAGGCCTCGCAGATCAACCAAGGCACCATTTTCCAGTGGGGCATCGAGCATGTGCGCCGGCGCAAACCGAAGACCAGCGCCATCTCCATCTGCCACTTCATCACGTTCGCCCCCGACTTCAAGTGGGGCATAGTGGATTACTTCCAGGACAAGAAACGGTCGTTCGACTTCGTGCGCCGCGCCTATCAACCGGTACTTGTTTCGCTAGAATTCAGCAAACGCCGCTGGTTGCCGGGCGAGACTTTCGCGGGACGCGTGTGGGTCGTGAACGACCGGCACGAGACCTTCGCCAACTGCGTGTTGAAGACGACGATCCGCGATGAGGACAGCGGCCGTGTGCTGCACGAGCAGAGCGACCGGATCAAGAGCGTGAAATCGAACGCCTCCGAGCATCATCTGGACTGCGAATGGAAGGTGACGAAGGGTGCCGCCAAAGGGTTCCGCGTGGAGTTTGTACTCCTCAACACCAGTGGGCGTGAACTCTCGGCCAACCATTACATCGTGCTGCGCGGTGACCAGGCGCGGGCCAAGCTCGCCTGTGAGAGCCTCTCCGCCGAGCTGCGGGCGCACAAATCAAAGTTCCCTTGCGCCGACTACTATCGCTTCTTCCCGAAAATGAGCGGACCGCAGCGCGCTCAGTCCGGCGGCGACTCACCGGACAAGGCGGATGGCTTTACCACCGGCGGCGCGACCCGCCACTCCTAGGCCGCATACCTCCATGAAATACAAAATCATTCGTTACTGGATTCGCTTTCTTGCCAGGGTGCTGGCCGTAGTTGGCGGCAACCTCCTGATCGCGGCAGCGACCGCCGCCACGATTCCCTCGTCGAGTATACCGGTGATCACGTTGGAAGGCGAAGCGCTGCCGGTTGGCGTGACAGCCAACAAAGCGAAACTGGCGCTAGTCCCAAGCCCCCAGCGCCCGGGGGGGCGGGCGCTCGAAGTCAGCTTCGACGCCAAAGCCAGTAATTCCGGGGTCACGATCAAACCGCCGCAGTCCTGGGATTGGAGCGCGCTGGGCGACTGCCACCTGGCGTTCGATGTCGTCAACACGGGAGACTACTCGGTGGATCTCATCGCCGTTATCGGCGACAAATCAGGGGCCAGCACTACGCGCCGGGTCTCCATCCCGGTCGGGGGCAGGCCGCGCACCTGCTTTTTTGTAATCAAAGGACCGGAACTATTGGTCGACAGCGGGCAGGCCAACAACCCGCCGGCCTGGCCAACGCACGAGACCCAGTTTGTCGGCGGCAAACGTGACTTGAAGCAGTTGGATGCCGCGCAGATTGCCTCGATCAACCTGCATACTGACGTCATCGCGCACGACAAGCGGTTGGTCTTGGAAAACTTCCGGGTCGTGCCCAATCCGGGATTCGATCCGAACTTCCTCGTGGGCATCTGTGATGAATTCGGCCAGAATGCCAAAGTCGAATTTCCCATCAAGGTTCACTCCGCGGCGGAACTGAAAGCGAGGGCGGAAGCCGAGCTCGCCGAACTGGCGAAGTCCAAGCCGATGGCGGATCGCTCGAAGTGGGGCGGGTGGAAGAATGGCCCGCGCTTGAAAGCCACCGGTTATTTCCGCACGGAAAAGGTTCAGGGTAAATGGTCGCTGGTCGATCCGGACGGATATCTATATTTCGCCAACGGCATCGCGAATGTCCGCATGGCGAACACGCCGACCATGACCGGGGTGGATTTTCATGAGCCGACGGTGCGCGCCGTTGATCCAGAAGACCTCACGCCGGAGGACTCGAAGGGCTTCATTCAAACCAGCGCCGAGGCGCGGAATACACGCTTCATTATTTCGGAGTTGCGGAACAAGATGTTTACTTGGCTGCCCGCTTACGATGACCCATTGGCCGCGCATTACAGCTATGAACGCTCGGTGCATCTGGGTCCGGTAGCGCACGGCGAGTCATTCAGCTTCTATGAGGCCAACCTGGAACGCCGCTATGGTCGAACCGGCCCCGGTTCCTATCTCGCAAAATGGCGCGACGTAACTGCCGACCGTATGTTGGACTGGGGCTTCACCTGCCTGGGCAACTGGGCCGATCCCTCCTTTTATCACCTGGATAAGATTCCCTATTTTGCCAATGGCTGGATTATCGGCAACTACAAGACGGTGTCTTCAGGTTTATGGGCCCCGATGCCTGACCCATTCGATCCAGAATTTGTCCGTCGCGCTAAATTGACGCTGAAGGCCGTCGCGGCTGAAGTTCAAGACAGCCCGTGGTGCGTGGGAGTGTTTGTGGACAATGAAAAGAGTTGGGGCAAGACCGGGTCGTTTGAATCGCAATATGTCATCGTGATCAGCGCGTTGAATCTGAGTGCCGCCGAGAGTCCGACCAAGGCGGAGTTCGTGCGGATCCTTAACCAAAAGTATGGGACGATTGAGGCGTTAAACAAGGTGTGGGAAACTTCGCTTCCATCCTGGGAAGCGCTGACGAAGGGCGTGACGGTGACTGCCCGCAACGACGCCGTGCGGGCCGATTTCTCCGCGATGTTGCTGGCCTATTGTAATGAGTATTTCCGGGTCGTGCGGGACGCGCTGCGCGAGGTATTGCCGCATCATTTGTATATGGGCGTGCGCATGGCGGGTTGGGGCATGAATCCGGAGGTGGTGGCCGCGGCCAAGAAATATACGGATGTCGTCAGCTACAACCATTACAAGGAGGGTTTCCGAGAGGCAGATTGGACCTTCCTGAAGGAGGTGGACATGCCCAGCATCATTGGTGAATTCCACATGGGAGCGACTTCGGACACCGGGATGTTTCATCCGGGATTGATCTATGCGGCGGACCAGGCTGACCGCGCCCGCATGTTCAAGAAATATGTCGAGGCGGTGGCCGATAATCCGTATTTTGTCGGAGCACACTGGTTTCAATACACGGATTCACCGCTCACGGGCCGGACGCACGACGGCGAGGCCTATAACATCGGGTTTGTGAGCAATACCGACATTCCGTATCCCGAGATGGTCAAGGCCGCGAAGGAATTAAACAGCGGACTCTACAAACGGCGGTTCGGCGAGCTCAAGGCCAAGTGATAGGTTCAACCGTCAAACACTCATCGCCCGCGATTGACGCTAATAAAAATCCAATGATTCCCCAAACCGCCCGCCGGGCCTTTCTCATTGCCATCATCGTCACGCTCGGTGGCTTTGTCTTCGGCCTCGATGCCGCCGTCATCTCCGGCACGGTGCCGTTCATCACGAGTAAGTTCGACTTGTCGGAGATGCAGGTGGGCACGGCGGTCAGCGCGCCCGGCATGGGTGTGCTGTTTGCGCTCCTGCTAGCCGGCTACGTGTGCGACAAATTCGGGCGCAAGAAGGCGCTGGTGCTGGTAGCGGGCCTCTACCTGATTTCCGCAGTGTGGTCCGCGTTTGCGACCAGCTACGTCACGTTGGTGATCGCACGGTTCATCGGCGGATTGGCCTTCACATCCCTCTCACTCGCCTCGATGTATCTGGGGGAGATCGCGCCTCCGAAGTGGCGCGGCAAGCTGGTGGCGATGAACCAGACCAGCATCGTGCTGGGGTTCGCGGCGGCTTACTTCATCAATTATTACATCCTGCTGGCCTCAAAGTCGGACGCTGCCTGGGTGGCGAACTGGGGCTTTTCCACGCAGGCTTGGCGGTGGATGCTCGGCTCGGAAATTCCTTTCGCCATGGTCTGGTTCGTTGGTTTGTTCTTCGTGCCCGAGAGCCCGCGTTGGTTGTTCCGGAACAAACGGATGGAGGAAGCCCGCAGCGTCATGGCCCAGGTGCTGTCGCCAGACGAGATCGCCCATGAGATCAAGGAGGTGGAGGAAAGTCTCAGTAAGGGCACGACCAGCCTGTCGGTGTTCGCCCAGTTTGCGCAGCTCTTTACGCCGCGCCTGCGGCTTGTGCTTCTGCTGGGCATCGCCATCGCCGCCGTGCAGCCTGCGACTGGCATCAATGCAGTGCTCTTTTACGCACCGACTGTGTTTGAGCAGCTGGGTGGGGGAACTGATGCCGCGTTCCGGCAGTCGGCGGTGGTCGGTATCGTCAGCGTCATCTTCACGTTTTTTGCGATCCTTCTTATCGACAAACTGGGACGCCGGCCGATGATGATTGGTGGCCTGATCTGGTGTATTGTGAGCTTGGGAATTTGCTCCTACGGCTTCAAAACCGCCCGTTACCAGTTGACCGAACAGGCCGTTGCAAGTCTGCCGGACCACGTGAACAAAGCCGCGTTGAAACCGATGGTCGGGGTGACCTATCTAAGCGACACGGAATTCAAGAACGCGCTCAAGGGCGCGGTCGGAGAGCTCCAGGTGCGCGATCATTCGAGCGTCCTGTTACAGAAGGCGGCGAAGATTAACGCCACGCTGATTCTGCTCGGCATCATGAGCTTCATCTCCGCGTTTCAGTTTTCTGTCGGCCCGATCATGTGGGTGCTGTTCTCGGAAATCTTTCCCACCGCAGTGCGCGGGGTGGCGATTCCAAGCTTCGCCTTCGTCACCAGCATCGTGAGCTATTTCATCACACAGTTTTTCCCGTGGCAGTTATCTACATTGGGCGCGGCCAACACCTTCCTCAGTTATGCGTTGATGAGCTTCGTCGGCCTGATCGCAATTTACCGTTGGCTGCCGGAAACCAAGAACAAGACCATCGAGGAAGTGGAGATGGACTTTGAAGCCGCCTACGCCAGACGTGGCAAGTGAACTGGCAACTTTAATGGAATTCCCATGAGCAAGAAGCAAAGTGCTGCGACCAAGCGTGCGATTGAACGCAATTATTTCCAAGGGCCGGAGTGGTTCTGTGAAATCGTTACCAAACCCGTCACGGGCGACCTGGCTGAGTTGCAGCCGGACCTGGTGCGACGCGATCCCAGCGCGGTGATTTTCGCGGAAGGATTGTATCACGTCTGGTATTCGCGCTCGCTCGGTCGGAGTTACGGGTTTGGCACGGGCGATTTGGAGAAGAAAACGTTCCCTTGGGATCAATGCGACATCTGGCATGGCACGAGCAAGGATGGTTGGCATTGGGACGAAAAGGGGTTGGCGGTGGCGCGTGGGCAGCGCGGCGATTTTGATGATCGGAGTGTCTTCACGCCGGAAATTCTTGCGCACAACGGCAAGTATTACCTCGTGTATCAGGTAGTGCAGCATCCCTACGTGCGCCGTTCCTTCGAGAATATCTCACTCGCAGTGGCGGATTCGCCGAGCGGCCCGTGGCGCAAGGTGGGGCAGCCTATTTTGCATACCTCCGCCGATGGCGAATGGGAGGGCGAGGCGGACAACCGGTTCCTGGTGAAGAGAAAGGGCAGCTTCGACAGCCACAAGGTCCACGATCCGACCCTGATGTTCTTCAACGACAAATTCTACCTCTACTACAAAGGGGAGCCGATGGGCGAACAGATGTTCATGGGTGGCCGCGAGACAAAGTGGGGTGTAGCCATTGCCGACCAGCCGGAAGGCCCCTATGTGCGGAGCGAATACAATCCCATCACCAATTCCGGTCACGAGATCTGCGTTTGGCATTACAACGGCGGCATCGCGGCAATGCTGACCACGGACGGACCAGAGAAAAACACCCTGCAGTGGGCGTCTGACGGGATCAATTTCGAGATCAAGGCCTGCATCAAGGGCGCACCCCACGCCAACGGCCTGTTTCGCACGCCGGACCACGACAAGGGCCCGCTTGAAGGGCTGCGTTGGGGCCTGTGCCACGTGGTGGACGACGCCACGGGCACGGGGTTCATGGAGCGCTTCGAAGCGGACGAGACGCTGAAGGGCTATTTCCTGCGGCGTGAGACTTACGAATAACCCGTTTTCAGTCCGGTCAGCTGATTTGAAACCATGAATCTAAAAATTGACTCGTCCGCGGACGAAACGGTTCTGGTCACTGGGGCAAATCGTGGAATGGGGCTAGGGTATGTCAGGCATTACCTGCGGGAAGGCTGGAGCGTGATCGCAGCGGTGCGTGAGCCCGCGAAGGCCCAGGAACTCGCCGCGCTGGTCGAGGCGCATCCGGATCGATTGACGGTGCTTCAATTGGATCTCGAGTCCGACACTTCAATTGCTCGGTTGGGGCAAGAGCTGGGCGCTGGTGGTATCCGGCTCGATCTCTTGATCAACAACGCCGGCGTGTCGGTTGCGGCAGCTTTCGGGAAATGGACGGCGGAGGTGTTCGACCACAACTGGCGCGTCAATGTGGTTGGGGCCGCGCTGGTGGCGCAGGCGGTCGCGCCGCGACTGATGCGTGGTGCCAAGCTGGTCAATATCTCCTCCGGCATGGGATCCATGCAGCTGAATATCGGTCCGGATGGGCCGCTCGACGCCTATGCGATGACCAAGGCGGCGATCAACAGCCTCACGCGCCGGCTGGCGGAGAAACTCAAGCCGGCGGGAGTCGGGGTGTTCGCCCTCAATCCCGGTTGGGTGCAAACCACGATGGGCGGACCGGACGCGCCGACATGCGTCGAAGATGCCGTCGGGCAAATCGCGCGGACGATCCACGAGCTGGGTCCTGATAAGGCGGGTGGCTTTTTCTCGGCCACCGGCGAAGCACTCCCGTGGTGAACCAGTGCTTCGGCGGGAAGCCCGTTGCCTGGTTTGCACCCGGATTGGTGTCGGGCCATTCGGGTGGAGCCGGTTGCTCGACCACGCTCGTGCCGGCGAGGCACGGGATCAGGAAACCGTTTGCGGCAGAGGTATGGTCGCGCGAGCGCTCGTCGCCTCGGTGAGCGGCATCCACGGAGTGGTGGCGCCGGCCATGCCTTCCAGGCAGGGTTGGGTATGCACCCACCATCTCTGGGTCGTGGGGTCGGCGGCCATGTCGTCGTCGTCGGTCGCTTTGTTGTGTCCCACGTATTGGCAGTAGGTGAAGAGCGCGAGATCGGAGCCGATTTCGATGAGGAACGTGATCCAACAACAATAATGGCTGCGGGCCATCTGGTCAACGACACCCGGCCAGTTGGTTTGATGCAGGGTGCGATAAGTCAATTCGCGATCCGGTCGCAGCCGCGAAAAATAGCCCAAGTGCTGGGTCTGCGAAACTGCGGCTGGCATGGTGGGGTCGATCACATTGATCAGTTCCATGCGTATCCACGGGGTTCCCGTGGGCTCGGCTCGCGGGTGAGCCGACAAGTATTGGGTCAGAACTGCAAAGGCTGGATCCTTGCGCAGCAGAGCAGGCACAGTCTCGACGTCCTTGTCCGTGGTTTCCAGATAGACGAAGATGCAGGAATAGCCGGGCAGTTCGCCGGTGAAGGCGTGCACGTTGCGAAAAAGTATCTGCGCCGGGGGCGGGCCTTGTTTGACTGCGGCGATGAGGGAATGCTCCATACCGGGCTTGACCAGCGCGCAAAGTCCGACGCGGCGGAAATCTTCCTGGCGAAGAAGGTTTTCGTAGGGTGACATGCTAAGGGATCGGGGGTGACTTGCGAGCGTGCAGGTGGGTCTGTGGCGGGCGATTACTTATTTCGAGTGCTGTGCGAAGACGGTCGGCGGTAATCCAAATGAAGCGGCGCGATGAGAAGCTCGGGAGCGACCGATCACGCGGATGAACATTGGCAGCGGCAATCACTCCCAGAAAGGTTGGCGACGGGGCCCGGCGAGGCGGCTATGGGGAAACTTAATCGATTAAACATGTCGGAGTGTGGTTGTGGCTCGCTTTGCCGGTTCCCCATCTTCGGAGAATATTGAAGGGTCAGCAATTCCGTTGGTGAGTCGGTGTTGGTTGCTTGCGGGGATCGGCTTGGAAACCGCATCCGCGGATCAGAGCTCCTTGGGTGAGGACGGCAGCAGTCTTTCGCCGCGGAGCAGGGGGTCGTCATAGGATTTCATTTGCTCCAGCAGCATTTGCTTGAGGGCCGTAAGCCGGCCGGATTGGTCGGGGTCGCCCGCGCGGTCGTGCATTTCGTCCGGGTCGATGGCGAGATTGAAGAGCCGGGAGACCTTGGCGACGGGGTAGTGGATCAGCTTCCAGTTGCCTTCGACCACGGCACGCTGGAAACCGAAATAGGCGCTGTAGATTCGGGCGCGACCGTGCTGCGGCTCGCCGTGCAGCAGAGGTAACAGGCTGGAAAATTCCATGTTGGTCGGAATGGCGGCGCCGGCCAGGGCAAGCGTCGTGGGGACGATGTCCTGGATGTAGACGCGAGTATCGGTGCGCCGCCCGGGAGCGATGCCGGGGCCGGCAGCGATGATCGGTGCGCATAGGCTGTCATCATACATGTTTTGCTTACCCAGCAAACCGTGGTGACCCACGGACAGGCCGTGGTCCGAGGTGAGAAAACGATCGTATTGCCGGCGAGCCCGTTCTTCTCGAGGGCGTCTAGGATGCGCCCGATCTGGGCGTCGAGGAAGGTGACCAGGGCGTAATACTCCTGCCGGTGCACCTTGATCGCGAACTCCGTGCGCGGATGCGGCGCAAGGCGCTCGTCCCGCTGGCTGTCTGGCAATCCTATGTTGAGTCGGTAGGGATAGTCGGGCAGGAAGTTTCGCGGCACTTTCACTTGGTCGATCGGATACATCTCCACGTAGTCGCGCGGCGACTGACGGGGGTCATGCGGGGAATTGAAGGCCAGATACATGAAGAAAGGCTCTTTGCGCTGAGCGGCGATCTTGAGAAATCCGATCCCCTCGTCGGCCAGAATCTCTTCCCAGTGGCGGCCGCCTTCCCAATGACCGCCCTTCGACTGGTCCCACGGCAGCCAGGTGCGGATGCCGGCTGCGTCGGGCCGATTATAGCCGTCCGGGGTATCATCAGCCATCCCGGGGCGGACGGTGCCGACGATATCGAAGAGGTCATGAACGTCATGGACTATCGTGTGCCATTTTCCGGCGAAGTACGTGCGGTAGCCGGCGGACCTCAGCCATTGGCTCCAAGCGGTTCCCGGGTTGGGTTTGGCAAGCGGTGAGTTTCCATCCTTGCGGGACGCGCGATAGGCCAGCTCGGCCAGCTCGAGATCACGGCAATGCCAGAGCGTGCGCCCGGTGTTAAACATCGTGCGACTGGCGACACAGACCGCCCCGGTCCACGAGCCCATGTTGTAGCCGTGGGTGAAGAGCATGCCCCGGGCGGCGAGCCCATCCATGTTCGGTGTTTTCACCTCGCCGCCGGTGCAGCCCAGCGCTTCCCAAGTCTGGTCGTCGGTTAGCAGAAATAGAATGTTCGGTCGCGTGGGTTCAGACGAAGCCGCCCTGATGGACGCCGTGGAACACCACAACGCCAGCAGGCACGAGAGGGCGTGCGTGTTACGGATTAGGTGGAATGGAATCGCGGTTTTCATTGGTGGAGTGGGGCAGGGACTTTCTCCTCACGACTTCGGGTCGCCGGAGGGCCAGCGGTGAGTTGACCAGCTCAGGAGTGGCGGTGACAGTCCCGATTCGCTTAATTAGTTAAATAGGGTATGCACTCGGCTACAATTAAGCATCTTGCAAATACCTGCCGTTCAGGTGGCAGCGCCAATTCTTTGACCCTCGAAAATGGTCAACCGGTGACAAACTGTAACCAGTTGAAATTGCCAGCAGCGGCGGGCCAAACCGATGGCGATCCGTTGTAGCCGAGTGCATACCCCTATTAGTTAAGAAAATGGGCTACTTTACTGTGCGTAAGCGCCGAGGTTACACTCTGTGAATTGGGATCGAGCTTGCGGCGCCGGAAGGTCGAGGAGTCGCGACAGAGCGAAATCCGGCCTCCTGCGCACACTAAAGTAGCCCATTTAGTTATTGGCCTATGCACTTAATGCCACCCGCGTCGAAATTGCCGTTCGCGCCGCAGCCGTTTGCCTCTGAAGGCCGCGACCGTGCACGCCGGTAGATCGGCTAGGTGGCGTCAAGTGCATATCCCAATTTAGTTATTAGTTAATTGCCCGTACGGCGCCCTAAGTGTGAAGTTTCAGGAGGTTGTCGCCCTGGTGTCAGTCTGAGAGAGATGGGTTGGAAACAAAAACATCCAACTCAGGAGGCACCAGAAGGACATGCACAGCAGAGCACGGACTACCCCGTGTAGTCGAGCGGACATCATTCGGTTGGTGGTCGAGGAAAGGCAGACGCTGAAGGCGGCAGCTGCCGCCTTCAGCGTCTGCCCGAAGACCGTCCGCAAATGGCTTGCGCGCTATACCAGGCCGAGGGCCGGGACGGCTTGCGGGACCGATCCTCCCGCCCACACCACAGCCCCAAGCGTATCGCCGAGTCCCGCCGCCAGAAAGTCTGGCGGTGGCGGGAGCAGGGCCTGACCTACGCCGAGATCAGCGAGCACACGGGCATCTCCGAGGCCACGCTCAGCCGGATCCTCCGCGGTCACCGGCCGGGACCGCCCCCGGCTCCGGTGGTGCGTTACGAGCGCGAGCACCCGGGCGAGTTGCTCCACCTCGATACCAAGAAACTCGGTCGCATCGAGGCGGTCGGTCACCGCATCACCGGCGACCCTCGCGATCAT